>NZ_JBIPCM010000007.1:0-270774 GCF_044007415.1 Flavobacterium sp. FlaQc-28
CGGTTGTTGTGTTGCCGTTTCGGTCATCAAATGTCCATGTAACATCGCTTTCGCCCTGCGTTGTAATTGGAAATTGGGTTGTTGTAGTCCCTGTTATCGTTCCTGCGCAATTGTCTGTTGTAGTCGGTGCGGGTAATGAATCAACTGAACATTCTGCTGTTACTGCTGTTAAAGTTGGAAGTATCGGAGCGGTAACATCTTTTAAAATTACT
The DNA here is from genome assembly GCF_044007415.1 of Flavobacterium sp. FlaQc-28. Classification (NCBI taxonomy): domain Bacteria; kingdom Pseudomonadati; phylum Bacteroidota; class Flavobacteriia; order Flavobacteriales; family Flavobacteriaceae; genus Flavobacterium; species Flavobacterium sp. FlaQc-28. The sequence continues at coordinate 213 of NZ_JBIPCM010000007.1, forward strand.
TTTTGAACTGCGGTTGTTGTGTTTCCGTTTCCGTCATCAAATGTCCATATAACATCGGTTTCACCCTGCGTTGTAATTGGAAATTGGGTTGTTGTAGTCCCTGTTATCGTTCCTGCGCAATTGTCTGTTGTAGTCGGCGTGGGTAATGAATCAACTGAACATTCTGCTGTTACTGCTGTTAAAGTTGGAAGCATAGGAGCTGTAACATCTTTTAAAATTACTTTTTGAACTGCGGTTGTTGTGTTTCCGTTTCCGTCATTAAATGTCCATATAACATCTGTTTCGCCCTGCGTTGTAATTGGAAACTGCGTTGTTGTGGTTCCTGTTATTGTTCCTGCGCAATTGTCTGTTGTAGTTGGCGCGGGTAATGAATCAACAGAACATTCTGCTGTTACTGCGGTTAAAGTTGGAACTATTGGCGCTGTAACGTCATCAAGAATTACATCCTGGTTTACCGTTTTACTATATCCTCCTCCATAATCAAAAGTCCAAATTATGGTTGTGGTTCCTTGTGTTGTAATTGGAAATTGAATATTGGCAGTTCCTGTAATATCGCCCGAACAAGGATCTGTTAAAGTTGGTGCAGCTGGAGAAGCATCACATTCTGCTGTTATTGCGGCAGGAACAGTCGGCAGTACTGTTTCATTTATTGTAACTGCGGCTGTTGTTGTATTCGGGCAGCTTCCATCTGTAAAATCATAAGTTACGGTATGACTGCCAACTGTTGACAAAACTAAATCAATTTCTCCTGTTCCTGCATCAATTACTAAACCAGTATCACCTGTATAAATACCGCCCGCTGTTCCGGTCTGGGTTACTAAAGCTTTTCCTCGATTACAGTAAGAGGCTCCCGAATATGAAATTGCTGCAATTGGTAATTGATTTACAGTTACTACAACTGCTTTTGCTGGCGGTGGAATAGTACAAACACCATCGGCAGAAACTGTTACATAATATGTAGTGGTGACTTCGGGACTTACCACGGCTGTTTCTGTATTACTGATTGAGTTTTCTAAATCGGGATCTGTATACCAAACAAAAAGCGGATTTGCAAGCGGGCTTGTCGCAGTTAATGTTGCTGTTTCTCCATTACATATTGTTTGATCCGCTGTAATGATATCAGAAACTTTTGCCACTGGATTAACTGTAATAGTAACCGCTTTACGAGTTCCTGCTTCATTTATACAAATATCATCTCCCTGAACACCTGCATAATAAGTTGTTGTGGTTGTTGGACTGACTGTTAAGCGATCGCCGGTTCCTAATATTGCGGCTGACGCTGAATCATTGTCATACCAAGTAAAAACGGCATTGGATATTGAAGGAGCCGCAGCTTCTAAAACTATATTGTTTTCATTGGGATAAATCGTTTTTCCTTCTGCAATAATTTTGGCAGCATCTGCCCTTGGACTTACAATTACCGTAAAAGCAGTTGATTTATCTGTTCCGCATCCGCTTGATACGGCGGTTATAACCGCTGTTCCGTTAAACGCAGCATTCCATTCGATTTTTCCAGGCTGACCTCCTGCTCCCATTGTTCCGGCTTCGGGAGGCGAAATATGATAACTTATCGATGATGCATTAGCGGCTGAAGCGGTATAATCGGATTGCTGTGCGGCCACAGACTGACACATTAAACTTGGGCTTGATGCATTAAAAACAGGAACTCCCACTTCGGCAAGCGGGTTTACAACAACCATTGTTGATCCGTTTATAACACACCCAGCTGTAGAATTGATAGTTACTCTATATAAGCCGCTATTGGCTGCTGTTAGATTTGCAATATCTAATGTATTACCAGTCACTGTCGAATTATTAGGCAGTGTCCAGACAATGCTTGAAACCGGCCCGACAGCAACGGTTGAAAAATGCAATGAAGCTCCGGTACAATAGGCATTATCTCCAAAAATAACATCTGTTAATTGGGCTAAATTAGCCAGCTTAAAAGATTGAATAACTTCATAACAAAGCGTTTTCGCTTTAACAACATAAGTATCTGCTGTTAATCCTGTAAAAACAGTACTTGTCTGGCCTGTTGCGGGAAAATCAGGATCTGATGCTTTTTTAATAAAATAAGTTATAGTTCCTATAGCATTATTCACTTTTACGGTTAAGTTTCCAGTTGTATTGCCCGGACAGATAACACCACCTGACTGTGTTAAATCAAAAGCAGGAAAATTGGGCTGCACTGTCAGCGGTACAGCAGTTGTGTTTTCAAATATTTCGGAAGCCTGCAGCAATCGATTATCATTTTTTCGGCTTAAAGCTAATTGGTAATTTCCAGCCAAATCTGCTGAAAAAGAAAAAGGAATTACGGCATTCCCTTTAAGAAGAAAATTATCTGTTGATGTAAATACGGAAGCTCCTGCCGGTGCACTTAAAATCCTCGGATAAGCATAATCATATCCATAAACACTGTACAAAGGTCCTGAAACATCAAAAGTTTTTCCTACGGCTGTTACTTTGATTTCTCCTTTTTTAATATAACGGTCACAAGTAGTCGTACTAGGTGTCGAAGTAACATTTTGAAGTGCTACACTTATAATATAACTATCCAGCACAATATCATACTCTTCGCTGAAACATTGCGAATCTCTGATTCGTATTTTGTAGGTTCCTGGCGTTATATTATTTCCTACTCCAAGATTATAGCTGTTTGCGGTTGGTGTTACTGTTACATTGATATTCGAAGGGCCGCTTACCGATTCAATATGAACAGGAGCGATCAAACCAAGAGCAGTAGTCAGATTATTGACAACAAGTGCTGATTTCCCAATATTTTTACCGCTTATTCCATCCGTAAACGTAATTTTATCCCTGATCGACTTTGGCATAAAATAAGCTGGATCAATATAAAAATTGTTTGGATCACTTTGAGTTGGTTTTGCAGTTACTGATGTAGTATAATTTCTAAAAGAATAAGAAGGAAGTAAAGCTCCTGTACCATCTTTAACCAAAATTGTATAGGTTTTTCCAATATCAAGTTTAAACTTAAAATTTTGCGGAAGCTCATAATGCTGTGTATTTGAGGTTCCGTTTTCGGTAACATCCAATGTTATAGGCTGACAGCCTCCAGATTGATAGGTACTCGTCCAGACTTCGACCTGACTGGCTGGAACGCAGGCAGCCGGTGATGGATCATCATAAATGGAGAAGCCAACGTAAGTAAATGGTTTTATTTTAAACTCATTATATTGTGCTAAATCCAGCTGATTTGTTTTTGTAATGCCGCAAATGGTAACCGAAAGCTTCATTAATCCCCATTTACTCCTGTCATTAGGCAATACATAATTATTATTAGTAGTAACTTGTGCAGCAGTTAAATTATCATAGACATCAAAACCTCCTGAAGCATTTTGTATTTCCAGTTTATAGACTGGGTTTCTGCCTCCATAAAATGTCGGCCCGCCTGTTGGTGTAGTAATATCTGTAATAGTCGTATTAAGTATGAACGAAACATTAGTAACCGAAGCCGTTGCAATTCCTGAACAAACATCGCCAGGAGTATTATAAACAACATTAAAATAAACCGTAGTAGGCTGTGGATTAACTGTGCCTAAAGTAAAGTCTGTATAAGGTACATTGGGCTTCACAATTACGGTATTAGGTGCATAAACAACGGTTCCGCAAGCATCCGTCGCCTTTAAAGTATAAGTTCCTGCAGCAACTCCATCAAAAAAAATGTTTGATGATGAAGCTGTAGTCTGTATTTGCTGTACCGTTACATCGCTGGAGTTTATTAATTCTACTTTATATGTTTTATTTCCTCCTGTTACTGAAGCATTAACTCTCCCGAGCGGATCAGTTGTTCCAGTGCAGTAGGCATACGGATTAGAATAGTAGCTGGAAAAAGTGGGTGAACTGGTATTGTATTGATTTGCCACTGAAATGGTAGAGGCTGAAGGAATAAAATTGGCGCCATTGTAATAACCGTAGTAATAATTACCAGGCTCTAAAAATGAAAAAACCGCAGATGTACTGCTTATTACATCTGCGGCTGTATAGGGTGATTTTGCTATACCATAAATTATCGGTTGAGGTATACCTGTGGCAGTCAGCTCAATTTTACCATTTGCGGCACAGGTCGATGGAGTTGCCACAGCGGTAATTGTTTGAGCAGAAATCTTCAAAGCAACTAAAAAAAGTGCTAGAATAAATAAAGTAAATTTTGTTTTCATAATATTTTAATTAAACAAATAGTATATAATATCCTTGCATCGTTTTTTCTCACGACTTTTTACCATATCCATTTGTTTTTGGTTTATGCATTTAAAAAAATACTGTGCAAAATTCTATTAAATCAAAATTTAAATTGGGAACTAAAAGTTTTTAATATATCAAATTAGGACATTTTAAAACTTGGCATATATCAATTTACTTTAGATATGCGGTAATTTTTTTAAGAAAAGGAATTCTAAAAAAGGCAGAAAATATCTTTTGAAAAGGCTCGTAATAACAATGACAAATTACAAAACTCAATTTTATTACTAAAAAAACGACAAAAGCAAAATAGCAAATGTACTGTTTTTCAATTAGTTAAACTATTTAAGAATGTTTTTTTTTAGATTGCAGGTTTTTCATCCATGACTTATACTCTACTGTTTTTCGACTTCTTATTGTATAAAAAAACAGGACCGCTCTCGCAGTCCTGTTTCCATTTTTAAATGTTGGTTTATATTCTGGTCTTAATTATTGATTACTGATATACAGATAACCTGATCGTTGCACTTGTTTTCCACTGTCATCGTATTCTAGAGTGTAGAAATAAGTCCCCGTTGGAAGTTTATCACCTCTTACAACCGTGGTGCGGCCGTCTGAGAAACCTTCAAAAGGATTAGTTACATTGTCATACCCTTTTTTCTCATAAACCTGAACGCCATATCGGTTGTAGATTCTCACCGTATTGTTTGGGAAACAATCAATACCGTCTATAACAAACTTATCGTTTATACCGTCTCCGTTTGGTGAGATTCCGTTAAAGATATTTGGCAGACATGCAACATTGATGGTTTGTGTAAATACGTTTTCGTTACCGCACTCATCACTTGCTGTCCATGTTCTGGTCAAGGTATATCTCGCACTGCAGTCGCCTGCTGTTTTGGTTTCTGTATAGGTTACAAATGCATTACTGCAGGCATCTGTTGCTGTCAATGTTTCTGCTTCTGGAATAGTATCACAGCTGGCATTTATGGTTGCTGCAGGCAAGGCCTCTACAAACACAGGAGCTGTTGTATCTACAACTTGTACCACCTGAGTATGTTTGGTTTCATTTCCGCAGGCATCTGATGCTGTCCATGTTCTTTGCAGCTGATAGTTTCCTGAACAGCTTCCGTTCACTTTTACTTCAACATAGCTTACTGTGGCTGCTGAACAATTATCTGTCGCTGTAAGGGTTACAGGCGCAGGAATTACTGCCGAACATTCAACTGTAATGTTTGCCGGAAGTGTTCCTGCAAAAACAGGCGCCGTTGTATCTACAGCTGTTAATGTTTGAACTAACTGCGTTTGCAATCCTCCGCAGTCTGTTAACGTATAGGTTCTGGTTACGATGTATGGACTTGCTTTACAACCTGATCCACCGTTATTAGTTTCTGCAACGGCTACTGAAACAGTATTGTTACAATTTCCTCTCACGTTTAGTATTCCATTTACATTGGCTGCTGGAATATCGCCTATGCATTGTACCGTTACATCTGCAGGTGCTGTACCTGTTGGTGCCACAGTATTGTCAATTGTATAAGTATATACCCAGTCGTGCGTGTGTCCTGCACAATCTGTAAAAGTATACGTATAAGTCTCTACTCCATTACAAGCTGGCACGGCCGAAATAACCGGTGCTGAAGCTGTTAGGATGTTACCGCAGTTGTCTTTTACTACTGGCACTACCGGCGCTGTAACTGCTGAAATACAAGCAACAGTTGTTCCTTGATCTGCTGGCATTACAAAATCGGCTCTTTGTAAAGTGAACGTTTGAGTGATCACTGTAGTATTCAACACAGTATCTTCACCTAGATCGCGTACTTTGTTACCATTTGGATCTGCATATTCAGTTACGGTATACGTTCTGATTACATTTCCATTACATGATGGTTCTGCACCATTTGAAGCTGTAATTTCGATTACCCCGCATGGGATGTTTCCAATGCTTCCGTCACCATTTCCTAAAGCTTCAAACTCGGCTTTTGTCAAGCTTACTGCCGTTGGCATTTGGTCGTAACATGTTATTGTCGCTGCAGGGAATGTTGGTGCTGTAACTTCATACACACAACAAATTGGTGCTGTATCTGCTACAACTACAGTATTACAAGCATAAGCATCTGTAACACTTACATTATAATTTGTTCCTGCTGTAATTGGGCTTGATGTCCAATCGTTTCCAGACCATGTTCCCGGAGCTCCTGTACCTGTTACGGTATAAGGTGCCTGACCTGTTACTGTAAAATTCAATACATAACCTGAACCGTCTGCTGCACAGGTTGTAGATGCTGTTCCGTTTAATGCTAATAAAGCATTTACTGTTACTGTCGCTGTTCCGGTTTGTGTTTGAACACAAGCTGTTGAACTCGCATCTTTTACGCTTACTAAAGTATAAACAAAATCTCCAACTGTAGCAGTTGTCTGAGCAACTGTTACTGCATCTCCGCTTGTTGTAGTTACCGTTTGATCTGCTCCGCCATTTACTTTATAAGTAAAGGTATACGGTGCTGTTCCGCCTGCTCCTGTAAATGTAACTGTTGGTGCTGCAGCATCTTTACAAACTGCAGTTGTTCCTGCAATTGCTGCCGTTGGTAACGGATTAACTGTAATAGTTGCTGTTCCTGTTTGTGTTTGTGTACAAGCTGTTGAACTTGCATCTTTAACACTTATTAATGTATAAACAAAACTTCCTGCTGTTCCAGTTGCTTGAGTAACTGTTACAGCGTTTCCGCTTGTTGTGGTTATAGTTTGGTCTACTCCATTATTCAATTTATAAGTGAATGTATATGGTGCTGTTCCGCCTGTTCCTGTAAAGGTAACTGTAGGTGCTGTACCATCTTTACAAACTGCAGTTGTTCCTGCAATTGCTGCCGTTGGTAACGGATTAACTGTAATAGTTGCTGTTCCTGTTTGTGCTTGTGTACAAGCCGTTGAACTCGCATCTTTCACACTCACTAAAGTGTAAACAAAACTTCCTGCTGTTCCTGTTGCCTGAGCAACTGTTACTGCATCTCCGCTTGTAGTGGTTACCGTTTGATCTGCTCCGCCGTTTACTTTATAAGTAAAAGTATACGGTGCTGTTCCGCCTGCTCCTGTAAAAGTCACATTTGGAGAAGTTGCATTTTGACAAATTGCTACCGCACCTGCAATTGTTGCCGTTGGTAATGGATTTATCTTAACAACCGCTGAACCTGTTTGCGTTTGTCCGCATCCTGTCACACTGTTGTCACTCACACTTACTAAATTATAAGTGATCGTTCCTACTGTACTAGTTTCTACCGCAACTGTCGCAGTATCACCAGTAGATACAATAGTCTGGTTTGCCCCTCCATCAACATTATATGTAAATGTATATGGTGCTGTTCCGCCTGATCCTGTGAAAGTCACATTCGGTTTAGATGCATTTTGGCATACTTCTGCCGATCCAGAAATAGTGGCTGCTGCATTCTCATTTATGCTTATTACAGCAGAACCTGTTTGTGCTTGCTCGCATCCAGATCCATTACTGTCTTTTACGCTTACTAATGAATAAGTGAAAGTTCCTGTTGCGCTGGTTGTAACCGGAACATCTACAGAATTTCCTGCAGTTGTTGTTACAGTAAGATCTGCCCCGCCATTCAATTTATAAGTAAATGTATAAGGTGCTGTTCCGCCTGCTCCTGTAAAGGTCACATTTGCTGTGGCATTTCGGCATATAACTGCTGGAGCGCTGATAGATGCAGTTGGCAATGGATTCACGGTAATTGCTGCAGAACCTGTCTGTGTCTGCTCGCATCCAGATCCATTACTGTCTTTTACGCTTACTAATGAATAAGTGAAAGTTCCAGCTGTACCCGTAGCTGCAGCGACATCAATAGAATTTCCTGCTGTTGTTGTTACAGTAAGATCTGCTCCGCCATTCAGTTTATATGTGAATGTATATGGCGCTGTTCCTCCTGCTCCTGTGAAGGTAACATTTGGAGATGCTGCATTTTGGCAAACTGTTGCTGTACCTGCTATCACTGCTGTTGGCACTGCATTTACCGTAACCACAGCAGAACCTGTCTGTGCCTGCTCGCATCCTGATCCATTACTGTCTTTAACGCTTACTAAATTATAAGTGAAAGTTCCAGCTGTTCCAGTTGCTACCGAAATGTCTACTGAATCTCCTGTTGACGTTGTTACAGTAAGATTATTTCCTCCGTTTAAATTATACGTAAAGGTGTAAGGCGCTGTTCCGCCTGCTCCTGTCAAGGTAACGTTTGGCACAGCGGCGTCTTTACAAACGGCTGTTGTGCCTGCAATTGCCGCAGTCGGTAATTGATTTACAGTAACTGCTGCCGTTCCGGTTTGTACTTGTGTACAAGCCGATGTGCTGCCATCTTTCACGCTTACCAGTGTATAGGTAAAGGTTCCAGCTGTATCTGTTGGTACTTCGATCATGGCCACACTGCCTCCTGTTGTACTGATGGTTTGATCGGCTCCGCCGTTTACTTTATAAGTGAACGTATATGGTGTGGTTCCGCCTGATCCTGTGAAAGTAATATCTGGCGCTGCGGCATCTTTACAAACTGCTGTGGTTCCTGCAATCGTAGCTGTCGGCAGTGGATTTATGGTAATGGTCGCGGTGCCGCTTTGCAGCTGCTCGCAATTGGTTGTAACACCGTCTTTTACTTTGACTAATGTATAGACAAAGTCGCCTGCTGTACCTGTAGGTACTGCAACTGTAACGGAATTACCGCTTGTGGTGGTAACGGTTTGCTCGGCTCCTGAGTCTATTTTATAAGTAAAGGTATACGGTGCTGTTCCATCTGCTCCGGTGAAGGTAACATTTGGAGATGCGGCTCCTCTGCACACTGGGGCATCTGCTGCAATTGTGGCTGTAGGCAGTGTGTGTACAGTAATAGTGGCTGAACCAGTCTGTGCCTGTGTGCAGGCTGTTGTGCTTGCATCCTTTACACTTACCAAGGTATAAACAAAACTTCCTGTCGTATCTGTAGGTGCCGTAACTGTTACAGCATTTCCGCTTGTTGTGGTTACCGTTTCATCTGCTCCATTGTTTACTTTATAAGTAAAAGTATATGGCGCTGTTCCGCCTGCTCCGGTAAAGGTAACATTGGGAGACGCTGCATCTTTACAAACTCCTGCAGTTCCTTCAATTGTCGCTGTAGGCAATGGGTTTATGGTAACGGTTGCTGTTCCTGTCTGTGTCTGCGTGCAGGCTGTTGAACTGCTGTCTTTTACGCTTACCAAGGTATACGCAAAACTTCCTGCTGCCGCTGTTGAAGCGGAAACATTTACCGAGTTTCCTGATACTGTTGACACGGTCAGATTACTGCCGTTATTGATCGTATAGGTAAAGGTATACGGCGCTGTTCCGTTTGCTCCTGTAAAAGTTACAACTGGTGCTGTCGGATCATCTTTACAAACTGCTGCTGTCGCTCCAATACTGGCTGTCGGAAGCGGATTAACCGTTACCACAACCGGCACTACATAATAACATCCGTTTGCATTGGTGCCTTTTATATAATAGGTTCCTGCTGTGGTTACTGCTGTATAATTTACCAGTGCCACCGTTGCATCTGCATCGGTAAAATAGGCATACGTTAGATTGGCTGCGCTTCCTGATGTTACCGCAGAAGCAGATAAATCTACTGATGTGCCGGCGCATACCGGCGCTGGATTGGTAATTGTAATTACCGGATCTGGATTTACCGTTACCGTAGTGGCATAGGTGTTTGTGCATCCGCCCGGGTGCACCACTGTAGCCGTATAGACAAAATCTGTTGGTGCTGTAACCGGAGTTCCCTTATAGTTAAATACAGGGTTTGATATGTTAAGCGCACTTAAATTCCCATCATTTGGCGACCAGCTTACTGTTGCTCCGTTTGAGGCATTTCCGATGGTCACATTGGTTTTACCGCATACCGTGAAGGCTGTCTGAGCCGCTTCAAAATTGATCGGGATCAGCGTTGCCGAATCTGCGCAGACCTGATTGTTGTTCACAAGACGGATAGCCGCTGTCACATTACAGATGCCGCTTTCCGGCATGCTGAAAACTGCTGTGGTCTGCTCCGGGCTTGTTCCTCCTGATGCAATTGTGGCATCGCCGGCAGTAACAGTCTGCGTGTACAAAATAGGTTCCCCTGTGGTATATAGGCCGTCTTTGTTTATATCGTTAAAGAAGTCCACCACAATTGGCGCATAACTCGCAATGGTTCCCGTGTTGGTGATAGTGTATTTTACCGTCACGTCATTGTTTACTATCGAAACAAACTTCGCTATTGATGTTCCTGGCGTTATACCCAATGCTGTTTTAGTTATAACTGCATCTGATTTATTTATTCCAGTAACAAAAATCACTGGACACTGCGATGCTCCACAAGTCACATTTGGTACCGAATAGATAGACTCCAGTTTGATGACTTCTGCAATCGTACCACAGCTTAAAGCAGCAGGATCTACAATTTTAAACTTAATATTAAAGCTCGCCGTTTCATTCTGCACCAGAGTATTGCCGCTTGCTCCTGTCGGCAACGGGAAAGTAATAATGCGCGTTTTGCCCACAACAGTATTGGCTGTTGGTTCTATTATATTTCCTGCTCCAATGGTTCTCTCTACTGAACCTGCTACATAGTCTATCGAAGAAGGCAGGGTTATATAGATGTTTTCATTTGTGCTTATCGGGTTTGAACTCTGGTTTTTAATTTCAATACTGTATACAGCACCGCTGCCGTCATTTTTCAAATTTATAACGCTTGGTGTCAGTACATAATTGTTTAATGCCGGAGGCACAACGCTCAGATCCATGCCATCTCCTGAAGCCGAAACCTGAGTCAGCTGCCCGCAGCCGCTTGTTGCATTCATATTATAGGATACTGATGAACCCGAAACATAGCCGCAGCTTGTTTCTCCCTGATAGCTTACCGTCATTACATTTTTACCCGTCGATGCTGGAGGTAAAAATGGTATTCCGTTGGCATCTGCCGAGATATACCACTGCCATACTCCTTTTGCTGTGTTAAGCACAGGATCGCCGATTGTTGTTGTAGTGCCGTTATGCGTTATTTTGCTCGTACCCGCTCTTGCTGTATAATTAGCAGGAAAAGTAGCCTCGAGTATTAAATTCTCTGCATTTCCAGTTCCTGTATTGGTTATTTCCACACCATAATCAATCATATGCTCTGATCCCGATATAGGGTTCGTACAGAATTGAACAGGATTGTCCGGTGAAGTCACCTGTATGTCTATACTTATATCTTTTGGCAGCAGGTTAAGCGCAAAAGAAGTCTGGTTGGCTACACAGGTTGCCAATTCTGCCCCATAGCCCAAATCGGGATCCATAGGATAGCCCGTGGCACTAAAACCATGAGTAAAATTAACTTTGTCATCTACACAGGTAGTATAGGTAGCTACTACATTATAAGTATTGGTCGTTGCAATATTTCCTAATTTTACCCAGTATTTTCCAGCACCATAGCTTAATGCAGGATATGTTGCTATTACATTATTGGAAACATCTATCTCTTCCAGTTTAGTTATCGTGATATTATTGTTTGGCGAAACAAAGCTCATCCAGTTATTTGGTAAACTTGGGTCATCTACTCCAGCGGCTTCTATTGCAGCTGTATCTGATGTGTTACTTACCCTAACCTGCCATTTTACTGTACTTCCAATACCGTCTACATTTTGTAATGTAGCTGTCGTATTTGCAGTATAATTAATCAAAGTTCTAGATCCGGCAGCATTAAAAGTACTTTGAAAATCACTCTCTCTAGTACTATTATCTGCAGATGTAGTATACCTGTCAAAACTTTGCACCATAGCAACAGGAATACTTCCAGCAACCGCACACACAGGCAACATACTAATGACTACAGTTTTATTTCCATTAGCTCCAATATTATCAGCCACAACTGGTATAGTTGCCGTTGCAAGAGGTAAACCGTTAGAACCTAAAGGACTATTCGTCAAAGTAACAATAGTATTTCCACCACTGTAAGTAACTAGAACTTTAGAAGGGTCAATCACATAATTAGGTGCAGCATTAGACGTTGATACCCATACTTTTCCAGGTGATGTATCGACCACCCAAACACCTGGTAATGTAGCCTGTACGCTTCTAAAGGTACTATAATCTCTTACTTCATTAGGAAAATGATCCCCAGAAATATCTGAGGAAGCATTACCATTTATAATACTTGGCGTTATTCTAAGACCATTATTTCCAATAATAAACTGTGTACCTGGATTGTTATTGGCATCTACATTTAATCGTTGTATAGAGAAGCCAACCGGAATGGCCTGACATCCAGATTCTACTCCTACAGCATCTTTAGTATAAAGATCGCCTTCTAAATTTTGCAGCTGGCTGTAGGTAAAACTTAAATTATCACGAGTTACACTCGTAAACCAGTTTACTTCTATTTTATCACCCACTTGGAGAGTATAGTTTATATCTTTACCTGCTCCTATTTTTGCACTCAGATTTACCTGTTGGATCTGTTTGGAAGCACCTGAATCATAACTAAATATTAAATCTCCCACTGTTATATTGCCACCTAGAGTACTTCCGTCTGCTGCTTTGATGATAGTTATTGTGCCGGCCATATCATTATTATTAGCACTTAACTTATCAAAGTTAGAAAGAGTAAGATTTGAAGTAATATTAGAGGTATACTTTACCCTTGCCCATAGCTCATTGTAAGAGGTAGAATTTACAATTCCTTTAAAAGTCGTTTTTACTTTATCTTTAGAAACTGCTCCATGCAAGTTAATATTTGGCGTACTTTCGTTTACGAAACCTGTCGGCATATACCACACATTAGTTCCGCTTGGAGCTGGTAAATAACCAAATGTATTACGAACCATATCAAAAGCTGTCGTACCAACTGTAGCACAGCTTCCGTCTATTATAGCATAATTAAGAGTAGAGCTTTTACAAGCATATGGTACAACTATTGTTGGACAACCTACAAAAGCTAATGTAGAATTGTATTGAACTGTTTTATTGGTAACAGTACCTGAACTTGCCACTACTAAAGGGATTTGTAATACATCATTGCCTGCTGTAATGCCCGATAATGTTGCGGCAGGACTTATTACTAACGTTTTAGTAGCAACAGTATAATTTATAGCAGTTCCTGGAATTACTATACCTGTAGCATTATTCATATATCTTATTGTTCCCGTACTATCATAATCCAAACCATCTGGTAAAACAATTGTAAATACTTTAAGCATTTTATTTGCCTGCGCATAAGCTCCTGATATTGATACTGATGAAGTAGTAGTCAGTTTCACTTTATCTCCAGGATATAATGAAGCAACACTTAAACTTGCAGCAAATGTTTCAGCGCTTTGTGAACCAACTGGAAATCCAGGATTAGTAGAATCAGTTCCAACAGGATAGTTAGTTCTATTTGTGATATTTCCGCATTGACCATAATAAGAAGTACCTAAATTAAAATAAGCCTCATTATTTAATCTACAGGTTGCAAATTTGTCAATTTGAAAACCGTATTCAAAATCTAATCGAAAACTTTGTCCAGCTGGTAAATCATCATATTTTCCATCTCCGTCTAAGTTCTGGAGTGCCGAACCATATGCACTAGTTAATCCTGCCAAATTAATAACATAACAATTTGATAAACCTACTATTAAGGCACTGCTCCCTGTTCCATTTTGCGTTAAAACTTGTGCGGTAATATCTGTTCCATTAAGAGAAACTTTTCTAATAATTATTTGATTTGCCACAGGTGCATTTCCAGAGCTTGCTGAACTTACACTCCAAGGCAGCTTAATGTTGTATATACTCGATGCTGCTCCAGAACCAGTATTAGCTATTGTATAAGATACCGTACCATTAGTGCAAAAGCTTCCATAAGCAGCCCCATCAATACGTGATAGAGAAATTGCCGCATTACTTGCTGGGGTATTAATAGACGCTGTTGAAGTATCTGCAAAGCAAAAACTATTATTAGAATCTCCCGAACCAGCTTTCATAGTCAACTGAATTGAAGACGCCAAAGCACAACTAGTCATCTGTTCTGTAAGCACCAATGTAATTTCTTCATCTTTATCAAAACTGGCGTCTGCTGTACCTAAAGTTGTTGTAATAGCGCTTTGTAACGCTGCACCAGTTAAGGTAATTCGGTATCCGTTGGTAATAGGAATTACAGTACCAAAATTGGCACTCACCAATTTATAATATGGGTATTGTGCACCTGTTACCACACTAGTTTCAAAATATACTGTAGATACAGACACATTACCACTGTTCTTAAACTTAACTGTACGGGTCGCATTAGTTCTTAAAGGCGTAGAAAGTGCCTGAGGACTTGGCACGCCCGAAAATACATAAGCTGGTGCTGGTGTACTCGATGCTATTGGGCTTACAGCTGTCTGCAATGAAACATTTCCTGATGAAAGCACATTATAATTGATGTTTGCATTGGTAAAACCACAATTAATGCGGGCATTGAATGTTACTGTAAGCGTATTGGTCGAAGGTACATCGCCCAATGCAAAAACTGGAACCTGTAGATTACTGACATTGGATTGCGTTGCTCCCGTAATAGAGCCCGCGACATACTCCATTCCCGCTGGCAGTGTAACGATCAATTTTGCTCCGCTCAATACGGCTGCATTATTGTTTGTAATGTCTAACTTATACATACCTGCAGCGCCTCCCTGTGCCAGAGTAGCGGGCTGATAAGATGTAGGAGCAGTATTAATCACTACTTGTGCAAAAGATTTGCTTCCTACTGCAAACATTAATAACAACAAAACGAATGTAAATTTTGTTTTCATAATCGGTTTATTTATTAAAAAAATCTAACAATCCCTGTTTATTGATTTAACAACTTACATGGGCTGGTTTTCTATTTACTTTTAACTGTTGTTTTTCAACAACTTGGTTATCAATAAATATTCTGCGCAAAATTCCAGTTATTCTCTCTTTAATATTATCAGTATAAGATTTTAATATATCATTTTAAGCCATTTTTTAACATTTCGATTTTGGTATGACTCCATTTAGAACCGCTGTAAATAAGAAGATTTTTGACCTTGAAACCTTAGTTCCCCCCGAATTCATTATTAAAACCAAGCTGAAAACAAAAAATGATCTATTATAATTTGCTAAAAAAACTAAACCATTTGAGGTTTGACTTACGGGCGTACACTTTATTCATTCCTAGATTTTAAAATAATCTAGAAATAAAAATTCAAGACAAAAAGATATACGATTTATTGAAAGGCTTTTAGAATAGTATATTTGGCATTTGCTTAATTCAAAACAAAAACAAACTCAAATATACTGTTTTTCAACAACTTACATAACATAAAAACATGGAAAACTAGTTTAAAACAAAAGCGAACCAAAATTAAATCCAGTTTTTTTATAAAATTAAGATCAAAAAAATGAGAGAATGTGTATCCTCTCATTTTCAAAAAAAATTACTATGGCTTATAAAACTGTGTTACTATGAATTCCAAAAACAACTAAATCATAACAACAGTATTTATTATTCACAAATATAACAGCTAAATTATTACAAAATAGACGCTATAAGTTTTTTATACAGCATTTTAAGACAAAAGTTGGTGATTGATGGTGAATGGTAATTACGAAAGCATAATTGTTGATGGATATTTTAAATGATAAAGATGTAATCTAATAACCTTAAAACCGTAGGCTGCTATTATTTCTATACGTTACCCGTGGTTGAAACCACGGGCTATGGTTAGGTTAGGCTTTTAGAATGCCGGTTTTCGGCCAACAACTATAAACTAACAATCATAAAATATGGTTTTTAGGCATAAAAAAAGAGAAAAGAATATGTTTTCTCTTTTTAAAATATTACGTAAAAAAAGGTAAAAAATCTTACTGAGAATTTCACAGCCAGTCTGATATTTACAGTTGTAAAATTAGCATCACAATTACTGTTTTATTACCATTAAAAGGTTTTAAAGCAGCATTTTAAGACAAAAAAAAATAATTGATAATGGATAATTGTTAATGGATAATTGATAATGGATAATTGATAATGGATAATGGATAATGGATAATTGATAATTGATAATGGATAATGGATAATGGATAATTGATAATTGATAATTGATAATTGATAATGGATAATGGATAATGGATAATTGATAATTGATAATGGATAATGGATAATTGATAATGGATAATTAATAATTGTTAATGGATAATTGTTAATACTAAATGTAGAAATCAAACGATTAACAAATGTCAAATTTCAACAGCCAACAGCCATAAACTACAAACATTTTACATTTTACAATTATCCTTAAGTTTTTTTAGCTGTGGATCTTCTGATTGTTTTATTTGATGGATCACTATCTGTGCTATTTTTGTGGCTCCCAGTAATGAAAGGTGCGTATCATCGGCTTTGTCTTTATCATAATAAGGGTTCTCGCCTGCTTTAAAATGCAAATGCAGCTGTTTTGACTTTTCAGGACCGTAAGATTGTTCTAGAAGTTCTGTGTAATATTCTAAATCGATAAAAGGTACCTTATATTCCTGTGCCGTCAAACGGGTTTCAAGGGGATAATCGCCATGCGTAGGTACGAGAACTCCTTTTTCATTAAAATTACGTCGGGCAATTGAAGTCAATAAAACTGGAATTGCTCCCTTTTCTCTGCTTTCTTTTACAAAACGAATCAGATTATATCGATAGGTCGTATGCGGATTGGTGTAACGTGTTGAGTCTTCGATTTTTTCGTCGTTATGCCCAAATTCGATAAAAACGTAATCGCCTTTCTTTAATTTTTTATAGATTGAATCCCAGCGTTTTTCGTTGATAAAACTTTTGGTGCTTCGGCCATTAACGGCTTTGTTTACAACTACAATATCATCTTTAAAAAAAGGCTGCAATACTTGTGCCCATCCGTGTTCTGGATTTTTATCCGGGTCTTTTTTATTTGCCATTGTCGAATCGCCTATAGTATATAAGGTTGTTTTTTGTGCGAAACTTACTGTGGTGATGAGAAGTGTTAGGATGATGTATTTTTTCATTTTTATTTGTTTTTTTGTTTCACGCAGATTTTGCAGATTTTAGCTGATTTGCGCAGATCTAATTTTAAAAATCTGTTTGATCTGCTTTAATCTTTTTTAAATCTGCGTGAAAAAATTTACTCTCGCAGATTTAACAGATTTTTTTTTGCTCCTTTTTACCGCAATTTGTTGTATTCTCCGTTTGTCAGTCTGAGCGAAGTCGAAGACCTTCACAGTTCGGAAATCCTTCGACTTCGCTCAGGAGGACAATACTATGCGTAAACACATTGCAGTATGTCTCTACAAAAAACCTTTGTTCCTAAGAGCCATCGGAAGCGTCAAAAAATTTACTCTCGCAGATTTAGCAGATTTAGCAGATTTTTTTTTACTCCTTTTTATCGCAATTTGTTGTATTCTCCGCTTGTCAGTCTGAGCGGAGTCAAAGACCTTCACAGCTCGAAAATCCTTCGACTTCGCTCAGGAGGACAATACTATGCGTAAACACATTGCAGTATGTCTCTACAAAAAACCTTTGTTCCTTTGTTCCTTTGCTCCTTTGCTCCTTTGCTCCTCTGTCCCTTTACTCCTTTGCTCTTTTGTTCCTTTGCTCCTCTGTTCCTTTGCTCCTTTGTTCCTCTGCCACTTTGTTCCTCTGCCCCTTTGAACCTAAAAAACCTTAAGGTTTCGAAACTGCCGTAGGCACTCCTGCTCTTTTGCCTATAAAAACATCTGTCATCAAAACATTCTCTGCATTTTCGTTTGACAGGGCGTTCTTTGCATCTTTTATTTCGATATTGTTCAGCGATATGTTTCTGATTTTTTTGTCTGGGAAACCCTGAATTACAATTCCAGATTCTGATGCTTTGTTACAGGTAATATTAGAAAAATGAATGTTTGAAATATCCGATTGATATCCTTTTCCTTCTCCATGATAATTGGCTGTCATATAAATGCAATCCTCAACTTCATCTAATTGTATGTTTCTAACAAAAACATTTTTAATATAACCGCCGCGGTCGGCATTGGTTTTCAAATAAATTCCTCTTTTTAAATAGCCTATTGTTTTACAATTCTCCACAAATACATTCTGCACTCCTGCGGACATTTCGCTGCCTATTACAACTCCGTGAAGTCCTTTAAAATTACAGTTTCTAATTACAATATTCTCGCTTGGCGTCGCGGTATTGGCTCTGCCTTCGTGATCTCTGCCTGCTTTAATGGCAACATTGTCATCGCCGTTATTAAAAGTAACATTTTCGATCAAAACGTCTTTTGCGTATTCAGGATCGATTCCGTCGTTGTTATGGTTTAATGATTTATAGCTGATGCCTCGAACGGTAATACTTTGTGATTTTAAAAGATGCAGACACCAAAACGGCGAATTCTCTATTCTGACATTCTCAACTAGTACATTTTTACAATTTAAAAACTGAATCATCTGCGGACGTAAAAAATAGCCTTCTCCAAATTTTCGATCTTTTAACGGCACATTATTATGGTTCATGTCACGGCTTAAATCCTTACCTGGACCTTCTTTTGCTTTAAAGCTTCTCCAAACTTTCCCGCCTTCTCCATCAATAGTTCCTTCGCCAGTCAGCGCAATATTAGTACAGTCTGCAGCATAAATAAGCGGACTGTAATTGTAAAGCATGGTGCCTTCCCAGCTGGTTAAAACCAAAGGATAATCTTGAGGATTGTCGCTGAATTTTATTTTGGCTCCTTTTTCTATTTTCAAATTTACATTGCTCACAAAATGAATAGGCCCGTTTATTTTATAAATTCCTTTTGGAACAATAATGGTTCCTCCGCCTTTCTTTTTACAAAGCGCCATTGCTTTATCAAACGCTGCTTTATTGTTTGTAATAGAGTCGCCTTTTGCTCCTATTTTTACAACATTAACTTGGTAAGCAGGAAATACAGGAAGCTGGATTCTATTTACGATCGAATCGACTTTTGCTGTTGGAAAATCACTTTTCTGAGCAAAGGAAACGCAGGATATTAAGAGGAGAAGTAGATATTTCATTTTTTTTTTAGGTTCTAAGGTTCTTAAATTTTAAGGTACAAAGGAGCAAAGGCTTAGAGGTTCAAAGGTTGGTTCGAATACTTCGTATTTTCGTTCCTACGGATCTTTGCAACTTTGTTCCTTTGTACCTCTGAACCTTTACTAAAAATACCAATTAGGCACTGTATCTTTTAGAATATTTTCTATCGAATATTGCTCTGCTTCTGTTTTTGTAAGCTGATGTGACCATGATACTCTTTTCTTTGGTTGAAATCCTTCGCCGCTGTTATTGTATTCGGCATAAAAGGCCTTTTTCTCTGCATCGGGTTTTGACCAGTTTTCCCAGCCTTCGGGTTTTATGTGTTTGCCTAATTCGCAGTCGATAAAAACGGTTTTGGCATAAATACGCCATGGTCTGCCCAAATAAACAGCTTCTGCAGCAGGTTCTGCGGTTAGTTTGCAATTTTTAAAAACAAAACCATAAGCAACACCTTCGGGAGTTGAAGCAGCTGTTACGTACGAACTTTTAATGCTGTGAATGACGCAGTTTTCGAATAAAGCTGTGGCTCCGCCAAAAATAAAATCAGTTGTACCTTCGATATAACAGTTTCTAAAATATTGCTTGGCATTTTTTCCTGATAAATACAAGGTATCTTGATTTCCTGAAATAATACAGCTGGTAATTTTAGCACGATTGCCCGTAACCGATAATGCAATTGCCTGACCTTTATCGCCCGAAGCGTTTTTAATGGTTAGGTTAAATGCTGTAAAATCGTCTGCTTCTACTAAAAGTGTTGAGGTATAAAAGGTGCTGTTTCGTCCTAAGTTGATTTTCGAAAAATTATCATCAAAAGTAATGATCGTTTTTTCCTTGCTTTCGCCAAATAAAATCAAATTATTGTTCCATTCAGGCACTCTAAGCTTTTCGTTGTATGTTCCGTTTTTAATGAGTATGGTTACTTTTTCATAAGGAAAAGAAGGGCTTGCATATATGGCGTCTTGTATTTTGGTAAAATCTCCAGTACCATCCTGCGCTACGGTAAAAAAAACAACTTTCTTTTTCTCTGATGCTGCTTCTGAAACTTTTGTACCATTTTTAATTCCCCAGGCGGTATATTTTTTCAATACTTCTTTTGGTTCATCTGTATACCAAGCGTAACCATTTCTGCGTTCCGCACCAATTTCATCTAGTGATTTCTTTTTGATTCCGTCACGATCGCAAAAGAAAGGTTCGTTATTGTCCAATTCCATAAATCTTGCCCAGATTGGCGCCGCATTTTGAGTTGGAATCATCTTTTTATCAATAACTTTTCCTGCATCGTTTAAAACACGCTTTTCTTCAAGATTGGTAATTTTTGTTTTCTCAAACCACGCGTAGGCACTTTTTACAGCGGTCATAACCTCTGGTGAAGGTTTTTTAATTGACATTAAAAGCAGTACAATTTTAGCCGATTCTTTTCCGCTTAGCGAAGGCAGTTCATACGCTCTTGCTTTTGCAGGAAGCAGCGTAACTTCATCATGCTGTGCACACCAAGCCGTTAAAACTCCGTTTTGTTTATACTGTGTTTTGATGATGCAGTCTACTCCTTTATCAAAAGCTGTTTTTGTTTTTGCAATAATTTCTTTTGACGGTTTTATACTGTAGAAATCTGTTTCTTCGCTTACTTCTTTCATCACCTCTAAAATGCGAACCATCGAATCGTCATTGTACGTAATATGTGTGTAATATCCCTTTTTTAAAGGATAAAATTGAGGCCAGCCGCCATTTGCATATTGCGCTTCCAGTAAATAATTTAACCCTTTTAAAAATGATTCTTTGTAACGCTCGTCTTTTACCTGAGCATACATTTTAGACATATAAAGCATTTCCTGAGTGGTTGCTCCATTGTCTGTTGTGGTTTCTTTTGTGGTCTTTTTAATGTCGAGTAAATACTTTTTCTGCGAAAGAGTCAGCTCATTCTGCATTTGAATATTCTTTGGCCAGCCTCCAATATCTCTTTGGTAAAGCAGTACATTTTCGGCAATCTTTTTAGCTTCTTCAGTACCAAACCATGAAGCATCGTTTTTACGAATTATATCCTGCCAGTTTTTATAGGTATTTTGTGCTTGAATACTAAAACTCAAAACAATACTAAAAAGCAATAGGATTTTTTTTAACTGAACCATTCTAAATTTTATTTCGTTACTCTAAACCAATCAACTGCCACACTTCCTGAATCGTTTGTTACTTTTTCGCTTAAAGCAAAAAGTCCCATTTTTGCACCAATCCATTTTCCTTCGATTGAAGTAAAATCATTTCCTATCGGCTGATAGTTTTTATCATCTAAGCTATAAAAGAAACTGCAAATTCCGCCTTTTTTTACTTTTACTTTCAAATAAATTGTATTGCTTGAAATTAAAATAGGTTTTGTTTCTGTTTCTGAAACGGTTTTATTAAAAGTTCCCGTTTTTTGGTTGAGAAATAATTTTCCGTTATCGTTTTTAAAGCACAAATAACTATAATCCAATCCCATAATAATCAGTCCTGTCGATTCTCCGTTTAATCTTGTATTAAAAGTTAATTTGGCTGTCGCCGAAAACTCTTCAGCAGGAAATTTTTGAAGCAGTAAATTAGGTGCATCAAAAATTCTTTTGCTGTCCTTAATTGTCGTCATGCAAAACAAATTCAAATAACCAAGACTTGTAGGCAGCCCCCAGTTGATCTGAGAATTTGCGTGCCACTGCCATTGCAATCCTAATTTTGGTTCGTTAAATTCATCTGACGTTGCAGGATTTTCTATTGGATATTTTTTGCCAACATTTGGTTTTTTATGGGTTGTAACCGGTTCTCCTATTCCATTTTTATCAAAATCCTGTCCCATAACCGGCCAGTCTTTTTCCCATTTCATAGGCTGTAAATGCACAATTCTTCCGTAAGCACCTTTATCCTGAAAATGAATAAACCAGTCTTCGCCTGTTTGAGTCTGCACCCACGCTCCTTGATGCGGGCCGTTTATTTTAGTTGATCCTTGTTCTAAAACTTTTTTCTTTTCATAAGGCCCAAAAACATTTTTAGATCTTAAAATAGTCTGCCAGCCTGTTGGTACTCCTCCTGCTGGTGCAAAAATGTAATAGTAATTATTTCTTTTATAGAATTTAGGTCCTTCAATCGTGCCTTCGCCGTCATGTCCGTCAATTACCATTACTTCATCATTATTGGCAATTGTTCCTTCTGCATTCATGCTGCACACCACAATTAAACTTTTAATCTGCGCTCGGCTTCCTGCAAATGCGTGCACTAAATAAACTTTTCCATCATCATCCCAAAGCGGACTCGGATCAATAAGTCCTTTTCCAGCTTTTACTAAAAGCGGTTCTGACCAAGGCCCTTCGGCTTTTTTAGCTTTTATCATATAAATCCCAAAATCAGGATCTGGATAATAAATATAAAACTCGTTGTTATGAAAAGTAATACTTGGCGCCCAAACACCGTTTCCGTGCTGCACTTTATCATAAGTTTCAAAAGGCGGCTGTTTTGGCAGCGCATAGCTTATAATTTTCCAGTTTACCAAATCTTTCGAATGTAAGATTGGTAATCCCGGAATACAATTAAAAGACGATGCCGTCATATAAAAATCATCTCCAACCCTTACTGCGTCAGGATCTGAATAATCGGCATGAATAATTGGATTTGTATACGTTCCGTCTCCATTATCTGGTGTCCATACTTGAGCAGTATTTTTCTGAAATGAAAATACGGAAAGGAGAAGAACAGCGATTTTTATACTTTTCATTTTTGTTTTGTTTTTTTAACTCAACGCTTTTTTTGTCATTTCGACCGAGGAGACCCGAGCGATAGCGAATAGACGAAGTAAATCGCACTAGAAATTCTGTACAGAATGTCTTCAATCTTTGTCGAATTACGAGTGCGATTTCTCCCTTCGGTCGAAATGACAAGTTTTGTGTTTTAAATCCGCCAAGTTTTAAAACCTGTCGGGTTTATATCTTAATTTGTAATTGGAGTTTCTGTTCGATGCTTCGACTTCGCTCAGCAAGACAAAGCAGAGCGTCTTCATTATTTACTATTCACTAATAATTCATAACTCACAATTAACAATTATAAACTATCTATTCAATTCTAAAGCGGCTAAAATAAATGGTCCTGTTGCTTTAGGATCGTTGTCTTTCTTTCTTTCGTTTACGTAATATTCATAAGAACCATCACGGTATGGAGTTCCTCCTAAACCTGCAACTTGACAGCAGTTTGTTAATGTAATGCCTCCGTCTTCGTCAACTTTTTTGATTAAAACTTTCGTTAATCCGTCAAAAGCTTTGTTGGCTAATTTTTTATATTTTGCAGGAAGATATCCTTTGTTTGCTCCTTTTGCAAAAGCATACGCAAACATTGATGATCCTGAAGCTTCTAAATAGTTTCCTTTTCCTCCTGCTTTATCTGTAACTTGATACCACAATCCAGATTTATCTTGATATTTAGCCAAAGCTGCAGATACATTGTTTAAGTACTTAATTAATTCTGCTCTCTTTGGATGTTCTTTTGGCATATAATCTAAAACGTCAACTAGTGCCATTGCATACCAGCCTAAAGCTCTTGACCAGAAATTTGGTGAGTTTCCTGTAACTTTATTTGCCCAAGGCATTGCTTTACTTTCATCCCAACCGTGGTACAATAATCCTGTTTTAGGATCTGTTGCGTGCAATTGAATCAACTCAAATTGTTTTGCGATGTCATCAAAACTTTTTCCGTTTTCAAAAGTCAATGTGTATTCTGCGTAAAATGGTTCTCCCATATACAAACCGTCTAACCACATTTGGTTTGGATAGATTTGTTTGTGCCAGAATCCACCGCTTGCTGTACGAGGCTGTTCTGTTAATTGTTTACGAACCAATTGCATCGCTTTTAAATATTTATCCTGTTTTGTTTCGGCATAAATAGCAAAAAGTAAACGCCCCGGAACCACCAAATCAATATTGTATTTGTCTAGTTCGTACGTTTTAATCGTACCGTCTTCCTGTACCAATTCATCTACGTAACCTCTTATATAGGCTTTGTATCGCGGATCTGGATTTTTTTTGTACAATTCTTCGATAGAATGTAATACTAAGGCATGAACATAATCCCATTTTGGTTTTTTAGAATCGTCGATCATGTAACTTTCTGGATGACGTTTCATCAAGGTTAAAGCCATTTTATCTGACCATTTCATGTCTTTCGAAATAACGATTTCTTTTTTTGCAGTTTCCTGTGAAGTTACTTTACAGCCTGTTAAAGCCATTACGCAAACTAATAAAACCGACATAAAACTGTGTTTCCTACTATTTTTCATTTCAAAATATATTTAAAAATTCTACTATTGTTCTACTTCTAATGCAGCCAAAATAAATGGCCCTAAACCGTGTGAGTTATCTATTTTTATTTTTTCTTTTATATAATATTCAAAAGAACCATCGCGGTACGGATTTCCTCCTAATCCTGCACTGGCGCAAACTTGTGTAATATGAATTTCGCCATCAGCATCAACAGTAACCAGTTTTTTAGTAATGGCGTCGAAACCTTTTAAAGCAAGTTTTTTATACGATGCTGGTAAATATCCTTTGTTAGCTCCTTTTGCAAAAGCATAAACAAACATTTCAGATCCAGAAGTTTCAAGGTAATTACCTTCTTTATTTCCTGCATCGGTAACCTGATACCATAATCCAGATTTGTCTTGATATTTTGCAACAGCTTTCGAAATATCGTTTAAATACTGAATTAGTTCTTTTCTTTTTGGATGTTCTTTTGGCATATAATCCAGAACATCAACCAAAGCCATCATATACCAGCCAATAGAACGCGACCAGAAATTGGGTGAAGTTCCTGTTTCTTTATTCGCCCATTGCATTTGTTTACTTTCATCCCAAGCATGAAAAAGCAATCCCGTTTTTTTATCCAGCGTATGCAGGTGAATTTGTTCAAATTGTTTGGCAACATCATTTAAATCTTTTCCGTTGTCAAACTCAACTGTATAACGTGCATAAAATGGTGTTCCCATATACAAACCGTCGAGCCACATTTGGTACGGATATATTTTTTTGTGCCAAAATCCTCCTGAGTTTGTTCTTGGATGTGTTTCTAATTGCTTTCTTAAAGTCTGCATCGCTGTTAGATAACGATTATCATTTGTTCTTTTATAAAGTTCAAACAAAAACTTACCCGGATTTACATAATCGATATTATACTCTTCGAGTTTGTAATTCATAATTTCTCCTGAAGGATTAATTACTGTTTCTCCGTAAGCTTTGATGTAATCGCCGTAAACCGGATTATTTGTTTTTTGATGCAGTTTTTCAAAAGAAGTCATCAATAAACCCAATTTATAATCCCATTTTGGTTTTTCGTTATTATCTACCTGCCAAGCTTGTGGAGCACGTTTGATAATAGAAAGCGCCATTCGCTCTGACCATTTTAGATCTTTTGAAATAGCATTGGAAGACTGTGCCGAAATTGCATTAAACGAAAATACAATCGCACTTATCAGTACAATTCGGGCAAAACTAAAAGGGCTTTTCTTTATCATAATAAATCGTTATTTATTTAATTCTACTGCACTCAGTAAAAATGCGGCTAATGCAGGCGAACTATTGTCTTTTGTTTTGCTTTTTGCATAATATTCATTTGAACCATCACGAAATGGTTTTCCGCCCAATCCTACATTGGATGAAACATTTGAAATCGTAATCTCATTATTTTCATTTGTTTTGACAAATTCTTTAACAAACACATCAAACAATTTTTGTGCTGTTTTTTTATAGGCTGCATTCAAATATCCTTTATCAGCACCTTTTGCTAAAGCATAAATAATCATTGCAGAACCTGAAGATTCTAAATAATTGCCTGTCAATTCTGGTTTATCAGCAACTTGATACCATAATCCTGACGGGCTTTGTGCTTTAACCGCATTCTTGGCAATTTCATTTAAATACATAACCAGTTCTTTTTGCTTTGGATTGCTTTTAGGAAAATAATCCAATGTTTCTACCAATGCCATCATATACCAGCCAATTCCTCTGCTCCATATTGTTGGCGAAGTTCCTGTTTCGGGATTTGCCCAGCCAATTTCTTTACTTTCATCCCATGCCTGATAAGGCAATCCTGTTTTTTTGTCTAATAAATGATTGTGAACCAATTCAAATTGTTTCACAATATCACCTAAGCTTTTACCTTTTTCGTACTTAACCGTATATTGGGTATAAAAAGGTTCTGCCATGTACAAACCATCGATCCACATTTGATTTGGATAAATTTGTTTGTGCCAAAATCCTCCGCTTGGTGTTCTTGGCTGACTTTCAAGCTGTGTTCTTAATTGTTTGATAACCGTTAAATAGCGATTGTCTTTTGTTTCTTCATATAAATTAAACAACAGTTTTCCCGGATTTACATAATCGATATTGTATTCTTTAATATCGTATTTGGCTATATTTCCGTTGCTGTCAATCAATTCATCTGCATACTCTTTGATGTAATTGAGATATTTTTTGTCTTTAGTTTTCAAATACAATTTCTCAAAAGCAGACAAAGTCAAGCTCATTTTATAATCCCATTTTGGTTTCTCGGTTCCGTCGATCTGCCAAGCTTTCGGGTATTTATTCAGAATTGTAACTGCTGTTTTCTCTGACCATTTTGAATTGGCTGAAACTGCAATTTTATTCTGATTATCATTGTTCTGACCAATTGTAAAAATGCTGTACAACAAGAAAAACGCAAAGACTGTTTTTTTATAATTCATTCTTATATTTTGTTTTACCACTCCCGATAGCTATTGGGATAATGGATTATTTGGATTATTCTTTGCTTGTATTTTAAACACATAGAAACATCGCTTTTGATACTTGATAAAAGGCATTTCACTTGCATTAACAAACATAGTATCCTATGTGTAAGAAGTGAGCTTCTTTTTATACTCTTTTAAACACAATAAAATCTATGTTACTATGTGTTAAACATTTTTTACACAGATTTGCTTCGCCTGTTCGGTATCGCTCGGGTGGCAGATTGAGCCGATTGAGCAGATTTTTTTAATCTTTTTACTCATTTATCCCGATAGCTGTCGGGAATGGCAAAAAAATTACATCTTCCCTTTTTTGTTCAGAATTTCTAATTGAGCGTCTAAATATTTTACGAAATCTTCTTTCGATTTTATTCCGTTTTGCTCTTGTTCCCAAGCGCCTAAAAGGTAAAATGAAGTCGCCTTTGTTGTTGGTTTAAAAACTAATAAATAATCTAAATCAGTATCAGCAATATTTTCGATTGTGTTTACTTCATAAAAAATAGCCATTCCCAATTTATCTGGAACTAAAGACTGCACGCCGTAAGTTGCCAAATATGCCCATTTTTTGTTTTTACTTTCTTTTTTAAGAAGTTCTGTATTTTTCTGTTTTACAATTCCAGTACAAATTCCTTTAATTTCTTTTGAAGCCTGAATGGTATGTTTTGTATAAAGCTGATCTGGTTTTATCGTTAAAGTTGAAGTAAAATCAATTTTATCAGAAGCTGTTTTCCATCCGTAATAATTCACTTTTACGCCCGATTCGTTGTTTTTATTTACAACGGTGGCAATTGTAGAATCTACTTCGCGGAAATGCAGTTTTTCGTTGTTTAAATAACGATCAATTGATCCAATTCCAATTCCTTTTCCTGCTTTTAGAATATCCGCACCCCAATCGCTCATTTCGTGATACGAATCAAAATTATCCTGACCTACAATTGGCAAAATCATTTTAGAAGTTTTCTTTCCAAAAATATCAATCGCATTTCTCCAGTCTAGATACAAACGGTATCCAATTCGGTTACTTTCCCATCCCGGACCTTCGTAACGAATATCAAAAGAATGATCTGTGTGCTCTGGGGCTAGTTTTAGTCTGTCTACATTTTTAAAAACGGTTCCGCCTTTGTATTTTCTTCCCTCCCAATGTCCATCTGTTTTAGCAGAAATTTCGGCATAGGTTTTAGCGGTTTTGATATCATACTTTTGAGCATTTACGGATGTCAAACCAATTAAAAATAAGGCTGCGACTGTGATTTTTGTTTTCATTTTATTGCAATTATTTGAATGTCTTTTTTAAAAAATTAGTTGTAAAATCAGCGGTTGGATTAAACCAAGGCTGAAAAAACCAGAAGGAATGAGGTGAATTTTCGATTGTATGAACTTCACTATAAATCTTATATTGATTTAGAATTTTTATCATGTCATCTCTCCCTGCATGAAACCTGTCGATACTGCTGTTTATAAACAATATTGGAGGTGTATTTTTATTGGTATGGCTTAAAGCTGATGCATTTTTCCAGTTCTCTGTTTTTTCTTCATAAGAACCTCCAAGCCAAAACGATGCCATCTCTCCTTCTGAAGATTCTGGATGCCTAAATGCCAAAATGCCGTCTACATTGATGATTGCATTTACTTTTGAAGATGATTTACTTTTATTTGAAGGATCATCAAAAGCCGAATTTCCATTTGTTGTACCAATCAAAGCTGCCATTTGCCCGCCCGAAGAGCAGCCTAAAACCGCAATTTTGTTTGAATCTACATTGAATTTCTTTGCATTATCTTTTATAAATCTAATCGCATTTTTTACATCATACACGCCGTACGGATATTTTGCTTCAAGCGATAATCTGTATTCTATTGTAAAACAAGAATAACCTTTTGAAGCAATTTCTTGTGCCAAAGGATTCATTTGGTTCTTGTTTCCTGATCTCCATCCGCCGCCATGAATCATAATTACAGCTGGATTTTGTTTTTGTTTTTTATTTACAAAAGCATCTAAATGCAGTGTTCTTTCTTTTGATGTAAAATAAGCCACATCGCCAATTTTATCGATGTTTTCATTCTCAGCGATAACTGGAATCGTAATCGACGGGTATTTTTTTATCAATTTTGTATAAGTGCTTTTTACGGTGTACGAAGTGTCGACACTATAAGTCTGCTGTGCATTTGCAAAGCTTATAAACCCTAATAAAATCAATACAATTTTTCGCATTAAAATCCTTTTACTTTTTAGTTAAGAAAGGAGTTCGGCACTTTGGCCAAACTCCTTTTTAACTGCTTCAAAAAAACAATAGTCTCAAAATATTAATCAATTACTAATAACCAGGATTCTGAGGAAAATCTTTATTTTGGTTTAAATCTAAAACCGATTGTGGAATTGGTCTTAAGATTTTAAGTTTACCGCCTACTCCAACAAAGTTGGATGCTTTAATTTTATAATTGTATGCTGAAGCTCTGTCAACTAATGTTCCTGTACGCTTCAAATCAAACCATCTTTTATATTCGCCTAACAATTCTCTTCCTCTTTCATCAAGAATATAATCGATAGTAAATTGTCCGATTGTTGCATTTGCTACTCCCGCTCTTCTTCTTACTTCATTTAAACGAGCTAAGCCTGTTCCTGGTTGTCCCGCTTTTAAATACGCTTCTGCCGCAATTAAGTAAGTTTCTCCCAATCGAGATACGATAATATCTCTTGTACTTACTGGTCCTGTGCTTGAAGGTGTAGTTGGATCTGGATCATCAAACTTCTTCACTGGAATAGTGTAACAGTCTAAATTTTTAATTAAAGTATGAGCTGCAGAATACTCTCCCCAAGGATGGTAAACAAACGTAGCCGCTTTTCTTGAAGCATTTGCAGTTTCCCAAGCTGTTCTGTCAGCAGGCGTAAACCATTTTGGCTCGTAAAAATGTCTTACTTTTAATGATGCTGGATTTGAACTTCTATAGTATGGATAGTACAAAACAGTTTTAGTAACTCCATTTGTAGTTTCTGGACCTTCAAGAATTTCAGTCATGAAAGTAGCATCCCATCTTTTATCTCCTTTTTCGTATAATCCTAAAGCATAATCTGTCGGGCATAAATTGTAGCTTCTTAACGGCGCTCCAGTTTCTGCTCCACCTAAGTACGAACTAAAATAGTAAAACTGATTATTTCCTAATTTTGTTGGATCTGTACTTGTTGATGCTTTATCATATTGTACAGAAAAAATGGTTTCAGCATTTAAATCGTTTCCAGGTTTAAATAATTGATCAAAAGCAATTGCCAAAGTTTGTCCTGCAATCGCAGCATCAGCATAAGATGCAGCCTTAGTAAAATCATCCGCTTTACCAAATGTTTCGTATCCTCTAGTTAAGTAAACTTTTGCCAATAAATCATTTACGGCTCTTTTGTTTACTTTTCCTGCTGAGCTATAAGCTGCAGTTCCAACATTTGCCAATGCGAAATCTAAATCTCCGATAATCTGTGTATATACTTCTTCGGCTGAATTTCTGGTAAAAGATAAAATTGGTGTTGCAATATAATCGTTTACAACAGGAACACCACCATAAGTCTGCACCAGCAAAAAGTAAGCTTGCGCTCTTAAAAATCTTGCCTCACCTACCTGAGCATTTAAGATTGAAGTCTGCTCTGTTATAGTCGAAAAATGAATTGTTTTATTTACCGCCTGAATCAACTGATAGCAAGGATTGTATAAATCTGCCACATTATCTGATGAAGGTATTAAAAGTGTATATTGGCTTAAACCTGCAGGTTCTGGCCCTCTTCCTTCTGCATACATATCTGTTCCTGACTCAAAAAGCCATGGATTTCCTCCATATATACCTTTTAACCAAGCATAATTTGTGTTTACCAATAATTGAAATCCAGATGCGGTTTTATAAGTTGCATCTGCGGGTACATAAGAACGGCTTTCTTCTTCAATATAATCACTGCATGAGCTTACAGATACAGCGATTATTCCTAACATTATTATTATTTTTTTCATTTGATATCTTTATTAAAATTTAACACTTAATCCCAATTGTGTAGTAACAGCTGCTGGACGATTTACTCCAAATGGCGAACCTGCCCACTCTGGATCGTACCCGTCAAATTTTGTAAATACAAATGGGTCTAAAACATTTACATAAACTCTTAGATTACTGATTTTTAGTTTTTTCAACAATTCAGAATCTAGTGTATAACCTAAAGATATATTTTTAATTTTCACGTAAGATGCATCTCTATAATATCCAAATAAAGAAGTCCAATAAGCTCCAGCTCCTGTTGCAACTGGTCCTGGTCTTGGATTTTGAGTGTTAGCGTTAGCAGGAATTCCTGTACCATTAGTTGGAATAAAATAATCCATAGCAATTTTCTGACGTCCTCTATCACTTACATCAGCAAAGTTTTGGTGAAAAGTACTCAAAACAGTTTGTCCTTGACTAGTTAAAACTGAGAAATTAAAATCAAACTGTCCAACAGTTAACTTTGAATAAAAACTTCCCTGCCATTCTGGGTTTGGATTACCAATTACAGTTCTATCGTCCTGATTAAATTTACCATCATTATTTAAGTCTTTTGGTCTTGCTTGTCCAGGAGCCATTCCGTAAGTCGCCGCCTGAGCTGCTTCACTTTCCTGCCAAACTCCATCATAAACATAATTGTAATTAGGATTCAAAGGTGCACCAAGTATCAGTTTATTACCAATATCACTTACTTTATCTTGATTGTAAATTGACTCTAATTTGTTTACGTTTTTAGTAAATGTAAAAGTGGTTTCCCAATTTACATTTTTAGATTTAATGTTTTTTGTTGTCAATAAAACCTCAATACCTTTGTTACTTACAGATCCAACATTGGCAAATGTATTTTTCCAACCTGTTTCTGCTGGTAATTGCTGCTTGTAAATTAAATCATCTGATAATCTGTCATAAACGTCAACACTACCGCTAATACGGTTTTTTAAGAATCCAAAATCAACTCCTAAATTGTATTCTCTTGTTTTTTCCCAAGTTAAATTTGGGTTGGCTAAATTTTCTGACTGCCATCCAGAAACAACATTTGCTCCTGCAGCATAGAATGTCTGCTGATTTAGTAATGCTTGAGAAGTATATGGCGCAACGTTATCATTTCCTGTATAACCTAAACTTGCACGTAATTTTAAATCAGAAACTACTGAACTGTTTTCTAAGAAAGATTCTTTGCTGATTTTCCATCCTAATGCTACAGAAGGGAAACTCTGCCATTTATTACCTTCAGATAAAACAGAAGAACCATCCCATCTTGTAGAAGCTGTAATTAAATATTTGTCTTTATAGGCATAGTTTAAACGAACTGCATAAGAGTTTAAGGTATTCTTTGCATAAGATGATTTTACTACATAACTGGTTTGTACTCCAGATCCCATATTATCCGTTCCTACATCAAAAGGCTGATTATTAGAATACAAAGAAGAAAACTCATCAACATTTGAGTACAAACTTTGTAATAACAATAAACTAAAATCATGTACATCGTTAAAAGTATGTTTTAAATCAATTTGATTGTCCCAAGTATAATTGAAGTTATTTGAGTTTTCAAGAGTTGCAGAATTCTTTCCATTTAATGTTACACCTGCATTTGTTTGTGCAGTATAAGCCTTTGAGCCTTGTGTATCCATAATACCAGCAGCAAATGTCGTTTTAAACGAAAGCCATTTTAAAGGCTGGTATTGAAAATAAGCATTACCAACTGTCTGCCATGTTTTTTCTGTTTGAGAAGAATTAGCAATCTCCATTAATGGGTTTACTGTAGACGTTTTATTTATTGCCCAAGAACCATCAGGATATGTTAATTTACCAGGTAAGAAAAATAAAGTTCCTACTTTTTCATTTCCTGCTGCATCAACAGCCCAAGGAGACATTAAAGGACTTAGTCTAAAAGCATCCTGCATAGCTAAATCACTTCCTAATTGATTGTCTAATCTAGCAATTGTAACATTTACTCCTGTAGAAAACTTATCATTTATTTTATGATTTAATCCTAATTTAAAAGAGTATTTGTCTGTTGAATCATTATCGATAAGACCTCTGTCACTTTGAATACCAAATCCTAAGTTATAACTCAAACCAGAATCTGATCGACCAGAAATATTTAAATAATTATTCTCAGTCATTCCACTTTTAAGTACTGCATCATACCAGTCATAATTGTAACCGCTATTGGCACGAGAAACTAATAATGGACTTTGATTTCCTGCTAATGCAGCTAATTGAGCCGGAGTCTGCGTTGCAGGAGTAGCACTCATATAAGCCACTTGGTGAAATTTCCACCACTCTTCTCCTGTCATCATTTTTGGAAGTCTAGCTGCTGTTTTATTTCCGTAAGAAGTATCAAATGTTACGCTGATACCTGCTTTTGCACTTGTACCGCTTTTTGTCGTAACTATAATAACTCCATTTGATCCTCTAGAACCATAAATCGCTGCAGAAGATGCATCTTTTAAAACATCCATTCTAGCAATATCTTGTGGATTTAAGAAATCAATTCCATCCATAGGAACTCCGTCAACTACATATAATGGTGAAGAACCAACCATACTTGGGTTACTAGAATCTGCAATTAGAGAGTTATTTCCTCTAATTACAACTTTAAATCCATCACCCGCACGACCTGTACTAGATGAAATTTGAACTCCGGGAGTACTTCCCTGAATTGCTTCAAGCGGACTGATCGTGTTTCTCTCTGTAATTGTAGCCGCATTAATTGTACTTACTGAACCGGTAAGATCTGTTTTCTTAACAGAACCGTATCCTACTACTACAACTTCATTTAATGAATTTGACTGCTCTACAAGACTAACATTTACTTTGCTTTTTCCAGCAACACTTACTTCCTGAGTTTGAAACCCCAGATAGCTTATTATTAAAACTGCTTTATTACTTGTTACATTTATCTTGAAACTTCCTTCAAAATCTGTCGAAGTTCCATTTTTGGTTCCTTTCTCGTTAATGTTTACCCCTGGCAGTGACAATCCCGACGCATCTGTAATTTTCCCTTCTATTGTGGTAGACTGCGCTTTTGCTGAAAAGCTCAACAGGAAATTTAGGAAAAATAAAAATACAAGATTGTATTTTACTTTTTTCTTTAATGGTTGTTTAATGTTCATAATTTTGTTTAGTGGTTTTCTGGTTAATTGATAGTTACTCGTTTTTAATTATTTACTTTTTGTTCATTGATATAGGTATTAATAAATTTTATATTCTTAACATTTTTTAATTTATAGATCGAATCTACTTTTTGAATTTTTACGTTTTTAAGGGTTATGTTTTCAACTGGAGATTCCTTGTAACCTTCTGCCCAAACGCTGTATTTTCCACCATTTTTTACATTTACATTCTCAAGACTTATGTTCCTGATCGTTGGTATAAAATTTCCAGTTTGTGATCCGTAAACATTATAAAACATGTTTAACTTCAATACACATTCTTTCACAGTTCCTACTTCAAGGTTTCTAACATAAACATCTTCGATTACACCGCCTCTTTTTGAATTGGTTTTGATTCGAATGGCACGATCCAAATTTGGACTGTCCATATTGCAGTTTTCTACAAAAACATTATTCACTCCGGCCGATATTTCGCTTCCAATAACAACACCTCCGTGCCCGTCGATCATTTTACAGTTTTGCACAATGATATTTTTACTTGGTAATCCCACTCTTCTTCCATCAGCATCACGACCTGCTTTAATAGCAATACAGTCATCACCAGTATTGAAAGTACAGTTTCTAATTATTATGTTTTGAGAATACTCAGGATCGCAGCCATCATTATTTGGTCCGTGGCTGTTTACCGTTACACCATCAATAATCATATTGTTTGTTTTGATAGGATGCAAAATCCAAAAAGGTGCATTTATTATTGTTACATCCTTTACTAAAACTGTGTTACATTCAAAAAACTCAATAAAATTAGGTCTCAAATATCTTCCTTCTCCAAAAATTCTTTCCGCTACCGGAATGCCCTTTTCTGCCATATCAACCAAAACTTCACGGTTGTTTGGATCATTTTGAGACGGAATACCTTTTTTCCATCCGTAATTTTTTCCGCCCGACCAAACCCACCAATTTGTACTGTCTGCCTGTCCGTTTAGAATTCCTTTTCCAGTTACAGCAACATTTGTTTTGCCCTTAGCATAAATAAGCGGTGAATAATTCATTACTTCTGTTCCTTCCCATGAAGTATGAACAATTGGATATTCTTTTGGATTCAGACTAAAAAGAATTTCTGCATTATCTTCTAAATGCAGATTTACATTACTTTCTAAATGAATTGGACCTGTAAGGTATTTCCCATTCGGAACCAAAATTTTTCCCCCTCCATTAGATGCACAAGCTTTAATTGCTTTTTCAAAAGCTAAAGTATTTGAAGTTTTTGCATCAGCTACTGCTCCAAAATCGTTTATATTATATGTTTTGTCTGAAAAATGAGTTTCTGGAATACTTTTTATTATCGATTCCATTCTTTTCCAAGGATCCGCCTCTGTTACAGCAGTAATTTTCTTTGAACATGATATAATCATCATGACCATTACGCTGTAAAAAACAACCACTTTATACGTTATACTCTTATTTGCAATCATGTAAATGGAAATTATAGTTTAACAGGCGAAAACATCAACGATTATGTAATCGATTACACGAAATTAAAAAATATGTTCCAACCCACCAAATTTATTTAGAAATAATTTATACATTTAATTTTTATTAATAATTATTATTACATTTAATGCAAAAAATATTATAATTTATTATCATTGTAAAACAGAAATCGTTTGAGTAATGAATTATGGTAATCGATAACATTAAATATTACATTATATAAAAAAAATGTATTTTTGTCTATAAATTAATTTGTAAAATCTCTTTTTAATGAGCGAAAAAGTAACCATTTATGATATTGCCGAAAAATTAAATATCACTGCAGCTACTGTTTCCAGAGCACTTAATAATAATCCTAAAATAAAAGAAAGTACTCGGGAATTGGTTATTAAAACAGCTGCTTCAATGAATTACAAGCAAAACAAGCTTGCATTAGCATTAAAAAGCGGCAGAAGCAATAATATTGGCGTAATTGTACCGAGAATTGACAGTAATTTTTTTGCCTCTGTTATTAGAGGTATTGAAGAAGAACTGCATCCGCACGGTTATCAGGTAATTATCTGCCAAACTCATGAAAGCAAAAAAAGAGAAAATGAAAATCTATATACTTTAATAGATGCACAGGTCGACGGCATAATCATGTCTGTTACTGATGTTACCTCCGAAAACGACAATGCTTTTCATAACGTACTGCAAAAAAACGTTCCTTTAATCTTTTTTGACAGAAGCAAACATATCGACGGAGTAAGTTCTGTAACTATTAATGACTTTAGAGGCGGTTATTTAACCACAAAACACTTAATTAATGAAGGCTGCAGATGCATTGCTCACTTATCTGGTGATCAATCTTTAGATATATTTAAAAATAGATTTTTAGGCTATAAACAAGCTCTACTCGATAACGGAATGACATTTAGAGAAGAATATGTAATCCCTGTAAAAAGTAGTGTTGATGCCGGAAAAGAAGCAGTTGACAAATTATTACAATTAGAAACACCTCCTGATGCTATATTCTCGTCGAGTGAT
This sequence comes from Flavobacterium sp. FlaQc-28, assembly GCF_044007415.1. Lineage (NCBI taxonomy): Bacteria > Pseudomonadati > Bacteroidota > Flavobacteriia > Flavobacteriales > Flavobacteriaceae > Flavobacterium > Flavobacterium sp. FlaQc-28. Next base: position 36,870 of record NZ_JBIPCM010000007.1, read on the forward strand.
TTTGCTGCTTTAGGCGCAATTCAAGAGCTAAAAGAGAGAAACATCAGCATTCCAAAAGAATTTTGTGTCGCAGGATTCAGTAATGAACCTTTTACCAAATTCATGGAGTTGTCTATTACTTCTGTTGATCAATCTCCGTTGGAAATGGGAAAAATGTCTGCTCGTGTTTTCTTAGAACAAGTAGACAAAACAGATACTATTAAAATCGAAAAAAAGGTAGTTCTTGCACCAGAATTACACATTCGTAAGTCTTCATCAAGAAGCACTTTTTAATATTTTTCAACCATATAAGTGATATAAGTAAATTTAAGTTTGCTTTAAAATCTAATAAAAAAGCAGCTCTTATAGAGCTGCTTTTTTATTGTAAGTACAATCTAGAATAAACTTAAATAACTTATATGGTTAAAAAAAAAGACGCACAACTGTGCGTCTCTACATATATATTTAAATCTCTTTTATAAAGAAACTCCTCTTTTCCAAGGAATAAAATCGTTTTGATTTAAAATCGCTGCTTTGGTTTTAATTGTACCACTTGCAACATCAATAATAAATTCTAACATTTCATCAGCCATTTCATCAATTGATTTTTCTCCAGTGATAATGCCGCCAGTATCAATATCGATAATATCAGACATTTTAGCCGCTAATTGTGTGTTTGATGAAATCTTTACAACTGGAGCAATCGGATTACCTGTAGGCGTTCCTAAACCTGTTGTAAACAATACCATATTTGCACCAGAACCAACCATTGCAGTCGTACATTCAACATCATTTCCTGGCGTGCAAAGCAATGTAAAGCCTGGTTCGTTAATATATTCTCCATAATCAAAAACACCTGTAATTGGCGATGTTCCTCCTTTTTTAGCAGCACCAGCCGATTTCATAGCATCTGTAATCAAACCGTCTTTAATGTTACCTGGGGAAGGATTCATATCAAATCCTGAACCTGCATCTACAACTGTTTTTTCGTACCATTGCATTAAATCTAAGAAACGTTTTCCATCCTTATCATCTACACAACGATTAACTAATTCTTGTTCTACTCCACATAATTCAGGAAATTCAGAAAGAATTGTAGTTCCTCCCAAAGCAACTAAATGATCAGATAACACTCCCAATGTTGGGTTTGCTGAAATTCCAGAAAATCCATCAGATCCACCGCACTCTAAACCAATTCTTAATTTAGACAATGGAGCTGGTTCTCTCTTTATCTCATTTGCTTTTTTAATCGCTTCAAAAGTATCTTTTACAACACTGCTCAACATGGTTTCGATAGTTCCAATAGATTGCTGATCGTAAATCAAAACTGGTTTTTTACTATTTGGATTTATTGCATCTAGAGCGTCTTTGAAAATTTGAATTTGCAGATTCTGACATCCTAAACTCAAAACTGTAGCACCAGCAACATTAGGATTATTTACATAACCTGCTAATAATTTAGCTAAACTATGAGAATCCTGACGAATTCCGCCGCAGCCGCCTTGATGTGTAATAAATTTAACTTCAATATTATTAAACAAGTTAGCATCATTTGAAGCTGCTTCATTTCCTGCTCCGCCTGTTTCTGATTTTACCAAAGAACGCAGTAATAACTGGTAGTCATTTTCCTTTGGTTTCATCAATTCTTTCTCAAAAATATCTTTTAAGATTTCGATGTTTCTGTTTTCACAAAATACTAATGGAAAAAACAGCCAAACATTTTCAGTTCCAACCTGCCCATCTTCTCTATGATAGCCCTGCCAAGTTCTGTCCTTCCATTTATCAACATTTGGAGCTGTCCAGCCAATAGTTTCTGTTTTACCAGTAACTTTATCGCTTTCGTGCTTCACGTTTACAGTAGAAAGCAATCCTCCTTTTTCGATTCTTGCACTTGCTTTTCCTACCAAAACACCATACATAATGATTCTGTCTCCTACATTAAAAGGAACCATTGCAATCTTATGTTTCATTTTTACATCAGACTCAATAGTAATTGATTCTCCTTCGAAATCAATTACTTCGCCCGCTGTAAGATTCACCAAAGCAACCGCTACATTGTCGGTTGGGTGAACTTTTATAAGTTTTTTTTGCGTTGCCATAATTAACCCTTGTTCTTTATTTTTTTATCTTTTTTTTATTTTATTCTTTCTTGAAACTTAGCAAAACCAGCTTCAATACCATTTGCATCAATTTCCTCTAATGCAATTGTAATTGCTTTTGTTAGTCCAGAAACTTCAGTTAAATCTTCATCCCAGAAACTTTTGTTTTGTAATGTTAAACGAGCGATTTTTTCGTAATCATCCGATTTCCAAAGTCCGTTGAAGAAAGCTGTAATATCTTCACCATCTTTAACCGGTAAACTTTGACCATTCCAAGTTCCTTTATAGAAACGAATTAAACTCGCTAATGAAAAAGTCAAATTAACAGGCAATTTTTGGTTAGCCTTATAATATCCTAATAAACTAGGCAAAACTCTTACTTTGAATTTCGATACAGAATTTAATGCAATATCAGCAAGTGCATGTTTGATAAATGGATTTTTAAATCGGTCCATTACTTCCTCAGAATAGGCCGTAATTTCATTTTTGTCCATATCAAGAGTTTCACTAATTTCACTAATAACGCTATTTACAAATTTTCCAGTAAAATCTCCGTTAACAGTTTCCATTACTAATTTATTACCATGCAAAAGTGAAAAAGGAACCATTGCCGTATGCGCACCGTTTAAAATACGAACTTTAATCATTTTAAAAGGACGTATATCATCAACGATTTTTACATTCAAATCTGTTTTATGAAAAGGCAATTTTGCTTTTAGATCCTCTCCACCTTCAATAGCCCAAAGGAAAAAAGGTTCAGCCGCAACAATTAAATTATCCTCATAATCTAATTTATTATTGTATTCTTCAATTTCAGCTCTTGGATATCCAGGAACAATTCTGTCAACCAAAGTACTATGATAGGTACAAGCATCTGATACCCAAGTTTTAAATGCATCTTCTAATTTCCATAAATCAATATATTGTAAAATATATTTTTTAAGCGTCTCAGAGTTATAATCAATTAATTCACAAGGAATTATTGTAACTCCTTTAGAAGCATCACCATTAAAATGCTTAAATCTTTCATATAATAAAACAGTCAATTTTGCAGGAAATGACACCGGTGGCTGCATATCTGGAGTATCACTTTCAATAAATTCAATTCCAGCTTCAGTAGTATTAGAAACAATAAACTGAAGTTCTTCTTCTTTAGCTAAAGCCAAATAATTTGTAAATTCAGTATATGGGTTTATAGTTTTTACGATATTAGTAATTAACTCAATGTCTTGTATCTTTTCACCTTTTTTAATTCCGTTCATAAACAAGGTATAAAGACCGTCCTGATCATTAATCATATTTACCATACCGTCCTTCAAAGGTTGAACTATTGCAATACCAGCATTAAAATCAACTTCTTTATTTAGTTTGTAAAAAGCATAATCAACAAAGGCTCTTAAAAAGTTACCTTCTCCAAACTGAACTACCTTAATTGGCTGTAACTTTTCTAATCCTGTATTTATTCTATTTAATTTTTTCATTTTAAATTTTCTTTAATGCGTTATAAATAACCATTTATAAACCTTATTTCTTTATTTCTGCCTTTTAAATTGTAAATGAAACATTACACTTGAATGTAAAATAAAACCCGCTGTGAGGAGTGACAGAAATTATTTTGCAAGCGTAATGTTCAATTACAATCTCTAAAATCTAAAAAAAACGCATCTAAATAAGGATTGGCATGATTACTCCTTATTTATTTTTTTATATTTTTTATAATATCAAGAACCTGACTAACCTTTGCAGTTAAACCGTCAAAATCTTTATTTTCTAATATATCTTTTGAGATCAGCTGCGATCCTAATCCTACGCAAATTGCTCCTGCATTAAGCCATGAACTCAAGCTTTCAACAGTTGGATAAACTCCGCCTGTAGGCATAATATTTGTCCACGGACATGGTCCTTTTATTGCTTTAATAAACTCTGGACCGTAAGTATCTGCAGGAAATAATTTTACAATTTCACAGCCTAATTCTTCCGCTCTTGCAATTTCCGACAGCGTACCACAGCCTGGCGACCACAATACTTTTCGGCGATTGCAGGCAATTGCTATATCTTCTCTAAAAACCGGTGTAACAATAAAATTTGCTCCTAAACTCATGTACAATGAAGCCGATGCAGCATCTGTAATAGAGCCAACTCCTAAAATCATTCCCGGAAGTTCAGCTAAAGCATATTTATTTAAAGCTCCAAAAACTTCGTGAGCAAAATCACCTCTGCTGGTAAATTCCATTAATCTAGAACCACCATCATAACATGCTTTTAAAACTTTTTTACTTAATTCGATGTCAGAATGAAAAAACAATGGAACCATTCCGTTATCTTTCATTGTCTGTGCAACCTCTATTCTTGAAAACTTTGCCATATTTCTCTTAATTATCTTGATACCAATGCAGAACCATCACCATCAATCATATTTTCAACTTCTTTTAAAGTAACCAAATTATAATCTCCTGCAATTGTATGTTTTAAACAACAAGCTGCAACTGCAAAATCTAATGCTCTTTGGTTATTATTTTGATATTCTAACAATCCGTAAATCAATCCTCCCATAAAAGCATCACCACTTCCTACTCTATCGACAACCGGCGTTACTTCTTTAACAGCCGCTTGATACACTGCCTTTCCGTCAAACAAAATCCCGCCAATTCTTTGATGAGATGCACTTACAGAATAGCGTAATGTTGTCGCCGCCACTTTTAAATTTGGAATCAGCTCGAACAACTTTGTATATAAAACGGGAAGTGTTTTTTCATCCTGATAATTCGGATTCACTTTCGGAATTCCTAACATAAAATATGCTGTATCGATATCGCCTAAAATAACATTACTATATCTAAGCATTTCTGGCATAACCTCACTTGGTGTTTTACCGTACTGCCAAAGTTTTGACCTGTAATTTAAATCGCATGAAATTTTAATTCCAAGTTTGTGAGCCGTTTTAATCGCTTCTAAACAAGCTTCTGCAGCGCTTTGTGAAATTGCCGGCGTAATACCGCTCCAGTGAAACCATTCAGCACCTTCAAGAACTTTTTCCCAATCTATCTGCCCTTTTTCAATAGTCGACATTGCACTGTGAGCGCGATCGTAAACTACATTGCTTCCTCTCGTTCCTGCACCTGTTTCTAGAAAGTAAATCCCTAAACGTTCTCCTCCATAAAGAATGTTTTTAGACTCTACGTTCATTTTTCTGATTTCTTTCAATGCAGAAAAACCAATTTCATTTTCAGGCAGTCTTGTTACAAATTCAGCATTTACACCATAATTCGCCAAGGAAACACATACATTGAATTCTCCGCCACCATACGTAGCACCAAATGCTGTAGATTGTGAAAAACGTAAATGTCTTTCTGTTGATAAACGCAGCATGATTTCTCCAAATGCAACTACTCTACTCATTTTTTTATTTTTAATTTTACCATTAAGGCATTAAGAAAATTAAGCTTTGCTTTATGTTCTCTTTGCGATTAAAGGTTAAGCTGATTAAGCCTACTCGCTTAATTATCTTTTTATTATTAAGTAACTATTTTAACCCAAAACTTAATTTTCTTAATGCCTTAATGGTTAAAAAAACTAAAATTTGAAATATTCTTTTGCGTTGTTGTATGAAATGTCGGCAACTAATTTCCCTATCCATTCCATATCATTTGGAAGTTCTCCACGTTTAATTTCGTCTCCCAAAAGATTACATAAAATACGTCTGAAATATTCGTGTCTTGGGAATGATAAGAAACTTCTTGAATCTGTAAGCATTCCAACAAAACAGCTGATTAATCCCATATTTGAAAGTGCATTTAACTGCTTTGTCATTCCGTCTTTTTGATCTAAAAACCACCATCCAGAACCAAACTGTACTTTTCCGCGAACGCTTCCATCGTTGAAATTTCCAATCATTGTTGCCATAACTTCATTATCAGCAGGATTTAAGTTGTAGATAATTGTTTTTGTCAATTTATCTTTACTGTCTAAAGCATTTAAAAAGCTTGATAATTTTTGTGCTTGCGGATAATCTCCAATTGAATCCCAACCAGTATCAGGGCCTAAAATCCTGTGCATACGAGCATTATTGTTACGCAAAGCCCCTAAGTGAAACTGCTGTACCCATCCGAATTCATGATAGGTTTCAGATAAGAATACTAAAACAGCACTTTGGAATTTTAAAGCTTCTTCTGGAGTTATGATTCTGTTTTCTCTTTTCTTTTTGAAAATTGAACTGATTTCTGATTCTGTAAATTCTTCAAAATAAATTTGATCTAAACCGTGATCACTCAATTTACATCCGTTTGCATTAAAGAACTCAATTCTGTTTCTTAATGCTGTTTGTAAATCAGCATAAGTATTAATTGCAACTCCAGACACATCCCCTAATGTGTCTAGATATGCATTATAACCATCATTAGAAATTAAGATAGCTTTATCTGGTCTGAAAGCTGTACTCATCTTTGTTCCGATTGGATTTTTTGCCAATTTCTGATGAAATTCTAAAGAATCAATCGGGTCTTCTGTAGTACAAACTAATTCAGCGTTTACTTTTTTAAGTAGATTTTGTGTGCTGTAAGCCTGAGAATTAATTTTCTCAGTCGTTTCGATATAAATTTTCTCTGCCGATTTTTCATTCAATAAATCGTAGATATCAAAATAACGAGCTAATTCTAAATGCGTCCAGTGATACAAAGGATTACGCATCGTATACGGAACTGTTTTCGCCCAGTTTAAGAACTTATCTTTATCTGAACCATTTCCAGTTACAAACTGCTCATTGATTCCTAATGTACGCATTGCACGCCATTTGTAATGATCTCCGTTGATCCAAACCTGTGTAATATTGTCAAAAATTTTATCTTCGGCAATAAACTGCGGATTTAGGTGATTATGGTAATCAATTATAGGCTGATTTTTTGAATAGTTATGATATAACTCTTCAGCAAATTTATTTTCTAATAAAAAATTATCGTTTATGAATGCCTGATTGCTCATGTCTTTTTAAATATAATTTGAGAATTAAACTTCGTTTGAAGGTTTTCCTATTGTAGCAAGAATTCCGCCGTCAACATATAAAATATGTCCGTTTACAAAATCGCTTGCTTTCGATGATAAAAATATTGCAGCTCCTGCCAAATCACCTGGATCTCCCCATTTTGCCGCCGGCGTTCTGCTAATAATAAAATCATTAAAAGGATGTCCGTCAACTCTTATAGGTTTTGTTTGTTCCGTTGCAAAATAACCAGGTCCAATTCCGTTAATCTGTACATTATACTTTGCCCATTCTGTTGCCATATTTTTGGTCAACATTTTCAAACCGCCTTTTGCAGCTGCATAAGCCGAAACTGTACTGCGGCCTAATTCGCTCATCATTGAGCAAATGTTAATTATTTTTCCCTGCCTTCTTTCAATCATTCCTTTTGCAACATGCTTAGAAACTATAAATGGACTTACCAAATCAATATCAATTACTTCTCTAAAATCAGAAACTTCCATGTCTAGTAATGGAATTCTTTTGATGATTCCAGCATTGTTAATCAAAATAGCAATTGGCCCAACTTCGCTTTCAATTTTCTTTACAGCTTCTATAACTTCCTTTTCATCCGTTACATTAAACCTGTATCCAAAAGCATTTATACCTTCATTTTTCAGCTCTTTTACTGCTTCATCAATCTTTTGTTGAGACGAATTACCATTAACAACAATTGTTGCACCGGCATTTCCTAATCCTTTTGCCATTGCCATTCCCAGTCCGTGAGTACTTCCTGTAATTAGGGCAACTTTTCCTGTTACATCAAATAGGTTTGTCATGATCTTATCTTAAGTCTGTAATTTTACAAACATCCATATCTCCATAATCTAAATTTTCACCAGCCATTCCCCAGATAAATGTATAGTTACTGGTTCCTGAACCTGAGTGAATCGACCAAGGTGGAGAAATAACTGCTTGATGATTATTCATCCAAATATGTCTTGTTTCCTGCGGTTGTCCCATAAAATGACAAACAGCTTGATTTTCTGGAATGTCCAAATAAAAATAAACTTCCATTCTGCGATCGTGTACGTGTGCCGGCATGGTGTTCCAAACACTTCCTGGTCTTAGCTCCGTCATACCCATTTGCAACTGGCAGGTTGTTACAACGCTTCCAATAATCATTTGGTTTACTGTACGGTGATTAGCCGTTTCCATAGTTCCCAATTCTAATTTATTTGCTTCTGCCAAACTTACTTTTACCGTTGGGTAAGTCGTATGAGCCGGCGCAGAGTTTAGGTAAAATTTTGCTGGATTTTTGCTGTCGTTACTTTTAAAAACAACTTCTTTATTCCCGCTGCCGATATACAAAGCGTCTTTGAAACCTAACTCATAAGAAGTTCCTTCTACAACTACAGAACCTCTTCCGCCTACATTAATAATTCCAAGCTCTCTTCTTTCTAAAAAATACGGTGCTTTAAGCGGATCGATTGTTTCCAAAGCTAAATCACCTTTTACTGGAACCGCAGAACCTGCAATGTATCTGTCGTAATGAGAGTAAACCAATACAACTTCATCCTCCTGCATTAAATCATCAATTAAGAATTCTTCTCTTAACTGTTGCGTATCATATTTTTTAACAGCTTCAGGGCTTGACGCGTATCTTGAACTATATTTTGTCATAATTTATATTTTAATGTAATCGATTGCACAAAATTAATTTTTTATATTGAAATAGCATAATTGAAATGGAAAAATTATGCTGTTTAGACAAATTATCTTTTACAAGTTTGTAATTGGACTGTATTTTGGAACAAGAGATTTCATTACAATCCAGCCTGTTAAATAGCAAACTGCACAAATGGAGAAGATTATAAAATATCCTGCTTCAATACCTTTAAAGCCCATAAAAACCATGTTCGTTTCTTTAGCGTGATCAAATAAAACTCCTGAACCTTTATTAATCAAAGTCGATCCAACTCCACCTGCTAAACCTCCAATTCCTGTAATAGTTGCAATCGCTTTTTTAGGAAACATATCTCCTACTGTAGTAAAAATATTAGCCGACCAAGATTGATGCGCCGCACCTGCAATTCCGATAATTACAACTGGGACCCAGTAGCTGATATATCCTAATGGCTGTGCAATCAACGCTAATAGAGGAAAGAAAGCAAAAATCAACATTGCTCTCATTCTTCCTTCATAAGGATTCATACCTTTCTTTTCAACAAAATAAGTTGGAAGCCATCCGCCAATAATTGACAACAAAGTAATCATGTACAATACAAATAATGGCAATGCTGCTTCTGTAGAATCCATTCCGTAAACAGAGCTCAAATAAGCAGGGGTCCAGAACAAGAAAAACCACCAAACACCATCTGTCATAAATTTACCAAAAGCAAAAGCCCAAGTTTGTTTGTATTTAAAGCAGTCTACAAAAGAAACTTTTGAAGTTGTTTCCGGCACATAACCTTCTAGCTTACTGTCTGCAATATCATCTTGTTGAATATAAGCCAATTCCTCTGCACTTACTCTAGGATGTCTTTCCGGCTTATCATACATAAAAACCCAAAAACCCATCCAAACAAATCCCAAAGCACCTATAATGATAAAAGACATTTCCCAGCCAAATGATTTTGCAATAAACGGAATAGTAATTGGAGCTGCTAAAGCACCTACAGTTGCACCTGCATTAAAAATACTTGTTGAAAATGCTCGGTCTTTTTTAGGAAAGTATTCTGCTGTAGTTTTAATCGCTGCAGGAAAATTTCCTGCCTCACCAACTGCCAAGACAAAGCGGGCAAAAATAAACAAAGCGACACTCACATTGATTACCAGCGCAGTATCATTTATTGTACTGATTATTTCTTTTGAACCATGAAATCCTACGAACCAATTACCAGTTATGATTCCTGAAGTTGCTATACCGCAAAATGCATGTAAACAAGCTCCTACAGACCAAATACCAATTGCCCAAAGGAATCCTTTTTTTGTATCAAGCCAATCTACAAATCGTCCTGCAAACAAAAGAGAAACAGCGTAAAATATAGAAAACAATGCTGTAATATTTCCGTAATCATTATTTGTCCAATGAAATTCAGGAGCTATAAAATCGCTCCATGTTAACGATAGAACTTGACGATCTAAATAGTTAATGGTCGTTGCAAAAAATAGCAGCGCACAGATACTCCAACGATATTTTCCTGAGGATTTGACGGTTTGATTTACGGTAACGGCATCGGTTTGATTCATGGTAACAGCTTATTATAGTTATAAAGTTTTTTGGAAAATCAACACACTATTAAGTAAAATTCGAAAGATCAAAATCAAGAATCCAAAACAAATAAACAAAAATAATGTAATCGATTGCACAAATATAGTTTTAAATCTTTATATTCCAAATAAATTATATAAAAATTTATATTTGTCGCATAAATAAACACATCACTTAAAAAAATGACTTCTAAATTAAATATTAAACAATATATTTGTTAATTGCGAGCATACAAAAATAATCTGTTTTCGGCGTCAAAATTGTCCCCAAAAAAACAGAATGTTTCAATTTTGGCTTTAATTATTTAAGTTTTGATGAAATTTAACATTCTTAATCTGTCTGTTCTCTTAAAATTAATCCTAAACAACTTTATTTACTGTGAAAAGCACAAAAAAACAATACTTCAAAAAAGCTGCATTTTTTATGATTTTAATACTCGGAAACTTAGCTTCCACATCCGCTCAAAATCAAACTATAAATCTTTGGGAGCAAATTCCTGACGAAATAAAATCTTCTGATTATAAAGAAAAACCAGATTTTAAAAACGGAATTATTCAAAGTACGAGTTTAGTTTCGACACCTACTCTTACAGCTTTTTTCCCCGCTGCAAGCAATCCCGATCATACCGCTGTAATTATTCTTCCCGGCGGCGGTTATTCGCATTTGGCGATTGACAAAGAAGGAACCAAAGTTGCAGCTTGGCTCAACAGTTTAGGAATTACAGCTTTTGTACTAAAATATCGCCTTCCGAGCGATTTGATAATGAAAAATAAAAATATAGGTCCGCTTCAAGATGCACAAGAAGCAATGCGTTATGTACGACAAAATGCTGCCAAATGGAATATTGATCCGAAAAAAATTGGAATAATGGGCTTTTCTGCAGGCGGTCATTTGGCTTCAACCTTATCAACCCATTATGATGACAAAGTATATGAATCGTCTTTTAAAACAAGTGCACGTCCTGATTTTTCGCTTCTTATTTATCCCGTAATTTCAATGGAAAATCAAACAACTCACAAAGGCTCACAAACCAATTTATTAGGAAACAATCCACCGCAAGTACTTATTGACGCTTTCTCTAGTGATAAAAAGATTACACCTCAAACACCTCCAGCTTTCTTAATTCATGCTACAGATGACAAATCAGTATTACCAGAAAACAGCATTAATTATTATTTAGCCCTTAAAAAGAATAATGTTGCAGCAGAGTTACATTTGTACGAAAAAGGCGGACATGGTTTTGGATTAGGTGTACAAGACACAAGTAAATATTGGACGAAAGACTGTGCAGAATGGCTTAAAAGCAACGGACTGCTTTAATAAAAAAAGGTTTTTAGATATGATTAACTAAATAACCAAATCTAAAAACCTTAAGAAAATTATACCTTATTGTATTATTGCAAATTTATACAATGCAGTCCACACAAATGAATGTGCTTAATTTTCCTTTAAAAAGTTTCTCCAAAAACAGTTTAATCATAGAAAAATAAAAAATAATCTTGGTATTTCTATAAGACAAATCTACAGCCGTCTTTTCAGATTTCATTACGGGTTTCCTCATTTTTGTACTATTTTACGTTATTTTTATGTTAACAAACCCTAGGACATTGTGTCTCAAAATGTTGTACTTAAAAATAAGTACAAATTCTAAATAAAAATCACGTAATAAACTAATAAACAAGCTGATTTCTTATCCTAGATTAAGTTACCATTACCTTTATACTCGTAAATTTGTTATCTAAATAAAAAGATTATGAAAACTCTCGAATTCTTGCTTCTGGGTAAAAACGAAGAAATTCTAGCCATTTTGCTTCGTCTTGTAAATGCTGATGAAAATTGGAATGCTATTGCTTTCAATAATGAAAAAGAGGCTCAGGAATACTTTTTAAAGCACAAAATCGACATTGTTCTTTTAAGTTCTGGAATCGAAAACCATATCGAGAAAGAATTCACTTCTTTTTGCTTAAAAAAACAACCCGAAGTTGAAGTAATTGAGCATTTTGGAGGAGGAAGCGGTTTATTAAAATCTGAAATTCTCCATCGATTACATTTAAAAGGAAAGCTATAAATTTGTATAATTTAAAGCCTCAAAATGGAAAAAACATATTCAGTTGTATTTTATTCTAAATCAGTAGTTGAACCCGTTAAAAAGCTAAAAGACTTTTTAAGAAGCAAAATCGAATGGTATAACAGCTGTAATTCTGAAGCTCACATTACGATTTGCGAATTCAAAATTGACGAATCTCAATTGGATTCGATCAAACAAAAGCTTTCTAAAATTTCTGATACTTTTACGCCTTTTAAAGTATCTTTAGATCATTTTGATTCTTTCCCAAATAGTGGTGCTTTTTTTATTGGCGTAACCAAAGATTCAAAAAATAATCTTGTGCCAATTATGAAAAAAATTCATGAAACACTAAAGTCTTTAAATCTTAAGAAAAGCGATAATCCGCATTTATCAATTGGAAGAAGATTAACTCCAGAAAATCTTAAAATTGCTTCTGAGCTGTTTACAGAAATTGATCTTCAATTTGAATGCACTGAAATTGTTCTTAGAGAATTTGCCCCCAAAGTAAAGCAGTTTTTTGTAATTGATGCTTTTCCTTTTGGAAGCAATCCAGAACCTGAGTTTGTACAGGGAAGTCTTTTTTAACCATAAAGAAGTAAAATAGCGTGCTTTGCGTAAATCTTAGCGTTCTTTGCGGTTAAGCTCACGACATTTATTTTTCGTATATTTGAATTTCGCAATTCATCACGATATGAAATCTCTAGATTCATTTTATCAAGATATTACCGAAGGTTCAGCCATTGAACCTGCTTCATTACTGCCAAATGATATTCAAAAAGAGATTGGACATTTTAATATTTTTGATATTAAAGAACTTTTAGAACGTTTGCAGGGAAAATCGGTTATGCCTTATGACAGAAGAGCTTATTACAAAATAAGTTTGATAAAAGGGAATAACAGGGCTGAATATGCTGATAAAATAATTGAAATTGAAAAACAGGGTTTATTATTTGCAACACCCAAAATTCCATACAATTACGTTCCGCAAGACACTAATCAATCAGGCCAATTTTGTGTTTTTACCAGTGAGTTTCTATCTAAAAACAAAAGCGGAATTGATCTTGATGCACTTCCAATTTTTGCTTCAGACGGTTACCCTATTTTTCAGCTTTCAGATGAAGAAGTTTCAGAAGCAGAATTGATTTTCAATAAAATACAAAAAGAAATCAACTCTGATTATATCTACAAATATGATTTAATCCGAAATTATGTTGCAGAATTGATTCATTTTGGTCAAAAATTACAGCCCATTTCTGCTCTTTATTCTAAGCACAATTCTGCTGCACGAGTGTCGTCATTATTTGCTGAATTACTAGAAAGACAATTCCCCATAGAATCTCCGCATCAGCGATTAGAATTAAGAACCGCAAAAGACTTTGCCGCGCGATTATCTGTACATGTAAATCATTTAAATAAGGTTTTAAAAGAAAATACAGGAAAAACTACAACCGAATTAATCAGTACGCGATTAACAAACGAAGCCAAAATCCTTTTAAAACAAACGGACTGGAATGTTTCTGAAATCGCCTATTCGCTTGGTTTTGAAGAATTAGCTCATTTTTCTAATTTCTTTAAAAAACAAACTTCTTTAACACCTTTGGCTTTTAGGAGTTAGTGGTTTTATTTTAGATTTCAGATTTCTCGCGAAGCTTCGCGATCAAGTTTCAGTGAACTTTGTCAAAGTTTAAAACTTTGACAAAGTTTTGAAATTTCAACAACTGATTTGAATTTTGCAAACATCGATTTGATATTTACAATTCTCCAAATCTGCCCCGCTCCTATCTTTGCAGTATCAATTTAAAACAAATATAAAAATGGCAATACAAACAAAAATAGCTCTGGTTACAGGCGGAAGCAGAGGTTTAGGAAAAAACATGGCAATTGCAATTGCAAAAAAAGGAATCGACGTAATTATAACTTACAACAGCAAAAAAGAGGAAGCTGATTTGGTTGTAAAAGAAATCGAAAATTTAGGTCAAAAAGCAGCTTCTCTTCAACTAAACGTGGCAGATACTGCAAGTTTTGATACTTTTTTTAAAGAAGTGCAGACCACTTTAAAAAGTACTTTTAAAACTGATAAATTTGATTTCTTGGTAAATAATGCCGGAATCGGAATTCACAATTCATTTATTGGCACAACAGAAGCCGAATTTGATCAATTGACCAATATTCAATTTAAAGGTCCATTTTTTTTAACTCAAAAAGCGTTGAATGTAATGAACGACGGAGGCGGAATCGTAAATATTTCAACTGGTTTAACACGATTTTCATTTCCAGGTTATGCCGCTTACGCATCTATGAAAGGGGCTGTTGAAACCTTAACTAAGTATCAGGCGAAAGAATTAGGCGAAAGAAAAATTAAAGTAAATGTGGTCGCTCCTGGTGCTATTGAAACCGATTTTGGCGGCGGCGCGGTTCGTGATAACGAGCAATTGAATAAAAATATAGCGAGCGTAACGGCTTTAGGAAGAGTTGGGCTGCCAGACGATATTGGTGCAGTAGTTGCTTTTTTATGCACCGAAGAGGCACGCTGGGTAAACGCACAGCGAATTGAGGTTTCCGGCGGTATGAATTTATAGTTTAACTCACAACTCTAGATTAATTATAAAACTGTTCAGTCTTTTAATTAACCTAAAAAACAAAACCCGATAAGCTTTAAAATCTTATCGGGTTTGTCGTTCTAAATATAATTGAATTAGTAAGTAAGCATTCTAATTTTTCTCGATGCTGACATCAAAGCCGCCATTTTTATCAAAAACAAGATCATAAAACTTCCCGTTTTTCTCTACTCCAACTTCATAGGTTGTTATACTTTTATAGTCTACAACTACCGCAATTTCTCTTATTGCTTTTGGCTGATAATTTTTCTTCAGATAGTTTTGTGCCTTCAACGGCAATTGGCTTAATGGAATTTGCTGTTCAAATGCTCTTAGTATTCCTAAATTATCATAAACTGCAAGAGCTTTAACATTCTTGTCTGCATTGAATTTAGCTTCATACCTTATTTCATCATCGTCATCTCCAACATAATTGAGTGACCAAACTGCTTCTTTATTCGGATATTCTTTTTGAAAAGTAAACAGCACTTTTTCTGGCGGCGTAATAATCTTGTTTTCAGACAATCCATTCTGAGCAATCAATAAACCGCTGTACAAAAAGAGCATTACAAGCAAAATATTCTTCATACTTCCTCAGTTTCAAATTAAAAAGCCATAATCTAACCGTATTAAAATTACTACTTTTTATTAAACTTTAAACAAAATATTATTAACAATTTTTACTTTTTTAAACGATCTGAAAGTTCTCTCTTATAAGTAATGCCTATTGGAAGCCTTTCATTTTTAATCGTAACAAAATCCTTTTCGGTACTGTCAACTTTATCCAAAGCCACAATGTAAGATTTATGTATGCGTATAAAATTCTTTTCCGGCAGACATTTTTCAAGTTCAGTTGTGGTGATTGAAGCTAAATAAGTTCGCTTTAGCGTATGCAGTTTTACGTAATTTCCAAAACTCTGCGCAAACAAAAGCTGATCCAATTCTATGTCAATAAAATAACCGTCAACTTTTACATTTAAAGTATCAATAACAATCTCTTCTTCTTTTCCTTTTATATTTTCTGTGGAGAAAAAACGCTCAACAGCCTTTAAAAATCTCGGAAAGTAAATAGGCTTCAGCAAATAATCAATTACTCCATAATCATAACTTTCCAGCGCAAATTCAGAATAAGCGGTTGTTAAAATAGTTTTAGGATGATTCGGAATTATTTTGAGCAGTTCCATTCCAGAAATCTCTGGCATATTGATATCTAAAAACATCAAATCGACTTTGTTTTCTCTTAAAAAGTCCATCGCTTCAATGCCGTTATAACCTTGAAAAACCAATTCTAATTGCGGATTCTGCTTAATATAATTCGCCAAAACATAATGTGCTGCCGGCTCATCATCAACAATTATACACTTTTTTGGATCTTTCATTACACAAACTTTTTCAGCTGCAGTTTCAAATCGACTATATACGTATTCTTTTCTTCCTGAATATCGAGTTTATAGTTTTTACCATAAATCAAATTCAGCCTTTCAATTGTGTTTTTTAAACCAATTTTGGTTGAAACAACATCAGTTTTCTTCGTTGGAATAGAATTTACCACATGCAGATGAAGATCTCCTTTTTCGACCGTAATAAAAATTCTTACGAAACACTTTTCAATTGCACAGGTGCCATGTTTAAAAGCATTTTCGATAAAAGCAATTAAAAGCATTGGTGAGATTTTATAAGCATTCTCGTTATCGATTTTGCAATCATAAGTAACATCACAACGATAACCTACTCGTTCTTTTTCCAGTTGCACATAACTGTTTATAAATTCCAGTTCATCTTCTAAAGATACGCATTGTTTGCTGTTGCTTTCAAGCTGATAGCGCATTAACTGCGAGACCTTCATAATCAAATCCGGCGTTCTGTCTGGAAACTTCAAACTAATTCCGTAAAGCGTATTGAAGGTATTAAACAAAAAATGCGGATTCAATTGTCCTTTTAAAGAGTTCAACTGCATTTGATTAAAAAGCAGCGCTTCGTCTGTTCTTCTTTTATGGATTCGGTAAAATTTAAAAACAATAATTGGACTCAAAATACAAACTAATGTTCCCAAAACACTCGCAAGCTGATAAACATAACTTCGTTGATGCGAATTTTGATACAAGCGGCAGTTATTAAACATATCTAAGGTTGTAATCTCGTACAAAACGATTGAGAAAACGACAACTCCAAAAAGCGTTAATAATATATAAGTAACAGGACGACGTGTTTTAAATAATATTGGAAGAAGAAAAAAACGATTAAACTGAGCGTGAAGATAAAGAATCAGGTAGAAAAAAATACCCATTAAAATGGATGCCATAGAACTAAACAACATCCAATCGTTTTTTAACGTATAAATAGTAAAAGAAAAAGCGACGACCGCAATTTCCTGCCACCATTTATTATCTACTATGCTGTCAAACTTCTCGTTCATTTTTAAAACTTAAATAGGGTACAAAGTACGGACAAAATTTTAATTATTATTTCGTAAAAATGACCAATTGAATTTGTCATTTATAATTGCAGTACATCACTTAACCTGACTTTTATCAGTTTAAGCTAAATAAATTTGTTCTATAATTTCACACTTGAGTTTATGTATTTCAAAAAAATTACTTTATTATTTTTCTTGATTTTTGCCTCGATCGGTTACTCTCAAACCTTGTCTTTAAAAGAAGCGATAAAAACAGGGCTTGAAAACTACGGTTCGATTCGAGCAAAAAACAATTACACGAATGCTTCAAAAGAGACTTTAAAACAATCTCGTCGTGATTATCTGCCTAACTTAAATTTATCGGCACAGCAAGATTACGGAACTGTAAACGGGCAAAACGGACCGCTTTATGGTTTTGGCGGACTTGGAGTTGCTTCGTCTGGACTTCCGCTTCCGCAACAAAACTGGAATTCAGCATTTGGAGCACTTTATTTGGTAAACATGAACTGGGATTTTTTCACTTTTGGAAAAACGCAGGAAAAAATCAATTTATCTAAAATTGATGTTCAGGCCAAAGAAAAAGATTTAGAGCAGGAAAAATTCCAACAAGAAATCAAGATTTCGGCCGCTTATTTAAATCTATTGGCAAGCCAAAGATTGTTGATCTCTCAGCAAAAGAATTTAAGCCGTGCAGAGGTTTTCAAAAAAACAGCTGTTGCAAGGGTTAAAAACGGATTATTAGCCGGCGTAGATTCAACATTGGCAACTGCCGAAGTTTCAAAAGCTAAAATTGCTTTGAATCTTGCACAGAATTTCGTGAAAGAACAAAACAATAAATTGGTTGATTTAATGGGCGTTGCTCCTCAGGATTTTGCTGCAGATACACTTTTTGTAACTCAAATACCAAAAGAACTTGTAAAAGAAAACACTGCCACAGACAGTCTTCACCCTTTATTGCAATTTTATAAAACCAAAATCGATTACAGCAATCAACAGGTAAAATTGTACAAACGCTTTTACTATCCAACTATGAGTGCTTTTGGTGTTTTGCAAACCAGAGCTTCAGGATTTGAGAATAGTTATGCAACAGATCAACATGCTTTTAGCAGAAATTATTGGGATGGCGTAAATCCGGATCGAAGCAATTATTTGATTGGAATTGGAATTACATGGAATTTAACAACTCCTTTTAGATCAAGCAAACAAGTGAGCGCTCAAAAATTTGTTTCGCAAGCGTTACAGGAAGAATACAATCAGGCAGACAGAGAATTGAAATCGCAATTGACTTTTGCCGAAGATAAGATCAAAATTACCATGGATAATTATGCCGAAGCTCCTATTCAGGTTGATGCGGCAAAAAGAGCTTACATTCAAAAATCGACTTTATACAAAAACGGCTTAACAGATTTAACAGATTTGACTCAAACAATTTACACTTTAAACCGTGCCGAAATTGATCGCGATATTGTCAACAATAATGTATGGCAGTCGTATTTATTAAAAGTGGCTGCAACGGGCAATTTTGACTTATTTATAAATGAATTTTAATTATAGATCCTAATGAATTTAATACGTTTTGCACTCCGCAAACCCATCTCCATATTAGTATTGGTTGCGAGTCTATTTTTCTTCGGAATTGGTGCCATCAAAGACATTAAGGTAGATATTCTGCCCAAAATGAATTTGCCGGTTATTTATATTGCGCATCCATTTGGAGGTTATACTCCAGACCAAATGGAAGCTTATTTTGCTAAGACTTATGTCAACATTCTGCCTTTTGCCAATGGTGTAAAATCAGTAGAAACCAAAAATATTCAAGGGTTAATGATTATGAAATTAACCTATTATGAAAACACAAATATGGCGCAGGCTGCAGCCGAATTAAGTTCGCTTTCGAACAGGATTCAGGCGGCATTTCCTCCCGGAACACAGCCTCCGTTTATCATTCGTTTTGATGCTTCTTCTCTGCCAATTGGTCAATTGGTATTGAGCAGTAAAATCAGATCAAATAATGAATTACAGGATTTAGCCAACGTTTATGTTCGTGCTTCGTTTACTTCTATTCCTGGTTTATTATCGCCGGCACCATTCGGCGGAAGCCCAAGAACAATTGAGGTAAACGTTGATCCAGATTTATTGCGTTCGCACAATATGACACCCGATCAAATTGTAGAAGCAATTCGTGTAAACAATCAAACGGCTCCTTCTGGAAACGTGAGAATGGGTGATAAAAACTATATTACACCAACTAATAATACGATTAAAGAAGTTAAAGATTTTGAAAACATTCCGTTATTTAAAGGAAGCGTTCAAAACTTAAAATTAGGCGATGTTGCAACCGTAAAAGACGGAGCAGATATTACACAAGGTTATGCATTAGTAAACGGAAAACGTTCGGTTTATATTAGTATTGCAAAAGCGGGAGATGCTTCGACTTGGGATGTGGTTCAGAAACTAAAAGCCGAACTGCCTAAAATTCAAAGTACATTACCTGAAGATGTAAAATTATCTTATGAATTTGACCAATCTGTCTATGTAATCAATTCGGTTAAAAGTTTAATTACCGAAGGGATTATTGGAGCTGTTCTAACGGGTTTAATGGTTTTATTATTCCTTGGAGATAAACGTGCCGCATTAATCGTAATCCTAACCATTCCTATTTCGATTATTTCGGGAGTTTTATTCTTGAAATTATTCGGACAGACTATCAACTTAATGTCTTTAAGCGGATTGGCACTGGCAATTGGAATTTTGGTGGATGAAAGTACGGTAACAATCGAAAATATTCACCAGCATCTCGATATGGGAAAACCAAAAGCACTTGCCATTTGGGATGCCTGTCAAGAAATCGCATTACCCAAATTATTGATCTTACTTTGTATTCTTGCCGTGTTTGCGCCGGCATTTACAATGGTTGGCATTCCGGGAGCATTATTTTTGCCTTTGGCTTTAGCAATTGGATTCTCGATGGTAATTTCATTTTTGCTTTCGCAGACATTTGTGCCCGTAATGGCAAACTGGTTAATGAAAGCACATCCAAAACATGAGCATGCACCAGAAATTACAGACGATGAAGCCGAATTTAATGCCTGCGGTTTAACACCAGAATCTGAAAAAGACTTAATCAGCCAGAAAAAAGTAATGGTTGAAAGAGAAGATACCAATCAAGACGGAAAAATAAGTGCTTTTGAGCGTTTCAGAGTTCGCTTTATGAGAACTCTAGATCGATTGTTTGTTCATAAAAAAGCCACGAGTATTGTTTATCTGGTTTCTGCAACAGTTTTAGCTATTGTGTTACTTACTTTTATTGGAAAAGATGTTTTCCCGAAAGTAAATTCAAGTCAGTTTCAGTTAAGACTTCGTGCTCCAGATGGAACGCGTTTGGAAAGAACGGAAGAACAAGCCGTAATTGTTTTAAAAGAATTGAAAAAAATGGTTGGACCAGAGCATATCGGAATTTCTTCTGTTTATGTAGGACAGCATCCGTCTTTATTCTCTATCAATCCAATTTATTTATTCATGGCAGGCTCGCATGAAGCCGTTTTTCAGGTAAGTTTAAAAGATTATCATGTTGATATGGATGATTTTAAAGATGACTTTAGAGCACGACTTAAAAAAGTACTGCCAGACACTAAAGTTTCTTTTGAGCCAATCGAGTTAACGGATAAAGTATTAAGCCAAGGTTCTCCTACTCCAATTGAAATTAGAATTGCAGGAAAAGACAAAAAACGAAATGAATTATACGCTAATCAAATTGTCGATAAACTAAAAGCGATTTCGTATTTCAGAGACGTACAAATTGGTCAGCCTATTCATTATCCAGCAATGAATATTGATATTGACAGAACGCGTGCCGCTGAACTTGGAGTTGATATGAATGATATTTCGCGTTCGCTTGTGGCTTCGACTTCATCATCTCGATATACCGAAAAAAATATGTGGGTTGATGAAAGAGCCGGATTATCATACAACGTTCAGGTTCAAGTACCATTGAATCAAATGAAAAGCAAAACGGATATGGGAGAAATTCCGTTATTAAAAAATTCGCTTCGTCCTGTTTTGAGCGACGTTGCAAAAATTACACCTGGATTTGTAAGCGGTGAAAATGACAATTTAGGGGCAATGCCATACATTACAGTTACAGCAAACATCAATCAAACCGATTTGGGGACGGCAGCGAAAGATGTTTCTGTAACAATTAAATCTTTAGGAGAACTGCCTCGTGGTTTGTTCATTAATCCTATTGGTTTAAGTAAAGTATTGGAGGAAACATTAAGCAGTTTGCAAGTAGGATTATTGGTTGCCATTTTTGTAATCTTCTTAATGTTGGCCGCTAATTTCCAGTCATTCAAAGTTTCGCTGGTAATTTTAACAACAGTTCCTGCGGTAGTTTTAGGAGCACTAATTATGCTGACATTAACTGGTTCCACTCTAAACTTACAATCGTATATGGGAATTATTATGTCTGTAGGAGTTTCGATTGCAAATGCTGTTTTATTGGTTACCAATGCAGAACAATTGCGAAAAATAAACGGCAACGCATTAGAATCGGCACGTGAAGCTGCGGCGCTGCGTCTTCGTCCAATTATTATGACATCAGTTGCGATGATTGCGGGAATGTTACCAATGGCAATTGGTCATGGCGAAGGAGGCGATCAGGTTTCTCCGTTAGGACGAGCAGTTATTGGCGGTTTATTATTCTCGACTTTTGCCGTATTATTAATTCTGCCGCAAATATTTGCCTGGGCACAAGAAAAAGCATCGACACAATCTGTTTCTTTAGATCCTGAAGACGAAGAAAGTATCCATTATATCTCATCATTAAATAAGCCGAAAGCTGGAAAGTCATAAAGCCGAAAGTCCCACGTGGTGAAAATACCTCGGACACTTTTATCCTTTCTGCCTATTTATTAAATAAGACATTACATCATCTTTTATACAAAATCATAAAATGAAGACTAAAATACTACAACCAACCGCGCTGTTTTTTGCAGCATTATTTTTCCTGAACAGCTGTAATTCGAAGAAAGAAGAAACTGTTACCGCAGAAATCGAACCTAAAACAGAAACATTTCTTTTAGAAAAAGAAAAGCTAACTACTGAACTGCGTTTACCTGCTGAATTAACAGGTTTTCAGCAAGTAGATTTATACGCTAAAGTAAGCAGTTTTGTAAAAACATTAAAAGTTGATATTGGTTCTAAAGTAAAAAAAGGACAACTTTTAATTGTACTTGAAGCACCAGAAATCAGTTCGCAACTGGCTGCAGCCGAATCGAGATTAAAATCGATGGAAGCGATTTATGCTACGAGCAAAAGCACTTACAATCGTTTGTACGAAACAAGCAAAGTGGAAGGAACGATTTCTAAAAACGATCTTGAAATGGCAAGCGGAAAAAAGAACTCTGATTATGCACAATTACAAGCGGCAATTGCAGCGCATAAAGAAGTCGCAATTATGAGAGGATATCTTGAAATTCGAGCTCCTTTTGATGGTGTTGTAGCCGCTAGAAATGTCAATTTAGGAACATTTGTGGGGCCGGCAGGAAAAGGTTCAGATTTACCGTTATTAACGATTCAGGAACAAAGTAAATTGCGTTTGGCAGTTTCTGTTCCAGAATTGTATACAGGATATTTACATAATGGTGAAGAAATGAGTTTTAATGTAAAGTCTCTGCCTGATACTTTTACCGCTAAAATTACAAGAATGTCCGGCGCTTTAGATTTAAAATTACGTTCTGAACGTGTAGAAATGGACGTTCACAACACAAAAGGAAATTTATTACCCGGAATGGTTGCCGAAGTTTTATTGCCTTTAAACGCAAAAGACAGCACATTTGTAGTTCCAAAATCAGCAGTGGTTAATGCTGCCGAAGGCATTTTTGTAATCAAAGTGCTTAATCACAAAGCAACAAGAGTTAACGTAAAAAAAGGTAGAGAAATCGACGATAAAATCGAAATATTTGGCGATTTGAATGCAAAAGATAAACTGGTAAAAATTGCCAGCGAAGAAACTAAAGAAGGAGATGTCATAAACGAATAACCTGCGTTTTATCTTCAATTTAGTCATTACCAAAAACTGTACGTATTTTAGAATACAGCATTTTAAAATTTGGTTTGGTTTTAATTTGTTAAAAAAGGACAGCAACTTTTGTGCTGTCCTTTTTTGTTTTTGAAATCAAAAACAAAAAATCTAAATTGAACTTACGACTGAAAACAATGTCAATTTTAAAAAGATGATAAACTTGATTGTGCCTATTTGATTAAATATCAAGTGCTATTTTATAGTATCTCAATTGAAATCCTCTGCTTTTTTTGACTTAAAAAAGACGTATTGTGACATAAAAAAGTCGTATATTAGTAAAATAACTGAAAACCGTAGTCTTAATTTTACGAGACCTACTCAAAAAACTAAAACCACTTATCATGCCGCTAACACCAAAAATAACGGAATTATTGTCAAAAAAATACAACCCCAATGTAACTATTTTTGGCAATTATGACAGCAGTAAGAGTGCTTCAATTCTAGATCACGATAACGGAACTACTTTTATAATATCAGAAAACACTTTATTTTCTTTCAAAGATCAACACCGAAATCATTGGATGACACTTGTACAATCATTTCCTTCAAATGGAGAGCAATACACTCCAAAACTCGGCGAATTGTATGTCGCAAATGATGGACTAAAATACAACTTCACTACAAAAGAAGAAATTCTGGAAATGGCAGTAAAATACTTCGAAAAACACAAACACAATATCGAATAATTTTTACATATTCAAGTTTGAATATCCTAACCTAGCTCTGAGTTATGGTTAAGAACAAAATTTTACCTCAAAGCCTCCAAAATAAAACTCAAAAAAACATGAGTAAATTTAATTTCAAGAATAAAAAATTTGCCCTAATTCAAAATTCAAATAATGGACAAGTAAACACAGAAACTGTTTTTAATTATAATCAGGATGGTAATCTTGTAACTGCTGACTATTTTGGTGGAACAATTAAATACGGAAAAATTATTGCGGAATTAAAAGACAACGAATTAAATATGCTTTATCAATGCTTGACTACAGATAATGAACTAAAAGCGGGTAAAGCATTGGCACAAATTAGTTTGACAGAGAATGATAAAATAAAATTGTCTTTAGATTGGGAATGGCTGACAAATGGAAGCGAAAAAGGAAACTCTGAATATATAGAAATTGAATAAACAGGCGAAAAAAGAAAGACAGTACAGACACAAAAAACCTCGCTTGTAAGCACAAAATAAAGATAAAAAAACTCGACAAACTCGAGTTTTTTTTCTTTATCTAAGTCTCTGAAATACCCCCAACATCTTCTATTTGCCCATCTACAAACTTAAATTCAATGCCATGTTCAGTATCTAACTTGTACCGAATAGTTACCTTAATGGTCTTGTTGTCCAAAATCCTTAAATACATTAAATCTTTAATGTAGTCGTTGTGTTTTTCAATGCTGTCAATGTTTAATGGAGGTTCACCTGATTGCTCGCTGTTTTCATAATATTTTGCATAAACTCTTTTGTATCGTTCAAATGATTTTAATTGTAAATCTGCCAAACGGTTTTCGATATTATCAATAAAAATTCTATACGTTTCTGCAAATGCTGTCAATTGTTTTTCGGTTGGAGGCGTTTCAATTTCTTCGCCCTCTTCATCATATTCATCACCTAAAAAAACTTCTGTTTTAGGCTTGTCAAAAAACGGATATGAAAAATAAATCTCAGAGGAGTAACCAGCCCAATCTTCTTCTACATTTCCCCAATATGGATGTGTTGTCATATGTATATATTTTAAAAATTATTACTCTTGGTATGGCAGTAAATCAATTTCGTAGCTAACAGATTCACTTGCTTTAGTGGCTTTTATAAGGGTGTTTTTCTTGATTACAAACTGTTCCTTATCATCTTTTGACAACGATTTTGCTGTAATTGTTTTTAAATCCTCTTTTTTATTAAATTTTATCTTCGATAATTGATCCGGATTATTTATTTGTGAAAGCCCTTTTAAA
This sequence comes from Flavobacterium sp. FlaQc-28, assembly GCF_044007415.1. NCBI lineage: Bacteria > Pseudomonadati > Bacteroidota > Flavobacteriia > Flavobacteriales > Flavobacteriaceae > Flavobacterium > Flavobacterium sp. FlaQc-28. The sequence goes on from NZ_JBIPCM010000007.1 coordinate 62,289, forward strand.
AGGAGTCCATACATGGCATCCGACTGCAGAAAATCAGTTAGCTTTTGTTTGTTATTTATAGTTTCTTCTACTTGTTCTAAATATTTTGTTATTGCCGAACCAGAATAACTAAGCAGTATTTTTTCCTTTGTTTCCTGCCATCTTGTATCCATATCCTCAGGTTTTATGACATCAATTATCTTTCCGCTTGGATTGACCAAAACTGTAATATCATCAAAAACATAAGCGACTCTTCGAATGTAGGAAACATTATTTGGGCCTTCAAATTTAAAATCCATACACAAAAAAGTATACTTGATGATTTGATCTGATATATCTGACTTATAAACATTTACTTTTCGGATATAAGTATTATCCTTGGTTTTGTCTGCTCCTTTTACATAAGAAGAAAAATTGTAAGTTAGACTATCGGTCGCTTTTTCTTGTGAAAAAGAATATAGGCTAAAGAAAAAAATGATACAAATAATACTGTATTTGCTTTTTTGCATGGGTGTTATTTTAGTTAGAATTGGCAATAAAATGCTTTTCAACATTACTATTATATTTTTTAGGGTTATACTTTATAACAGGTTTATTTTTACCATCAAACAAAACCATTGCCGTTCTTTTATTAAGCATCGTAATATCTATAAGGTATGTTTTTTTAGCAGTAATAAATTTTAATTCTCTGGCGTTTGTTCTGCCTACAAATCTGTTATCTGTTGCTGGACCGTATTTATTATAAATAAAATCTGCCGTTTTTTTATGAATTTCAATTTCTTCTTCTGAGGCTGCAACTTTTTGATTCTCAACAAAAAATATTCCTTGTGAAGGTGAGGTCAGCGTTATACCAAAGTCTGTTTTTATATCTTGATTTACCTTTTTAATGTGTTTTGAGGAGCAGCCATTTAATACAACAAGAATTATGAGTAAACAACTAATATGAATTATAGTATTTTTTGAATTTTTCATTTGAATTAAGAATTAAATATAACAAAGATTACAACCCGAAATCTCTAACAAAAATCTGTTTTTAACTTAAAGATCAGTCTTATAAATGCATCAAAATCTCAACAACAATACAAATTAATAAAACCTCGATCTTAAAAAACCGAGGTTTTATTTTGTAAATCTTATTCCTCACTTAAATAAGGATTTAAAACTTCAGCCAATTCATTGAGCCAAAAAAAGCCGTTTTCTAACTCATTTACTCTGGTTTGGAGGGTTTCGTGTTCTCGCAATACGCCCAAAGCTAAAATATAATTTACTTGTCGCAATGCTTTAGCCATATCTTCGAGATCTATAACATGGTTAAAAAAATCAATAAGCCTTGTTTCGGCTTCTTTGGAAAGGGTTTTTGTTCTCATAATTTGAAGAATTTAAGAAAAACCCTCATACCTTAGCAGTCTTACGCTTCTTCACGGCGTCAAAGTCCTTTCGGAACTTTACTACATAGTACGAGGGCAAATTTTATTTTGTCTTAATGTGAAGATTTAAGAACTTCAAATATAGAGAAAAACATTTAAAAAGAAAGGTTTTTCTTTCAAATAATATGTTTCTTTTATCAAATATAAGAAATCTATATTTCAGCAAACATTTATCACATTTTTGTCATTTCGACTGGAAGGAGAAATCGCACTAGAAATTCCGCAAAGTGACTCGACAATTTTTGTCGATATACGTATGTGATTTCTCCCTTCGGTCGAAATGACAAACTGTGAGTATTAACATACTGTACGATTTGACACAATCTTGTCATTTCGACTGGAAGGAGAAATCACACTAGAAATTCCGCAAAGTGACTCGACAATCTTTGTCAATATACGTATGTAATTTCTCCCTTCGGTCGAAATGACAAACTGTGAGTATTAACATACTGTACGATTTGACACAATCTTGTCATTTCGACTGGAAGGAGAAATCGCACTAGAAACTCCAGAAAGCGAGTCGACAATCTTTGTCGATATACGTGTGTGATTTCTCCCTTTGGTCGAAATGACAAACCAAAAACAAATACGTATATTCGTACAAAAAAAACACAAAATGCTAAATCCGCAACTTGGTTTTCATAGTTACTATGTCTATATTATAACAAATGAACATCGAACATCTTTTTACATTGGAGTTACTAACAACTTAAAAAAAAGACTTTCAAAACATAAAGAAAATATAGATTTAAATATAAATAGTTTTGCAGCAAAATATAATATTCAGTTTTTAGTTTATTACGAAAAATTCACTTGGATACAGGAAGCAATTGCCCGAGAAAAAGAATTAAAAAAATGGCGGAGAGATAAAAAAATCGAATTGATAAGAAGTTTTAATGAAACTTTTGAATTTCTTAATTTTCATTTTGAGTAAGTTTTGCTTTCTAACAAATCCTTGTCGATGTACTTGTGCGATTTACCTCGTGAGTTCGTGATCTCATGTGCCTCCCTTCAGTCGAAATGACAAGATTGAGGGAATTCTTTATGGAGTTTCTTGTATAAATATCTTTTGTTGATTCACCATTGTTTGAGCCTTCTTATGTCAAAACATCAAACTTCATGAACAAATTCAGGACACTCTACCTCAAATCCTTTTTAATTACCAAATATTTCAAATCTGTTTTTCCTGCATTGCTAATTCCGTGTTCGGCATTTGGCGGACAATAAAAACTGGTATTTGGACCGGCTGTAACGGTTTTTCCGTTTAAAAAAAACTCGGCGGTTCCCTCTAAGATATAGAAAAATTCTTCTTCGGGATGATGATGCGGCGCGTGCGTTGATTTTCCGGGTTCGACAATGCTCATTTTGAGTGTGTTTTCTTGTGTGAAATTTTTATCAGCAAACCAATATTGATAACCTACTTTGGTTTTGGTCGCTTTATTTATATCAAAATGATTGACACAGTTTTCGATTGTGTATTGTGGCGGAGCCGTTTCTTTTTTGGTTTCTTGAGAAAAGGTTTGCTGGAAAATTAAGATTGTAATTGTGGTTTTTATGATGGTTGTTAGTTTCATTTCTTTTTGTTGTAATGTTACGAAAAATTGCAATTCGCAGTAATGAAGAAAAAAATAAATTGTAGAGATTAACATTAAAATTAGACTTTTGTCTTAACTTTGTTTATCAACTTTCGTAAATTAATATCATGCAAGCAATTAATATCACGGCTTATACAGAAGACGCTTCTCAAATAGAAGCTGTAAAAGCTTTTATGAAAGCCCTTAAAATTAAATTTGAGATAGCAAATATAAAACCATATGAGTTATCAGAAGAACAACAGCATATATTAAATGATCAAATTATTTCAGATAAAAACCTTTATACTGATGCTGAATCTGTTTATACTGATTTAAAAAAGAAGTATGAACTATAAGATTATTGTTTCTCCAATTGCATTAAAAAATATTGAGGGAGCAGTTGAATATTATATTTTAAAAGTTAGCAAAAAAATTGCCTTAGATTTTCTTAATGATTACAAAAAGGTTTACAAATCCTTACAGTTAAATCCTTTCTATCAATTTCACGATACTAATTATCGTTATCTTCCATTTAAAAAATTTCCGTACGTTGCATTTTTTATTGTTGATGAATTATCAAAAACGGTATTTTTAAATGCAGTTTTTCATACTTCTCAAAATCCAGAAAAATATCCTGTAAGATAAAGAAACAAAGGCTCGGAAAATATTGTAGATCTTGACTTCCGTCCAGTTTAAAACACCATTTCCAATTAAGTCCCAGCGGGGCGAAATATCTTTTGGATGTACAATATTAATATGTCGCTCCGCTGGAGCTCTTTCTAAACTGTGTAATCAATAATCTATAAATATTTCATTCCTCTAGAATTTTGCTGAGAGAAAATTGTTCCTGCCAACTTTGACAAAGTTCTAATGAAAAAATGCACGTTCTCTCCCAGCCCCGATCGAAATGGTATCTTTTTGTGGTGGGGTTCACCACAAAAAATATAATGTAGAGCGGGACAAATGGTCTTATAAAACGAAAAAGATCTGCTCCTAAAAAAAAATATTACAACTAAAAGTTCAATAAAATAAACACTTCGCAAAGAATTTTAAAAACACTTATTGTACGATAAGAAAATATTATGATAAAAATATTTTGAAATTCGAAAATCCGCCATACATTTGCCTAACAGTGTTAAACGATTTAATACTCGAATAAAATGGCTAGCAAAGATCGAATTTTAAGACAAAAAGAAGAGACAAGAAGTAACATTCTTGGCGCTGCTTATGATATCGTAAAAGAAGAAGGCTGGAATGGTTTGAGTATGCGTAAAATTGCCGACAGAATCGAATATACTGCTCCTATTATTTATGAATATTTTTCGAATAAGGAAGCAATATTAGAAGAATTGACAGGCAAAGGTTTTAACAAGCTTGCTAAAGAGCTGCAAATTGCAATTGACAAGTTTGAAAAACCCGAAGATCAATTAGAAGCCATGTGGATGACTTATTGGGACTTCGCTTTTACTAATACTGAAATGTACCAGTTAATGTTTGGTGTTCAAATGACCTGCTGTGCACAGCGATGTTCGGCTCAGGAAGCACCTTACAAATTGTTCACTGGTGTTATTGCTGAAGTTATGAAGGACAGCAATCCTAGTGAAGATATCATAAAACAAAAGTATTTTACTTTCTTTTCTGTTATTCATGGTTTAATTGCCATAAACATCATTAATAAAAGTGATATTTTAGAAACAATAAATGCTCAAATTTTGAAAGATGCCATTGGCGGTATCATCAAATCAATACAATAGTTTTTTTTCATTTTTTACTTAACAGTGTAAAATAATTTAAACGGGATAACATAGAATCCTTTTTTTTATAACTTTCACTTAACACTGTTAGAAAATTTAATAGAGGTAATAAAACTCTTTTTTTAGACTTTACTTAACACTGTTAAATACTTTAATAGTGGTTTAAAAATAAAATGAAAAAGATATAAAGTATAGAAGTTTGTGCACATTTACTTAACAACGTTAGATAATTTAATTCAATTAAATATGAATCCCGAGAATGCCAGAATACCAATGAATTTAATCCGAGAAAATGTTCAACCAATTAAAACCACAATGAAAATGAAAAATGTAATTATAACCAGTTTAATTCTGGCCTTAGTATTAAGCAGTTGTGCCGATAAAAATCAGGCTCCTACTGCTCCACCTCCACCGGTTTTACCAGTTTTGGCTATTACAAGTGCTAATACAACTACTGATGCTGAATATCCAGCTGCAATACAAGGAACCGTAGATGTTGAGATTCGCCCACAAGTAAGCGGAAACCTTGACAGAATTTTTGTTGACGAAGGTGCTTATGTAAGCAAAGGACAAACTTTATTCAAAATAAACGAACGTCCGTTTCGTGAGCAGTTAAACAATGCTTTGGCAAGTCTTCACGCTGCAGAAGCGGCTTTGATCAACGCAAATTTAGAAGTTGATAAATTGACGCCGCTAGTTCAAAACAAAGTAGTTTCTGATTATCAGTTAAAAACGGCTAAAGCTTCTCAAAAAATTGCTGCTGCAAATATCGAACAGGCAAAAGCAATGGTAGGTTCTGCTAAAATTAATTTAGGCTACACAAACGTAACAGCTCCAGTGAGCGGATACATCGGAAGATTACCTAAAAAACAAGGAAGTTTAGTTTCAGTATCAGATGTTGAAGCACTTACAACTCTATCTGATGTTCACGAAGTATTTGCTTATTTCTCTTTGAGCGAAACAGATTTCATCAACTTTAAGACTCAATATGCAGGAAGTTCACTTGGCGACAAAATCAAAAAATTACCTCCAGTTACTTTGATTTTGGCTGATAACAATGCTTATCCTCAAACGGGAAAAATCGATATGGTTGATGGTCAGTTTGATAAAACTACAGGAGCGATCACGATTAGAGCAACTTTCCCAAATGCAAACGGAACGTTACGTTCTGGAAACACAGGAAGAATTCGTTTAGGATTAAACCACGACGATGCAATTTTAGTTCCGCAGGCTGCAACAGTTGAAATGCAAGACAAAGTTTTTGTTTTCACTGTTGGTAAAGACAACAAGGTTACTAAAATGCCTATCTCAATTGCAGGCAAAAGCGGTACTAATTATTTAATTAAAGAAGGTGTAAAAACGGGTGACCAAATCGTGTTAAGCGGTATTGACAAACTTCAGGATGGACAAGCGATTCAGCCAGAAAAATCAACTAAAGTTGCCGAAGTAACTAATCAAAAATAATTCTAAAAGACAATGTTCAAAATATTTATACAAAGACCTGTACTGGCAACTGTAATTTCCATTTTATTGGTAATTCTGGGAGTATTGGGTTTAACTAAACTGCCTTTACAACAGTTTCCTGATATTGCCCCGCCATCGGTTTTGGTAACGGCGGTATATCCGGGAGCCAACGCAGAAACGGTTTTACGTTCTGTGGCACCTTCTATCGAAGAATCTATAAATGGTGTAGAAAACATGACTTATATGAGTTCTACAGCCAGTAACGACGGTACTTTGGCCATTACTGTTTTCTTTAAACTTGGTACAGATGCGGATCAAGCTGCTGTAAATGTGCAAAACAGAGTTGCACAAGCAACAAGCCAGCTTCCTGCAGAGGTTGTACAACAAGGTATTATTACGGCGAAACAACAAAACAGTTTCATCATGGCGATTGGTATGTATACTGATGATGAAGCAAAATACGATCAGACTTTTGTTGCCAACTATGCACAAATTAATATTATTCCGGAACTAAAACGTATTCCGGGTGTAGGTTCTGCCAGTATTTTTGGTGGTGTTAAAGATTACTCTATGCGTGTTTGGTTGAATCCAACACAAATGTCAACTTATAAAGTAACGCCAAATGAAGTAATGGCGGCTATTCAGGACAAAAGTTTGGAAGCGGCTCCAGGGAAATTTGGAGAGCGAAGCAAGGAAGTTTTTGAATATGTTATTAAATACAAAGGAAAACTAACCAAACCAGAAGACTATCAAAATATTGCGATACGTTCTAACGCAGATGGTTCAGTACTTCGTTTAAAAGATGTAGCTAGAGTTGAACTTGGTGCTTACTCTTACAACAGTTTAACACGTTTAAATGGTAAAAAAGGAGTTGTAATTGGGGTGATTCAATTAGCGGGATCTAACTCTAATGAAATTCAGATTGCTATCAATAAAATGATGGAAAAAGCTTCTAAAGACTTTCCAAAAGGCATAAAACACAATATTTTCTATAGTACAAAAGTATCTCTTGACCAATCTATCGAACAGGTTCAACATACCTTGCTAGAAGCTTTTATACTGGTATTTATTGTGGTATTTATCTTCTTGCAAGATTTTAGATCAACATTAATCCCGGCTATTGCTGTACCTGTAGCAATTTTAGGAACGTTCTTCTTCATGCAGTTATTCGGATTTTCGATCAACCTTTTAACGCTTTTCGCATTAATTCTGGCGATTGGTATTGTGGTCGATGATGCTATTGTGGTAGTCGAAGCGGTGCATGCGAAAATGGAGCACAAACGTTTGTCTCCAAAAATCGCAACCCATGAAGCAATGCACGAAATAACGGGTGCTATTATCTCGATTACGCTGGTAATGGCTGCTGTATTCCTGCCGGTTGGTTTTATGGAAGGCTCAACAGGAGTTTTCTATCGTCAGTTTGCCTTTACGATGGCAATTGCAATTGTAATTTCGGCAGTAAATGCCTTAACATTGAGTCCGGCGCTTGCAGCATTATTCTTAAAAGATAATCACGGAGCACACGATCATGATGCGCCTTATGTAAAAAAAGGATTTAAAGAAAAATTCTTTACCGCTTTCAACAGCAGTTTTGAATCTTTAACGAATCGTTACGTAGGCGGACTTAAATTCTTAATCAGAAGAAAATGGTTGAGTTTAGGCGGATTGGCTTTAATTACTATTGCAACAGTAATCATGGTAAAAACAACTCCTGCCGGATTTATTCCTACAGAAGATCAGGGATTTATTGCGATTGCAGTAAATACACCATCAGGAACATCATTAGACGGAACTCAGAAAGTAATGACCGAAGCTGAAAAAACTTTAAGAGGTTTAGACGCTTCAAGATTCGTAACAGCGATTTCAGGTTTCAACTTATTGACGAATTCTACAAGTCCATCATCTGCAGTAGTTTTCGTATTGCTTAAACCTAATGAAGATCGTGGCGATGTTAAAAACATTGACGAAATCATGAATCAGGTACGTGGTAAACTGGGCAGTATTTCTGGCGGAAGTTTCTTCGTGTTCAGTTTCCCAACTGTTCCTGGGTTTAGTAACGTTGAGGCTTTGGATTTAGTTCTTCAAGATAAAACGGGAGGAAAACTGGATAAATTCAGCGGTATTTCTCAAAACTTTATCGGAGAATTAATGAAACGCCCGGAAATTGCAGTTGCCTTTACTTCTTTTAAAGCCGATTATCCACAATTGCAATTGGAAGTTAATGATGAGAAAGCAAATCAATTGGGTGTCAATGTAAAAGACATTTTACAAACCATGCAGGCTTACTTTGGTAGCGCGCAAGCATCTGATTTCAACCGATTTGGTAAATATTACCGAGTAGTTGTTCAGGCCGATATCGAAGACAGAGCCGATCCAACAGCTATTGACAGAGTTTTTGTGAAAAACAAAACAGGCGAAATGGTGCCAATAAATACTTTAGTAAAACTGACTCGTATTTATGGTTCAGAAACCGCTTCACGATACAATTTATTTAACTCAATTTCTATTAATGCGATTCCGAAACCAGGATTTAGTTCCGGAGATGCCATTAAAGCAATTGAAGAAGTAGCAGCACAACAATTACCTGCAGGTTACGGGTTTGAATTCTCGGGCCAAACTCGTGAGGAGATTTCTTCTGGAGGGCAATCGGCTACAATTTTCTTACTGTGTTTGATATTCATTTATTTCCTACTTGCTGCACAGTATGAGAGTTATATCCTTCCTCTAGCGGTTATTTTGTCAATCCCTGCAGGTATTTTTGGAGTATTCGTAGCTATTGGTTTAACTGGAATCGAAAACAATATTTATGTACAAGTTGCACTTGTCATGCTGATTGGACTTCTTGCCAAAAATGCCATCTTGATTGTCGAATTTGCCGTTCAGAAACGAAAATCGGGACAAGCTTTAGTTAGAGCTTCAATTGATGCTGCCAAATTACGTTTACGACCAATTATCATGACGTCTCTTGCCTTTATTGTTGGTTTAGTGCCAATGATGAGCGCCAAAGGACCATCAGCTCAAGGTAACCACTCTATTAGTATTGGTGCTGCCGGAGGTATGATTTCAGGAGTAATTCTAGGTTTGTTTATCATTCCTGTTTTATTCATCATCTTCCAGCATTTACAAGAAAAGGTTTCTGGAAAACCAGTTGCCGTAATTCATAACGAAGAAAAATAATACATGGAAAACTATATCACAACAATCCTTGTCGCCATAATAATCGGCATTGGATATATATCGTACAGAATCTCAAAAGATCTTGAAACTAGAAAAGATACTTGTACAGAAATTTAACCCTTTGCGTGAAAAAATGTTTTAACACATAGAAACATAGATTTTTGTCTCGAAAAAAGAAAGTAAAAGAAACTAGTTTCCACACATAGCTAAACTATGTTCATTTAAACAAGTGAAACGCCTTTTTTAAATCCTCAAAAAACTTTGTTTCTATGTGTTTAAAAAACTAAACCCAAAGGATAAAAAATTAATAAAAAGACTAAATGAAAAATCATATAACCAAAATCGTGATGATCGCCATTTTGATCACCACTTTAATATCCTGTAAAGTTTCTAAGGATATTGAAACTCCAAAAGATGCATTTCCTGAGAATTTCAGGAATGCATCGGTTTCAAACGATACAAGCAGTATTGCCGATGTGGAGTGGAAAAACTTCTTTACCGAAAAAGATATTATCAAATTGATCGACAGCGCCGTTGCGAGAAACAACGATTTGCAGATGGCCGAAAAGAACATTGAAATTGCACATTACCGTTTTTCCCAATCAAAATGGGGGAATGTACCGCAGGTTAATCTACTCGTAAACGCAAGTACCAGCAATCCATCTGACAATAGTTTTACAGGTAAGAACTTAGGTCAAGCATTAGGTCAAAATCATATTGATGACTTTTCTGCAGGAGCTTCACTTTCGTGGGAAGCAGATATCTGGGGAAAAATCAGAAATCAGAAAAAAGGTGCTTACGCAGAATATTTACAATCTGCAGAAGTTAAGAAAGCATTACAAACAAATATTGTAGCCAATGTTTCGAGAGGATATTATAATCTTTTGATGCTGGATGCTCAATTGGATATTGCCAGACAAAATCTTCGTTTAAATGATAGTACAACGAATATTATCAAATTAAAATACGATGCTGGTCAAGTAACTACTTTAGCGATTCAACAATCGGAAGCACAGAAATTAAATTCAGCGCAATTGATTCCGTTATTGGAACAGAATATTTCGATTCAGGAAAATGCATTAAGCGTATTAACAGGTTCTTTCCCGAATTCTAAAGAAAGAACAACTAGTTTAAGTACAATTGAGGTAAAACACAATACAGCTGTTGGAATTCCATCTGCCTTAGTAAGCAGAAGACCTGATGTAAAAAGCGCCGAATTGGCTTTAAAAGCAGCTAATGCAAACGTAGGAATCACAAAAGCGGATTTATATCCCGCTTTAAGAATCACGGCTCAAGGCGGTGTAAACTCTTTTGAAGCCAGCAACTGGTTCAACATTCCTGCTTCATTATTTGGAACTGTCGCTGGAGGTTTAACACAACCGCTTTTGAACAACAAAAAAGTGAGAACACAATATAATATCGCTGTAGCAGAAAGAGAAAAAGCGGTTTTAGCTTTTAGACAATCGGTTTTGGTTGCTGTAAGCGAAGTTTCGGATGCTTTGGTTAAAGTAGAGAAATTACAACAACAGGAAACTTTCTTAAAAGAAAAAGTAAAAACATTACAGCAAGCGATTAAAAATGCTAACCTACTATTCAAAAACGGTATGGCAGAATATCTTGAAGTTTTAACAGCGCAGGCCAATTTATTACAAAGCGAACTAGAATTAGCCGATTTAAAAAGACAACAACTTACAGCCAATACAGATTTGTATCGCGCTCTTGGCGGAGGCTGGAAATAATACCCGTTAATTATTTATTTTTTGAGATGAAAACGCTGTGAGACCTTTGGGTTTCATGGCGTTTTTTTAGTTTTACTGCTAAAGTACTAAGAAACAACATTTTTTATGGTTGCCACGAATTTCACAAATTTCCACTAATTTTTTATTTAAATATTTATAAAAATAATTCGCGAAAATTTGTGAAATTCGTGGCAACAAACTTTTTGACTTAATGCCTTTGGCAAAACAAATATTTAAATAAATCAAAACCCATGAAGAAAATTACATGCCTTGCTCTTTTAGCTTTACTATTTACAAATTGCAAACAAAACAATTCGAATGAAGAATTAAAACCAGTAACAAAACCTGCAGACACAGTTGCAGTTGTAAAAGAAGAAAAAAAGGCAGAGGAAAAAGAAGATTGTAAAGACATCGAAGTAGAAATGGGATCTGGAAGAGAATGTATTCTAAAAAATACAGATCTTGATAAAGTATATCAAAACATTATTAAAAATAAAGAAGTAGAAGAATCAGAATACTTTTTAAGTGCCATTCCAGCCGAAAGTAAATCTGTTGAAATAAATAAAAATGGGTTAATCTCTATGGATTATCAAATCACTAAAGATAAAGTAGCTATTTCTATGAATTATGAAGGCGGTGTAACAGAAGTAACGCTCGAAAAAATAAATAATACAGTAAAAAGAAGCATTTATCATTATGCCGATTAAACTCTAAAACGTTACAAATAACTTCTGATTAAACCGCTAAAAGCTTTTAAGTTTCTGGCGGTTTTTTATTTGCTGTAAAGTCATCGAGGCACCATTTTTTTTATGTTTGACACAAATTGCACTAATTTTTACTAATTTCTTTTTTACTCTAAAAATAATTCGAGAAAATTAGTGAAATTCGCGACAGTAAACTGTATCTCTTAGCATCTTGACTGCAAAACGATTAACTATGACTTTCAATAAAGAAATATACCTCAACAATCTAAAGCTAGCTTTTGAAAGCTACTCTCCTATTTCTGAAAGATCGTGGAAATTAATTGAGAACATTACAGAATTTCAAACGCTTAAAAAAGGAGAAACGTTAGTGCAAAATGGAGAAATTGCTAAAAATCTTCATTTTGTGGCAAAAGGTATTCTAAGAGCTTTTATTACTGACCAACTGGGAAATTTCTATAATAAAAATCTATTTATGGAAAACTCTTTTGCAGGTTCAAAAGTTTCATTGATGCTGCAATCACCCTCAGATTTTACTATTGAAGCTTTAGAAGACAGCATTATCATCAACCTTAATTACAAAAAATACATTTTGTTACTTAATGAAAAGGAAGATCTCAAAAACTTTTATATCGCTCATTTAGAAAAAAACTGGATTATTGATAAAGAACAAAGAGAAGTGGCGCTGGTAATGCAAAACGCAACCGAAAGATATCTCAAACTTTTAGAGAAACATCCAAGTATCGCCGAACGCGTGCCTTTGTTACATATTGCATCACATTTGGGAATTACGCCAACGCAGTTAAGCAGAATTAGAAAAAGTATGGAAAAAGATTTGTAAATCAACATATGTAAAGGTTTTTCGGGAAAGCTAATTTTATCTTTGTTTCAGATTTAAATTCGATATTCAAAATGAAAAATACAACCCTCATAAAAGACAATATTGACAACCTAACAACGCTTTGGAGAACTGTTGCCACTCCTCTTCTTTCCTATCATAAAAACGATCCTTTTGAATTCATTCAAATAGAAAACTCCGGCTGGCCAAACCGCTTATGGTTTCGAGAAGATATTACCGAAGAAAATCTTCCGCAGATTATGGAAATAATGAGAGAAAATCCCAAATTAGTTATTCCATATTGGAATATTTTCGGAAGTAATTCAAATGAAATCTTTGAAAAGAACAGATTTTCTATTCGAATTCAATTGATGGCTATGGCTTTGAAACTGGGCGAAAAAATCCCATTTCAAAACAATCTGACATTTAAAAGAGTTTTAAATGAAGAAGATGCCAAAACCTGGTCTGATATTTATCCGTTGTCTTTTAGTTATGTAATCAGTAAAGAAACATTGGTTCATAATTACGAAAATGCAGCGTTTTATCTGGTTCATTTTGAAGAAAAACCAATTGGAACACTTACACTTTTTCAAACCGAAAAAACAATGGGAATTCATGGTGTCGGCGTTATTCCAGAAATGCGCAAAAAAGGTTTTGCCGAAGAAATCATGAAATTTGCTATCAATAAAGCAATTGATGCTGATTGTGAATATGCACAATTACAAGCTTCAGCTTTAGGAAAAGGCATTTATACAAGATTGGGTTTTGAGGATTTATTTTTGATTACAAATTACCAGCTTACGTAAATTTTAAATTCCAATTTTTCGCATTTATATCATGTTAAGCATAGTGAAGCAGTCAACACAATCTTGTCATCCCGAGGAACGAGGGATCTTCGTTAGGAGCTCCACAAAGATTGTCGATTCTAATTGCAGAGTTTCTCGCGAAGATCCCTCGTTCCTCGGGATGACAAACTATATGGTAAAGCCAACTAACAACTAACAATTAACTAATCTTGTCGTAAATGCCCCTAAAATAGTCGTAAATGTGTATTTTATCAGAAATATAAGATCATTACATTTGTAATACATTAACTAATAACTATTTAAAAAATACCACATGAAAAAAGCAAAAATTATTTTTTGGGTTACGACAATTATTATTTTTTTATTCGAAGGCGTTATGCCGGCATTAACTTCTCAAACTGAATTAGCTAAAGAAGGAATCAGACATTTAGGATATCCAGAGTATTTTGGAAGTGCATTAGTCATTTTCAAAATCTTGGGTGTTTTGGTTTTAGTGATTCCATCAGTTCCTAAAAATGTAAAAGAATGGGCTTATGCCGGATTTGGTTTCGATTTTATATTCGCTTCAATCAGCCATTTTGCAGTTGACGGAATTGGCTTTCAAGGTTTCTTTCCATTAATCTTTTTAGTGATTTTAGCTGTTTCTTATACCTATTATCATAAAATTGAGCGTTATAAAAATATCGCATTATAAAATTTGTAAATGATGATAGAAGTTTTCAAAACAAATGTTCAAGAAGTTGAGCAATCAGTAATGATTGTAGGAAAGCTTCTTGAGCATTTTCCTAACAGCGCTATCAATTTTGATCTTGAAGATTGCGATAAAATTTTGCGAGTTAACGATTCTAAAATTTTAAACCACAAAATAATAGAGCTCGTAAACTCATATGGTTTTCATTGCGAAGTGCTTCATTAAATCATAATCAATTGAATTACAAAATAATACAATAAAAATTTGTAATTTTAAAATCCAAAATTTTAAAATACCGCAAAATGAATATTCCGGCAGAACATCAAACCATAATGCCCTATTTAATTTTACCGGGCGCATCAAAATTTATTGATTTTACGAAAACCGTTTTTGGAGCAACAGAAACAAATACTAAGGCACTACGCGAAGATGGAACCATTATGCATGCCGAAATTACTTTAAACGGAAGTACCATAATGATTACCGATGAAGTTACTGAATGGCCCAAACAAACTGCAAATTTGTTTGTTTATGTTCCTAATGCTGATGAAACTTATAAAAAGGCGTTAGAAAATGGAGCAGCTTCATTAATGGGTTTAAGCAATCAAGATTATGGGAGAACGTGCGGTGTAACTGATCCGTTCGGGAATACTTGGTGGATTACATCAGTATAATTACTTTAAGATTAATTATTATGAAAGCAGCAGTCAAACAAAATATAGTTCAAACGTTTCATGATCTAAACGAAGTCTTTTCGTCATTCTCTGAAAATGAAGTAAATAAAACTCCATACGAAGGAAGTTGGACAGCAGGACAATCCGTACAGCATATTATATTGGCCGGCTCTGGTTATCCTGAACTTTTTGCAGGAAAAACGGAGAAGACAACTCGAAATCCCGAAGAAAAAGTCAAGGATATTGAAGCTCTTTTTTTAAACTTCGACATAAAAATGGATGCTCCAATATTTTTACAGCCCGAAAAAAAAGAATACCATAAAAAAGTGCTAACGGAGAAACTTCATAAAATTGAATTCGATTTATTAGATTCGGCTGAAAAATATGATTTAACTTTAACTTGTCTTGATTTTCAAGTTCCAGGTTTTGACAAATTCACGATTTACGAGTGGATTAATTTTGTACTCATTCATACAAAGCGTCACACAAATCAATTAAACAAAATTTTAAAATCAATAAAGAAACTTTAACTCATATAAAATTTATGCTATGAAATCAAAATCGAGAACTGTTTTATCTTCGGGCTTATTGGCAGGAACTTTAGATATTCTGGCTGCAATTTTAATTTATGCTGTAGTACTGCACAAAACAACAGCCGAAAAAATTTTACAATCAATTGCCAGTGGTATTTTTAAACAAGAAGCTTACATTGGCGGATCTCAAATGGCATTATACGGTTTACTTCTTCATTATTTCATTGCCTTTTCTTTTGCTTATTTTTTCTTTAAAATCTATCCTTATTTTCCTTTTCTACAAAAAAACTTCTTGTTTTCTGGTATTTTGTATGGCATATTTGTTTGGATTGTGATGAATCTTATTGTGCTTCCTATTACATTCCCTAAACTTCCATCGAAACAGTTTGATTTTCCTTTATTGCTTTCCATATTAATTTTGATATTTTGCATTGGCATTCCGATAGCATTTATAACGAAAAAGCATTACACTTATCGCTAATTTTTCAATTCTAAAATTTAAAACTAGAAAACTGACTATCAAAAACTTACATTAAAAAAGAATTATCAAAATTTTAGCTTTTCATTTCAAAAAAGAATCATACTTTTATTAAAACTAAAATAAAATGTTCTGTTGATTAAAAAAAACAACAAGAAACTTCTATTTGATACGCAATTTACTTTCACCGGTTCAATTGTATTCTGTAAAGAAAAACATAGACTTGATTACTAATTTTATATAGATTGTTTGAAGAATACTCAAACCTCTAATTAGCTTAAAAACTAATCTCTAATTATTAAACTATTCTTCTATTTTTCTTTATTACCATTTCTGTTGACTAACGCCTGATTGATCAGACGGCAACAAAAACAAAAACTAAGTCTAATAAGCCTGCATTGCATTATTTGGGCAAAATGCTCTTTCGAAATTAATTTCGAAACTAACAACACCAATTACTTAACCTCTAGATTGCTTCGTGAAAAACACGCATGCAGACTATGTTATTTTCTGTGTTAGGAGAATTGTTTTTGACAACTCCTAAAATATTGCCGCTACTAAAATTAAAATGGATTCACTAATCCTGAAAAGACTTATTAACTAAACTTAAACAGAACTCCCATGAAGACGATATCAAATAAATCAAAAATAGTTTTTCTCTCGACTTTTCCACCCACGCAATGCGGAATCGCAACTTATACTCAAGATACTATCAAAGGCATTACCGATGTTTTTGGCAAATCTATTACCTGCGAAATTTGCGAATTGGTCGATAAACCCAACACAACCCCAACACAAGCTTTTACCTTAAACACAAAAAATAAAGATGATTATGCTAAAGCTGCCAACGAAATCAATAAAGATGAAAAAATAAAGCTTGTTCATATTCAACATGAATTTGGTTTATTCGGCGGTCAATATGGAGACCATTTATTAGATTTTTTAAATACAATTAAAAAACCCGTAACCTTTACTTTCCATAGTGTTATTCCAAATCCGAATGACGAATTAAGAACTTTTGTAAAATTACTTCTAAGCTACAGTAAGTCCGTTTTTGTAATGACAAATCAGTCCAAAGAAATTCTGATCAGAGAATATGATATTTCCAAAGGCATGATAACAACTGTACCACACGGCACTCATATTGTAATCTATGAAACTCCCTATCAAGCTAAAGCAAAATATGATATTCAAGACAGATTAGTATTATCAACTTTTGGATTACTTGGTGAAGGAAAAAATATTGAAACTGGTTTACAGGCTTTGGCAAAAATCATTAAAAAAGAGCCAAATGTACTTTACCTGATAATTGGAAAAACGCATCCAAATTTAATTAAAGATGGTGTTGATGCCTACCGAAATAAACTTGAAGCGCTTGTTGAAGATTTGAACTTAAAAGATAATGTTCGTTTTATAAATAAGTATTTAGATACTGATGAGCTTTTAGATTATTTAAAAGCTACTGATATTTATTTGTTTACTTCAAAAGATCCAAACCAAGCGGTAAGCGGCACTTTTTCATACGCAATGAGTTGTGCCTGCCCAATGGTAGCTTCAAAAATTCCGCATACGAGAGAAGTTCTAACTTCAGATTGCGGCGTTTTGGTCGATATTGGAAATGTTGATCAGTTTGCCGAATCAACTCTTAAATTAATTTCGGATGAAAATCTAAGACACGAAATGGGAATCAATGCCTTTAGAAAAACCAGAGCCTCATCTTGGGAAAATACGGCAATAATTCACATAAACACTTACAAAAAACTAATTGAAAAACCGGCAGCAATTAAGTACAGTTATCCTAAAATACAATTAAAACATATTAAAAAATTAACAACAGACCTAGGTATCATACAGTTTAGTAAAATTTCTATTCCTGATCTAGAATCTGGGTATACTTTAGATGATAATTCTCGCGCCCTAATTGCATTTTGTATGCATTATAAATTAACACAGGATAAAAGCGATCTTCCTTACATTTTGATTTATTTAGATTTTATCGAAAGATGTCAAAAACCAAAAGGAAATTTTATTAATTATGTCGATCAGGATTACCGAGATCATATCGAACAAAATGCCGAAGTTAATTTAGAAGATTCAAATGCAAGAGCTATTTGGGCTTTAGGAACTGTTATTTCTAATGCTGCAATACTTCCTGAGAGTATTTCAAAAAAAGCCGAAAAATGCTTGCTGCATGCATTAAAATATGCAGAAAACATTACATCTCCAAGATCAATAGGTTTTGCCACAAAAGGACTGTATTTATACCATAATGCAGTTCCAAACTTATATGTAGCTGCCATTATACATAAACTGAACTCAAAACTACTGGCCAATTATGAAAACACAGCCACTGATGAATGGAAATGGTTTGAAAATTATTTGACCTATGCTAATGGGATTCTGCCAGAATCGATGTTGTATGCTTATCTAATAACCAATAAGCCTGTTTATAAAAAAGCTGCAATGGATTCATTGGATTTTTTAATATCAAAAATGTTTGTCAACAAGAATTTTAAAGTAATTTCAAATCAAGGATGGTATCAAAAAGGCTCAGATCCAAAACATTTTGGAGAACAGCCTATTGATGTTTCTTATACCATACAAACTTTAAATGCATTTTACAATGCGTTTAAGTTTCCAGAATATAAACATAAAATGAAAACCGCTTTTAATTGGTTTTTAGGTAAAAATCACTTAAACCAAATTATGTATAATCCGGTAAGCGGCGGTGGTTACGACGGTCTTGAAAAAGAAAATGTAAACTTAAATCAAGGTGCAGAATCTACCATATGCTATTTAACCGCAAGATTATTAATGGAAAATTTTGCACAATCGCAATCTAAAGTAATTCCGTTACTAAAATCCAGAACTTGGTATGCTATAAACTCTTAGTAAAACTAACCAATATTTTATTAAACCCTGAAAATCCCTTTTTAAACAAAAGGGATTTTTTGTTATATCACATTCGGCAAGATTTTATTTAATCAACTCACAATGAAAATTATATAAACTTCAGAAAGAGTTGTGTAAATAATTTTAACAATTATCAGGGTAACTTTCCTAAATAATTACAAAAGCAGAAAAAACTGTTAAAATATTGATTTTAAATTCTAACGCAACTTTAAAACTAAACATTTTGATTCTCAGCCTAAAAAATACATTTAGAGAAATTGGAGAGGCAGCTTTGTTTGCAAAGAAGTTTTTTAAAGAGGTTATAATTCCTCCTTATGAGACCAAAGAGTTCTTGAAACAATGTTATGTTATTGGTTACAAATCATTGCCTTTGGTAGCGATCACAGGTTTTATTATGGGTTTAGTACTCACTTTACAATCTCGTCCAACGTTAGTAAAATTTGGAGCCGAAAGCTGGCTTCCAGGAATGGTGGCACTTTCCTTAATTAGAGAAATTGCACCCGTTATTACTGCTTTGATTTGTGCTGGAAAAATTTCCTCTGGAATTGGTGCTGAATTAGGTTCTATGAAAGTTACAGAACAAATTGACGCTATGGAAGTTTCGGCTATTAATCCGTACAACTATTTAGTCGTAACTAGAATTTTAGCCTGTACTTTAATGGTGCCTGTATTAGTCTTTTTTGCTGATGCGATTGGAATTATTGGAGGTTATTTTGGAATAAACATTCATGGTGACGTCAATTTTTACAGATACCTAACACAGATCATACAGTCTTTGGAATTTTTAGATCTGATTCCTGCCACAATTAAAACTTTCTTCTTTGGCTTTTTTATTGGAATGATTGGGTGTTTTAAAGGATTTAATGCCGCAAACGGAACCGAAAGCGTGGGGAAAGCTGCAAATTCTGCAGTTGTAACAGCTTCTTTAACCATATTTATTATTGATATGCTCGCAGTACAGATAACTGATTTATTTTTTTAAGATGATTAAAGAAAAAGAAAATATAGAACCACAGTCAAAAAACAGAAAGCAAAACGTAATAATCGCTATAAAGGATTTACATAAAACTTTTGGCGAAGATAACGAGGTCTTAAAAGGTATCAATTTGAACTTGCATAAAGGTGAAGATTTGGTAATTCTAGGGCGATCAGGCTCAGGAAAATCGGTAACTATAAAATGTATCGTTGGATTGATCGCTCCAGACAAAGGCGAAATAACGGTTTTTGATGAAAATATACTGGAACTCAAAAAAAATGAACTTAACAAAATAAGAGCTCGAATTGGTTTTCTGTTTCAAAGCGGTGCTTTGTATGATTCGATGTCAGTGCGGGAAAATCTTGTTTTTACTTTAAGCAAACATAAAAGAGATCTATCGCCAGAAGAGATTGAAAATGAAGTTATGGAAGCTCTGGAAAATGTGGGTTTAAGTGATGCTGTAGATAAAATGCCATCTGCACTTTCTGGCGGAATGAGAAAGAGAATTGGTTTAGCAAGAACTCTGATTTTAAAACCCGAAATCATATTGTATGATGAACCTACAACTGGATTAGATACAATTACTTCTAGAGAAATCAGCGAATTGATTCTTGAAATTAAAAAGAAACAAAAAACATCGGCTATAATAATTACGCACGATATGGCTTGTGCAAAAATGACGGCAGATCGAATTATAGTGCTGAAAGATGGAGTAATTCATGCCGAAGGAACGTATGACGAATTAGAAAAAGACGAAGACAAATGGGTTCGTTCCTTTTTTAAATAAAAACTTTAGAAATCATGGAGAAACAATCTGGATATACTTGGAAATTAGGAATGTTTGTAACAGTTGGTTTGTTACTTTTTATAACCGCAATTTATTTTATTGGAAAACAAAAAAATCTGTTTGGTTCAACATTTCACCTTACCTCAAAATTTAAAACGGTCAGCGGTTTAGAAGTTGGAAATAATGTCCGCTTTTCAGGCATTAACATTGGTACGGTTGAAGAAATCAGGCTAATTAATGATTCCTCAGTTGTAGTGTCAATGGTTATAAAAGAGGAAGTACGAGAGTTTATAAAAACCGATGCTCGCGCCGGTATTGGTTCTGATGGATTAATGGGCGATAAAGTACTGACTATTTCTCCCGGCACTAAATCACAAAAAATTATTGAAAACAATGGTGCAATAGCTTCTATTGACGGTATAGAAATGAACGACATTATGAAAAGCGTTAAAAAAAGCGTTGATAATGTAGGCGTCATTTCTGAAGAGTTAGCGATTTTCAGCCATAGTATGAATAACGGAAACGGTGCTTTGGCAAGGCTGGTACGTGATGATAAAATGGCAAACAGCGTTTCGAATACACTTTCTAATTTAGAAACAGGAACAAAAGGTTTTAGTGATAATATGGAGGCTGCAAAAAGCAATTTCCTATTTAGAGGTTACTTCAAGAAAAAAGAGAAGGAAAAGGAGAAAAAGCAAGAACAAAAACAGGAGAAAGCAACGAAAGCTAAAGAAGAAAAACAGGAAAAACAAAAAGAAGAAAATGCTAAGAAAGAGTCTTAAAAAAAACTCGATTCAAACGGTAAAACAATAAATCTAAAAAATGAAATTACGCTCTACAGAAACTTTCTGGCCTTTGAAAAATGCCATGAATATTAGTTATCCTTCAATCAACTCTGATATCAATACTGAAATTCTTATTATTGGAAGCGGAATAACTGGGGCTTTAATGGCATATAAATTAATTTCTCAGGGAAAAAAAATAGTCCTTGCTGATCGTCGTGATGTTTGTAACGGAAGCACAGCAGCTAGTACAGCTTTACTTCAATATGAAGTTGATGTGCCTTTACATGAATTAATAAAACTTAGAGGTGAAAAATGCGCTGTAGACACTTACAACAATGGAAAAAAAGCGATTTTTGATCTTCGAACAATAATTGATACTATTAAAAGCGACTGCGGTTTTGAATTTAAAAAGAGTGTTTATTTTACCTCATTCAAAAAAGATATTCCATTTTTAAAAAACGAATTTAAAGTTCGTAAACAATTCGGTTTTGATGTGAGCTGGCTCAACAAGCAGGATTTAGAAAAAATAGGATTAAATGCTCTTGCTGCTTTAGAATCGAAAACGGCTGCAGTTATTGATCCTTTTAAACTGGCTGGTGACTTACTTTATTATTGTCAGCAAAATGGTATGCAGGTTTTTGATCGAACCAACATCATCAGTATTAGTAATCAAAAAGGAAGATGTATTGCTCAAACAGAGAATAAATATACCATTACAGCAGATCACGTTATACATTGTACAGGTTACGAAAGTACCGAAACTTTAAATGAGAAAATAGTCGACTTAAAAAGCACTTATGCTATTGCATCTGAATCTATCGAAGAGATTCCGCTTTGCTTAAAAAATGCCATACTGTGGGATACAGCAAATCCGTACTTTTACTATCGTGCTACTTCAGACAATCGAATTATAATGGGCGGAGGCGACGAAGAATTTAAAGATCCTAAAAAAAGAGATAATCTGCTGCCTAAAAAAGAACAGCTTTTGCTAAAGCAATTTCAAAAAAAGTTCCCGAACTCAAACTTTAAATTAGATTATTCTTGGGCAGGAACTTTTGGAGAAACCAAAGATGGTCTTCCGTATTTTGGGAAACCAAACGCGAAAAAAAACGAGCATTATATCTTAGGTTTCGGAGGAAACGGAATTACTTTCAGCGTAATGGGAATGAATTCTGTTTTAGACTCGATCAATAACAAAAAAAATCAGGATTTAGAGTATTATAGATTTGGACGTTAAAAAAACTGTTTGCAACAGTTTTTTTTAGGTACAAAGATGCAAAGTAACAAAGTTTTATGTCATCGCTCCTTTGTACCCTTGTACCTTTGTACCTTTGAGCCTTTGAGCAAAATTTACTAATTTTATAAAATGAAAAGTTTTTCCTTCGCTCCTATCAGTTCTGTAAATTCGACGATATTAATTTTAGGCACAATGCCTGGAACAAGATCTTTAGAACTCAATCAGTACTACGGGCACAATCAAAATAACTTCTGGAAGTTTTTATTTACCATTTTCAGTGAAGATTTCAGCAATGATTATGAAACAAAAAAAGCTTTTTTACTTCAAAACAAAATTGCTTTATGGGATGTATTGCAGCATTGCGATCGAGTTGGAAGTTTAGACAGTGCTATAAAAAATGAAATCGCCAATGATTTTGAAACTTTTCTAAAACAACATCCTAATATAAAAACCATACTATTTAACGGACAAAAAGCGGCACATTTTTTCAAGAAATATGTTAAACTTCAAGATACCTATCAACTTATAACACTGCCGTCAACAAGCCCTGCAAATGCTAGTAAATCACTGCCGTCAAAGCTTGAAGAATGGAAGATCATAAGAACTTTATAATTTTTTATATTGAAATCATATAACATTTGATACTCAAGATATAACAAACAATGACTACATATAACCTAATTTTACCATTATAAATCAAAGTCAAAATATTGACAATTTGATACTTAATAAGACTTATAAATATATTACTAAGTAAAACTTTAAAAAGTTTTTACGATAAAGGAAACATTGGTTATGTTAGTTTATTTTTGAGAAAAAAAGCTATTCTATTCTTTTAGAGTAGCTTTATTTTTTTTACTTTCATATAAACATTCTTCATTATGAAAATTCAAACCTACTACAATCATATACGATTTTATACCGCACATCATTTTGTATTTTATCCGCTTGCAGTTCTATTTTTTCTCAGCAGTTTGTACTTTGCTTTTACCTCAGCAGATACGCTTATTTGGTCATTTATCAGCATCCTTTTTGGCTTGCTTATTTTTCTCGCTTATATGCTGCGCCAGCATTACGCACTTACTTTACAAAACCGAATTATACGCTTAGAACTTCGCTATCGCTATTTTACACTCACTGGAAAAAGGTTTGAAGAAATTGAATATAAATTTACCGATGATCAAATATTTGCACTTCGTTTTGCTCCAAACGACGAAGTTCTCACTTTAATAGACGATGCTCTTAAAAATAACCTCTCGGGCGATTCTATCAAAAAAGCCATTGTACATTGGCGGGCAGATTATTACAGAGTTTAAGAGAACAAAGTAGTTTCAAAATTTTAAAACTATGGGTGTGGTCTCATATAAAAAAAGCCCCAATTTACATTGCGTTAGTTGGGGCTTTTTCTATATGACGCCGAGCTATTCGCTCCCGCAATAGCAGGATGGCTATTATACCCCAAATGGACTGCATTTAACAAAACATTCAAAATATATACCTGATAATCAAATAATAAGACTCTAAAATCAAAATGAATGATTTTTTTTGTTAACTTTAATTGTTAAAAATTCATCAATAAATTTAAAGATAAACCTCATGAAAAGATTATTTTATTTTTTGATAATTCCGTTCTCGTATCTTTCATCTACTGCACAAATTGTAGCAGATGCATCAACAAAAGACACTTTAACCGCCGTACAAAACAACTTCGATGACCTGCAAGATTATGCTGACGATTTGCCTTGGCATGCAAGACGATTTAAAGTAACTGCAGGAGCTTTTTTTCCTGTAAATAATACACAAATTGAGGTTGGCACTAACAACGGTAATCGAGCTACGGAAATAGATTTAGAAGATGATTTAGGTTTCTCTAAATCAAGTTCTTCCTTTATGGGAACTTTTGATTGGCGTATTTCAAGACGATCAAGATTAGGATTTGAATTTTTTTCGCTTAATAGAAGTTCTTCAAAAACCCTGCAAAAAGACATTAATTTTGGCGATCATACCTATAACGTGAATTCTAGAGTATCAGCTAATTTCGACGTACAAATTGCTCGTATCGCTTACGGATATGCTTTTTTGTCTAAACCTAAGTATGAAGCCGGTCTGTTGATTGGTGCTCACGTACTTTTTGCTGATTTAGGTTTACGTTTAGATGCCAACCAAGCCAGTCTTGAATACCACGACAGTTTTAATTTTACAGCTCCTTTACCTGATGTTGGAATATGGGGAGAATTTGTTCTAGGAAAACGTTTTGGTTTGTATGTAAATGCTAATTATCTGGCTGTAAAAATTGATAATATCGATGGCCGAATTGTCAGCTATAATTTATCACTTTTATATAACATATATCAAAATTTAAGCATTACCGCAGGATACACTGGTTTGAATTTTAAAGTCGATACTACAAGAGAACACTTAAATGGGTTCTTGAAATGGGGTTATAACGGTCCAACTATCGCTGCAACATACTCTTTTGGTAATCATGTTAAACTTTACAAACATTAGAATTTTAAATTCCAAATTTTAGAATTAAAAAAAATAACAAACCCGATACCTTTTCGAAGATATCGGGTTCATTGCTCAAACTCAAACTTAATTCAAAATATACCAACTAACTTATTTATCGATTGGAGTAAATTTTATAGCTGTTCCTCCTCCAGCTGCCAATCTTATATTTAAAACGCTTTTATTATTCACTTTTTGTTTTGAAATAATTACAGGATAAGGATTCGTTTTATAATTCGCTCCTGCTCCATCTGCATAAATTTCTGCTTCGTACTCTTTTCCCGCATCCAAGAAAGATAAAGCTGTTTTTAGATCTCTGGCTTCTCTATTGGTAATGGCTCCTAAATACCAGTTTTTCTCTTCCCAATCTTTTCTGGCAATTGTTGTATACTCGCCAATTTTAGAATCTAAAACTTTTGTTTCTGACCATGTACACGGCACCTCTTTTATAAACTTAAATTCAGGTTTGCCAACATAATTCTCAGGCAAGTCTGAAGCCATTTGCAATGGGCTAAAAATAATAACATACAATGCCAATTGATTGGCTAAAGTTGTTTGTACTCGAGCTCCAGAAGGTGTTTTATAATCAAAATTGAAATTCCCAGGCGTATAATCAAAAGGGCCTGAAAGCATTCTGGTAAATGGCAGCGTTGTTAAATGTTCCGGCGTGTTTCCGCCATCTACAGACCATGCATTATATTCCTGACCTCTGCCGCCTTCCTGCGACATAAAGTTTGGATAAGTACGCTGCAATCCTGTTCCTTTTATAGGCTCATGATTATCGATCATAATATGATATTTTGCTGCAGTTTCGATTACTTTTCTATAATGACGTGCTGCATACTGGCTGTCATGCCATTCTTTTTTATCT
Source organism: Flavobacterium sp. FlaQc-28 (assembly GCF_044007415.1). NCBI lineage: Bacteria > Pseudomonadati > Bacteroidota > Flavobacteriia > Flavobacteriales > Flavobacteriaceae > Flavobacterium > Flavobacterium sp. FlaQc-28. The sequence continues at coordinate 88,201 of NZ_JBIPCM010000007.1, forward strand.
AAATATTTATTTACGTAACCTGTCTTTACAGAATTTACACCCATTTTTTGATACAGCTTAAATACATCTTCCAATTGGCTTTCATAATGTTTAGAGGCACCTGCGGTTTCGTGATGTCCTATTAAACGAACATTTTTCATGGCGGCATATTTTGTAATTTCTTCCAGATTAAAGTCGGGATATGCTTTTACAAAACTAAAAGCAGATCCGTCGGCAGTCCAGTCGCCGTCCCAACCTTCATTCCAACCTTCGACCAAAACACCGTCGAAATTGTTTTTTGCTGCAAAATCAATATATTCTTTTGTGTTTTTAGTAGTTGCACCGTGTTTAGGCCCTTGTCCCCAAGTATACTTTTCTAAGTGCATTCCCCACCAAATTCCAATATATTTTGAAGGTGTAATCCAAGAAAGATCTTCAATTTTTGAAGGTTCATTTAAGTTCAGCATGATTGTCGAAACGGCTAAATCTCCAGGTTTCTCTCCTACAATAATTGTTCTCCAAGGCGTTTTAAAAGGTGTTTCGGCATAAACTTTTACACCATCTGCCCAAGGCACCAAGTCACTTTTGTATTGCTTATCTCCTGTTTTTAAAAGTGTCATTGAAGCAAAATCAGTCAAATTAGCTTCATGAATAGCAACGTATAATTTCTCTTTCGTTTCAAAAGTTGCAGGTGTATTAATGGTATCCGTTTTACTCATCGGAGTTTTACGATAAGTGCTTTCATAATAACTGTTTTCGCGATGCACAGGAATCCACCAAACATCATTATCTGATTTAAAAGTGAATTGTGTAATTTCATTAGAAATCTTTACTTTACCTAAATGCGGCTGTTTCGGAAATTCATATCTAAAACCTAAACCATCATCAAAAACCCTGAAAATAATATCAACTAAACGTTCTTCGCCATTTGATTCTTTAAGATGAATAATCAATTCATTATGATGATCTTTAACCTTTTTGAATTCTCCCCAAGGCTGTTCCCAAGTTTCATCTGTCGTTTTTTCTTCGGTGGAAACTACTTCAAAGCCATCTGTCATTTTTTGGATTCCTTGAAATTCAAATCCCATTAAAGAAGGCTCAATAACTGATTTCCCTTTTGAGATAAAACTATACTGAGGCTGACCAGATTCTGTCAATTCAAAAACTAATTCATTATTTTTCCCTGGGGATTTGATTTTGTAGGTTTTATTCGTACTGCAGGCAAAGAGCAATAGTGATGCAAAGGCGATTAAACAGTATCTGTATTTTATGTTTTTCATTATATGATTGTATTAATTACAACTCTTATTTAATTTCGTTTATTACTTGTTTTGCTTTTGCCGGCTGCATGGAAACAAAATAATTAAATGCCTGATCTAACTTTCTTTGAACATCGGCATTGCTTTTCTTTTCGATTCGCAGATTATACATTTTGCTTATATCAGGAAAAACTGTTTCAATATTTTTTACTCCTGCAAATACTTTAATTTTTTCGATGTAGGTGTATCCAAATTCAACTGTGGGTTCAAACATGGTTCCTTCTCCAAAGTCATTCCATGTTATCAATTGCAGATAATTTAAGTTTGCATTTTTGGCTAACAAAAGTGTTTCATCGAGCGTTGCGCCATTGTTATGTTCTATTGTCCATCCTATAGCAGCTTCGCCTCCGCCATCTGCATAAAAATCTTTAAAACCTGGATAAGCGCTGCCAATTGCAACCGAAAGTTTTGGTTTTGTATTCGTATAAAAATTAGTCAAATAAGTACTGTTTTTAAATACCCATGCATACTCGCCTGAGGCATTTGCTCCAGCTTCAACAGATTGATCCCAAAGGGTTAAAAAAGTAGGTTTTGCAGTCAAAGTATTAAAAACGTTTGTCCATTCAGCAGGTGTTTGTAATACTATTGGCCCAAAATTGAGCAATAAGGGTTTTCCGTTTATTTTTATATAATTGGCATCATCAAAATAATTATTCTGTAGATAGGCCAAATCCGTTTTTGCGGCACTAGTAACTGAAATTGCTTTTCCAGCATCGACAACATTTTTTGTTACGCGGTCTTCATATACAATGGCGTATTCTAAACCAACTTTGTCAAGCATTGCAATAAGCTGTTCCGTATTTTCTTTTACCATTCTATAATCGTTAACATCGTAAGTGCCATACCAATCGATTAAAAGACCGTCGATTCCTGCATATTTCATCAATAATAAATGATTTTCGATCACATTTTTATCGCCTGAATGATAGGGTCCGATAAGCGGATAATAGTAGGAAGCTATTTCTCGACGATTGTTTGCTCCTATTGTATTTGGATTTTTGTTCGCCATTGTCCAATGATAACCCCATTTTTTATCGGCACTGCTTTCATTGGTTTCGAACCAAGGCATGTAGTGTACGTAAATTTTAGTACTGTTTGTTTTTTCAACTGCCGCTGGTTTTAATACTTCTGGTTCTACTGGTTTATCTGAACCTTTATCATCGCTGCTGCAGCCCGCGGCGACCAAAATATTCATGATCCCAAAAAATAATAATGTGATAGATCTTTTCATATTGATGTGCTGTTTGTTTTTAATAGAAATATGATATAATTATTTCAACACATAGAAACATAGCTTTTAATACTTAAAAAAGGCGTTTCACTTTATTGCAATACACATAATCCTCTATGTGAAAGAAATGAGTTTCTTTTTGTTTACTTTATTTATAAAAAAACTATGTTTCTATGTGTTAAATAATATGTCCACAATTTGCATCCTAAAATTACTTATGTTAAAAATATGTCAGCCTTCCACGACTAACCAACATGGAAGACTGACATTCAAGAACCTAATTCACAGGATAACCAGGGTTTTGTTTTAGGTTCTTATTCGTTGTCAAAACAGTGCTTGGAATTGGAAAAATAGCTCTGTATTTTTCCGTTTCACCTTTTTCCCACCATGGCAGGAAGAATGTTCCAAAACGAATATTATCCGTTCTTCTTCTTCCTTCAAAAGTAAATTCCTTAAGCAATTCGCGATCTATAAAATGAAGATCTATCGTTGTCGGCATTTCTTCGCCCGCACGTGCTGTTATTTGTTGTACAAATGGTTTTGCTAAATCGGGATTGCCTAAACGCACGTAACATTCAGCCTGCATCATTAAAATTTCGGCATAACGAATCAATACAAAATCATGATCTCGTTCCCACTGTTCGCCAGCTTTCATTTCGTATTTTCCTAAACGAACTCCTTGATTTTCTTTTGCATCAGCTACACTTGATACCTCTTCTGTATAAGTAAGCGGTTCACCGTTATCCATTACAATAACCTGCCCTGTTGCTACACTTATTTGATCGCCCGCTACCATGCATTTTTTTCTTTTATCTGTATCCGCAAAAGCAGAATAAACGCCAGGCTGTGCGCACATTCCGTTTGCGCTCCAAGGAAAGTCTAATCCCGTTGCCGAAATCGTCAATTTGTGCAAGTAATGACATGACATTGAGTTCATATAATTTCCTATTGTTCCCGCTTTTTGATCGTATGGAATTGAAAAAATAATCTCTGGCGATTTTTCATTTTGCGTTGCAAAATTGGCAAAGAAATCTGGCGCTAAAGTGTATCCCGTAACTTTCTGACACATCGTGATACAATCCTGCCAGCGTGCTGTTCCTATAAAAGCTTCTGAGTTTAGATATAATCTCGCTAATAAAGAATAGGCAACATTTTTTGTAAACTTAGAATACACAACATTTGATGTTAAATGTGGAATGGCATCTAATAATTCTTTCTCTACAAAATCATAAACTTGTTTTCTAGTAGAATTTGTCGGCAATGATGTGTCTTCAAAATTGACTACAATAGGCACGTTTCCAAATAAATCTAAAAGATTGTAGTAATAATAGGCTCTCAAGGCTTTTAACTCAGCATAAATTGGAGCTTTTGCAGTATCCGTTAATGATGATTTGTCTACTTGATAAATGATCGCATTAATTTTTGCAATTCCTGTATAGTTGTAACGCCAAGCCGAAAGAATCATGCGGTTATCAGGTTTCCAAGTATGTTTTTGTGCATCTTGATATTGTCCGCCATCGTACCAGTTTGTTCCTCTTGTTGGAATAGTTGCTTCATCTGAAACGGTTTCATTCAGGAAAAACACATATTCACTTGTTGGAAAATTGTTTGATATATCATCTTTAAATCCTCTTAAAGAAGAATAAGCTCCGCCAACTAATGCGTCGACTTCTTTTGGAGTATTTCCAAAATTCCCGTCTTCTACTCTATCATATAAATCTTCATTTAAATCCGTACATGATATCGTAAAAAGCATGCTTACTACTAATAATGCTGTTATTTTGACTTTCATTTTTTATATTTTTTGGTTAATTCGCTTAATTATTCAGCGTAAAATTTAGTCCAACAGAAATCGTTGTTGGTCGAGGATAATTATTGTATCTGTCAATTCCAGGAGCTGCCAATCCAGTTAAATCTATTACTCCAGTTTGGTTGATTCCGTCTTGAGCATTTAAACCTATTTCCGGATCTACACCTTTGTAACCTGTAATTACAAATAGGTTTTCTCCCATTACGTACATTCTAAGTTTAGATTTTTTGAATTTTAAAGGCAGTGTATATCCAAAACTTACTGTTTGAAGTCTAAAGAATGAAGCATCTTCTATCCAATAATCAGAATATTTTGGCGCCGATGTAATTCCGCTTCCTAAAAATGCATCAGGAACATTGAATGTTGGTAATCTGTTTGGATCATTTAACATCATATTAGTTGCATTTAATGCCTTTTGACCAAACATTCCGTATCCAGAAATTCCAAGATCAAAATTTCCATACGTAAAGTTCATTCCAATACCTAAAGTCAAATCTGGCTGAATATTTCCTAAATCTGTTTTATCAGCATCAACCAAAGCATTTTCTGCAACTATTTGCCCCGCTGCATTGTAGTATTGTATTTTTCCTGTGGAGTCTAATCCTGCATTCTTGAATCCCCAGAAAGTTCCAACTGGATAACCTTCGGCAATAATTTGAGAATATTGTCCAGACATACCTGCTAATCCGTGTAACGATCCGCTGTAAATAACATCTGTTTTATAAGTAGGATTTGATAATTTTTCAATCTTTTGCACATTATGACCAAGAGTCAAGTTAGCATTCCAATTGAATTTTTCTCCTTTAACAATATCAGCATTCAAAGTAAGTTCAACTCCTTTATTAGACATTTCTCCTACGTTTGCCAGCATAGTTCCCACTAAATATGGAGGCTGCGGCACTTCGTAGGTATACAATAAATCGTCTGTGTTTTTTGAATAATATTCGAATGAACCCGTAATTCTATTAAAAAGACTAAAATCTACACCAATATTCAATTGTTTTGTTGACTCCCATTTTAAGTCAGGATTTGGGTTTTGTGTTGGCGAATAAGCCAAACTCCATCTTTCTGTAACAGGATCGTAGTAACTATCCTTTCCTACTCCTAAAATCGAAAGCGATTTGTATTCCCCAATTCCGTCTTGATTTCCAGTAACTCCATAACCTGCTCTAAGTTTTAAATTGTCCAGCCAGCCTTTTGTTCCGTTCATAAATTCTTCGCTCGAAATTTTCCAAGCGACAGACGCTGATGGGAAAGTTCCCCATTTATTATTTTCTCCAAAACGGCTTGAACCATCTCTTCTTACTGTAGCCGTAAGCAGATATTTGCCATCGTAGGAATAATTTGCACGAGCATAAAACGAAACTAAATTTGATTTTCCTTTATACGAATACACATCGCCTAAACGGTAGTTGTAACCTGCACCAAGATTGTTGTAGCTGAAAGCATCAGTTACAAAACCACTTCGCTGTGCTCCAAAACCTTCATAAATATTTTCTAGGTAAGAGTATCCTGCAAGTGCACCAATAGTATGTTTGTCTATTACTTTATTGTAATTTACATACAATTCGCCTTGCGCATTTGCATACTCAGCATATGTTTTTTGCCCATATCCTTTTTCATCTACACCTTCCATAACGGCGTAAGAAGGTTTGTAAGTACTCCCTTTTACTGCATTATGTTCGTACGAAATATTAGCAACAGCCGTAAAATCATTTAAAAACTTAACCTCCGTTTTAAAATAACCTAACAATCTGTGTCTTTCATTATCAGTAGTTCTATTTGTTAAAATTTCAACAGGATTTTGATACACGTTTCCAGAAACAGCTGAAAATTGTCCGTTAGCATCATAAACTGGAATTGTCGGGTTAAGATTGTAAGCGCGCTCAAATATTCTATAATCCATAGGATGCCATTTGTCTATATTGGCAAATAAACCGGTATCAAATTTTACCTCTTTATTGTCTCCAAGATATTGGTAAGCATTAACGTTTCCGCTTAATCTTTCTAAACCTGTTTTTTTAATAACACCTTCATTGTTTAAATACGAAAGAGAAGTTCTAAAACCACTGTCAGCTTTTCCAGAATTAATACTTAAAGTATGCGATTGCGAGATTGCGGTTTGCTCGATAGCTTTCTGCCAATTGGTATTTCCGCCAAAATCAACTGCATCTTTGTTTCCTGTTGACCGAACATCTCCTCTCCATTGATTTGCTGATAAAAGATCTAAATTATCAGTAACATAACCCACGCTTGATAAACCGCTGTAGACTACAGAAACTCCTTTTGTACCAGACTTTGTTGTAATTATAATAACTCCGTTTGCTCCTCTTGAACCGTATATGGCTGTCGCCGAAGCATCTTTAAGAACGTCTACAATTTTAATATCTGATGGCTGAACTATATTAATATCTACACCTGCAATTCCGTCAACTACAATTAACGGGCTGTTGCTTGCGGTTAAGGAAGTTCCGCCTCTCAAACGTATTGTAGAACCAGCCGCTGGATCTCCAGAAGGACGAATAATGTTTAATCCTGCTACTTTTCCCTGCAAAACCTGCTCTGTCGAAGATATTGTTCCTTTTACTAAATCATCCGCTTTTACACTCGAAATAGCACCTGTTAAATCTGATTTCTTTTGTGTTCCATATCCTACTGAAACTACCTGAACTTCGGCTAATTGATAACCGTCGTTTTGAAGACGAATATCAAGTTTTGAACTAGAACTGGTAATTTGGACTTTTTGAGTTGTTGACCCAATAAATGAAACTTCTATCGAACCTCCTACGGCTACCGTCAAGGTAAATTTTCCGTCAAAATCTGTTGTTGTTCCGTTTCTTGTTCCCGTTTCTATAATTGATGCACCCGGAAGTACATTTCCTGTGTTGTCATATACAGTACCAGATACCTGCTTTTTCTCTTGAGCAAACATTCCTGCCGAAAGAAAAAGCATGAAAATCATGAATACCAGCGATTGAGTAGTCCACATTTGATGCAGGACTCTTTTTTTATTTTTACTAGTCATATGCGGTTATTTATTGTTTTTTTTATCGATCATATGCAATTCACATATCCATTATTGGTTTTATAGCCAATTTTGGATTATGCTCATTTCATTAGAATTGATGTTTTAATTTGATAGCGAATTATTTGTCTAAAGTTTTCAGCGGCATAGTGGTATCTGAAATTGTTTTGTCTTTATTGTCTTTTACCAAAACATGTATTTCATTTAAATTTGGTATGCCGTTTAGTTCTGAAACTAAATTGACAAATCCCTTTATTTCTGCTTTCCCTCCAGTAAACTCACCAGAAATTATTTTGCTTCCGGCAGTAATAGTGTAGATTAATTTGTTTACACCGGCTTCATTATTTTTTCTAGACATTCCTAGAAAATCTTTCTGACTAATTTGCAATGGAAAAAAACCGAAAACTGGCGGCGGCGGCGGTACATAAGCCCCAGCATACAAAACTTGATCTGGAATTGTTCCTGCCCAATCATCTTTTACCATTAAGAAAACTAAATTTTCCATAATATAACCATCTGGTGCGTTGTAATAATCTTTAGGAACTAAATCTATTTTATAAAAACCATTACCCAAATCTTTTAATTTTGTTTTAGCCGCAATTTCAGGCAGCCACGATTGATATTCTTGTTTAAGATTCCAATCGTTCAAACCACTGTGCATGTGAACGCTTGTAGCTCCAGCAAAACCAGGCGCTAAATTGGCATTAAACAAAATACTTAATCCTTTATCAATAGTTGGTTTGGTCGGATAAGCTCTGATCAGCTCATTTGCAGTATAAAAAGAAGAAAAATCAGTGTAAGGCATATTTGCCACTTCACTTTGTTTTGATCCGTTTTTGTTTTTTAAACGAAACCAAAATCCTGCACTTGCAGCAATTTCTTCTGGGGTTCTAGAAAAATACTGAGTGGGAGTTAAAGTGAAACTCCAAACTTTATTGCCAACGTAAGTCAGTTTTGCAAAATCTGAAGAGTTCTCCCAGTTGTTAGCATCTGGTTCTGATGGCGACCAAATCCAAATAAACACATCTTCATTTTCTGCAAATGTGGTTGCCGAAAGATCAAAAAACCAAGTAACTTTTTCATCATATTTGTATACGACCGGAAATGATGACATCGCGCCTACTGATCCCGCGGCTTCTTGTGCCTTTATAAAATTAGGCGCCATCAAAAGGGCTAGTAAAATTGTATATATAAATTTTTTCATATTACTTTTTAATTAATAGCATTTAATTTAAATACGTAAGACACAAACGGAGTTCCTCCAGAGCTTCTGGTTAAAATAATTTCCATCTCTCCGTTTTTACCAGGAATCGATGATACTCTTAATTCGTCTGTTTTTTGAGTTTTTTGGGCATCACTGTATAAGTAAATCTTAACAGGATTGCCCGGATTTGTCGGCTGAAAATCTGAGCTTAGCTGCCAGTATCCTTTTGGGGCAAATAAAGGCGGGACATTACCAGTAACTTCATAACTTGTTGGTTTGTTCTTTTCATCTACGTTGAATTTGATTTTAAAATCTTCGTAGTTAAAATAAGTACTCAAGTTTTCTTCGTTTGGCTCGATCTTATTTGCCTTGGCAAAATCATCGACCATTTTCAAGTTTGTTAATCCCCAATTACCGTCTACTTTTTCGTAAATCGTAATTGGATCAACGTAGCTTCCGTCTTCTGTAGTATCGCAGCTTATTGCAAAAAAACAGATCATCAGAGCTAACAAGTAATAACTTTTACATCTCATAAAATTTTGGTTTTTTGTTAGTTTTTTTATCCCTCAAAAAGGACAGTACGAAACTAGATGTTAAATAAATCTAAAAAAAAACATCCACGAAAAATCAAGATTTATCTAGATTATTTTTAAACACAAATTACTAATAACCAATCAATTACATGTTTGTGTTATTTATAAAAATCAAGATCCTGTAAAGACACAAACCCACTTTTTTTGACAGCCTTTATGATAATATGAAAATTTTACAGCAATATTTTTTTACTATACATATATTTAATTACTTTTTATTGTATAATTGCAAACAAATAGAGCAGTTTTAACATTTTTATGCCATTTTCAGGCTTATCAGATGTTTTTTCAAGAAATCTTAAGGAACTGCTTTCTATCTAAAAAACTACTAGTCATCAGTTTTTAATTAGTTTTGATTTAAAACGCGTTTGCGCTAACCATAAATTATCTTACCCCTAAAACCAAAACAAAACCATGCGAAAAATATTCATTTTGTATTTTTTCATTGCGGGTTTTTCTCTAACCGCCAAAGAGACCAATCCTATTCTTGAAGAATTAGATAATGCATTGCTGAAAAAAGAGATTTACTTAAAACAGAAATATCGTAAAATTGAATCCTTAAAAAAGAATGTTTCAAAATATACTGTTAGTCAAAACAACGAACAGTTGTATAATACTTATATGTCGTTATTTGACGAATACAAATCATTCAAATATGACTCTGCCTATTATTATTTGGAAGAAGCAAAAATCAAGGCCAAAGTTTTAAAAGATCCCAAATATTTGGCTAAAAGCCGAATTAAAGAGGGTTTTGTACTCTTATCGTCAGGACTTTTTAAAGAAGCTATTGATACGCTGAATGTGATTGATGACAAAAAACTCGATTTAAAAAACAAATTCGAATACTATAACATAAAAGCTAGAGCTTATTACGATCTGGCCGATTACAATAAAGATCAGCGTTTTAATATTCATTATGTACAACAGGGAAATCATTTTCTAAAAAAGGCTTTAGAATTAATTGGCACCAATACCAACGAATATTGGGCTGCAGAAAGTTTAAAACGACTAAAGCAGCAAGACTGGCGAGGCGCTGAGTTTGCTTTTAGTTATTGGATCAACAACTACAATTTACCGCCAGATTATTACGGCATTGCAACATCTAGTCTAGGCTATATTTACTCGGAAAGAGGTTATACCAAAAAAGCGATTCAATACTTGGCACTTGCCGCTATTGCCGATGTTAAAAATGCCACGAAAGAAACGGTTGCGCTGCGAAATCTAGCTAATGAACTCTTTAAAATGGGCTATTTAGACAAAGCAAATGAGTATATTAATATCGCTATGGACGATGCTACTTTTTATAATGCAAGGCATCGAAAAATAGAGATTTCGTCAATTCTGCCCATTATCGAAAAGGCACAATTGAACAATGTAAAAGAGAAAAATGATAAGCTGGAAAAAATCATTATTTTATTGACAATACTCACTTTGATTATTATTTTATTTTCGATTATTATTTTCAAACAACTAAAAGAGAAAAACAAAGCCCGAAAAATAATGGCTTCTTCGTATGCGCAGCTGCAAGAAATGAATGTGAGCTTAAGCGAAGCCAATGCTATTAAAGAAGAATATATTACGTATTTTATCAAAGCAACCTCAGCCTTTATCAATAAGATCGATCATATTCAAAAAAGTACACTTCACAAAATTATCACCAAAAAAACAGATGAAGTTATTGCGAGTTTAAAACGCTACAATGTAAAGGAAGAAAGGGAAAATCTTTTTCATCAATTCGACGAAATTTTCTTAAAATTATTCCCAACTTTTGTGACCGATTTTAATCAATTGTTCCCTAATGATCATAAATGTATTGTAAAAAAGGGAGAGCTTTTAAATACAGAACTCCGCATTTTTGCCTTATATAGATTAGGTATTCAAGAAAGCAGTCAGATGGCAGAATTTCTGGAACTTTCTGTGGCTACAATTTACACTTACAAAACCAGGATTAAGAGTAAATCCCATTTTAAAGATACTTTTGAAGAGAAAATTATGGCGATTAAAACGATATAAGTTTTTCTGTCAGGAATAAAAAAGTTTGCCACAGATTAACAGCATTTAAATGATTTTTTATTTTGTAAATATTGAATTTGTAATGTAAAAAATTTGCCGCGAATTACACAAATTTTTACGAATTGCTTGGGGAAAAATTTGTGTAATTCGCGGCAAACATTTTTTACTCAGCTTCTAATTGTAAAATAATATTTTGATACAATTTACTAAGTGAAAACAATTGCTCTGCAAAAATCATAATTGCCAAGGGAACAAAGAAAAATATCGTTAGATTTTCTTCGTATAAGAAATAAGTGGTTATCATTAAAATACGAGCGTATTCCAGATAATAAATCCATTTACGCTGTTCTAAAAGTGCACCGCAGTTAATTAATGTTATAAGTATTAATGCCAGAACAAAACCTTTATCTAACATATTTAAACGATCAAAATAATAGGTAAAAACCGTTAACAATAAAGTACAGATTCCTAATTGAATATAAAGGTAGTTCCTGAAACGAAGTCTTTGATTGGGATTGCTTTTATCTTGTAAAAAACGCTTTTCTAATGTTGGACGAATATCTTGATCCATATGTGCCGGGCTTCCAAAAACGGCATTCCATTTTGCTTTAAAACCTTTTGAACGTTTCCATAATTCAAAAATTTCAAAGTAATAATGAAAGTGCTGCCACAGAAAACTGTAACTTTTTAAAGGATGTGTCAAGCCGTATTTTGGTTTTTCTTCTTCCTCTTGAAAAGTACCAAAAAGACGATCCCAAAACGTAAACATATCCCCGTAGTTTTTGTCTAAATATTTTTCATCAGAAGCATGATGAACGCCGTGAACTGATGGAGTCACAAAAACGTATTCCAGCCATTTAATTTTTCCTATAAGCTGTGTATGTGTAAAAAACGAATAGGCTCCATGCACAATAAGCATTGTTATTACCATAGAGGGATGAAAACCAATAAAAGGCAGTATACACCAAAATCCTGTTCGAACTATTGCCTGAAATGTTGTAATTCTGGCCGCCGCCGTAAAATTAAACTCTTCGCTATGATGATGTACAATATGTGCAGCCCAGAAAAAATTGACTTCATGTCCTAATCTATGGTACCAATACCAAACAAAATCTGTAGCGAGAATTAAGGCAATCCAAACTAATACACCGCTCGGAATATCAAAAATTTTATATTCATCATAAATCAAATAATACAGTTGATAAAAACTGCCGGCAATAAACAAATTAATCAATCGCTCTGCGATACCAATGCTTATATTAGAAACAGAACTTTCATAATTAAAAATTTCAGGTCTTTTTTTTCGTTGTGCCAGCTTATATTCGAGAAATAAAAAAAGAAAAAAAGCCGGCATTGCAAATGCTAGAAAATTAATATTTTTCATTTTTAAAGATTATGTGAATTGATATGAAATTAAAAAAGATATTTTCACCGATAAAAAAACTCCATAGTCTTGCTCTCGATGAAAATAATCTTAATGCATTTTATGTAATTGTTTTAACACATAGGAACATAGTTTTTGCTGCTTAAAAAAGGCGTTTCACTTAATTAAAATGCACAGAGCATATCTATGTGAAAGAAATGATTTTCTCTTTGCTTTCTTTTTGCGCATAGAATATCTATGTTTCTATGTGTTTAATAACAAACTATCTCAGCCTTGCTTAAAGCAAAATTAATTCTGTTTGAATTTTGGCGCTTCGGCTGCTACTTCTTTTACAGATTGTGTTTCAGCTACTTTTTTCAAAGCGATAATATAAGCTGCAATTCTAGGCGTTACATTGTGTTTAGCAGCAATTCTGAACACGGTTTCAAATCCTTTTTCTAAAATATCTTCTAAACGTTTGTTTATTTGGTGAATTCTCCACGATTCTAACAAGGAATTTTGAAGCCACTCAAAATAAGAAACAGTTACACCACCTGCATTTGCCAAAATATCTGGAACTACCAAAACATTATTTTCATGCAAAATTTTATCTGCATCTGAAGAAACTGGTCCATTTGCAGCCTCAATTATAATTTTTGCACGAATGTCATGCGCGTTTTTCTGCGTGATTACGTCTTCTTTGGCAGCAGGAATCAGTACATCAACATCTAAAAGCAGCAAATCCTCATGTTTAATTGCAACGGAATTTGGATAGCCTTTAATGGTTTTATTATTCAAATTATAATATAAAATAAGCTCTGGAATATTAATTCCCTGCGGATTATAAAATGCTTCAGACACATCACTTACTGCAACAATTTTTAATCCTTTTTCGTATAAAAATAAAGCCGAATGTAATCCTACATTTCCAAAACCTTGAATAGCAGCTGTTGCTCTTGCCGGCCTGATTTTTAGTTTTTGAAGAGTCAGTAAACTAATAATACTCACGCCTCTTCCAGTTGCTTCTACTCTGCCCAATGAACCTCCCGAATGCAGATGTTTTCCTGTTACAACGGCATGAATTGTTTTACCATGAACTATTGAAAATTCATCCATTAACCAGCCCATTTCGTCTGGACCAGTTCCCATGTCTGGTGCAGGAACATCTTTTTGCGGTCCAAAAATATCCGATAATGCTTTTGTATAAGCTCTCGTAATACGTTCTAACTCTGTTTTTGAAAGTGTTCTTGGATCGCAAATAATACCTCCTTTTGCTCCTCCAAATGGAATTCCAGTTACAGCAGATTTCCATGTCATCCAAGCAGCTAATGCTTTTACTTCATCAAGGTTTACGGCATTGTCATAACGAATACCACCTTTAGACGGTCCCAAAGCTGTATTATGTATTACGCGGTAACCTTCAAAATTCTGCTCGGTTCCGTTGTCTAATGTTATCGAAAAATTTACTACAATTTGTTTTTCAGGACGCTGCAACTTTTGCCTGATTGACTCATCTAACTTTAGAATATCTGCAGCTATATTAAAACGATCAATCATAGATTGAAAGGGATTCTGTTTTATAATTTCTGTACTCATAATAGTTGCTTTTAATTTTTATGATTTACTTTATTTGGGTTTACTTAATTGTTTTGTTTCTGATTAAAATCAGCAGTTGATGCACGTACAACACGGAACTTTTGTTGAGCAGTATGGCATCATAATATTGATATTTCTATTTGATCTCATTTTGTTTGTTTTTTACTAGTTCTAAAAAAAGCCTTTCATGGTGCATGAAAGGCTAAAAAAAAAAAATAACTAACAAGTACTTTCTATTAACGCCATTTCATTGCATTGTTCATCATGCAGCACATCGTCAAGCGGCACATAAACGGAATGATATTTAGACTAGAGTTTTTCATTGTTAATGCAAATCTATAAAATATATTTTATAAATTCTATAGAATTAGTAGGGTTTATTTTAAAAACTTTTAATTCAACTCAAAACCAACTGAAAACTAAAGCTTTAAAAAGATAAAAAATGCACTAAAACTGCGACAAAACAATAAAAATAATAGAAATTAACGCTAAAAAAAGCCCAATTATATTAATCTTGGATAGTTTTTCTTTGAAGAAGAAAAGACCAACAAGACTTCCTAATATGATTACACCCATATTCATTCCTGCAAAAACTGTTGATGGATTTTCAGCAAATGCCTTATGCGCTTTTAAATAAAATAGAATATTTCCGAAATTAAAAATCCCAACTAAAGCTCCGAACAAAGCATTTTTAGCACTAAATCCATTCTTTTTAAAAATAACATCGTAAAGCACTATTAACAATGAGACTGCTAATGCAATACTAAAAACAATAAATAGTGATGTGGTATAAGGAAGAGTGGTATAAAGTGCTATTTGCTTAAAAAGTATATCTATTACTCCAAAACCAACAAAAACGGCGACAGGAAAAATCCACTTGTTCTGCTCGTTCTGCATCTGCTTTCTTAAAATGAATAAAAGCGCAATGAACCCAATTACAAGACCAATTACTTTATATGAATTAAATTCTTCTTTAAAAATTAACCATGCCGCAAGTATAGGAATAAATAATGATAATCGTTGTGCCGCATCGGTTTTTACAATTCCCATATGTTTTATTGAAAATACCAGAAAAAGAAAAACAATAGGCAGCAAAATACCAATTGCCGCATAAATATTCCACGGAGCATCTTCATGAACTGTAGTAAGATCTGGACTAAAAGTAAAATAACAAAGTACTAATGCTGCTATATAATTGAACGCAATAATTTGAATGGGATTTGCATTGTATTTACGGGTAATTTTAAAGATTACACCAACGGTAACACTGCAAAGTATACTTAGAATTAAAAACAGCATAGAATTAAATTTTGAATGCAAAAATAGTACTTATACCTTCTTACTTTTAACTTTTACCTCTTTTATTCCTGCCTTTCTAATTTCCAGCTGCGTAACTTTTCCTTTTTTATCTTTTACAAATTCGACTGTAGTATTGTTATTGTCTGAACGAAAAAATCTAGTTCGAGATTCTGGTACTAACTCAATATCATAATCAAGATAATACAGCTTGTTTTCCTTCTTTAAAATTTTAATATTTTCATACTCTCCCACATACTGGTCATAGATTTTTGCATCTACAGCAGTTTGAATGTGTTTGTACGGAAGTTCAACTTCTTTTCCAAAACAGATTCCAGCAAGACCATATGCAATATAATAAGACTTTGACTGGTTATTAGATAAAACAGTAATTAGTATATTATCGTTTGTAAATTTATTGAACGATGTCATGGCTCCAAAAAAACCGCCGTCATGCGCAATTAACTGATGATTTTGACTGTAGAATGGATTAACCAAAAACCCAAACCCAAAATCTTGATCGTTGTATGAAGTAAACATCTTTTTCTTTGATTCTTTCGACAAAATAATCTCGCTGTCAAACAAGGCTTTATTCCACAAATACAAATCTTCAATAGTCGAATAAACACCATCATGGCCTATATTAAAATTCCAATTGATATAAGGATTTTTTACTAGTTTGTCATTTTCAAAATAATACGATTTAGCCATTTTATCAACTATTGTACTATTTGTTGTGATGCCTGAATTGTACATCTTGGCTTTATCAAACAATTGCTCTTTTAAAAAAGCTGCATAAGTTTGTCCTGATACTTTCTCTATAATTCTTGCTAGTAAATAATATCCTATATTACTGTAAGCCGTACTTGTGCCAGGTTCAAACAGAAATGGCTTTTTTATGATATACTCATAAACAGAATCTTTATCTAAATCTGTTTTTGATAAATACAATTCATCAAAATCCATTTGCAAACCTGAATTATGAGCCAGCAGCATTTTTATCGTTATTTTTTCTCCCTTTGGAAAATCAGTAAAATATTCATTTATAGGCCCCTCTAATGAAAGTTTCTTATTTTCAGCCAATTGTAAAACTGCTGCTGCTGTAAACTGTTTTGAAACGGATGCTAAACTAAATTTTGAATCTATTGTGTTTTTTACTTTCCATTCATTATCAGCAAAACCATAGGCTTTTTTTAATAGTATTATATCATTCTTAGAAATTAAAACAGTGCCGCTAAAATCATTAACAGCAAATTGCGCATCCATATACTTTTCTAGTTTGCTGCTCAATTCGTTTTGCGAATACCCAATAGCAAATACCGAGAACATTACTAAGATCAATTTTGATTTCATACCAATCATTTTTTACAATTACTTATTATTTTATGCAGTGTTTGATCAAGCAATGTTATCTCTTTTATTGATAAACCATGCAAAGCTGTTTCTCTGTTGAATTGAATTACAGGTTCTATTAATTCAATGGTTTTCAAACCTTTTTCAGTAATTACAAGATTGAACTTTCTTCTGTCTTCTGCGTGAATTGTTCGGGTTAGGTAATCATTTTTTACCATTAATTCGATCATTCTTGTGATAGAAGCACTGTCTTTAAAAACAAGATTTGCCAATTCGTTTTGAGAAATACTCTCATTTTGCTGTAGTATTATAAGCACCAAGCATTGATCTACTGTAATATCTTTTACCACTTTGGTAATGTTTTTTTGTGCTAGTTTTCGATATTCTTTAATTGCTTTTTCTATAGAATAAAGAGCTGTTCCTGTTGGATTTTCAATTTTCATGACTTACTTATTTGATACAAATATAATTGATATATCAACATAATTCGCAAAATAAAACCCGACAGTTTAAAAATAACTGTCAGGTAAGATTGTAAAATCAGTATTTAATTTGCTGAATACAGTTTAAACACATAGAAACATAGACTTTATTGTGCATAAGGAAGGAATACAAAAAGAAACACATTTCTTTAACATAGCCGCTATATGCATCTTTTAATAAGTTAAACGTCTTTTTCTAAAAATTAATCTATGCTTCTATGTGTTAAAAAAAACTACACTTAAGGTGCTACAATTTACTAATATAACTTCCGTACATATCTTTAAATTGGTGACCTTGCGCAAAACGATCTTTACTAAGTTTTTTATACTCTACCAATGCCCATAAAACAAACTCTTTCATAAAATGCATATCTTGTTTGTCTAATTGAGGCTGATATTTTTTTAATAAAATATCTAATGGCAAAATTTCATCTAAAATACCTTTATATTCAGCATCTGAGGCATCGTCTAATAATTCGAAACCGCTTTCTGTAAAAAACCATTCTATTAAATCTGAATAAGGTGTTTTTTCGCCTGGTTTTTCTAATTTTTCAATTTTCGGGAAATATTCAGAAAACAATGTTCTAATCGCTGAACCAATTAAATATTGAGCAACGACAGCAGCTCCCTCCTGCTCTCCTTCATAAACTAATTCGACTTTTCCTGTAATCGCCGGAATTATTCCCATAAAATCTGATAAACGTAAAATGGTTTTATCTGTTCCAGATTTTAAGGCTCGGCGTTCTGCGGTACTAATTAAATTCTCAAAAGCTGTTATGCTCATTCTGGCACTTACACCGCTTTTATTATCGATGTATTCACTTTCTCGGGCTTCAAAACTAATTTGTTCTAAAATATCTCTGGCTAAACTCGGCACATAAACGATGTCGCTTTGATTTGCGTCCAGCTTTGCCTCTTGTTCTGTAATAGTTCTTGCGATGGCAACACTTTCAGGATAATGCGTTAAAATCTGCGAACCAATTCTATCTTTAAGAGGCGTTACAATACTTCCTCTATTGGTATAATCTTCTGGATTTGCTGTAAATATAAACTGCATATCGAGCGGCATTCTTAATTTAAATCCTCGAATTTGAATATCGCCTTCTTGCAGGATATTAAACAATGCAACTTGAATTCGGGCTTGCAGATCCGGAAGTTCATTAATTACAAAAATACAGCGATTTGCTCTCGGAATCATTCCGAAATGAATTACACGATCGTCTGCGTAAGATAATTTTAAATTTGCCGCTTTTATTGGATCAACATCTCCAATTAAATCTGCAACGGTAACATCTGGCGTTGCTAATTTTTCAAAGAATCGATCATTTCTATGCAGCCACGAAATTGGAGTTTCATCACCTTTCTCTAGAATTAAATCTTTAGCAAAACGTGAAATTGGATTTAATGGATCATCATTGATTTCTGAACCAGAAACATACGGAATATACTCATCTAATAATTCGACCATTTTACGCGCTAAACGAGTTTTTGCCTGTCCGCGAAGTCCCAACAAATTAATATTATGTCGAGAAAGAATGGCACGTTCTAATTCTGGAATTACTGTGTTTTCAAAACCGTGAACACCTTCAAAAACAGGTTTTCCTGATTTAATCTTCTCACGTAGATTATTTCTTAATTCATCCTTAATACTAATACTTTTATATCCTGAGGCTTTTAACTGCCCTAATGTTTTTATAGTTGCTATTTCCATTTTATTGAAATATGTGTTTTGTTGTTTTTATTATTTTCTGTAGATAATAAGTATTGTGTCATACATTGTGTTAAACGCACTGCTATCCACCTATACTATACATGTTGTCAAAAAAACCTTTGTCCCTTTGCCACTATGAACCTTTAAACCTTATTTAACGAACTCTCTTCTTCCTATTCGTTTCATAATCTTCAAAAATCATTTCTCCTAAACCTTTTAGTCCAGTATAAAATGCTTTTCCTTGATTGGCTTCGGTAAAATGATTTACAAATCGCTGCAAATAAGGATCATTTGCAATCATGAAAGTTGTTATTGGAATATGCAGTTTTCTAGCTTGCTGTGCTTGGGTATAACATTTATCTACAATATATTCATCAAGTCCGTTACTATTCATATAATACGAGCCGTCGCGTTCGCGCACGCAGCTTGGTTTCCCATCCGTAATCATAAAAATCTGCTTGTTGGTATTTCGTTTTCGGCGCAAAATATCCATTGCCAATTGCAATCCGGCAACGGTATTGGTATGATAAGGGCCAACTTGCAAATACGGTAAATCTTTAATTGGAATTGTCCAAGCATCATTTCCAAAAACTAAAATATCAAGTGTATCTTTGGGGTAGCGGGTTGTGATTAATTCAGCCAAAGCCATTGCAACTTTCTTTGCCGGAGTTATTCGGTCTTCGCCGTACAAAATCATACTGTGACTGATATCAATCATCAAAACGGTACTCATTTGTGCTTTATACTGCGCTTCCTCAACTACCAAATCATTTTCGGTCAACTGGAAACTTTCAACTCCATTATTGATTTGAGCGTTTTTTAGACTTTCAGTCAATGAAATACGTTCTAAACTGTCACCAAAATTAAATTCACGAAATTCTCCTGTATGTTCATCACCATTTCCTGCGTATTTCGTTTTATGATTTCCGTTTCCTGAACGTTTCAAATTTCCGAAAATCTGATCTAAAGCCTGCTGACGAATTGCACGTTCTGTTTTAGCAGTGATACCAAAACCATTTGTACCATCTCCTTTTACTTCGTCTTTTATGTAACCTTTCTTTTTTAAATCTTCGATAAAATCATCGATAGTATAGTTTTCGTCGGTAAGCTTATATTCCTTATCCAATTCCCGAAGCCAATCTATAGCTTCATCAAAATCACCCGAAGTATGGGTAATTAACTCTTTGAAAATACCAAAAAGTTTCTCAAACGGAGACTGAAATGGAGCTTCGTATGACTTAAAATAAAAACCTTTTTTAAACTCGTTTTTCATAATTCTAAAATTAAGGCTTTTTAGAATTATGAAAAACGAAACGTTTATTAATTTTTAGTTAAAGTATTATGGTACAACAATTCAAAAGTTATCCGAATTATGTCAATTATTCAAACTTTCCGTCGACATAAAACCACTCGTTTTCTTCCAATTTAAAAGTAGAAAATTCGTAATGCGTTTGTGGTTGATTGTTCGAATCCAAAAAATAAGCTTTAAATTCAACAGTACTTTCTGTAAAACTTAAAATCTCCAATTTCTGCCATTTATTTACGGTTGCCCATTTTAAAATTTCAGATTTAGAATAATATCCTCTTTCAGAAACATAAGTAGTTTCTAAAAGATAATCTGCATTATGAGTCGCATATGCCGAATATCTAGAACGCATTAATGCCAAAGCTGTTGGCACTTTTTGTTTTTTCTCAAGATACAAACCACAGCAGTTTTCAAACTGTAAACCTGTATCACAATAACATTTATGCATCGCCGTCAACTTGTTCTTCACCGTTAATTTTCACATGAAGCTGATTCAATAAAACTTGATATCTGCTGATTTCTCTAAGTTCTTCATCTTCTTCGGCGTGATCTAACATTTCGTCTAATTCATCACTTACTTCAAGCAATTTGTTATTAGCTTCTCTGTCGTTTTTTGCAGCGATCAAATCGATAATTTCTTGAACGTTTGCTTTTAGGGTTTCAAATTTTGAATTCATTGTTATTTTGTTTCAAGTTTCAAGTTTCAGGTTTTAGGTTCTCAACGTTAACTTGGAACATAAAACCCGAATCTTAAAAACAATTTATTACTCTTCGTTTTTACTTTCGTTGAATTTCTTTACAATCTCTTTGAGTTTTTCTTTGCGGGAAACTTCGGCTTGTTTTTTCTTTGCCTGCGCTTTATGCAACTTGTCATTGTGAATTTTGATATTTCGTTCGTTATTGCGTCCCATTATATCTCTCTTTTAATTTCTTCTAATGTTTTCTCTGTATAGATCAATTCATCAATAATCTGCTTTCGCAAATCGGCCAAATCATCATAATCAAAATACTTTGCCCATGAAGTTAATTGCTGCAAATTTCTAATTTGTTTTAGCCTTTTTGCAGTTTCAAAACTTGTTCTTAAAATTGCTTTTTTATCATATTTTGGATTATTCTTATGCTGATAATTTGCTAGGTTTTTATCAAAATCTGCTTCTAAATAATACAGTTTTTCCTCAGCATTATCAGGATAAAACTCGTTCCAAGCGGCAAAACCAATTTTTGTTTTTGATTCCGTCTCTGGTTCACGTGCCACTAAACGCCATTTGCTGTTTGCCAGTCTTCCCCAATGGTTCGAAACACGATACATCCCTTCTTCTGTATAATAGTAAGAGCTCCCAGCTTTGCTTTCGAACTGTTTTTTTAAACCTTCAATTTCATTTGGAAGTACTTCATGAAAAACACAAAAGGTATTTTTAAAAGAATTTGGATGTGGCTTAAAGTTTTTCTGCATGTGCAAATATACTCAGATTGTCTCGAACTCCCTAAAACAAACATAAATTGATTAACTTTGCCTCATAAATTTAAAACAAAAAAATCATGTCTAAAGATTCGCAAGAAAGAATGCCTCAAAAAGGAGTTTATACAGGTATTATCGAAAAAGATGAAAACAATAATTATTTCTGTGGTGAATATCTTTTAGATTATAAAATAGCACATTCAAACTTTACTGTTGGTGATTGGATCACAATAAAATCTATAATCGAAAATCCAAGTGATATTAGTTACGATAAATATCCAAAAAAATCTAAAAACTTTGATAAGGCAAATCATAAGCCGGAATAGTTTTTTTCAGGTTTCAGACTTCAGGTTGAAATAAGGTAATTAACCGCAAAGCACACTAAGTTTTTTTTACTTTGGGTTTGAAATGAAAATAAAAAGTTCGCAAAGCTGTATTTATACAAAGCTTTGCGAACTTTGTGTTTTTTATAAAACCCTGCATATAGAAAAACGTAACTCCCGACAGCTATGAAGATTGGGGTTAAATCAGCATTTACAATAACTTTCTGGAATATTTTTTAGATGAAAACTAAAAAGTTAAAAAAAAGTGTACCTTTGCAAAAAATTTGTCGTTTTGAAGTAAAAACACTCATTTCGAACTAATAGACAAGAAGTTACCTTTTATTTATGAAAAAAATAGTTGAATACCGCAAGTTACTAAACGTAGACAAAACTGCTGAATTAAAAGATTTGAAAACCATTTATCGTAATGCGATGAAAGAAGCTCATCCTGATAAATTTCAAGGTGATGATGCTGGTTTAAAAGCGGCAGAAGAAAAAAGTAAAGCTATCATTGAAGCGTACCATTTCTTGGTAAGTATTAATCCTGAAACGATTAAACTAAATTTACCAGAATATACTGAAACTATCGCAACTTCATCAATTACTGATTATAAATTTGTTGAAGGTCGTTTAATTATCGATTTTTCTAACGGAAGTGTTTACGAATACATTAGTGTTCCTAAAGCTACTTATGTAAAAATGGTTAACGCAGATTCTCCTGGAAGATTTGCAAAAAGACACATTTTGAACTCTTTTACTTGGAGAAAGAAAACAAATCAAGAATAGATTTCTTAAAAAATATTCTAAAAAGCACTCTTTTACAGAGTGTTTTTTTTATGCTTAAAAATTAAAAAAAAGCAAAATCATCCCTCAGAATAAAACCAAAACTAGAGTTTTAAATCAAATCAAAGCACCAAACATCTTGATTATAGGCAAATTAACACCTAAAAAACTATAACAAAATTTTAGGTTACAAAATTCTGTATGTTTTATAATTTTAGATACTTTTGTTGCACAAATCAATTAACTAATTAATTTTTTATAATGAAAAAAATACTTTTTTTACTTACAGCTTCTGCGGCTATCATTTCATGCAGTAAAGTTAAAGACGGAGAATACTTAATTACTGGTACCGCAACTGGAATTGAAAACGGAAAAACCATTATCCTTCAAGGTCTAGACCCAGCTACAAGAATGCCTTTAGCACTTGATACAGTAAAAGTTGAAAACGGAAAATTCGAAATAAAAGGAAAAGTTACTGAACCAGCTTTCCATACATTAATTCTTCAAGGTGCAAACGGACCAATTCCTTTTATCTTAGAAACAGGAGAAATCAACATTGCAATTGATAAAGACAGTATCCATAAATCAAAAATTTCTGGAACTTACAGCAACGATGAGTATGTAAAATTTCAAGAAGATCTTAACAAAACTCAAAAAAGCTTAATTGATTTTCAGAAAAAAAATACTCAGAAAATGCAGCAAGCTCAACAAGCTCAAGATACAGCAACTATCAATGGCTTAATGAAACAATACATGACTATTCAAACTGAAGTACAAGAAAACAGCAAAAAGAAATATTTAGCTTATGCTGAAGGTCATCCAAAATCATTTATCTCGGTTTTAATTGTTCAAGGTATGGCTGCTGACCCAAGCGCTGACATTAAAAAAACAGAAAGTTTATTTAATGCTTTAGATGAGTCATTAAAAAATACTGCTCCAGGTAAAGAGGTTAAAACAAAATTAGGTCAAGCGAAAATGCCTGCAGTTGGTGCTACAGCTCCAGCAGTTGGTAACGCTAAATGAAGAGCAGACTTTTCTGCGCCAAATCCAGAAGGAAAAGTAGTTTCGCTTAAAGAAAGTTTAGGTAAAGTAACTATCGTTGATTTTTGGGCTTCATGGTGCGGACCTTGCCGACAAGAAAACCCTAATGTTGTAGCTATTTACAAAGAACTGCATTCAAAAGGATTAAACATTGTTGGAGTTTCATTAGACAAAGACAAAAGCAAGTGGACGGAAGCTATCGCAAAAGATGGTTTAACTTGGACACACGTTTCAAACCTAAAATTTTGGGATGAACCAATTGCAAAGCAATATAATGTGGAATCAATTCCAGCTACTTTTATTCTTGATGCATCAGGAAAAGTGGTTGCTCAAGACTTAAGAGGTCCTGAATTGAGAGCTAAAGTATTAGAGCTTTTAGCTAAATAATACTATTCTTAGAATAAAATAAAAAAAATCTCCCTAGTGGAGATTTTTTTGTTTTATACCATTTCATTTAAAATTAGAAATTAATCAAGTAGAAATTAATACTCAGTTAAAAAAAGAGTACTATAATGATGACTTAAATTTTTCTGATGTATAAAACTTTTGAATAAGCCAATCACAAAGAGTAATTCCAAACAAATATTCTTCCCTTAATTCTAATTAATATATCTATAAAAGCAAGGACTGACGGCTTTATTAAAGATCAAATCCAAAGCAAAAACCACAAAATTACCATACAAATATTCTTACTTTTAAAAATATTTAAAAAAAAATACATTTTAGGAGATTTTTATTTTATTCAATTCCAATCAATTAAAAAATAATTTAAAAATAACTTAAAATTAAGTTCGTTTTTTGTTTGTAGATGTAGAAAACGTTCCTATATTTGCAACCGCTTAGAACAACAAAGCGCAACAATACAAAGCTTCGGGGAGATACTCAAGCGGCCAACGAGGGCAGACTGTAAATCTGCTGTGTGAACTTCGCAGGTTCGAATCCTGCTCTCCCCACGGAAAGGCCAAAAAGGCGGAAAACTTAAAGTTTTCAATCTTTTCAAAAAGCCACAAAAAATGTCTGAAGACCTGCAAATTCAAGGATTTGCAGGTTTTTTTTATTTTAGGCCTGTTTTCAATATTTATAAATCCTCACAAAATTAAAGGTGCAGAATCGGTGCACTTTCCGGCGCGCTGAAAAGTGCACCAGAAACAGTAAAAATCCCTTATATCATGGGGGTTAACGAGATTAACGACTTGATTTGGCAGTAATATTATTCTACATTTATTAATTTAAAAAGTAGGATTATGTTGGAAAGCAGTTTTGGTTTGGGATTCTTTTTAAAAAGACCCAAAATAGAAAGTAAAGAATGGATCGTATATTTCAGAATAACTGTTGACGGTATCCGTAAGGAAAGCTCAACTAAGAGAAAATGGGATAATACACGATGGGACCAAAGGTTCGAAAGAGCGGTCGGCTCAAAGGAAGATGCAAAGTCGCTGAACTTCTTTTTGGATTCGCTGACTTTAAAAATCAATGAAATCAAAACCGAAATGATGTATAGCGGCAAAACCATAACCGCTGAGAAAATTATGGACGAGGTTCTGGGAAGGACCGCGCCAAAGATTAAGGTTCTCGAAGAATTTCAAAAGCATAATGATGAAATGGAGGCGCTTCTTGGAAAAGGCTATGCAAAAGGCACCCTTGACCGGTTTACCATTACTAAAAACCATTTGACTGCGTTTATAAAATTCAAGCTTAAAAAGCACGATCTTGAATTTGCGGATTTGAATCTTGAGTTTGTAAAGGACTTCGAGTTTTACCTTAGAACTGTACGCGACTGCAGCAACAACACCACCCTAAAGTATATTGCAAATTTCAAAAAGATTGTAATCCGCGCCATTGATAAGGAGTTAATCACCAAGGACCCATTTAAGAACTTTAAGGGACGTAAAACAAAACTGGTAAAAAAACCACTCACCGCACAGGAATTGTACGAACTTGAAAGTCATTATTTCACAACTGACAGGCTCAATGTCGTAAGGGATGTATTTGTCTTCCAATGCTACACTGGTCTGGCTTACATAGACGCTTATCAATTAAAGAAAACTGATATCAAAGAAGGCATTGATGGAAATCTATGGATTATGTCCGAAAGGCAGAAAACAAACTCATCATTTAATGTCCC
This sequence comes from Flavobacterium sp. FlaQc-28, assembly GCF_044007415.1. Taxonomy (NCBI): domain Bacteria; kingdom Pseudomonadati; phylum Bacteroidota; class Flavobacteriia; order Flavobacteriales; family Flavobacteriaceae; genus Flavobacterium; species Flavobacterium sp. FlaQc-28. The sequence continues at coordinate 114,213 of NZ_JBIPCM010000007.1, forward strand.
TCTTCTTCCCCAAGCACTGAAAATAGTTGAAAAATATAAAGAGCACCCGCTGTGTATCCAGCGTGGAACCGTGCTTCCTGTTTCATCCAACCAGAAAATGAATGAGTATCTAAAAGAGGTGGCAGTCTTGTGCGGCTTTCCTTTTACATTAAACACGCATATGGCACGCCGTACTTTTGGAAGCACTGTGACATTAAATAACAACGTCCCTATTAATGTAGTTAAAGAACTGCTGGGTCATGCATCAGTAAAACAGACTGAGGCATATGCTATAACGGAGCAGGCCACAATCGGACGTGAAATGTCTATTCTCAATAAAAAACTCAATAAAACTGGGTCCAAAATGTCTAAGCCTGATTTGGCGGTTCTCAGCAGGCTCGAAAAGGAAATTCAGGCAATCAAAAAGAAATACAACATTTCTTCGTGATAAATAAATTTCAAAATATATTTAAAATTAAAAGAGGCTATCTCAAATATTTTGAGATAGCCTCTTTTTACACAACTTAACTTCGCTTTTATATCCTGGATGATAAGATGGGGTGTACTTAATGTATCCTAAATCCTGAAGCTGTTTAAAATACTTATGATAAGTCGGCAGCGTATTCACATGTGATAGCTCCATAATTTTACTACGGCTGACTTTAATCCTTCTTCTTTGGCCCTGCCTATAGCCTAATCCCAGTATTGCTGTCAAAATTGATAGGTGCCAGACATTTAGTTTAGGATCATTACTATACATTGACAGATAACTCATTATAAAGCTTTCTTTTAATCTTTTAGTGTTTATCATCATCAAAAAGTTTTAGAAGATCTTCTTTATTGTAGTAGTACGATCCAAGCACTTTTTTGAAACGGACTTTTTGGCTTGTTCTAAGATTCTGTACTGAACCTGCTGAAATATCAAGCAGTTTTCTCACAGACTTGCTTTTAATCCACTCTGGTTCCAAAGTTTCTTTCCGTCCAGAATCCTTATCTTTAAATACAGCCTGTATTTTATCAACTAGAAGAAGACCAAACTGTCTCAGATCTTCCTTGGTTACAATTTCATTCATAATACAATTTCATAAAATTATTAATTGCAGAACCTTTAACTGTCCGCATCTGCTGAAAACAAAAAATATACTTCACTGCCACGATTTTTTTTAAAAGATGGTCTATACTTTATGTATCCATACTGATGAAGTTCCTGGACACATTTATGATACGTATTTGCTGAAGAAACTTTAGCAATAACAATAATCTCCGAGCTAAAGACAAAAATTGGATTAATGAAGCCTTTAATGGATCTAAATTGTAATAGAGCTGCATAAATGGCAATATGCATCGGACTAATCCGGTAATCATTCTCTATTGCGGTAAAAAAATCCGATAAAGGCTTTAATTTTTCCATAACTTTAAAGTGAAGGAGTTTTTCTTTTCTTTACTTTATTATCTTTCCTCCCTAAATCAACTTCATCAGAATCTAGATTTTTTTTTTGATCTTTAGATACTGATTCTTTTTGAGATTCAGCCTTTTTTTCTTCCTTGCTCTCTCGATGATTAATTCTTTGTAAATTTTCATCATAAACATTAACAGTCTTAAACTGGGGATTTGCCTCCACATACATTTTACTTTCAGTACCTCCAACAACAAAAGTCGCCGACTGAAGGTTTCCTTTTTTAAGGGAATTTAAAAGGTCTTCTTTATACTTCGGAGTATTCAGTTCCTTGATTGAATGTTTTGCCAGACTTGCCTCCAGATCATACCCGTAGTTCTGATGGTATTGATTGAGTTTAAAATTTCCCTGAGAATCTGATTCTTTGAAGTTCATTTTTAACCAGCAATTGTAGCTTTCCCCTTCTTTATTTTTAAGATCTTTATTGACCGATCTGCCTTCCATCAAATTATAAGCCTCTTTCATTGTAATACTGGCGCTGTCTTTGTTGATGTAAAAAGTGTGTTCCAGACCAGGTTTGTTATCTTCTTTCTGCAGATTGACGTGATAGGAATTAAAAAAGTACATATCTGTCTGCTCAGACTTTTTGAAATTTAAATCTACAGTTAGGGTATCTTTATTAGGAACACCATTGTTCATAATGCCGGTGTGCATGATTTTAAAATCCTGATCACCTTTCATCATTTTCTCTCTCAGTTCAGCATCAAACGTCTCTCCAAAGCCAGTGTATTTCAGCTGGTCTTTCAGGAATTCAAAATTTTTCTGATTCATAATATTTGTATTTAAATTGTTATCTAATATTTCTTTACTCGACCTAAACAGCTTGGCAAATCCAGTAAGTTCAAAAGCTTCATTATCGGACGTATTAATTCCGCTCTCTAAAACTGCTCGTAAGTCATCAATAACTGATTCAACCGGCAGGCTCTGAAAATAATTCGCATCATTGGTCATAACCAGACAGTACTCCTTCGCATCCAATGGGTTTCTAAAAAACTCAATTGTGTTGGTATCAGTCACCTCATCTGTATTAAAGGCAGCAAATCGATGGCCGTTATAAGCCATTTCTTCAGCAAACGACAGCATCATTTCAGTGTCAGCTAAATTGATTATCATAATTTATTTTAAAGCTTAAAAAGTGTCACTGCTTAATTCGGAAATCGGAAATACCAGATTAGTCAGATTATTATTTATATCTACTTCCAAATGTCTTCCCCCGTTTTTTTCAATCATCTGAATGGTTAGATACTTATTCTCAGGTATAGTAAATTTCTCCAGCGCATAGACTTTTATTATTTCAGATTTATAAGGAATTACAGAAGACGAAGAAGTTGCATACAAAGGCTCCAATTCAATTTCCTGTGAGGCAGTTCGTTTTGATTTTCTCTTATCCCTGATAAAAAAACGAAACTGATCAATATCGTAGTTAATCTTTGATTTGTTTTCAAAAACAACACGCAGATACAAAACATCCTGCTGGATAAAGATGCCGTTCACCTCCAGTCTGATCTGATACTTTGATTTTTTTAGACCACTGATTTTTTTCTTTTTGGAATATGCAGCCAAAGCACACTGTTCAATTCTTTTCTGATTTTCGTTTTCTAAAGAAAACAGCACATCCCTGCTTGCAGCCACTGCATTTTCAGCCTTAAAATTTAAGTCAGGGCAAGAATCGTCATAATTCAGTACAAAAACGTACAATTTCCCTAGTATTGGCGGACAACTAATTGGTTTAACTAATAAATCTCTTACGGCTAATAAAATAATCCTAGTTTGCTCTCAAAGCGGATATTGGGGCCATTGGCAAGGATTCCAACAAATTAAAATGTGGTTCAATTGGAATATATTATTTCCAACATTGATCAAGGTTTTTGCTTATATGCCTTCAAAAAAATTTAGTGGAATGGAAAATTTACCAAAAAATGTTGCTGAAGAGTGGAAAAAATGGTGTAATAGTAAGAACTACCTTTTTGACCACATTAGTCCAAATAGTCTGTTTTTTGATAAAATCAATTGCGAGTTAATTTCATATAGTGTAGAAAATGATGAATATGCACCCAAAAAATCCGTCGATTGGTTGACTCTAAAGTATAGCAATTCAAATTATAGTAGAATCCATTTAACACCAAATCCAACTGATTTAGTTCAAAAAAAATTAGGCCATTTTGAATTATTTAGAGAATCATTTGAAGATTCATTTTGGCAAGATTTAAAAAAAGAAATAGTATAATAGTTGACTTAAATTAAAAATAGATTCTCTTAACCAGTAAAAATGGCCTTAGACTTTAGTTATATAAAAATTAAAATTATTAAAAATTAAAAAAATGATAAAAAATATAAAATTGCGTAAAAACATAAAAGTATATTCAATTACTACATTAAATAAAACAGAAGTAACAACAGCAGCAGCAGGAATAATGTTTCTCGCAACATTAATTCATTAATGCTAATTCTAGTTGAAGCTAATTTTGATTATTGTTCTGGTAAAGTTTGTGATTTAAAGACAAAACAGGATATTTAAAAACTTCCAAAACGCAATTGTTTATCAATTAAGCTTTTATTCCATTAACTGCATTTTTATTCTACAAAAGGATACGACAAAAAAGGCATAACTTATTTGGAGAAAATAATGTTTAATCAAGTATTTTAAAATGATTTCGCTATCAAAAATATCTAATTTATCAAAAATGAATAATACTATGAACTCAAACAAAACAAACACTTTTGAAGAATTTAAAATAAATATCAAAATCAAACTATCTTTTTTTTGGGCAGCAGTAACATTAATCTACCTATATGGTGATTACTTTGAATTGTATATCCCTCAAAAAGCAGAAGGATTAGTGAATGGCTAAAATTTATTAAATAGTCCTACAAATCTGTTTATTGCTGCTTTAGTACTAGCAATTCTAGCTATAATGATTGCCTTGTCTATTTTATTAAATCCTAGAATAAGTAGATTTCTGAATATAACATTCATTTTCTTTACAGCTATTATGTTATTAATTGCTTTAACTTCTATGGGTGAACCATGGCGAACTTTTTATGTTTTTTATGCATTTTTAGAAAGCACTATCACAGCTCTAATAGTTTGGCATGCGCATAAATGGTCTAAACAAAAAACAATTAACCTAAAATCAAAATAGCTTTAAAAATATAAGTTTCAAATTAATTAAGACAACTAAAAAAATAGTTATAAAATAAATTTATGATACATTTTCAATTTTTGAAAAATAAGTATGGGAGAGAATTACTAATGGATATTGGTAGTTATAATGACATTCCAAACTACTTTTTTGAGCCAATATTGCATAGTACAGATTTTTATGAAATAATATTTTTCTTAAATGGAAATGGTATTTTAGAACTGGATAATCAAAAAATCAATATAGAAAACAATACGATCCTATTTATTTCTCCATTCCAAAAAAGAAAATGGTATGTTGACAATTCTAATATAAAATGCCATTTTTTATTTTTTAAAGATGATTTTTTTTCTAATTTTTTTTCAGATAAATTATTTTCGATTAAACTACAGTTTTTTTATAATAAGACAAAACCATTATTTATTAGAATTATAGATAATCATATGCAAAAGTATCAAGAAGTATTTCAAGATATATTGCTTGAATTAACGAAATTTAAATCAGATAGCGAACATATTATTCGCTCTTTATTGTATTTTACTCTAATAAAATTGAATAGGGTTTATTCGGAAACTTATCATTTATCCTCAAATACACAGAATAATACGACTTCATTTATGTTTAAACTGCTTTTACAAAGTGAGATTCGAAATAATAGAACTGTACATTTTTATTCTCAAAAACTTGGTGTGAGTAGAATTACCTTAAATAAGTGCATAAAAAATCAATTTGGAATAACTAGTACAGCAATGATAGATGAGTTTGTTTTATTTGAAATCAAATCACTATTGTTGTATTCTAAACTCAATATAAATGAAATTGCTGATTTGTTTCATTTTTCAGAGCCCAATCATTTGAGTCGATTTTTTAAGCGGCATACAAATCTTACACCAAAAGAATATAGGTGTAATTATCAAAATGGCAGTTCTGTTATCTAATTGATAGGGATTGAAAACGTTTATGATAATAATTTTACATTATAAAATAAATTACTGGGAATTATGACTAGAGCTACAGAATTAAGTGGAAAACCATTTTTGCGAGTTATAAGAATGATTTACATAATACAAAAACTTAATACTTATTACGACGCTCTACCGATAGCTGATAAAAATAAAATCAGACCATTTACTAGTGGCGAATTGAACTAAAAAAGGGTAATCTGATTTTAATCCAAATAGCTTTTATAGTAAGCTTAAGTGGTATGTATATGGTTTGGGTTCGTGGTTTAGTCCAACATAGTAGAATTAGCATAAAAGCCTTCTTGATTATGATTGCAGCAGGTTATATTATTATATCTGCTATGGCTCGTGATTTTAGAAATCATCATAATTGGGCAATTCGTCTATTTTTAGTCGTAAATGGAGTCTGGTTTTTTAGAGTAGGACTGTACTTTTGGCTTTAAATTAATCAAGGGCCTGTTGGTTTTTATCCCTCAACAGTTGAAGGTTCTTTTTTATATTTTCTAACCTTTTCTCAATATGTAATTCCATTAGCATTATTTGAAGTTTATTTAAAAGCACAGAAAAGTTCAAATAGAATTCTTATCCTATTAACTTCCTGTATTGTTTTCATCTTCAAAGTAATAATATCTATTGGAATTGTAAATGCATCTAAAGGAATATGGATTTCTAATAATTAGTGAGATTAAATAACTATTTTTTAAACAATTAAATATCCCAATGAAAATTTAATAAGGAATAAAATAAAAATAAACGAATGAAAACTAAAAAAATTAAAACACTCTACGAAAGAGATTTAAGGAAACTAAAAAATGAAATATCACTTTATACAAGCGAAAATAAGTTATGGATTACAGACAAAGAAATAACTAACTCGGCGGGGAATCTTTGTCTACACTTAATTGGAAACTTAAATCATTTTATAGGAAACATTCTTGGTAAAGCTGAGTATATAAGAAATAGAGAAGAAGAGTTTAGTGAGAAGAATGTTTCAAAAATTGATTTATTAAATAGTATTGATGAAACAATGCAGATTATTAAAGACTCATTAAAATTAATGAACAATAAGCAACTAGAAGAAGACTATCCTGTTTTAAAGTTTGAAGAAGAGGAATCTGTTGAATTTCTATTAATTCATTTATTACTTCACTTGAATTATCATTTAGGTCAAATAAACTATCATCGAAGATTTTTTAACTAATTAAAATATAATAAAATGCAAAAAATAAATTTTAAGCCCATAGTTGTTGTGCTGATTTCTCTAGTTTTGTTAGTAAACTGTAGTAAAAACGATAATGAAACGCAACTTGTAGATGCTCATTTGGAAATGAAAATGAACGGCGAATTAAAAAAGTTTAACAATTCACTTTCTGCTCAAACAGCATATGAAAACGATAAAATAGTGACGCTTATAGTTGCAGGGTTGAAAGATCCCAATCCAGGTGAAACGGATTCTTTTGATATACATATAGTAGATATAGACAATGGTATAACTACTAGAACTTTTCTAAACCCTGTAAATAATAATTTAAATTATGATTTGTATAGCAATTATTTCAACAACTTAACAAATAAGTATTTCAGTAGTTCTTATAATGATCCTCAAGAATTTAAAGTTATAATAACAGGGCTTGCGAATAATTGTGTTAAAGGTACTTTTTCTGGAAAAATTAGAAAAGATAATAATCAAGAGGTTATAATAATTACAGAAGGAAGTTTTATTGCTCCAATAGAAAACTAGAAATTATAACTTGTGACAAAAGATATCATGTAAATGAATGTTCCATTTTAAATTGTGATTTAGTCTCTATAAAGCTCTATGATAATTAAACAACTATAGATCTTAACAACTTATTAAACTATCTATTGATAAGAAATAAAGCCTTATGTATATTCCAAAGATAAACCTAGAGACAAATAGAGACGAAGTTATTGCTTTTATGAAGCAATTTAGTATTGCTTCAATAATTACTTTAAATGACAATGTCTTAATTGTAAGTCATTTACCATTTTTAGAAACAATTAGAGATAACGAAGTCATATTAATGTCTCAATTTGCAATAGCAAATGGGCATTGGTATGATATTGAAGATTGAGAAATACTAGTTTTCTTTACGGAACCTCACGCCTACATCTCAACAAAAAACTACTCTAAAAATCTTGAAGTTCCCACTTGGAACTATATCTCAATTCACGCCCTATGGAAAAGGAAAATTGATAACAGAAATTGATGAAATTTTTGAAGTACTTGAAGTACTTGAAGCAACTACAGATAATTATGAAGTCTCATATAAACAACAATGGGAAAGTTTTCCTGAGGAATATAGTTTAAAAATGATAAAAGGAATCGTGGCGTTTGAAATTATAGTTACCGACTTACAAGCAAAGAAAAAATTAATTCAAAATAAGACGATTGTAGAAAAAAATATCAAGAAATTATAGAATAGCAATAATATTAATGAGGTTTTGATAGCTGATTATATCAAAAAAGAGCACAACTCACAAAATAATAGTTGAAGTGTTGAACGATGTAAACGACTTCGGAAACTTATCTTTAAATAAGATAGAGCTAGCTGCTTTTGGAGTTCTAAGAGAATGGTCAAGTGTAATTTCACAAGTTATTAAATCAATATTTTTAATTACAAATAAATTAAAATTGCTTAATTAATCAATATCTTAATTCTTTTAGAATGTATTTTTACTATTCATTTCCATGAAGGTTGGTTTGTGGTAGGTGGATGAATAAACGGTATGAAATTTAGTTTTCTACTAATTTGTATTTTGCTATAAATTACGTTTTTAAATAAAACTAATAAAGAAAATAAATAATACCAATTTCAAACATCAAACATTCTGAAATTGATCATCAAAACTATTAATAATTCTACTATCTATAACACTTTTAAATTGTGATTCACAAAATCAAGAAAAATTTAAGCCTAAATAAATATACAAATCTAAGGATTTAATTGTAACTCACATTGCAGAAAGCTCTTAATAGAATTAAATAAAACGATAATGTATTTAATTAAAAAAAAAAATAATGATAAAAATTACTTTTAGACTAACGTCAATTCTTTTTTTTCTTTTTCAAATCAACTCCTTTGCTCAAGAAAAAGTAATCCCACTTTATTCAGGTGAAATACCAAATTCAAAAGAAACACCTATAAATTATAAAGAAAATTTAGATTCTAATGGATTATTTAAAAAAATCAGTATTCCTACCTTAACTTTATTTACACCAAAAAAAGGAACAGAAACCGGTACTGCCGTTATATTGCTTCCAGGTGGTGGGTACCGGGTAATTGTGGATGAAGGTGAAGAATTTGCCAAATCATTCACAAGCAAGGAATAACAGTATTTGTTTTAAAATACAGGTTACCTAGTGATGAAATAATGCTCGACAAGGCAAAAGGTCCATTACAAGATGCTCAAATGGCCCTTAAACTTGTACGAATGAATGCAAAAGAGTATAACATTCATGTAAATAAAGTTGGTTTTATAGGATCTTCCGCAGGTGGTCATTTAGCTGCAACAGTAGCCACACATTTAAATACAATTTTGATAGACAACAAGGAAAATATAAACCTTCGACCTGATTTTATGATATTGTTATATCCTGTTATTAGTTCTACCGAAGCTAAGTTAAGCGCAACAATTGAAAAGCTACTTGGAATAAATCCAACTGATGACTCATTGAACTTTTTTAGCAATGAGAAACACGTTAGCGCCGATACACCTCCAACATTTTTGCTTCATGCTGGCGACGACTCAAGAGTTTCTGTAAAACATAGCCTTTTATTTTACGAAGCTCTGCAAAATGCAAAAGTAAAATCTGAGTTTCACATTCTCCAAAATGGAGGGCATGCTTTTGGTTTAGAACATCCAACGAGAGTTGACCAATGGTTTTTGTGGTGTATTGATTGGCTAAACGAGAATAAATTTAGCATTCAAGCTAAAAAACAAAATTAGAAATCAGCGGACTTCCTAAAGTGCAATTTAGATTCTGATAAAATCGAAACAGAAGCCTTAATTTATGATTTAAACAAAATAATTAATGTTTCTACTTTAAAAAAAGGCGTAATGAAAATTTAAATTTTGGACAGTAGAACACAAAAATTTATAAAATTGGAAAACATGTCACATCCAATCAACCAAAAACTAAAACCAACCTTTATATTTTTATCCATTACTTTAGTAGTTAGCTCAATATTCTATTCATTAATCAGGATACTTTAAATTAGTAGACCATGGTAATTCGTATAATAAACCTTTTAAAAGTTTAGAAAAAGATGAAAGTGATTTAATTTTAGAAATTCCAGTAGGATTTGAAAAGAATTTAGTTCGTGAAAACCAACAAAAAATATTCTTAGCAGTCAATGCCATATACGGCACAAAAGCAAATCTAGGTGGAGCTTATCTAGCAACAATAATAGCTAATTTTAACGAAACCATAAATCTCGAATGGAAGATTACTACACAAGTTTCACAAACATTTGCTATTGAACTAACTTCATCCAATAGGTTTAATCGCTATTTGAATTACAGAATATTTATGGTTCCTGGTATTTTAGCATCCTTAGTTACCATGGTAGGAGCTTATATGTTTGCTTTAAATATTGTAAAAGAAAAAGAAATTGGAACCATCGAACAAATCAATGTAACACCCATCAAAAAATTCCATTTTATTTTAGGAAAATTAATTCCTTTCTGGGTTATAGGTATTTTCGTTTTCTCTATTGACCTGTTTTTAGTGGGCGAATTAGTTTATGGCATTATACCTTTAGGAAGCTACTTTTTACTATATCTTTTTCTATCATTTTTCTTAATTGCAGTTTTGGGAATTGGATTATTGATTTCCACTTATTCTCAAACACAACAACAAGCCATGTCTTTAGCTTTTTTCTGTATTATGATTTTCTTACTAATGAGCGGTTTATTTACACCTGTTGACAGCATGCCTGCATGGGCGAGAGTTTTTGCTTACCTAAACCCAGTAACTTATTTTATTGATGTAATGCGAATGATTATCTTAAAAGGAAGCTCTTTTATGGACATCAAAAAGCACTTTTTAATCATTATTGGATTTGCCATTTTCTTCAACGGTTGGGCCATTTTAAATTATAAGAAAACAAATTAATCTAATATATAATCTTATGAAAAAATTAAAATTCACAATCATTATTTTATTCTTTACAATCGTCTCCTTTTCTCAAAACAGTGCGAATGATTTTAAAGGAAATTGGTTTATTTCAGAAATGAATAATACAACTATCACTATTTTTTTGTAACAGATGGGTTTTGTTATGGAAAAATAATCAAAAGTGATGAAAAAGAAAATATTGGAAAGCTACTTTTAAACAAAATGAAATTCGATAAAGAAAAAAATACTTTAGTTGGCATATTAAAAAGACCTGATAATGGCATAAAAGAGAATGCAACGGTATCACTAGATGGAGCTAAAAAACTAAAAGTAGTGGGTAAAAAGTTATTAATCACAAAAACTGTTAACCGGATTAAAGCAGATTAGAACGAAATGAGAAAAAGCATTTTAGTTGCCTACTTAGTAACTATGATTTCCTTTTTGAATTCAAATTTAATGGCTGAAAATAAGGAATTAGATAGTGTAAATTTCAAGAAAATATTACAGCAAATGCCTTCTTTCACAATTTATGGCGATAACTATATTATAACTGGAATAACACTAGGTAAAACACCAAATAACAGTAATAGTGATGCAAAATTACAGTTTGGATTCAAAAAAAGATTAACAGATGCGACATTACCTTGGGATACCTATTTATTTTTCACCTACAAACAAATATCATTTTGGGACATTTACAAAGAATCATTGCCTTTTAGAGAAACCAATTATAATCCTGCACTAGGATTAGCAAAAGCTTTTTTTAGAGGAGGCGAGTTAAGTGAGCTATTAATCCTACAATACAAACACGAATCAAATGGTAAAGACTTGGAATTTTCAAGAAGTTGGAATTAAGTATCACTTTTTTATCAACGATATTTATCAAAAAATTTTACAATGGCTGCATATATATATTCCAATTGGAGACAAAACAGAAAATGGACTTGCAACAAAAAGTCGGACAAATTTTCTAAGACCTATGCTACACTTTTGATTTTATAAAATTCTAGTTCCATTTCTTTACGTGTTTTATATCCCAAAGAAGAATGCAGACGTTTTCTATTATACCATACTTCTATATATTCAAAGACTGCTAATTTAGCCTCCTCAATAGTTGTGAATTTATGCTGATAGATAAGTTCTGCTTTAAGGGTCTTGAAAAAACTTTCAGCTACAGCATTATCCCAACAATTAGCTTTTCTACTCATACTTTGAGTGATTAAAGTGTTTTTATTAATCAATTTTCTGAATTCTATCGAAGCATATTGTATACCTCGATCTGACCCGAGAGCTTTGGTCGAATTGGCGAAGCAATGAAAAAGTAAAGATTCTGTTATTTCTCTTTTTGATACTGCCATTTTCCAAGCTGGAATAATAGTTTGATTGGTATACATTCGCGTGCTTAATGACCATCCTATAACCTGCCTGTCATATAAATCAATAATAGTGGTAAGATATCACCAGCCGGCAGCTGTTCTTATATAGGTTATATCAGACACCCAAACTTCATTGAGTGATTTTGGTGTAAAATTTCTATTGAGATAATTACTGCACACTGGATATCGATGATTAGAATCTGTGGTCACTTTAAAGCGTTTTTTAAGTTTACTTCTCCAACCATTAACTAGCATTAATTTAGCAACTTCCCTTTTGGATATTTTATACCCTTTTCTTTTTAGCTGTTCTGCTATTGCTTCGCCAATTCGAGCAAAGCTCTCGGGTCTAGGACTTCCATAAGTTTGACTGCTTAGTTCAAAAACTTCTTTTATTAAATCTGTAAATAGACTATTTTCTATGGATCTATTAGAAGGACCACCGCTGAACCATCTATAATAACTACTTCGGCTTACTTTTAAAACGCTGCACATCTTTTCAATAGGATATAAATGTTTATAGCTGACTATAAATTGGTAGATTTCCCATCGCTCTTGGAAAAGATGTGAATGGCCTTTTTTAATATCTCAAACTCTAATTCTTTTTCTTTAAGGGCTTTTCGCAATTCTTTTACTTCTAAAGAATCTGTCTCTGTTTTTTTAGAAATAATTGGTTTTGGATTAGTAAATGTCTTTTTAGAGGATCTCCACTTTTAAATACGCTCTACCAGGATACCTAGTTCATCTGCTAATTCTTTGATATTTTCTCGCTCGTAAATTAATCGTACTGCTAATGATTTAAAATCAGCACTGTGAACTCGTTTTTTCATATTTCTAAAATATTTATTTTTATTTAAACATTCTTAAAATTTATGTCCCAGTAAATGTAGCAACTCCAAAAATTGCACTGTAATTATGTGACACAAACTATTTAAATTTATCTTCTTGAATTTTGATTATTAATATTATACAGCTATTAGATTAATTCATAGGTTATTTACCAGTTTTGCAGACAAATATTGCCAGTTTGAATATATTTCTTTTAAATCACTATAAAATATAAGAACATTGTTCTTAAAATAAATTTACTTTTAATAAAATGAGAAAATCAATTATTATTATATTACATACTGCTTTCTGGTTATGTTATTTGCTTTTAATAGGAATAATTTTATCTGTTTATTATAGAAGTAGCAATCATGATATTGATCAAACTTCAAGATTATTAAATGCATTTAAATCGCTTTTCCTTTTTGCTTTATTTCCATCATTTATTACATTTTACTTATCTTATTTTATTGTTTTTCCAAAATACCTTCAACAAAAAAAGTATTTTATTTCTATACTTTTAGGCATTTTATTTTCATTCACATCTTCAGTTATAGCTTATATTCTTTTAAGATTTTTTATAGAATCAGGATACATGGTAGATATGGACAATGAAGGTGTAAATGGAAGATCTACAGCAATAAGAGTAATATTATTTATGAGTTTTATTGCCTCAATATCTTGCATCGCTTCTTTGATACTAAAAGGTTTTATTACTTGGGTAATTGAAATAAAATTAAAAGAAGAATTAAAACAAAAAAATCACGAAATAGAAATGACATTAATTAAATCTCAATTAGATCCTCATTTTCTTTTCAACACTTTAAATAATATTGATGTTCTAATTTTAAAAGATGCCAATGAAGCTTCTAATTATTTAATTAAACTTTCTGACATATTACGCTTTATGCTTTACGAAACAAAAACAGATTTAATTTTACTAATAAAAGAAATTGAGTACATTGAAAAATATATTGAATTACAAAAAATTAGAACTTCAAACAGTAATTATTTAAGTTTTCAAATTATTGGAAATCCATCAAATATTCTAATTGCTCCAATGATATTTATTCCTTTTATTGAAAATGCTTTTAAGCACAGTACAAATAAGAAAATTGACAATGCAATTGATGTTCAAATTACTATAAACAAGAATAATATAGAGTTTATTTGTAAAAATAAATATGATTCAAATCAAAAAATAAATAACAATGGCTTAGGAAATAATCTAATCCAAAAAAGATTAAATTTGATTTATCCCGAAAAACATACATTGGAAATCGAAAATAAAGCAAACCTTTACACAGTAAATTTAAAAATCAACAATGGTTAAATATTCTTGTATCATCATAGAAGATGAACCTTTAGCTCTCGAAAGAACGAAGAGTTTTGTAACTAAGATCCCTTTTTTAGATTTACGTGGTACTTTTGATAACGCACTAAAAGGACTCTCATACTTAAAAACCAATAAAGTTGATTTACTTTTTTTAGACATAAATATGGATGAATTGTCTGGTATTGAATTACTAGAAAGTTCAAGTATTGATTCACAGGTTATAATAACAACAGCTTATCAAGAATATGCAATAAAAGGATACGAACTCAATGTAACAGATTATTTATTAAAGCCTTTTACTTTCGATCGATTTTTAAAAGCAGTAAACAAAGCCCAAGAAAATCTTGTTCAACCATTAAATACTGCACAACAAGATTTTATTTTTGTAAAAACTGAAAATCGACTAGAAAAGATTAATATATGTGATATTTTATTTATTGAAGGGATGAGAGACTATCGAAGAATACATACGGTAACTAAAAAGATTATGACACTTCAAAATTTTAGTGAATTTGAACAAATTATCTCGCCTAACTTAGTTTGTAGGGTACATAAATCATATATGGTTGGCATAAGTAAAATAGAATCGGTTGAACGTATGAGAATACTAATAGCAAATCAAAGAATACCTATTTCTGAAACTTATAAGGACAACTTTTTTAAGATAATTAGCAATAAAATATAGTCTTTATTTTTATATTTTGCAGAAAGTAAATTCTAGTTTGCAGACAATTTATAATAACTAGCATAGTAATATTTATACCCTAAATAGTATTTAAGACATTTGTTTTAATATTAAAATTAAACAAATAAAATACTATGAAAAAAATAATTATGCTTATTTCTATTTTAGCAGTACTATCCTCATGTAGTAATGACAATAATAATAATAATAATAATAATAATCCTATAATAGAAGTTCCAGTACCAATTACTTCTGAAAACACATGGAAATTAGCCGATTATACATACACAAAAGCTGTGTCTAATCAACAGTTATCGGCATATACAAATGGTAACCCATTTACATTAATCAATATAAACTCCAATATAGTGAGTCTAAATGGTATATATGTGGCTTCAAGTCTTGATATCGCTTTTAATACAAATACTATTGGTACTTACACTATCAAATCAGCAGCAACATCAGGAGCTGAATCTTTATTAAAATATATGGACATTCAATGTTCTATAAGTAACAGCTCTGGAAATACTGCAATTTATAAATCTACTGATACGAATATCAATGCTACGGTTACTGAGGTTGATGGAAAGTTTGTAGTTAATATCCCAAATGAAGTTGTGCTACAAAGAACTTTTGTAAATGGTCTTGTTGATGCTCCTCAAACATTTACATTCAGATGCAATAAAGTTAGATGATAGAATATTTTGCGTTAAAGTGAAATAATACTTCTTAAAGCAAATGACGATTTATTAAAAAATAAATTATATGGGACATTCTCAACAAAACCTAATCATTAAAAGATGACCACCATTAGATGATGGATTTGCTGAAGAAATAAAACTTTTAACTATAATCCAAATTCTGAAACTGGAGACTACACACTTTATCGACAAAGAAAATAGAGAATTATGGAAAACGGAAGTAAATGGTAGTAAAATTCAAATGATAAGAGAGAATTAAAAATCAATCAAAAAAATGAACATAAAAATAGTAATAACATTATTTATTATAATGTTTATAAACACAATCCATTCTCAAGAAAAAATCACGATTAGTGGCACAATAAAAGATATAAATTCAACCGAAACTCTAATCGGAGTAAATATTTATATACCTCAACTTAAAATTGGTACAAGTACAAATACTTATGGCTTCTATTCGCTAACAATTCCTTCTGGTAATTATACAATGCAAATAAGTTCTTTGGGGTATCAGTATTTTGAGGAAAATATCTCATTATCAGAAAGTATAAAAAAAGATTTTAATTTAATTGAAGAGAGTCAAACTTTAGAAGAAGTTATTATCACAGAAAACAGAAAAAAAATTGATATTAAAAAACCCGAAATGAGCATAAATAAGCTTTCTATTCAAGCTATTAAGCAAATGCCAGTAGTTCTGGGAGAAGTAGATATTATTAAATCAATTTTGCAGCTACCCGGTGTTACAAGTGCAGGTGAGGGACAATCTGGTTTTAATGTGAGAGGCGGTTCAGCTTCACAAAATTTAGTATTACTTGATGAAGCCACAATTTACAATACGTCTCATTTATTTGGTTTTTTCTCCATCTTTAATTCTGATGCAATAAAAGACTTAAAATTATACAAAGGTGGGATTCCAGCAAGATTTGGAGGTCGCCTTTCATCAGTGTTAGACATCTACCAAAAAGAAGGGAACAAAGAACAATTTAAATTCTCTGGCGGAATAGGAATTATTTCAAGTCGTTTAATGGCTGAAGGACCTATAGAAAAAGGTAAAAGTTCATTTTTAATTGCGGGTCGAGGATCCTATGGACATCTATTTTTAAAATTGGCAAACAATAAAAACTCTGCATATTTCTACGATCTTAACACTAAATTAAACTATGAGCTCAATGAAAACAATAACCTTTTTCTCTCTGGTTACTTCGGTCGTGACTTCTTTAATTTTAATGGTGGATTTGCAAATACGTATGGTAATTCGTTTGTCAATGTGAGATGGAATCATTTGTTTTCAGATAAAATATTTTCAAATTTATCGCTTATATACAGTGATTATTATTATGGTTTAAAACTTGATTTTTTTGGATTTAATTGGAACAGTGGTATTAAAAATTTTAATCTAAAATATGATTTAAAGCATTATTTAAGTAATTCTACTAAATTAACCTACGGTATAAATGCTCAATATTATAATTTCAATCCAGGTAAAATTGAACCAATCGATAATTCTTCTGGAATAGTCGAGCAACAACTAGATAAAAAATATGCTTTTGAACCGTCGGCATATTTAGATATAGAACAAAAAGTAACTACTAATTTATCTATTAATTATGGTTTACGATACAGTATGTTTTATAGATTGGGTGAACAAAATGTTAATGTTTACCAAAACAACCAAGCTGTAATATATAATGATGAATTTGAAATCTATGAAAATGCAACTCCAATCGGAACAAAGTATTATGGCAAAAATAAAACAATAGCAAGTTTTGGAAATTTTGAACCTCGAGTTGCGATGGCATATAGTTTAAATGATAAAAATTCATTTAAAGTAAGTTACAATAGAATGGCGCAATATTTACATCTTATTTCCAATACAAGTTCTCCAACACCGCTCGATATATGGTCACCAAGTGATGACTTTTTTAAACCTCAAATTCTAGATCAATATGCTTTAGGTTTTTTTAGAAATATTAGGAACGATTCTTATTCATTAGAAATTGAAGCGTTTTTCAAAAAAGCAAAAAACATAGTGAACTATATCGATGGTGCTGAATTAGTGGCCAATAATGATTTGGAGCAAATTATATTAAATGGAAAAGCAAGATCATATGGTTTAGAAATGTTGTTGAGAAAGAATGAAGGAAGACTTTCAGGATGGATATCTTATACGCTTTCTAGAAGCGAACAACAAACTCCTGGCAGGAATGCAAATGAACCTGGAATTAATGATGGGAAATGGTATAAAACAGGTTTTGATAAACTGCATAACTTATCAGTTACTGCTACTTACAAGCAAAGTGATAAATGGAGCTTTGGTTCAATTTTCAGTTTACAGTCTGGACAACCAATTACGTTTCCCGATGGACAATATGAGTACGGCGGCATAATTGTACCAAGTTTTGGATTGCGTAACGAAAATAGACTTCCAGCCTATCATCATTTAGATATATCTGCTACATATACTCCAAAACCTAAAAAACAAAAAGGTTGGCAAGGCGAATGGGTATTTAGTGTCTACAACATTTATAATAGACTAAATGCTGCATCAATTAATTTTAGACAAAATGCAGACACAGGAACTAATGAAGCTGTTAAATTTTCAATATTTGGCATAGTACCTGGTGTAACTTATAATTTTAAATTTTAATAAAAATGAAAAAATTACTAATACTTTTATCAATTATTACTCTTGTAAGTTGTGAAGAAGTGATTAACGTTGATTTGACAACTTCAGAACCTAAATTAGTTATTGATGCTTCCATCAATTGGGCAAAAGGCACTTCAGGTAATGTTCAAACTATAAAATTATCTACTACCACAGGATATTATCAAAGGGAAATTCCAAAAGTTTCTGGAGCCACAGTATATATAACTAATAGTTCAAATGTAACTTTTAATTTTATCGAAGAAACAATTCCTGTAAACAATACGGGAAAATACACTTGCAGTAATTTTATACCTCTAATAGGCGAAACCTATCTTCTAACTGTTATATACAATGGTGAAACATATACCGCAGAAGAAAAATTATTACAAGCTCCTGATATTACTAACATTGAGCAACAAAATGACTTAGGGTTGAATAATGATCAAATTGGATTAAAAACAAACTTTAACGATATTTCAAATCAAGATAATTTTTATTTATTACGTTATGAAACTAATGTAACACCATTTCCAGAATATCAAATATTAGGAGATAAATTTAATCAAAACAGTAATATGGTTGGCTTATATACTAATGAAAAACTCATCGCTGGAAGTGAATTTAGTTGCTCATTATATGGTATTACTAAAAGATATTATAACTATATGACGCTTTTAATTGGTGCTTCTTCAGGAGGAAATAGTGGTCCGTTTCAAGTTCCACCAACAAAAGTTAGAGGAAATATTACTAACATAACAAATCCCAATAGCAATCCTCTAGGATACTTTCGCTTAAGTGAAACTGTAAGTCTAAACTATACAGTTCAATAAAGACATATAATATATTCACAAGTATAGAAGCAAACTAGACTCAGAAACAATTAAAAATATGAAACATATAAACTTATTGGCAATACTTTTTTTGATATCCATAAATTACTCATTGGCTCAAAAAAAAGTGGAATATGTATACCCAAAAGCTGAATTTGATAAAAGAGTTGTTGAAAAACTTCTAGATAACACAGGAACAAGCTCAATCAAAGGGACTGCTATGCTTAAAGGAAAGCACGTTGGCTATTTTATGAAAGTAGCAATTTTTCCTTTAACTGATTATTTTTCAGAATATTTAGAATTAGAAAAGCAGTTTGGCAATAAAGGAAAAAAGAGAGCAAGTATTTCACCAGAAGCACTGTCATATAGAATTATAACAAAAGTAGATGGAAATGATGGAACATTTGAATTCACAAATCTTAAACCAGGAAAATATTATATTGAAGGTTATTTAAATGTAGTAAAAGAGAAAAAGAGTGCATATTATGTAGGTCAAAACTCAACTACTTTTGAAGGTAGCTATATTTCTGGCCCACCCATTTTTCAGGAATTTAGTTATAATAAAATTAATGGGTATTACATTTCTGGTACTACAGAAATAGCAAATGATGGAGAAGTTGCAACAACAATTATTAAAAACTGATTATTATGAAAAATTCAATCAAACAAATCTTGTATTTCCCAATTACAAAAATAATTTTGGGAATAACTGTTTGCTTTTCACTATTTGTAGTTATACAAAACTTTGTTTTAAAACCATTTTTTTATAGCATTATTACAGATAAAAGTATTGCTGATCCAATTATTATTTTTATTTCCACAATACTATTAATAGTTAACTATTACTTTTTATTCCGCTTATATGATAAAAGAAAAATTACCGAACTATCCCTAAAATATTTCCCCAAAGAAATGTTCGGGAGTTTTATTTTTGGTTTTTTGACAATTTCATTATCTATTTTCATTTTATACTTATTAGGAAACTATCAGTTTTTTAGTATTACAACTACTCAATTCTCAGTAAGGACTTTCACTGTAATACTATTTGCTGCAATAGTTGAAGACTTATTTCATAGAGGATTAATCTTAAGAGAGATAGAAAATTGGTTAGGTACTCACATAGCCATTGTTATTGCAATGTTGGTAGAATTACAACACATTTCCAATCCCGATTTCAAACTATTTGATCTATCATTATATTTGATTTGGGGGTTTACCATGTCAATGATGTTTATATATACCAAAAGAATATGGTTACCTTATTTCTTCCATATAGGTTGGAATTTTGCTCAGCCTTTTTATGGCTCCAATCTCACAGGGGGAACTGACAACGGTACTATAATACAATCTAAATTTACAGGTCCTGAATTATTAACAGGGGGTGCATTTGGAATTGAAAATTCAATTTTTACTTTATCTTTTCTATTATTTATCGGTATAGCATTTTATTATCTTGCCAAAAAAGAGGGTAAAATTGTAAAAGGCAAATTGTTTAAAAGATGAATTTAAAAAATGCCTTTTTAGGTCTTGATAACTATTTTTCACCAAAGATTATAGGTGAAGTAAATGACCAATATATTAAAGTCGTAAAAATAAAAGGGCAAGAAGTTCCTTGGCATAATCACAAAAACGAAGATGAATTGTTCTACGTTGTAAAAGGGGCACTTCTATTGGAAATTGAAAATCAGCCAGGCCTGATACTGAAAAAAGGTGAACTGTTTATAGTGAAAAAAGGAGAAAATCACAGAGTTTCCTCAAAAGTTGAATGTTTAATTATGCTTATTGAATCAAAATCTACTGAACATACTGGTAAAGTTAAATCAGAAATCACAAAATCAATTGATGAACAAAAGTATTAAACAAAACGGTCAAAACTCAGCAACTTTTGAAGGTAGCTATATTTCTGGCCCACCCATCTTTCAGGAATATAGTTATAACAAAATTAAGGGCTAGTACATATCTAGTACTGCTGAAATAACAAGTGAAGGTGAAATAGTAAAAACAACCATAAAAAACTAATCGATATGAAAATGAAAAAATTAATAGCTCAATTAACACTTTTTTTTTGTTTTTCAGTTGTAAAGGCACAGACAATTAATATTCCTGATGTGGCTTTTGAAAGAGAACTCTTGACACAAGGAGTTGATTTAAATGGAGATGGAAAAATTCAAAAAAATGAAGCTCAAAAAGTCACTATTTTGTATGTCAAAAATCAAGGCATTAAAGATTTAGAAGGTCTTTCAAATTTCACAAACTTAATTGAGTTTGGTTGTTACGGAAATCAAATTAAAAACCTTGATGTTAGTAAACTAAAGAAGTTGCAGTATTTCTATGCTAATAACAACCTGCTTCAATCAATTAATATAAATGGTCTTGTAGAATTAAAACACATTTACCTTCATAATAATCCAGATTTGTATATTAATATTGATTTTTTACAATTCAAAAAATTAGAAGAACTACATATAGAAAGTACTCGTACTCCTAAATTAGATTTAAAGAATTTAAAAAATCTAAAGATTGTTGATGCAAGTAATTCAAGATTAACGGAAATAGAAATAGAAGGCTGCGATAACCTAGAACAAATCTGGTTAGAAAATAATCAGATAGTTTCAATTGATTTTAAACAACTTACAAAGATTAGCTTTATAACATTATCATACAATCCATTGAAAACAATTGATATTAGACAACTGAAGAACTTAAAAAAATTTAGTTGTTTAGATTGCTATAATCTTAAACAAATAAATACTAGTGGTTGTAAAAATCTTGAACCAATTTTATGGTAATAGATTAAATAACTTAATAATTAATATTACAACAAATGAAAAAATTTAATTTAAGATTCCTTTTAATAGCAATATTATTTTTTGCTTTATTTACAAATTGCAGCAATTCCAATGATGAAAACTCCAACACAAACTATCATTTAGAAATGAAAATAAATGGCGAACCAAGAAAATTTAATCAAAATCTTTTTTTTGCAAAAAATAAGAATCCAGATAATAGTAACATAGAGTATATTGGAATAGGCGGCTATAAAGGTAATCCTAATGAAGAAGGAGACCAATTTAGTTTTGAAATAGAATATGTAGATAATAATATAACTATAGGGACGTATTTACAGCCAATAGCAAATGGTAATCCAAATTATGATCTAGCAGCTAATTATTCTAATAATGTAACTCAAACGTATTTTAGTAGTTTATATCTCGATCCTCAAGAATTCAAAATAACTATTACACAAATTTCGGATGTTTCTATAAAAGGTACTTTTTCAGGAAAAATGAAAAATGAAGAAACCCATGAAGTTATAGAAATAACAGACGGCAGATTTATGGCACCTATCATACATTAGAAAAAAGAATTAAATCAAAAAAAATGAAGTATTTAGTATATTTATTTACCGCATGGGTATTACAAGTAGAAATGTATGCTCAACAAACCAATACAAATGAGAGTGTTTACATCATTCAAGATAGTGTCTCTATACCAACTAGATGTGGAATAGACATTTCTGCTATAATTGTTCGCAAAAAAACAAACTCACAACCTTTACCTGTTGTTCTTTTTTATACAACCTATTATCAAGGTAAGACAGACGATTTTTTTGCCAAACTTTCAGCAAACAGAGACTATATAGGGATCGTTGCTTATGCACGAGGTATTCGCACCAGCATAAAAGAATACGCACCTTATGAACACGAAGGAACGGATGTTTATGATATTATCGACTGGATTAGTAAACAAAGTTGGTGTAATGGCAAAGTAGGAATGTATGGGGGTAGTTATTCTGGCTATTCGCAATGGGCAACGGTAAAAAACATTCATCCTGCTTTAAAAACTATTGTGCCTCAAGTAGCAGTCATGCCAGGTTTTGATGCCCCAATGGAAAACAATGTTCCTTATGGAAACATCTTAGGTTGGGCAAATGATAATATATACAAAAACAAACCCTACGATAGAGGTTTAGTTTTTGAATGGTTTAATAAAGGAGCTTCATTTAGAAGCTTAGATAGTCTAGGAAGTCAACCCAACCCTATTTTTCAGAAATGGTTACAGCATCCGGACTATGATTCCTATTGGCAATCGATGGTTCCAACTCCTCAAGAATATGCAGAAATAAATATCCCAATTCTTTCAACAACTGGCTATTATGATGGTTCACAAATTGGAGCAATTCAATATTTTAAATTACACAATAAATACAACAAAAATGCAAATCATTATTTTGTAATTGGACCCTATGATCATTGGGGTGGACAAAGTAAACCCCAAAAAAATCTAATGGGCTATGAAATTGATCCTGTTGCTAATATAAATATGAGAGAATTGGCTTTTGAATGGTTAGACTATATTTTAAAAAATAAGCCAAAACCTGAATTACTTAAAGACAAAGTAAATTATCAAGTAATGGGAACAAATGAGTGGAAACACACACCATCATTGCAAGAAATAAATAATGACACATTAACCTTCTATTTAGACCATAAAATATTGGTTAACCAAAAACCTAAAAAGAAAGAATTCGAAAAACAAACTGTAGATTTTAAAGATAGAGAAAGTCAAAATAATTATTACACTCCTGAAATTATTTTTGATACACTTAATGCAAGTAATGGATTAATCTATAAAACAATACCTTTAGAAAGTGACTTCGTTATTAGTGGTTCATTTACAGGAAATTTATTTGCAACAATCAATAAAAAAGATATGGACATTTCAATGGCTTTGTATGAACTATTGCCAGATGGAAAATATTTTTTTCTTACTCGCTATGTAGGCAGAGCAAGTTATGCAAAAGACAATACTAAAAGACAACTTCTAAAACCAAATAGAAAAGAAAGTATTCCTTTTAATAACACACGATTTATAAGTAAAAACATTAGCAAAGGAAGTCAACTTGTTATTTTGCTTAATATTAACAAACATCCATTTGAAATTATCAATTATGGCTCTGGAAAACCAGTTTCAGAAGAAAATATCCAAGATGCAGAAGAACCTTTACAAATAAAATGGCATAACAAAAGTTATATAAAAATTCCAATTTGGAAACATAAAGAATAACAATATGAGAAGTTAGCCGTCATTGTACGTAAAACTTCAGAAATACATAACAAATCATAAAAATTAAATTTCAAAAAAAAGACAATGATAAAATATACTTACACAATTCTATACGTTGAAAACGTAACAAAATCAATCGAGTTTTATGAAAAATCATTTGGTTTTTCCCGAAAGTTTGTAACCAAAGAAAACGATTATGGTGAAATTATAACAGGAGAAACAACAATTTCATTTGCTTCAAAAAATCTTGCAAACTCAAATCTGAAAAATGGATTTTTAGAAAGTGATTTAAAAAATAAACCTTTTGGAATTGAACTTGGTTTTGTGACGGAAAATGTTGCAGAAACAATTGAAAACGTAAAAAATAATGACGGAATAATTATTGAGGAACCAAAACAAAAACCTTGGGGACAAATTGTTGCATATATTAGAGATCTTGATGGATTTTTGATTGAA
This sequence comes from Flavobacterium sp. FlaQc-28, assembly GCF_044007415.1. NCBI lineage: Bacteria > Pseudomonadati > Bacteroidota > Flavobacteriia > Flavobacteriales > Flavobacteriaceae > Flavobacterium > Flavobacterium sp. FlaQc-28. The sequence goes on from NZ_JBIPCM010000007.1 coordinate 138,820, forward strand.
ATTTGCACTTCAATGGGCTAAAATAACTGAAAATACTAACAAAAAAAGAAACTATAAAAGATTTAAGACAAGTTCCTGGCGTTAGAATAGGTATAGAATTAACCATTGATGTAGGTATATTAGCAGGAAGTCAAGCAAAACCAAGCTAATCAAATTTTCAAATTCTTTTTAATTTAGAAAAATATAAAGAGATAAAACTTTTGATGAGGAAACTGAAAGAAAATCACGAAAACTAAACTGATTTTAATTAAAAAAACAATGAAAGTTCTAAACAACAATTTTATACTACGAATTGCAGTAGCAATTATTTTTCTATCACATAGTTTGCACGGAATATTTACAGGTAATGATGTGAACGACTTTGGGCGACTATTTTTAGATGAAATTGGTTTTTCCCCTTTTGGTGTAGCCATAGCTTGGACAATTATTATAAGTCAAATTATAACTTCTATTCTTCTACTAACAAACAAATACACAAGAATTTCTTGTATCATTAATATTTTAATTTTAATTGCAGGAATTGTAACAATTCATTTTCAAGAGGGCTGGTTTGTTGTTGGAGCAGGTCGCAATGGAATGGAATTTAGCTTTATACTAATTGCTGTTTTGCTAACAATAATATTTCAAAACGAAAAAACAATGAGTATCTAATGATTTTGAAATCAAATATATTAAAAAATGAAACTCATAATAAAAACTGTATTAATACTTGTAATCTCAGTTATTATTTAAAGCTGCAACTCTAAAAAACAAGAGTCATCCAAACCCAAAGAGGTTTATAAATCCACCATTATATTTTCATTTGAATTAGTTATGAAGACAATTAACATATACCCAATCTCATATAAAATGATTACAAAAAGAATCCATTACATTTCTGGTGTAATAATTTCGTTATTTGTTAGCTTTCATTTAGTTAATCATGTCTTTAGTGTTTTTGGAGTAGAAAAACACATTGAAATAATGAAATCTATGAGACTTGTTTACAGAAATATTTTTATTGAAACAATACTATTGAGTGCAGTTGTGATACAAATTGTTTCAGGAACCAAAACGGTTATTCAATATCGAAAAAAAACAAATTCAAAATTTGAAAAATTAAGCATCTATTCAGGTCTATATCTTGCATTCTTTTTTATTGTTCATATAGGTGCTGTCATGATAGGGAGAAGAATATTAAAGCTCGACACTAATATCTATTTTGGAGCAGCTGGCTTAAATATCTTTCCTTTAAACTTGTTTTTTATTCCATATTATTCAGTAGCAATAATGGCATTTTTCAGCCATCTATCAAGTATTCACAACAAAAAAATGAAAAATAAAATATTTGGTTTAACTCCAAAAAATCAGTCCATTGTAATAATAATTTTTGGCGTTTTAGTATTGCTATTAATCATTTATGGACTTACGAACCATTTTAATGGAATGATCATTCCTGAACAATATAATTTAACAATATGAAAAACATTTATATCAGTTAACTTTTAGTAATAACAGTTTTAGGATGCAAAACAGTAAAAAATGACAATTCAGAAATATTGGTAAAGACATGAAACATTTTCAATTTGTAAAAAACAAGTATGGCAAAGAATTACTAATGGACATTGGTAGTTATAATGATATTTCAAACTATTTTTTTGAGCCAATACTACATACCACAGATTTTTATGAAATAATATTTTTTTCTAAAGGAAATGGTTTTTTAGAGCTTGATAATCAGAAAATTAATGTGGAAAATAATACAGTAATTTTTATTTCCCCATTTCAAAATAGAAAATGGCATTTAGATAAGTCTAAAATTGAATGCCATTTTTTGTTTTTTAAGGATGATTTCTTGTCTAACTTTTTTTCAGATAAACTATTCTCTTTTAAATTACAGTATTTCTATAATAAAACAAAACCGTTATTTATTAAAATTTCTAACACACATTTACTGAAATTTCAAGTGATGTTTCAAGATATACTTCTTGAATTAAAAGATTTCAAGTCCGACAGTGAACATATTATTAGATCATTACTATATTTTACGCTAATAAAATTGAATAGATTTTATTCTGAAATACATTTATTGTCCTCTGAAACAGAAAATAATACAACATCATTTATGTTCAAACAGCTTTTGCAAAGTGAGATTAGAAATAACAGAACAATCGATTTTTATTCTCAAAAACTTGGAGTGAGTAGAATAACATTAAATAAATGTGTAAAAAAACAATTTGGTATGACCTGTTCTGAAATGATTGACGAGTTTATAATGTTTGAAATCAAATCTATGTTGGCATACTCAACATTAAATATAAGCGAAATTGCAAATTTGTTTAACTTCTCTGAATCCAATCATTTGACTAGATTTTTTAAACGACATTCCAATATAACACCCAAAGAATATAGAAACAATTATCAAAATGGTAGTAATATTATCTAAATGATACTGGTTTAAAAAGGTATTGACAATAGTTTTACAAGAAATTTAATCAAGAAAACTATGTCATTACAAAACAATAAAATTAGAATTTCCAATAAGGAGTTATCCAATATAGTTACTTTTAATTGCATTTTATTAATACTGTTATTTTTAATAAGTAGTCATACAAATGCACAAACTCCTAAAAAAAGAGTTGTTATGATTTCAATAGATGGTACACCAGATTATCTTATCGATAAATTCCTAGATGATGGAACGCTTCCTGCTGATGGTGCTTTTGCACGAATGAAAAAAAAAGGTGCTTATGCTGAAACAGTATTGCCTATAAATGTCGCTTCTACTGGACCTTCTCATATTTCCATTTTTACAGGAGCTTCTCCATCTAAAACAGGAATTGTTGGAAACACATTTCGAAATAATAAGCAAAATTGGTCTAGTCCAAAATTATCTGCTTTTAGCCAACCAATTGCTGCTGAAACAATCTTTCAGGCAGCAATGAGGCAAGGGAAAAAAGTGATGACTTTAGCAGGTGTAGGTTTAGACTACACCAACAAAAACCGAATGACAGATTATATGCTTATGTACCCAGCAATTTCGGGTCCATCCTTAATAATGGATTTAGAAATTACTGACAATGTAATCAATCAAATGGATACCGAAAATTTTATTAAATTAAAAACAACAACGAAAAGTCCATCAAAAGCTATTTTTGAAGTTTCAGGAAATTTCAAAATACCACTATATTTTTATCTAAAGGATCGAATGTTTAATCCAATGTACTTAACTAATCAACCTACTGAAATTTTTATTGATACTGATACTGATTTCAAAAACGGTTATTCAGCAATCGTTAAATCCGAAGGTTGGACAGGAATGGAAATTGTGAAAAATGGTAAAAAATACAATACGTCTTTCAGAATTTTCAAAGCAGACGAAAAAACAGGTCAGTTTCAACTTTTTATGACGGCTCCAGCAGAAGTTTATGGTTCTCCAAACGGATTTTTAGAAAAACTACAATCAAATTGTGGTTTATGGCCTGGTGAACCTGAAAATAGAAAACAAACAACTGGAATGGTATCAGAAAAAATTTGGTTTGAGCAACTAGATCGATTAGCAAAGTATTCAAAGGATTTAATTCTAACAGGAATGAAAGAAAAAGAATGGGATTTACTATTTGGATATTTTTCTACACTTGATGATGTGCAACACAGATATACACTTACAAATTCGCGTCAAATAGATTATAAAGCAGATAATGGTAACCGTCCACAAATTTATGCTGAATATATAAAAAAAAGATTTCAAACTATTGATAATTATCTACTTGAGATTTTTAATACAGCTCCAAAGGAAACCAATTTCGTTATTTTCTCTGATCACGGAATGATACCAATTCACACCACTTTAATGCTCAATAACTATTTTGAACAAGCTGGTTTTAATGATGGTAATCAAAATATAACATCAGTATCTAGCGGAACGGCTGCACACATATACATTAATAAAGAAAAAATAAAAGCCGTTGATTATGAAAAGCTATTAAAGAAATTGACCGAATCCCTAAAGTCATTAAAAGACAATAAAACTGGAGAGTCAATTTTTAAACTTGTTGCCAATCAGCAGCAGCAAAAAAAATATGGTCTCTACAATGAAGATTATTCCGGTGATTTATTCGTGAGCTGTAATGCAGGATATTCAATATCCGATAAATTGTTACCTGAAGTAAACTTTTTTGTGCAAAACTCATTTGACCCAAAAATGTTTGAAAGCGAAAACGAGGCAACTAAAAATTTTCTTTTGAATGGTACAATGAACGAAACTGGAAGAGCCGTTCACGGTTGTTTAGCAACTTTTCGTGAAGGACAGTCTATTTTTTATGCTATCGGACCAGATGTCCCAAAAAAGGAATTAAAAAACTTTTATTCTTTGCAAATAACACCAACAGTTGCAAAATTATTAGGAATTAAACCTCCAATGAATGCGGAACAAAAAAGCAGTTTTTAAATAACTTATAATAACAGATAAATATTAAAGAGAATCAAATAAAAAAGTCAACTTGAATCGCAACATTAGTCTATTTTAAGCTGGTACTCAAACATCAATTTAAAAACTAATTAAGCAACCAATTACATCACAATGAGGCCATTTTTTTAATATAGTTTGTTTTTTTTGTTGTGCTTCAAACGAGTGCTCAATTAATGAACTCCAAATATTTAAATGGAAAGGTTATTGCAAATGCGGACGATTTAAGTACAATTAACATTGAAAATCTTAAAACAAACCTAACTTCTTCAATAGAATTTGATGGTTCTTTCATAATACCAGCCAATGAAGGAGATACATTAAAGTTTTCTTCAATTCAATTTAAAAGATTAAAAATAAAATTAAAAAAAGAAGATTTTAATGAAATTAAATTTTTGATAAAATTAGAAAAACTGACTTATTTTTTGAAGAAGTTACAATTATTGATACAAAAAAATAAGCGCAGTTAGTTTAGGGATAACTTCAAAAGGGGTAAAAAATATACCCCTGCGGAAAGAAGATTATATACAGCAACTGGTGGTGGCAATAAATTTGGCACGAAAACTACTGTCTCATTTGATGGTATTCTAAATGCTATTTCAGGAAAAACAACAATGCTGAAAAAAGAAGTAAAAATAGAACGTAAAGAATTTACAATCAATAAAATAAATAGTTTATTCGATAATAATTATTTTATTGAATCCTTAAAAACACCAATAGAATACGTCAATGGGTTCAAATATTATATTGTAGAAAACAATGATTTGGTCAATTCAATTACTATCAAAAACTATTCATTAACTAAATTTCTTATTGATAATTTGGCTTTAAAATATCTGGACACAATAAGTTTTAAAAAATAAAAAAATGTATCAATAAAACATCAAATTATCATGAACACCAAAATTAACATACTGTTATCAAACGCAAGTGATAAAGGATTATATGCTCCTTTTTTCAAAGGATACATTTGTCCATTAATTTCTTGATAAAATTCAACTCCTACAGCCAAAAACAATGGTTTTAAACTTGCTGGACTAAGAGTATTTACTTGGTTAATTGCAGCAGTAGCTGTATTGTCCCAAGGCAAAATTGCAGTTTCAGAACTAGAAACTACAAAATTTTCCGTTTCAAAATCAACTTCTGCACCTCCAGAAATAATTTTAAAATGAGTAGTTCCACATGGAGCTGAAATCATATTTGCAGGAATAAAAGATACTAAATCAATTTTAATTTCTCCAGCTGCACAGTCAATAGTTGCCAAATAAGAAGCAAACAGAGAAGTTCCAAGCTTACCACGAATATTGAATTCAAAACCAAATAACAATTCAGCTTCTCCATCAATAACGTTTCTCAAACCTCTATCGCTTATCAAATCCGCTTGAATAACTTTGACCATTCGCCTGAGGTTTATAAAAAAGTATCACTTATTAAACTTCATTCTACATACTTTTTACATCAATAACCAGTTCAATAAATGAATAATAATTTCGGTAATCACTTTGTTTAATCATCTAATTTTCATAGATATGTACTATAAGATTTCGAAAAATTTGCACGTCATTTATATATGCAAAAGCGAGACTCTAGGAGTTTTAAAGATATTAAAACAAACAATATCAATCGGTTAGAAATGGATGACAAATTCCTCATTCTCCGCTAAGAGCTTAAAAGAGACTTTAAAAAGTTTACAATTAAAGATATAAATTTATGGAAGCACTGCAGATCTTAATATCTGCAGGGTTTTATATTTTATATGCATTCTTATTTATAGTATATTTGTAATACAAAAAAAAGAATAATACTACTGTCTGTTAATTCGTTAGTATTTTAATTTTTGTGAATGATTTAATATTGAAATAGCAAAATTGAATTTGGGTGCAGAATCGGTGCATTAGGTTCTTCGAAATTAGAATTTTATCTGCAATCAAAGTCCACTCTTTGGGAGCTATGACACCCAATACAGTTGCACATTTAGATGCATACTGCAGATTTCTGATAGCTGTTCCGTTCGTATAAGCATTGTTGTCAATATTTTCAGCCCATTCATCTGCTGCAACGACATTCTTTATTTCATATTCTCCTTTATCATTCTTCTCTACTCGGCTCGCCCAAAATTCAGCAGTTGCTTTTAATATCGGCCACCCTTTTTCTTTCAGCCATTCCTTGTCACCTGTAACAAGATAATACTGCCAGGCAGCAATGGCCACATCTCCTGTTACATGATGCTCAAAAGCTCCCGTTAAAGCATTCACCGGAGTTTCTTCTGCTCCGGAATCTGCACTTTCCCAGGGAAACATTGCGCCATCATATCCATAAATGGCAGCTTTTTTACGTGCTGCATCCAGCCTCTGATAACGATATTCAATCATGCTTTTTGCTATTTCAGGATGAAGCAGCAGCATGGGAGGAAACATCCAGATTTCGGTATCCCAAAACACATGTCCGTTATATCCAAGCCCGCTCAGCCCCATCGGCGATGGAGAAAGAGATGTGCTTTTTCTTGTGAAAGAATAGAGATGATAAAGCATGCTTCTTATATCCTGTTGCGCTTGGGGATCTCCTTCTACTTGGATATCACTCTGCCAGAGGCTATTCCATTCTTGCATATGTCTGTTTAAAAGCCTTGACTTTCCTTCTAAGGCTGCATAAATAGTCAGCCTTTCAGCTTCATTATAAGGATCATTTATATGATCTGATGATATAAGACTGCCTATCAAAGCAAAAGAATAAGTCTTGCCCGCTTTTATTTTTTTGTCAAATGACATTGCATGCATATCAGCGTCATTCATTCTGTGCAGGATCTCAGGTTGCAGCTTTTTCCCTTCATCAAAAAGGAATGTATTTGAAACAGCTATTTTAGATCTTCCTGTGGGCGTAAATGCAACAGAAGTCAATAATGGTATATTAACATGGGTATTTGTAATATTCTGAAAATAATTCTGCTGGTTGTTAAGTGAAGAGGGAGTCTCCAAAAGATTCTCTACGTTGATTTCGGTATCTTTTTGCGTATTTATATTGACAACCATCATTATACAATGCGGAAGATGACGCAAAGCATAGTATGAATATGTTACAGTTGCTAAATCCTTAAATTGAAAAGACCCCGTGAAAGCCCCATTGCGCATATCCAGTTCCTGCTTATAATTATTAATATTATAGGTCTGCACAGATTCACCATTAAAAGCCAGTTTCATATTCAGCAGATTGTAATTTGGAATGAAACTACTGACCCTTCCACGCTTGTAGATATCGTACGTTCCTGCCAATACTACTTCTTTCACTTTTAAAGGCTCCGGTGACGATATAATTCCGATCATGCCATTAGCCACCGTTTCTCCATAATAATTATTGGAATCCGGTTTATCTGCCGAAAGCTTCCACGGATCCTGGCTATACAAATAATTGCTGCCGCATAACATCAAAAAAAAGAAAACATGATTAAATATGTATTTTTTCATCTTACTTAAGGTTAAATATTCAAGAGGTTAGTTATAATACATAAAGATCGCTGCAGTCTGTTTAACAGCAACGATCTTTAAAAAACTAATTAATTAAATTTTTATTTTGTTTAGGTCTTTATCACTTTTTTTTTGCTGCATCAGCTACAGGATAAAAACTAATAGCATATCCTCCACCCGAAGCCGAAAATTGCGAAAGCTTTGAATTGCTCGTAACAACAACTTTACGGATTGTGTAGGCCTGGGTATTAGTTTTATAATTTGCGTCTTTAGCATCAGCATAAATTACAGCGGTATACTTTTTCCCTTTTTCAAGAAATCCAAGATCGATATTGGACACACGCGCTGTTTCTCCGTTTACATTTCCTAAAAACCAGTTGTCAGTTCCTTTGGCCTTTCTGGCTACTGTAATATACTGGCCAGGTTCAGCTTCAAGATATCTGCTGTCATCCCAATCCACCGCAACATCCTTAATAAATTGGAAAGCATCTGCAAAACGTTCATAGTTTTCAGGAAAATCTGCCGCCATCTGCAATGGACTGTACATCGTTACGTAAAGCGCTAATTGATTAGCAATAGTAGCGTTTACATGTGAACCATTTGTTACATCCATTTCAAAAATTCCCGGAGTATAGTCCATCGGTCCACCAATCAGTCTTGTAAAAGGCAGTATTGTGACATGGTTTGCATTATTTCTGTCATTACCGAAAGCCTGATATTCGGTTCCACGTGCAGCTTCATTTCCGATAAGATTTGGATAAGTACGTGCAATTCCAGTCGGACGGACTGCTTCGTGCGCATTTACCATAATTTGATAATCTGCTGCTTTCTCAATGGCATATTGATAATGATTATTTGTCCATTGGCTGTAATGCGTCTCACCAAGCGGAAGTATATTGCCTACATATCCACTTTTTACAGCATCGTAACCATATTGCTTCATCAATTTGTATGCAGCATCCATATGACGCTCATAATTACGTACCGCCCCTGAAGTTTCATGATGCATAATAAGTTTTACCTTCTTTGCATGTGCATATTCATTTAATCCTTTTATGTCAAAATCGGGATATGGCGTAACGAAATCAAAAACATAATCTTTCTCATGGCCAATCCAGTCTTCCCAGCCTTCGTTCCATCCTTCAACCAGCACCGCATCAAATCCATTTTTAGCTGCAAAGTCTATATATCTTTTCACATTGGCGGTAGTTGCGCCATGTTTCCTATTTGGTTTGGCTTTAGAGAAATCGGTAACGCCAAGCTGAACAGAAGGAAATTCATCAGTGTAAGACCAGGTACTTTTTCCTGAAATCATTTCCCACCATACACCCACATATTTTGTTGGTTTGATCCATGATGTTTCTTGAATTTTACTTGGTTCGTTCAAGTTATAAGTCAATTTCGAAGCCAAAATGTTACGTGCATCATCACTAACAATAACAGTTCTCCATGGCGTTTTGCAAGGTGCCTGCATCTTACCCTTATCCCCATGTGAATCAGGCGTCAGCCATGATTCAAATACAAAATTTTTATCATCTAGATTAAGATGCATGCAGGAATAATTAATTAATGCAGCTTCATGCAGGTTAATATACAATCCATCCTGGCTTTTCATCATTAGTGAAGTCTGCACGCCGGTTGGAGAGAATGACGTCTGCGAAGCATTTCCTTTTGTATATGCTTTTTCCATCAGGCCTCTTATTTCAGAAAGTTTTGAAGTACTATAATTGTATTCCTGCGTATCATAGTCTCCGGGAATCCAATAAGCGGTATGGTCTCCCGCCATAGCAAACTGGGTTCGTTCTTCCTTAATGGTGAAATAAATCAGGTTATTTTGCTGGGGAAATTCGTAACGGAAACCCAGTCCATCATCAAAAAGACGAAATCTAATGATCATTTTTCTATCTGTTTCTTTTTGGCTCAGGCTTACAGCCAATTCATTATAATTGTTTCTAATTGATGAAACTTCTCCCCATACAGGTTTCCAATTTTCATCGAAAGAACTAGTTTTAGTGTCTTCTATTTTAAAATCATTTAATAAGGACTTATTATCATTTTTAAGCGTAAAACCTAACTTGCTTGCTTTTATAACGTCTTTTCCTTTATAAATTAATTTATAAACCGGAGTACCGTCTGCCTCCAGGGAAAAGTGCATTAAAAAGTTGCCGTCAGGCGATTTTAAATCCTGTGCATTGGCAGTAAAAATGCCAAACCACAAAATAGCGGTGAGAAAAAAGTGTTTCATTGTGAGTATAATAGTATTTAATTTTTAATTGTGATTACTGCATTTTTTCCTGAATCAGGAATTCTTACTGAGATAACATTTTCAGCTTCATTCCAGCTCCAGTTTATTTTTGTAAAATCGGCTTCAATATTTTTCTCCAAAACATGCGGTTTAACATTTTTAAGTTTTTCTCCACCTGCAAAAACATCCTTAGGTTTGTTCGATGCATGAATTTTTAGAATGAAATTTCTTGGGCCGGCAGGACTATATCCTTTATATTCACGCTCACCGACAGTAATCTTGATTTCTTCATTTGAAGCCTTTGAAGTTATCTTGGTTTTACAGAAGACATCTCTTTCGTAATCACGGCTTTCTCCGTCGTCTTCATAGAATGTAAAAGAGGTTTCTTTATTTAGATTACCTGGAAAAATGTCAAATGTAACCGGATATACTTTCTTTTCATCAATATACTGCATTACAGGCATCTGTGGAATTATGCTCCCTTTCTTCACAAAGACAGGAATTGTATTCAAGGGGGCATCAACAGTAATCCATTGCTCTCCTTTATACTTAGTTTTGCAATTATTAAAATCAATCCACTCTCCTTCAGGAAGGTATACATCTTTAGTAACAGCACCTTGTTCTACGACCGGTGCTACCAAGAGTTCTTTTCCAACAAGAAACTGCCCATTTAATTTAAATGTTTCTTTATCATTCGGATATTCCAACAGCAAGGCTCTCATGATCGGCAGTCCCGTATCGTGAGCTTCGCGGGCATATGTATATAGATATGGGAAAAGCTTGTATTTTAATTCTATACTTTTTCGGCTTATATTTTCTGCCTCCGTTCCGAATTTCCATGGTTCAACTGCGTTTCCACCTTCATGATGGGCGCGGCTCAATGGGGTAAAAACACCAAACTGCAGCCATCTTACATATAATTCTGCCATAGCATCATAATCCTTTATATCCCCGCAGTACCCTGAAATATCGCAGGTCCAAAACGGAATTAGCCCCATCCCTGCAGAAAGACCTACAGGAATCTGATTGGCCATTTGTTTCCATCCATCCAGCACATTGCTACCATTTCCTGAATCACCGCTCCATCCAAAAGTATAACGCTGCAACCCCGCATAAGCCGCTCTGGTCATTTGAAATATTCTTTTATTTGGATTATGCTTATAAAACTGCTCTGTAACCACCTTATCCCAAGTAAAACCATAAACATTATGAATCTCGTTATGCATTCCAAGATGATGTTTCATATTGAGTCTGTCAACAGCATCTTCATTGCTCCATGCTGGTTCTCCCATATCTGTCCAAAATCCGCGAACTCCATCGTTTAAAGGTTTCTGCTGATAGCTGCCCCACCAATCTGCCACCTCAGGTTTTGTAAAATCTACAACCCCGCAATTGCCTCCCCAAGGCCATGGCATATCATAAGATTTGCCTGTACGGACATCTTTTACCAGATGACCAAGTGCATCAGCCTCTTTCCATTGTTGCTGGTTTGCCTGTGAAATAACAGGATCCTGAGAAACAATCATTTTAAAGCCCATATCACTTAAATCTTTTACCATCCCTTTTGGATTGTTATAATTGTTTTTTCTCCAGTCAAAATCCTGCAGCCCTTCTGTCCAGCCAATATCCTGATAGATAATATCGCATGGGATTTTTCTTTTTCGGAACTCTGCAGCAATGTCCCTGGCCTGATCTTCACGTGTATAATCTCCTCTGCATTGCGAAAAGCCCAATGCCCATTTAGGCGGCATAATCGGTTTCCCTGTTAAGGCAATATAGTTTTGTATTATCTCCTTGTAGTCGTTTCCAAACATAAAGTAGTAGACCATCTGCCCAGCCGGCGCTTCAAATGAATAATAGTCATTACTCTCACTTCCGAACTTGAATTCTGTCTTATAGGTATTGTCAAAGAAAATTCCGTAACGGTAACTACTCATAAAAAAAGGAATACTTTTGTAAAGCGGATCTTCATTAACGCCATAACATGGCTGATCGCTGTTCCACATTTTATAAGCACTTCCACGACGATTCAGGTTCCCTGATTTTTCACCCAATCCAAAAAATTGTTCGTCATTTCGTAAGACTTTATTGGTTCTTATTTTGCCATTGTCATTAACAAATCCTTTTTCAGCATAATCACTGAAAAGAAGTTTTTGATACTTGTCAAATATCTGCAACTGAAACGGAGCCTTATTTACCCGTATCCTTAGTTGCTCTGTAAAAATTTCATAGGTTGATGGTTCCTCCTTTACAGTAACATTTCCTTTCCAGCCCAGATCTTCTTCTATAACTGCAAAAGATTCATTATTCCTGACAAAATTGCCATCAGCAGATGCCCAGATTTTAACGACTTCCCCGCTGCATAACTGAAGCATGATTTTTGAATTATTAGCACAGCTGAAAACTACTTTATTTCCTTTTACTGAATAAGCGGTGCAATTCCCCAAATACTGCTCTTTCTTTTGCGAGTATGCTTGAGAAACCATAATACAGAAAATTACGCAGCAATAAAAAATAGATTTTTTCATAATATAACATATCGATTAGTTTAAGCATTGAAAATACATCCAACGCTTGCAGAAATGTGTTCCGCTCCAAAAGCTTAACACGAGTTTATAAAAATTGCCCATGGAAATGGGGCAATCCTCTATTTATTTGGGACTATTCAACTACAATCATTGCCCAATATTGAAGTACCGGCACTTTAAAATTCACCTTTTCCCCGTTTTGAGAAAATGAAAGTTCGACAGCTGCACCTCCATTATAATCTGGTGAAGCATACCAGATTTTGGTAACTTTGCCACTGTGGTTTAAATTAAGCATCGCTTGCTTAATTAAATCCGGAACATTCTGTGTTCCATCAGTATCTCTCCAATTCAAAGAATTAGCATTAGTAAAATTCAATAGATGTATTATTTCTCTGCTACCAACTTGTTTTCCTACTGCCGCAACTTTCCCCATAGTAGGAGGCCAGCTGCCTAAATTTAACTTCCCGTCTCCAGTGGCAATTGTCGGATTTGTATAGGTTCCGCCGTCGCGAAGAAGGTTTTGATAAGCCGTCATAAAATCGTAATATTCCAAAAGTGAGGATTTCAGCTCCGCACTCATGCTTAAGTTTTTATTTGGAAAATATTCCTTGCCCAGCATATGCTCGCCCAATTCCAGATGCGATCCTCCAAAAGCAAATATAACAGCATCCGTAAGCAGGACACCCGGTGTATTAAACATGCCCTGATTATTCGCTTTATTATAGTTCATATAGGCTGCCAATACAGTATTTTTACTGTTATTGCTGTAAGCCGCATTATCTGTTAGAACTTGTGTCAAATCTTTAAAGCCTTCATTAGGAGACCAAACTTCAGTGTATAAAAAATCAAGTTCTTTACCAGCTATTTCTTTCTGTCCATATTGATTAACTGCGTTCATAACGAGCTTTTTATTGGTATTGGCAGACTTCATAGCTGAAATAAAGGAAGGGAATGCATTTTTCAGATCAGCATTTGTACCATCATATCTGAAAACATTGCCTCTGTCTCCAAGCTGGTCAATATGAAAACCATCAAAATCATACACTTTATAAACATCATCATTCTTTTGCGCAAGATAATTCTGCCATGCTGTATTAGCAGGATCGGTGATGTAGATGTTGCTAATAAAGGGCCATCCTAACTCATGCTTGTCTTTATCATTATGGTTGGCATCTTTATAGACAAACTGTTGCTGTTTGATAAGATTTGGATCATAATCGTTCAAAACTCCATAAGCAAGATTATAAAACATTGCTTTCATATTTTTGCTGTGGGCCTGAGCTATATAACCCGAAACTGTGCTTCCGTATACCTCTCTGTTAATTATATCGTTCCATACCGGCATTGGATTTGAGACTGTGCCTGCCAATGGCTGATGCTGCCTGTACTGCCAATCATAGAATTGGATCCCGTTAATATGATAATCCTTTAGATTATCTATAACTGCTGCTCTGTCTGATTCTGAAATATTGCCAAACTCTGAGAGAAATCCATAACGAGGGAATTTAGCCCAATCTGATGAAACGTCAATACCTACAGTACCCAAAATAGTTTGGGTACCGTCAGTATTTGTTTGGTAAATGGCAACCATGTATCCTTGAAAATCATCAGAAGGTGGAAGCCAACTCCATGAAGTTCCGCTAAAAGTTTCCTCCTTAATAACTTTTCCAAGGTGGGTATAGCGAATAAGAGAACTATTAAAAACTTTATCCGCCGTAAAGTTTACCGTTTCACCCGGTTTATAACTTGCTTTATCTGTTTTAAGGGTAATCTTTGCAGTAACTGCATCTTCGGCATATTCAATCTTTCCATTGTCATCATCACTCTGGCATGATGCAAAACATAAAAAGAGGCAAAGAAAAAACAGCTTTATTATTTTATTTTTAATACTCATCTTTAGTTGATTGTAAGGACATTTGTTGAAAGATCTAATGTAATAGTATGGTTGCCTGCCTGTGCTGCGCTTACCACCCATTTATTATCGTCACCATCACATTTATCACGTTTAGTAAAATTTGTATTAGTAATCGCCTGGTTTGCTGATACTGGTGTAATTTCAGTCCCCTCACACCAATTGGTATTGTATTTTGTAAATTTAAATTCACCTGCAGTCAAAGGTCCACTGTAAGTATAGACACTTCCATTTTTAGTCATCGGAAGCAATGAGCCCATATTCCATCCATTTGGTGTAGCACTGCCAATCAGATAAACTTCAACAGGGACAATCTTAATAACGTTTGTACTTATATCAAGTGTAATTTTGTATCTGCCTGCAGTCTGTGCTGTAACCTGCCATTTATTATCTACATCACAGCCGGAATTCTGTGCAACGCCTGTTTCGGTCAAACCTTGATTATCCACCAATGGTCTGTACCATTCTCCGCACCAGCCTCCTTTTGTGCCAGCCATTATTTTAAAGTTTCCAGGCGTTAAATTAGCTTCGTATGTGAAAATAAAAGGATTATCTGTAACCGTAAAGGCTTCTGGCGTATCGACATTCCAGCCGCTCGGACTTGCATCACCTACAATCCATAATTGTGTAAAAGCTGGAGATTCCTGTTCTTCAATTACAATAGTTAATTTTAGCAAGTTCACTGTAATTTTGTAAAGTCCTGCTTTGGTAATTTCCCATTGCAGGTCAGAACCGCTTCCGCCAGTATTATGGACTATCTTGCCTGTATCAGCAGCATCTTTTGTATAAAAGTCCTGGCACCAGCAAGAATCCGTATTTACTGCAAATTTGAATTTACCTTTACTTAACTGGCCAGAATATACAAAAACAACAGGATTAGCTGTCTGGGCAGTCAGAGCAAAAGCCTTTGTAATATCCCAACCATTTGGTGATGCATCACCGACCATGAACAGTTCGGTTGATAACGGCTGATAGGGAGTTAAATTAAAATCGATTATTGAAGTTTGAGGCGTCACACTTTTATCACCAAAAGTTGCTGTAATCCTTGCCTGCAAAACAATCACTTTACCAGGCTCTCCGTTAAAAGTTGTGAGCAGTATTGAATTTAATGTTGCCACATTAATATCAAAGTCGTATCTGTTTTTTCCAAAATCATATTCAACTGCATTAACGAAATTATTTTCTTTCTTGTCAATTTCCAGTTTATATGAAATCGAAGCACCTGTTCCCTTGTTATCACCTGTACTCCATTTAAAACTGAATTTTTGCTGGAACATGCTTTGATCCAAAACCATGTCAGTACTGCTCAACGTAAGCTTTAACACATCAGCACTAAAATTTTTAGCCTGAAGATCATCATTGCTGCAGCTTGACAAAGCTGCAGATAAAAACAACAAGAAGACAATCACGTATCTTGTCCAAACTATATAATTTCTATTTTTTTTCATAGCACTACAATTTTAGTAACCTGGATTTTGAGATAAATTAGGATTTCTGTCACGCTCAATCTGCGGTATAGGAAGCAGCAAGTGATGCTGATCAGCATTAGATTTCCCAATTGAGTGGAAAAAACTAAGCGCGTACTGGCCATTATCTACTCTTATAAGATCAAACCACCTTTGACCTTCAAATGCTAACTCCATTCTTCTCTCATGCAGAACAGCTTCCCTAAAATCAATCTTACCAAGTCCTGTAGTGATATTGGCCAAACCTGCACGCTTGCGAACCAAATTGAGCGGAGCTTCTGCCTGAGAAGTGTTCCCTAATTCATTAAGCGCCTCAGCTTTCATTAAAAGAATATCAGCATAACGAAGGACCGGGAAATTTAGCGGACTGTTATCATAAGAAGGCGAAATACTTAGGGGCACTAAAAACTTTCTTAAATTATATCCTGTCAAGGAATATGATGCGCTGTACGGAATGCCAGCAAAGTCAGGACATCCCTGGTACAATACAGTTTTATCTTTACGAAGATCGCCATTCTCATAACTGTTAAAAAACTCCTGAGTTGGCTGGCTCCATCCATAAGCTCCTGCTACCATATTAGAACTTCTTGGCCCTGTAAAAGTGCTTGCCCAGGAAGCCTGATTTTCATTACTCCAAAAATCATATCCTGCATTAGCTGCATATTGCACCTCAAAAAGAGATTCCTTTGAGTTTTCTGTTTCAGTACTGAAGTTATCGCTGTAATCAACATTCAAACTGTATCCCATTGTCTCTAGTTTTGTCGTTAAATCAACAACTTCCTGCCATTTGCCCAACGTCAAGTTCACTTTGGCTAATAGTCCTAAAGCTGCCCCTTTAGTGGCTCGTCCTTTATCTCCCTCTGACAATTCTTGTTTGGTAGGAAGCATAGCAACAGCCTTTTCCAAATCACTTAATATCAACGCATAAACTTCATCTTTGGAAGTACGTGATGGATAAAGATTACTGTTTGAATTTTGCGGCTCAGTAATCAACGGAACGTCACCAAAAAAACGAACTAAAATAAAATAGTATTGGGCTCTTAAAAAATATGCCTCTCCCAAGCACCTATTCTTAACTGCCTGGTCGATATTCAAGCCAGGTCCGACCGCCAATACAATATTTGATCTCAGTATACCCGGCCATGGCCCGCGCCATAGATCCAGAACTCCTTCATTGCTGGGAGTAGTAACAAAATTAGACAAGTTAGTTGTTTCAATACCATCTTCCCCTCCCCCTGCGCCAACAATACTATTGCCAGCAAAAATATCGCTGGTCCACATTCTAAAATTATATAATTTTGGCCATTGCAATGGCTGATAAGCACCGTTAACCATGGTAATTAATTCCTCAGCATTGGTAGGATAATTTCCAGTATTTATAGTATCAGGTTGTGTTTTATCTAAAAAATCATCACTGCACTGTACCATTACAAATGATAACATTACTATTAAGCCTATTTTTATGTGTTTCATTTTCATAATTTTAAAATCCAAGATTAAGTCCAATAGAGTAATTTGTTGTAACCGGATATACGCTATTATCAATACCGTTTGCCGAAACTTCAGGATCAAATCCTTTATAGTTTGTGAAAGTCAAAACATTCTGCGCTGAGAAATATAATCGAATCGATGAAAACACATTGTTGAATACGCTATCCGGAAAGTTATAGCTCAAACTCACATTTTTTAATCGCAGATACGAACCATCTTCCACAAACCTGTCAGAAACTCTGGCATTACTGTTAGGGTCACCATACACTGCTCTTGGCATACTGTTACTGCTTCCCACGCCTGTCCATCTTCCTAAAGTTGCCGTAGTCTGATTATTTGCAACTGACATAGATTCCGTATACATGCGGTTGGCATTATAGATATCATTTCCATATACTCCCTGAAGATAAACCGTTAAGTCAAAATTCTTATAAGAAAATGTATTGTTAAGCGAGTAGGTGAATTTTGGATTTGGATTGCCTAAAAATGTTCTGTCCTTATCATTAATGATCCCATCGTTGTTAAGATCCTTAAATCTCACATCTCCAGGTGCTGTGCTTGTTGCCGAATTAGAACCTAACATTTGAACTGCATGATTATTTACATCGGTTTGCGTTTGGAAAATACCGTCAGTTACATACCCATAAAAAACGTTTACAGGGTACCCGGCCTGAATTAGGGAAATAGTACTGTTCAATCCTGTGCTTCCTGTTATAATTGGAGTATCACCATTTATACTGTCAACTTTGTTTTTATTATAAGAAAAAACAACATCTGAAGACCACTTGAATTCATGCACCAGATTTTTTGTTGATAATGACAATTCAATACCTTTATTCTGAATTTTTCCGGCATTTATCGATGGAACATAGATATCTGAATATCCAGAAGTTACCGGCACCGACATCGGAACTAACATATCATTGGTGTTTTTCACATAGGCATCAAAAGTTAAATTGATTCTGCTGTCGAAAAATGACGCATCCAGACCAACATTAAATTGTTCCTGACCTTCCCATTTTACATTTGTATTCGGAAGTACAGTAGGCACAACAGCACTCACATAATTGTTATTAAAATTATACATAACCGTATTATACGATGATGAAAAAGCATAATTACCAATATCCTGATTTCCGGTAATTCCGTAACCAACTCTTAATTTCAAATCATTAATAGCTGTTACTTTCTCCATAAATTTCTCTGATGAAATCCTCCATGATAAAGCACCTGATGGAAACCATCCCCATTTATTTCCTTCACCAAAACGAGAAGATCCATCTCTTCTGATTGTTCCAGTTATATAGTACTTGCCGTCATAGTCATAATTTACCCTTGCCAAATAAGACATAATTGCCCATTCAGAAGCGTTACCTCCTACCGTCGGCTGTAATGTCCCATTGTCTATCTGCTGGGTTTCATCACTCGCAAATTTCTGAATAGAGCCGTTTAAGAAATCATACTTATTAGACTGCGAACTGCTTCCTACAACAGCATTCAAATTATGTGCGCCAAAATGAGCATCATAAGTCAGCGTGTTATCCCAAAGAACCGTAATGCTTTTATTTGTCCCCTCATAAAGATATGAGTTGGTCTGAACATTAGAACCCCATGAATATTTAGGCGACCATGTTCTGTCAAACCAAATATTTGCCTCTACTCCTCCTAAAGACTTAAACACTAAGTTTTTTAGTAAATTGATTTCTGCGAAAAGGTTTCCTTGAAGATTATATCCTTTTGTTGATCTTTCGACAGTTGTGGCTTTTCCGATTGGATTTGTAATATCTCCATAATAAAGAGGATTTCCTGTAGGTCCAGTAAAATTTCCATTTTCATCATATATTGGCTGGGTAGGGTTTGCCAATAACGTGCTACGGATATCATATGCGCCGCTTTCTTTTATATCGTGTGCAATTTTAACACTGTTACCAAATTTTACTTTACTGGTCACCTTAGTATCAGAATTAAACTGAACAATAAATCTTTCATAATCTGTATTTAAAACAATACCCTTTTGGTTAAAATAATTAGCAGAAACATAGATATTAGATTTCTTTGTTTTATTGCCATATGATAAGGTATAACTAGACATCATCTCAGGATTGAATAATGTTCCAACCCAGTCGGTTCCTGTTCCCAATGAAGCGGGATTTGTCCATAATGGATTAGGAGCAAGTCCTCCATTAGTCAGCATATCATTATTTAACGATGCGTATTGAGAAGCATTTAGCATCTTTACCACATTTGAAGCATTTTGTACCCCCGTAAAAGTATCAAAAGTCAAAGTTGAGCCTTCCTTTGTTCCACCTCTTTTAGTGGTTACAATCACAACTCCATTTGCTCCTCTAGAACCATAAATTGCTGTAGAAGAGGCATCCTTAAGTACGCTGATCGATTCTACATCATTCATATTTACCTGGTTAAGGCCTCCATTTAAGGGCATTCCATCCACTACGATAAGAGGGTTATTATTAGCAATGGTACCTGTTCCCCTCACTCTAAAAGTGACATTAGATCCTGGTTCTCCACTCGAAATAACCTGCACACCTGCAGCTCTTCCCTGCATTGCCTCTCCAATATTAGCAACAGGCTGATTTTTTGTTTTAGCTACATCGATTGAAGAAACAGATCCTGTTAAATCCCTGGCTTTGGCTTTTCCATACCCAATTACAACTACATCTGTTAGTGTTGTTGTCTCAGGCGCCAGCTGAATTTCCAGATTGCTATCTACTGCAGAAACTTCTTTATTAGCATATCCTACATAAGAGACAACTAATACTGCATCGGTTGTGTTTACCTTAATAGAAAATTTGCCATCAAAATCTGTGGTTGTACTGTTTGATGTCCCTTTTACTATTACTGTTGCCCCAGGCAAGGGCTCATGCTTTTCATTATAAACTGTGCCCGAAAGAATTTTTTGTACACTTTTTAATGCAGGTCCTCCCTGTTGTTGAACAACAGCGAAAGCATTATTGCTGCCGCAGAGTGAAACAAGTATAAAAAGAATTAGGACAAAATCTTTAATAGATGCCCTTTGAACATCAATTTCATGATATGATCTCATTTATTTTTTTGTTTGGTTAGTAATATTGTTAGTAATTGTTTTTTGAAGTAAGGACGGGTCCTCTAATAATAATGCTATTTCATAAATATTTATATTGATATTTCAACTGAGTTTTATAAGGCCTTTAAAAAACTAGCGCATCCAAAATCTGTCATGGATTAAAGCAAAGGAACAAAAAAACATATCCGAAAAAAGCTTATATGGAATTCGTATAGAAAAAATACGGTTTTAAAAAGGAAACAAAAAACACAACTGACTGATTTATAGTCAATTAACAAAATAACAGCTCAAATAATCATATAGATTTTTAATTCCAATACAATAATTATTTAGGTATAAAAAAACATATTATGTAATATTTTACTATAAAAAACTAATTATTCTCATCTTCAAACAGGGTAAAAGAAAATCGAAGCACAAAAAAATCCCGCTAGTATAGTTAGCGGGAATTAGTTAGAATAACTAATTATAAAGTTAGTTTTTAATAGAAGTCATTTTCATCAGCTTTTTATCAAATCCCTCATTTTCGATTATTGATTTATTTCTGACTTTTGTTTTGTAAGCATAAATAGAGTTAACCGAATAGCCTAAAATCTGGGCAATCTTTTCATTATGCTTAATTCCTAAACGGATTAGTGCAAAAATCCTCAATTCTTTATTAAGAATTTGATTGTCTTTAAGCTTAATCTGCTCCGCTGGTTTCATCAAGGAATTGAATTCTTCAATAAAACTTGGAAATAAATTAATAAAGGCAGTATCAAAATTATTTAAAAGCTTTTCTTTTTCTTTCTTCAGATCATATCTCGATACACGATATTTCGCTTTAACGTAATCGCCAGAATCAATATCTTTTTCTATAGAAGAGATAAAGTCATTAAACTTTTCGAAGATATCATCATACTCAGTAAAAAAGAAACCGATATACTCCTCATTGATTTTGTTAGCCTCAAATAGACGGTTATTGATTGATTCTATTTGCTTATTTCTGGCGTTTACCTCTTCATTAACAATTACAAGCTGTTTATTTACTTTCTGCAGATCACTATGAGCGCTTGCAATTATTTTCTTTGCCTTTTGAATCTTTCTGAATTGGATAAAAGTTAAGATTAGGAAGCAAATTACAATTGTGGAAAAAACAATAGCTCCTATATATTGAATATAAAGACGTTTTCTTGCTCTTTCAATATTCTGTACTATCTCTTCTTCAATAAGCGGCAGAATCGCCCCAACCTGCAGTTTTCTCTGCTGAGCGCCGTAAAACACAGCATCATCATATGCTTTTTTGACTAGTGAAGATGCGCTCTGCAGATTCTTTTTTCTAAACAGCAGCTCTGAAAGCCTTATTAATGCTAAAGATTCTTTTGTTGATATTTGTATATCTGCAATAGCGGCTTTGCTGTAGTAATCAATCGCTCGGTCTGCTTTTCCAGATTCTCTGCAAATTTCCCCTAACATATAATTTAGTAATGCTTCATCTCTGCTATTTATATTGGAATTGAACATCGATTGAAACCCTTCCTCCGCTATAATTAAATTACCGTCTTTATACTCGTTATAAAATTTTAAAAAAGAATTAAAGAAAGTCCCCGGAGTTGTTAAATTAAGAGCCTTAATCCGGTATTCTTTAGCGAGCCTGTTATACTTCCTGCTAAAAAATGGAATACTGCTATATTCCGCCATATCTCCATAGCATCGCCCTAATAAACCATAGTATAAAGACCCGTTTTCGTTATTTATTTCTTCAGGCTTAATCAAAACCAGATAATCTAAACCTTCTTTGTACATTCCGGCTGCAACACTGATGTTAGCTAAATTAATATTAGCTTTCATCAAAAGAGCTTTATCATTAATACTTTCTGATAAGGCTTTAATTTTCAGAGCGTAATTAAAAGCTGAATCTCTTTTAAAAACTACATATTGGTCGAAAAGCTGCTGATTTAATTCCACTTCCTTATAGAGGCCATCATTGTTATTGCTAAGTTTGTTTTTTAGATCCTTAATGATTCTTGCTTTATTGCTGTCATAGACAGATGAAGAGTCAATAACCTGATCAATCCTTTTTAGCAACTCGCCGCCTTGTCCATAAAATAGCTGTGGATACAGAAATAAAAAAAAAGCCATGCTGGTAATCTTGCTAATAAACTGCCTTCTAAAATAACTACAAGTATCATCCATCATACATGAAAGAAACCTGGCGCTGCAATTTTCGTTCTCTTCTTCTATTGAGGTTTCTCTTTTCCTTAGCATTAAAATTTTATTTTAGTACAATTTAAAAATCAAATATACAAAAGTAGAGCTTATACGATGGTCCGTGGAAAGACAATTGTTTATTCACAAAATACTTTTCATTATTTTAATCAAATTACTTTATGTTTCTAAAACAGAAGTAAATCCTGATTGAAAGCCGTCACAAGCGATGAGGGAAATTTATAGGGATTTCCATGTATATCCCAGCAAGTCTGGCTAATTTCTTCCTGCTTGAACTCATCGCTTTTGTCTAAAAGATTGGACTGCATAAATAATAAAAACAAAATCCTGAATGTCTGCTCAAAATAAGTCGCAATTACTTTGATGTCTATGGTTCCATTACCAAAAACCCCTTGAGTGTGTAATGCGTAAATTAATTCAATCAGTGCTGTTTTACTTGCTGTCCACACTAACGTAGATTTGATTTTTTCCGCACTTTTCAGTGTGCTGTATCTAATATTATTAGAAAGATTATCCTCCAAATAAACCTGTATTAAGTCGTTCGCAATAATTTTGGCGACCTTATAGTCATGGGATGTTGAAAAACTATGATCAGATTCAAAATAGTAAGTATCCAAACTTAACTTAATATCATACTTCCCACGAACGAAATATTTGTGGTCAAGATAAGTGCTGTTGGTTCGATAATACTTATAGAATTCAAGATTATTATCAAAAAATCTTTTAAGATTAAATAACTCGTTGTTTAAATGTGTTTCAATTACCTTTTCACCACCATACGGCTTTTTTGTTTCTATCTTGTAGATAGCATTATAATAAATTAGTTTAGAAAGTATATTAGGCTTCAAATGTTTAAAAAAATGGATTTCTTCATCAATGTCTTTAAAACCACGTTTTAATATAACTTGTTTTAAATCAGCTATTTTGTCTATAGTTAAGCCAATAGCTTTTTCGCATAATGTTAAAGGGTCATTAAATTCGATAGATAACTCATTAATCTCGTCATCTAAATCTCTTATTATGTTTTTACAAAAATCGTTCATTTAAAAGGTAGTATGAATGGCTATTCATTAAAGGATTTCCCTTGAAGTAAGCCATAAATATTAAATAATAAAATTGTTTGGGTTCTTAAAAAGCCTTTATCAAGCCTTCCAGGTATTCTATATTGGCTTTCTTTCCGGTTAACAGTCTATCTTTGCAATATGCCGTATAAAAACAGTGTTTATTGAGAAAGTCCAATGATTTCTGTAATTTATCTGGAATTATGTGCCCTGATCGTTGTTCTGTTTCTTTCCATACAAGTTCATCCATTTGACGGAAATCTTGGGTTCCTAAATGGTACACATCCGAATCCCGTAAAATATCTTCGATTAAATTGGTTGGTTTTGTATTTGCCTCTGTTGCCATAATCGCTTTATTTATTTCCAGTATAATACTGGCATCAATTTTCTGGCTACGTAAAAATTGTTCCATAATAAATGCTCCTCTTTTTTCATGGCCATCCATTGGCCCAAATAATTGACCGGTATCGTGGAACCAAGCTGCCGCCAACAAAACAAATCTTTCCATATTTTTCAAACGATAGAAATCTGCCATTTCAGCTGCATTTTTAACAACAGCCTTTGTGTGTTCCAGATTATGATAGCATAGTTCAGCGGTAGTCCTTGAATTAAATAGGCATATTACATACTCCGCTATTTTTTTTAAATAATTTTGCTTTGATATATCCATTGTATCAATGTTTTATTAAATTGACAATTACATTGGGATTAAAACCTAAATATTTTTTTGATTTTGCCGTTCATCATTCTTAGGAAATATTTACGCCAAATACATACCCAACAATTGCCGTTATTACCATTGCAATAGTCCCCCAGAAGCAAATTCTAACTATTGCGACCCCTATATTGGAGCCTCCTGTTTTGGCAGCAATAGCCCCCAAAATCATTAAGAAAATAATCGAAAAACCATATTGGTAATACACCATATTTTTTTCTGGAGCAAAAATGGAGACCATCATTGGCAACGCTGCTCCGGAAAGAAAAGAGAAAAACGATGCTACTGAAGCCTGAAAAGGTTTTGCTACAGTAATCTCGTTTATTCCTAATTCGTCTTTTGTATGTGCTTCCAGTGCATTGTGATCTGTAAGTTCTTTCGCCACGAGCATTGCTGTTTCTTTGCTTACACCTCTTTTTTCATAAATTTTTGCCAATTCGTGGAGTTCAATTTCAGGCATTTTTTCTAACTCTTTCTTCTCCCTGTTTATGTCCGATTTTTCTGTATCAGCTTGTGAGCTTACAGAAACATATTCTCCTGCGGCCATCGACATTGCTCCTGCGATGGTTCCCGCCAAAGCCGCCAAAATTATAGCATGTCGGCTGGGATCTGCGGCAGCAACTCCGATTACAATACTTGTGGTGGAAAGCAATCCATCATTAGCTCCTAAAACAGCAGCTCTTAACCAACCCACTCTGTTTACATAATGTTTTTCCAATTCCATTTTTGTAATTATTTATATAGTTTATATTATTTTTATTCTCCACCTACCATCTTAGATACTATTCCTTTTTTATTTGTCAGTTCACCAATTACGATTCCGCCAAAATGCAATAAAATGAATATTGGAAACCAATAAATGGCCCACTTATGAACAGCTTCCATCGGTTCTTTCCATTGACCGTCCACCCATTTCAGGTAAAATCCTGTAACAATAGAAACGGCGATGAACAGATAAAAAATTACATAAATAAATCCTTGCATTCTTTCCTTTACTGATTGGGATTTCTTCAACGGATCAGGAAATTTAATTCCCTTTACGAGCATATAAATTATCCTTACTAGAAATGCCAGAAACATAATGTAGGCAGCATATTCATGCCATTCCCACATCGGTTTCTGAATGCTTTTTACGATAGGTATTATCTGTCCCTTTTCAAGTGAAATGTTGTGGCTTTGCATCTCGGTTTCAACCGTATCTATAATTGTTTTTTTGCTCATCCAGTACATCCGTAAAAATCCGGTAATAAATAAAATAGACATTAATAGTGCAACAGACCAGTGTAAAATCCGGTGAATTACTGTAAACTGATTTTTGTTTTCCATTTTCATATTTTAAAATGTTTTAATGATTGCTAATCCAAATTGTTTTGTTTGATAAGTGGGTAGTATAACCAGTGATGCCTGATTCTTTTTATTGGCAAACCATTTTGAAATGGTCGGAAACAACCAATACGCCACTTCTGTCGATAGAATGCCAATGCCTGCTCCGGCAATTACGTCGCCAACCCAATGTTTGTCATTAAAAATCCGATAGATGCCTGTCATGGCAGCAATCGGATAGCCGGAAATACCCAACCAAAAATTGGTTTCATTATATTCCCTGAACATAAAATGTGCGGATGAAAAAGCCGTTGCTGTATGTCCGGAAGGGAAGGAAGTCTTACTGGAACCATCCGGACGTTCCTCGCCAACCAACTGTTTGGTGGGCAAAACCATTGCCGCTGATATGAGTTGGGAGGTTGCATATATGATTGTTCTGTCCTTAAAATTATGTTTTCCTTTTACCCCCGACAGATTGAGTCCATAGACTGCAATAGCAGGAGCATACTGCATGTAGTTGTCAATCTTAGCACCAGGCAAAATATGTTCCCTGCTCTCGTGACGGGTAGATTGGTTAAGTGTTTTCAAACCATCTGACATTAGACTTAAAACACCATAAGAAACCAAAATTGTGGGAATGATGAGCTTCTTAGTGGAAAACTGATAAGCAGGATTGGTTGTTTTAGACAAAATGCTGCTATCTGCTTCTATGTTTTGAGAAAAAAGCAAGGTTGGAAATAGAAGAAATATTAAGAAAACACGCTTCATTTTATTTAAACTTAAGGTTCAACGAAATGATATCACCCTTCATACCGGTTGTTTTTGTATAATGCCCATAGCGTATTTCAATCATATTGAATTTTGAGATTCCTAATAATCCGTTGGGAAGATTGAACCTGGCCCCCATACCAAAGAACTGGCTGTTAAATCCGGACAGATCATAATTGCTGGTATAAAACCCGTTGGATTCGTTGTGTGTTTGGTAGGCACCGAAATACTTTACCGCTGTCTGGGTATAATACCTGTAGAAAGGACTGAGGGAAACAAAAGGGGATAATTTTACCGGTGTTTCTATATTGAAAGTATGTGAATTTATACCCCAATTATCTGTATAATAGCGGTAATAGGTTCGGATAATGAACCGGTCACCCAAGAAATAATTGGCACGGAAACCCAAAGGAAGCTTGAACCGGTTATCAGGAAGTTTTTCCTGATGTACACTTCCATCCGAAAAATACACACGGTGAAACGGAAGGCTCAATAGTCCGTTTTGCTGAACGGCATCTACAAGAAATACGAGCTGTAAATTGGCATTGATAATCTGCGAATAAGAAAGTGATGCGGCAAAAGTATTCCGGCTATCAGTTCCATTATCTTCAGTTGTTCCATTGCGCAGTTCTACTGGAGCGATAAGTTTTACCTGATCGATATACGCATGAAGATTGGCTGTTAATTCTCCCATTTTATTGGTTGTTTTTTTGGAGAAACCAATATTTGCCCCAAAAGATTGATAGTCATATTCGGTGGAAGAAGACACACCTGCCATAAAACTGTTTCCCTTTTCTTCATTTTCTACCTGCCAGCTCAAGGAAGGATAAACTCGAATGTCCTGACTGGATGCTGAGGAATTGGCCTTGAGGTCTATCATATCCGAAGAGGCAGAAGTATAGTGGTCTATACCCAATTCTGCCCCAAAAGTGTGTTTGCGTTTTTTCTTGTCATATCGGATGAGTTTCACATTGATTATATTGGAAATATCGGTCAGCTTTTCTGTTCCGATACCTCCCGTTACCGCAGAATTGTTCCCATCCTGTTTGTAATAACTGGACACTAAATTCACTTCATCAACTTTTAATTTTCCGACCGATGCAGAATCTGTTTTTATTTGCTGTGCCTGGATTTGATAAAAACTAAAAAGTCCTAATGCACTAATATATATTCTTTTCATTTTTCATTGTTTGGGTTACTGTTTCACTGATTTTAATTACATCCACAACCCCCGCCACTTTTTCCGGCATTGGCTCCGGAGGCTCCTTCACGGTAAGATTGAAAGTTAAGTTCAGTTTTTTCTATGGTACGGTTGCTCAATACCATTTCGGCATCGTTGAGTTTGTTTTTCTGATATTCTTTCACTGTGGTGCAGGAACCAAGCGATAATGTACCGATAGCACTTAGCAGGATTATTTTATTTGTTTTCATATTAAATTGATATTTTTTGAAGTGAATATTTTGTTTTTGTCATCTATGATGATGCATTCTATCTGATGGATTTGGTTTATCATTTCCAATCCTGCCTTAACGCCCATGATACTGATAGGGGTAGCCATAGCATCTGCGATTTCTGCATTGGGGCAAATAACCGTTACACTTTTTATCCCGGTAATTGGCATTCCTGTTTTCGGATTGATGGTGTGCGAGTATTTTTTACCGCCAACCTTCACATATTTTTCATAGTTTCCCGAGGTGGCAATGGCAGTGTCCGTAAGGTTCAAATAAGAAAATGGCAGCCGGGCCTGGTCCGGGTTGGCAATGCCTATTGTCCAGGGTTTACCATCTGCCTGTGTACCCCAAACTGTTAAGTCTCCTGAAGCATTGATGATACCTGAACCTACACCTTGTTTTTGCAAAACATTCTTGGCCATTTCTGCGGCATAGCCTTTTCCGATACCACCGAAACCAATACGCATCCCTTTTTCTTTGAGATAGACGGTACTGTTCTCCCTGTTCAGGATTACATTTTGATAATTAATAAGATAAACCAGTTTTTTTGCCGTTTCGGAATCGGGTAGTCTGGTCATTGACCGATCAAAATTCCACAGGCTTTTATCCACACCTCCGTAAGTGATGTCAAAAAAACCATTGGTAATACGGCTGATGCGAAGGCTTCTTTCTATCAGGTTAAAAACTTCTTCATCTACTTTCACCGCCTGTATTCCGGCATTGTTATTAATCAGGTTGGTCTGACTGTCCGTTTTAAAAGTGGTAAACAATTGCTCAATCCGCTTAATCTCCGCAATGGCGGAATCAATTTGTTGAAAGGCTAAAGCCTCATCTGCTCTCACTACTGTGATTTCAAAGGCATTGCCCATCAGCTTTTCGGTTTTGCGAAATTCCTTTGCTGTCATTTTTTTACTTTTTTGTATAGGGTTATGATTTCGTTTGTAAACCCATCAGCACCTTCTTTCGGGAGGCCTTCCCAGGTTTTGATTATTTTTCCATCCGCATCCAGTAAAAGGGTGAAAGGGAAAGCACCGCCGGGATTATATTTATCTGCCAAAGCTTCATTTTCCTTTATGGTTTGGGATAAGGGCTGGTTTTTCTTTTTTCTCGGAAAATCCGTATTTACATACACCAAAAGGCTGTCGGCCATTTGTTTGTAGGTTCCGTTTTCAAAAATGGTTTTGTGCATTTTGATGCAGGGTACACACCAATCTGAACCCGAAAAATTCAATAGAATCAATCGGTGCTGTTCTTTGGCTTGTTGTTTTGCGTTTTCTATCGCGGTCTGCCCAAATGCGTGGGACATCACCATCACATGGAGAATTAAGAGTATTTTTTTCATTGTTTTTAATTTTTATAAATAGTTTTTAACGATACTATTAGCGCTGAATTTTGCCGATAAAATATGCTGTCTAATGCTGCTTTTCCTTCATTCGTCCTTTTTTAAATCGTTCACTGGCAGTTTGATAACAGGCTATTGTTTGAGTAATTAAAAAACGATTGTTGGTATCTTTAACCTCTGACATTGTTTTACTCCGTTCATTCCAACGGAATTGTGTTACTCTTTTTTTATCATTCAGTTGTGTAAAAACGTTTCCTTTTAATAATCCAAGTGTTCTGTAGTTCCCAATAAATGCTCTTTCATCGCCAATTTTGGTTTGATTAATATCTTTGCCATAAAATGAAGACTGGTAATTCCAGTTTAAATATCCCAATAGCGTTGGCATGAGGTCGATTTGAGAAACCAACCGGTCTATTTGCGTATGCTGATGGTTCAGATTATAGATTATAGCCGGAATACGGTGCTTTTCAATGTTAATCTCCCACTTTCCGGCACTGCTTGCGCAATGGTCAGCGACGATTACGAAAACCGTATTTTTAAACCACGGTTTTGTTTTTGCCTGATTGATGAATTTGCCCAGTGCATAATCAGTATATTTTACAGCTCCATCTCTATCTCCTTGCGGTAAATCTATTTTTCCATTGGGGAAGGTGTAAGGTTTGTGGTTGGAAGAGGTCATTATAAACTGGAAAAACGGTTTATTCTGCTGAAACTCTGAATCGGCATTTTTGATGGATTGTTTGTAAATGTCCTCATCGCAAATACCCCAGGCATTTTCAAAGCTGACTTCGTTATCCTG
This sequence comes from Flavobacterium sp. FlaQc-28, assembly GCF_044007415.1. Taxonomy (NCBI): domain Bacteria; kingdom Pseudomonadati; phylum Bacteroidota; class Flavobacteriia; order Flavobacteriales; family Flavobacteriaceae; genus Flavobacterium; species Flavobacterium sp. FlaQc-28. Next base: position 169,102 of record NZ_JBIPCM010000007.1, read on the forward strand.
AATAGGAAAACGCTGTGTATCAATATTATCAGATAGCGGATTTCCCCTGTCCCTATCAATAATATCAAAACCTTGTCCTCCGAAAAAAGTATTCATATTATCAAAATAGCCATCTCCGCCATAAATGAAATTTAGCTGATACCCTTTTTCTTTTAACACCGTACCGATGGAATAAATGTTTTTATTATTCGGTCTTCGTACAATACTATTTCCAGGTGTTGGCGGGACCGACAGTGTTAAGGCTTCCATTCCACGAACTGTACGTGTTCCGGTTGCATACATATTTTTAAAAAATATGCTTTCATTTGCCATTGAATCATAATTTGGCGTGATATTTTTTTTATTACCAAAAGCAGATAGGAATTCAGCACTAAAACTTTCTATGGTAACCAAAATAATATTCGGATATTGAACCGGTTGCCCGTTCCCTTTGGTAATTCTCGAAATGGCATCAAAATCCGTTGAAACATATCCTTGGTTTTCTTGCACTAATTCTTTTTTTAGAATAGTGTATGCATCGCGTTGTGACAGGGTCAGATAAAAAGCATCATAATCTAATTCATTGGACCTGAATGCAGCAAAAAAGGAAAAAATACCATTTTTGCTAAGCTCATTTACAGTTGTGTTTTTACTGAACTCCGCATTTTTATTGGTCAGGGAAATACCCAAAAGGGCGGTCGTTGCCAATAAGGCTGATGATACGACCAACCTTTTTTTAAAAGGCATTTTATTGGTAAAAGCAGCGCGGGAAATTTTCTTCTTATTTAGTAAAAACAAGGTTAATAGTACTAACAATAGCAATCCCCCAATCAGTAACGGCAAAGGATAGGATTCTTTAATATTTTCTATAACTTCATACGTATAAATGAGATAATCTACTGCAATAAAATTAAATCGTGACCCAAATTCATCCCAAAACGGAAACTCTGCGACAGAACCAAAATAGGTGATAAAGAGCGTTACGATCAGTATGAAAAAAGTAAGGATTCTGTCCGCTATAGAACCAATAAAACAGGTTGGGAAAAGCAGCAGATAAACATTATAGAAAGTGGTAATAAATAAAGCAACCGTGATATCGTAACATAAGCCAATGGCGAATGTGCATAGAATATTATATACATGTCCGTCAAGATTATGAAAAGAAATAATGCTAAGTGTAAGCCTTATCAAAAAAGACGTAATAATGTAAATAATTATTGTTGAAAGCAGCAACCCATATCTGCTTAAAAATATTTTTTTCATAATTGAATTTGAGTTAATCATGGAACAAATAGGGATAATAGATAATAGAAGCACACACTATGGAAGCCAGTACCATGAAGGCTGAAGCTCCCGCAGAGATGTCTTTGATAAAACCTATTTTCGGGTGATAATCAGGATGGATGAAATCGCATAATTTTTCTACCGCTGTATTTAACGCCTCTACTGCGAGTATAGCTCCGATAGCAGCCAATTGAAACATCCATTCATAACGGTTGATACCAAAATAAAATCCTATCACAATGAATACGGAGCAAAGAAAGAATTGAGCCTTCGCAGCATCTTCGGTTGTGATTAAATACCAAGTTCCTCTTAACGTAAAAACCAAGCTTTTTGCTCTGCCCATTAAAAAACCTCCTTTACTCTTCATCCTCCGTATTTTTTAGTTTCATTAAGAGCGTATAGGCATTTTTGGAAACGATATTTTTATCTGTAAAATCTGTATCATTTACAATCTGGACAAAGCCGTTTTCTTTCCCGCCTACAGTTATGGGCAGCATTTTATAGGTTTGTCTGGCAGTTTGCACAAACACATAATCCTTTCCCTCAAAATTCACGATGCTTTCTTCCGGAACGGCATGAGCGAACGAGATTTTGGTTTCTATTTCTGCATTCATGTACATGCCCGGCAACAGGCTTTTGTTATAGGGATCAAAATGACAATGCACTTCCGAGATACCATCGCTGCTGATGTCTTTGCTGATAAGGATGATTTCCCCTTCGTATTTTTTGCCGGGTTCTGCATTGGAATAGGCCATTAGTTTTTGCCCGATTTTTAGTTTATCTATGTCGTTTTCATAAACTTTCAAATTGAGGTGCAAATCGTTGGGATTGACTAATTCAAATAATATGTCTGCAGGATTTACATATTTCCCGATGTTCACATTTACCTTGCTTACAAAGCCATTGATCGTGCTGTAAACCGGAATGGTTTTAGTGATTTTATTCGCATTCAGGCTATTGGGATTGATGTTGACAAGGCGTAATTGCTGTGCCAGGGCATTCATCATAATCTGCTGGTTACTCACTTCTGCCTGTGCCGTCTGCATTACCTTATCGCTGCTGGCCTGGCTTTGGTTGAGGTCTTTTTGTCGCTGATAATCCAGCTGCGCAAAGTGCAGTTTTGATTTGGCCTGCAAATAGTCCTGTTGCAGTTTTATATACTGCGGGTCTTCCATCACGGCAATAGTTTCCCCTTTGCGCACATACATTCCGGGCAGTAAGCGGGTGCTCTTCAAAAAACCGCCCAAAGGCACACTTACCGAAATCAGGTTTTGCGGCGGCACGTCAATTTTTCCGTTTAATTTTAAAACAGTGGCAATGTTTTTTTCTGAAAGGCGTACCGTTTCAACAGCCGCATTTTTTAATTGGTCATCCGTCAATACTACGGTATTGCTTTCATTTACAACAGCTTGTTTAACATCTTCTTTAGGCTTGTTTTGGCATTGAACCAGCAACAATATTCCCAGAACGGGAAGCAGTATTTTCAGCATGCCCCGGTTTTTATTTTTTATATCGAATGAATACATTGTCATAAGAATTTAATTGAGATAATTGATTTGTATAATAGTATCGTTCAGCATTTTGACAGCATCAGCGTAATTACTTTGAATACTGATGGCTTGATTGAAGAGCATTACAAAGTCCAGGTAATTGATTTCCCCGTTGGTGAACTGCTTTTGTATTGTTTCGGTAACGACTGTCGCATTTTTTAGCCCTTCACTTTCATAATAGTTTACAATTTCCAAATTGCGCTGATAGCTTTCCGACAGTTGTTTATACCGGTTCTGCAAATAAGCACCTGTAGCCTGCAATTGGTTTTCGGTAATACTTTCCGTGATTTTGGAAGCATTGATTCTCGCTCTTTGCGACTGTGAAAAAACAGGAATGGAAAAACCAACCTGTACCGAATGGAATTGTGGAGAAGCGTTGTATAACCTATCATCGGCTCCGGTTCCCTTGAAACTGTTGAGATTGTAACCAATCATCAAACCGGGCAGTAATTTAGATTTTTCTACTTTGGTTTGGCTCGCTGCAATATTTTTCTGCTGTTCCAAAACCTGTATAACAGGATTTTTGCCGGTTTCATCCACCTGTAGCGGAATTATTTTTTCAGGGGATTCCACTTTATAAACCGTATCCGAATTTAATAACCATTGCCACTGCAACTTCGCTGTTTCTAATTCCCGCTGCACCTGTTTCAACTGGATATTGATAGCAGCCTTTTGATTCTGTGCAGTGGTTTTTTCCAAAATATTGCTTTCTCCTTTTTGCAGGCGCAACAAAGATTTAGCATAAAAATCAGCGTATAAGGAATCTGCTTTTAGCAGCAGCCTTTCCTTTTCCTGCCAGAACAGGATGGCATAAAAAGTTTGGGTAACGGCTTTTTTTAATTCAAATTCTTTCAACGAAACATTCAGCAAACTGTATTTCCATTCCTGTGTAAACAATTCTTTCTGCCTTTTATAAACCGTTGGAAATGCGATATTCTGTGAAATTCCGAACTTGGTATCGTTGTATGCACTGTTGATCTGACCGTAATCAGCCGTGATACCAGTCTGCGGAATATCAGCCGAAGTTTTGATGACGGCCTTGGCATAATCGGCCTTCAGTTTTTCGGTTTTTAAATTTTGATTATTTTGAACAGCCAATGCAATAGCCCTGTCTAAAGTGATTTTTTCCTGTGCTTTAACAGAACCCATTCCCATTAAAGAAATCCCTGAAACGATCAATAATGTGATTGCTTTTTTCTTGAATGGATTCATTGTAAAACCTTTTTCAAATGCGATGAACAATAAAGGAAGAACGAATAATGTGAGCAAAGTAGCCCCCATCAGTCCACCAATAACTACCGTTGCCAGCGGACGCTGCACCTCTGCACCTGCACCATTGCTCAGCGCCATTGGAATAAAACCCAATGAAGCCACAAATGCGGTCATCAGCACGGGGCGCAAACGGGATTCTGTTCCGTCTACCACGATGCGGACAATGTTTTTGATTCCTGATTTTTTTAAACGGTTGAATTCGGCGACCAAAACAATTCCATTTAAAACAGCCACGCCGAACAGTGCAATGAAACCTATACCGGCACTTATGCTAAAAGGCATTCCCCGAAGCGCTAAAAAGAAAATTCCGCCAATGGTGGATAATGGGATTGCGGTATAAATCAATAAACTTTCCTTCACTGATTTAAAAGCAAAAAATAAGAGAATGAATATCAAAGCCAATGAAATAGGCACCGCAACCATCAAACGGCTTTTTGCCTGGTTCAGATTCTCGAACGAACCGCCATAAGTAATAGAATACCCGGCCGGAAGCTTGATTTGCGCATTCACTTTGGCTTGCAATTCCTGAACAATACTTTGCACATCCCGGCCTTTTATATTGAAGCCGACAATAATCCTGCGTTGTGTATTCTCCCGCTGAATTTGATTGGGGCCATCTTTTATCTTCACATCTGCCAACTGTGAAAGAGGAATCTGATTACCGGATGGTGTTGGAATCAATAAATTCTGTACGTCTTCCAGATTCTTCCGCACGTCGGCATTTAGTTTTACAACCATATCAAAACGTTTTTCCCCTTCGAAAACCAAACCGGTGCTTTGTCCGGCAAATGCCGTATTGACCACCTTGTTGATGCCGGCTACAGACAAATGGTATTGGGCAATCATTGGGCGGTTATAGGTAATAATAACCTGGGGCATTCCGGTTATAGGTTCTATATAAAGGTTTTGTACGCCATCCACCGTATTGATTATTTTCCCTAATTTGTCAGCCGTTGTTGCCAGGGAATCCAAATCATCCCCAAAAATTTTCAGGACCACATCCTGTCTTGCACCCGTCATCAGTTCATTGAACCGCATATTTACGGGATATTGAAAACCTGCTGTAATTCCCGGTACATCTTCCAAGGCCTTGCTCATTTTCTCCGATAGTTCCGGAAAAGTTTTGGCAGATGTCCATTCGCTTTTGTCTTTCAGAATCACCATCATATCGCTGGCATCCATCGGCATCGGGTCTGTGGGTACCTCGCCGCTACCTATTTTGGTTACTACTTTTATCACTTCAGGAAAGCGTGTTTTTAGGATATGGGCGGCCTTTTGGGTACTTGCAATGGTCGTATTAAGGTTACTTCCCGTTAAGACCCTGGTATCCACTGCAAAATCGCCTTCTTCCAAAGAGGGGATAAACTCGCCTCCCAATCTCGACATCACGAAAATGGCCGCAATAAATAAAACTGAAACCACGGCGATAATGCGTTTGGGCATGCGGATGGCTTTTAACAAAAATTTTTGGTAGAAGGCTTCTACACGACGCATAACCCTATCTGAAAGATTGTGCTTATGGCTGATTTTCCTGCTCAGTACCCAGGAACTCATCATTGGGATATAGGTAAGCGATAATAAAAATGCGCCCAATAAAGCAAAGGCTACGGTCTGTGCCATCGGTCGGAACATTTTGCCTTCTATACCTTGCAAACTTAGGATGGGAAGGTAAACGATCAGAATGATGATCTGCCCGAATACAGCACTGTTCATCATTTTCCCCGCAGAACCAATTACCGTATTATTCATTTCCTTTTTGGATAAATTGGTCATTTGCTGAAATCTGGCGTTATGCGACAGTTGGTGCATCACCGATTCTACAATGATGACGGCACCGTCTATAATCAGCCCGAAATCCAAGGCTCCAAGGCTCATCAGGTTGCCGCTTACCCCAAACAAATTCATCATACAGATGGCAAAAAGCATGGCCAGCGGAATAACCGATGCTACCAGTAACCCCGCCCTGAAATTCCCAAGGAACAGAACCAAAACGAGCACTACAATCAGTGCGCCTTCCATCAGGTTTTTTTCGACTGTACTGATGGCATTATTGACCATTTTGGTACGGTCCAGGAAAGGCTCAATGACTACGCCTTCGGGCAGGGTTTTCTGTATTTGGGCTACTTTAGCTTTTACATTTTTGATGACTTCGCTGCTGTTTGCACCTTTCAGCATCATCACTACGGCACCCGAAACTTCGCCCTGGTCGTTGTAAGTCATAGCCCCATAACGAGTGGCATAACCCATTTTCACGTTTGCCACATCACGGATAAACAAAGGTGTTTCGTTGTTTTTATTGGCAATGGAAATATTGCCGATATCTTCCAGGCTGCCTATCAGGCCTTCGCTGCGGACATATAAAACGGTAGGCCCTTTTTCGATATATGCACCACCGGTATTTTGATTGTTTTCTTCCAAAGCCGAAAAAATATCGTTGATGCTAATCCCGTAGGCATTGAGTTTGTCAGGATTTACTGCAATTTCATATTGCTTGAGTTTGCCACCGAAACTACTCACTTCAGCAACCCCCTTTACGCTTAATAACTGCCTGCGCACAATCCAGTCCTGAATGGTACGCAGTTCGGCGATGTCATATTTTTGTTCGTAACCTTTTTTGGGGCGGACTACATATTGATATATTTCGCCCAAGCCGGTAGAAATTGGTCCTAATGCCGGTGTGCCGATCCCTTGGGGGATTTGACTTTGCACTTGCTGCAAACGTTCAGCCACCTGTTGTCTTGCCCAATAAACATCTATATCATCATCAAAAACAATGGTAACGAGCGAGAGTCCAAAACGGGAAAAGCTGCGTATTTCTTTGGTGCCGGAAATGTTGCCCGTTGCTTGTTCTATGGGGAAGGTAACCAGGCGTTCAATATCCGTCGCACCAAAAGAAGGTGCTATCGTAATAACCTGTACCTGGTTGTTGGTGATGTCAGGCACAGCATCAATTGGTAATTTCGTGGTTTGGTAGGTGCCAATTCCAATGAGCGCAATGACCAAAAGTCCAATAATGAGTTTATTCCTTACGGAAAACTCAATGATTTTAGTAAGCATAGTTTTACTTGTTAATCAAATTATTATTCAATACAATTACAAATAGATACAGCAGTATTTATCGTAAATAAAATAACAGGATTAACCAATTGACAACCACATTCCATGAAGCCCCGGTTTTATGGAGACAGAAATGAACAATAATGATATAACACTTTCATGTAGGAGATCAGTGCATAACAAAATCGCACCTCAACAATTTTTCAGGCAGACTATACAGAATACCCTAAAAATTGAGTTGAAGATGAAATTCTATACAATCATGCCATAAGAAAAGTCCATGAATAGGCACACAAATAACAATGAGGCAATGTTTTTTTTAACTTTGGAGGAAATCGAAAAAGAAATAAAATCTTTTTCTCCAAAGTATAACACAAACCTGCATTCAATAGAATGTGTTAATACTGCATAGCAAACCTTCCTTTATGCAAAGTGCAAAAAGAATTTACGAAAAGTCAATTGGTTAAAAAAGAATTAACAAGATCTTGGAGGCTGCCAAATAGAAGAAAGAAACTGGTTGGAGATAAACGCATCGTCAAAAGAAACTACCTTAGACGATTCTCGTATGTCAATTTTATGAATTGATTCAAAAAAAAGCGGTTGGGGATATACGAAGCAAAAGCTTAATACGTCTCCGTGCATAATGAAAGGTAGTTTTTGATCCTGATCATAGTCATCATCGTGAGGATGATTTTCAAGGTGGTTGCCTTCGTAGTGAAGTACCAGAAACTCCATGACGGAAATTTGAGGATTTTTTTCTTTATGCTCGAAATAATGCTCTACCAGCATAGGAAACTTCAACAACTGACCTAACTCTGTTGTTGAAATAAGATACGTAGATAGAAAAAATATTGCGAGCATTTTTCTCATAACACAAAGTTACAGAAAAACCACATTTAATCTCACATTTCGCAGTAATTTATACTGTATCCAGATAAACTGTTGCAGAATTTAGATATTCAGACACTTTTTTATTACTTACCGTGAAAGCAAATGCAGTAAGTTTGGATCATTCTTGATACGCTCCATTTCGCTTTCAATAATATTTACAATATCTATTTTTATCTGACGGTAATTGCTTTCGATTTCCTGTTTCATTTTATCCTCTCCCTGCTCATCAACAAAGGATAAAATTTGAGGTATCTTCTGATATGCTTTGGTTTCTGCGGCAACTTTTTCATTGTCCACTACGATTTCAGCGTGGAAAATCTTCTGTTCGATGCGTTCGTCAAAGTTATCCGATACAGAACCGACAAACATACCCTGTGTTAAGGTTGAGATTTTGGAAGCCGGAATGCTTTACCCTGGTCATCAATCAAACGAAATAATATTTAATTTTAAAGGTGTGTCGTTTGCGAATATCATTTTTTTAAAATATTCCAAGTAACATTCTCTATTTTATATTGAAAATTAGACATAGTCCAACGAGGACGACTAACAAAATGCCTAAATAATTATCGGCAACCGTGCATAAGGCAATATCAATAGTTTTTCTATCAAAGCCTTAATATAGGAAGCATTGCCTGTAATCTCTTCTGTCAAAATATCAAACAAACCACTCACGGATTGTTCTTTGGGAATATTCATAAGTTCAGAAAATTGAACGGTAGTTTTGATTTGATTTAAATTTAGCATACTGGTATTGGATAATAATCCTGATGATTCACTTATCTATAGGTAGCTTATAAAATGCCTACTTTTAGGAATAATTAGTTGAACGATTTTCTATACCCAAGAGGGGATATTTTCGTCTTGTTTTTAAAAAGTCTATTGAAGGATTGTGGATATTCAAAACCAAGGTGATAGGCAATTTCACTTATCGATAAATCGCTTGTAGATAACTTTTCCTTCGCTTTTTCAATTAGTTTATTGTGAATATGCTGTTGTGTCGTTTGTCCGGTTATGGTTCGTAACATATCGCTTAAATAATTAGGAGAAATATGCAACTGTTCAGAGATGTACTGAACGCTTGGAAGTCCCAATTCTTCTATTTTTTCACTGTTAAAATAACTGGATAATAAGTTTTCCAAACGTACCAAAATATCATCATTCGCTATTTTTCTGGTGATAAACTGGCGGTTATAAAAGCGATTGCTGTACTGTAATAATAGTTCAATTTGGCTAATCATTACATCTTGGCTATAATTATCTATATTGGATTGATACTCGGTTTCGATATTTTTCATTATGTTTTCCACCATTACTTCTTCCTGTTCAGAAAGGTGCAGGGCGTCATTAAGTTCATAAGAAAAAAACTGTAATTTTTTATGTTTTTGATTAATGGATAATTTGCCATAAAATCGGTATGAAACATCAGACTAATGCCTTCTGTTGGCGCATTGCCACTTTGTACTTTTGACAGTAATTGACCGGGTGAAATAAAGGACATTACACCTTCATCAAAATCATAATAACGTTGTCCATATTTTAATTTCCCGGTGAAGTTTTTTTTGATGGCAATACAGTAAAAATTCAAAGTGAAGTGTTCGAGTGAATAAAGCTCATTGTAGGTAATATCCTCAAAACGGAACACGCTTATCATCGGACGTTTCGGCCTGGGCAGTCCCAGCAAACAATGTTGCTCGGAAATGGAATTGATACTATATGGAGTGTTTTGCTTTTTCATATCCTTATTTTACATAAAAGAAAAGAGGGGATTTAAGCCCCTCCAGCTAATCTTATAAAGTTGCCATATCTATTACAAACCGATAGCGAACATCACCTTTCTCCATTCTTTCAAAAGCAGTCTGAATATCTTTAATATTGATGAGTTCTATGTCGGAAACGATGTTGCGTTCGGCACAAAAATCCAACATTTCCTGTGTTTCCGGCACCCCCCCTGCGCCAGAACCGGCAATTACTTTATTTCCTGTAGCCAAAGTGAACGATGACACTTCCCACGGTTTTGCAGGCATACCTACATTGATATATGTGCCGTTAGTTTTCAATAAACCTAAATACGGATTAATATCGTGGTCATTAGCTACGCTGTCCAAAATAAAATCGAATTTGTGGTATGCCGCTTTCACTTGGTCTTCATCTTTTGAGATTAAAAAATGATGTGCCCCTAATTTTTTTGCCGCTTCTTCTTTATTCGGTGAAGTGCTAATGACGGTAACCTCAGCTCCAAAAGCTATTCCGAATTTTACTGCCATATGTCCTAATCCGCCTAAACCAACAACCGCCAATTGATGTCCTTTACCAACATTCCATCTGCGTAATGGTGAGTAGGTAGTAATTGCAGCATCCTTGGTGACAGGAAGAAATATTTTTTGGCTTGGCTTCGTTACCTTGCCATGCAAAATTGCTATATCACATTCGCTTACCTACAATATGCAAAAACGGACACTTTACAAAGTGCCTAATCGTCCTTAACCGTTTTTAACTGGCTGCGTAAACGCGATTCATCAAGATCCATTTCTTTTTCTAGTTTTCGGATATTTGCCACGCTATAATTTCCATCACGATAAAGTCTAAGCAACAATTTGCGCTTAAAATCGGTTACAGCCAACTGCCCTTTGATCACCTGCTCTAAAAAAATGCTATTGCCGGTCTGCTTTTGCACATTGATATCCCTGTTCTGAAAATCCTTTCCGGCTAGCCAACCTACCCTAAGCTCATAAAGTTTTCTGATCTCCTGTATTACTTCCTCATTCGGATCTTTACTTTTAAACGTATCATTAATATAATCCAACGAACTATTGGCCACCATCAGGCGCAATTTACGCTCTTCGTCTTCCTGTTCTTTGCTGGAACCTATTTTTAGCCCCTTAATAAGAATGGGAAGCGTAAGTCCTTGCCCGACCAACGTAACCAAAATTACACCGAAAGTGATAAATAGAATTACATTCCGTTGGTGAAGCGGCGTGCCGTCTTCCATAACTAGAGGAAGTGCCATTGCGGTGGCTAAAGACAATACCCCCCTCATGCCCGCCCAAGAAAGGACGACCACATTTTTCCATGAAAATGTTTGCTCTTCCTTATGTATCTTATTGCCCAATAGCGATGGAAACCAGATGGCAGGGGCAATAAAAACTATACGCGTAACAATAGCCGTTGCGCTAATTAAAAGGCTGTATAGTATCAGCTCGCTTATTTTATAGCCCTCTATGGTAGCTACTACTTCTGACAGTTGCAAACCGATCAGGATAAATATGATGCCATTAAGCAGGAAAACAATCATGTCCCAGACTGCATTGGATTGGGTGCGTCCTTGATAAGAAATCACTTCGGATGATCGCCAAGAAGTAACCAGACCCGTGCTTACTACCGCCAAAACTCCCGATACGCCAAAACGTTCTGCCAAGGGATAGGAAACAAACGGCACCAGCAATAAAAGTGTGGTTTCTACCGTAGGGTTGTTTTTTATCCTTTTTAATATTATGCAGAGCAGGTAGCCTAATATAAAACCGATTAGTATCCCGCCGGAAGCTACTATTAAGAATTGAAGTCCGGCCTTCCACAGCACAAAACTACTGCTGACTACGGCCGCGATGGCGTAACGATAAACAATTAATGCAGAGGCATCATTTACCAAGCTTTCACCTTCAAGTATGGTCACAATTCGCCGGTTGAGACCCATTCCGCTAATTATGCTCGTTGCCGATACGGCATCTGGTGGCGACACGATTGCACCTAACACAAAAGCAATGGGCCAGCTCATTCCGGGAATGAAATAGTGCGCAAGGGCAGCAACAGAAAATGTGGTGAAAAGCACAAGCCCTATTGCCAGCCTGGAAATCGGCACAATAGATGCCTGAAAATCTTTCCATGAGGTATTCCACCCTGCCCGGTATAACAATGGAGGAAGAAAAAGCAGGAATACCATCTCTGGATCAAGGCTTACCAAGGGTACACCGGGAACAAATCCGATAATTAAACCCGCAAAAACCAATAAAATGGGATACGGAATCTTTTTTATTCTTCCGGCAATGGCAGATAAGAAGATGAGCGTAGTTACTATAAAAATAATGGGAGCCAAATCTATCATATCGGTACTGAAATAAAGGGGCAGGTTATCATTTTAACATCATACTTCGTACAAATATAATGATAACATATGAGGTGGCTGAATATTTCTGAAGAAGGCACATTAATTTAACAGCTTATTTCACCCAAATACAGTCCTATAAAAAACACGATCGAACCAACAATAACAACCCCAAATAGATTTTAGCAGTGTTGTTTTAATAAAGCGAATTAATACCAAGGTTCCAATACGATCACGCTATAAGCCAACTTTTAAGGCAATATTCAGTTCATGTATTAGAATCTTTATTGCTGTTTGGTTGATCCGTCGCTTTGTTTTAAAAGCAAACCTATCAAATCAATTTGAAAAGCGTTGATTTGAAAAACATCAGTGATCTTGAATTATACTGCAGCCTAGGGTACTTCCATTTTTTGAATTTTTACCTTCCCTATTTCTCCATTGCTAGATAAGCGGCTTTATAAACGGATAGGCAATTTTAGAAAAGACAGCCAATGATGGCGCTATGCCAATAGAAATTTTTAGGGGAATCTGCAATAGCAATAGATTTCGGAAGCAATTCTCCAATAACGATGGTAAGGTAGCTGGTTAGCCCGATACACCGATGACCAAAGAAATCAGGTGCGCCATGGATACTGAAAGCCGGTATAGCTTACCAGTAATGGCTGCAGCTGACCGGCTCCATATATACCCTAATAATACCCAATAAAGCAACACCTGCCTGTACGGCATTTAAAAAATGCTTCCGGAGTCTTTAATTAAATTTAATGCTTCTTGTAGCTCGGCTGTTGCCTCTTCGGGCTTCGATCTCCAATTGTCCATTTTTCACGGCTAAAAGAGCAATTTTTGCCAAAGAGCAATAGGCGTTTAATAAAATTAGAATTGAAATAATTAGAATAAACATAAGCAAAAACCTTGTAAGTCGACAGCGCAAAAAATTGTTAAATCTAGTCCATATTTATTAAAAAAAAACTAAGCTCAATTAGAAATAAAATTGCAATTTTGTAAACAAGAACAAGCAGATCGAGAATAGACCTACTTGCAGTAAAAAAGCCCTTGAAGGATCAGATGACAACTTCATTATCTAAGTTATAGCACATATAGCGGGTTAGGAAATCTTTCAAGCCATTAGAAATGGACAAATATATAATAAATGGATTTTATTGATTATTATAAAGTTTTAGAGATAGGTAAGGATGCTTCTGCAGATGAGATAAAAAAGGCCTATCGAAAGCTGGCAAGAAAACTACATCCTGATGTTAACCCAAATGATAAGGATGCGCAGCTAAAGTTCCAGCAGATTAACGAAGCCAATGAGGTTTTAAGTGATCCTGAAAAGAGAAAAAAGTACGACCAGCATGGCAAAGATTGGCAGCATGCCGAACAGTTTGAACAGCAACGCAGTGCCCGAGAATCACAGCATACAAAAGATGGTGCCGAGCATTTTTCTTATGGCGGTGAGGGAGACTTTTCAAGTTTCTTCGAATCGATGTTTGGCAACAGGGAAAGAAGCGGCCAGACAAAGTTTAGGGGCCAGGATTACCATACTGAGTTGAAACTGGCACTGGCCGATGTGATGGAAACCAAAAAGCAGACGTTTACGGTAAATGGCAAGAATATCCGTATTACCATCCCGGCAGGTGTTGAAAACGGACAACAGATCAAATTAAAAGGATACGGTGCTCCAGGTGCTAGCGGAGGTCCCGCGGGTGACTTGCATATTACTTTTTCTATCGCCAATGACCCGGTGTTTAAGCGCCAAGGCAATGATCTTTATGCCAATGTAGCTATAGATTTGTATACGGCCCTGCTTGGCGGGGAAATTACTACGAACACCATGGACGGAAAGATTAAGCTAAAGGTAAACCCTGAAACACAAAACGGCACTAAAATAAGGTTAAAAGGTAAAGGTTTGCCTGTATATAAAAAAGAGGGACAGGTCGGGGATCTTTATATTACCTATGAAGTTAAGCTACCAACCGGCTTAACTGAAAAACAAAAAGAATTATTTACAGAATTGAGCCAACTTAAATAGATAGAATATGGAAAGCTTAGAAATGATACCTGCAGATGAGTTCTGTCTGCACCATAATATTGAAATATCATTTATCTACTCTTTAAGAGATTCGGGGCTGCTTGAAGTTGTAGCCAGTGAAGAAAGATTATTTGTGCCAATTGAACAGCTGGCTCACTTGGAAAAATTGGCACGACTGCATTTTAATTTGAATATTAATCTGGAAGGCCTGGAAACGATCAATCACCTTTTAGATAAAATTAACGAAATGCAGCATCACATAGTACATTTATCAAACAGGTTAAAGCGATATGAAGATATGTCTTAATAAATTCAGCTCGGCCAAGTAGAAAAAACATGCGTTAATAAGACACCATAAATTATTACCTGATACAAAATTACTGACAAACTAGAGAATCACAGCGCAAGATGTCCAGACAGGCTCAGCCAAAACAAGGTTCCATTAAAAGACGAACTTGCATTTGGGCAGGCTAATTTTTGATACTAAACTTCTGCAGTAGGTCGTTCCGATTAATTCTATTCTTATCTTGATGAAAATCGGCTTATTTTTTTTTAGCTAACCTTTCCTCCTCTCTAATTTTATCAATTCTTAGTTTTTGTTCAACAAGCTCGGCGCGGCGGGTTTGGACGGCAAAATAATTTTGCGCAAAAGCAATTTCCTCTTTTTTACTGTCGCCATTTTGCGCAATTAAGTAACAGGCGTAACGGGTTAGCGCTATATCATCTACCAGTTTTTCGGTTCCGGTATTTTTTTTGCCGGTCCTTTTCTGTAATGCCGGAAAATGGTTTTCAACAGACTCGCCGGCATTTTTACAGGCATCTTCTGCTTTTTTAATCACTCTTTTGAAACTATCCCAATTATTGTAGCCAAACAACTTTTGCAGGCGTCTGGCACTCCAACATTCTACACCTTCAATTTCAGTTGCCTCAGCTTCAAATTCATCAAAAAAATGTTTTATTTCCTCGGTTCTCATCTGTTTTAATTTATATGTTTTATTATGATATTAAATTTAATATCCATGCTTTGTAAGCTTTTTTGCCAATTGAGGTGTCATGTTTTCTGCATATACGCCATAAGCATCAATTAAAATACCTTTTTCTCCGTTATTTGAAGCTATTGCATAAATTACACTGCTGTCATCTGGATTGGTTTCTCCCTCAAAGCGGTAAGATTCATCTACATTAAAATGTTCTGGATGCAACTGCAAATCTGAGGCCGCACAATTTAACGTCCCGGATTGAATTTCAAAATCCTCAGTATAGCCTCTTTTTCTTAAATCGGCAATAGCATCAATAAGGTTTCCATAATTTTTCATAGTGTTTCAATCAAATAAACTATTTATCTATTTAAAAAGTTTGAGTCGAGGGTTTGCCAAACTTCTCCGCCTTCGCCATTCAATATTTGTTTTAGCATATACACCCCAAAACCCCTGGCCTGGGAAAGTTCTACTTTAGGCGGCATGGAAAGTTCGGTTGGATTTACTAGGGCATTGATTACCACTGGACCGTTATAGGCCAGGGCCTTTTCAATCGCGGGTGCTACTTCTTCGGGCGTTTCTACCCTGATGCCTACTATTCCCATCACTTCTGCCATCAAAGCAAAATCTGGATTGTCCAAATCAGTTCCAAAAGGAGGCAATCCGGCAACTTTCATTTCCATCGCCACAAACCCCAGCGATGAATTATTAAATACCACTATTTTGACCGGTAGATTGTACTGGCGTATGGTGAGGATCTCCCCCATCAGCATGGCAAAACCACCATCGCCGCAAAGGGCAATTACCTGCCTTTCTGGAAATTCCAATTGCGCGCCAATAGCCTGGGGCATGGCATTGGCCATAGAGCCATGGGAGAATGATCCAATCAATCTTCTACCTTCGGTCATTTTTAAATATCTGGCCGCCCAAACGGTAGGCGTACCCACATCGACAGTAAATATGGCATTTTGTGCGACCTTTTCGTTAATTACCTTAGTCAAGTACTCGGGATGAATGATAGTACCGCCCGATTTTTCCATTGCGTCAGCATCTAAGATGGCCCTGCTTTTTTGGTATCTCGCTATGCATCTTTCTAAAAATGAACTGTCCCGTTTTTGCTCGATTAATGGCAGCAGGGCTTTAATGGTTTGGGCAACATCTCCCACCAAGCCAAGATCTATCCGGCATCTTCGTCCCAATCGTTCAGGACGAATATCTACTTGTATAATGGCTGATTTTGATGGATACCAATCTTTGTATGGAAAATCTGTCCCAAGCATGATCAGCAGATCGCTTTCTTCCATGGCATGATAGCCAGATGCAAAGCCAATAAGGCCAGTCATGCCTACATCATAAGGATTTTCGTATTCCACATGTTCTTTTCCACGGAGGGCATGGACCATTGGCGAATGTATTTTTTTAGCGAGGGCGATTAGCTCGCCATGAGCTCCGGCACATCCGCTGCCGCATAGCAATGTTATTTTGTCCGCTTTATAAATGCTGTCTGCCAATTTATCCAAACCTTCATCGGATGGCCTGACCAAAGGCATATCTGCCAGAAAATATGGCAATGGAGTATCTTCTATTTCCTCCATGGCAACATCGCCCGATAGGCCAATAACCGCTACGCCCCTCATTCCGATAGCATGCTGCATGGCAATATGTGGCACTCTGGGTACCTGGTTTAGGGAAAAAATCATTTCACAATAATGGCTGCACTCTCTAAAAAGCAACTCAGGATGCGTTTCTTGAAAATATCCAGTACCGATTTCACTGCTCGGAATATGGGCCGCAATTGCCAGCACAGGTGCCGAACTCCTATGGCAATCGTAAAGCCCGTTGATGAGGTGCAGGTTTCCCGGGCCACAACTACCAGCACAAACAGCCAGCTTACCTGTTAACTGGGCTTCTGCACCTGCCGCAAAGGCCGCTGCTTCTTCATGCCGGTAATGGATCCATTCTATATTACTGTTGCGCCTTATTTCGTCAACAATGCCGTTCAGCGAATCGCCAACTACACCATGTACACGTTTTACACCTGCTTCTACAAGAATGCTTACTAATTTTGCTGCAATTGTTACTTTCATATTGTTGTAATTTCATTATTCGGCCAAACTTTTGTCCTAATAAATTTGTTTTTTTCTAAAAAGAAATGTCTATGCCACCTGTTTCTAACATCTCTGTTAATCCCTCCAAATTCAACACCAAGGCTAACTTATTTACTGATACCTTAATGGCAAGCTGCCCTTTCAAAAGATAGGTTTCTAGTAAATGAAGTGCTTTCAAAGGTAAGTTGCTTATAGTTTTCCACATCGAAGAAATCGGCACTTTTTAAATGGGGTGTCCCGTTGTTGGTTATTGGTAAAAATGGAATCGGCATCGATGTTTGCAGTAATTTTTGATGTTTTAAAATCTTCGCCTTCCATCTTTCCGCTAAATGTATGAAACTCGCCTTTTACATTGCTGATCATCATGTGCTTTACTTTGAATGTGATTTCGCTTTGGGCTGGATCTATAACCCAAATTATTTTATTAGCCATAATTCGTTTATTTTTTAAAACTAAAATAAATAATATTAGGTAAAAAAAATGATAAAATAGCTATTAAAGAAAGTATGAATCGGTAATTAAGTTATCTGCCCGAACTCATATCTTTCTAGATCTAAATGCATGTAGCTTTTATACCAAACAATATTCGTGAATTTTATTATTTCAGATGAGCTCTCAGCATCCACGCCATTTTTTCATGAGTCTCAATGAAACCCGTAACGTAATCGCTGGTACCCGCATCTTTGTATTTATCATCAATAGCATGTATGCTGCCTCTGATAAATTCTGCAATACTATCATGATCTGCCAAAAGATCCCTGATAAACCCCTGACTGCTGTTTTCTCTTTCACTGTATTCAGTAAGATGGGTAAGCTTCAGAAACTCTTTCAGGGTTGCAGGAGCATAATGCCCTATGGTGCGGATACGTTCAGCTACGCCATCCATCAAATCTGCCAGCTGCTGGTATTGGCTTTCAAAGAAAAGGTGCATGGAGTGAAAGTCAGGGCCTTCTACATTCCAATGGGCATTTCTTGTTTTGGTGTACAGTACAAATTCATCTGCCAATAGTTTGGATAAAATTTCAGACACAGCCAATCTGTTTTCATCTTTGATTCCGATTTTGGTTTCCATTTTTTTATTTTTAAATTGATTATTCTTCTTTCTGCGAATTTTACATGGTCATTCCGCCATCCACTGCAATGGCCTGCCCGGTGATATGCGGAGCCGAGGCGATGAACAAAACAGCATCTGCTATGTCTTCCGCACTTTGATCTGTACCTTGCGGTATCAATGATTTTTTATTTCGCTCCCATGATTGGGCTTCGGTTTCACCGGGTTGTTTCCAGCGATCTGCTATACCTCCTTCCCCTCGCCACATTCCTGTGCCGATAATGCCCGGGCAAATTGCGTTTACGGTTATGCCTGTTTCTGCCACTTCTTTGGCAATACTGTTCGTAAAGCCGATTACGGCAAATTTTGAAGCAACATAATGTGAAAGGTGGGCCATTCCTATCTTGCCTGCTATGGAAGCTGTATTGATTATAGCTCCGCTTTTTTGGGGCTTCATTGCTTCCAGGACGGCCTTGGTACAAATAAATACACCTTTTGCATTGACAGAAAGAACCCTGTCCCATTCCTGCCCATCTATTTCTTCTATACTGCCAATACCCACTACTCCTGCATTGTTTACGGCTATATCTAAAGTTCCGAAAGTAGCCACAGTTTTTCCTACAGCATCTTTTACAGACTGGTAATCCGTTACATCGACAGCCAAAGCCAGTGCTTTACTGCCGAGCGATTGAATTTCTTCAGCTAAGGAATCTACATATTCTTTTTTAACATCTACCAATGCAATATTTGCTCCTTTTTTTGCAAATGCCAATGCAATAGCTTTCCCTATTCCTCCGCCGGCGCCTGTTATAAACACTGTCTTATCCGTAAATTTTTCCATTTTATTTAAGTTATTAAAGTTATTTTTTATATAGTAAAATTACGTCAAATCCTTGGAAGCTAACTTGTATAATTATGCTAAAAAGATGTATAAAAAATTTAAATTCCACATATGTAAAAGCAATTTAAAAGATAAATAGCTCTATAACAATATTCCAAAATGCGGTGGTGATAAATCCGGCGAGAATGCTGATGCCGATAATAAGGTTGATCAGTCTGGAATTTAGCCTGAACTGCTCAGCGATTATGCTAGAGGTTATCAAGGTAGGCATTGCAGCTTCGAATATGCTTATACGTGCCATATCACCTTTAATACCTATAACTAATGCCGCAATTAAGACCAGTGCCGGAGCAATCATCAGCTTATAAAGCATTGCCATTGAAATTTGAGAAAACTGCTGTTTCCATCCCTTGAATTTAAGTTGCAAGCCGACGGAAAACAGTGCCAACGGACCCACTGTGGCCGCAAGTTTTTCGAAGAAAGGCTCTGCTATGCCCAAATCCATTACTCGGGAGAGCACAATTGCGCTAACGCAACCTATAAATGGCGGAAAGGCAAGCAGTCTTTTTACCAAAACCGAAGCTTTGATGCCTTCTGTATCTGTGCGGTTTCCTTTAATGGCACATATAATTCCGGCAGTAGATAAAAGAACGAACATCACCTGGTCGCAAATGATTGCAATGCTTAAATCCTTCTCGCCAAAATACGCCATAATGAGGGGAAAGCCGATAAAAGAGGTATTGCTGTACGCACTTGCCAGCTCCAGCGTGCTGCGGGAACGCTGGCCGTAATTTCTATAACGGGCGTACAGCTTAACAAAGCACCAGCTTCCTGCCCAAACAATTATAGGGGAAATAGCAGGGAACAGCATCTCGCCGCTCCATTCAATCTTGGGAATATATTTAAAAGATACCGCGGGCAGTGCAAGATATAAGATCCATGTGTTTATTCCTTTGTGTGCATCTAGAGGAATCAGCCTGGCGTATCGAAAAATCATTCCCGCAGTTATACAAAAAGCTATCATTACAAAATTGACCATTATTGCTGACTTGTTATTGTTAGGCACAAAATTACTATAGATACGCCCCGCATTTCTTGTATAAAGACAACATTGGTTTGTATATTTGCAGTAGCTTAATATTAATTTAGATCAAGCTATGAAATCAAATATTTTTAAAGATTATCCCGATGCAGGTATTGTTCTTAAAGCCACGTTACTCACAACCGTAATTTTTATTTCCTGTTTTTTGGGCCTAGGAATCAACAGGATGCTGCAGCTTTCTGATGACTATCTTAGCGGTATCTGGTGTGCGGTATCGGCAATTGTCGTATTTGATGACCTGCCCAAAAATGCCAGAAGCCTAATGAAAGACAGGCTATTGGGTACATTTGTAGGCGCTTTGTTGACCACCATTATCATTTATTTTACCCATAATCTTTTTTTGTCGCTCGGTATCTCTGTATTCTTTACGTGCATTCTTATTTCAGTTTTCAAATGGACAGGCGCCTTAAAGATCGGCTGCATAACAGTGATCATAGTGGGGCTAAGTACTCACGGCAAAACATTTGATATAGTTTGGCAATCGGGGCTGATGCGTTTTTTAGAATCCATCGCCGGAGGTGCCGTATCCCTTGTAGCCACCATCGTTATTGAAAAGATAAAAAAGTAAGTACCGGGCACAATTAAAAATCACTTCTAAAAAACATGACTAGACTGAAGCAATTTAACGCTCTGGAAATTCTGGACTTTGAGGAAACTGACTTTCACCTGACATCGCACGGCCAGACTTACTACGAACTTGTATATATCTATTCCGGCAAGGGGCTGCACGAGATAAACCGCAATCCGCTCCCCTATACAACTGGAGACTTATTCGTTATTTCACCAGAAGACGAGCATAATTTTATAATGGAGGAAAGAACCCGGATAATATGCATCAAGTTTACAGATGATTATTTTAGCAGTAAAGACCATTGGAAGCTGCAGGACTATATGACCAGCAACCCTGAAAGCATCATGAACAATAAAATCCTAAAGGAAATAAAACTGGATTTTGTTCCAGAGATTAGAACGATATTACGGCAAACGATAGGCAACATATCGCTTTATAATTGCATACAACCCGTTTCTACTTCTCCGATAGTTTTTTATCAGATACTATCCATTTTTGGCATCATAAAGGAAACAATGATCAATATGTCTCTCAACGGCAAAGATCATTTACCCGAAAAGGAACAGCTGATATCTTACATCCATCAGCATATCTATAATCCGGATAAGATCAAAATAAAATGTATCTCCCTTCATTTTAATATTGCTGCTACTTATTTTAGTGCTTATTTCAAACGAAATTTTGAAATGGGGTATAGGGAATATGTAAACCGGTACAGAATATCGCTCATCGATAAAAGATTAGCATCGGGGCAATTTACATTAAAGCAGATTGCCAGTGAATTTGGATTCAATGATGAAAGCCATTTTTCACATTTCTATAAGAATAATGTGGGCGTAAGCCCATCATCCTATGCACCTTTAAAGATAAATGATTAAGTTTTTTTTGACAAATGCCCACCTATTGTATAATTTCCCACCTGCTTTAGCCAATAGCAACAACATCCCTACCCTGCAATAAGCCTTCATAAGTCCGACCGGACCATGGAAGTTATCGAAATAGCCTAAAATAGCTGTTCTAATTAAGCTATGTTCTTTTCTTTCGGTCGCCATATGAAAAGAAAGGAAGTTTGCTGGAACAACAAAAGGGATATCGAACATCCCACGAAAAAATGTCGCAATCTGTTTGGCAAAATGTAAAGAGTGGAATTTGTGAAACGGTACATCTTGGCAAAGTGATTGTACATAATTGAAAGCAAAAATGCGTTTCCGGCCTCAGGAAGGAATTGCATTTTTTCCACCCGATTTTGGTTATCGGGCGACTTTTTGGAGATGGGGAGCAAAGTCTTTCAGATTCTAAAAAAATGACTATACTGTATCATGCCGTTACAAAACAAGCTCCATAACAAACTACCACCCATTTGTACCAATGATGGATTGAGATACACCCCTGTTTTATAATGCTTCAGCTAAACTATAACTTGGCATATCGTCCGATTTTGCTAGGACTGTTTGAGCAGTTCGCCATATTTATAAGTAACAAATAGCAGGCTTGCCAACTTTTCGTACTTTTCAGGATACTCTTGCTTTATCTTCCGGTAGTGGATATCGCTTATCATTTACATTTAAGCTTCAGTAGCCCGTCTTATTTTAGCCGATTATTCAAAAATCATTAGTATCTCCCCTTTAGCATATCGAAAGCGGATGATTATATAATTTTTCGAGATCATGAAACCTGAGATTTCTAATGGAATTTATCAGTTTAAGTTGTGCTTAAAGAGAATATTCAATACTTGCTTATATCTTAGTGTTCTGAAGTTACACATTTTTTTCGATAGATCTCCAATCAACTTGGAAAACTGCAAATGCGCGTTTCCCAATCCGTTATTTTCATCCCCTGCAATAGTTGATGTATTACGGCTTCGCCGCCTGTTTGCGATATATTTCCAATACCCCTTAGCTATGGATGCCAATTTGATCGTCCTTCACAAATGTTGCCATACAGCCTGCTATATTCAATTTATCGGGTTCTTTCTAGGAACCCTTTTTTGTTCCATGACATTACATCTTCAATTATTTCCCCGGATTCTTCGCGTGATGAAGGTATAAAAAGGAAAGAATAGATTATGTGCGTAATTTTTCTAGCCTCAATCTTGAAATCCTCAATACGGTCATAAAAGCCAGCTGAAATAAAATGGTCGTTTTTTGGCAGGGTACGGTATGAAGCTATGCAAATAAGATTGCTGCCATCGAGAAGGTCAAGTTCAGAATACCTGAATTCCCAACAGGCGTATAATTTTTCAATTCCCTTAATTTTTGAATTTGTCCGTATATATTCATCGCCATATGTCATGATTTCAAATTGTCAGTTGGTTTGTCTGACAGAAAATTAATTATAAGAATCAACAAAATTGTTATCAAAAGCACATATTAGGACAATCTTAACTACATTTGCCAAAACACCGCCCCCAATGGACACAAACTTAAAAAATGTTGTTTTGGTAGATGACGACCAAGATGACAGGGAATTCTTCGCGGATGCGATAGCGAGCCTCGATATTCCCTTTACGCTTCATTCTTACAAAAATGCGCTGGAAGTGGTTTCTGAAATACAATCAGGAAGCTTCAATGTTCCCTACATAATGTTTCTTGATATCAACATGCCCGGAATGTCTGGCTTCGAGCTTCTTGAAATGATCAGAAATATGGAACAGTTCAGGTCCGTTCCGGTGATAGCGATCTATTCTACGTCTTCTGACAATGAAGACATAAATAAAAGCATAAAGCTGGGCGCTAATGGCTACATAACAAAACCGACAAGTTTTCAGAACCTGCAGTCGGTAATTGTCGATGTTACCATTGACAACATCAAAAACCGGGCGCACAACAGCAAAAAAGCTAATTTTGACCAAAAGAATTTTATAATACTTCAAAACTCATATATCGAGCCTTAATTTAGGTCCTTTTTTATTAAATCCATTACTTTCATAAAATAAAATAGTTCTAGGCCAATTTTTTTCTGTTGGAGCTCCAACTTCTAGTTTCTTCCATTTCTTTTCTGTACAAAATTGCTTAACTTGTTCTATTAGAACATTTCCTAAACCTTTAGATCGATATTCTGGAACAACATAAAATTCTGTAATTGTCCCAAATTCACCTAAATTATAAATAGCATATGATGATACCACAGTAATCACACCTATCGGAGTTGATAAATCTCCTTTATCATAGGCTAAAAATGCATTAAAAACATTTTCGTTCTCTAATGATTTTTCAGCCATTTCCCTATACTGCTCATTATCAAATTCAAACTTCTGCTCTAGAGTCAGATTCAATTCCTTAAGCAATGAAATTATCAAACCAGCCACTTTATTTGCATCTGAAAAAGCTGCTTTCTGAATTAAAAATTTATTTTCCATATCCGAAAATTTTAAATTTATTTTATGTTTTTGGGTTCTGTCGCATCTGTCAGAATCAAATATAAGAGTTTAAGTAATTTAAAGATTACCTTGCCAATTTACAGAATGATTTAAACATAGAAATCCCTGATCTAATCATCTGATTGGATAAGCATACCACTCAGATTAAGCTATTTGGTGATGAGGATTATGCTAGTGCATTACAAATTTACACCCCTGAAAACAAACTCCTTGTTTGTGGTAGTCTTTTTACTCGGTCTTATTTCTGTCAATAAGTTTTACCATATTAATATTGAACAAAGAAAGTTTTTCATCTAACGTAGAAAAGAAATCAAGGTCAGCATTTTCCACTTCAATGATTGCTTTTTGCAAAACCGTTTCTCCTGTATTTGTTAGTCGAATGGCTTTTGCTCTTGTATCAGTTTCATGTTCTTGTCGCGTTATGAAACCTTTTTCTTCTAACGTTCGTAATACTTTTGATACCATCATTCTATCGGCATTACTTTGGTTGGCAATGTCAACTTGTGTCACAGAGTTGTTGTTTTTTGAAAGCCAGCCTAAAGCTGTTAACAATACAAATTGTGTCTGCGTTAAATCTAGTGGATCTAAAACCCTTTTTTGTTTACGCTGCCAAAGCATTGTGACTTGTCCTAGTAAGTAGCCAGGACTATCATTTGGGCTTTTAAATTGGAATTCAATTTCTTTAGTCATATTCTTAGCATTTGAGATGAAATTAAGTCAAAGTCGTGTTTATTAATTTCAAAGAAACCAAAACGAAATGGATAACCCCAACTTTTTTTATTTTGAATAAAATATAAATCGTCAATTAAAGGAATAATAGAAGTGTCTTTACTTTGTGAAAATTCGACGTTCCGTCTTGAGGGGCAAAAGTCCTCCGAGACTTGAAACGGGTATATTTCATCATCCAATACCTTTCCTAATGCTGTAAATTCTTGGCATTTCTCAGGTTTGCCTAAAGTTTGCTTTCCAGAATAAAAGACAACAAAGTCTCCTTTTTTCATTCTTTTTAATGGATCGGCTTTGCCATGACAGCTTTGGGCGATTCCTTCAATAATTCCTGTTTTAACGTGGTCTTTCGATGCTACGCTTACCCAATATTTTATTTCTCTATCAATCCTTATTGGCAGGGTTAGTTTGTTTCCAAAAATATAATGATTTAACCATCTAAATCTTTAATAGCTTATTTATAAGTTGCTTTTAAATACTCAGACAACGAAATTGTTTTTCTTCCTAAAAGTATTTCTAAATCATTCGACTGTTGGTCAAATTCCCCATTGGCTATGGCTAAACTGAATGTGCTTAATATTTTGATAATATGATTAGGTAAACCAAATTTATTCATTTCAGTTTCAAATTCAGTTATTTCTGGGGAAATATACTCAATAGGTTCTTTCATAATCTCAGAGATTTTTTTAGCTATTTCTGAAAAGGTAATTTGTTCACTTCCATTGAACTCCAATATTTTATTCGCATAGGCTGAAGGATTCAAAAGAATATTTACTTC
The DNA here is from genome assembly GCF_044007415.1 of Flavobacterium sp. FlaQc-28. Classification (NCBI taxonomy): domain Bacteria; kingdom Pseudomonadati; phylum Bacteroidota; class Flavobacteriia; order Flavobacteriales; family Flavobacteriaceae; genus Flavobacterium; species Flavobacterium sp. FlaQc-28. The sequence continues at coordinate 194,799 of NZ_JBIPCM010000007.1, forward strand.
TGCTTCGGCTAAATCTTTTTTAGGTACAAAAGAGGTTAGTCCATTTGCCGTGGGTAAATAAATAGTTTTGACTTTTAATAACTGACTCTTATCTCCAATCATCATTTCGATAACTTCAGCATATAAATTATGTCTGAATATTGTATAAGTAATTCCTGATGCTTTAATGAAATTTTCAGTTTGTATATGAGAATCCATAAGAGTTGCCAACGGGGATGAAACACTTTCATCTTTTCTTACCCCACTGGTATATAAAATGTGCTTAATACCTGCTTTTTGTGCCATATCAACCACGTTTTCATGAAGCTTTGATCGCTCATTATCGTCTCCTCCCGAAACGAAGTATAATATATCAATACCTTTAAATGCTTTCTCCAAGCTTTCTAAATTAGCATAATCTCCAATTTTTATATCAATGCCATCATTCTTATATTGTTTTGCCAATTCATGTTTTTCATCTCTTACCAAAACAGCTAGATTTTCAACTTCTGTTTTCTCTTTTAAAAGGTTGATAACTTTACTCCCTAAGTCACCGGTGGCTCCTGTAATTAATATTTTATTTTTCATCTGTTTGAATCTGTTATTAGTAAGTAATTCACCTTTATTTTGCATTTAAAAAAGTAAGTTTATAGCCCTCAAGGTCTTTCACGTGGAATGCTCTGCCAAAAGGGGTTTCTATAATCGGCCCAGCCGTGGTTACACCATTCATAATGAATTGCTCTTTCAATTCGTCTACATTTTGGTCAACAGCAAACCAAATAGCCACACCAATACCTAACTCTTTTCCTTCAATTGGTTCAAGAGGTGTACGAATAGCAAAACTTGCTTCTCCTTGATTGTACTTGAACACACACGCCTGTGGGTAAAAGTAAACGGTTATGATCAGGATCCGATCGACGGGGTTAGCATGGTTTACACTTTTAATGATGCTAAAGCAAAAGACCAGAAGCATACTCAGTTTTTTGATGTTATGGCCAGCCGTGGGATTTACCACGATGGTTGGTTCGCCAGCACATTTGGCCCTCGTGTTCCTTGGATGACAGTAACTCCCGGTATTGATAAATGGACTCCTGAGAAGGATGTTTGGGAATTGTATAATATCGATGAAGACTATAGTCAGGCTAACGATTTGGCAAAGAAAAATCCTGAGAAACTTAAAGAATTAAAGACTTTATTTATGGAAGAATCTGTAGCTAACAAAAATATGCCCATTGGAGGCGGGTTATATGTTTTATTGCATCCTGAGGCCATAAAGTCAAATCCGGCAACTGAATTCAGTTATTCCGGAGATATGACCCGTTTGCCAGAATTTGCGTCCCCGAGAATAGGGTATAATTCTAATAAAGCGACAATTGAATTAAACGCTTCTGAAAATGCTAACGGTGTTTTATTTGCTGTGGCGGGTTATGCAGGAGGCTTGACTTTATATGTAGAAAATGGTATTTTAAATTATGAATATAATTTGTTTGAAATACAGAGAACTAAATTAAAAGCAAAGTCGAAACTGCAAAAAGGAAAATCGACAATTGAAGTTGTTTTTAAAAGAATTTCTCATAAAGACAGCTCTAAATTAAGTGCAGCGGAAGTTAGTATTCTTGTAAATGGCAAAGAAGAAATAAAAGGAATAGTTCCAACGATTATTAATTCAGGCTTTTCTGCCAATGAGTGTTTTGATATTGGAACTGACTTAGGCTCGCCAGTATCTCAAGCTTATTATGATAAAGCTCCGTTTAAATTTAATGGCACAATTGAAAGCGTTAACATTAAGTATTTGCAATAATAAAAGATTTTTAAAATGATCAGTAACCCAGATTTTATTTTGTTTCAAGTAATGTTATTTTAGGTTTTAACATTCAATAGCATAAATTACCAGTACAAAGGAAAAGCAAAAAAATAATTTTCCTAAATAAATTTTATTCTAAAGGAATCATGCCAAAATAATTCCACAATGTATAAAGTAGACGTTGAATTCGTTTAATTAAACTTAAGCAACATTGAATTTTGTGCATGTCCTTTCTAATTTATATTAAATTTTAGAAATATTGTCACTTTGTTTGCCCCTTACCCCAATCAAGGAAAGCTTTTAAAAAAAACTTTTTTTGCAATAAGCTGACTTAATTAAAGACCATAATAATTCATTTTATAGAATTTCTAACAAAAATGAGGTCAAGAACACACAACAATACTTCTGGAAGAATTATAATCTGCTCTTTGACTTGATTGTTGTAATCTTTACTTTCTATTTTTTAATTTCCGTTTCAATAAGATTAAATTTAGTTTTATATTATCATAAATGAGCCCCCCTAATAATACAAAACCTCCCAGAAATAAGACCTGTAATCCCATTCTTGAATAAAAAACACCTCCTATGATACCCCCAACAAAAAAAAAGGTAATAATCGTAATTCGTAACTTAATTGAAGAAAAAAGTTCGGCTTTCATATTTTGTTCCCTGTAAAAGAAAAGCTGGGATAGTTCAATACCTAAATCGGTAAACAGGCCCGTTAAATGGGTGGTTCGAACAATAGAATTTGAAATCCTTGTAACAAATGAATTTTGCATTCCCATTGCATAAAGCAATGTAAAAGAAATTAAATTGGGAAAAGAGCCAATTAGATTATCTCCAAAAGTGGCAATAAAAAATAAAATTACGATTTCAATGGAAGCCGGAATGAGATGAACAATATTTTCTCTTCTGCGGACTACTAATTCCATAAGAAGACTCGATGTGAAAGAGCCCATAAAAAAGAAAAAAATATAACCAAAGTATATAAATGCTGTGAAGAAATCAAGTTTAAAAATTTCATCTACAAAAAACGCAAAATGTCCTGTGACGTTTGTTGTGAGGGTTTGAACTGAAAAAAAACCTGCAACATTAACCATTCCTGCAACAAACGAAAGTAGAGAAGCAATTTTTAGATTATGTTTTAAGTTTCTTTTTTTTCCCTGATGTTTGAACATTTTAATAATCCTTTTATAAATTTGAATAGTTCTTCACTACCAAAGCATTATATTACAAATACGTTTCTTCTATGAATTATGTACTCTTTTTTAGGTGTTAATTATTCTTGCAAACAAATAACTATCGAAATTCAAATAAAATTTTATTTTTCGCAAGCCAGATTTTGCTTAATTTTTATAGCATTATCATCAATAAAAATTGGCTATATGGGTTAGTTGTTGAAAATTCATTAATTGAATTTTACGTCCCTCCATCCAAATAAGATTTTCACTTTTAAAATCATGTAGTACCCTTGCCAGGGTTTCATTTACAGTGCCTACCATATTGGCTAAATCTCCCCTTGAAAGTGTGATAAAAACATCTTTTGGGTCATCATTTATTTTATATTTATCATGCAGAATCAATAAACTAAGGGCTACTCGCTCTCTTACGGTTCGCTGCGATAAAACGGCCATCAAATTTGCCATCACACTAAACTCATAACTGAGGCATTTTAAAAGCAATCGTGAAAATACTACAGAATTATTAAGGACATTAAAAAAATCGTCTTTTGGTATAAATGAAATAACTGAATTTTCAATAACCACGGCGGTATCTCCATATGCCTGCTCACTTAGTATGGCTGTATAACCAAAAAACTCTCCTGAATTGTAGATATAAATGATTTGTTCCCTTCCATCATTATCAACCTTATATTTTTTGACTTTACCGGTTTGAATATAAAAAATACCTGTAGGCAATGTCCCTTCGGTAAATACGGTCTGGTTTTTAACATATTTTTTACTTTGCATTACCCTTTCAAGCAGATCCTTATCACACTGAGGTAACTCGTTTAAAATATACTGATTATTGAAGATAAATTTTGAAATCATAGCTAATTCCAAAGTTACGATATTTTTCTCATGCCTTTTTAAAACTTGATTTAAATCAAGTTTATGTACCATTTTAATCAACTAAATCGATTTCAAATCTCTCTACTTTTGTACAATTTAAAATAAAATTTTATATCAATGAGAATTATGAAACATATAGAACAACTCAAGAGTATTGGTATTAATGCCTCTAAAAAAATCCATTGGAATTTATCTGAACTTATATTAGTCACGCAAACGGTAAACAGACAGCAGGGAGTTTTAACCAGTTCAGGTGCATTAGCCTGCGACACAGGTGAATTTACAGGGCGTTCCCCTAAAGATAAATATATTGTAAAAGATGAAAAAACAGCAGATTCTGTTTGGTGGGGAGATATAAACCATCCTTTCGCTCCCGAGGATTTTGATAATCTCTACAATCGTGTCACAGATTTTCTTTCCAGTGAAGAGCTATATGTAAAGGATGTATATGCCTGTGCAAAGAAAGAATATCAATTAAAAGCCAGAGTAATTACTCAAACCCCATGGCAGAGCTTATTTGCCCATAATCTTTTTTTAAGACCATCCGAAAAAGAACTGGAAAGTTTTGAGCATGAATGGTTAATACTTGCGGCACCTGAATTTAAAGCTGATCCTATAATCGATAAAACACGTCAGCATAATTTTACAATAATTAACTTTACTAAAAAAATAATCCTTATCGGGGGCAGTGCTTATACAGGAGAAATAAAAAAGGGAATTTTTACAGTCCTAAATTATATACTTCCTCACCAAAAAAAGGTGCTTTCCATGCACTGTTCTGCCAATATTGGCAAGCAAGGAGATACCGCCGTATTTTTTGGTTTGTCAGGAACGGGAAAAACTACACTCTCAGCTGATCCGTCCCGTGGCTTAATTGGTGATGATGAGCATGGCTGGGATCATGAAAATGTATTTAATTTTGAAGGTGGGTGTTATGCTAAATGCGTGAACCTTAGTCAGGAAAAAGAACCTCAAATCTTTTCTGCAGTACGATTTGGAACACTTCTTGAAAACGTAAGATTCTTAGAAGCAACCGATATTGTTGACTATGATAATGTATCAGTAACTGAAAATACCAGAGCCGCTTATCCAATTGATTTTATTGATAACGCCGTAAATCCTTCCATTGGTGGTATCCCAAAAAATATTTTTTTCCTGACCTGTGATGCCTTTGGGGTTTTACCTCCTATTTCCAAGCTTACCGTTGGCCAGGCCATGTATCATTTTATCTCAGGATATACAGCAAAAGTGGCTGGCACTGAAGCTGGGATAACCGAACCCCAAACCACTTTTTCGGCATGCTTTGGCAAACCCTTTTTACCGCTTCATCCGGCAAAATATGCAGAATTACTAGGAAGCAAATTAAAAGAAAACAATGTTAATGTCTGGCTGATCAATACTGGCTGGTCTGGCGGAGCGTATGGGACTGGAGAGCGTATAAAACTTTCTTACACCAGGGCAATGATTACCGCAGTATTGGAAAAAAAACTCGAGAAAACAGATTTTGCAGAGCATGCTGTATTTGGATTGCAAATGCCTGTTTCCTGCCCCGGTGTTCCTCCTGAGATTTTAAATCCGAAAAATACCTGGAATGATAAAACAGCATATGATACAATGGCACAGCATCTTGCAGATCAGTTTGTAGCGAATTTTAAAACTTTTGAAGATTTTGCCAATGAAGAAATTCGCAGCGGAGCACCTATTATCCTTCAATATAATTTATAAACAAGCTGAAATTGAATAGTATCATCGTCACTAAAGCCATACTGCAGTGTCCAGAATGTGACTCTAAATATACAGAGAGGATACCGCTCAAAGGTAAAATATTAAGCAGCAGATGTGTGTTCTGCAGTGCAGTTTTTGAAATAACTCAGCCAGAGCAGTGCTGCATCTATTGCGCGTATGGCAATGTGCCGTGTCCGGAAAAACAAAACGAAATTAAAAAACAGTAAAAAATGGAAATACCTAAAAACCTTTTATACACACAAGACCACGAATGGGTAAAAATCGAAAATGATACAGCCTATATTGGAATTACTGATTTTGCACAGCATGAATTAGGGGATATTGTATATGTTGAAATCGAAACCCTTGGAGAAAAATTAAGCCAGCATGAGGTATTTGGTACAGTAGAAGCCGTAAAAACAGTCTCTGACCTTTTCCTTCCGCTTACAGGGGAAATTCTGGAATTGAATCCTAAATTAGAAACAAATCCTGAATTGGTCAATTCCGACCCTTATGGTGAGGGCTGGATGATTAAAATAAAAATTGAAAACAATACAGAGATTGAAGCACTTTTGAAATCTGATGCATATGCATCATTAATAGGTTTATGATATGGAAACTCAAGACGCAAATATCAAAAAAACAGCACTAAATGCAGTTCATCATGACCTTGGCGGGAAAATGACCCCATTTGCCGGTTATGAAATGCCAGTCCAATACGCAGGTGTAAACCATGAACATGAAACTGTTAGAAATGCTGTAGGTATTTTTGATGTTTCCCATATGGGAGAGATTCTGGTACAGGGAAAAGATGCCTTGGCACTCATTCAGAAAATAAGCTCAAACGATGCCTCAACGCTTTTCCCAGGAAAGGTACAATACAGCTGTATGCCAAACCATACAGGGGGGATTGTTGATGATTTACTGATTTATATGATCAGTAAAGATGATTATTTACTGGTGGTAAATGCTTCTAATATCCAAAAAGACTGGGATTGGATAAGTGCTATAGCTCTGGATTATTTAAATGTTACCTTAACCAATATTTCCGACACAATTTCATTATTGGCTGTTCAGGGGCCAATGGCTGCAAAATCCCTGCAGAAATTGACAAGCATCAATTTGACCGATATGAAATATTACACTTTTGAAATAGGGGAATTTGCAGGTATTCCAAATACCATCATATCTGCAACGGGATATACCGGGGCTGGCGGATTTGAAATATATGTACAGAACAAGTATGCAAAGCTATTATGGGATGCTATTTTCGAAGCAGGAAAAGAATTTAACATTGAGCCTATTGGTCTAGCGGCCAGAGACACACTTCGATTGGAAATGGGTTACTGCTTGTATGGCAGCGATATCAATGACACGACTTCATCATTAGAAGCCGGTTTGGGCTGGATTACAAAATTTACTAAAAAATTTGTTCAGAGTGATCTTCTCAAAATTCAAAAAGAGAATGGGGTAACAAGGAAATTAGTTGGATTTGAAATGATTGATAAAGGTATTCCCCGTCATGATTACGAAATTTGTGATCAAAACCAACAAATTATAGGTATTGTTACATCGGGTACCATGTCACCTACTTTAAAAAAAGCCATAGGAATGGGATACGTTCCTCTTGAAAAATCAAATATTGGCAGTGAAATTTTTATCAATATCAGAAACAAACCAATTAGGGCAGTTGTTGTTCAGACTCCTTTTATCTAAATCTTTGCAATATGTTTATTCCCAGAGCACTATATTATACTAAAAATCACTTGTGGTTAAGACAGATTGGATTATACGATTATTTTGTCGGTATCACTGATTTTGCCCAAAAAGAAATAGGCGAAATCAGTTTAATTGAACTGGAATTAAACGGCCAGCACATGAAAAAAGAAATGGTATGGGGAAATATCTATGGCCTTAATCAAACTTTTGCTCTCCTTGCCCCAATTGATTGCAAGGTTATGTCCACGAACTCCATTTTAGATACCAACCCTTCAAGTATCAATCGAGACCCCTACAATCATTGGTTATTAAGGGTTTCAACAGTTACCAGCACTTATGGATTATTAACCAATGAAGAATATACAGCACTCATCCAATGATATTTAAATTCCTCAAATTAAATATAGCTGTTGAGGACACTGACTTCAATGAGCTATATCCAAATAAAATAAAAAGACTTGCAGCCCGCCATTGGACTCCTGTTGCAGTAGCCAAATTTGCAGCTGAATATTTAGTTGATAGACCTCATAAAAAAGTATTGGATATCGGTTCGGGAGTAGGGAAATTTTGCCTGGTAGGGGCGGCCTCTACTAAAGGCACATTTTATGGTGTCGAGCAAAGGGAATCCCTTATTAAGTTATCAAAAAAAATTGCTGAGAGGTACGAGATAACTAATGTGGAATTTATTCATTCCAACATCAATAAAATTAACTTTTCTGACTATGAGGCCTTTTATTTTTATAATTCCTTTTATGAAAATATTGATTCTTCATGTTCAATTGATAAAACAATAGCCCCTGAGAGAGAATTATTTTATTCCTATTCCAAATATGTAAAAGAACAGCTTGAGAAAACACCAATCGGCACGCGATTAGTTACCTATTGGAGCAATTGGGAAGAAATCCCTGATAGTTTTAAACTGGAATATGCGGCTTGTGGTGGTGTATTGGTTTTTTGGCAGAAGATATCTTAACCAATAACCAAATAAACCCGCTGACAGTAAAAAGCAAAGCAATAATGTTGCTTTCAAAATCTAAATTCCTTTAACAAAATATTTTATTCTACAACAAAGCTATTATCCTTTAGGTTACTAAAAAACATAAGAAGTTGCAAGATAACAAGATTTTTTTTAAATAAAAATACAACAATTCAATCTAAAAAATATATGAATATAATGGATAAAATAAGCACTCGTCTTGGCCCATTAGGCGATCATGCTCATTATGCACATGGATATTATGCTTACCCAAGATTAGAAGGTGAGATTAGCAATACAATGCTTTTTAATGGTGAGAAAAAATTGGTATGGAGCCTGAACAACTATTTGGGATTAGCCAATCATCCTGAAGTCAGGGAAGCCGATAATGAAGGCACCAGATTATATGGCCTTGCCTATCCAATGGGAGCCCGCATGATGAGCGGAAATACCAAACTGCACGAAGAGTTTGAGCAGAAAATTGCAGACTATGTTCAAAAAGAAGATGCCTTTTTATTAAACTATGGCTATCAGGGAATGGTATCTATCATTGACAGCCTGGCAGATCGAAAAGATGTTATCGTTTATGATGCAGAATCGCATGCCTGCATCCTGGATGGAATGCGATTGCATTTAGGCAAACGCTTTGTTTTCAAGCACAATGATATTGAAGACTGTGAAAAACAGCTAAAGCGCGCTAAAAAAATTATTAATGAGACAAATGGCGCAATCTTAGTCATAACAGAAGGTGTTTTTGGTATGCGTGGTGATCAGGGAAAATTAAAAGAAATTGTAGCCCTTAAAGAGAAATATAATTTTTCACTCCTGGTTGATGACGCACACGGGATTGGCTGTATGGGCAAAACCGGTGCGGGAACTGGCGAAGAACAGGGTGTTCAGGATGGTATTGATTTTTATTTTGGAACATTCGCAAAATCTTTTGCAGGAATTGGCGCTTTTGTTGCCAGTTCTAAAAAGGCAATATTATTTCTAAAATATAATATGCGCTCCCAAATATTTGCTAAAGCATTACCAATGCCAATGGTTTTTGGGGCTTTAAAACGATTGGAATTAATGCGTACCAGGCCTGAACTTAGGGAGAGGCTTTGGGAAATTACCCATAGCCTGCAAAATGGCCTTACCGAGGCAGGTTTTGATATCGGCAATACCGACTCTCCGGTTACTCCTGTTTACCTCAATGGTACCCTGGGCGAAGCAACCGCTTTGGTCAGTGATCTGCGTGAAAACCACCAGATTTTCTGTTCAGTAGTAGTATATCCTGTTGTGCCAAAAGGGATGATTATTCTGCGATTGATCCCCACTGCAGTGCACACCTTAGAGGATGTTCAACGGACCATAACTGTATTTAAAGAAATCAGGACTAATCTGAATTCGGGACAGTACAAAAAAGAACAGGAACAAGAAGAGGCGACAGTTTAAATCATAAAATATGAAAACAGATCAATTTATAACGCGCCACAGCGGTGTAAACCAAAAAGACTTAAAAGAAATGCTGGATATTATAGGTGTTTCTTCACTCGAAGTATTAATTGACAAGATAGTTCCAGCTGACATTCGTTTAGCAAGACCATTGAACATTGCAGAGGAACTATCAGAATACGAGTACCAAAAGCATTTAAGAAGCATCGCAGGCAAAAATAAATTATTTCAATCCTATATTGGATTAGGCTATTACAATACAATTCTGCCCCCTGTAATCCAAAGAAATATTTTAGAGAATCCAGGGTGGTATACGGCCTATACGCCCTACCAGGCTGAAATTTCACAAGGGCGTCTGGAAGCCCTGCTTAATTTTCAGACCATGGTCGTAGACTTAACTGCAATGCCCTTGGCCAATGCTTCTCTTTTGGATGAAGCAACAGCGGCGGCTGAAGCGATGTTAATGTTCTTTGGCAGCAGAAGCAAAGAGAAACAGACCAGCGGGGCAAAGAAATTTTTTGTTTCAGAGCACTGCTTTGCCCAAACTATTGATGTTTTGAAAACACGTGCCGAGCCATTTAATATTGAACTGATCATTGGCAGCCATACCAAAGTAAATTTTGACGAGAGTTATTTTGGTGCCCTTATTCAATACCCTGATGCTAATGGAGAAATAAATGATTATTCCTCTTTCATGGATGTGGCCAAATCTTATGAAGTACAGGTCTGTGTGGCCAGTGATCTTATGGCACTGACCCTTTTAATTCCTCCCGGGGAATGGGGTGCGGATTGCGTTGTTGGGAATTCTCAGCGCTTTGGGGTCCCGGTGGGTTACGGAGGCCCCCATGCCGCATTCTTCGCCTGCAGAGAAGAATATAAAAGAGTACTTCCTGGGCGTATTATTGGCGTTTCTCTTGATGCGGCAGGAAACAAAGCACTGCGAATGGCACTGCAGACCCGTGAGCAACATATCAAGAGAGAAAAAGCAACCTCAAATATTTGCACCGCACAGGCTCTACTTGCAATTATGGCCAGTATGTATGCCGTTTATCACGGGCCGGAAAGATTAAAGGCAATTGCCCAGCAAATACACGATCTTACCTATTCACTTGCACAGGAATTAAAAAAGGTAGGTTTTAAAATTAAAACAACTGTGTTTTTTGATACCATCGTTGTGGGGGTTGAAGATGCAAAATTTATCCGAAAAATAGCCGAAAAAAATGAGCTGAATTTTAGATACATAAGTGATAAACAAATTGCCATTTCATTAGATGAAACCTCTAGCGAGAAAGATATCTCAAATATACTGAATGTTTTCACATTCGTATTTGACAAACAGACAACCAAAATACATCGAATTGACTCCAAATTGATTTCTAGCTCTGTCTTTGATAGAACCTCGACATACTTGACCCATTCTGTTTTCAATGAGTATCACAGCGAGACTGAAATGATGCGTTACATCAAGCGTCTTGAAAATAAAGACCTTTCACTGACCCACAGCATGATTTCACTGGGTTCGTGCACAATGAAACTCAATGCAGTATCAGAATTATTGCCAATTACCTGGCCGGAGTTTGCGGCTATTCATCCGTTTGTCCCACTAGATCAGGTGGCGGGATACACCGAAATAATTGACCAGCTAGAGAAAGACCTTTGCGAAATAACAGGATTTTCTGCTATTTCTTTTCAGCCAAATTCAGGCGCCTCAGGAGAATATGCAGGACTGATGGTTATCCGCGCACATCATGCTGCAATGGGAAACAAACACCGAAATATAGTGCTGATACCTTCTTCTGCCCATGGGACTAACCCCGCTTCTGCTGCTATGGCAGGCATGAAAATTGTGATTGTCAAATGCGATAAAAATGGAAATATAGATGCTGCCGACCTGCAGTTAAAAGCAGAAGAACACACCCAAAATTTAGCCTGTCTGATGGTTACCTATCCTTCAACTCATGGTGTTTACGAAGAAGGAATAAAAAACATTACTAAAATTATCCATGATAATGGCGGTCAGGTTTATATGGATGGTGCAAACATGAATGCGCAGGTAGGTTTGACCAGCCCTGGAAAAATCGGAGCTGATGTCTGTCACTTAAACCTGCATAAAACATTTGCCATACCACACGGAGGCGGAGGTCCAGGAGTCGGACCAATAGGGGTTGCCAAACACCTTGCTGCCTACCTGCCTTCTCATTCCCAAATAAAAATCAAGGACAAAAAAGCAATAACAGCAGTATCAGCAGCACCTTATGGAAGCGCACTAATTCTTCTGATCTCTTATGGTTATATAAAGATGCTCGGAGCCAGAGGACTCACGGAAGCCACTAAGACTGCTATCTTAAATGCTAATTATATTAAAACTAAACTCGAAGGCCACTATCCAATTTTATACACGGGCAAAAATGGATACTGTGCCCATGAAATGATTTTAGACTGTGCTTCCTTTAAAAAAGAAACAAATGTAGAAGTAGGTGATATCGGCAAACGATTAATGGATTATGGATTTCATGCCCCAACCATTGCATTCCCTGTACACGATACGCTAATGGTGGAACCAACCGAAAGCGAAAGTAAAGCAGAGATGGATCGTTTCTGTCAGGCCATGATTGCCATCAGAGAAGAAATAAGTGAGATTGCTGCAGGGAAATATGATAAAGCTGACAATGTAATTAAAAATGCCCCACACACTTCAAAGACACTTTTAAGTGATCAGTGGAACAGGGCATACGGCAGGCAGAAAGCGGCGTTCCCTTTAAAATGGGTTGAGGATAATAAATTCTGGCCATCTGTAAGCAAAATAGATAATGCTTATGGGGACAGGAATTTGATTTGTTCCTGTATTCCTACAGAGGAGTGGATGGCAGTGGAAAATTAACTGGATTATTTTATAACCTGTCATTTTAGCAGTACTCAAAATATAACTTATTCAAATAGAAAAGAGTTGAATGCCTGTTATTAATCAGTATTGTAAATATTTTAATTACTTATGATTTGTATGCTTAAACCTATTTTAGCCAGTTTAATTATTTACTGACCAGAATTATCACATTATCAATATATTGCACTTAGGAAAAAAACATATTCGCCCTTTATAAAGTTTCAAATTAAAAAATAGAGATAAAAAATGAAAGATATATATATAGTTGCCTCCGCCCGTACTCCGATAGGCAGTTTTGGCGGAGCATTAAAAGATGTACATTCCACTAAATTAGGGGCAATAGCTATAAAGGGAGCTGTTTCAAGGGCTGGTATAGATGCGACTGAAATACAGGAGGTGTATATGGGATCTGTACTGCAAGCCAATTTAGGGCAGGCCCCGGCACGTCAGGCAGCAATTTTTGCAGGCTTGTCCAATACGGTACGATGTACAACTATCAACAAAGTATGTGCCTCTGGAATGAAAGCAATATCAATAGCCACACAAAGTATTCTTTGTGGTGATGCTGATGTGGTCGTTGCCGGCGGTATGGAGAACATGAGCCAGGTCCCTTTTTATTCCACAGATACCCGCTGGGGAAATAAATATGGAAACGCGGTTATGACCAATGGTATTGCCAAAGATGGCTTAACCGATGTTTATCACAATTACCTTATGGGTAATGCTTCCGATTTATGCGCCAAAGAATACAATATTTCAAGAGAAGAACAGGATGCCTTTGCCATTGAATCTTACAAACGATCTCAAATAGCATGGGAAAATAGAAAATTCGACGATGAGATCGTACCAGTAGAAATACCACAGCACAAAGGTGGCTCAATTATTTTTAAGGAAGACCAAGAATATAAAAATGTTAAATTTGATAAAATAGCAGGTCTAAAACCTGCGTTTTCACAAACAGGAACCGCCACCGCAGCTAATTCCTCTACAATGAACAATGGCGTTGCGGCGCTTTTATTGATCAGTAAAGAAAAAGCTGTACAATTGAATATTAAACCAATTGCAATTATCCGCTCCTATGCCGACGCCGAACAGGCACCGGAATGGTTCACTACCTCCCCCGCCTTGTCCATAACTAAGGCCCTGCATAAAGCAGGACTCAAAATAGAGGATATTGATTATTTTGAATTAAACGAAACTTTTTCCACAGTTCGATTAGTGAACACTCAAAAACTAAAATTGGATCCTAAAAAAGTAAATGCAAATGGAGGTGCTGTTTCTTTAGGGCATCCATTAGGCTGTTCAGGTGCACGTATAGTAGTTAACTCATAAATGTACTTAAACAGAACAATGGTAAATATGGTATAGCAAGTATCTGCAATGGAGGCGGCGGTGCAAGTGCTATAGTTCTAGAACTTGCCAATGACTAATATCAATAGTACACTATCATAAATTCAAAAAACTAAAGAATATCCCCCAATGTTCTGATGACTAATTTTTAAAAGGGAAGAGTAATTAAAGACTCTCCCTTTTCTAAGTTAGGTGTTTTTTTTAACTAATTCTCTTTTATAGCTGCTTTTGGATCATAGGAGATAAACATATTAATGTAAATATTTCTGGATAATCGTAGTAATACTGGAAATAAAATAATCAGTACTACAATAATTGCAATAAACGATGTTTTTATACTGGACTCAAAAATAAGATATGAAATGATGAAAGTTGCAATTCCTACACCAACATTCAATCCATAACTTACATACATTGCGCCAAAAAAGAAAGAAGGCTCTATTTGATATCTTAGTCCGCAATGGCTGCATTTCTCGTGCATTTTTAAAACCGAACCTAAATGCAGTAGATTTTTATCCAAATACATATTCTCATTCTGACATTTAGGGCAACTCCCTGTTACAATACTATTTAATTTAGATCCTTTTTTCATCTAATGATAATCGATTTTAAGCTCAGGTGCATGAGCTGTAGTTTAATTTTAAAACTTATTTATATACTAAACAAACCTGCAAGGCTTACCTCTTTAAAAGACGAAGGAACTTTAAGCAGAACCATAAAATCCTCCGTTTTAGTTTAACTGACCAATATTTACCTGACATAACTGTTTTATTGCTTTTGAGCGTCACTAACTCTGCCTGCCTATCCTTTTTAATAGGTTCTCTTAATCAAAAAGATGCTTTTATTTCTGAATAATCTTTTTGAACTCTTTCCCGTAATATATAATAGTTTACAATTTTTGAGTAAAATTATCCTTTTTTGTGCCCTCCAAAATATTTAAAAGTTAAATGAAGCAAAATTGCCCTGGATATTCGCATTATTGGGATTTGCAATAAAAAACATAAAATCAGGAAAATCGGCAGTATTACCTTTAAAGAAATTTCATAATTCTCATTTAAATATAACCCGAAAAATAGCAGAGGTACAAAAACAATCAGTACTATTGGGAAACCAATCCATAAGGCACTTGAATAAAATTCAGGTTCTATCCTAAAATCTTGATTACATTTTTTGCACCTTTCGGGCATTTTAAAAAATCCTCTCATGACAAACAGTCCCGGATTAGTAAATAAATTCCCGTTATGACATCTGGGACATTTAAGTTTAAATATATAATATAACTCTATTCTTGAATTCATTACATATTATTTATAATGGCCTGACCAAATTCAGAGCATTTAAGTAAAGTAGCCCCATCCATCAAACGTTCAAAATCATAAGTTACCGTCTTTTTATTAATTGCACCATTAATTCCTTTTACAATTAAATCAGCAGCATCCTGCCAGCCAAGATATTCCAGCATCATAACTCCTGAAAGAATTTCCGAAGAAGGATTCACTTTATCCTGATCTTTATATTTAGGAGCAGTTCCGTGTGTAGCTTCAAATATGGAAACCCCGGTTGTGTAATTAATGTTCGCTCCCGGAGCGATCCCTATTCCCCCAACTATAGCAGCCAAAGCATCAGAGATATAATCCCCGTTAAGATTTAGTGTAGCTATTACATCATACTGCTCGGGCCTTAAAATAATTTGCTGCAGAAAAGCATCGGCTATTACATCTTTTACAATTACTTGATGCCCATATTTTTCAATAACCTGCCAAGGTCCGCCCTCGTAATCTTTAGCTCCAAACTCATCTTTGGCCAATTGATACCCCCACTCCTTAAATTTACCTTCAGTGAATTTCATGATGTTCCCTTTATGTACTATAGTTACAGAGTTTTTCTTGTTTTCCACAGCATATTTAAGAGCTTCTCTAACAAGGCGTTCTGTACCTTCTTTTGAAACTGGTTTTATCCCTATTGAAGTAGTATCAGGGAATCGAATATCTTTAACCCCCATCTCATTGATTAAAAAATTCTTAACCTTCTCTAATTCTGGTGTACCAGCCATCCATTCTATACCAGCATAGATATCTTCAGTGTTTTCCCTGAAAATAATCATATCTACTTTTTCTGGTTCTTTTACCGGAGACGGAACTCCCTGGTACCATCTTACAGGTCTGACACAGGCATATAAATCAAGTTTTTGTCTCAAAGCAACATTAAGGGATCTCATTCCTCCCCCAACTGGTGTTGTAAGCGGTCCTTTTATAGCTACTAAATATTCTTTGATATCTTCAATTGTTTCATCTGGCAGCCAGCTTCCTGTTTTTTCAAAAGCTTTTTCCCCTGCATATATTTCTTTCCATTGAATCCTTCTGTCTCCACCATAAGCCTTCTCTACGGCTGCATCAAAAACTAGTTTTGAGGCTTTCCAAATGTCCGCTCCTATCCCATCTCCTTCAATGAAAGGAATTATAGGATGTGATGGGACATATAATCTTCCATTTTGAATGCTGATCTTATTTTCTGTCATAATTTTATTTACTTATATAGTTACTTTTTTAATCTATTTCCGTTTTTAGTTTTTCTTCTAGTAAAAAAAACAATTCTATCATAATTTCAATAAAATCAGCCTTTTTATATTTTCAACAAATATATAACATTTGTTATAAATAATACTATTATATGTTATTCTTATTTGTTACATTTGCCGTATGAAAGATTTTTTTGCCCAATTTGATTTTCAGAGCAACCTGCTTTTCCAAGGATTAACCCCTGAGGAAAACAAATCAGTATGCAGTGTTATGGAACCCCTTACCATCAAAAAAGGGAATACGCTTTTTTACGAACAGGGAATCCCTACCGGTATTTTCCAAATAAGAAAGGGTAAAGCCAAAAAATTTAAACGTGGCTTTAGCGGAGATGAGCAGATTTTTTACATCTATACTGATGGCGATGTACTGGGATACCATGCATTGCTGGGTGAAGAGCGATATCAGGACTCTTGTGAGGCATTAGAAGATTTAGAAGTAAACTTCATTGCTAAGGATGATTTTTTAAAATTATTAAAAGATATTCCTTCTCTGCAGCAAACTTTTATAAAAAACATTGGTCACGAGTTTGGCGTTCTTGCCAATACAATTGCTGTACTGGCACAAAAAAATCAAAATACCAGATTAGCAATATTTTTACTTCTTCTGGAAAACAGATTCAATCAAAATTCTGAAAAACCCAAGGGAATTGATCTAACCCGTGATGATTTGGCAAATATTATCGGCACATCACAGGAAAGTCTGGGAAGAAGCCTTAAACAATTTAAAGCAGACGGAATTATTGAAATTGACAAACGAAGGATTTACATAAAAAACAGATATCCTTTATTGGAATTTTTAGACCTCAAAGTAACCGATTTATAATAAGAAAAAGGCATTATTAAATCATAATGTTTCTCTCATTGGTTAAATCTGTACCTGTGGTTTCTTTTTTTGAGTTAAAAAAACCTAATGTATTAACAATGTGTAATGGTGCCTTTTCTTTCAGTTAACAGTTGATTTATTTTAAATATATACAAGCTACATTTTAATTTATGGAAGAAGTATTTATAGTAGCTGCTAAAAGAACTCCTATCGGAGGATTTCTTGGGAATCTGTCCGATTTTTCAGCTTCTCAGCTAGGGCAAATTGCTATTAATGGCGCTCTAAACGAAACAAGTTTAACTTCAAGAGATATTGACTCTGTCTATATGGGTAATTTATTTCCTGTCAATCTTGATGAGTCCTCTGCAGGACAAGCATCCGAATCCTCAGGGATTTCAAGTAAATTAAACTGCATAAAAATTGACAAAGTCTGTACTTCAGGAATGAAAGCTGTAATGCTGGGCATTGAACAGATTCAATCAGGAATAGAAAACATCGTGATTACAGGCAGTACAGAAAGCATGAGTAATGTATCCCCTTCCTCTTTGAAAAGAAATAAAAATAAGTCAGAACACACTAATCTTACTGACAAGCTGCTCAATGACCAGCATATTAATACCTACAATGATCAGATACTTCACTGATTTTTATTCCATTATTTGATACCAAAGACTGGAATCAGATTGTAATTTATATTCAGAAGTTTATTTATAACAGCAGTGCAGTAATAATAGTTTTAGATGTGGAAGGACAAATAATGGCAGATTACCAGCCATGGAAAAAATACATTCGATTGAACAGAGTACTCCCAATCAATTTACATTTAAGAAGAAACAAACAATTGAGAAAGATTTTTTGGTTCAGCAAAGCCTTATGCTGATAGACGCAGAAGGCTGGAGACATTTGGTTAATACAAAAAGTTCATGGTTATCTGATATTCCTTCAACATTGATTATTGCAGACGAAAAAAAATAAAAACTTCCAAAATAAATTCATCCCTATATAATAAATATTCCTAATTAATACAGGGATGAATTCTTTAATCAAATCTTAAACCTTTTCCATTTCTATATATTAATTCTAATATCATCTTATGAAAAAGTGCTGATGCAGAACAATTTTAATATACAAGGGTTTATAATCATTTATGTTATAGCAAACCTATAAACATATAATAATATTATTTCTTCACAAATTTAGTTAGAATTACTATTACCTGCCCGTCTATTTTTCCTTCAATTTGCTCATGATTGTCATGAACTAAACGAATATTTCGCACCGCTGTACCAACTTTTGCATTTAAAGATGAGCCTTTTACATCCAAATCTTTGATAAGAGTTACCGTATCGCCGTTTTGCAGGATATTACCATTGCTGTCTTTATGGAAATTAATAGATCCGTCACCAGTATGGTCTCCGGTTGCTTTTGCCCATTCCAGATTTTCATCCTCTAAATACATCATATCCAGCGCATCAGCAGCCCAGCTTTCATTACGAAAACGGTTAAGCAGACGCCATGAAACCACCTGTACGGCCGGTACTTCACTCCACATAGATGTAAATAGAAAATTTTTCCAGAAAACATCATCCAACTCCTCTTTCTTTTCAATTTGATTAAAGCATTTTTCATTGATTAAAATCCAGCTGTCGGCTCCTTTATTTTGAGCAGGCGGGACTTCATAAGCTATTAGATTTTCACTGCTGCCGCTTAATTCACATACATTTCCACTTCTCTTTTTTAGTAATTCTTCTAATTTCATTTTATTTATAAATAAAGTTTAAAGACTTCTCAGAACATATTCTAAATTCATATATTCTTCACCGTCCATATTTTAATTAATTTTATTCAGTAGGCTTATAGATTTCATGCTCCAATTTAAGCCGTTTTTCTCCAGAAGCTTAATACCCCGCTGTGCGAAATGGATTCTAAGCTGAAACTTTTTGGAACCTCTCTGCAATTGCTCCAGTAGGTAACCAGTTTTGTGCCAATGGGAGTTTTCTCCAGCTGGTCTTTAAGATAAGCTGTATATAGATTATATAGTTCCTCACTTGGATCAATTGATTTGTCAATACGGGCCGTCAGATCTATATTTTCCTGAAATGAATTGAAAAAATAGAAAGCGTCATAATCCAAAAAAGATATCTCCATAATATTTGAGTGTACGAATTCTACATTATCAATCTTATATTTTTTGGCAATTTTTCGCGATAATTTTATAAGCGATTCCCTTTGTTCCACCCCATAAAAAATTCCATCTGTTAAAGCGGCCCCCACAAGGCAGAATTTTCCAGCCCCCGAGCCTATATCCAATACTCTTTTATTGGGTTTGTCCACCAAAAAACCAGCTGCTTTTCTGGCTATTTTTACGGGGGTCCAATGGCGGGAGGCGAGCTTCTTTATCCTAATAGGGTACACTTGGTTAAACTCGTTATCATCAATAGATTTATTTTGCTTGAGATGTTCAAAAATCATTTTATAAATACTTTTGCATTTGCTGCAGTTGGCTTAATTTTCCTTGCTAAATGGAATAATTTAACAGGTGGTAAAAATATAGAGAGTCCCAATATATTTAACTGATTAATATCTTTCTAAAATTTGATTTAAATCAAGAATTCCGTTCAAAGGATTCTGATTTCAATTATAAATCAGGAACGACATAAGAGCTGCCTAAATTATGGCGCCAAAACGCAAAGCATCTTCTCAATCAAAATGAAGTAGGATCCTATAGTAGCCATTACTTTTTTCCTGCCCTGAATCTTTAAGATCTTTTTTGCTTTTTTTTCTGTTTTCGCTTATAAAAATCTTTATCCTTTATTAAGCCCACTGACATTCCCACACACCCTTCACCTTATATTTATATTGCACGCATTCTCCACATATGCATCTTGATTGGTTCTGTCGCATCTGTCGGAATCAAATATAAGAATTTAAGTAATTTAAAAGTTAGTCTGCTAATTTAGAGAATGATTTAAACATAGTTGTCCCATGTCCAATCATCTGATTCTTTCTCAGCATATGCACAACTTCAATTCCACTCAATGTTCGTCTTGCTGATTCAAAGCTTTTAAAGCCTAACCCGTTTTGTATCCTCCATTTTATAAATCGATGGTCCTGTTCTACAATATTGTTGAGATATTTACACTGCCGAATTTTAATCTTTGAGAACGAACGCTTGTTATAGACTTTGATCGCTGCGGTATTAGAACCGCTTTTATCAATGTTTATTACTCTTGGTATGCAGTTATTACTAATTGCTTTAATTAGAAAAGACTGAGCGCTCATTCTTTGTCTTCTTCTGGTCAAAAGAAAGTCTACTGTATTGCCTAGTTTATCTACTGCTCTATATAAATAACACCAAATACCTTTTACTTTGATATAGGTTTCATCCAATCTCCAACTTGTACCTACTTTACCTTTTCTCTTCTTCATCTCTGACTCAATGAAAGGTGTGAACTTAAAAACCCAGCGCTGAATAGTAGCATGATCAACATGAACTCCTCGCATTTTCATGATCTCTTCAACATCCCGATAGCTTAACGTAAACCTAAGCTTAAAATATACGGCCTGCAGTATAATAGACCTCGGATAGCAATGACCTTTCGTATTCATGAGTTTAACAATTCAAAAAAGGCAAAGTTAAAACGTAGGTAGATGCGACAGAACCTACGTAAGTATGCCTTAATAATTTTTAAAACCAAATACAACTTAATTAAGTTAAATCACATACAGTTCATCTATCGGCAAAAAAGAATTTATTTGTGTGGCGTTGACACCTTTTTTACTACTCTAGAATAATGCTTTAATCTCTTAAACCTAAATATTCAATTTTTTTGATATATTTGTAATACAAAAAAAAGAATAATACTTCTGACTGTTAATTCGTTAGCATTTAATTTTTGTGCATGATTTAATCTTGAAATAGTAAAATTGAATTTGGGTGCAGAATCGGTGCATTAGGTTCAAGACATTTATAAAAACGTAGCAAAGACGGGATCTCAACACATTGGAGTTGACACCTTTTCTGCGACTAAAAGCTAAGGCGGTATTTATCTGAAGCAGTAAAAAATGATGATATATTGCCTAAAATTTCTGACTGGCAGCTAATTTTATTCCTGCTAATTTTAACAGCATG
The DNA here is from genome assembly GCF_044007415.1 of Flavobacterium sp. FlaQc-28. Lineage (NCBI taxonomy): Bacteria > Pseudomonadati > Bacteroidota > Flavobacteriia > Flavobacteriales > Flavobacteriaceae > Flavobacterium > Flavobacterium sp. FlaQc-28. The sequence continues at coordinate 216,281 of NZ_JBIPCM010000007.1, forward strand.
AAAAATACGAGGAGAACCTTTACATTAAGCTTTAAGATTCTGGCCGCCACCATGAGCATCCACTGCGGAAGAGTGTGTGACGTGGCAAGAGAACTCAACATCAGTACAAGTACCCTTCAGCACTGGAAGAAGCTTTACCAAGAAGGCAGATTTACCACAAAGAAAACTTCAGCTGAAATATCCCATAAAAATGAGCTGCAGAAGCTTCGGAAACAGATAAAAGAATTAGAAATTGAAAGGGACATCCTAAAAAAGGCTCAAAATATCTTCTCCAAGAGCGGCGGGTGAAATATGAATTCATCAGAGAAAATGCTGAAATTTTTCCTGTCGAGAAGATGTGCCGGATTTTTCAGATCCACAAAAGCAGTTTCTTCCGCTGGAGGAAAAGAACACCCACTGCAAAGTCTGTACGGAAAGCCCATATCATAAAAGAAATTATAAGAATTTACCATTGGAGCCAATGTCGATACGGAAGCCCTAGAATTGCTAAAGAATTAGATTCCATTGGGATAAAAGTTTCCAGAAAATTTGTCGCGCAGATTATGAAGGAAAACCATCTGAGAAGCATTGCAAAATCTAAATATAAAAAGACTACAAACCCACCCCGTAATAACAGATCAGCAGAAAACAGATTAGAACAGATTTTTAAGGCAGCCAGAAGAAACGAAATCTGGGTTTCTGATATAACCTACATCGAAACAGATGAAGGCTGGATCTATCTCACTGTGGTGATAGACCTTTTTGACCGTAAAGTGATCGGCTGGTCAATCAGCGAAACAATGAGAGCAAAAGATACAAGCATCACCTCTTTAACGAAAGCTCTTTTAAATCGTCCATTGCAGAACAATCAGGAACTACTCTTTCACTCAGACCAAGGAAAGCAATATGCGTGCCGTGAGTTTATTGCTTTATTAGCCACAAATAAAATAACCCAAAGCATGAGCCGAAAAGGAAACTGCTATGATAACGCGATAGCAGAAAGCTTCTTCAAGACATTAAAGGTAGAGCTGGTATACCAAAATAAATATAAGACTAAAGAGAAAGCAGAAAAATCAATAACCGATTATATCGAGAACTTTTACAACACCTGCAGAAGACATTCTGCACTCGGAAACTTAACCATCGAAGAGTTTCAGAATCAGCAGGCAATTAAATAATAGCTTTTCTTAGTATGCTAGAGTTAAACTGGGTGCACAATCGATGCATTTAGATTTAACAAGAACTGATAATACTGTATTAAAACAATTTGAAGGCTCAAGTTCGAAACATTACTAACACTAATGTCTGGAGAGTTTAGGTTCGAAACTTTTAGAGTTCAAATATTTCAACAAATTGACCGGATACTTAGCAGGGATAATTTATATATTACTTTTCAATCATTATAATTTTGCATTTCAATTTACAATACAATTAGTAACTCTTATAATTGTATAGAATGTAAATTCCAAGTATTGAAATCTTTTTTGGTTTCATCTTATAATTTGAAACCACTTTAGAATGTTTTTCAAATATTATAATTTTGCAATTTTATAATTTTATCCTTATCAAATTTGAAGATATACAGTAACTACAATTGTATGGTATTAATTTAAGTTTTTATGTCATGATAATCAAACGAACCTTAATCAAATCCTTATTTTTTTTTTCTGACAATTTCTCCTTTGTTTGCCCAGAAATACAAAACAGATGTACCTGCATCACTAGTGATTTCTAACAAGATAGAATCTCGTATTGGAACATTGAACTTTAAAGATGGTTTTCCTGATGATAAAACCGTTGAAAAAGTCTATGATAACCTCGATTTTAGCAGGGCTCTTATCGCTTTTATGAATACCATGCCCGGAGCCTCGCAGGTAGCACAACGTAAAGGTATTCGTGAATTTGGACCTGATAATGGTACCGTTATTATTTTTGAAAACTTAATGGATTCAAGATCGCTTTTTTTAACAGCAAATACAGAGAGCATGTACGCCCTTGGCTGGCTAAACTTAAAAGACGGACCTGTTGTGGTAGAATCTCCTCCCAATACCCTTGGACTAGTGGATGATTTTTGGTTTCATTATGTAACAGATCTTGGACTTGCGGGACCAGATAAGGGAAAAGGCGGGAAATTTATTTTTGTACCGCCAGGTTACAAAGGTAAAATTCCAACAGGTTATTTTGTATTTAAACCCAAGACCTATAATCTTTTATTTGGAACCAGAGGATTTGTAGTCAATGGTGATACAAAATCAACTGCAGAGAACATTAAGAAAAACTTGCGCATATATCCACTTTCAAAAGCTGTCAATCCGTCCAAAACGAATTTTGTCAATGTATCGGGAAAATCTTTCAGCACCATCCACTCTATGGATTATAATTTCTTCAAAGAAATTAACGAAGTAGTTCAGGAAGAGTCAAACGACGCCATGGATTCCGAAACCTTGGGACTGCTGGCTTCGATCGGTATTGAAAAAGGAAAACCTTTTAACCCTGATGAAAGAATGAAAAAAATACTCACTGAAGCGGCTTCGGTAGGTAATGCCACGGCAAGAGCCAATGCTTACCGTTCGCGCCTGACAGATTCTTTCTTTTTCCCAAACAGTGCCTGGGGTACCTATTTTATAGGAGGCAGTTATCTTTTTGAACATGAAGGTGTCCGTATGCTCGATGCTCGCTCTTATATGTTTTTCTATGCCACAGGCATCACCCCTGCTATGGCTATCCAAAAAGTGGGTGCCGGTTCAGCATATGCTGCCGCATTTGTCGATGCCCAAAAGAAACCCTTTGACGGCGGTAAGACTTATCACCTGCATTTACCTCCCAATATTCCGGCAAAACAGTTTTGGTCAGTAGTTTTGTATGACAATCAGACTCGATCTATGCTTCAGACCGATCAGCAGTTTCCGAGTATCAGCAGTCAGAAAAAAGAAACTCAGGTGAATGCTGACAGTTCTGTAGATTTGTACTTTGGACCTAAATCACCTGCAGGAAAAGAAAATAACTGGGTACAAACAATACCAGATAAAGGATGGAGCATTATCCTGCGTCTTTACGGTCCGCAGCAGTCATGGTTTGATAAGACTTGGAAACCCGGAGAAATTGAAGAAATATAATAATTTGTTAAGACGAGGAAGTTCCCTTCTATTAATTTCTAATTTAAAATATTTTTGATAATTCACATTATTTCAACTCTTTTAATGCATCTTCCAGTTTATATTTTTCTCGAACATAATCTTCCTCTAATGAGTCAATAGTCTGTTGTAAAGATGGATCATAGTGCTTAATATCCCCTGCAAATTGTTTAGTAAATTTTACTTTTTCCTTTAATAGGTTAAGTTGCTTCTGAGCGTCTTCTATGCACGTATTCATGTATTCCCGCTCGTCTTGAGGGTGCAATTCTACTTGCTCTCTCTGCTGATCAATAATCTGTTGTGACGATTTAATGATACTGTCTGATTCTTTGTTCAATGCAAACCACTTTCTCAGAAGATTATCATTAATACCAGAGACCTCATCTAAATCTGTCTCTAAGCCATTTTCATTTGAACTCGTCCAATCTTTTTGCTGGCAGCAATATAACAGTATAGCAATACCAGCCAGTATGTAAAACTTTGTTTTCATATAATTTCTTATTTAATTTCTCTTGTGATATTTTCAATTACAAAACAGTTTTATTCTTACTGCTTTTTCTGGTTTTCAATTCTTTGTCTTTGTTGTTTGCCAATTTGATAGTACTAGCAACAGGAAAATTTTCTGGTAAAATCAAAATTGTTTCTTCAATTACTTTACGAGTTTTTAATCCAACAGCAAAATGAATACTATTGGCTTCAACAATATCATTGACTTTGTCGTTTTTGAGCTTTTCTGTGGTTTGAGTAACACGAAATAAATTCATTGCCAATTCTGTATTTTCCATATGGTCGAGAATGTTTTCATCAGGATTAAGACCTCTAATCTCGCGTATGGCTTTTACATCCAGACCTCCATAAAGTCCTCTATATCCATGGTTTTGAAAAAAGGCATAATCTGCAGGGGTAACAATACCAGCTTTTCGTGCGGCTCCTGCTAGCTGAAGATTTCTCTTAGCTAGTTCTTTACGAAGAAAATATCTTCGCTCTTTTACTATTTTAAAATTTTTACTTTTTTGCTGTTGGTTCAATTCCTGCAGACGAGCTTGTGTTGCAAAATAGGCTTGTCCAAGCGCTACCGGTTTTAAAGCAGGATCTGCATTTTGAATTATAAGATAACAGCCATATCGTGATAATTTTGCATCACCCCCATTACTTTGTAAATCACTCTCAACTGATTTTATTGCACTAAAATCTTTAAAATGTAATGCTGTCTCCTGACCTGTATTAATACAGGAAGCCTTTGCCTTATCCAGCACTTCAATAAATGAACTATACCTGGAATACCCTAGCAATTTTGCAAGATCCTTGGCACTCCAATACTCATTGCCAGCCTTATCTGTTTTTTTGAGTTTCTCAAATATCGATATGCTTTTGCTTTGTGATTTATTTGCTTTCATTGTACTTTTTATTTAAAATCTGAGATTATTTTCTAAACTTATTTTAAATTAAAATTATCCTCAATACATCTTAGCTAGACTCTAAGACAGCAAATATCATTTAATATTTTAAGCAGAAAAATGATTTGTATCACCTTATAAAAAAGCTATAAATATCAAAAGATGATCACAATCATTTTTAATTTTTACGTGTCCAACTATCTTTAAAATAAAATTAAAAGCCATAAAAAGAGAGATTAAAAAGAAATGAAAATGGAAAAATATATTTTAAAGTTTAGTGAGATCGGAATTAACGATATTAATAAAGTAGGTGGCAAAAATGCTTCTCTGGGAGAGATGTACAATAATCTTAGTCCTCATGGTATTAGAGTTTCCAATGGTTTTGCCATAACAACAACTGCCTACAAAGATTTTATAGAATACAATCATTTAAGTTTTGCTCTAAACGAATTAATGCAACTTTTGGATAAGAAAGACTTTATCAACTTAACTGAAATTGGTGAGAAAGCGAGAAAGCTGCTACTTGATGCAAAATTTCCCTTAGATCTTCAAACCGAAATTTCAGACGCCTACTCCTGTTTATGTGAAGACAAAGATCTGGCAGTTGCCGTTAGAAGTAGTGCCACTGCAGAAGATCTTGTCAATGCAAGCTTTGCTGGACAACACGATTCATTTCTAAATATTAAAGGTACAATGCCGCTGATTTATGCCGTAAAATGCTGTTTTGCGTCACTCTATACAGACAGAGCCATTAAATACAGATTTGACAAAGGTTTTGATCACGACAAAATATTTCTTTCTGTTGGTATTCAGCAAATGGTCCGCTCTGATTTAGCTTGTTCCGGTATCGGATTTACACTGGAACCCGAATCGGGATTCCTTGATGTGATTCATATTGCAGGGACCTGGGGTCTAGGTGAAACAATCGTACAAGGTATCGTAACTCCTGATGAATTTCTAGTATTTAAAAGATCCATTAAAAACAATAAAAAGGCTATTTTGCAGAAAAATCTCGGAGCAAAAAATAAGATGCTCATTTACAATGATAATTCTTCCGGTACTAATTCAACTGTTCTAAAAATTACGCCCCGAAAATGGTGCAACAAATTTGTCCTTGACGACTCCGAAATTGAAAAACTCGCCAGATGGGCCCTTATTATAGAAGAACATTATAATAAACCAATGGATTTTGAATGGGCGAAGGATGGCTTAAATGGAGAGCTTTATATTATTCAGGCCAGACCGGAAACGGTACATTCCCTCTTAAAACCACTATCAATTACTACTTATAAATTAGAAAAAAAAGGAGTAGCACTTGTTCAGGGCGAGGCTGTTGGAAACCGTATAATTTGTGGTACTGCAAGAATTCTTGTATCGCCAAAAGACGCTTCAAAACTCCAAAGTGAAGAAATTCTGGTTACTAATTTTACCAGTCCGGATTGGGATCCTATCCTAAAAAAAGTGGCTGGAATCATTACCAATAAAGGCGGACGAACAAGTCATGCCTCTATAGTAGCCAGAGAAATGGGAACACCAGCCATTGTGGGAATCGGTAATGCCACTGAAATTATTAAAGATGGGGATCTTATTACCCTGAGCTGTGCAGAAGGAAAAACCGGTTATGTCTATAAAGGCAAATTAAAATACCTGCAAACAACTGTGCCACTCAACAAAATAAAGCTCCCTCAAAAACCAAAAGTCCAGCTGATAGTTTCTGAACCCGAGAAAGCATTTGATTTATCATTTTATCCAAATGATGGCGTAGGCTTACTCAGACTTGAATTTATTATAAGCCACAACGTGAAGATACATCCCATGGCGCTCATTCATCCGGAAAAAGTACTTGATGCTGATCAAAGTTTAGCGATAGCAACACTCACACAAAACTATAGTAGTAAGCCAAATTACCTCATCGAAAAACTCTCACAAGGTGTAGCCACAATAGCGGCAGCCTTTTATCCCAAAGAAGTCATCGTCAGAATGAGTGATTTTAAAAGCAATGAATATTCTCAACTTCTCGGAGGCTCTTTTTTTGAGCCTCACGAAGAAAATCCAATGCTTGGTTTTCGTGGCGCTTCCCGTTACTATCATGAAAAATATCGCGAAGGATTCAGGCTTGAATGTGAAGCGATGAAAATAGTTCGGGATGAAATGGGACTTACCAATGTAAAACTCATGATTCCATTTTGTCGTACGCCCGAAGAAGGAAAAAAAGTGATCGCTCTAATGGAAGAATACGGTTTAAAACAGCGTAATAATGGTCTTGAAATATATGTTATGGCAGAGCTTCCATCAAACATATTACTGGCTCAAGAGTTTGCTGAAATTTTTGATGGTTTTTCTATCGGTTCCAATGATCTAACACAGCTTACTTTAGGCATCGACAGAGATTCTGAATTAATTGCAGATCTTTTTGATGAACAAAATCCAGCTTCAAAACAATTCATACTCCAAATGATAAATACCGCTGTGAAAATGGGTAAGAAAATTGGCCTTTGCGGACAGGCGCCTAGTGATTCAGCAGATTTTACAAAATTTTTAGTTACGGCAGGAATCGATAGTATTTCTTTTAATGCTGATGCTCTAATAAATGGTATTAAAAATATCAATACATCAACACTTTCTCTAAAGTTCAAAAGAGGTGCTTCTATACATTAAGAGAACTTTTTGAATCATAAATTAAAGAATGAAACCAGTAGATAAAAACAACAAGACAAAACATTGATTATCAAAAACATTTACCGAAATTTGTTTAAAAAAAATCGATTGCAAAATGAAAAACCAGGCACTTTTAAATGCAATTATTGAAAATGCAATCGATGGCATAATCACAATTAACGAAAGAGGAATTGTTGAATCTATTAATCCTTCTGCATGCCGTCTTTTTCTGTATAATCCTGATGAAGTTATTGGCAAAAACATTTCACTTTTAATGCCTTCTCCAGATAGAGAAAAACACGATTCTTATATACAAAACTATAAATCTTCTGGAATTCCGCATATTATTGGACATGACAGGGATGTGCTTGGGAGGAAAAAAGACGGAAACATATTTCCTTTTAGGCTTGGAGTAAGTGAAGTTAAATTTGAGGGAGAAAGAATTTTTGCAGGTTTCATTCATGATATGAGCCACCAAAAAGAAGCGGAAAACCGTTTAATGCAATACACTCAGCATTTAGAAGAACTAGTAAAAGACCGTACGCAGACGTTAAACGAAACTATTGAAGCCTTAACCGCCACACAAGAAGAGGTGAGCAACACCCTCGAAAAAGAGAAAGAACTTAATAAAATTAAAAGCCGCCTCTTATCGATGGCCTCCCATGAATTTAGAACACCTTTAAGCACCATTCAGCTTTCCACTGCCCTACTGCAGCGTTATGTAGAAAATATAGATAATCCAAAAATTGAAACCCATATACGGAAGATCAAAAGCGCCATTGTAAACCTGACTACAATTTTGAATGATTTTTTACTTCTTGAAAAAGCAGAATCGAATAAAATTACTCTCGAAATATCAACTTTTAATCTACAGGATTTTATCAAAGAAATTATAGGAGAATTGAAGCTCCTTACAAAAAAGAGACAAAAGATAATTAGCATACCCAATACTGAAATTATTTTGGTAAAGCTGGACAAAAACTTACTCAAAAATTGCATCATCAATCTTGTATCCAATGCTATAAAATATTCAGGAGAGGAAACCGAAATCGAACTATCGACTTCAATCACGGATACTATGATAACCATCAATGTTAAAGATAATGGCATTGGCATTCCTGAGGAAGATCATAAACATTTGTTTGAAGCTTTCTTTAGAGCGCATAATACAGGAAATATTCCAGGGACGGGTCTGGGACTTCATATTGTTTCACGCTATGTATCACTAATGAATGGAACCATTTCATTTAAAAGCGCCATTGATAAAGGAACCTTATTTACTATTGAATTGCCACGTTATGACTAAAATACTTATCATTGAAGATAATGACAATATCAGAGAAAATGTTGTTGAAATACTTGAACTCTCCGGTTATGAGGTTTTTGCAGCAGCTAATGGAAAAACAGGAGTGGAAACAGCACTTAAAATATTGCCTGATCTAATACTATGTGATATTATGATGCCTGAACTTGATGGATATGGCGTTTTACATATTCTTCATAAACATCCTGAAACACAAGCAACACCTATTATATTTTTGACTGCCAAAGCGGAAAGAGCCGATATTCGTAAAGGAATGGAGCTGGGAGTTGATGATTATCTTACCAAGCCATTTGATGATATTGAGCTCCTTAAGGCAATAGAAGCCAGATTGAAGAAAAAAGAACTGCAACAACTTTTTTATGGACAGAGTGCCGAAAACCTCAACGCAGTTATTTCTAAAGAAGACGGACTCGTAAAACTAAAAGAAATCATGCTTGATCGCAGCACCCGACATTATAAAAAAAATCAATATATTCATTACGAAGGCGATCATGTACTAGGAATCTATTATATCATAAGCGGAAAAGTTAAGACGGTAAAACTTACTCAGGAAGGACGTGAACTTATTACTGGCGTTTATAAAGAAAATGATTATCTGGATATCAGTATACTGTTTTCAAATGATACTTATAACGATACCACTATTGCACTGGAAGAAACAGTTTTAAGCTTTTTGCCAACAGAACAGCTTGATAAACTTCTTTTTCTGTATCCTGATGTTGGTGCTAAATTCATCAAAATTCTCGCCAATGATATGCGAGAAAAAGAAGAACGACTGCTGCAGATTGCTTATATGTCAGTACGCAAAAGAATTGCCCAAGGTATTGTACACCTAGCAAAGGAGCACAGCTCTGATGGCAATAGTATTAAATTCTCCAGAGATGATCTGGCCGCTTTTTCTGGAACATCACCTGAAACTGTCAGCCGTACTTTAAGCGATTTTAAGGAAGAAGGATTAATAGAAAAAACCTCAAGTACTATACATATCCTTAATTTAGATAAACTAAGCAGGATAAAAAACTAAAAAATCAATTTATGATGAAGATCATATTCGCAAATGATTTTCATCATCTGTCCGCAACATAATCTACTGTAATTTTGGTTGCACTATTTCATAAAACAAAATCTATCTGATCTGTTTTTTCGAACTAGTCTAAAACTTTAGTAAAAAAAGTTGAATAATGAAAGTAATTAAACACTCAGGTCATGTTGTCCCGTTCGACATCGAAAAATTAAAACTTTCTCTTCAAAAATCTGGAGCTGATGCTGATCTTATAAGAGAATGCCTTGTACAGATACAAAATCAAATGTATGAAGGCATAACTACCAAGCAAATATATAAACTGGCATTTGCGATCTTAAAAAAAGCGTCAAACGGACATGCCGCGCGATATAACCTGCGCTACGCATTGCAAATGCTTGGTCCGGCAGGTTTTTTCTTTGAAAAATTTATATCCAGACTTTATGCCGCCGAAGGTTACAAAACAAGAACAAATCTAACCCTGCAGGGAAAATGTGTATCGCATGAAGTAGATGTGGCACTGAAAAAAGAAAACAAGCTGTCGATGGTTGAATGTAAATTTCATAGCAGCAGAGAAGGAGCTTCAGATGTAAAAGTACCAATGTATATTCTGTCCCGATTTAATGATCTCAAAGCTAAACAGCATACTATTTTTAGCGGAAGCGAAAACATAGATTCCTGTATAATAGTAACAAACAACCGATTTACTAAAGATGCTGAAACTTTTGCCATTTGCAGTGGAATAACTCTTTTAAGCTGGGATTATCCTAAAAATAACAGCATTAAAAATAAAATAGATAAAGGAGGACTTTACCCGATTACATGTCTCACAACGCTGTCAATGGTCGAAAAAGAAAAATTGCTTATTCTCGATCAAATACTTGTAAAAGATCTTATTAATGATTCGAAAAGTCTTCATAAAATAGGAATTAGTGAAAACCGGATCAGAAATGTATTAAAAGAAGCTTCACAAATTTGTAAACTTATTTAAGATGAAAATAAAATTTATTGGAGGCGCCGGAACCGTAACAGGCTCAAAGACACTCATAGAAAGTAATGGTATAAGAATATTGATTGATTGTGGGTTTTTTCAAGGGCTTAAGGCGCTCAGACAACTTAACTGGGAGCCTTTGCCAGTTTTGCCCTCAACAATAGATTATGTGCTACTAACACACGGTCACCTGGATCATTGCGGATGGCTTCCAAGATTGGTTGCACAGGGATTCACAGGTAAAATATATTGCACCTCTCCTACTAGAGATGTGGCCAAACTTGTTCTTTTAGACAGCGCTAAAATTCAGGAAGAAGAAGCCAACAAAGCCAACAAAGAACATTATTCTAAACATGAAAAGGCAGAACCACTCTATACTTTAGAGCAAGCTGAAGCTGTTCTTCCCTATTTTAAAATCTTACAACCAGATACTTCAACAGACATTTCTTCTGATATTACTGCTACTTATACTGGTGCAGGACATATTATTGGTGCCTGCACTATTACACTAATACTTGAAGGCAAAACTTTGGTTTTTTCAGGTGACATAGGACGTGATGATGATGTCTTGATGTTTCCGCCAACAAAACCCATACTAGGTGATTATCTTTTTTTAGAAAGTACTTATGGTAACCGTATTCATCCGGATCTGGATGCAAAAAAAGAGCTTGAAAACTATATCAATACCACTATAGAACAAAAAGGAACTGTTATTATTCCAGGATTTGCTGTAGAAAGAGCACAATCTATAATGTACTTAATATGGCAACTTAAAATTGAAGGCAGAATTCCAGATGTTCCCTACATTCTCGATACTCCGATGGGCGCCAGTGTCCTGGATATTTTTTTACAGAATATGCAATGGCACAAACTCTCTGCTAATGACTGTCATGAAATGTGCAAAATGTTTAAAATAGTTTCTGAATACGAACAGACTATGCGAATCATTGAAGATCCTCAGCCCAAGGTAATCATTGCTGCTAGCGGAATGGCCACAGGAGGTCGAGTATTATCCTATTTCGAGCATTATATAGACCTGGAGAAAACTACTGTTGTAATGGTAGGCTATCAGGCAGAGGGCACTCGTGGAAGAAGACTTCTTGAAGGTGCCGATGAAATTAAAATATACGGAAACTACTACAACGTAGAAGCTAAAATAGTTCAGATTGAAGGACTCTCTGCTCACGGAGATCAGGAAGATCTTGTAAACTGGCTTTCATCTCTTAAAAATGTTCCCAAATGCATTTATTTAGTACATGGAGAAAATCTTCCGGCAGATGAACTTCGAATTAAAATTCAGGATAGATATGGTTTTAAGTGTAGTGTTCCGATCATAGGAACCGAAATAGAAATCTAGAAGATTTTTCATTTCCTTCTAAAATATTTTGGAACCTCAAACCATAATACGGATACTGATCCTGCCAATACACATACAATAAGCTGAAAAACTGTAGGCATTTCAAAATTAAATAAAGAACGTAAAAAAGGTACTGCAAATAATAGTATAACCAAAAGCACCGTAATGCCTATTAAAAGCGAAACCATAAAATTTTTATAGTGAACTGTTACCCATAATGAATAATAAAAAGATCGGTTTACCAGTGTGAGTAGAACATTAGCCGTAATCAAAATCAAAAAAACCATGCTTCGTGTAGTGTCTTCATTCCATTGATTGTAAACTGACCATTGATATATACTTAATACTCCAATACTAATAACAACTCCCTGCAAAATACTCGTTATCAATTCTTTTGTTTTAAAAAAAGTAGATATCAATGCTCTTGGTCCTCTTTGCATGGTATCGGCTTCAGTAGGTTCATTCTCATAGAGTATCGAACAGGTTGGTCCCATAATAAGTTCGAGCAGAATTACATGTAGTGGACTGAATATATTCGGATAAATCCATCCTAAAGCAAGTGGAATAAAAACGATCAGAATTATGGGTATATGTATTGATATAATGTACTGAATTGCCTTTTTTAGATTCGTGTAAATTCTCCTTCCCATTGCTACGGCATCTACCATTTTAGAAAGATCATCTTCTACCAGAATAAGGGAGGCAGCATCTTTTGCTATAGCTGTCCCTTTTTTCCCCATGGCAATACCGATGTGGGCTGCTTTAAGTGAAGGTCCGTCATTTACGCCGTCACCGGTCATGGCTACAATTTGTCCATTTGCTTTGAGAGCGTTGACAATTCTTAGTTTGGCTTCGGGAAACATTCGACTAAACAAATTGATATCCATTACTCTAGTTTGTAATTCCGAATCACTCAACTTCATTAGCTCATCGCCTGTAATGGCTTTATCAAATCCCTTAAAACCGATCTGCTGAGCAATTGCGTTTGTTGTACGGGCATTATCTCCTGTAATAATCTTCACCCCAATTCCGGCTTTATAAAAAGACTGTAATACCTCTGAAATATTATCCTTAGGCGGATCATAAAAAGCAACTAAGCCTTTAAATATAAATGGAATTTCCTGCTGTTTTTCAGGATAATTATTTCCTTCCAAAGAGCCTTGAGCAACTCCAAGAACCCTGTATCCTTTTCCGGTTAGTTTATCCATAGCCAATAGGACAATTTCTCTGGTTTCGTTTGTAAGATGGCAAACTTCAAAAATTGCTTCAGGTGCTCCTTTTGCAGCAATAATTCGATTTCCTCCATCATCTTCAAAAATATGAGTCATCATGGGCGGCCTACCTGATAACGGATATTCATGAATCATTTTAAAGTTGGCAGTCAAATCTTTAGCTGTAAACTTTTTATAAGTATTATGAAGTGCTATTTCCATCGGATCAAAAGGTATGGGTTCACTTGCCCACATAGCTGTCATTATAAGATCCTCAGTTTCTTTTGATTCTCCAAAAGTATTAACTTCTGCGTCTAATCCAGAGGGCAAGTAAAGACTCGCTAATTCCATTTTATTCTGAGTTATGGTTCCCGTTTTGTCTGTACAAATAATGGTGGCGCTGCCTAGTGTTTCAACTGTTTTCATTTGTTTGACTACGATGCCCATTTTCATTAACCTGCGCGCTCCCAATGCCATAAATGTTGTAAAAGCAACCGGAATCTCCTCTGGTAATATACTCATTGCTAAGGTGAGCGCTACCAAAAGACTTCCCAAAACATTACCCAATCTGACATAATTGATAGCCCAGACCAGAATAAAAATCAGAACTCCAACAAAAACCATCTTTTTTATAAAATTCCCAATCTGAAGTTCTAATGGCGTCTTTTCTTCGGCAATAGCTTCCAGGCTGCTTCCTATTTTACCCAGCCTTGTTTCATTTCCTATTTCTGTTACTTTAATTATGGCCAATCCGCTGACAACTGTAGTTCCCGAAAAAACTTTGTGATCTTCTTTATCTTTATCTTTAAAAACACTCATTGATTCACCGGTGAGTATTGATTCGTTTACTGAAAAATCATTTGAACTCATGATGATTCCATCAGCAGGAACCAATCCTCCTTCTTCCACAATTACCAAATCACTAACGACAATATCTTGTGTTTTAATATTTTGCTGTTTACCCTCACGAATAACTTTGCACAAAGGTTCTGTAAATTCCTGTAATTTTGCCAAAGCATTTTGGCTTCTTTTTTCCTGATAAAGTGATATGGCTGCAATTAGTAAAATTGAAACGGTAAGAAATACTGCGTCGCTATATTGACTATTGATAAAATAAATTCCTGAGGCAACGAGTAATAAAAGAATCATTGGTTCTGCAAAAATGCTTTTTAGGAAAGCTAAAAACCTGTTCTCTATTTTATAATTATACTTATTGATTCCAAATTTTGCTCTAAAATCAACTACCTCTTCGATACTTAGTCCCTGTAATTCTTGTTCCTTTTCATTCATAGGTTATGTACATGTATTAGATCACAGTATAATATCTTAAAGGTACAAAATAAGTTTTGCTTTAAACAGCGGCTTCAAGTATTGAAAAAGTATAGCTTTTTTATTCCAGACTAACCGATGGAAAGATGTGCAGTCGTACTTTTAATGCCTTTAAAACCAACAATGTTCTTTACAAATTGAGAAAATTTTCAATGTTTTGTTGATCATTTTACTTTCCTCAATAACAGCCATAGGTCTTAGAACAATATCAGTTATCTCTGAAAATTCATCTGATAGTAGTATAGACGCACGGGCGCTACTTTTGAATCTTTTAAATTTTAATCCTTTATGTCTGGCTGTATTAAAAAATGCAGTCATATAAGAACTTTCTACGGCGGCGAGAAATAGATGTTCTGCTGACCACGTATTTTCATCGAGATTTTTTAAACAGGAATAAGATGATACTTCTATATCATTATTAAAGATAACGGCACTTACTTTTGCAGTTCCATTTAGCTGACATTCCAAATCTACCTGATATTCCTGTGAAGTTTTCATAATAACTAAATTAGTTAGTTGTTCACTAGAAATAAATGATATCCAACATATCTTTTATCAGGTACTAAATTAAAAACTAAAAACAGAAGTGCTAAAAGTCATTATTACAAATGATTCAGATCATTTTTATTCTTTGTGCTTTAATGCAATTTTACATAGCAAAAGAAATTAACGGTAAATTTTAGATTTAAGAGTTCCACAAGCTTCTAATTTCTAAAAACCTAATAAAATCTTATACTAACTAAAAAAATGACAGCCATGGAAAATCAACATTTATTCGTAGCACATTATAAATCACTACAGCAGGCAGAGGATGCAATCAAAAAATTAAAAAAAAGTGGTTACGATATTACAAAACTTTCAATAATTGGTAAAGATTGCTATACGGAACAAAATGTTCTTGGATACTTTAACATTTACGATAAAATGGAAAAATGGAGTACTACCGGATTATTTGCCATAGGGCTATGCGGGTTATTGTTTGGATTACTTTTTATTTTCAACCTCACTGCCAATCTTCCCTACTTTAGAATACCCATTATATATGCCTGTGTCGCCGTACTTCTGGGAGCTACGTTGCCATTAATAGGTATGGGATTTTCAAAAGACAAAACCATAAAATATAAAACCGAAGTAAAAGCCCGTAAATATGTGCTGCTTGCTCAGGAAACAAATGCCAACATTGAAATTATGAGAACCACACTTAATACTCATATTCCTAAAGAAAATTCAATAGAGGAAAAAGAGAACCGCGCTCTATTAGAGAACGAAGCTTTTCACCTCTAACAAATAAAACACTATAAACTCAAATTAAGCAACTATCTAAATGAAAATAATATGAAAACAAATGAAGAATTACAAAGAGATGTTCAAGACGCCATTAAATGGGAACCACAGCTGCATGCCGCAGAAATTGGTGTAACTGCAAAAGATGGTGTAGTAACCCTAATGGGAACTGTAGACGCTTATTATAAAAAAATTGAGGCTGAAAATGCCGCCAAAAATGTTGATGGCGTCAAAGCGGTTGTTGAGGAAATAGAAATCAAATATTCCAGCAATAACAAGTCTGATGAAGATATTGCCAACGATGTCTTGAAGGCTTTAACAGATAACTGGAATGTACCTCAGGAAAAGATTCAGATTAAAGTTGAAAAAGGCTGGGTTACGCTTGAGGGTCAGGTAACCTGGAATTATCAAAAAGAAGCCGCCAATAAATCCGTCGGCCATCTTACAGGTGTGAAAGGCGTAACCAATCGTATCAAAATAAAATCTGAAATACAGGATGAAATTGAGAAAAAAAATATTGTAAAAGCCTTAGAAAGCAATTGGACACTGCACTCTGAGAACATATTCATTAAAGTCGATGGTACAACCGTGACATTGACAGGAGCTGTTTCTTCACTTTTTCAAAAAGATCTTGCAGAAAAAATAGTTTGGAAAACCCCGGGAATCTGGTCCGTCAATAATCAGCTTGTTGTGGAACATAAGTATGCCATATCAGAATAACTTTAAAAGGGAGATGAAGTTCTCCCTTTTATCCCAGTTTTTTAAAATGCATAAAGAGGTTCATTTTGATAGTTTTTCCTAAAAAAATTATTTTTAAAATTAAAAATTATGAAAACAATAATAACCTTAATGACAATTACAGCAATCACTGCTGTAATTCTGATTAGTAACATAAGACAAAACCAAAAAAAAACTAACTCTTAAATAGCAATATCATGGAACCAAGCTGGATCATATTAACATTTATGAGCATCGTCATTTTAATTGTGATGATTTACATCTTTATACAAAACAATAAAGATCGCAAACAATATGAAAAAGATTTAAACACACCTTCAAATCTGTATGAAGAAGAATCTGAAGTAAATGACTTAGATAAATTTTAATTTTTTTATCCTATTAACAATATGAAAATATGAAAACTACAATACTGTATACTCTGTTTCTCATAGCTGCTACACTTACGCTAGTGAATCGTTATACTCCATTATATATCAATAATTCAAAACTTCATTTTATCATCCTTTTTATTGCAGCTTTAACTTTTGTACTTATAGCAAGCCAGTTATTTGGAAAATTAAAAAGATCAAAATCACAGTTACTGGCATTCATTATTGTTGGAGTTTTATGTTTTATTAAATCCTTCCTTACTTGGGGTGGTGACTGGAAAACACAAACAATTTTATACAAGAACGTGACGAATGATAATAAGAATATAGAGTTTCAAATGCGTGGGGATCGCTTTTCATTCGGATATAAAAAACGCGTTGTAAACAGGTTAAAATTATTTCCCGGATTTGACTGGACTACTGATATTGATACCGCGACAATCGATCACAAGCACTGGAAAAAAATGAATCTTTATGTTAATGAAATGAAGTTTGTTTCAAAATAATAATAAACCGAATTCGTCATTAATTAAAACAATTAGGGCTTCGTACCCGATCAAAAATCTAGAAAGCATGAAAAAAATACTTGTTACAACCGACTTATCTCATAGCTCCAAAGTAGCTGTACGTTTTGCTATTCAGCTGGCATCTCAAATAGGTTATGAACTTACATTTCTATATGTAAATACGTCATTTATTATTGATCCTTTTTCAGCTGTTACTTTTGTAGGTCTTCCGGAGCCAGATAACAAAAAACAGGAACAAGCTCTTATAAAATTTGTACATACGCTCTACAGACAAACCAATAAACAACCAGGTAAAACAACTTATATTGCGGAAAATAAACTTGATGTAAGCGAAGCCATTCTAAATTGTGCCAAAAGAATTAAAGCCGATTATATCTGTATGAGTACAAGAGGCGGTGGTCTTGTAAATAAGCTATTGGGAAGTCATACGACCAGAATCTTACATGACTCTCCGATCCCACTTCTGGTTGTTCCAAGACATTACAGAATAAAAAAATTAAGTACTATTTTATACCCGTCAGATTTAGAAAAAATAGAAACTGAAATGCCGCTGATTAAAAAATTCGGGGCCTCGTTTGATGCTTCGATCGCTGTATACCATTATGATTATTTTACACAGGAAGAAGAAGTCCACAAAAAACTCAATAAAATAGAGCATAAATTTAAGTCTGACAAAGTATCTTTTCATTTCAAAAAGTTAGATCCGGAAGTATCTCTATTACGACACTTACAGATTGATATTATGACAATAAAACCATCTATCATAACCATGTTTGCCAAAGAAAACCGAAACTGGTTGGAGCAATTATTTCAACCGCTTAAAACTTCTGAAAAAGGTTTTAATACCAGAACCCCGATGCTGGTATTTAAAAAATAATAATTGGCAGGAAAATCAGATATACGATTTAACCTGCCAATACTTTATATCTTAAAAAATCCTGCTTTTTCGTAATAGCACTAGTATCTTTTAATGGTTCACAATCTCTGAATATTACTTTTTAAAAAGCGTCTTTATTTTCAACCAAGATTGAAATCATAATCTTACGCTATAATAGAATTTGGGTAATCAAAAAACAATTACAATGAAAAGAAGTATATGGTTCATTATAGTATTATCTGTTTTTTTAGTTCAATGCTCCAGCTCAACTATAATTAGTTCATGGCAGGCCTCGGAGAAGCTAAATTTAAAAACTGGTCGTATCGTCGTAGTTGGATTGATAAAAGAATCAGACAAATCGCTTCAGTGGCAAATGGAAAATCATCTTGCTGACGATCTTTGCAATCTTGGTTATGATGCCGTTCCATCTATTGAACTTTATGGCATTGAAGCATTTAAAGGAAAAGATGAAAAAGAGATCATAAAACAATTAGAGCAAGATGATATAGCTGCCGTTTTAACGATTGTATTGCTTAATAAACAAAAAGAAAAGTACTATGCTCTAAAAAGTATGTATGATTTGACAGACCCATATAATGATAATGACTTCTCTATTTACTATAACGCTATTTACACTAAAATCTACCAGGAAGGATATTATGTCAATGATACCTATTATTTTTGGGAAAGTAATCTATTTACAATGCCAGATCAAAAATTAGAATATTCCGTACAGACACAATCCTTTAATCCCTTAAACACCACTAGTCTTGCACATGCATATGGAAAACTAATTATACAGGATATGCTTAGCAATAATATAATTCATAATAGTCATAAACAGAAAGAATAGGGCCATTTGGCTTAAAAAAGATTTCAAAAGACTAAAATTTTAAATTACAAATGTAAAATGAAAAGCTAAAAACCTTAAATCCATTGAATGGGCGTACGGTGAAATTTTGGTTTTAATCCATAATTTTTAATGCTATGCTCAATTATAAAAAGCCTTGCCTGTTCAATATCATCTGTAATCATGAATAATTTCGAATCAGCATCATTAATGGTTCCCTCACTTTTCATGAGATTAATATGCTCAATAAGCGCTTTATGGTATTGTGTATTGAAAATTATTATTGGAAAGTTTTTAATCTTGCCTGTCTGTATAAGTGTAAGTGCTTCAAAATATTCATCTAATGTTCCAAAACCTCCAGGCATAACTACAAAGGCAAAAGAATATTTTACCAAAAGTATTTTACGAATAAAAAAATGTTTTGCCTCTACCCATTTATCGAGATAAGAATTAGGCATTTGATCAACCGGCAGTTTAATATTACATCCAACAGTCTTCCCACCCACTTCTTTTGCTCCGCGATTAGCGGCTTCCATAAGACCTGGTCCTCCGCCTGTCATTATTGTAAAACCAAGTTTGGCAAATTCACCTGCAGCCTTTTTGGTAAATTCATAATAAACGTGATCTTCCTTAAAACGAGAAGATCCAAAAAAAGTGATACAAGGACCAATGTAATAGAGTTTACGAAAGGATTTTATCAGTTCCCATAAAATAATAATTATAAATTTCAGTTCAGCAAATCTCGACTGTGGCCCTTCTAAAAACTTAATTTCTGACTTATCACTTTGAGTTTCTTGCTCTGTCATAATTTCAATCGATTAATTATTTAACACAAATAAGGCTGTTCAAGGTTCACTTTTAAATGATTGATAACTTTGATTACCCCCGTCGTTTTATACGCAATCCTTTCAGCTTCTTCTTTTTGAAAAATTGACCCAACGATTCCAGATAACTGTACAGTTGCACCAGCAACCTCAACATCGATCTCATCTGTATCAAACGCCCAATGTCTTTGTAATGCCTTTTCCAGTAATTCTTTCTCTACCTGATCGAATACTTCTCTTTTAAGTTTAATGTTATTGGTAACTTCCCTTACTCCCTTCTGGTTTCTAATTAATTCCAGAGCGAGCTCTCTTTGAAAATTCCATGGTAAAATACCTTCTGCAGTTACACAGCCTTTTTCTACAATGATATCAACCGTATTTTGCGGAACGACCTGATTCTCTTTCAATTTTGTGACAATTTGAGTTGCAATTTCCTGATCAGTGGTATAGGAAGTTTTTTCAAGTATAACCTGAATTTCATCTACAATTGCTGCTACACCTTTAATTTTTTTTGCAGCATGCAGGGCTTCTGTTTTTTTAACAAGCATGTCAACATTTCCTGTTAAGGTAACTACACCTTCTTTTACAATAACTCCAATCTCGGCTGCATGCAGCAAAGGCTCGAATTTGAGCGCTTCCTGAATTTCTCTTTGCAAAATATCATTACTTTTCATATTTTTTTATTTAAGGTTTGCATAAATCAATCAAATTCGACTAAAAGTTCATTATCTACATACCATACACCAGGTGTATTCCATGCAATTCTTTCTGCTTCCTCTTTCTGAAATAGTGAACTCACAATACCACTGAGAGTAATAGTTTTATTATCGACTCTAACTCGTATATTATCAATATCAAGCAACCAGCTGCGACGAAGCGCTTTTTCAACGAACTCCTTTTCTAGTTCATTTTTTATTTCGGCCTCAATTTTTATTTTATCAATTACTCCCCTAACACCTTCTAAATAACGAATAGCATTCTCTGCTGCTTTTCTTTGAAAATTCCAGTGCAAAATCCCTTCAAGTGTTACCCATCCATTCTCTACTGTTACTTTGAGCAGATGGTCAGGAACGGCCCAGTTTTCACGCAATACCTTAACAACTGATGCAGCTATATCGGTATCACTTTTAATTGCTGAAAAATATAGATCAACTTTTACATCGTCGACAACTGCTTTTACACCAGCAATATTTTTAACAGTTTGCTCCGCCTCTTTTTTCTGCGTATAATTATCTACCGTACCTCCAAGGGTTACAATACCATCATTAACGCTAACATCTATGTCGTTAGAATTTAAAATAGGCTCCCATTTGATCGCTTCTTTTACTTCTTTAAGTAAAACATCATTATTTTTTTTCATGGCAAAAAAATTTAAAAATTATAGCTTTGAATGATAATAAACAAAGCATTATCCTTTTTTATAGTTAGGTAAAATTCAAAAAAGCAGATTGGAAAACAAATGATCCCCATCAATCTCAAAAGTGATGTAAGTCATTATCCGTAAATAAGAGATTTAATACATTTACTCGAAGAAGTAAGACAATATTAAAAATTAATTGAACACCTTAAAAAGATTTGTTTTTTCGTCCAGTAAAAATTAATCTAATCTTAAGCAAATAAAAAAAATAAGATATACAACAATTCGTTATTTCGTAAAGACCTTAAAACAAGACTTTAAAATGAAACTAATTACCTTATTCCTTTTATTGACAGTAATTCCTATAAATTGGGAACCTGACTTTAATAATGCGAAAAAAATTGCAAAGGAAAAACATGAACTGATTCTGCTCAATTTCTCAGGATCGGATTGGTGTGGTCCGTGTATTGTTCTTCGCAGGGATTATTTAGAGAGCCAGGTATTTAGTGATATGGCAAACTCAAATTTAGTATTGGTAAATGCTGATTTTCCAAGAAAGAAGAAAAATATTGGTACACCGGAACAAGTAAAACGTAATGAAGATTTAGCCGAAATTTATAACAAAGAAGGAAGTTTTCCTCTTACCCTTCTTCTGGATGCCGACGGAAAAGTTATCAAAACCTGGCACGGCAAACCTGAAACTACACCTGAACAATGGACTGCAGAAATAAAAGCAATCTGTGATAGCAAAAAGTAACATATTAAAAAATCAAAAATATTCGCAATCCCTAAAACTCATGGGAAACAACTTTACTATTACAGTTGTAGCCGGAAATGCGAAAACGGGAAATGAGAATATCAATCTTGCCATTGAAGAAATCAGAAGGATCGAAAAACTGTTCACTACTTATAAAGAGGACAGTCAAACCAATCTGATAAATCAAAATGCAGGAATAGAGCCTGTCAAAGTAGATCAGGAGGTCTTTAATCTTATTGAAAGAGCTACGGGAATTTCGAAAATTACACAAGGAGCTTTTGATATTTCGTATGGAAGTCTTGACAAAAGTCTGTGGAATTTTGACAAAACAATGACCAGTCTTCCTAACCCTCAGACAGCAAAAAAAATGATTCACCTTATTGATTACCGAAATATTATTCTTGACAAACAGAATTGTACTGTTTTTCTAAAAGAAAAAGGAATGCGAATTGGTTTTGGTGGTATCGGAAAAGGTTATGCCGCAGAAATGGCTAAACAAGTACTGCTTAAAAATAATGTTCATAGTGGTATTATAAATGCCAGTGGAGATCTCTGTGCCTGGGGACTACAGCCAAACGGTCAAAAATGGACTATTGGTGTAGCCAATCCTGATGCCCCAAATACTGCTTTTTCTTATATGGAGATATCTAATAAGGCAGTTGCCACTTCTGGAAATTATGAAAAATTCGTAACCATCAACGGAAAAAAATATTCGCATACTATTGATCCCAAAACGGGACTTCCAATAACCGGAATAAAAAGTGTTACCATTATCGCTTCAAATGCTGAATTTGCTGATGCAATGGCCACTCCAATAGCGGTTATGGGAATTAAGGCAGGATTGTTTCTAATTGACCAGATTCCGGATCTATATTGTATTATTATCGACGACAACAATAAAATTTACACTTCAAAAAACATCAATCTGAAATGAAAAAGCCAAAACAAAAAGCGCTCGTATTATTATGTAGTATTGCTTTTACAGGCATTCTACTCACCTCCTGTACTTCGGTAAAAGAATACCAAAAAGGAAAAATCAACGATTCTGAAATGGTACTTTCTAACAGGAAAATCGAAAAGACAGAACTCAGCTTTCAATCCTACCGTGAAGGAGCTTCCGGAGCAAATTCAGGAAAAAGCGGCGGCGGCTGCGGGTGTAACTAATTTTCATAAAATTAAAAATGAAAAGAATATTCATAACAGGATTTGCTTTATTGGCATTATTTCAATCAAGAGCGCAAAACGTTCCTACTGATTCTACCAGTTATAAAAGCAAAAAATTAAAATTGGAAGAAGTAAATCTGGTTTCGAGTTATTATAGCCAGGACGGGAACAATTCAGCTGTTACAGGAGGGATTGGTTCTGAGCATCTTACTGACATCGCCAATACTATTGATGTTAAGTTAGTCAAGTACGGAGAAACGGGTATAAAGCATACCTTTGATATTGAAGCAGGTATTGACCACTATACCTCTGCCTCATCAGATATGATTGATTTGAGTGCCAATTCATCTGCATCCTCTTCAGACAACCGCTTCTACCCTTCTCTAACTTATCTGAGAGAAAACGAAGAAAAAGGAAGAACACTGGGAATTGGCGTTTCATCATCGACCGAATTTGATTACCAGTCTTTTGGAGGAAACATTAGTTTTTCACAAAAAACAAAAGACAAAAACGGAGAATTTACAGCTAAGTTTCAAACCTTTATCGATCAGTTAAAACTAATTGAACCGGTTGAACTGCGTCCACCAGGCCAAGAAGGTTATGGCAGTGCCAACCGAAATACTTTTGCAGGAACTTTGAGTTACTCGCAGGTTATAAACAAAGACCTGCAGATAATGCTTGTAGGAGATGTTATCAGTCAAAATGGTTATTTGAGTCTTCCATTTCACAGGGTTTATTTTGAAGATGGTTCTGTTCATCAGGAAAAAATGCCCGATACCAGACTTAAAATTCCACTGGGAATCAGAGCCAGTTATTTTTTCGGAGATAATGTAATTATTCGCGCCTATTACAGATATTATACCGATGATTGGAGCTTAAAGGCCCATACCGCTGATCTTGAAATTCCGGTAAAATTAACGCAGGCATTTTCAGTGAGTCCGTTTTATAGATATTATACTCAAACCGGAACGAAGTATTTCAAACCATATGGTGAACATACCCCAGCCGATGAATACTACACCAGTAATTATGATTTGTCAAAGTTTGACAGTAGTTTCTTTGGAATGGGCATGAAGTTTACGCCGTTAAATGGAGTCTTTGGACTTAAACATTGGAATACGCTGGAACTTCGTTATGGTCATTATACTAGAACTACAAATATGACTTCGGATATTATTAGTATTAATATTAAGTATAAATAATTACTAATATTTACAAATAATTCCAACTGATACACCCCCTAAAGCTTTTTGATTTAGGGGGTTTTGATTTTATTATAAGGTTATAATTTATTGAAATATTTCTTAAAAAAATAAATATAACCGATATCATTTTGCTAATCAAAAACATTATCGTAATATTGCAATATAAATATAAAACAATGGGAGCAACAAAAACAGATCACTTTACCGACAGCCAGAATGAACTGGCAGTTTTAGCCAAGGCACTAGGGCATCCTGCGCGTATTGCTATTATGGAATATTTATTAAAAGTAGATGCATGCATCTGCGGAGATATTGTAAATGAACTTCCTCTTTCACAGCCTACGGTTTCACAGCATCTTAAAGAATTAAAAAATGCCGGCTTAATCAAAGGAAGTATTGAAGGAAATTCTATCTGCTACTGTATCAATGAACCTGGACTGCAAAAGATAAAAGGGTTCTTTGAGCATATATCAAATCATCTTGCTAAAAAGAGAAATGAATGCTGTTAATCTACAAGATATGGAAATTAGAAAACTTACAGCTGAAGACTGGCAGCAGGTAGAATTAATCTACCAAAAAGGAATAGACACTGGCAACGCTACTTTTCAAACCAGCGCTCCTTCATGGGAGTACTGGGACAATTCACATCTTAAATCCTGCAGAATTACTATGCAGGAAGATGGGAAAGTGATTGGATGGGCTGCCCTTACCCCTGTTTCTTCACGCTGCGTTTATGCAGGGGTTGCAGAAGTAAGCGTATATGTCGATCCCGCACATTCAGGAAAAGGAATCGGGCTTACCCTTTTAAATGAACTTGTCAGACAAAGCGAAACAGAAGGAATCTGGACACTTCAGGCAGGGATCTTTCCTGAGAATACAGCAAGTCTCCGCATCCATGAAAAAGCAGGTTTCAGGACACTTGGAACAAGGGAGAAAATTGGAAAACAAAATGGTATCTGGAGAGATACTGCGCTTCTTGAAAGAAGAAGCTCTGTTATTATTTAATAAAAAATATAGTTTAACTAAATATAAAAAATTATGAAACTTTCAGAAATTAAAGAAGTGCTTAAAACAGTAGAAGCTGTAAATTTTGAACTGCCGGACGGCACATTTGTACCGGAATATTTTCACGTAACCGAAGTAGGCTTGGTTACCAAAAACTTCATCGACTGCGGAGGAACAGTAAGAAAAGAAACGGTTGTAAATTTTCAGCTTTGGGATGCCAACGACTACGAACACAGGCTTAAACCTCAGAAACTGATCCACATCATTGAGCTTTCAGAAAAAGTATTGGGAATTGAAGACAATGAAATTGAAGTGGAGTACCAGAACACTACTATCGGTAAATACGATTTGGATTTTAACGGCAAAAACTTCACTTTACTTAATAAACAGACTGCCTGCCTTGCTCAGGAGCAGTGCGGTATTCCATCTGATAAGCCAAAAGTAAAATTATCTCAGTTAAATACTGATAATGCTAATTCATGCACTCCGGGCGGAGGATGCTGCTAATCATTAAACAGATAATTAATAAACCTTTACAGCCAAAAAACTATGTTATATTCAGAAATTGAGAATACCGTTAAATCATTTGATTTTAAGCAGATCTCCGAAGATCGCAAAGCAGTCTTGCAGCCATTAATCGACTTCATTCAGACTAAAGTGGACAGCAAGCTGGAAACCAGACTAAACCTAATCTGCACACATAATTCCAGAAGAAGCCACCTCTCGCAGGTTTGGGCGCAGACTGCGGCTACCTATTACGGCATCAAAAACGTTTCATGCTATTCAGGGGGAACAGAGGCTACTGCCCTTTTCCCGATGGCAGCGGAGACTTTGAAGGATTCAGGATTTAAGATTAAAACGCTTTCAGAGGGATCAAACCCGGTTTATTCCATAAAATATTCAGCTGATGAACTTCCTGTCATCTGTTTTTCCAAAACCTATGATGATGATTTCAATCCTGAAAGCGGATTCGCAGCAATAATGACCTGCTCGCAGGCTGACGGAGGATGCCCGTTTATAGCAGGCGCAGAGAAAAGAATCCCGATCACTTTTGATGATCCAAAAATTTCTGACGGAACGCCTCAGCAGAAGGAAACTTATCTGGAGCGAAGCCTGCAGATAGGAACTGAAATGTTTTACGTATTCTCACAAATAAAAAAATAAAATGTCAGCAAATAATTGTGCACCAGCCGTCGGACGCAAAAAGTTAAGCTTCCTTGACCGCTTCTTAACCCTTTGGATTTTCCTTGCTATGGCTATAGGCGTGGCAATAGGATACTTTATTCCTTCAAGCGGAGGTTTCATCAATTCATTCTCCAGCGGAACAACAAACATTCCATTGGCAATAGGACTTATCCTGATGATGTATCCGCCTCTGGCAAAAGTAAAATACGAGCAGATGGGTCAGGTTTTCAAAAACACTAAAGTCTTAGGCGCTTCTTTATTCCTGAACTGGATCGTAGGCCCTGTCTTAATGTTTTTATTGGCGCTCCTGTTTTTGAACGGATATCCTGAATACATGATTGGAGTGATCCTGATCGGTCTGGCACGCTGTATCGCAATGGTTGTGGTATGGAACGATCTGGCAGACGGAAACCGTGAGTATGCAGCAGGACTTATCGCGCTTAACAGTATTTTTCAGGTGCTGCTTTATAGCGTATATGCATACATTTTTATAACCATTCTACCTCCCTATTTTGGATATGATGGCTTCGAAGTCAATATCAGCATTTCACAGATTGCCGAGAGCGTCGGTATCTATTTAGGTATTCCATTTGCTCTGGGAATCATAAGCCGTTATGCTTTGATAGCCTTAAAAGGTTCTGAATGGTTTGAGAATAAGTACGTGCCGTTTATCTCGCCAATTACACTTATTTCGTTGCTCTTTACAATTATTGTAATGTTTAGCCTGAAAGGGGAACTTATTATTCAGATCCCTATGGATGTCGTGCGTATTGCAATACCGCTTGTGATTTACTTTACTTTAATGTTTATCATCAGTTTTTTCACTGGAAAATATTTTGGGGCTGACTATTCAAAGGCTACATCTATAGCTTTTACAGCCACCGGAAATAATTTTGAACTTGCCATTGCCGTGGCAATCGGCGTGTTTGGAATAAACAGCGGCCAGGCATTTGCAGGTGTTATAGGTCCTTTGGTAGAAGTACCTGCTCTTATAGCATTAGTAAACCTTGCAGTCTGGTTCAGAAAGAAGTATTTCACAAAACAGGTATCTGCAGAAACTGCTTAAAAAAATATGAGAATTGCAATAATATCGGATATACATGCGAACTTCCCCGCATTGGAGCAGACCTTAAAAAGTATTGAAGAGCAGAATATTGATGCTGTTTACTGCTTAGGAGATTTAGTAGGCTACAATTTATGCCCCAATGCCGTGATCAATGAGATCCGTAAAAAGCATATCCCTACCCTTGCAGGAAATCACGATGTCAAGGCTGTCGAGATACACAATGACGGTTCAAATGACATTGAAAGCTATGCATATCAGATTGTGGGCAAAGAGCAGATAAAATATCTTTCTGCTCTTCCTGCCCATATTAAACTTGAATATCAAACGGCTAACAAACTTATAAAAATTTTGATGGTCCATGGGAGTCCTTACAGCAACAAGGAATATTTGCTTGAGGATAAAAACGAAAAAGATTTCACTAACATCTTTCTTGATTCCAATACAGACATTCTTATCTGCGGACATTCTCATTTACCTTATCATCGCATATTGGAAAATCCTAATAAAAAAGGCAGTTATTTTCATGCCATTAATGCAGGGTCGGTTGGAAAACCAAAAGATAGAAATCCAGACTGCTGTTATGCAGTAATCACCATTGAAAAAAGCAGTAATCTTTCCAAAAAAGACGGCATTAAAGTAGAATTCATAAGAGTACCTTATGATATTGAAAAAACAGCCCGTGCTATTGAGGAAAGTCCTCTTCCAGACATTTACGCGTTTATGCTTAGAAAAGCATATTAAAATATTGAAATAAAACCTACTATGGAAAGTTTTAAATTATTTTTAAAGAGCATTGTCCCTGTCAGCGATCAGGAATTTGAAAATTACAGCCAGTATTTCAAAATAAGGACATTAGCCAGAAACAGTTATTTTGCAGAGATCGGCAAAACCTCACATGAAGCCGCTTTTATAAAAAAAGGGCTGCTCAGGACATATTACATAAATGAAAAATCCGAAGAAGTGACTTCTTGTTTCTGTGCAGAAAATAATTTGACAGCATCCTATAAGAGCTTTATTTCGCAGCAGCCTTCGGAACTTTCCATTCAGGCTGTAGAAGATACCGAACTTATAACAATCAGTTACAATGACCTGCAGATTCTCTATCAAAAAAGTGCTCTCTGGCAGAATATCGGAAGGACAATTGCTGAGCGGCAGTATATGGTGATGGAACAGTATGCCAGTGTTTTGAGCAATGAAAGCGCAAAGGAAAAATACATGCGTATGCTTAAGGAACAGCCTGCAGTTGTAAACAAGGCTTCAGTAACTGATATTGCAAGCTATCTAGGAATAACACGCAGGACGCTGAGCAGGATCAGAAAAGAAATTACCAAGTAAATTCGAGGACATTTGTCCTTTTTGCTAATTATACTTTCCAATAGTTTTGCTTTTATAATCAATTAAAAATAAAATGGAAACAGCAATTATCATTTCATCCTTCTTTCTTGTTCTATTTGCAGTCTTGGCCTTGTATGATGGCTTTTATCTGCATATTTACAAATACCAGCTTCACAATCGGGAAGAAAGTAAAACTGAGCACGTTACTCATACTTTGAGAGCTATTTTCTTTCCGGCAATCCTTTATTTTTTGTTCTTGAAACAAGATAATCATACTAGTTTTGTAATAGGCTTAACCATTGTCCTTTTAGATATACTAGTGCTCGGGTATGACGCTTTTATAGAAAAAGACAGCAGGCAGTTTATGGGCGGGCTTCCACGCTGGGAATATATTGTTCATTTATTCGTAAATGGGTTTCATTTTGCGTCAATTGCGGTTTATCTCTCCATCAGATTTACTTTTCAAAATGGAGAAATAATGATTTCTAATATAAATCAATCTCCAAGCTTTTTTAATTTGTTAATTATAAATCTACTGCCGGGAGCTATCCTAATGGCAATTCTTCATATTTTATTATGTATTCCAAAAACTGCCTATGTATGGAATAATTTCAGAAATAAAATCAATTGTTGTTAATCCAGCTTTCTAAACAAACAGAACATTTAATTTATGAATTTGGAGATAAATACTATTCATAATCAGTTTTATATCATTTTGGGCAATTATATTAAGGCCCGTATAAATGATACGGGCGATGCATCTGATGTTTTGCAGGAGGTTTTTATAAAGATAAACGAGAATTTAGGATCACTGACTGATGAAAGCAAATTAAAAAGCTGGATTTTCACAATCACAAGAAATTCCATCATTGACTATTACCGTAAAAATTCCAATCATAAAAAATCAGAGCTGACCGAATGTATGATGCAAAAAATAATGCATGAAACAGATTTTGATAATACAGAAAGTCTGGATTGTTGTCTCATAAAATTCATTGAGCGGTTACCTGAAGACTATCGGGATATCATCATGGATAGCGAAATTCATGGAATTAAACAGAAAGATTTAACAGAAAAATACAACCTTGCCTATCCGTCAATACGATCTCGAGTCCAAAGAGGCAGATCCAAATTAAAAGAAATGCTTCTAGATTGCTGCAGTATTGAGTTAGACCGTCGTGGAAATGTTATGAATGTTACTTCTAAAAAATCGTGCAGCGGAGGAAAATGCTGATCACCAGACCATCTACGTAAGCTTCATATATACAAAATTCAAGCTGTTAGAAAAAAAATCAACAAAGTTTGCATCATTTTTAGATTAGTACGTCTTAGTTAGTATTAATCATTAAAAATTTAAATTATGAAAAACAAAATGTACATTACTCTTGCAGCATTGGTATTGTCTGCTGGAAGTATCTTCGCTTATGCGAGCTTATCAAAAACTGATACTAAGAAAAACTGCACTGAAAAGTGTTCAACGCATTGCTGTAATAACGATTCGGGATCTTGTGCTCCGAAAGATTGTAAAAAGTAATTTTTACGTATTTTATTATTTATTAAGACAACTCTTTGAGTTGTCTTTTTTTTTAACCGGAACTGATCCCTTTATAGCCACTATGCATCAGAAATTTTAATTTCTAAATCGGAAATATTCTGTATTTTTCTTATTTTTGTCAAACAGAAAAATGAATAATACTACTACATGTTAATTCGTTAGTATTTAAAATTTCGTGCATGATTTAATATTGAAATAGTAAAAATTTGAATTGGTG
Source organism: Flavobacterium sp. FlaQc-28 (assembly GCF_044007415.1). Classification (NCBI taxonomy): domain Bacteria; kingdom Pseudomonadati; phylum Bacteroidota; class Flavobacteriia; order Flavobacteriales; family Flavobacteriaceae; genus Flavobacterium; species Flavobacterium sp. FlaQc-28. Next base: position 246,999 of record NZ_JBIPCM010000007.1, read on the forward strand.
CAGAATCGGTGCACAGAGGTTCAAGACATAAATAAAAGTGGCAAATACAGCGGTTTCAAGCTTAAGGTTCGAATCCTGCTCTCCCCACTAAAAGTCTTAATCTTTGATTAGGACTTTTTTTTTGCTAAAAAACAAAACCTGTAAATCCTAGAATTCACAGGTTTTTCTCTTTTATACCGCTTTTCAAATTTTTTAAAACTGCTCAATCTCTGTGGCAAAATCGTGGCAAAAATCCATGTGGAATCGCTTCCGATTGTACCGAAAAAAGTTAAGACGGTTTTTATAAAAAAAGATTAACCTAATTGTTTAAAGGAGCTGGTAGAGTTCCCTACAATTTTATCACAAAAAGCTATGGCAGATTAGCAGTAACTCTACTGTCACCTACATCGAAATTAAGAAGAGACTGGAATCCTTTTTCTGCCCCAACTAAATTACCCTCTTTATATTCACCATCTAGCCTTTTTAGCAGTAACTCACTCTACCCATAAAAACTGTATGAGCATAATAGTAAAATAGAGGTTAAAATGAAATTCAGGCAAAACATCAGCTCAAAACATAGGAAGGATTTTTCCATACAAAATGTCAAATCATGCTATACATTAGTAATTATAAACATTTTTTATCTGGGCATCAAAAATTTTACTACTAGAGCATTATAATACTAATCTAATTCTTTAATCACAATGTTGCGAAACCAGACATTATTTCCATGATCCTGCAAAGCAATTTTTCCTTTTTTGAATGTTCCAAAATCCAGCCAATCTGCAAATTTGCTTCCCGCTACATTTTTTTTGAAATTATCATCCCAAAGAACCGTTTCTACTACTGTAACTCCATTCAGAATAAGGCTTAATTTTCCTTTCCTGCTGATAATTTCGGCAGTATTCCATTCTCCTGCTGGTTTTACAGGTTCTGATTTACTTTGAATTAAATCATACAAATCTCCTGCTCGATGTTTAAGAATTTTTCCGTCTGGATGACCTGCATTGTCTAAAATTTGCATCTCCAATCCGGTACTATAAGTATTTTGGTATTTTGCGGGATTCTCATTTACATAAAAAATTATACCGCTGTTCCCATCCTGAGCTATTTTCCAATCCAATTTTAAATGAAAATCTCTAAATTCAGCATCTGTTACTAAATCTCCTCCTTGTCCATCTTGTGCTTCTTTGGGATCAAAATGTAATATGCCATCTTCTGCTTTCCATGCTTTTCCTGCAGCTTTTTTGCCATAGACATGCCAGCCCTTTGTCGTTTTACCGTCAAAAAGGGGCTTAAAACTTTTCTGTGCCTGTATGGCTTGTATTGCAAAGAAAACAACTAATGAAATTATAACTTTTTTCATTTTAATATTTTTATTAATCAGTTAAAACTATATTTTTTATTGTAACAAACTGGACAGAAACCAAATCTTTCAAAAAAGTAAATTTAAAATTTTATTCTGCGTAAACAAGTTATAGCCAATTATAAAATTTTCAGCAATTAGATAAGCATTACGTTTTAGACTCTTTCCAATTACTAAAACAAAAGCCTGATGCCAAAAGACATCAGGCCTGCTTTCACAGATAAACATTAACATTACAACCCTAAGGAGCAATACTTCTTTCAGGCTTAAAAAAATCAGATTTTAACTTTCTCCATCAGACTTTCAATTCTAGAAGGTGAAATTTCAGGATTTGCCCCTGGAGACTCGGCAACTAGAGCCCCTACCGCGCACGCAAAATCAATTGCCTCCTGCGGTGTTTTATCTGTAAGCAGCGATGTGATTAAAGCTGCTAGAAAGGAATCTCCTGCTCCAACCGTATCAGATACTTTAACAGGATATCCCACATTCTGATAAAGTTCTCCTTCCCACATTAATAAAGCTCCGTGTTTTCCTTTAGTGACACACATAGCTCTTACCTTGTTTTTCTCTGCAACAAAACGCATATTATCTTCCAAACTTGTAAAAGGAGAATCCATAGTCGCTGCTATCTCCAGTAATTCCTCATCATTGAACTTAATAAAATCTGCAGAGTTCATTAACTCCTGCAGAATTTCATAAGTATAGTGTGGCTTTCTTAAATTCACATCAAAAACTTTATAAACATCATTTTGAAGCAGCTCTTCCAAAGCTTTTCTCGAAACGTTATCGCGACAAACCAAACTTCCGTAAATCAATACATCAGCCGATTTTACCGTTGCTTTTGCTAAATCATTCAATTCAATTTTATCCCAGGCAGACGGATAACTGATTTCATAAGTTGCCGATCCACGTTCATTTAAGGTAACGTTGACCAAACCAGTCGGGAAATCTTCTGAAATTACGATTGTATCCGTTTCAAGTCCCAGTTGTTTCACTTGATCTTTTATTGCTTTCCCGTCTTCATCATTTCCTACACAGCTAATCATGGCCACGTCACAACCCAGCGTTTTCATGCGCAGGGCAACATTCAATGGTGCTCCGCCAATCTTTTTTTCATTGGCAAAAACATCCCAAAGTACCTCTCCGTATGCCACCGCCTTAAGGTTTTTTCCGTTATTCATTCTAAAATATTTTATTATTAGTTTTTATTCAGGTTGCGTTATCTGAAGATTTGAGATTGTGCTCGTTTGTCCTTCAGCAATTAAACCCCATTTATTTTTGTCTCTTCCGTAAATGCGGTTGGTAAGTGCTGCTTTTCCGTTAATGTAAACGACTATAACACTTCCTTCGGCAATTATTTCAACATCATATTTTACATTTGTCTGAAATGCAAATGGCAAACGCGTTACTTCCTGTGAAGCCGAATTAAAACCGCTTATTTTTCCATTAGCAATATCCAAAACCACTTTATAATAACTTCCTGTATCATTGGTATGAAAAACAAATCCGGTTGTTCCGCTAGCTTTCGCTAAAGTGACTTCGGCTTTTATTTTAACTTTCTTTCCAATGCTTTTAAAAGTAACCATTGCTTTTTCTGTTTCTCCGGATAAAGAATAGGTTCCGTTATTGGCTGTTGCGTTGGCTGAAATTGCATCTACTTCTGCAGTAGCATTCTTTTTCGAAAATAAATCCTTAACCGATTTCGGTGATTGCGTTCCTAAAGTTCCATCTGAATTCTGAATCAATTCATGAATAACCATATTTCCTGCCCAATCTTTATTTCCTAAATCATTCTCAGGTGTTTTTCTGGCATTCCATCCAAAAACATATCTTTTGTTTCCATCAGAAGCTGTTTTTCCTGCATAAAAATATTCTCCGTCAATCCTGTCATTTTCCGGTTTTGTCCATGGGCCATTTATAGATGATGAAATTCTGTAATGCGTTCCTTTATTGCCACTCCAATTCTCCGAAAAAATTAAATACCAATTGCTTCCCATTTTGAAAATATCCGCACATTCCATCATCAGATAATTATCTTCAGGCGTTGTGGTATAAATCGGAGCTTCAACATCCCATTTTCCCGATGCAGGATCAGCGCTTGTAAAATGCAGCAAAACGGCTTTTCTTCCAGGTTCTGTCTGTGTGCTTACTAACATTGAATATTTTTTCAATTCATCATTATAAAACACATGCGGATCTCTGAAATCATAGTTGTAATATCCCGCCGGAGCTGTAATTTTAAAAGACGGAACCTTTGTCCATTTTTTCAAGTCACTACTTGTTGCACACAACACACTTTCTCTGGCATTCGACTGAACAAAAGCCGGATTTTCATTGTGCCCTGTATAATAAAAGTAATAAAGATTACCCACTTTGACAACTGATCCTGTGCCAATAGCAAAATCAGGTTCTAAGGTTGTACCATACGGAATGGTTTGACCTTCATAAGTAAAATGTGCCAAATCTGTACTCTGGTATTCATGAATATCATGAAATCCTTTTCCGGCAGGTTTATTCTGCGCATCATGCAGAAAGTAGATATGGAATTTTCCGTTATCGAAAAAAGGCATAATATCTCCGGTATAACCTGCACTGTAATAGGGATCAGTCGTGCCCATCCATTGTGCCGGCGGAACAGGAAAAATACTTGTTATTTCAGAATTGCCTCCTGAAATCGAACCTCCAATATAATTTTCATCCTGACTACACGAAACCAGCGAAAAGAAAACAGAGGCGATTGTGATAATATTTCTATATTTCATTTTAATTAAATTCAAGGTGATTTATTTTGCCGCTAGATAATTGATACTGTTTTGTGTCAGCAGTTTGATATTTGTAATAAACTCGTTTGCCTGACTTGGTACTCCGCTGCTATTGGTTTCATTGTACCAATCGTAAGCTCCCATAGAAATAACAATTACATTTTTATTTGTGCTTATATTTGGAAATTCTGCAATGGTTACTCTTCCGTTCAATTCATTATCCCACGCTTCACTTGCGAGATTCGTTCCTCCTGTTTGGTTTCTCCAACCTTCTCCATTGTTGTAGCCTCCCCATTCCGGTAAAAACCACCAAGCTGTATGATTTAATCTGAAAGTTCCGCTTTGTAATAAATTGGCTTTTCCGGCTTCAAAAGTGGTTAAGCCTTGGAAAATTGGATGGCCTTCATGACCAACGAATGACATTCCCCATGAATTTCCGTCTACAAATCCATTTGGAGGAAAATCACCAAAAACATTATTCGGTCCTTTTCCTGACGGAACAATTCCTAAAGCATCAACATATTGCGAAGCAAATGAAGTCAACAACAGATTTCCTCCATTTGTTCTGAAATTTTTCAATGCATTTGTAACCGTAGCATTATAAGCCACAGAAGGTAAATTTGCAGCCGAATCAAAATGCCACCAAATGACGTCAATATCACTTAAATCGGTACCATTTTGTATACTTTCGAAAGAAATGTATTTAGCTCCCGGGAAGTTATCAAACAACCAGTTTGAAGCCGTAACTTCATCCATATTTGTAATTCCGGATCTTGTAGCAGCAGTTCCTAAAAATGCAACTGTTAATCCTGTAACCGGAACTCCAACATTTGCTGTATAATTAACGCTTTTCCCGTTTGATGTTATTACAAAAGTAACTGCGTTTGTAAAATCAACGGTTGCTCCTGAAGCTGGTGAAATGGTTACGCCCGTTGTAACTTCAATTACGGGTTTAAGCGCTGTCAAATCAGTATTTTCAGGAAGCGTCATATTAATGGTTTTGCTAATGTCGTTTACAGTCGCTGCAACACCATTAATTGTAAAACTCTTAATCGGACTTAAAACGGTTGTAGTTACTGTATAATCTTTGTATAAATTACCATTAACCACTCTAAATTTTACCTGATTTGTAAAATTCATAGCCGAATTTAATTCCGGATTTGATGTTGCTCCTTCTACAAAAACAACTTCCGGTTTTATGGCTGTTATGTCAGATCCGTAAGGCATTACAACAGTAATTTTTCCTGTTGCCTGATCAATGCTTCCTGAAACTCCATTCAATTTGAATGAAAGTACATTTGAAGGCGAACTAACATCAAATCCGCCAGTTTCAAAACTATTTTCGCAGGCAGTAATCATAAAAATCATTGCCAAAACGATAGACATTTTAGTCCAATATTTATTTAAAGCTTTTTTCATATTGCTGATTTTTAAGATTAATAACCTGGATTCTGTTTGTACAATCCCTGACTGAAATTAATTTGCTTCAACGGAATTGGACAATATTCTTCTTTATGCGCATCAAAAAAAGCATCCTGATAATACGAACGTTTTGTTTTTTCTTTTGCGTAAAAATCATTCATAACCTGATCTGTAATTCCCCAACGAACAAGATCGAAAAATCGGCTTCCTTCCATCGCCAATTCTAAACGACGTTCCCAACGCAACGCTTTACGGGCAAAATCCTGCGTCCAGTTGCAATTGCTTCCGTCCACATAAGTATTGATTTTGAAGTTACTCACATAAGGTAATCTTCCTGTACTTTGCGCTGCTCTTTCTCTGATTTCATTAATTAACGGCAAAGCTTCAGATTGTCTTCCTAATTCAATCAAAGCTTCGGCACGCATCAAAATCACATCAGCATAACGAATCTGAATTCTGTTTTTTGAATTTCCGTAAAACGGATCAATATTTACAACACAGCTGCAATTTGGGGCAACGTTTTCTTTTAATGAAGCAAAATAACCATACGTTCCTGGAGATCGCACCCAAGCTTCAACATATAAAAATTCTGGATCATATTTATAAGGCAAACCAGGCATTGCAACGGTATGATATAATCTTGGATCAACTGTATTTGCATCTATATTTTTATAATCAAAATCTTCGTTGTTATACGTATCAAACTCAGGCAAACCATTTGCTCCGGTTTTAAAAGCATTCACCAAGTTTTGACTTGGTTTATGAAAATCGCAACAGCCTAAACCTTGTGGCGTAGAAAGAACATCTGAAAAATTTAATCTTCCGTATAGAGTCCCGTCATTATCAGAAAACTGAATCGAGAAAATAGCTTCCGGTCCGTTTTCATAAGTTCCCGGCAAGAAGTTGTTGGCAAAGTCAGGTTCTAAAGAAGCTTTTCCAATAACTTTATCTGTTGCTGCAATTACTTCCTGTAAGTGCTGCTGACTGATTCCTGTAACTTTAAATGTTTCATCCTGAGTGTACGCCTGATACAATCTTGTTTTTGCCAAATAAGCATAAGCTGCTTTTTTATTAGCACGTCCTACTTCTGGTTGAGCATCCGGTAAATTTTCGGCTGCAGCCTGAAAATCTTCAGCGATTTTGCTCCAAAGTTCTTCGTTTGAAAGCGCTTTGTTTGAAATCGTTTTATAATCTTCTACCGGAACATCTTCGGTAATATAAGGCACATTTCTGAACATGATTTTCAGCATAAAGTAAAAATGTCCTCTCAAGAAACGCATTTCAGCCATTCTCGTTTTCTTCAACGGATAATCTGCGTCTGAGATTTGTTCCAAAGCTTTCAACGCTTTATTGGCTCTTGAAACGCCAATATAACTGATGTACCAGAAACTATCCAATTCTCCAAAATCCGGACGAATATTATTTGAAACTTCAAAAAAGTGAAAATCCTGAATATCATTTGTACCGCTTCCTCCTTTGTAGGCATCATCTGAACGAACATTTCCAAAAGGCCATAAACTGTATGGAGAATCGTAATGATCATTTCCTAATTGTGCGTAAGCCGCATTCATAAATCCTTCAACCGACTGCGGTATAACAATATCTTCTTCTGACAACACGCCACGCGGATCATTTTCTAAAAAATCGGAACAGGAAGCGAAGAAACCCATCACTGCAAATCCTGCTATATATAGTATTTTTTTCATTTTTTTTAATCTTTTATTATAAAGTAAAATTAAGACCAGCAGTAAAAGTTGTCGGCTGAGGATATCCAAAACCTGCATTTTCCGGATCAACTCCTGTGAAGCTTTTTGCATCGATAATCAATAAGTTTTGACCGCTGATGTATAATCTGAAGGTTTCAATATTTAGTTTTTTCAATAACTCTTTTGGCAGGCTATAGCCAAATTGTAAAACTCTAAGTTTCAAATAACTTCCGTTTTCTACATAATAAGTTGAAAATCTAGATTCTGCATTTCTGTCAACCGTTGTCAGTGCCGGAATAGTTGAATTTGGATTATCCAAAGACCAGGCATTCAACAAACGTGTTCCTTTATTTGATCCAACGTCATCAACACTCCAAAAATCAGTTTGGTATTTTGTGTTGTTAATCACATCAACATCTGTTGCGCCTTCCCAAAAAGTGGTAAAATCAAAGTTTTTATAAGACAAGTTTAAATTGATTCCGTACAACAATCCCGGATTTGGATTTCCTATCCACGTACGGTCTTTATCTGTAATTGTTCCGTCGCCATTTAAGTCTTTGTAACGAATTCTTCCAAGGCCTTTTCCTTCCTGAATTGCCGAGTTGTCTACCTGATCCTGACTTGTAAACAATCCGTCAGTCACATATCCATACATTGAATTAATTGGTCGCCCTAAAATATTATCATCAAGTCCATCGCCGCCGTAATTGTTTTTTACTTCATCCGGCAATTGTGTAATCTTATTTTTGTTTGCTGAAATGTTTCCGGAAATATCATATTTCAATCCAAATGAAGTTTCATCGTGATAACCTAAAGAAAACTCCCAACCTTTATTTTCCATAGAAGCTCCGTTTACCCAACGATTTCCGCCTTCTCCAATAACTCCTAAATAAGGCGGCAATACCAAAATATCATCCGTTTTTTTGATATAATAATCAATAGATCCGCTTAATTTTTGTTTGAATAAACCAAAGTCCAAACCAATATTCGTCTGTGTAGTCGTTTCCCATTTCAAATCATCATTTCCTGATTGTGTTGCGATAAAACCAGACGGAAGCAATCCGTTTCCGTTTCCTGCAATATCATAAGCTGTTCCGTAAGACGTTGCCCAAGTTGGACTTCCGCCTGCGTAACTTGCCAGATAAAGCGAGTAAACTGCTGTATTACTAATTTCCTGATTACCGGTTTGTCCCCAACCCGCTCTTAATTTTAAGTCTGAAAAAACAGGAGCACTATTTTTAATGAAATTTTCATTGCTGATTCTCCATCCCGCTGAAACTGCCGGAAATGTCCCGAATTGATTGTTTTTTCCAAAACGAGAAGAACCATCACGACGAATTGTAGCCGAAACCAAATAACGATTATCAAACTCATAATCTGCTTTTCCAAAATAAGAAAGCAAAGAATATACAGTCGAAGTTCCGCTGGTAAAAGATTCTCCAGTTCCTGCATCCGGATACATATAATCCGGCGTTTCGATCAAAAAGTCATTTTTACGCAACGTATTTGTATCATAAGTATCTTTATACATCTCCGTTCCCGCCATCAAATTAAGATTGCTTTTTCCAAAGTTTAAACTATAAATCGCAGTATTCGTCCAAGTCCATTTGTCGCTTATCGATTGGTCGATTGTAACAGAAGTCTGATCATTTTGCAAATAACCCGATTTGTAACTTCTTTGCAGCGTACGCTTCTTATAAAAACCATAATCCATTCCGAAACTGGTTTTGATGTGCAGGTTTTTAATGATTTCCAAATCCGCGTAAGCGTTACCAAAAAGACGTAAATAATCGTATTTGTTGTCTTTATTATATTCTAAAAGTCGAACCGGATTTTGTCTATCGTTCATTCCTCCAACTGGTCCTCCCCAACCTATTCCGTCTACCGTATGCACCGGAATAATTGGCAAAGCTCTAAGAGCAGGATCTAAAACGCCAGGATCTGTAACTTCGTTTGTACGGTTTAAACTGAAATTTTCTCCAATAACTAATTTGCCATCAAAATATTTATACAAACTGTTCATTCTGGCAGAAATTCTTTCGAAATCTGTTGTTTTTACAACACCTTCGTTTCCATAATAACCTAGCGAGAAAACATAATTTCCTTTATCCGAAGCATTCGAAACTGACAAATCATAAGAATTGGCTACTCCGGTTTGAGAAATCGCATCGTACCAATCCGTGTTTGAAGCTTTTATGGTTTGCTGTGCATCTAAATATTCCGGAACCAAAACTTTATTCAATTGCGGTTTGTTGTTATTTACTGACCAGTCAAACTGATAACGCAAATTGTTGTTGTTCGGATTTAAACCGTCGTTAATATTCGCCTGCCAAAGTGCCTGTCCAAATTGGTTCGCGTTTAGAACATCTAACTTTCTCGAATAATCAGAAAAGGAAGCATACGTGCTGAAATTGATTCTCATTACACCTTCTTTTCCTTTTTTGGTTGTAATGATAATCACACCGTTTGAAGCGCGAGAACCGTAAATACTTGCTGAAGAAGCATCTTTCAATACCTGAATCGTTTCAATATCATTAGGATTTAATTCATGCATTCCGGATTTTGTCGGCATTCCGTCAATAACGTAAAGCGGATCTGTGTTGTTTAAAGTTCCAACACCACGAATGACCACTTTTGTATTTCCTCCGCTTGGCGAACCATCAGACGATACTTTTACTCCGGCAATTCTTCCCTGTAAAGCTTTGATCGGATTTGGTTCCGGCTGTTTCATAACATCTTTCATGTTCACAACCGCAACTGCTCCTGTGATATCCGTTTTCTTTTGTTTTGAATAACCGGTTACCACGACTTCATTCAATTGATTGTTGTCTACCTTCAACGTTATATTGATTGTTTTTTGCCCTTTAACAGAAATCGATTGCGGGGCATATCCTATAAAAGAAACTACAAGTACAGCATCTGGAGCAACATTTGGGAAGGAAAAATTCCCATCAAAATCGGTGACCGAACTGGTATTTGTTCCTGAAATAATTACTGTCGCTCCAGGAAGCGGCATTCCGTCATCAGACGAAATTACCGTTCCTTTAATTCCGTTTTCCTGCGCCGTCATCATCAGCATCGGAAAGAAGAAAAATAGAAAATAAATAATCTTACTTTTCATAAATTAATTGTTTTGGTTATATTTAGTTAGTTAATTACATTATTATCCAATTCGATTGCCCATTATAGGCAACCAATTCATTTTCAGAATGAAGCATAAAAGGTCAGAAAGGAAAATCTTTCGAGTATTTACAAGCTTTAGCTGTGGATTTCTTTATGAAGAAAAAATAATTCTGCTATTCTTTCTTAATGACTTTTTGAGACATTTAATTCCTGAATTATTAAATTATTTACTTCCATTTTCTCTTTTGAAGCAATCGAAAGTGAAGTAAATGGTTTGTTTAGAAAAAAGATTTCTGTCATTACTTTTTCGCCATTATTGTAGAATATTTCAATTGAAGTTTTATCCAGAATAATTTTAAAAGCGGCACTTTTTTGGCTTCCTTCCAAAAACGCTTTGCTTATTGGTAAAGCAAACTTATCTGAGAAATCAATTTTACCGGCTTTAGAACGATCAACAAATAAGTAATTTTCTTTGTTGTTTAAACCAAAACTTAAAGATTCTCCATTTGCATTTGAAAGTGTAAAAGCATAATCTTCCTGTTTTAAGTTTTTTAAATCTAAACTAATAACTGTCTGTGTTAAATCTACTTTTCCGTTTTCAATTAAATTCAAAGTTCCTTTTCCGGTTTTACTTTTTGTTTTAATGGTTTTAGAAACATAATTATTGATTTCTTTTACCGGAGTGCTAACCAAATTATAATGGTTTCCTTTTTTAACCAGCTTCAATTCACGCGGAATGGTTGTACTGCTTCTCCATGTTGTTGTTGGAACTTGCTGTGCATAATCCCAGTTTGACATCCATCCGATAAACAGTCTTCTTCCGTCTGAAGTTGGAACATTATTCCACGTTACTCCGGCATAATTATCTTTTCCATAATCTGCCCAGACTGCTTTTTCATTATTTACTCTTTCAGCAAAAGTAGTGTCCATTGTAAATGTTTTTCCGTCAAAATCTCCAACAAAATATTGAACTCCGGAACCTCCGTTTGGTCCACCTGGATTAAGATTTACTATTAAAACCCATTTTGTTTCTTTTGTTCCTTCTACTTTTATTTCGAAGAAATCAGGACATTCCCAAACACCGCCATGAGCACCAATATTTTTTCCAAATTCAGATGCAAATTCCCAGTTTTTCAGATTCGATGATTTGTAAAAATGTATTCGATCCTGTGCTGCCAAAGCCATAATCCATTGTTTGTGCGTTTCATCCCAAGATACTTTTGGATCTCTAAAATCTCTAATTCCAGGGTTTTTCACGACAGGATTTCCTTCCTCAAATTTCTGCCATGTAAAACCGTTATCATTAGAAAAAGCAATATCCTGCTGTTCCACATCAATTTTGCCTGCTTTTTCCTTTGTCATATCATGCAAAGTATAAATGGCAACAATCGGAGCTGTTTTTCCAGTTCCTAATCCAGATGTATTTTGCGTATCGACAACAGCACTTCCGGAAAATATATATTTGTCTTTATCTGGGTAAAGCGCAATTGGCTGTTCTTCCCATTTAATTAAATCTTTAGAAATGGCATGTCCCCAATGCATTGGTCCCCATGTATTTCCATCAGGATAATGCTGGTAGAATAAATGATAATATCCATTGGCGAAAAACATTCCGTTAGGATCGTTCATCCAGCCTTTTTTTGGCGTAAAATGAAAATGTGGTCGATACATTTGTTCTTCCGCTGTGTTCGATACAGTAACGGCAGCAGTTTGTGCAGTTGCAGAAGACGGTTTTAATCCTACTATCGACAGTAAGGCAGCACTATAAAGAGCTAACGGCAGATGTTTCTTTGATTTCATTTTTGTGGTTATTTTTTTTAGTTAGTGTTTCGCTTAAAGCTTCTAAAGAGATTCCTTTTGTTTCCGGCATCAGAAAAATTACAAATAACAATTGTAAAACCATCATTAAAGTAAAAATAAGGAATACTACTTCTGGTCCGATTTCTGAAAATAACATTGGAATTAAAGACGGAATAATCGCTGCCAAAACCCAATGTACAGAACTTCCAAATGCCTGTCCCGATGCTCTAATATGATTTGGAAAAATTTCTGAAATAAAAACCCAAATTACCGCACCCTGACCAATTGCATGAGAAGCAATAAAAAGGAAAAGAAAAATAGGAACTGATAAGCCTCCCCAATTGTAATAGAAAGAAGCCGATACTAGTCCGAGTGAAATAATATATCCAACAGAACCAATGTACATTAACAACTTTCTTCCTAATTTGTCAATTAATGCCACACCAATTAAGGTGAAAATAAGATTTGTAACTCCAATTCCGATACTGCTTAACAACGCTGTATTTTGTCCTAAGCCGGCTTCTTCAAAAATTCTTGGCGCGTAATATAGAAATGCATTAATTCCAGAAAACTGATTGAAAAAGGCAATTAAAAAAGCGAGAATCAAAGGAAAACGGTATTTCTTCATGAAAATGTTTTCGTGTTTGGTAACACCGTTTTCACGGGAATCGTCCATCAAGTCTGAAATATTTGCTGACGGATCAATAGTATATAAAACTTTACGAGCTTCTTCGTCACGATTCTTAGATAAAAGCCATCTTGGACTTTCAGGAATTGTCAAAATAAACAGAATATAGATAAGAGAAGGAATTGCCTGAACACCAATCATCCATCTCCAGGCGTTTTCTCCAATATCTTTTAAAAAGTAATTAGATATAAAAGCAATTAAAATTCCTAGTACAATATTAAACTGATACAAAGCGACCAATCTTCCGCGTTTGTCTGCCGGAGCAATTTCTGACACATAAGCTGGAGCAGCAATAGTTGAAGCACCAACTCCTAAACCTCCAATAAATCTAAAGGCAGCAAAAACAAACGGATCATTAGCGAAAGCGGCACCAATTGCTGAAGCGAAATATAAAATCCCAATCCAGAACAACGTTTTTTTACGTCCTATTTTATTTGTTGGGATTCCTCCAAAAATAGCACCAACTACAGTTCCCCATAATGCCATTGCCATAACAACTGAACCATGAAAGGCATCTGACGAGTGCCACAGAAGCTGTAATTGTTTATCAGCTCCAGAAATAACTACGGTATCAAAACCGAAAAGAAAACCTGCCAGTGCAGCAGTAACAGACCAAATCAATATCTTATTCATTGTACATGTATTAAAAACTTGTTGCTAAGATATCTGCAAAAAAAACAACTTATTTTTAATGATGTTACAATTTATTTCTATAAATATTGATAGTTTAGCATTTTAAACTCAAAACCTTTATTTACAAGGTTTTACGCAAATTAAAAAACTTTTACGAAAACCTTGTAGTTTCGATTTTGTTACATAACCTTCAAAATTGATACTTTAAAAGAAACAATTTTAAAGACAAATTAACTGGACGTTTTATATTCTTTAGGAGAAATTCCAAATTTATTCTTAAAAGCTGTAGAAAAATAGTTGGGAGAAGAGAAACCTAACGAGTACGCAATTTCAGAAATATTCATTTCATTTGACTTTAAAAGCTCTGCTGCTTTCTCTAATTTGACATTATTAATATGATCGCTAATATTAATTCCGATAATTGCTTTCACTTTTCTATACAGCTGAACTCTCGAAACGCCCAATTTATCCGCCAAATCTTCAACTGAAAACTTTGGATTTTCGACATTCTTTTTAATAATGTCATTCATTTTGGTAATAAAGGACTGTTCCTGATTTCCAAACTTAGATTCAGGTTCAACTCGGTAAATATTATTGGTGTAATAATAACGTAGTTTTTCTCTATTGAAAAGCAAACTCGATAAAGATTGTTTTAGAATTGAAAGACTAAAAGGTTTCGTCAAATATTGATCTACTCCACTCTGAAGCCCTTTTAAAACCGATTCTTTATTACTTTGTGCCGTTAAAATTATAATTGGAATATGAGAGGAACGAAGATCTTTCTTTAGCTCTTTGCTGATTTCGTAACCGTCTTTGTCGACTAAATTAATGTCACAGATAATAATATCCGGAATAATTTCTAAAGCCTTTTCGATCGCATCGCTTCCGTCAGAATTATAAACTACATATTCATTAGACAGTTTTGCTTTTAGAAAATTAACCAAATCTACATTGTCTTCTATTATTAGCAAAGAATGTTTTTCAGTATCAGAAATGGTATTTGATTCTTTTAAATCGGGTTCTATATTTAAATTATCGGTAATTAAATTCGGAATACTAGTTAGGCTTTCTACTTTCTGAATAATTTCAGCAGGCTGCAAATGACTATTTCCTTTTAATAAAGTAATCACAAATTCGCTGCCTTGTTTTGATTTTAACTCTATAGTTCCCTGATGCAAAAGCACAAACTCTTTAGACAAATGCAAACCAATTCCTGAACTATTTTTATTATTATTTGAAGCCCTGAAAAATGGATCAAAAACATTTGAAAGTTCATCGTCAGGAATTCCAATTCCGGAATCTTTAAAATGTATCTTTACCGTATTATCCTGATTTTCGACAATTGAAATACTAATTTTACCATTGTCCGGCGTAAATTTAAAGGCATTTGACAATAAATTGAAATAGACTTTATCCATTAAACCGCGGTCAATAAACAATTCCAGATTTTTGTTTTTACAGCTTAATTGAAAATCAATATTTCTTCGGGCGGCTTCGCCTTTAAAATTAGCCATAACTTCATTTGTGAAATCGTAAATTTTAGTATTGGAAGCTCTCAGCGTAAATTTTTGCTCTTCAATTTTCCTGAAATCCAATAATTGATTGATCAAACGAAGCAATCTGTTTGAGTTTTTGTGAATCAATTTTACTTCATCTATCAATGTGGTTCCTTTAATTTTCTCATTTTCAATTAAAGACTCCACGTAACTCATTATTAGAGTAATTGGCGTTTTAAATTCGTGCGAAAGTCCGGTGAAGAAATTCAGTTTTGCTTCGTTGCTTTTAGCTGCAATCTGAGCCATTTCCTGAATTTCATTGTTTTGATCAATTACCGTTTGATTGATTCTTTCTAATTGTTTTTTCTTTTTTGAAATCGAAATTGTAGAATAAATACTGTAAATCGTTAAGCTCAAAATAATGACAAGAAAAAAGCTAAGCAATCTTACCAAATTATTCTGCGAAGCATATTCTCTTTCCTGAACTTTAATAGCGCCTTGCTGTGATTCGATTACCAACTGTTGCTGATCGACTTTATCCATTTGGTTTTCGATAATTTCAGCATTGTTTTTATCAATAACAATCGTATTTAAGATATTGTTTCTTGAAATCGATTCTTTGTTGTACATTTTTAATGCCAGTTTTAAAGCTTCGTTTCCTCCGGTTGGATATAAAATTGTTCCATCAAGTACACCACTTTTTACCAACTCAATACCACCATTTACGGAGTTTAAGGCATCCACACCAATAAACTTTATTTTCTTTTCAAGTCCCAGGGTTTTAGCAGTTTCCCAGGCGCTTAAAGCCATTCTGTCGTTATGAGCGAAGATATATTCAACATTTGGGTTTTGCAGAAGAATGGCCTTCAAAGGCGCTTTAACCGATTCTTTTTCCCAATCGCCCTGAATGGTGTTTACAATCTTAAAACGCTTATTCTCGTTGATAATCTGATTGAAACCAAGCGTTCTTTCGTAAGCCGGAGATGATCCGCTGGCGCCTGTAATTTCTATAATATTGCCAGAACCTTTACTGTGCGAGATAATGTAGCGACCGGCGATTCGTCCAATTTCAATATTATCTGCTCCGAGATAAGCTGTGTAACTTTCTCCTTCAATTTTTCGATCGACAACAAGAACAGGAATTCCCGCCTTTATAGATTTTTCGACAACTGCCGTTAAAGGTTTGGACTGAATTGGCGATACAATAATAACATCCACTTTATTAGAAATAAAACGTTCGATATCTTCGATTTGCTTTCCTACGTTATTATTGGCGTCTTTGATTGTCAAATCGACTTCAGGTCGCAAAGAAGCTTCGATTTTTATAGAACTGTTCATTTGCTTTCGCCAGTCGTCTGTTGTCATTGCTTGCGAGAAACCAACTTTAATTTTGTCTCCCTGTTTTTGCTTACAGGAAACCAGACTTAATGATGCTGCCAAAAACAGCAAAATATACTTTACAAATTGATACATGAAATTATAAGTTTATGTAAATGAAAATGAGTTTCAAAAAAATACCCTTGTGAACCAACAGCCTGTCAAAATAATTAGGAAGGATTATTTTGTTATGACAAGTAAGAAGTGCATATGTGAATGTAAAGATAAAATTAAACTTTAAAATTTTAACAATGATAGCTCACAATTTATCATTCTTATGATCAACTCAGTGTGCATAACAACATTTTTGGTTAGACCTTCAGCAGCTAAAAATTGAACTTAATGCTGCAAAATCAATTATTACACAAGTTATGCTAAAAATTCTGTTTATATCAAATCAGTCATGTTCTCAAGATATTATATGACCAAAACACCTTTTTAAAATCATTTTTTACTAAATTTACGTATCAACTTTTAATGAATTTACATGGAAATGAATGATTTGCAATCAGTGTCCATTAAAGACATGCATATTAGAAAAGTAAATGGCTTTGAAAGTTCATTTTTTGCAGACACACTTTCTGTAGAAGAACCGCTGGAGATAAGAATTTCATACGGCCCTGAAACCCAAAAAACTTACAAGAACATCTCCGTGACCATGCGTACACCTGGCAATGACTTTGATCTTGCAATTGGTTTTTTATATACCGAAGGCATTATAACTTCTTACCTGGATATAAAAAAAGTCTATCACATAAAAATGGACTGCGAATTACAAAAGAAAAATATTGTTCAGGTAGATCTTATAGAAAATTTTACTCCGCATTTGATGCAGTCCGACCGAAATTTTTATACAACTTCAAGCTGTGGGGTGTGCGGGAAAAGCTCCATTGAATCTATTAAAACAGTTAGCGTTTTTAATCATTTAGAAAATCCTAAATTAAATATCGCTACAGATATACTTTATCAATTACCTCAAAAGTTACGTTTAGCCCAAAGCAATTTTGCTGCTACTGGAGGTATTCATGCATCAGGGCTTTTTACTGTTGAAGGTGATTTACTTCTTTTACGTGAAGATGTTGGAAGACACAATGCACTCGATAAGTTAATTGGCTGTGCATTAATAGACAACTTATTGCCCTTAAACAAACATATATTACTTCTTAGTGGCAGAATTAGTTTTGAATTAATTCAAAAAGCCGCTATGGCAGGTATAGCCGTTGTAGCCGCAATTGGCGCTCCGTCAACTCTCGCTGTAGAAATAGCTGCCGAATTTAACATTACCCTTTTAGGTTTTCTTAAAGAAGATAGATTTAATATATATAACTCTAGTGACAAGGTGTCAATAGCAACTTTATAAAAAATTCAAATAATCAGTCAATAACTGCTGTAAAAAAGTAATTGGAAAAGATTATTCAAAAACTCACCCAGAGATTCTGATTAAATACTAAAGCTATGAAAGAAGATCAACACAAAAAAAATACGAAAGAGCCGGATGCTGAAAATCCGTATAAACTTCTAGATCTTAAGTTGACAAAAGTAGAGAATTGGGCTGCCGGAGTTCCTGCTGTAATAGCAGCTTTTAGTGATCTTATTGAAGAAAAAACTCTTATGAGAGGCACAAAAGCTTTATTTAAGATGAATCAGATTGGGGGTTTTGACTGCCCAAGCTGTGCATGGCCTGATCCAGATGATGAGCGGTCGCCACTTGGCGAATACTGTGAGAACGGAGCTAAAGCACTAGCCGAAGAAGCTACTTCCAAAAAAATTACAGCCGAGTTTTTTAAGGAAAACTCCGTATACAGTCTCGCCAAATTAGACGATTATCAGATTGGCAAGATGGGGCGGCTAACTGAACCTATGTATCTTCCTCAAAATGGAACACACTACGAAGCTATCAGCTGGGATAATGCATTCAAAAAAATAGCGGAACACCTCACTGCGTTGGAATCACCAAATGAGGCTGCCTTTTACACCTCTGGAAGAACAAGCAATGAAACATCATTTCTTTACCAGCTCTTTGCAAAAGAATTTGGCACCAATAATATGCCGGACTGTTCCAATATGTGTCATGAAACATCAGGATCCGCTTTAAGGCCTACTATCGGAATTGGAAAAGGCACCGTAACTCTGGAAGATTTTTATGATACAGATGTTATTATAATCATTGGACAAAATCCGGGAACCAATGCCCCTAGAATGATGAGTGCATTAGCAAAAGGCAAAGCAAACGGAGCAAAAATAATCGCCATCAATCCCCTGCCCGAAGCAGGTTTAATGGGATTTCGAAATCCGCAGGAAATCAAAGGAATTATTAGAAATGGCGTTAAACTCGCTGATCTTTATCTGCCTGTAAAAATAAATGGCGACATGGCTCTTTTAAAAGCTATTGAGACTATATTAATTGAATTGGAAAATAAAAATCCTGGAAAAATCTTTGATTATGATTTTATCAGAGAAAAAACTACTGGATACGATGCCTTCCTAAAACAATTCGAAAATTATAATCTTGATGATCTTGTAGAGCTCTCCGGTGTTTCTAAAGAAACACTTTATCAGATGGCTGAAATGATTGCATTTAAAAAACGAATCATTGTCTGCTGGGGAATGGGTCTTACTCAGCAGCCCAATGGTGTAGATATGATTAAAGAGATACTCAATATTCTATTACTAAAAGGAAGCATTGGCAAGCCAGGTGCAGGTGTCTGTCCTGTTCGTGGACATAGTAATGTTCAAGGAAACAGAACCATGATGATTGATGAAAAGCCCACTGACGAACAGCTTGACCGCTTACAGTCATTTTATGGATTCAACCCACCTCGCAAACATGGATACGATGTTGTTCGGGCCATTAAAGCAATGCATGAAGAAAAGGTAAAAGTATTATTTTCAATGGGAGGTAATTTTCTATCCGCAACACCAGACACAACCTTTACTGCAAATGCGCTGAGAAAATTGAATCTGACAGTCTGCGTATCTACCAAACTCAATCGCAGTCATCTGATTCATGGAAAAGAAGCAATCATATTGCCTACGCTATCCCGAAGCGACATTGATATGGTCAATGGCGAAATACAATTTATAACTACCGAAAACTCTATGGGAGTAGTACAGTCATCAAAAGGAATGCTAAAGCCGATATCAGATAATCTCATTAATGAGACGCAGATTGTGTGTAGAATGGCTATGGCCACATTAGGAAATAAATCGGTTATCAACTGGCAACGCTATCATGACAGTTATGATGCCGTGAGGGATGATATAGAAAAATGCATTCCCGGTTTTGAAAATTATAACCTAAAAGTGAGAGAAAAAGGAGGCTTTTATCTGCCTAATGCTGCACGAGATGGACAATTTATCACTAAAGAATTTGGCGACCGTGCGCCGTTTACATTAACTGAAATACCGGTTAATGAACTTAATCATGATGAATATCTGATGGCAACAACTCGGACACACGACCAGTTCAATACTACAATTTACGGACTTGACGATCGCTATCGTGGTATAAAAAACGAACGTCGGGTAATATTTATGAATCCAAAAGACATTGAGAAGGCGGGTTTCAAATCAGGAGATAAAGTTGATTTATTCAATTATGATGATAATATTGAAAGAATCGCACCTTTATTTATTATTGTTTCTTATCAAATACCTGAGAAAAATACAGTAACTTATTTTCCTGAAACTAACGTCTTGGTTTCTGTAAACAATGTTGTAAAAGACAGTAATATGCCCGCATCAAAATATGTGAAGATTAAGATAAAAAAACACGATCCCAAGATTTACGAGAAGATAAATAAACTATAACTAACGATAGTTTACTTATCTTCTGTATTACTAAATGCTGAAGGCATCAATTCAATGTTACATCTAGCGACAACTTTTATCAGTATTGATAATAAGTCTGAAGTCCCTGGAAGTAATAGAAAAGGAATAAACATTTTCTTCAACAATAGTTTCAATCTCCATAATATTTTGCTTGATCATTTATTATTCGATTCTCCTTAGAATTTCTAATTTATAATGAGAACATTATCTTACGAATCAGATTCCGCAGAATATTGGTCTAATAAATCTAATGCGGGTACAAAAAACAATGTTCCAGTTTCTGCGGTACTAAAATCCAATATACGATCATAATTTCCAGGCGGGTTACCGATGAACATATTCTCTAACATTTTTCTTGTAGTACTAAATTTACTGGCGTAAGAAATAAAATAGGTGCCGACTTCACCTTTCGCAGGATTTCCAAAAGGCATATTATCTCGCACAATTTTGAGGTCTTCACCATTTTCATCCGTAATAGCCGTAAGGGCACTATGCGAATTTGCTGGTTTCACATCATCTTCCATTTCAATATCACTCATTTTAGATCTTCCAATTACTTTTTCCTGATCTTCAGTCGATAGATTTCCCCAATTTTTCATATTATGAAAGTACTTCTGGACAAATAAATAACTTCCCCCTTTATAAGCAGCATCCTCCTCGCCTACTACTGCAAAAAATTGTCTTTCCTCGCCTATTGGATTCTCGGTACCATCTACAAAACCAATAATAGAACGCCCATCCCAATATCTAAATCCGTGAATTTCTTCCAAACATTCTGCTGCTGGCTTTATAACATTTGAAATTGCCAGAGCCATATCAAAACAAACAGCTGTATTTTGGCCTCTTAAATGAAAGTGAAGATCTCCTTCAGTAGCTTTTGCTGTATGTTTTGCCCCTCTAATCGATTCAAAATTCACTAATTCCTTAGGCAGAGGTTTTGGTAATCCAAGCTTTATCCACGCATCATATCCAACCCCCATTACACAGCTGCTTCGTCCATTAGGAATTCTTATTGTAAAAGAATTATTTAAATTATTTACTAAAGAACAAAGTTTTTCGAAAGAAGACTTTATATCAGTCTGATCTTTAAATTTCCAAACCATAAAAATGGTATTATTATTTGGGTAGTCGGTAACATTTTGTGATTGATTCATACATGTTTCTATAAGTTATTTGCGATCAGAATTAAATTCCTACTATTAAACTAAAATTAATAATAAAAAATTACTTGTAACGTAAAAAGTAAATTTAATGGTCGCATTCTACAATTTTGATTCTGTCTCATCTCTCAAAATCTTGAGTTACCTCCATTTTTCTACAAAAACTTAAGGCACCAATCTTCACAATACTAAGAAATTAGACTCAAATCTTTTGCTTATTTTTATTTCATATTTCCGCTATCGGCAAATTAACCACTTACAAATTTATATTTTATCATATACTTGCCGATACTAAAACTAGTATAAAACATGAAAGATCTTTCAGTAGTAGAATTTGTAAAAAAACTGGAACTGTCCGAAAGGACAATTCGCAATTATTGTGCTTTAGGGAAATTAAAAGGTGCATTTTTAACTGGTAAGACCTGGAATATTCCTGAAGACGCAGTAATTCCTCAAAAAGGGAATAAAAAAGTAAGTAAAAATGTTTTATTAAACAGCTTGAAAGAACAAAAGAGTATGAAACTGAAAGGCAGTATTTATCACCGTACTCAGATTGACTTGACTTACAACTCAAATAAAATTGAAGGAAGCAGGCTGACACATGACCAAACAAGATATATTTTCGAAACCAATACAATCAGTGCTTCTAAAGAAAACTTAAATGTCGATGACATTATTGAAACCACTAATCACTTTCGCTGCATAGATTTTATTATTGAAAAAGCAAATGCCAAACTTACCGAATCTATTATTAAAGAACTTCATTTTTTATTAAAGTCTGGTACTTCTGACAGCGGAAAAGGTTGGTTTAATGTTGGTGAATATAAAAAGCTTCCAAATGAAGCTGGAGGTATTGAGACTTGCCCTCCCAAGCAGGTCGCTGAAAAAATGAAAGATCTTCTCATTAATTATCATGCAACTAAAAATAAAACTATTGAAGACATAATCGATTTTCACTACAAATTCGAAATCATACATCCTTTTCAAGATGGAAACGGTCATGTGGGACGATTAATTATTTTCAAAGAATGTCTTGCAAACAATATAGTGCCATTCATAATAGATGAACAGCTTAAACTTTTTTATTACAGAGGACTCCAGGAATGGAACAATATAAAGAATATCTGATGGATACCTGTCTTACTGCGCAAGATAATTACAAATCAGTTCTCGATTATTTTGAAATAGAATACAAATAAAAAAACTTGAGGTGGCTCTGGAGCTTAACATTAACAAAGATGCTCTATGGCACTGGAACTAACTTTACAAAAAAGAGAAGTTTGCCTCAAAAAAGTATTCTTCATCTTCCGATTTTAATAAAAGGAATTCATGAAAATGAAAAATAGATTAAAGAGCTGCAGATGGAATGCAGCACATTAAAAAAAGGCTCTAGACACCTTCTCCAAGTACAGTCGGTAAAATGTGAATTTACCATATAGCATGCCACTATATTTCCTGTTGTCAAGATGTGTAAGATTTTTAAGTTCGATCCAATCAAAACAGTCAACGATTTAAATAAAATAAGGATGTTATAACACATCCTTATTTTAATCTGTATAATATATTTGCACAACAAACAGATAAACATGCCCCTAAAAACAATGAGTTAACAAAAACCACTTTACCTTATCCCAATTTTGGGGCTGTTTACCTTATCTTCACTGCAGGAGTACAGCATAATTTAATGCTTTCCATTTCCGTGGCCATTATTTTTATGCTCTTTATTATTTCCTTTTCCTGGTTTTTGACCAATTGTTTTTTGTGGTTTTCCTTTATAACCTTTACCGTATTTTACTTTATGAGTTTTATAATTATCATACGGCGAATTTCCTCTGTAGTCAGTAAGGACAACTTTATATTCATTATAAAGGTCATAGTTTCCATATTTTTTGGGCAGTCTTTTTGATCTTAACCATTTCCCGCTGTTTATATAAATATAGTCAGAAGCATTAATATCATAATAAATTTCTAAATCCGGTAAGTAATAATAATGAGCATCTGCATAACCCGCCGGTCCCCATGCGGGAGGTGTACCAATATTAAGGTTGACTGACACCTGAGCGTTTGAAAAACTTACAGTAAAAAATAAGGCTCCAATAAATAAATGTTTTAGTAATTTCATGATTTCAAGTTTTTATTAAAGTGATAAAAACAAAAAGTGTACCTAATTTTTAATCTTAAACATTTTTTATTACAATCCAACTATAATAAACTCGCTTCGTCTGTTCATTTGGTGTTCTTCTTCGGTACAAGGTACACCATCAGAACATTTGTTTACAAGCTGTGTTTCTCCATAACCTTTTCCAGTCAGACGATTTTTAGCTACGCCGTTTTTAATAAGCCAATCGATAGTTGATTTCGCTCTTCGGTCAGATAATGCTTCATTGTATTGATGAGTTGCTCTACTGTCTGTATGCGAACGAATATCTAACT
>NZ_JBIPCM010000008.1:0-245564 GCF_044007415.1 Flavobacterium sp. FlaQc-28
CAGAGTAGTTAAGCCCGCCTGCGCAGATGGTACTGCAATTTTGTGGGAGAGTATGTCGTCGCCTTTCTTTTAAGAATCCTCATCATTCATTTGATGAGGATTTTTTTGTTTTATAATCTTTTAGAAATCATTCCTGAAATATGTATTGTATCTCAGCGGTTGAAAGCGATAACTGTGGTTTTAGTTTTCAGCTGTTTTAAAGCTGTTTTTTGTTTTTTATACACAAGATTGTATTCGAATGAAAGAAATCATTTAGAAGCTTTTATTTTATTTAGTAATGCACTTTTGTTTATCAAAAAGAGATTCTGAATCTTGTTAGTTGTCTTTTTCGTATACTCATGAGATATTTCTTGTACTTCATAAGATAAGAAAAGATGGAAACGTAGTTAGTATCTCTAGCAGGAGCATTTTAAGAAATAAGGTAATGTATGCATATAATTTTTTATGATGACTTAAGTGGTGCTGTCGAAACAAATCATTCTTTGTTTTTAAATTTAGTGCATAAAAAAAGGTCCTGAATATTTCAGGACCTTTTTAATATCAACGATTATTTTTGTTCAGCCTTTTTGATTTCGGCTACGTACTTGGTTAATTTTTTTCCGTAAAGCGATTTTGCTACTTTTGGAGTCATTGTTTTTTGAATCGTATCAAGAAATTTAACATTTATATCGTAAATTTCGGCTAAAGCAATATAAGGTGCTACCTCATAATCTTTATTGTTAATGGCGAAGTTTGTGGCATACAAATATTTTCTTTTGATATTTGATTGTTGCTTGGCATCTATGCTATCTATTGCTTTTTGATCTTGTCTTTTTATAGCTTTGAATTTCGACGCTACCATAGTAAGGTTTTCATCTATAAAACGAGAGTTTATTTTTTGATATTGTTCGTATAGTTCCTGATTTTTAGATCCAGTGATTTTTGCGCTTGAAATAAAGTTATCTAAATTAGTTTCAATATTGATGTTTCCGGGCTCAGCAAAAAATAAAATGTTACTATCTAAAGAATTTGTTACACCTCGATCAAGAAATAGATACAATACTTCTGGTGATTCTAATTTTATATCTCTTTCAAAAGACGAATTTCCATCAATTTTAATACTGTCAATTGCAACAAGCGCTGTGTCGGCAAATCGTTGGATATAAAGCGTTCCGCTTTTTAAACCTTTTATGTTTCCAGTTATATGTAAGTTGTCAGCAGATTCTTTTTTGCTGCATGATGCAAGTAATGCAAGTGTAACAAAGGCAATAATTGATTTTTTCATTAGTTTTTAGATTTTGGTGCAAAATAAAGAAAATAGTTTGAATGTAATGAATAGGAATTAAATTTTAATAAAAATAAAATCCCAATCTATTTCTAAATTGGGATTTGTATATATTTTTAATAATGAATCGTTTACATTGCTAGAATATAGGTGGTTCCATTTTCATGTGTATAGGTATATTTAGTGTCACATTCTAGGTTTCCGTAATCAATGATACCATTTAAAGAGCCGCCTGAAATTTTTAATTTTCCTTTAGAGATAAATTCACAGGAGTATTTTTTGATTAATGTTTCTTGTACTGTCAAAGTTAGGGATCCTCCTTTGTCTGTTGTAATTGTGTGTGTGCCTTCTGGCATTTCATAAACATTATCTTCTAAAACAAATGGTGTATCAACACCGGCTGTTTGTTTTACAGTAACTAGACCTGAATTAAGATAAACTCGTCCTGTTAAGTCAGTTAATTTACCATTAATTACTTTTCGGCTAAATTGTGGCACAGTTGGAACGGTTGTAGTATTTGTATATTCAATTGTTCCTTCTAGTTTAAGATTGTTTATTGAATAATCAATTCGTTCGATTGTCATTTTACTTCCAGTTGTAATTACCGGACCAGAAAGCGTGATTTTTAACTTTCCTTTTTTTAATATTTGATTGCTTGCACAGCCAGAAGTACCATAATCGATAGTGAAAACCTTTGGATAAGAATTTTGATTTGAATTTTCAATAGTAATAGTTCCGCAAATTCCAGGTGTATTTTCAGCAGTTTTACCTGTTGAACTATTATTTGAAGTTACGGTTAGTCCAGTTTTTATATCCATATCGCTTGTAGCATCAATCAATACAGATGCACCAACCGCACTAGTATCGGTTTGGTTTACAATGTCGTCATTGCTTGAACACGAAATGTAGAAAAATGTGGAAACGCAGATTGCTGCAAAGAGAAAAAAAGTTTTTTTCATAGTAGTTTTGTTTAAGGTTAGAAAAAAAGGGTATTCAAATGTAATAAAAAAAATGAATCACAAAAAAAAATCCCACAGCATTGTGCTGTAGGATTTTAGAGTGAATTTTTTTGAAAAGATTATTTAATCATTTCAAAACTTCTTTTTACAAAAGCAGTCAATGCTTCTCCTTTTAATAGGTTTTGCGATAATTTAGCTAAATCTAATGCTTGTTTTACCAAGTGCTCCTGATGTGTTTTGTCTTCAGTATTTAAGATGCTTGTTGCTAAGTCAGAATTAGTGTTTACAACTAAATTGTACATTTCTGGCATATTGTTCATTCCAAACATTCCGCCGCCGCCGCTTTGACTCATTTCTTTCATTCTACGCATAAATTCTGGCTGCGTAATAATGAATGGTGCTGCTTGGCTGTCCATAGCTTCAAGTTGTACACTATATGCTTTTGGAATATAAGCTTCTAATGATGTTTTTAAAGTTTCTTTTTCTTCATCAGATAATTTTGAAATCGTGTTTTCATCTTTTTTGATTAAATTATCAATATGATCAGAATCTACACGAACGAAAGTTAAATCTGTATTGTCGTTTTCAATTTTTTGAATTAAATGCGAAATAATAGGAGAATCTAAAAGTAATACTTCATATCCTTTTTCTTTTGCAGTTTCAATATAAGAATGTTGTTCTTCTTTGTTTCCTGCATAAAGAACTACAAGTTTACCATCTTTGTTAGTTTGGTTCTCTTTTAATTTTTCTTTTAATTCTTCTAAAGTAAAATAAGTATTATCTACTGTTGGATACAAAACAAATGCACCCGCTTTTTCGTAGAATTTATCTTCAGAAAGCATTCCGTATTCTAGAACAATTTTAATATCGTTCCATTTTGCTTCAAAATCAGCACGGTTTTCGTTAAATAAAGCTTTCAGTTTATCAGCTACTTTACGAGTGATATAATTTGAAATTTTCTTAACAGCACCATCAGCTTGTAAACCTGAACGAGAAACGTTTAACGGAATGTCTGGAGAATCAATTACACCTTTAAGCATTGTTAAAAACTCAGGTACAATTCCTTCTACATTATCAGTAACGTAAACTTGGTTTTGATACAGTTGAATTTTATCTTTTTGAATTTGCATGTCAGAACCTAATTTAGGGAAATATAAAATCCCAGTTAGGTTAAACGGATAATCTACATTTAAGTGAATGTTGAATAATGGTTCTTCAAACTGCATTGGATACAATTCTCTGTAGAAGTTTTTATAATCTTCGTCAGATAATTCAGATGGTTGTTTTGTCCAAGCTGGATTTGGGTTGTTTATGATGTTGTCAATTTCGACAGTTTCATTTACATAATCTTCTGGAGCATCTTCTGGTTTAGGAAGAGTTTCAGTTCTTGTTCCAAATTTAATTGGAATAGGCATAAACTTGTTATACTTATTCAATAAGCTGCTGATTTTAGAATCTTCTAAAAATTCTAATGAATCTTCTGCAACATGAAGGATGATTTCTGTACCACGTGAAGTTTTGTCAGCTGGCTCTAAAGTAAATTCAGGGCTTCCGTCGCAAGTCCAGTGAGCTGCAGGTTCATCTTTATATGATTTAGTAATGATTTCTACTTTTTCTGCAACCATAAATGCAGAATAAAAACCAAGACCAAAATGCCCGATAATTCCAGAATCTTTTGCAGAATCTTTGTATTTATCTAAGAATTCTTCGGCTCCTGAAAAAGCAACTTGATTAATGTATTTTTCTACTTCATCAGCAGTCATACCTAAACCTTGGTCAATAATGTGGATTTTTTTTCCTTCTTTATCAACTTTGATTTCAATAACTGGATTTCCGTATTCAACTTTGGCTTCTCCGATGCTGATAAGATGTTTTAATTTTAAAGTAGCATCGGTTCCATTTGAAACCAGCTCACGAAGAAAAATTTCGTGGTCGCTGTATAAAAACTTTTTGATTAAGGGAAAGATGTTTTCTACCGAAACATTAATTTTACCTGTTGTCATATTTTTTAATTTTTTGAGTTTAACTTGATGATTTTCATTCCGTCAAATAAAATACCAATTGCTTTTAAGGTGACAAATTGTCGCAAGTGTTAATTTTGAAAGAAAATAAATGGATTCTAAAACAAATTTTGTCGGCACGAATCGTATATTTGTGGTATAATAATTGTTAAACGAGTAAGTATTAACTTAAATAATGTAACA
The DNA here is from genome assembly GCF_044007415.1 of Flavobacterium sp. FlaQc-28. Lineage (NCBI taxonomy): Bacteria > Pseudomonadati > Bacteroidota > Flavobacteriia > Flavobacteriales > Flavobacteriaceae > Flavobacterium > Flavobacterium sp. FlaQc-28. The sequence continues at coordinate 4,428 of NZ_JBIPCM010000008.1, forward strand.
AAATGAAGAAAATTATTTTCATTTGCATGGTTGCCGCTACGTTTTTTGCGTGTAAATCAGCTTCGTCTACAACAGCTTCTTCTAATGAAGCACCAACGCTTTCGACTAAACTTGATCGACCGACTCAAGTTGCACTTAAAGGAAATTGGGTACTTACTAATGTGTCTTATCCAGGCTCTGATTATATCAAAGTTACTTCTTTTGATCTTGCAGATTCTAAGTGTTTTATAGGCAGTACTTGGAGTTTTATCTCAAATAATAATAAGGGTACGATGGCTTTAACATCTCCAAGTTGTACTGGTTTTACTTCTCCAATTGTTTGGAGTATTAACAATCAAGGACTTTTTGTACTTAAAATTGTTGATCCGGGAACAAAATCAAAAAATGTTAAATCAGGATATTTACTTAAAGTTGCAGGACTTACTGATAATTCATTTCAGTTAATTGACAACATTAATGTTGGCGGACAAGTAACAGATGTTACTTACCAATTTCAGAGAGCTAATTAATATATAAAAAAAGGAAAAGATGAAAAAGATAACAGTTTTAGGATTAAGTAGCTTACTTGTATTAGTTAGTTTATTTACAAGCTGCGACTCAGTGCAAAATGCTAATAATACACAAAAAGGCGCCGGAATTGGAGTAGTTGCTGGTGGACTTATTGGTGGTATTTTAGGAAACAACTTAGGACATGGCGGTAATGCTGCTTTAGGTGCTGCTATTGGAGCTGCTGTTGGTGGTGGAACTGGTGCTCTTATTGGAAACAAAATGGATAAACAGGCTCGTGAGATCGATCAGGCTTTGCCAGGTGCAGATGTTGAAAGAGTTGGTGAGGGAATTCACTTGACTTTGAATGAAAATGCTGTTCGTTTTGATACTAATAAATCAACTCTTACTGCTCAGGCAAAAGCGAACTTAGATAAATTAGTTCCTGTGTTTAATGCTTATGGTGATACTGATATTCAGATTTTTGGTTATACAGATAATACTGGTAAACCAGAATATAACTTGACACTTTCAGGACAAAGAGCTGCTTCTGTACAAGCTTATTTAGTTTCTAAAGGATTAAAATCTAGCCGTTTTAAAACTTCAGGTTTAGGTATTGTTGATCCTATTGCAACAAACGATACTCCAGAAGGAAGAGCTCAAAACCGTCGTGTAGAATTTTCTATTACTGCAAACGATAAAATGGTTAACGATGCAAAAGCTGAAGCTGGAAAATAATTTCAGATAAAATAAAATATAAAAAAAGCTGTTTCTTAATTGATGCAGCTTTTTTTTTTGACATTAGAAATTAAACATTGTAAATTTGGACTTTCAAATACAACCCATGCTTGACATTCAGAATATCTCTTTTACGTATACCGATAAACCCGTTATTAAAGACGTTTCTTTTACTATAAACAAAGGCGAGAATATTGCTATTATTGGCGAGAGCGGCTGTGGTAAAAGCACGCTGTTAAAACTTATATATGGTTTATATAATCTAGACGAAGGAAAAATGTTTTATGGTGAAAAACCAATTTTAGGACCAAAATACAATTTGATTCCTGGTATGCCATTTATGAAATATCTGGCACAGGATTTTGATTTGTCTCCTTATGAAACGGTTGCTGAAAATGTAGGTAAGTTTCTGTCGAATGGTTTTGCTAATATGAAAAAACTTCGCGTTCAGGAGTTGTTAGAGATGGTAGAAATGGAATCGTTCTCAAATGTTAAAGCAAAATTTTTGAGCGGTGGTCAGCAGCAGAGAGTAGCTTTGGTAAGAGTTTTAGCTTTAGAGCCCGAAGTTATCTTGTTAGACGAACCTTTTAGTCAGATCGATGCTTTTCGTAAAAATGCTTTGCGTCGTAATTTATTTCGTTATTTAAAACAAAAAGGAATTACCTGTATTATTGCAACTCACGACAGCACAGATGCTTTGTCATTTGCAGATGAAGCAATTGTTATGCGTCACGGAGAAATAATTGTAAAAGACAATCCAACAAAAATATACGAGGATCCTGAAACTAAATATGTAGCTTCATTATTTGGTGAAGTAAATGAAATTGCAACACATTTATTACTTCCTTATGAAGATGAAACACATAAAACATTAGTTTATCCGCACCAGTTTAAAATGGTTTCGGAATCTAAACTACCTGTAAAAATTAGAAGAACTTATTTTAGAGGAAGTCATTTTTTAATTGAAACGGTTTATAAAAGGCAATTAGTGTTTTTTGAAAGTGAAATAGATCTCCCGTTAGAGCAAGAAATATTTCTTGGTTTAAATTACTTGTAAAATATAAAACCCGATAGATTTCAAAATCTATCGGGTTTATTTTTATAATCGATTATAGCGATTTATTTTTTTAAATACTTTTCTAAAAACTGATCTTGTTCCCAAAGTAAGTGCAGAATGTTTTCTTTAGCAACATAACTGTGTGATTCTTTCGGTAAAATTACCATTCTAGCTGGAGCACCCAAGCCTTTTAAAGCTTGAAAATAACGCTCAGTCTGTAAAGTAAAAGTTCCAGGATTGTTATCTGCTTCACCATGAACTAATAATAATGGTGTTTTCATTTTATCTGCATTCATAAACGGTGACATAGTATTGTAAACTTCAGGAACTTCCCAGTAGTTTCTTTGTTCAGTTTGAAATCCGAACGGCGTTAGCGTTCTGTTGTAAGCACCACTTCTTGCAATTCCACATGCAAATAAGTTAGAATGCGTCAATAAATTAGCCGTCATAAATGCACCGTAAGAATGTCCTCCAACAGCCACTTTTTTACGATCAATATAACCTAATGCGTCAACTGCATCAATTGCAGCTGCAGCATTGTCTACTAACTGAGATATGAAATTGTCGTTTGGTTCTGTCGTTCCTTCTCCAATAATTGGAAAAGCAGCATCATCAAGAACTACGTATCCTTTTGTTACCCAATATACAAATGATCCATAATATGGAAATGTAAATTCGTTAGAGTTTTGGGTTGATTGACTTGCGCTGTTTCTGTCTTTGTATTCTGCTGGATAAGCCCAGATTAATAAAGGCATTTTCTCTTTTTTAGCTTTGTCATAGCCAACAGGAAGATATAAAGTTCCAGAAAGCTCTAATCCATCTTTACGTTTGTATTTGATTACTTCTTTACTAACATCTTTAATGCTTTCAAATGGATTTTTAAAAGTAGTAATAGGTGTTATACTGTTTTGTTTTTTGATATTTCTAAAGTAGTAATTTGGATATTCACTCTTAGATTGAATTTGAACTAAAACTTTTCCAGTTTTGAAGTCTTCAATTTCGATTAGATCTTCTTTCTTGTCTTTGTAAGGAGAAGTATAAATACGTTTTGTTTTTAAAGTTTTTAAATTGAATTCATCAATAAAAGGGAATTGTCCTTCTTTTGTATATCCGTCACCAATTCGGTAAGCATTGTCTTTTTCGATCGCTAAAACTTGTTTATTGTATTGATTCTTTTTTGTTTCAAAAGCTCCTGGATCTGAATAAACATCTTGTTGGTTTCTATCTGTAATTACTTTTGGCTGTTGTCCTGGATTTGACGGATTGATTAGATATGTTTTAGTATTACGAGTGTCATACCATTCGTCAGTAATAAAAGCAATATTATCGTTCCCCCAAGTAATATAGCCATAGCGTTGAGGAAGTTTTACTAATGTTGTTGCATCATTTGTAAATGGAGCTTCCCATAGAAAAACTTCATCTCTAAAATCTACTTTGTTTGCTGGATTACCTTCGTCTAAAGCTTCTACATAAGATAAAGTTGCAGGTTTGTCATTTCTCCATGCCATTTCTCTTTTTCCTTTGCGAACAGCCATAAAACCTTTTGGCATGATTTCGTTTAAAGGTACTTCGTTAACCGTTTTAATTTCTTTTCCTCTTACGTCATAAACAACTGTTTTAGACGGAAATCTGTTTAATGGAACTACATACGAAAAAGGTTTTTGAATAGTAGTCAGCATTATATAGTTACCATCAGGAGAAATTCTTTCACCGGCAAACATAGCCGCTTCTTTAAAAAGAGTAGTATCTCCATTTAGTTTTACTTTATATAATTCAGATGTAATTATGTTTTCAAAATTAGCCTCATCATTTTTGTTTTTCAACATATCAGGATAAGTTCTATTTTGAGATTTTTCTCCAGAAGTGTTAGAGATAATTGGACCGGTTGGTAAATCTTTTTTAGAATCTAAAAGAGGCTGTCTGTTTTTTGGCAGCATTTTTACCAAAATAGTTTCATTGTCTAAAAACCAGCTGAAAGGATTTCCAAGATTTGCATTTACAGTTGCTTCAGTAAGTTTTGTTGCTTGAGCAGTTGCAATATCTAGCACCCAAAGTTCAACACCCGAATTTGTGGTGTGAGAGAATAATACTTTTTTGTCATTTGGAGACCAAAGTATATTGCTTATTTTAGGGTTGTTTGGCAGTCCTGAAACCTGAGTTTCATCTTTTCCGCTTATTTTTCTAACTTTTAAATTGGTTACATAAGTAACAGTACTCGAAATGTTAGTAATAGGATTGATTCTTAAACCTGCTAAACGAAGTTCTTCTTGATTTAAATCATCAAGCGTTTTGTATGTATCTCGATACAATAAGAGCATGTTTTCTTTTTTTGTATCCATAGATACGGTTGGAGCTCTTTGATAATCAGCTAGATCTAGAATAGATTTAGAAGGTTTTTGATACGTTAAATTTTCTTGTGCAAAAGAAAATAAACCAAGGTGTAAAAGTAAAAATAGAGTAACCTTTAATTTCATGATTTGGATTTTTTGGATTTGAATTAAGAACACATAAAAATGTTTGTCTAAGATACAGTAGTCTTGTTACATTTTATAGGTTATTTTTCATTCTTTTCAGTTATTTGTTTAAATTGATGTTTAATTGAGAATTAAATGTTTTTAAACAGTCTTATAATTAAAAGATATTAAACTGATAATTACGAAAAAAAGACTAATTTGTATGCTAATTTTTTAAAGTATACTTAAATTTGCATTCTAAATTTTTAACAAATAATAAAAGAATATGTATCATTCAAAAATAGCGGGCTTAGGATATTATGTTCCTTCAAATGTCGTGACAAATGATGATTTGTCTAAGATTATAGATACCAATGATGAATGGATTCAGGAACGTACCGGAATTCAGGAAAGAAGACATATCATTCGTGGAGAAGATACTACAACTTCAATGGGAGTGAAAGCTGCTAAAATTGCAATTGAGCGTTCTGGTGTAGCCAAAGAAGATATAGATTTTGTGGTTTTTGCGACATTAAGTCCAGATTACTATTTTCCAGGACCTGGAGTTTTAGTACAACGTGATTTAGGATTAAGAACAGTAGGAGCTTTAGATGTTAGAAATCAATGTTCTGGTTTTGTGTATGCTCTTTCGGTTGCAGATCAGTATATTAAAACCGGAATGTATAAAAATATTTTGGTAATAGGTTCTGAAGTGCATTCAACAGGACTAGATATGACAACCCGCGGACGTGGTGTTTCGGTTATTTTTGGAGATGGAGCGGGAGCAGCTGTTTTAAGCCGTGAAGAAGATTTGACGAAAGGGATTTTATCAACGCATTTGCACTCTGAAGGACAGCATGCCGAAGAATTGGCTTTGCAGGCGCCGGGAATGGGAGCGCGTTGGGTAACAGATATTATTGCTGATAACGATCCGAATGACGAAAGTTATTATCCGTATATGAACGGACAGTTTGTATTCAAGAATGCCGTAGTTCGTTTTGCTGAAGTAATAAATGAAGGTTTAGAAGCAAATGGTTTGCAGGTTTCAGATATTGATATGTTGATTCCGCATCAGGCAAATTTGAGAATTTCACAATTTATTCAAAATAAATTCAAATTGTCAGATGATCAAGTTCATAATAACATTCAAAAGTACGGAAATACAACTGCAGCATCTATTCCAATTGCTTTGACAGAAGCTTGGGAACAAGGTAAAATTAAATCTGGAGATACTGTAGTTTTAGCTGCTTTTGGAAGTGGATTTACTTGGGCGAGCGCAATTATTAAATGGTAAATTAATTCATCTTGCATTATATTTTGAAAACCTGCTTCATTATGGAGCAGGTTTTTTTATAATTTTGTTTGTGTTATTGCGAGGAATAAGGAAGTTGTATAAGATTACTTCGATATGACAAATTTTAAGAAACATCTTTAAATAAAATGAAAAAAAATCAACTAGAAATAGCCTGTTTCAATTATGAATCGGCAATAATAGCACAAGAAAATGGTGCTGACCGAATTGAATTGTGTGACAATATGCAGCTTGGCGGAACAACTCCCAATACTATATCAGCAGTAAGAGTTCGTGAAAAGCTGAATATAAAAATGCACGTAATTATACGACCACGCGGAGGAAATTTTGTTTATACCGATGATGAGTTTGTCGAAATGAAACAAGACATAAAACAGTTTAAAAAACTAGGAGTTGACGGTTTTGTTTTTGGAATTTTGAATGAAGATGGAAGTGTAAATAAAAAACAAAATCAAGAGCTGGTTAATTTGGCAGGTTCACTTTCGTGTACTTTTCACCGTGCTTTTGATGTTGTCAATGATTTTGAGCAATCGCTTGAAGATGTTATTGCGTGTGGTTTTAATACAATTCTAACTTCTGGACGAGGAAAAAATGTTGAAGAAGGTATTTTTGATTTGGTATTGATTCAAAAACTGGCAAAAGATCGAATTGAAATTATGCCCGGCGGTGGATTGCGATCTTCTAATATTAAATTGCTTCAAGATAAACTGGAGCCGACTTTTTATCATTCATCGGCAATTACAGATAATACGGAAACTGCAAATCCAGAAGAAGTAAAAGAGTTAAAAAACTTTTTATAGCTAAATAAAAAGCCTGAAGTTGGCAAACTTCAGGCTTTTTTTCTACAAGTAATTATTTAAAATATTAAAATAGATCTAATAAAAGCGGGATTAGAACATTCCGCCGCCGCCTTTATTAGTATTGTCTTCTCTTTGTTTACGTTGTAAGTTTTTAATTTTTGCACCTCCAAAGTTGTACGTTAAGCCTAAATAAACGGTTTGGCTTTCCCATGTAAATTGTCCCAATTGCGGGTAAGGATACATAGTGTCAAAGGCATATTTCATTGTATTGAAAACGTCATTAAAACGTAAACTTATATTCATTTTGTTGTTTAATAAAGTATAACGAGAACCTATGTCCATTTTATACATTTCGTGGCTGTTGTTTTGAAGTCCGTCTGTAGCACCTCTATAGAAACCAAATAGTAAAAAGCTTAAACGTTTGTTTACTTTAAAGTTTGAATTCATACGGCCGTTGAATGCGGCAACAGTAATTTTTCTTTCTAATGGATTACTTGTCTTTGTTGCAGGATCATACAAGAAAACGATTCCCTCTTGGTTAATGCTTGAGAAATCAATAGATGGCTGAATATCCCACCATTTTGTAATTTTATAATTAAACGAAGCTTCAAAACCGTATGCAGTATTATTATCGTAGTTAGTAAAAGTCATAATTTGTTTCTCACCACTTGCATCTGCTGGGTCTGGGTATAAAATTCTACTAATTTGATCATTAATGCTTCTTACGAAAACACCAGCAGTAAAACTTCCTTTTTCAAGTGTTTTTGTATAGTTTACCTCTACAGAATTGGTGAATTGAGGTCTTAGTTCAGGATTTCCTAAAGAAGTAACTAATGGAGTTGCAAACTCACGAATAGGTTTTGTTTGTTCTAAACTCGGACGGTCAACACGACGGCTGTAGCTCAATTGCAAAGTGTTTTTCTCATTTAAGTTATACGTTAAATAAGCAGATGGATATAATGTGATATAGTCATCATCAAATTTATCTTTACCATGGTTCAAATTAGCCGCTACTTTATAGCTTTCAAAACGAGCACCTACTTGGTAACTGAATTTTTTAAATTTTTGCCCAAAAGTTACATATGCTGAGTATATATCAGTATCGTAAGTGTAATTTGAAACTCGATCAGCAATGGGCATTAAAGGATTTCCTGTTGTATAATCGTTATCTGTTCTAGTAAGTCTAGCCTCAGCACCAGCTTCAAGCGTTGTTTTTTCATTTAATGGATTTACGTAATCAAGATTTAATGTGGTTAATTTTCTTGTACCTTTAATATGATCCTCAAAAATGACATCGCTTGTAGTATTGTCAAGTTTAGTTGTTCTAGTGTCAAAAGAAGCATATTGGGTTTCTTTATTATCACTATAGTTTCCTTCAAAGTCTAAAGTATGACCTTCTTTTTTGAAAATATGCTTGTAAGCTAAATTATAAGTTCCCACTTGATCTGGTCCTGTGTATTTAGATTTCTGGAAAATATTGTAAATGTCAGAATCAGCTACATTGTTGTAATCAATATCAGTATCAACAAATCCTTTACCATTCGATTTATTTTGGTTGGTATAAATAGACAAAGTATTGCGATCATCAATTAAATAATCCATACCAATTTTATACAAATAAGAGTCATTATCATTTAGAACGTCGATATTTTGTACAATATCTTGATCTAATCTTCTCATAAAACCTTCATTTTGATATTTACCAAAGTTTTGTCCAACGTTTCCAAAGAAATTTACTTTTCCAGTTTTATAATTTAAGTCTAAAGATTGGTTGTATTTTGCTGTTTCTCCAAAAGTAATACCTCCGCTGTAGCTTCCGTTAAAACCCGTATTTGCATTTTTGTGCAAAATGATATTGATGATTCCAGACATTCCTTCTGGATTGTATTTTGCACTTGGGTTTGTAATTAACTCAATTTTTTTGATTGAAGTTGATGGAATTTGTTTTAACAATTGTGCTGGGTCAATATTTGAAGGTCTTCCGTCAATTAACACACGAACATTATCATTTCCACGAAGTGAAAGTTTTCCGTCTTGGTCTACATTTACAGAAGGAATATTGTTCATAATATCAGATGCAGAAGCGCCGGCCGTCGTTAAATCTTTACCAACATTAACTACTTTTCTGTCGATTTTTTGTTCGATTGTAGAACGTTCGGCAACAATGTTTACACCTTTTAATTGTGTTGCTTCTTCTTCAAGAGAAACATTTACCGTTGCAGATTTCTTGTTTTCACTTAAAATAATTGAACCAATATATTTTCTAAAACCGATATATTGAATTTCAATTGTATAACTTTTTAAAGCTAAGTTTTTAAAAGTAAAGTCTCCGTTGTCATCTGTGTTTACGCCCGAAACAACTTTTCCGTTATCTTTAATCGATACCGTAGCATAAGAAATAGGTGCGTTATTAGATTTTTCAGTAATTTTTCCAGAGACCGTTCCTGAATTTTGAGCTTGTACTGTCGAGATTACACCTAGTAATGCCAACAGAAAGAATTTTAGTTTCATAATGTGATAATGATTATTTTGATTGATTGATGATGTGATTGTTTTTGTTTATTTTACTCTTTTTGTTTTTCATAATAAATTCGAAGTCCCTTATTAAGACTCTTTAGTCAGCGATATGTTACAGAAAAAAAGTTAAAAAAATGTGTGATTTTATGAATGCTTCTGTATTGTAAGGGATTAAGGTTTTTATTTTTTGATAATTTTAACACTTGGAAGCAAGAAGGTTTTAAGAAATTCTAATAGTTATATAGTATTTTATATGTTATTCATTTTCTGTTATTGATGAATAAGCAGTATCTTTGCTCACTTTAAAAATAAGTTTACATGTCATTATCACAAATTCTTACACCTTCTATACAAAAAGCAATACAAGCATTATTTGACGTTACAGTTGATAAAATCGAATTTCAAACTACTAGAAAAGAGTTTGAAGGCGATATTACAATGGTGATTTTTCCTTTGGTAAAAGTTATTAAAAGCAATCCTGCGGAATTAGGTAATAAAATTGGAAATTATCTGGTTGAAAATGTTTCAGAAGTTGCTCGTTTCAATGTGGTTTCTGGTTTCTTGAATATTGTAATATCAGACAGCTATTATTTAAATTTCTTTAATGATATAAAAGACAATTCTAAATTTGGATATGTAACTCCAAATGCTGAAGATAAGGCAATTATGGTCGAGTATTCTTCGCCAAATACAAATAAGCCTTTACACTTAGGTCACGTACGTAACAATTTGTTAGGATATTCTGTAGCTGAAATTATTAAAGCTTCAGGAAAAAAAGTTTATAAAACGCAAATCATCAACGATCGCGGAATTCATATCTGTAAATCGATGCTGGCTTGGGAGAAATTTGGAAACGGAGAAACTCCGGAAAGTTCAAATTTAAAAGGAGATAAATTAGTTGGTAAATATTACGTTGAATTTGATAAAGCTTACAAAGCAGAAATTAATCAATTAATAGAAACTGGTAAAACCGAAGAAGAAGCAAAAAAACAAGCGCCAATTATTATTGAAGCACAAGAAATGCTTAAAAAATGGGAAGCCGGGGATGAGAAAGTTATTGCTCTTTGGAAAAAAATGAACCAATGGGTTTATGACGGTTTTGCTGTAACCTATTCTAACCTTGGTGTTAACTTTGATAAATACTATTACGAAAGCAATACTTATTTATTAGGGAAAGATGTTGTTCAAGTAGGTCTTGATAAAGGCGTTTTTGAAAAAGATCCTGATGGTTCTGTTTGGATTGATTTGACAGATGAAGGTTTAGACCGTAAAATTGTATTGCGTTCAGATGGAACTGCCGTTTATATGACGCAAGATATTGGAACAGCAATTCAACGTGTTAAAGATATGCCGGATGTTGGCGGAATGGTTTATACCGTTGGAAACGAGCAAGATTATCATTTTAAAGTTTTGTTTTTAATCCTTAAAAAATTAGGATTTGATTGGGCGTCAAGCTTATATCATTTATCATACGGAATGGTTGATTTGCCTTCTGGAAAAATGAAAAGCCGTGAAGGAACTGTTGTTGATGCAGATGATTTGATGCAGGATATGGCAGATACCGCAAAACAGATCTCGGAAGATCTTGGGAAGTTAAATAGTTACTCTGATGAGGAGAAAGCTAAATTGTATAAAACAATTGGCCTTGGCGCATTAAAGTATTATATTTTAAAAGTAGATCCTAAAAAACGTATTTTGTTTAATCCTGAAGAATCTGTTGATTTTGCTGGAAATACTGGTCCGTTTATTCAATATACATATGCAAGAATCCAATCGATCATTCGTAAAGCCGATTTTGATTTTTCGGCTAAATCACAGATTGAAGAGATGCACGAAAAAGAAAAAGAACTCGTAAAACAAATCGAGCTTTTTCCTGAGATAATTCAGAATGCAGCACAAAATCACAGCCCGGCATTAATTGCTAACTATACTTATGATTTAGTAAAAGAATACAATTCATTCTATCAATCAGTTCATATTTTAGGTGAAGTAGATTTGACAAAAAAAATATTCAGAGTACAGCTTTCACAAAAAGTTGCCGAAGTTATAAAATCTGCATTTGAATTATTAGGAATTGAGGTTCCGGAAAGAATGTAGTTGAAGAAAACCTATTAAAAAGCTGATAATTGGAAACAATTATCAGCTTTTTTTTTGAATTAATTTGATGGTTGGTGTTTGAAAAGTGTAGAAAAGTTAAAGTTATTGTTAGTGAAATGTTATCATTAGTATGCCTGAATTTTCGTGTAAAAAAAATAAATTATGGCTTGTATATATCGTTTTTATAATTATGTTTACAGTAGGAAAATGATTGTCAATTGTAATTAAAAACACAAGTGTTTTTTAGGAAGCTAATCTTCTTTTTGTGTTATGAAAATAAAGCGAGGAAGCCGAAAATCGTAAGAGTAGGCACAATTCTAAAACCAAAACAATGATTAAAAAACCGTTATTTTTTATGATGCTTTTTATTGCATTTACTGCAGCGAAAGCACAAAATTTAATTTCCCCATCTTATGGATTTTCACACAGTAAAACAGCGTATATAACTTTGGCTGACGGAACTGAAATTAATGGAACTATTAGAGATATTGACAGAGACAAAGGATTAATTGAATTCATCAAATTGCAAGATGGAGCGGGAAAAAAACACAAACTAAAACCAGAAGATATTAAGTTTATGTATTTACCGCCAAGTGGACTTGATAATTTAGGAAAGAAACTAAATTTTCTTGAAGATTTCAAAAAGTGGAATGATGAGAAATTAAATCAAGATTTCTTAAACCAAGGTTACGCTTATTTCGAAACTGCTGACGTAAAAGTTAAAAAGAAAAATTCAAAATTATTAATGCAGCTTTTAAATCCTGGATTCAGTAAGGATGTTAAAGTATACTGCGATCCTTATGCAAAAGAAACTACATCTTTAGGAGTAGGAGGAGTTAAGTTTGTTGGTGGAGATGCAAAATCATATTATGTTGCTAAAAAAGATTCTCCAGCATTTTTATTAAAGAAAAAAGATTATAAAAAAGAATTTCAACCATTATGGGGAAGCTGTCAAAAAGTAATTTCTGATAATCCTGAGCCAAAATGGACAGATTTGACTAAACATATCGTTACTTATTCTGAGTGTGTTGATCCAAGTTAAGGTTTAACCACCGCATTCTTTAAAATTATAAAAAGCCAATAGTTGAAAAACTATTGGCTTTTTTTGTTATTACTGTAAAATGATTATAAAACACTAAAGTAAGATATATTTTTCTTTTATATTTTTGTAGGAAATAACCTTTATTTTTACTATGTTTGCTTCAGAAATCTAAAAAAACAAATCTTGTTTGGTAATGTAAGGCTCCCTTCTTATAATTATTATGTTTTGTTCTTTACAGCAAAACAACTATCTCTATAAAAAATCCGCTTTTTTGTCGTCAAATGTAGGATGAAAATATCTTCCTTATATTCATTTTTGTCTATTTTGAATTAGTAACCCTTTTAGTGTAAAAATGGTAAGGAGTTAAAAGCCGTCTAAATTTTTAGACGGCTTTTTCATGTTTGATGCAGTAGTTTTCCATTTTGTTAAGTGTACTATTAAAAATGTAGTTAATTTATTAATAGACTAGATTCTTTTCTTTTTTCTATCCGCTTTGGTGATAATTATAGGCTATTGCTTACTATTTGATTAAAATATATTTTTATTGTAGTATAAATATGTCATTTGATAATGTTAAATGACATATAAAACTTGTTAAAATTATTTTAATTTTATAAGTTCGACCCCAATAATTCTAAACAAAAAAATAATGAAACAAAAATTAAAAGGATTAATGATGCTTTTTTTTGTGCTTGCCTTGCAATTCTCTTTTGCGCAAGAAAAAAAAATTATGGGAATAGTTTCAGACAATATGGGAATGCCTTTGCCAGGTGTTAGTATACTTGTCAAAGGAACGAAGACAGGTACTCAAAGTGATTTTGACGGGAAATACTCTCTCAAAGCAGCTTCAGGTCAAGTTTTGGTATTTAGTTACATGGGAATGAAGACTCAAGAGGTAACTATAACTTCTACAACAATTAATTTAAAATTAGCTGATGCTGGTGCGCAAGAATTAGAAGGAGTAGTAGTTACAGCTTTGGGAATTAAAAAGGAGAAAAAAGCATTAGGATATGCTACTCAAGAAATTAAAGCCGATGAATTAACAAAGGGAAACAACAATAGTTTGGCTGGTGCTCTTCAAGGAAAATTAGCAGGGGTAAATATTACACCTTCAAGTGGTGCGCCGGGAGCTTCTTCTCGAATTGTAATTCGTGGAGCTCGTTCATTTACGGGAGACAACACTCCTCTATATGTAATTGATGGTATGCCGGTAGCTTCAACAGCTGATTACAGTACTGGAAACAGTGTGTCCGGGGCTGATAGTTCAAACAGGGCAGCAGACATAGATCCAAATGATATTGAATCTATCAATATTCTAAAAGGACAAGCTGCATCAGCACTTTATGGGCTTAGAGCTACAAATGGAGTAGTTGTAATTACAACAAAAAGTGGAAAAGGGGCTTCTAAAAACGGAAAACCTATCATAAATTTCTCTAGTTCAATGTCTGCTGAGAATGTTTCAAGAAAGATTGATTTTCAAGATCAATATGCACAAGGCGTAAGTGGTGGATATGCTCCGACAAATTCATACTCTTGGGGACCAAAAATTTCTGATTTGCCAAATGATAAGGCATATGGTGGTAATGTTGCAAACACATTGAATGGTGGAGATGTAACAGCTCACGCAGGTAAGTATTATGTACCGCAAAGAGCAACAGCAGGTTTAGATCCATGGGTGTCGCCTAAAGTATATGATAATTTTGGTGCTTATTTTAAGACCGGAACTACTATAAATAATTCTTTTAGTTTGACACAAGCAACAGATAAAACGAATTATGCTTTTAGTTTGGGCTCAACAAATCAAGATGGTTTTGTGCCTGCAACAGGTTATACACGTTATAATGCAAGAGCGGCGTTTAGTACGAAGTTATCAGACACATGGAAAACAGGATTTGTTGGAAACTATGTTACTAGTAAAACCGAAAAGGCTACAGGTGCAAATGATTCATCTGTTGCAGGTGCATTTGCAAGTCCAATAAGTTACGATTTGAAAGGAAACGGATATGAAAGTCCAACAGATCCTTATAAACAAATTTATTACAGACCAACAGGATTCAATAACCCATATTGGGCTGCTGCTCACAATATACATGACGAACAAACGGATCGTTTTTACGGAAACAGCTATGTCGAATTTGCACCAAATATCTCGACGGACGGCAAACACAAAATATCATTCAGATATCAGCTTGGCGCTGATGCTTACACCACTAACTATAGAGATATAGATGAATATGGGAATAAGCAGACTACAGCAGGTTATTTAGATATTTATGGAATTACATCCAGAATTATAAATTCATTATTCACAGTAAATTATGAATATAAAATTTCAGACGATTTAAATTTAACTGCTCTGGTAGGTAATGAAATCAATGATAAATACGAGAAGAGTTACGAAATGGAGGGGTATGATCTTAATTTTGGCGGCTGGCCTAATTTAGCCAATACGCAGCAAACTGTTGCTGTAGATAACATTGATAAAAACAGAACTGTTGGTTTATTTGGAAATTTAAATCTTTCATACAAAAACTTTATTTATCTAGGTGCTACTTTAAGAAAGGATGTTGTATCATCAATGCCGCGAGGTAATCGTTCATTTGTATACCCTTCAGTATCATTAGGGGTTGTATTAACAGAATTGGAAGCTCTAAAAGGGAATTCAACCTTATCTTTTGCAAAACTTAGAGGGTCTTGGGCCGAAGTAGGTCAGGCAGGAACTTATAAACAAAATTATTATTCAGTACCGACTTATGGAGGTGGATTTTGGACAAGTGCACCTATAAGTTATCCTCTTACTGGTGTAAATTCATATACACCATATAGTATAATGTACGATCCAAACCTAAGGCCTCAAAATACAAGATCTTATGAAGTTGGTGGTGAATTTCGCTTTTTTAAAGATCGTGTTAGTATAGATTATACCTATTCCAAACAGAACATAATTGATCAGATTTTTAATGTTCCTTTGGCAGGTTCAACAGGAGCTTCAAGTTTAGTAATGAATGGAGGAAAAGCTCATACAAACAGTCATGAATTGGTAGTAAGTGTTTCTCCTGTTAGAACTAAAGATTTTGATTGGACAATATCAGCAAACTTTACCAAAATAGACAATTATGTAGATGAATTAAAAGAGGGAGTGCCAAATATTTTCTTAGGAGGATTTGTAACACCACAAGTTAGAGCCAGTATTGGAGAACGTTATCCTGTTATTTACGGAACAGCTTTTGCAAGAGATGATAAAGGAAATATTCTAGTTGATGATAAAGGATTAGCTATTGCGGGAGAAACTAAGTCACTTGGTGAGGTAGCTCCAAAATTCAATTTAGGAGGGACAACTTCTTTCAGATACAAAAAAGTAACGCTTGCAGCGACTTTTGATTGGAAAAATGGAGGTGTAATGTATAGTGGGACAAATTCATTGTTAGATACTTATGGGTTAAGTGCAAAAACAGGAGATCGTGATGAACTGATGGTTCAAAAGGGAGTAACTGCTGATGGACAACCAAATACAAAAGGAGCAACTAAAGAAGCTACTTATGCGGTGTATTCAAATATTGCGGAAACTGCCATATATGATGCTTCTTTCGTAAAACTAAGAGAACTATCTTTGGGATACACACTGCCAAAACTTTCAACAAGCTTAGATTTACGTGTTTCTGCATTCGCAAGAAATGTTTTATTGTGGGCTAAAATGCCAAATTTAGATCCAGAAGCATCACAAGGAAACAACAACATGGCTGGTGGTTTTGAAAGATTATCTGTTCCACAAACTACAAGTATTGGAGTTGGATTGAATCTAACACTTAATTAATATAATTCAAAAAAATCATGAAAAAATATAAAGTCATATTACTTTTGGTGATGACATCAATTTCATTAAATTCTTGTTCTGAAGATAAAATGGATGACATAAACAAAAACGTAAATAAACCAGTAGATGTGGCGACTCGTTTTGCTATTACTAATGCGATGACAGGTACGGCATTTAGCGATACAGGTGCAGAATTAGCTTTTTATGCCGGTGTTTATGTAGAATTAAACGCTGGAGGTTCTGGTCAGATGTTTAATGCTGAAACAAGAAATGGGGAGCCTCAGAGTGCAACAACTTATAATAATTCTTGGAACAGTCTATATTCTAACATGTACAATTTAAAAATCATAATCGATAAATGTACAACTGGTGAAGAAAAAGGAAACTATACTACATTAGGAATTGCACAAATTCTATATGCTTATAATTTAGCCTTGCTGACAGATATGTATGGAGATGTTCCTTTCTCTGAGGCTTTTCAGCCAGGAGTATATTACACACCTAAACTGGATCGTCAAGAAGACCTATACAAAACAATTTTTACAACTCTAGAAGATGCTATTGTTAATTTAGGAAAAACATCTACTTATCCAGTTTTAGGAGCTCAGGATATAATTTACCCAGGCGGTACTGCTGCCGCTCCAAACAACTCTAAGTGGATAAAAGCGGCCAATGGATTATTGGCTCGTTATACACTGCATCTTTCTTTTAAATCTCCTGATTATGATAAAGTTTTAACTTATGCAAGTAAATCGTTTACAAGCAAAAGCGAAGAATTTAAGATGGTAAATAGTGGTATTCCAAATCCTTTTTATCAATTAAAAATTGCTAGAGGATATTTATTTTCAAGTAAAAGTTTGTCAGACAAGTTAAATGCCAGAGCAAATGACCCGCGTGCTACAGGTTATTTTCAACAAATTAGTAAAACAAGCGGAGCACCATTGACATACGAGTTTTTTGTAAATGGCGTTAGCCCGCAAAGCCAAAATTATTCGTATTCAGCTTTACTAAACAAAAGCAATCCGATATTTATGTTAAGTTATCATGAGTTATTGTTTATTAAAGCAGAAGCAGAAGCAAGAAAATCATCGAGTGTTACAAGTACTGCTAGTTTAACAGCGGCTGTAAGCGCAGCTTTTAATAAAGCGCAGTCTATTAATTTTTCAACAACAAATGCAGCAAGTTATGTTGCAGGTTTAAATATTACAACTAATGCTGATTTACTAAAAGAAATTGCAGTGCAAAAATATTTTTCATTCTATGAAGATGAATCTGTTGAGGCTTATAATGATTACAGACGTTTATTAGCAATGTATGGATCGGCAGCTGCACATCCAATTCAATTGGCAAACCCATTAAATGCAACTAAGTTTCCACTTAGATTTGGTTATGGAAATTCAGATGTATCTGCTAACAAGAATGTGAAAGCAGCATTTGGAGATGGAACCTATGTTTATAAAGAAAACGTTTGGTGGGCAGGCGGAACTAGATAATAATCTTTCTAAATTATAACAGTTTTAAAGGAGCATCCATTTTGTAATGGATGCTCTTTTTTGTTGTGATCATTTTTAATAACTGACATAAGTGTTTTTATTTTGTTGATTTACGACAGGTTGGTTTTTGTTTAAGTGAAGCTAAAGCGAGTAGCTCTAAATTATTGACTTTTTTTGCTGTTAATTTAACTTATAGTGGAATTGTGTAGGTTAATTCTTTCTTAAATTGTGCTGGTAATTTGTAGAGTGGTTTTTGTTGATTAAGATAATGTTTTGAGTTTATATAGAATTATAAATGATTGACATCTTTAAAAATATCTTCCTTGATCTTTTGTTTTAACTATTTTGAATTAGTAAGCTTTTAGTAAAAATAGAAAAAGGATAGTTAACCGTCTAAACTTTATTTAGACGTTTTTTTTTTTGCTTAATCTCTAAGAGTTTTTAGAAAATTTCTTAAAAAAATGCTTGTTACTAATATTCTGCGATTTTCTTTTATTCGGACTCTTTATGTGCTGTTTTGTAAGATTTGTTTTTATTTATCGTATTCAGCAAGCCTTAATTAGATTAATATTCGCACATTTAATAATGTTAAATAATATATAATTCTTGTTAAAATTATTTTAATTTTTTAAGTTCGATGCCAATTAATTAAAAAAAATAAAAACAATGAAACAAAAATTAAAACTATTAGTAGTACTTTTTTTTGTTCTTGGTATGCATTTAATAGCAGCTCAAGAGAAAAAAATTACAGGAACAGTCTCTGACAATGCGGGAGTACCTTTGCCGGGAGTTAGTGTATTAGTGAAAGGAACTAAGCTGGGAACTCAAACAGATTTTGATGGAAAGTACACAATTAAAGCCAGCACAAATCAAGTTCTAATTTTTAGTTATGTAGGAATGAAAACACAAGAAGCAGTTGTGAATTCTTCTTTGATTAATATAAAATTAGTCGATAATACCACCGAACTTGAAGGAGTAGTAGTAACTACTGCAATGGGAGTTAAACGAGAAAAAAAATCTTTAGGTTATGCAACACAGCAAATTTCAGGTAAAGATTTAGATGGCGGGGCAGGGAATGCCAATGTGGCTAATCTTTTAGCAGGTAAAGCTGCGGGTGTTGAGGTTTCGAGGAATACAAATTTTGGAGGTTCAACAAACGTAGTAATTCGTGGGAATAAATCTTTAACAGGAAACAATCAGGCTCTTTGGGTGATTGATGGTGTACCGGTAGATAATTCAAATTCGAATACAACGACTCAGATGAGTGGACGTGGAGGATATGATTATGGAAATAGTGTTTCTGATATCAATCAAGAAGACATCGAGAGTATAAATATTCTTAAGGGAGCAGCGGCAACAGCTTTGTATGGATCTAGAGCAGCTAATGGAGTTGTTATGGTAACAACAAAAAAAGGAAAGAAAGAAGACAAGAAAGTTGGATTTACTTTTTCAAGCAGCTTTACTGTAGGGACAGTTGACAAATCGACGTTTCCTAAATATCAAACTAAATATGGATCTGGATATGGAATTGGAAGTTCCTTTCTTGATGCTGAAAGCCCTATTCCTACCGTCGATACTTCTAATGACGCTTCTTATGGAGATGCTTTTACTGGACAACCTGTTTATCAATGGGACGCCTTTACTCCATATTCAAAAAATTATGGACAAGCAACTCCTTGGAGCGCAGCTAAAAATGGACCGATTACTTTTTTTAAAACGGCTCAGACAAATGTAAACAGCTTATCTCTTGAGAAAGCTACCGAAAGATCGAGCCTTTCATTGTCTTATGTAAATACACTTCAATCGGGGATTTTACCAAACAGTGAATTAAAAAAGAATCAGTTAAGTGCTAGATTTAGTCAAAAAATTACAGACAAATTAACCGCAAACGCATATGCTGCCGTTACGCTGCAAAGTACTGTTGGTAGAAACTCTACGGGTTATAATGATAATATTTTAGGGAATTTTAGACAATGGTGGCAAACCAATACTGATTTAAAAGAACTGCAAAATGTTTATAAAGCTTCTGGCGGACAAAACGTTACTTGGAATTGGGCAGATCCAACTTCGGCAGAAGGTTTAGTACCAGCTTATTGGGATAACCCTTATTTTACTCGTTATCAAAATTATTCTTCAGATAATAGAACGCGTTTATTTAGTTATGCATCTCTAGATTATAAAATTACAGATTGGTTAAGTGCTTTAGGTCGTGTATCTCTAGATACATATAAAGAACTTCAAGAAGAAAGAAGAGCTGTTGGTTCTATTGCCTCAGGTTTTGGATTATCTCCTGTTGATGAAACTTCAGGTTATCAGAGATTTGATAATAATTTTCAGGAAATTAATTACGATTTCATGTTGAATTTCAATAAAAAATTTGCTGAACATTTTAGTTTGACAGGAATATTAGGTGCGAACGTGAGAAGAAATGATAAAGAAAGTGTGCTTTCATCTACAATTGGAGGTTTAGTGACACCAGGAATATATGCATTATCAAATTCAAGATATGCATTGCCTTTTCCTACAGAAGCAAAATATACGAAACAAGTAAATGGTATTTATGCTCAGGCCTCTTTAGGTTACAAAGACACCTATTTTTTGGATGCTTCTGTTAGACGTGATGAGTCTTCGACACTTCCTAATGGAAATAATTCGTATGTATATCCTGCAGTTTCGGGATCTATTTTATTCTCCAATTTAATGAAAGCTGAATGGTTGAATTTAGGGAAGTTCAGAATGAATTATGCAGAAGTAGGTAATGATGCAGATGCATTGCAACTAACAAATACTTATACAAGAAGTTCTAATTTTAATAATGAACCAATGTATACTCTACCTAATATTAATAAAAATCCTAATCTAAAACCTGAAAGAACAAAATCTTTTGAAGCTGGTTTAGAAACAAGCATGTTTAATAGACGTTTAGGATTTGATGTTACCTATTATAAGACAAATTCTGTAGATCAAATTGTATCTGCAGCAGTATCTTCTGCATCAGGATTTACAAATGCAGTTGTAAATGGTGGTAATATTGAGAATAAAGGGTTAGAAATTCAAATTATGGGAACTCCTATTAAAACAAAAGATTTTAGTTGGGATATTATTGTAAACTGGTCTAACAACAGAAGTAAAGTTGTTTCATTGCCAGGAGGTATTGAGAATTTACAATTAGCATCTTTTCAAGGAGGTGTTACAACCAATGCAACTCTTAATGAAGCTTATGGAAGTATAAAAGGAACAGATTATGTTTATACAAATGGTCAGCCAACAATAGATCAAAAAACAGGGAAATATATGATCACAACTACGTCTGATAATACAATTGGAAACATTACTCCCGATTGGATAGGTGGTGTGAGAAACAAGTTTACCTACAAAAACGTTTCTCTTGGTTTTTTAATCGATACTCAAAAGGGAGGTGATATCTTTTCTTTAGATATGTACTACGGACTAGCTACTGGTTTGTATAAAGAAACTGCTGTGGGGACTATTCGTGAAACAGGTATTTTAAATGCAGGAGTTGCTCCTGATGGAACTCCAAATAAAGTGATATCGCAGAATCCAGGTGTTTATTCTAATAACTATGGTTACTTAGCAGAGCCGGCAAAAGCATTTGTTTACGATGCTTCTTATGTAAAATTAAGAGAGGTTTCTATTTCATACAATTTTCCTAAGAGAATGTTTGAAGGAACATTTGTTAACGCTGCGACATTTAGTTTGTTAGGTTCTAATTTATGGATAATAAGTAAAAATCTGCCATATGCAGATCCTGAGAGTGGGTTGTCATCTGGAAATAACTCAAGAGGTTATTCTGTTGGTTCATTGCCTACAACAAGAGACATTGGATTTAACTTAACATTTAAATTTTAATACAATATCATGAAAAAAATAATTTATTTTTTAAGTGTTTTAGCACTTACAAGTTCTTGTAGTGATTTGACGGACTTGAATACAGATAAAAAAAATCCTTCTGAGGTGCCCGCTGCTTCACTTTTTACCAGTGCTCAAAAAGGTATTGCGGAGCAAGTTGTTAATACCAGTGTAAATAAAAATATATTTAGACTAGTGAACCAGCAATGGACTGAGACTACTTATATAGATGAATCAGTTTATCAATGGACAACCAGAAATATCTCAGGAAATCATTGGAATGCTTATTTCTCAGGAACAACAACAAATGATGGATCCTTAAGCGATTTAGTGATGGCAAAATCGGCAGTAGAAAATGAATTTATCTTAGCTTCTGATCCTGATTTTGCAGCAAAGACTGCAACAAAAAAGAATCAACTTGCTTTAATTGATATTTTAACGGTTTACTCTTATCAGATTTTAGTGGATACTTTTGGAGATATTCCCTATTCAGATGCATTAAAAGGTTCAGGAAATTATCTTCCAAAGTATGATAAAGCAGTAGATATTTATAAGGATTTAATTGTACGTCTTGATAATGATATTGCCAATATTGAGACAGGATATAGTGCATTTGGAAATGCAGATGTTATTTACAGAGATAATTTAACTTCTTGGATAAAATTTGCAAATAGTATTAAATTGAAATTAGGGATAAATCTTAAAGCTTCGGGCTTAGAGGATGCTATTGCTGATGCTGCAATTATTTCTGCATCAAAAAATGTATTTGCATCTAACGCTGATAATGCGAAAATAGCGTACGAGAAAAATGTACCAAATACTAATCCGCTTTTTGTAGATTTAGTTTTTGGAGGCAGACATGATTTTGTACCAGCGAAACCATTTGTGGATGCATTAGTTGCTAAGAATGACCCTAGAACAAAAGCTTATTTTGCTCAAAATTTACAAGACGAAGATGGAAATCCGTTGCCATATAAAGGCGGGGTGATTGGAGTTAAAAATAGTTTTGGAAAATTTACACATATCAGCGATCTAATTCAAGCACCCGATTTTAAAGGAACTTATTTGGATTATGCAGAAGTTGAATTTTTATTAGCAGAAGCAGTAGAAAGAGGTATTCCAGCAGGTGGGACAGCAGAAAGTCATTACAATAATGCAATCAAAGCTTCAATGCAAGATTGGGGAATATCAACAGCTGCTGCTGATACTTACTTAGCGCAGCCAACAGTTGCATATAGTACTGCTGTTGGGACTTGGCAGCAAAAAATTGGCGAACAAGCATGGTACGCCATGTTTAATAGAGGTTTTGAAGGATGGACATTTACAAGAAGGTTAAACTTTCCAGCCCTTACGCCGCCGCCTAACGCTGATGCGGCTGCAAATGGACAAATCCCTTCAAGAATGGCTTACCCAATTAGAGAACAGACTTTAAATGCTACAAATTACAATGCGGCTGCGGTTGCAATTGGGGGAGATAAGTTATCTACAAAAATATTTTGGGATAAAAACTAAATAGTTTTAATCTTTCAAAGTAACTATGCATTGTTTGATTTTAACTATTTGAAGTAGTTTTAGTAAAATGATTAAATGCTAAACCGTTTGAATTAAATTTCAGACGGTTTTTTGTTTACAGTAAAAAGCCGATAGTCCTAAAACTATCGGCTTTTTTACAACTAACACAAACATTTTTTATTTTACGAACTTGTTGATGATTGCATCACTCTCCGCTTTTGTTGCGTTTGGTTTTAAGTCAAACAAAAGTGAGTAAAGTGCTTTTCTGTCAACTTTAGCTTCTAAGTTTAAATCCTGATGTCTGTCGAATAAAGTTTGCCACTTATCACGAACATTTTTCCAAAGTGCATTGTTTGCAACCCACCATTTTTGACCAGCGATACATTTAATATCTGGTACTTTTGTGTAAACATCAAATCCTTTTTCTTGAGCTAACAAAACATCTTTTCCGCTGTCATCTCTAACCAATTTGTCATTATCTTGCTCATGATTCCAGCCAGTTGCCGTGATTTCATGAATGTTTCTTCTTTTTAAAACATTGTAATCATTACGGTGTGTTTGCTCTCTTCTTGGTAATGGTGCATCAGCAACGTTTGCCCAATAATCTTTTCCGTCAACATGTACCCAAGTTGATGATCCTTCATATCTTGGACTGTCATCTACTTGATATACTTTTTGAGTCCATTGTCCTTTTACAGCTTTTTTATCCAGTTTTTTATACTTCCAAGAAGTTCCTTTATCAAAAGAGTATAAGTCTGTGTTTTCGTAAAGCCAATCTTGTCTCCAGTGTTTAATAATCATGTCATCACTTACAATTAATAAGTGCTGCATCACAATTTTGTTTGGAGTATCTTCTAGCAATTCTACCCATTCTAAAGCAGATTCATGCTTAGTTTGTGATGGTTTGTATGTTGCTGAATCTTTAGCATATTGAAAAGTTTCTGCAAAATTAAATTTCACTTCATAACAACCGCACATCGATTTGATCGATTTAATGTCTTGCTGTTTTTTTGCGTCCTGACTGAAACCAAGGCTGCATGTCAAAGCCATAATGGCTGAAAAGTAGAGGCTTTTTGAAATCATAACTTATTGTTTTGTTTTTAAATTTTTGCAAATATATAAATTTTATTTAGAACAATTAAAAATAGTTATATATTTGCACCGATTATTAAGACTGAATAAAAATAATGAAACTAAAATTTATCCTTTTTGCAGCATTGCCTTTTTGTCAAATTTCTTTTGCACAGCAAAAAGATACTATTACCTCACGAGAAAAACTTTCTGAAGTTGTTGTTACTGGCCAGTTTGAGCCACAATCAATTAAGAAGTCAGTATTTAATGTTCGTGTGATTTCAAATCAGGATATACAAAATTTAGCAGCAAATAATTTGGCTGATGTTTTAAATCAATATTTAAATATTACAGTAAGGCCAAGTGGAACAAGCGGTCGATCTACAGTTTCTTTATTTGGATTAGATGCGCAGTATTTTAAAATTTTGATAGATAATGTTCCATTGGTTAATGAGGCAGGTTTAGGAAATAATGTTGATTTATCGCAAATCAATTTAAATGATGTTGATCATATTGAAATTGTTGAAGGTTCAATGGGAGTTACCTATGGAGCTAATGCTGTAAGTGGTGTTTTAAATATTATAACCAAAAAATCTTCGAAATATAAATGGGGAATTACAGCATCAGTTCAAGAAGAAACTGTTAGCGATGAATATTCTCTTTTTAAGGAAGGACGCCACGTACAGGCTTTAAAAGTATCTCATACATTTAATAAAAATTGGTATTTTTCATTAGGTGCCAATCGAAATGATTTTCAAGGCTATTTGAGTGATAAAAATGGAATTGATTATAGTGAAAATGATGGTACAAGAGGATATAGATGGCTTCCAAAAGACCAGTTAAACGGTTCGGCAGTAATCGCATACCATAAAGATAATTTTCGATTTTTCTACAAATTCGAGTATTTGGATGAAAATGTAGATTATTATAATAGTACAGTACAATCTGGATACAATTCTACTTTAGGTTCGTATCGTTATGCAGATGACAAACGATATTTAACAAATCGTTATTTTCATAACTTAAATGCGACAGGTAAACTGTTTTCACAATTGAATTACAATGTTTCTCTTTCTCATCAAAAACAAGCACGTGATGTAGAAGACTTTAGATATTACTTATCTACTAAAACAGAAGCAAATAATGTTACGGTCAAAGATCAGTCGATGGAAGTGCTTTATTCTACAGGAACATTGAATAACTTTTTTTCAGACAAAAAAGTTGATCTGCAAATTGGATATGAGTTTGTCAATAATCGTGGTTATTCCCTTGTTCAAGAAGCAAATAACATTATGTCCCCTGTTCGCAAAACACTTGAAAATTACGATTTCTTTGCTTCTTCAGAAATTATGGCAACGCAGCGATTTTCTATTAGACCAGGAATACGATTTTCTGCACAATCTCAATTTGATAATCAATATGCCTCATCTCTTGGTTTGAGATATTTGTTTGATAAAGGGGTGGAACTTCGAGGTTCTTACGGAAGCTCATTTAGAACGCCGACTTTTGAAGAGTTATATTCAAAGCAAATATTTGATGGACATTTTTTTACCGGAAACGAAAACCTTATTCCAGAAACAAGTATGTCTTATGAAGCTAGTCTTAAAAAAACAACCATTTTTTCGTCAGGAATTCAACTTTCAAACACCTTTGCAGGAAGTTATTTAGATGTTGATGATAGAATTGATATGGCTTTGGTAAGATTCAATCCTGATACAGGTAATCCAGAATACGAATACGTTAATATCAGTAAATACAGAATGTGGAATTTCTCGACAATGAATCAATTTAAAAAAGACAATCTAACTTTTAATTTTGGAGCAGCGATTGTTGGAATTTCTCAAGAGATAAAAAATCAAGAATTTACATCAGATGATAAGTTTCTTTATTCCTTTAATTTAAATGCAAGTGCATCGTATATAATTCCGAAATGGAAAACTATAATTTCTGGTTATTATAAATACAACGGCAGAACACAGCAGTTTGTTGAAGGTTCGTCATCTTATCTTTTGTCTACAATCGACCCAAGCAATTGGCTTGATGCTTCAATTCGACAAAATTTCTTTAAAGATCAATTTGAAGTCACTATAGGAGCAAGAAATATTCTTGATGTTACCAATGTAATACAATCAGGAACAAATCAAAATGCGGTGCATGCTTCACCAGGAGAAGTAATGCTTGCATACGGTCGTTCCTATTTTTTAAAATTAGCATATAACCTTAATCTTTAATATAAATACAGAATACAATGAAAAAACTTTTATTTTTATCAATCGCCCTATTGTCGCTGGCTGCATGTTCAAGTGATGATGATAGTACTCCAGTTGAAGTTCCAACAGTAGGAGAAACGTTGAAAGAATCAGTAGGCGGAGCAAATCAGCCAAATCAAGTTTATCTTGATTTAAGTACTGCAGAATCTAAATCTGTAAATAGAGGAGCTTGGGATTTTGGATTTTCTACAGGTACAGATTTTAGAGTTATCCTTAATGGATCACTTAAAATGGCTGTTAAAAAATTAGAAACATCTGATATTACAGTAGCGCAAGAAATCGATACAAAAGTTTTAGCAGGAGGAGGAGAAACTCTAGCTTCAAACGGATATGTTGATAATCCTACAGGGGTTTTGGCAGGAGCAGGAGCAGGTATCGGTACTGCAATTGCAGAAATTTCGGCAACAGATGCTGATAACAAAGTATATTTAGTAAATCTTGGATATGCAGTAGGTACTGCAAAGGCAAATGTTGGTAATGTTGCAGTTGATGGAGATCCTAGAGGATGGAGGAAAGTTAGAATTTTAAGAAGCGGTAATGGATATAAAATTCAATATGCTGAATTAGCTTCAAAAACATTTACAGAAAAAACAGTTTCTAAAGATGCTGATTTTAATTTCACATTTTTTAGTTTAACTTCAGGAAATACGGTTTCAGTTGAACCTGCAAAAGCGAAATGGGATTTAAACTTTACTGTGTTTACAAATTATTTAAACATGGGACCTAGCGGTGAAGTTACTTACGGATATTCAGATTTTATTACTACAAATTTAAAAGGAGGAACGCAAGTTTATCAAGTTTTAGTTTCTGCAGGGGGATCTTATGCTGATTTTACAAAAGCAAAAGTTGTAGAAGACAGCTTTAAACCTTCTGTTACAGATCAAAGAATGATTGGAGCTAACTGGAGAAATGGCGGAGGACAAAACGGTTCATTACCAAGTATTAGAACAGATCGTTTTTATGTAGTTAAAGATGCTGCAGGAAACTATTATAAAGTTAAATTCCTTGCAATGACAAATGATGCAGGAGAAAGAGGTAATATTGTTTTAGAATATGCTATCTTAAAATAATCCATGAATAAAAACATTAAAAATTCAGTTAATCATTAGCTTTGTTTTTTTATTTTTTTTTTGATAAAGAGGTTAGATTTTTCTAGCCTCTTTTTTTTGTTTTCTTTATTGTTAAAATGAGCAAAAAATGAATGATTTAATTCTATCTTTGCGCATTATTTTTTTCAAACAGAATTAACAAGAATTTTGATAATTAGTTCTTGAAATCCTACCCTTCAAATTATAATTAGTAAGTGAATACAAAATCATATTTCTTTCAGTCTTTTGCAATCGTAGCATTAGCGTTTGTTGCTTTCATTGGATTTAAGCAAATCTTGCCAGATAAGATTTTTTCTGACAGTAAAGTAGATTCAAAAAATGTACTAATCGACAGTCTGCTTCTAGAGTCTGTCGCAAAAGATTCTTTGTCTTCAAAAAGCGACAGTATTGAGGAAAGCGAACGTAAACTTGGGCAGGAAAAAATTGTTTATGATGCATCTGAAGGAATCGAATTTCCGTCAGAAACATTTGATAATTATAAAGGATATCAATACTTGATTTCTTTTTACGAAAAATTATATCAACTGGAACAAAATCCGCAAAGTAAAGTCCGAATTGCTTATTATGGAGATTCGATGACAGACGGGGATTTAATTGTACAAGACGTTCGAACAAATTATCAAGATCGTTTTGGCGGAAATGGAGTAGGTTTTGTGCCTATAACATCAGAATCTGCAGCTTCACGCGGATCAGTAAAATCGACTTATTCTAAAAACTGGAAAACCCAATCGTATTTAAATGTAAAAAGACCAACAAGTCCTTTTGGTGTAAACGGACACGTGTTTTTTGCAAATGACAAATCAAACACTACTTGGGTTCAATACGAAGCCGGGCTTCCAAAACATACAAAAACCTTAGATAATCCAACGTTATTTTACGGAAGATCTTCTAAAAAAGGAAATGTAAACTTTATAATAGGAAAAGATACGTTGCGAAAAACTCTAGCCCCAGGTAATCTGGTCAACAGTTTAAAAGTGACTTCAGGAAGTATAAAAGCATTTAAAGCAAATTTTATTCACGCCGATTCAATTCCAATTTACGGATTTAATTTTGACAACGGAAGTGGTGTTCATGTTGATAATTTCTCTCAAAGAGGAAATTCAGGGCTGCCAATTTCTATGTTTGATGCTAATGTGATGAAAGCTTTTAATAATAGCTTAAAATACGATTTGATTATTCTTCATTACGGAACCAATGTATTGAATTATGGAACCAAAAATTATTTTTGGTATGAAAAAGGAATGACAAAAACCGTTAACAAAATAAAAGAATCATTTCCAGGAGTTTCTATTTTAATTGTTTCAACCGCAGATAAATCGACTAAATATGATTTAGAGATGAAAACAGATTCTGCCGTAGTTCCTTTAATGAAAGCGCAAAAAAGATATGCATTAGAAACAGAATCAGGTTTTGTTAATTTGTATACCTTAATGGGTGGTGACGGTTCGATGGTAAAATGGGTTGACGAAGCTCCAGCAAAAGCCAATAAAGATTATACGCACTTTAATCAAAGAGGTGCAAAAGCAATTGGTAATTTGTTGTACAATCAATTAAATAAAGGTTACGAACAATATAAAGTTTTACGTGAAAAACGCGAATCAGGCGTTACAGCTAGAACAAGTAAAAAGCCCAAAACAGATTCCGTATCTGTAAAAATAGACAGCGTAAATGAATAGACTAATTATTTTCTTTTGTTGTCTTTTTTTCTCAACAAACGATAAAACTCCTAAGACAGATTCACTTTCAATAACAAAAAATATGATTCATAAGATTGATACAGCAGTAATTGAGCCTATTTCAGGTAATCAAATTTATAATGCAGTTGTATTAGAGTCGTTTTTTAAGAAAGTAAAGGATAATGAAAGCAATAATAATCATAAAATAAATATTGCTCACATTGGAGATTCTCATATTCAGAGTGATTTAATGACGAATGAAATCAGGAAAAATCTCCAGCAAAAATTTGGAAATGCTGGGCGAGGTTTAGTTTTTCCTTATCAATTGGCAAAAACAAACGGTTCTTACAACGAACGTTTTTATTCAAATAGAGCATGGGAAAGCTATCGCAATATTCATCCTTTTAAAAACTGTCCTGTTGGTTTAAGCGGAATTGCACTTTGGAGGGATAATGACGGTTTTGTTGTTGAATTGAATATTAAAGATGCAGCTTATAAATTTAATTCCATTTATATTATAACACCTCAAAATCAGGATATGTTTAATTTGGCGGCATCAACCCAAACTAAAACAATTCAGACAACTGAGCGAAAAGTCATTACA
Source organism: Flavobacterium sp. FlaQc-28 (assembly GCF_044007415.1). NCBI lineage: Bacteria > Pseudomonadati > Bacteroidota > Flavobacteriia > Flavobacteriales > Flavobacteriaceae > Flavobacterium > Flavobacterium sp. FlaQc-28. The sequence continues at coordinate 34,349 of NZ_JBIPCM010000008.1, forward strand.
CATAAAATAAAAAAAGGAGAAGCAATTTCGACAATTGCAGATAAATACAATGTGTCGATTGCCGAAATAAAAAGAGACAATCACTTAAAATCTAATAATATTCGTGCTGGAAGAACATTAAAAATTTCAACCAACGAAACTAGACCAAAGAATATTGTAAGTTCAGAATTTGTCACTTTAGTTTTAGAATCTGATTCGTTTTCTCATACCTACCATTCAGACAAACCGTTGGATAAGATTTATCTGCTTCCTAACAAAAATGCAGAGAAATATGAGCTTAACGGAATTGTTTTAGAAAAAGATGCTCCGGGGATTATTTATAGCGGAATTGGTGTAAATGGAGCAAAGTTTTCAGATTATAATAAATATCCTTTATTTTTTGAGCAGTTAAAATCATTGCATCCAGATTTGTTGGTTCTTTCGCTGGGAACAAACGAAAGTTATGATCATATGGAAAGTGCTGCCTATATAGGAGAATTACGCGATTTTATAAAAAAAGTAAAAGAGCATAATAGTAATGTTTCTATTATAGTTACAACTCCACCGCCTTCACTGCTCAAAGCTAGAAGACCAAATGTTTACATCAGAGATTACGCAAAAAGTATTCTTGAAATTGCAAAAACAGATGGTTTTGCAGTTTGGGATTTATATGGAGAACTTGGTGGAATGGACGGAATTCGAAATCTGAAAACTACCGGATTAATTGGGCCAGATTGGGTTCATTATTCCAAAAAAGGATATGAAAAACAAGGCAGTTTGTTTACAGAGGCATTTTTAAAAGCATACGAAAATTTTAAATTAAAGAATTAAATTGATAACAATAGACAGCATTAATGATTGGTTCATAGGTCATTTTGGTGCAATTACAATAGAACAAGTAAGAAGCTGGTTTATTTATAATCCAGACGAAAAACTATTATTTAATACGGGATTATTCTTAGGATTATTTTTGGTTTTTTATTTTGTGTATGGTTTTTTGCGCAAAACATTTTATTTAAGATTAACCTACGTTATTCTCTTCTCGCTTTTCTTTTATTATAAGTCAAGCGGAATTTACTTTTTACTGTTGCTGCTCTCTTCAGTTGTGGATTATGGGTTAAGCCAAATTATCTATAATGAAACAAAAGACAGTCGAAAAAAACTATATCTGGTTATAAGTGTAATTCTAAATTTAGGATTACTTGGATATTTCAAGTATACCAATTTTATGATTGCGACCTACAATGATATGTTCAATGGTAATTTTAAGTTCCATGATATTTTCCTTCCTGTCGGAATTTCGTTTTATACTTTTCAATCAATGAGTTATATTATTGAAATTTACCGCGAAGAAATTAAGCCTACAAAAAACTACATCGAATATTTGTTTTTCGTTTCATTTTTCCCGCAGCTGGTTGCCGGGCCAATTGTGCGTGCCAAAGATTTCCTGCCGCAGATTTATCAAAAATTAAATCTAACAAAAGAAGATGTCAACAACGCTTTGTTTTTGATTATTGGAGGATTAATTAAGAAAACAGTAATTTCAAATTACATTTCAGTAAATTTTGTCGACCGAGTTTTTGATACACCAATGAGTTATACTTCGTTCGAAAACTTAATGGCATCTTATGGTTACGCTATCCAAATTTATTGTGATTTCTCTGGATATTCAGATATGGCAATAGGAATCGCTTTATTACTCGGATTCAAATTACCAGCTAACTTTAGAACACCCTATAAATCTACATCGATTACAGATTTCTGGAGAAGATGGCATATTTCGCTTTCAACTTGGCTAAAAGATTTCTTGTATATTTCTATAGGTGGAAATAGAGAAGGATCATTTGCAGGATATTTATTTCCGAGTTTATTCTTTTTTGGATTGCTGTTGTGGGGAATAACAAGTTATAGCACTAGTGTAATTCCGTTAATAATTGCATTTGGTTCAATTGCACTTTTTTGTTTGTCTTTTTTACTTTCAAGCAAACGCCGACAAACTTTAGTGACAAATCTGAATCTATTTACAACAATGCTTTTAGGAGGATTATGGCATGGAGCAGGAGCTCAGTTTATTGTTTGGGGAGCATTACACGGTTTAGCATTGGCCGTTCATAAGATTTTTATGGAATTTTTTCCATCTAAAAAAGAAGGTTCAAATTTTTTATGGAGATTCTTTTCAATAGTGATTACATTCCATTTTGTAGTTTTCTGCTGGATCTTTTTCCGCGCAAGAGATTTCGAAACTGCTTTACAGGTAATTAACAATATTGGTCAGTTAACTTTCGAACCAGAACATTGGCAGGCCATAATTTTAGGCTATAAAAATGTGTTTTTATTAATGCTTTTTGGATACGTTTGGCACTTCTTACCAGAAGTAATAACAGATAAAATGAAATTTGTTTTTGATAAAACACCATTATTATTAAAAGCTGTAATTCTAGGTTTTGTTTACTGGATTGTTTACGCAACAGCGGTTGCTGGTTCACAGCCGTTTATTTACTTCCAGTTTTAAAATAGTAGGTTCATAGATACAAAGTCACAAAGGCGCAAAGGTTTTATTCTTTGCGCCTTTTTTGTTTCTCGCAGATTTAGCTGATTTTTGTGTTTACTTTAAAAAAGTAATCTGCCCAATCTGCTAAATCTGCGAGAGTGAAAAAATAATTTTCACAATTAGGGAAATTCGTGCAATTCGTGGCAAAAAAACTTTGCGTCTTTGTGCCTTTGTGGCAAAAAATGCGTATAAATAAAAATTGCCTGAAATAGCTATTTAGATTATCTTTGCACTTCAAATAAAGAAAATAGTATGTTTGATAATTTAAGTGATAAGTTAGATAAAGCGTTCCATATATTAAAAGGACATGGTAAAATTACAGAAGTAAACGTTGCCGATACCTTAAAAGAAGTTCGTCGTGCCTTGCTTGATGCCGATGTTAACTTTAAAATTGCCAAAGATTTTACAACCAAAGTAAAAGAAAAAGCAATTGGACAGGACGTTTTAACAACGCTTCAGCCAGGACAATTATTGGTGAAGCTGGTAAAAGATGAACTGACTGAATTAATGGGAGGTGATGTTGCCGGAGTTAATCTTTCTGGAAATCCTTCAGTTATTTTAATGTCAGGATTACAAGGTTCTGGTAAAACGACTTTCTCAGGAAAACTTGCGAATTTTTTAAAGACTAAGAAAAATAAAAAACCACTTCTTGTAGCGTGTGATATCTACCGTCCTGCGGCGATCAATCAGTTACATGTTGTTGGAGATCAAATAGGTGTTGAGGTTTACTCAGAGCCAGAAAATAAAAATCCTGTTGAAATTGCTCAAAATGCAATCAAACATGCAAAAGCAAACGGTTTTAATGTTGTAATTGTCGATACAGCCGGACGTTTAGCAGTAGATCAGGAAATGATGGATGAAATTGCACGTGTACACAAAGCAATTCAGCCACAGGAAACTTTGTTCGTTGTCGATGCAATGACAGGACAAGATGCTGTAAACACAGCAAAAGCCTTCAACGATATCTTGAATTTTGATGGAGTTATCTTAACGAAATTGGATGGAGATACTCGTGGTGGAGCTGCAATTTCGATTAAATCGGTTGTAAACAAACCAATCAAATTTGTTGGAACAGGCGAGAAGATGGAAGCAATTGATGTTTTCTATCCAGATCGTATGGCGGAGCGTATTCTTGGTATGGGAGACGTTGTGTCGCTTGTTGAAAGAGCTCAGGAACAATTTGATGAAGAAGAAGCTAGAAAACTTCAAAAGAAAATCGCTAAAAACGAATTTGGTTTTGATGATTTTCTAACGCAGATTCAACAAGTAAAGAAAATGGGTAATATGAAAGACCTGGTTGGAATGATACCAGGAGCTTCAAAAGCCATGAAAGATGTAGAAATAGAAGATGATGCTTTTAAACATATTGAAGCCATCATTCACTCAATGACACCAATCGAAAGAAGCAAACCAGCCATAATCGACGTAAAAAGGAAGGCCAGAATCGCAAAAGGTTCCGGAACCAAAGTTGAGCAGGTAAATCAGTTAATGAAGCAGTTTGACCAAATGAGCAAAATGATGAAAATGATGCAAGGTCCGGGCGGAAAAAATCTGATGAAAATGATGGGAGGCATGAAAGGAATGCCAGGCGGAATGCCGAGATAATAAAATTAAAAGTTTCAAGTTTCAGGTTTCAAGTTAGAGACTGAAATTTGAAACTTTTTTCGATAAAATAAATATTAGTTTCGCAAATAACGTGAAACATGAAACTTTAAACCTGAAACAATACAATGCAACTACTAGACGGTAAAAAAACATCAGAGGATATTAAAAATGAAATTGCAGCCGAAGTTCAATCCATAAAAGCAGCCGGAGGAAAAGTACCTCATTTGGCAGCAGTAATTGTGGGAACAAACGGAGCAAGTTTAACTTACGTAGGAAGTAAAGTAAAATCTTGCCAGCAAATTGGTTTCGATTCAACTTTAGTAAGTTTACCGGAAGAGATTACTGAAGAAGAGTTGTTAGCTAAAATTAAAGAGTTAAACGAAGACGACAATTTAGACGGATACATCGTTCAATTGCCGTTGCCGAAACACATCGACGAGCAAAAAATTTTATTAGCAATCGATCCTGATAAAGATGTAGATGGTTTTCATCCAACAAACTTTGGTAGAATGGCGCTTGAAATGGAAAGTTTTATTCCAGCAACACCATTCGGAATTATGGAATTGCTTGAACGTTACAAAGTTGAAACTTCAGGAAAGCACACTGTTGTAATTGGAAGAAGTCATATCGTAGGACGTCCAATGAGTATTTTGATGAGCCGTAAAGGAAATCCAGGAGATTCAACTGTTACTTTAACTCACAGCCGTACTAAAGACTTAGCCGAATTTACTAAAAATGCCGATATTATTATTACAGCTTTGGGAGTTCCTGAATTTTTAAAAGCCGATATGGTAAAAGAGGGAGTAACGGTTATCGATGTTGGAATTACGCGTGTAGACGATGCATCAAACCCAAAAGGTTATGTGATAAAAGGTGACGTAGATTTTGATGGCGTAAGCAAAAAAGCAGCATTCATTACGCCAGTTCCAGGTGGAGTAGGACCAATGACAATTGCAATGCTATTAAAAAATACACTTTTAGCGCGCAAAATGAGAAGTGCAAAAAATAAATAATTTACTTCAAAATATTATAATAAAGCCTATTCAAAAGAATAGGCTTTATTGTTTTTAGTATTTAATTAATAGTTTAAAGTTTCGGTTCTTAAAAATAAAGGATACTTTTGCACCACTAAAAAAACGCTTATCCAAATGGACGATTATTATTCGTTAGTATTAAATTAAAAGCAGCTTCTGAAAATTTCAAAATGCTGTGATAACACCCTGTATTTTGAAATGAAAGCCTTTTACACAAATGATAATGGATTACTAGAAGTCTCAAAATGGACTCCAAATTGCTGGATTAATATTGAAAATCCATCCGAAGCAGAAAAAAAATACTTACTCGAAGAACTTCAAATTCCCGAAGCTTTTTACAATGATATAGAGGATATCGACGAAAGACCCCGTATCGAAATCGAAGACGGATGGACGCTTATTATCATGCGTGTTCCTATAAAAAGCAACGATATAAAACTTCCCTTTCAGACTATTCCGCTAGGCGTAATTTTTAGAGGTGATATCTGCGTAACAATTACTTTTTATAAAACAGAAATTATACATGATTTTATGTTGTATTCACGACGTAAAAACATTCAAGTTAAAGACAATTTCGATTGGGTTTTAAGGTTGCTTTTATCATCAAGCGTTTGGTATTTAAAATATCTAAAACAAATAAATCAGAAGATAAGACTAGCAGAAGACAATTTAGAAAAATCAATTAAAAATGAAGAGCTGCAGGCATTGCTGCAAATCGAGAAATGTTTGGTTTTCTTTATTACCTCACTAAAAGCAAATGATGTCTTGTTTCATCGTGTAAAAAATCTGCGCGCGCATAAAACAAGCTATGATCCTGATTTGCTGGAAGATGTCGAAATTGAATTAAGTCAGGCACAGGATACAGCCAATATTTATAGCAATATCTTGACAGGAATGATGGATGCATATGCATCTGTAATTTCTAATAATATGAATGATATTATGAAGCAGATGACTTCGATTTCTATTATTTTAGTAATTCCTACTTTAATTGCCAGTGTGTACGGAATGAATGTACCAAATGGTTTAGAAGAAAGTAAATATGGTATTTGGATTATTCTTTTTATTTCATTTCTATTATCAGCATTTGGGGTGTATATGTTTAAAAGAAAAAGATGGTTCTAAATAAAAAAAATGAAAATAATATAAAAGCTTATTCATGAGAATAGGCTTTTTCCATTTTAGGCATTGGGCGTGACCGTATTTGCAAAAAGGCGCTCCAATCTCGCCGCATAGGTGCGCCTTTTTGCAAATACGGTCGGGCTATCCATGCTGCTTCGGCAGCTTATTCCTATCCCTCACGCAGCTTACCAGACCTTGTGTTTTCTTGCATAGCTTTCAAAACTTTACAGGAATCTACATTATTCACGAAAATATTTTACACTTTTTATTTGCCAATTCAAAATAAATAATAACTTTGTACCGCAAAGTACTTTTATTATGAATCAGAAACACCAAGAAGATTTAGCACACATTCGTTCCATGATGGAGCGTTCTTCAAGATTTATATCCTTAAGCGGGCTTTCGGGAGTCTTTGCTGGACTTTCAGCCTTAATAGGAGGTTTGTATGTGTATCAGCTATTTAAGCTTAATGGTATTGAGTATTTTACAGATGAGCATGTTTTGCTTTCAGGCAGTTTAGTTTCTCATTTGTTTTTGACAGGGATCATAATATTAGTCTGCGCTTTTGTATTTGGAGCCTTTTTTACAATCAGAAAAAGCCGAAAATACAATCTGCCAATTTGGACATCTGCAACAAAAAATATGCTGTTTAATCTTGCTGTTCCGCTTACTGTGGGAGGTATATTTTGTCTGGCTTTAATGTATCATGGAAACTATGGTTTAGTTGCACCATCGACTTTGATATTTTATGGACTTGCGGTTGTAAATGCAGAAAAATATACTTTCTCAGACATAAAGTATCTAGGTTTTTCTGAACTTGTTTTAGGATGTATTTCACTTTTTTATATTGGATATGGATTGATATTTTGGATCATTGGATTTGGAATCCTGCATATTGTATACGGATTAGTGATGTTCAAAAAATACAAATAACCTAATGGGAATTATTGATAAACTAAATAAAGATTTTGAAAGCCGTGTCAGACTGGGTATTATGTCCGTTCTGATGGTTAACGACTGGGTAGATTTTACCGAGATGAAAACGCTTTTAAATATCACCGATGGTAATTTAGCAAGTCATTCCTCTGCATTAGAAAAGTCTCAGTATATCGAAGTTAAGAAGGAATTTGTGGGTAAAAAGCCTAAAACATCTTATCAAGTAACACCGCTTGGCCGCGCGGCGTTTAAAGAACACCTTTCTTATCTCGAAAAATTAATGAAATCGTAATAACTATATTTTTTTGTCTAATAACTTTGAAATGCAAAGTACTTTTAAAAATTTAATCATGAAAAAACATCAAATTATTTTAGCTTGTACAGTGGTCTTTATATTACTTTTTTACAATCAAAATCCAGGGGTTAACATTGGTATTTTTGGTGTAATTTTAACATTGTTAGTTAGTTACTTCTTTCAGGAGAAGTTTGTAGATAGGTCACATTTAGTATTGGTGGTTACGTCAATCTTGTCTTGTTTTGCTTTTGCATGGTATGGCGATGCCGCTTCTTTTTTTGCTTTAGCGCTCTCAGTTCTTTTTTTACAGTTTAAAACTCAGGATACAGAACTGAAAATAGTACAGATTTTTCCGTTGGTATTTTTAAATGGATTTACTTCAATAGGAAGGATTTTTATTTTTAGTCAATGGCTGCCTGAACGAAAAATTCATAACGATTTTGCTAAGAAATTAGTGGCCTTTGTAATTATTCCGATTGTTTTTTTAGGATTGTTTTTTATCGTTTATTCTTTCGGAAGCGACCATTTTTCTTCATTATTTACAGATTATGAATTAGATATCAATCTGCCTCAGCTAATTGCAATGTGTATTTTAGGATTTTATATCTCGTTTAGCTTTTGGAATTATTGGGTGCCCGATGCTTGTTATGAATTCAATCCAAAGTTGAATAATGAATTTACTAATATTTCTGAAGTAAAGAGTCAAAGTACATTTTCATTTTTAGATCTTGATTTCGAAAGAAAGAGCGGTGTAATTACTTTGGCAATGCTTAATATTTTACTTTTAATTTTTATTGGAACATACAATTACGAGCAGTTTTTTGAAGCTGCAGATAAAGCAAATTTAAGTGCTGATATTCACGAACGTGTAAATGCTGTGATTTTTTCAATTTTGATGGCTGTTGGTGTAATTCTGTTTTATTTCAAAGGAGGATTCAACTTTGATGAGGAAGCGACATCATTAAAAAAACTCGCTAAAATCTGGATTATTCTAAATGCAGTTTTGATCGTTAGTGCTATTATCAAAAATTCAGAGTATGTTTCTTCTTTTGGATTAACATATAAGCGTTTAGGAGTTTACGCCTTTTTAATTTTAGCAATTATAGGTCTGGTTTATACTTTTTTAAAAATTACAAAACAAAAAACAAATGCTTATCTAGTCAATCAAATGGTTTGGTATTTCTACGGAACAATTTTAGTTTGCAGTCTTGTGAATTGGGGAAATCTTATAACCAATTACAATATTTCGGTAAATAAAGGAGTAGAACCAGTTTTTTTAAGCGAATTGAATTTTAATGATGATGCTAGAAGAGACTATTTTAATAAAAATAATCTATACGGAAAAGATTCAGAAGCGGTGAGAGAAGAATTGATTTCTAATTATCAGAATGAAAACTTTTTATCTAAAGCTTTGTATTATGAATTTTTAGATCATAAGAGTAAATAAATAAAAAAAAATCCCATCTGCTCTGGCGGATGGGACTCTATTATATTTAATTTTCGCCTCTTTTCTTAAATCTCGGATCGTGTTTCGATATAAACGTTGTTCTTCTATTTGAAGCTGGTTTTGGAGTTTCAACTTTAGGTAAACTTGCTTCTTCCGTTTTACTCGAAGGTTCAATTAACTGATTTAATTCTTTGATTTCATCATCAGTCAAATCGCGGTATCTGCCAACTGGAATATCCAAGGAAATATTGATGATTCTGATACGTTTAAGAGCCGTAACTTCATAACCCAAATATTCCGCCATTCTTCTAATCTGACGGTTTAATCCCTGCGTTAGAATGATTTTGAAAGTGTATTTACTGATTTGTTCCACTTTACATTTTTTAGTAACAGTGTCTAAAATAGGAACACCATTTCCCATTCGCTGAATAAAACGATCTGTGATAGGTTTGTTTACGGTAACCGTATATTCTTTTTCGTGATTGTTTCTAGCGCGTAAAATCTTGTTTACAATATCGCCGTCATTGGTCATAAAAATTAAGCCTTCACTGGCTTTGTCCAATCTCCCGATTGGGAAAATACGTTTAGGGTAATTGATGTAGTCAACAATGTTATTTCGAACTTCAAGATTAGTGGTGCATTCAATTCCAACTGGCTTGTTGAATGCTAAATAAACCATCTTTTCGTGCTTCTCAACAATTAGTTTTCCGTCAATGCGTACTTCATCATCTGGCGAAACTTTAGTTCCCATTTCAGGTACAGCACCATTTATTGTAACACGTCCTTCCTCTATAAGTTTATCAGCTTCACGACGTGAACAATAGCCAGTTTCGCCAATAAATTTATTCAAACGTTTTAAATTCTCTTCCATAGTGCAAAAATAGGCAAAAGTTTAGACTTCTTAGAATTTTAGATTTTTAGAAAAGAAAAAACTTAGAACCTTAAAAAAAAACTTTGTCTCTTTTTCCCTCTGGAGCTTTGTCTCTTATTTATGAAATTGAGAACTATCCTCAGGAGTTTCTTTTCGATCAAACATTCCGTAATCGCGAACAACAGTTGCAATTCTTAAATGATAATCTTTAAAAACTTCATTGCGTCCTTTTGCCTGTGCGTGACGATGCATTTCGAGATTTCTCCATTGCTGAATGCTTTCTTCGTCTTTCCAAAAAGACAATGACAAAACCTTGTCAGGATTACTAATGCTTTGAAAGCGTTCTATTGAGATAAAACCTTCGATGTGATCTAATTCCGGACGTAGTTTCGCTGCAATGTCTAAATTTTCTTCTTTTTTTCCTTCGTTAGGAATGACTTCAAAAATTACGGCAATCATTTTTTTTGAATTATGTGTTAGAAATAAAATACAAAATAAGAAAAACCTTTGTTTCTTTGAGTCTTTGTTACTTTGAACGTTCAGAAAAAAGAAACTCAATTACTTTGCTGTACAATTCATCATCATGCATTCCGTGGCCTAAGCCTTTGGTTTCTATAAATTGACTATTTTTCCAGTTGCTGTGAATTTTTTTTCCTTCTGCAAAAGCAACGACATCATCTGAAGTGTCATGCGCAATAAAACCTTCAACATTAAATTCTGAAGCAAATTTTTGTCCTGAAAAATCCTCAAGCTTAAAATTGAATCGATCTAAAAATTTACTTTCTAAAAGTGAAAACATTTTAGTATTCAAGCTTAACATTGAGATATAATTATCGATTAATGTTTTTAAGTCTGATGGAGCTCCTAGAATAACCATTTTATTTATGCTGGTATTCGGAAATAGGTATTGGTGATATACGCAGGCTGCGCCGCCAATCGAGTGACCAATTATAATTGTCGGCTGGTATTTTTCTACCGCTTTGTTTATAAATTGGGCATAAAGCGGAACATTAAATTCTTTACCGCTGCTTTGACCGTGAGCAGGAGCGTCTATAGCAATAATAGTACTTCCTGATTTTTGAAGATGCGGAAGCGTTTTTTTCCATCTCGAAGCATTGCTTTCCCAGCCATGAACTAATAAGATTTTAGTTTCGTTTCCTTTCCAGATGTAAGTTTGAAAATGATGTTCATTAAGGTTGAAAGTTTCCGTTTCCGTATTTCTCAAAATTTTTGGAAGAGCTTCTTTTTGTAATCTTCCAATTCGAGGCTGACTAAAAAGGGCATAAGAAAGCTCAACAGCTTTTTGAGGACGAACATAACTTAGAAAGTTTATGTATTGCCCAACAGATTTTAAAGTAATAAAACGGATTCCTTTTTTAATTCCCAAAATAAGCAGATTAATGATGAAAGTATATTCGAAAAACTTATCCTTAAAAGATTTGCCACGAATGACACAAATTTAGCACGAATTTTTATTCTTTAAATAGTCAAAGTAAAAATTAGTGAAATTGGTGAAATTCGTGGCAAAAAAAGAGATAAAAAAAAGTCCCGATTAAATCGGGACTTCTATTTAGAATTTTGAGAACAATTGTTCCATTTTTTCTTTTTCTTCTTCAGCTAATGCGCTGTCAACTAAAATTCTTCCAGAGTGCTCATCAGTAATGATTTTTTTTCTAGAAGCAATCTCAACTTGAGTTTGCGGTGGAATAGTGAAGAAAGATCCTGCTGAAGCTCCTCTTTCGATCGAAACTACTGCTAAACCATTACGAACACTAGTTCTGATTCTTGTATAAGCTGCTAATAATCTGTCTTCGATTTGGCTTGAAAACTCAGCAGATTTCTCAGATAAGAAAATTTCTTCTTTTTGAGTTTCTGCCATAATAGCGTCAAGTTCAGATTTTTTATGTTTTAAATGAGAACTTTTTGCGTCAAGCTTTTCTTTTAAGTTAGATATAACTTCTTTTTTATGCTCGATAGAAGCTTTCATTTCTTTGATTTGCTTTTCAGCCAATTGAATTTCTAATTCTTGAAATTCAACCTCTTTAGTCAAAGAATTAAATTCTCTGTTATTACGAACTGATTCTTGTTGTTTTGTGTATTTTTTGATAACCTCTTTATGCTCATCAATACCATTTTTCTTAGACTTGATTTGCTCCTCAATTACTTCAAGTTCACTTTTCAGTTTCTCTGAACGCGTGCTTAAACCTGCAACTTCATCTTCTAAATCTTCCACTTCTAAAGGAAGCTCACCTCGTACGTTTCTGATTTCGTCAATTCTAGAGTCAATAAGCTGTAAATCGTATATTGCTCTTAACTTGTCCTCAACACTTAATTCTTTCGTATTCGCCATATTCTATAAGTACTTAACTGGATTTGTATTTTCTTCTGATAAAATGATGGCAAAATTAAGGATTTTTTTTCGAAGATAATCAACAATATAGTTTTTTGTATAGCGTTCGCTCTCAAAATGACCAATATCTGCTAAAAGTAATCGATTTTCAGCTTCGTAAAACTGATGGTATTTTAAATCAGCAGTTAAAAAAGCATCAGCTCCAGCCATAATTGCATTTTTTATGGCAAAACTTCCTGAACCGCCTAGAACTGCTACTTTCTTGATTCTCTTACCTAAAAACTTAGAATGACGTATTCCGTCAGCAATCATTTTTTCTTTTACAAAATGAAGAAAATCTTTTTCATTCATTTCAGTTTCAAACTCGCCAATCATTCCTAATCCTATATTTTGATGTGAATTTTGAAGATCATAAATTTCATAAGCTACTTCTTCGTAGATATGATTGGCAAATAAAGCTTTAAGAATTTTAGATTGTAAATGTTTTTCAAAAACAACTTCAATTTTTATTTCAGTTCCTGTATGTAATTTTCCTTTTTCTCCAATTACAGGATTGCTGTCTTCGTTTCCTTTAAAAGTAAAAAAACCTTCAGTGTTAAAACTGCAGTTATCATAATTTCCAATAGTTCCTGCACCAGCTGCAAACATGGCATTTCGAACTTTTTCAGAATTATCTGGAGTTGTATAGGTTACTAATTTTTGAATGAAATTTTGTTTCGGTATCAAAACTTTTGTGTTTATCAAACCCAAAGAATCACAAAATATTTTATTAACGCCTGCAGAATGATTGTCTAATGCAGTGTGAACGGCATAAATAGCAATGTCATTTTTGATTGCTTTTAAAATGGCGCGTTCAACATAATTTTTGCCTGTAATTTTTTTGATCCCAGAAAATAAAATAGGGTGAAAACAAACTACTAGATTGCAGTTTTTTGCAATAGCTTCGTCAATCACAGTTTCTAAAGCATCATGGCAGACTAAAACGCCTGTGCTTTCTGTTTCAGTATTTCCAACTAAAAGCCCCACATTATCAAAATCTTCGGCGTAAGCCAAAGGCGCCATTTCTTCTAGAACTTCTATTATATTTTTGATTTTCATTTTTTACTTTTAGTTTCAGGTTTCAGGTTCTATTTGTTTCAAGTTTAATGCGAAAGAGAAAAACTTGAAACGGGAGATCTGAAACAAATTCATAAAACAAATTAACGAAAAAAATTATACTTTCGTAAAATGAATATACTTCGAAAAATACTTTTCCCTTTTGCAATTTTGTATGGATTAATCACATCAATTAGGAATTTTCTTTTTGATAAAGGAATTCTTAAATCGACTTCATTTGATATTCCTGTTATTGCGGTTGGAAATTTAAGTGTAGGAGGAACCGGCAAAACACCTCAAATTGAGTATTTGATTCGATTGTTATCAAGTAAATATAAAGTGGCGACTTTAAGTCGTGGTTACAAACGTCAGTCGGAAGGATTTGTTTTGGCAGATGAAAATTCTAATGCTTCAATACTTGGTGATGAACCGTTTCAGTTTTATCAAAAATTTCCAAGTGTGCAGGTTGCCGTTGATGCAAATCGTACAAACGGAATTACTCAATTACTTTCGCAAAAAGAAAAGCCAGAAATAATTTTGCTTGATGACGCTTATCAGCACCGCAAAGTAAAAGCTGGGTTTTATATTTTGCTTACTTCATATGGTGATTTGTATGCTGATGATTTTATGCTGCCAACAGGAAATTTGCGTGAGGCTAGAAGCGGAGCAAAAAGAGCCAATATTGTTATAGTTACAAAATGCCCTTCTAAATTGGATGAATCTGAACAGGAAAATATTAGAAGAAAGTTAAAACTTGAAGTTTCGCAAGAATTATATTTTACCTTTATAGATTATGATGATTCTGTTTATTCAAGAACAGAGAAATTAGCAGTAGCGGAAATTAAAGAGGAACGAAAGCTGCTTTTGGCAGGAATCGCAAAACCAAAACCCTTTTTTAATTTTTTAAAATCTAACGAAGATGAATGTCTTACATTTCCAGATCATCATCATTTTACAGAAAAAGATATTACAACAATTGCAGAGAAAGCAAAACAATATAAAATTATTACAACCGAGAAGGATTATGTTCGTTTAAAGGACACAAGTATTGTATCGCAATTATTTTATTTGCCTATAAAAAGTTCTTTCATCAGGGAGCAAAATAATTTTGATAAAACAATTTTAAGTTATGTGGGAAAAAGTTCAAGAAACAGTTAGTTATATAAAGTCAAAAACACAATTTACACCAGAATATGGAGTGATTTTGGGTTCAGGTTTAGGAGGTTTTACAAATGATATAGAAATAGCATTTACGCTGCCGTATGATGAAATCCCTAATTTTCCTGTGTCTACAGTTCAAGGGCACAAAGGCGCCTTGGTTTTTGGAACTATTGGGGATAAAAAAGTAGTTGCGATGCAAGGTCGTTTTCATTTTTATGAAGGATACACGATGGAAGAAGTTACGTTTCCGGTTCGTGTAATGAAATTTTTAGGAGTTAATAAACTATTAGTTTCAAATGCGTCGGGAGGAGTAAATGCAGCTTACAGAGTAGGTTCGATTGTTATTATTAAAGATCATATAAACTTTGCACCGGAACATCCTTTGCGTGGTAAAAACGATGAACGCTTTGGACCTCGATTTGTAAATATGAGTGAGCCTTATTCTCGAAAAATGATTGCTAAAACGAAAGAAATTGCATCAAGACTGAATATCGAAATTCATGATGGCGTTTATTTTGGTTTGCAAGGGCCTACTTTTGAGACTTTGGCTGAATATAAAATGGTTAAAATTCTTGGAGCAGATTGCGTAGGAATGTCTACAGTTCCAGAAGTTATCGTAGCGCGCCATATGGACGTAGAAACTTTTGGAATTTCAGTAATTACTGATATGGGTAATGAGGAAAGTATAGATACGATCTCTCATGACGAAGTTCTTGAAGCAGCAAAAATGGCAGAGCCTCAAGTAAGAGCTTTGATAAAAAACTTGATTATAGAATATTAAGTTTTTACTTTAAAAAAACTTGGCGATTGTGCTGTAAAACTCATCTGGAACAAATGGTTTTGTAATAACATCATTCATTCCATAGGATAAAAGCATATCTCTGTTTTCGTCAAGCGAAATCGCAGTCAGCGCAATAATTGGAGTTGTTTTATCAAACTCTCTAATTTGCTGCGTTGCTGTTGTTCCGTTAATTCCAGGCAAATGAACGTCCATTAAGATCATATCAAAACGCTTTACTTTTAAAAGCTCGACAGCTTCTTCTCCGTTATCGATGATTTCGCAGGTTATAGCTTTATTCTCAAGCATTTTTCGAGTAATCATCTGATTGATTTTATTGTCCTCAATCAGTAAAATTGATTTGTGTTGTAATTGAGAATCGTCGTATGTTTTTTCTTCTTGAACGACCTCCAAAGCTTCTTTGTTAATTTTAAAATCTAATTTAAAAGTAAAAGTAGATCCTTTGCCAACTTCACTTTTTAGTTTTATTTCGCCGCCCAAAAGTTCAATTAGTTTTTTTACAATAGTAAGTCCAAGACCAGTTCCGCCATATTTTCGATTTACCTCTATTGATCCTTGCGAAAAACTCTCAAAAACAGTTTGCAATTTATCTTCAGGAATTCCAATTCCGGTATCAACAATTTCAAAATAAACTGTTGCGGTATCATCTTCTTCAGCGTATAATTTTGCAATTACATTTACATTTCCGTTTTGAGTGAATTTTAGCGCGTTGTTGATTAAATTCAATATAATTTGAGACAATTTAGTAGGGTCACCAATTAAATTGTCAGGAATTGATTTGTCTATCTCAAGATTGAAATAGTTTTTATTGGCAGTAGCCAATTCTTTTAAAGAACTTTGAATGTTAAAAAGAAGCTCTTTCAAATTAAAGCTGATACTTTCAATTTCGACTTTAGTAGAATCGATTTTATTAATTTCAAGAATTTCGTTGATAAAAGTGGTCAGGTAATTTCCTGAAAATTTTAAGGATTCTAAGTATTTTAGTTGCGTTTCTTTTGGATCATCTTCAAGTAATAAATGAGTAATTCCATTGATCGCATTCAGCGGTGTGCGGAGTTCATGACTTACTGTTGATAAAAATTCTGATCTGGCTTTTGAAGCTTTTTCAGCCTTATTCTTGGCTAGAATCAACTCTTTGTTTTTTTCGCGTAAAAGCAGGTTGTTTTGATTTCGAATAATGTTGTTTTTGTATAACGCTAAACTCAAAAGCGATAGAATCGAAATTAAAGCAATTGCCAAAATACTGACCAACTTAGAATAGCGATAGGTTTTTAATTGAATTTTTTCTTCGCTTTCACGTTTTATGCTGTTATTTAAAGATTGATTTTTTTTGAATTTCTGATATTCATTAAAATCAATTTTAGCATTTTTTAATTTTAAAATGTAGTTTTCTAATTGATAATGTTCATCTAAATAAGAATAAGCAAGATCAAAGTTTCTGTTTTTTTTATAGTACTGACTTATCGCTAAAACAATTTTAGATTTTTGCGGAAGATCATTTATCATCGCATTATAATCTAGTGCTTTATCAAAATAAATTATAGCAGAATCATTGCGTTTAAGTGTGCTTTCAATTAATCCAAGTTGATAGTAAGAACTGCTTTTTGTTTTTAAAATAGCAGGATTGTCAGGTTTTTTGGTGATTTGTCGTAAAGTCTTAGCGGCTAAGCGTAAGTTTTGATTTGACTTAAAAGCCATCGCTTTTTGATAGCTGAGAACTTCGGCGCTGTCAATAACTCCCAGTTCTTTTAATAGGTCTTGGGCTTTTGCATAATAAACATCGGCAGTTTTGTAGTTACCCATTGCCGTGTTTGCGGCACCAATATAATGTAGTGCCAAAATTTTTGTGCAATTGGGTTTTACACTGTCAAATGAGGATACACTTTTGTGAAAGTTCTTTAAAGCTTCGTCATATTTTTGCTGATTGTAAAATATTTTTCCAAGCTTAAAGGTTTGGTTGGCTAGATTTTGGGTATGATGATGTGTCTCACAAAAGTCAATTGATTTTTTAGTGTAAAAAACAGCATTGTTGTATTTTTTACTGCTAAGATTTTTATTGGCTAGTTTATTGTAATAGGAAACACTATCCGTATTCTTTTTAGTTTGAGAATACAAAAATGAATTTAAAAAACAAACCAGAATAAGAATGTGGTATTTCATGTATTGCAATGCTTTTACAATGAATTTTATTTTTTTCTTATCAGTAAAATCAAATCTATTAATCTTGATGAATATCCAATTTCATTATCATACCAACCCACAACTTTTACCATTTTATCAATAACAGATGTTAGTTGTGCATCAAAAAGACATGAATGTGTGTTACCAATTATGTCAACCGAAACGATTGGATCTTCAGTATAATCTAGTATTCCTTTTAAATTTGTTTTTGAGGCTTCTTCAAATGCTTTATTAATTTCGTCAATACTGACAGCACGTTTTACATTAAACGTTATGTCGGTCAATGAACCATCGGGAACTGGAACACGAATGCCGCAGCCTCCAATTTTTTCATGCAATTTAGGAAAAATTTTTGTTAATGCCTTAGCTGCACCTGTAGTTGTTGGAACAATTGACTGACTTGCGCCTCTCGCACGGCGTAGATCCTTATGTGGCTGGTCGTGAAGGCTTTGGTCGGTTGTGTAGGAATGTATTGTTGTAATGTAAGCTTGTTCAATTCCGCATAATTCCTCGATGATTTTTATCATCGGAGCCGCATTATTTGTCGTACAGCTTGCATTAGAAACAATGTCTTCCGTTCCGTCTAGAATAGTTTCATTTACCCCTAAAACAACCGTTTTTATTGTGTCTACTTCAGAAGGAGCAGAAAGGATTACTTTTTTTGCTCCAGCTTCTATATGCGCATTTAATTCTTCGTGTGTTTTATATTTTCCTGTTGATTCTATAACAAAGTCGATAGAATGACTTTTCCAATCTAAGTTAGAAATGCTTTTTTCATGAAAAAATAAAAAGTGTCTATGATCAACAATTATCCCATTTTCATCATGAGATACCTTAAATGGCAAAACACCATGTATGCTGTCGTATTTTATTAAATGCGACATGGTTTTGTTATCGGCAATGTCGTTAATTGCAATAACTTCAATTTCAGGGTGGTTTAGAAGCAGACGGAACAAGTTTCTTCCAATTCTTCCAAAACCATTAATAGCAATTCTTGTTTTCAATATTTTGTTTATTTGTTTAATCGTTCAGCCGTTTAATCGTTTTATCAATGCAATTAAACGATTAAACAGTTAAACAAATAACCTTTTATAATATATGTTTTTGTGCTTTGTATGAAGAACGAACTAAAGGCCCGCTTTCTACATGTCTGAAACCTAATTCTTGACCAAATTTTTCATATCGGGCAAATTGTTCAGGTGTAATGAACTCTTTTACTGGTAAATGCTTTTTGCTTGGTTGTAAGTACTGTCCAATAGTAACAACATCAACATTTGCATTTCGCAGGTCCGTCATAGTTTGAAAAACTTCTTCTTCCGTCTCTCCAAGACCTAACATGATTCCAGATTTAGTTCTGTTTATTCCTTTTTCTTTCAAGTAACGCAAAACTTCTAAACTGCGATCGTATTTTGCTTGAATACGAACTTCTCTTGTTAAGCGTCTTACGGTTTCAACATTATGCGAAACTACTTCAGGATTTGCTTCCACAATTCGATCCAGATTTCTTTCCATTCCTTGAAAATCCGGAATTAAAGTCTCAAGTGTAGTATTCGGATTCATTCTGCGAATCGCTTTTACAGTTTCAATCCAGATTATTGAACCGCCGTCTTTTAAATCATCTCTATCAACACTTGTAATAACAGCATGTTTGATATTCATGATTTTTATAGAACGAGCTACTTTTTCAGGTTCATCCCAATCTACCGTTTCTGGTCTGCCGGTTTTAACACCGCAAAAACCGCAAGATCTAGTGCAGATGTTTCCTAATATCATAAAAGTAGCAGTACCTTCTCCCCAGCATTCTCCCATATTTGGGCAGCTCCCAGAGGTGCAAATTGTATTTAAACTGTATTTATCGACTAAACCGCGAAGTTCAGTATATTTTTGTCCAATTGGTAATTTTACCTTCAACCATTTAGGTTTTGCGGCTGGTATGTTTTCAATGACTGTTTCCATATATCATAATTCAAAGTACAAAGATACATAATGTAGTTTATTTGGAGATGCTAATTTAATTTTCGTTTACAGTTTGTGTTTTTTGATTTTATTTAAAACGAATAAGTTCAAATATTAATTACTCGTATTTGGATGTTTTTCTTGCTTTATTTTTTTACTCTTCTTGAGTATTTTGACGCTTTAGCTTGATTTTTTAAAAACTAAATTTTGTCTTATTCTGCTATAAATTTAGCGTTCCATGGCAGTGTGAAATTATCGCTGTAGTAATTTTGCTGTTAATTTAAAGCTTTAAAAAACATGAAAAAAAGATTTATTGTATTAGGAATTTTATTGACTGCTTTTGGTTTTACTACCATGAATGCGCAAATACTTTCAGACAAAGCTATGGGGGCATTAGGTAAAGGTGTTTCAGGATTTACTTTTAGTGATGCCGATGCTGCTGCTTTGGCAAAAGAATCGGTTGCAGAATTGGATGCAAATAACCCTGTTGCTGAGCCTGCTAATGGTTATTCAATTCGATTAAATCGTTTGTTTGGAAAACACACTTCTAGTGAGGGAGTTAATTTAAATTATAAAGTTTATTTAGTGAAAGATATTAATGCTTTTGCTTGTGCCGATGGAAGTGTTCGTGTATTTGCGGGTTTAATGGATGTTATGGATGATAATGAATTGCTTGCCGTTATCGGGCATGAAATTGGTCACGTAGTTAATCACGACACAAGAGATGCTATTAAAGCTGCTTATAAAAAAGAAGCTTTACTAGATGCAGCTTCGTCACAATCAGGAAAAATAGAGACTCTTACAGGATCTCAATTAGGAAAAATTGGAAGTGCAATGATCGACAGCAAGCATAGTAGAAAACAAGAATCTCAAGCTGACTCGTTTTCGTATGATTTTATGAAAAAGAATGGTTACGATGTAAATGCGGTGGAGTCAGCTTTTAGAATTCTTCAAAATTTAAGTGAAGGAGCTGAATCTTCTTTTATGACTAAAATGATGAGTTCGCATCCTGATTCTGGTAAAAGAGCAGATGATGCTAAAAAGAAAGCAACAAAAGATGGTTTGTATAAAGCTTATGTACAGCAGAAAATTGATAATACTGCGCCTGTAAAGGCAAAAGCAGCAACAAAGGCAACTGCTAAAAAGGCCACAACAAAGAAAAAGTAATATTGTTCATAAAACCTAAAAACGGCAGATTCTCTAGATAACTTGCCGTTTTTTTTTGTTATACCATTGAGTACTATGAATAATAGCTGTAGATCGTTATACAACTCATCAAAAATTTATATCTTTAATTTGTTAAAAAAACAAGCTTTTATTGAAATGAAATAGTGTTTTCTTGTACTACATTTGTTGTTAAATAATAATTATGTTTAGAGATATGAAAAAGAAATTTATTGTATTAGGGGTTTTGTTTGCCGCTTTTGGATTTACAAAAACAAATGCGCAAATTAATTTAGGCGATAAAGCAATTGGAGCGGTTCAAAAAGGGGTAACGGCTTTTACATTGACTAATGCTGATGCAGCAGCGTTGTCTAAAGAAGCAGTCGCGAAATTAGATACTGAAAATGAAGTGGCTGGTCCAACTGATGGTTATACATTACGATTAAACAGAGTGTTTGGAAAGCATACAGCCGGCGATGGATATACTTTAAATTATAAAGTATACAAAGTTAAAGAAGTGAATGCTTTTGCTACTGCAGATGGAAGTGTACGTGTGTATTCGGGTTTAATGGATATTATGGATGATAATGAATTGCTGGCTGTAATTGGTCATGAAATTGGCCACGTTGCCAACAATGATTCCAGAGATGCAATGCGTGCGGCTTACCAAAAAGAAGCAGTAATTGATGGAGTTTCTTCTCAATCAGCAAAAATATCTTCAGTAACTGATAGTCAGTTAGGGAAAATCGGAAGCGCTATGATTGACAGCAAACACAGCCGTAAACAAGAAAGTGAAGCGGATTTGTTTTCGTATAATTTCTTGAAGAAAAATGGTTATGACGTAAATGCAGAAGAATCAGCGTTTAGAATTTTGGCAAAAATGAGTGAAGGAGCTCAAGCTTCTTTTATTGATCAAATGATGAGTTCACATCCAGATTCTAAGAAAAGAGCAGATGATGCGAAAAAGAGAGCTGAAAAAGACGGCTTGTATAAACCATATGTGCAGCAAAAAATAGATAATACGGTTCCAAAAGCTGCAACGACTAAAAAGCCAGCTGCAACCAAAAAAACAACAACCAAAAAGAAATAATAATTTCTAGTTTAAAAAAGAGAACGGCAGATCATATGATCTGCCGTTCTCTTTTTTGTATATTATTGTTAGCCTAAAACGTGATGTGCTAAAACTTTTTGAACGTCGTAAACATTTACCGATTTGTTAAACTGCTTAACGATACTTGGATTCAGTTCGCTTGAAACCCATATTTTTAATTCAGCGTCAAGATCAAAAGTTCCAGCCGTTTCTACGCTGAAACGAGTGATGCTTTTGTATGCAATAGATTTATATTCGGTTTTACTTCCTGTTAATCCTTGTACGTCAACTAAGATTAATCTTTTGTTTGTAAAGATAAAAGTATCACGGATTAATTTAAAACCCATTTCGATTTCTTCATTATCAGTTAATAACTGACCATACTTTTTAAGTAAATCTTCCTGAGTGACAGTACCTGCATTACCCATAAGGGCTGAAAATATTCCCATTTTTTTTGTTTTTACAGTGATTATTAATTTGTGATTAGAAGTGTAAAAGTAGCAAAAATAGGAGATGTTTAATTCGATCAGATACTTATGTTTTTAAGAAAAAAAAGTGCATAAAAAAAGCAGAACCTAAATTCTGCTTTTTTCTATTTTTATTCTGCTTCTGTTTTTATTGTTATCGGGAGATTGTAAGCAGTTCTTACTGCTTTACCATTTAGTATTCCCGGAGTCCATTTTGTTTTTAATGATTTTAAAACTCTAATTGCTTCTTTCCCCATTCCGTAACCCGGATCATTTTTTACCATGATATCGGTAATTGAACCGTCTTTTTCAATTACAAATGAAACATACACTCGTAATGTTTTTTCGGCATCCAATTCTGGTCTGTTAAAGTTGTTTCCAACATAGGCATAGAATTTAGCCATTCCACCTGGAAATTCTGGCATTTTGTCTAAAGCTGCTGCAATTACAGGAGTATTGTCTACAGGAGTTGAAGAAGTGCCTTCTCCGCCATTTCCACCAGATGTTGGTATAGCATTTACAACAGTTCCTAGACCTGTAGAAGTATTTTCTACAGCTGGCGCATTGTCAATGTTTGTGGCAATGTCAGGTGTAGCCTGTGTAGCAGATGTAACGACCGGGTTTACCAATTGTGTGTTAATTGATGGCGCGGAAGCTGCACTTTGCTCTGGTGGTGCAATTGGTTTTGGTGGTTCAGGTTTTACCAGATCTGGTGCAATGTTAACTGGTACAATAGGGCATGAAATTACTTCTGGTTCATTAATAACTGGTGTCCTAAATTTATTAATCAGCATCGATACGCTTCCTAAGGCTGCTAGTAACAACAATCCCATGAATAGAGCTGTAATAGTAGTTTTAGAATTCTCTTGGCGTAATTGATACGCACCGTACTCTTTGTTTTTGTTTTCGAAAACAAGATCAATCCACTTGTTTTCATAGATGCTTAATTTAGACATGATTTTTGGGTTTTAAGGTTAAGTAACTTTAAATCATACGCGATAAGAATTAGGGTTTTGACAAACAACGCAGAAGTTGTTGTTTTAGTGTGTTAAAGTAATTTTTTTAAGAAAAAACCAGATAATGTGTTATTCTTTTCTTAAAGATAATAAATTATCTGTTACGATTAATGATTTCTGCTAACAATTTTTTAGCGCGAAGTAACTTTACTTTAACATTACTTAAAGGTTCGTCTATTTTGCTGGCAATTTCTTGATACGTCATTTCTTGAAAATAACGCAGTTGAATCACCTCTTGATAATGAGGTTTCAATTCTTTAATGCACAGAAGCAGTCGAGACAGGTTTTGCTCGTTAATTAAAGCGTCTTCAGCAGATAGAGTAGTGTCGGCAATATTATAAGCCTGCTGATCATCGGCATCAGTAATTTCTATAAAAAGACTGGATTTTTTTTTGCGCAATAAATCAATGTAGACATTTTTTGCAATAGCAATCAGCCAAGTGTTAAATTGAAATTCAGAATTGTAAGAAGCAATTTTGTCAAATGCTTTAGAAAAGGTTTCAATGGTAATATCCTCGGCAGTCGTTTCGTTTTCTGTTCGTTTAAGCATGAAGCTGTAAACTTCATTCCAATAATAATCTAATAAAAAAGTAAAGGCGGCTTGATCGCCTTTTTTTGCTTTTTCTATTTTAGAATTTATTTCCAATATACAGGTTTTGAAAAGATATTAGATATAAAGATATTAATTTGCGTGAATATAAGCGCTATTTCAAGCACTGGAAACCAAATTTTAATATCATTTTCTTTTAATTTTCCTGCAGAGAATCCAATAACAGTCCAAACTATGGTATAACGGGTTGCAAGAATGGCCAAAACTGCAATCCATTGAAATTGGAAAGCAAGCAGAATAATGACAGATAAAAAGAAAAACAATTGCGAACAGAAGAAAACTCCCAACTGAAATTTGTCGAAAAATTTATAATATTCAGCCGTAGAAACGTGTCTTCTTTTTTGAGTAAACCATTCTTTATACGATTCCTTTGGTTTAGAATAAGTAAAACTTTCAGGAGTATAAGAAATGGTCGTATTTGATTTGTTTGCGGCCTGATTAATAAATAAATCATCATCGCCGGAACGAACTTGTATATGATCAATAAAGCCATTTACATTAAAAAACTCGTCTTTTTTGTACGCTAAATTTCTTCCAACTCCCATGTATGGAAAACCTGCTTTAGTCCACGAAAAATATTGAACCGCAGTTAAAACAGTCTCAAAACGAATAATTTTATTCAGTAAAGAACGCTCTATTTTTTCATAACCACCATATCCTAAAACAATAGTTTTATTCATTGTAAATTGCGAAGTCATTGCTGTAATCCATTCTTTTGAAGTTGGGTAACAATCAGCATCTGTAAACAATAAATACTCTTTTTTTGCTGCTTTAATTCCTAATGTTAAAGCGTATTTTTTATTTCCCCAAAAAGCTTCGTTGTTTTTTACTTTAACCAAACGAATATTAGGATATAGATTTTCAAATTCTTCAAAAACCTCTAAAGTTTCATCACTTGAAGCGTCATCAATCAAAACAATTTCGAAATCAGGATAATTTTGTTCAGCTAATAATGGGATAAATTTCTTTACGTTTTCTTCTTCATTTTTTGCGCAGACGATAACTGAAACCGGAATTCTTTTTGGTGTAATATTTTGAGGTTTAGCGAATGCAAACTTTCCAAAAATTCCTAAGTAGTAGAAAACTTGAATAAAAACAATAGCAATAAAGAAGTAAAATAAAGTTATAAGCATATGGTTTTAATGTCTATTAATATCTGAAATTTTGCGAGTACAAAGGTAGTTATGAATTAGTAAATTTCAATGATTAATACAGATTTACTTTCGGCATTTCAACATTTCCTTTGCAACAGCAATAGATTGAGGGTTTTCAGTCTTTTCTAATTCCGAAATTATGTTTTTATAATTATGATCGTCTCGATTTTGCGATAATTTTTTAGTTGCCTGAATTTCGTCAATTTCTATTTCAAAACCAAAAATCCCTCGAGCTTCACGCATTGTTTTAGCAGATAAGTCTTCAACTCTAATAGGACTCTCTGAATTTGCTTCGTATTTATCAACTAACTTTTTTAATTGTTCTACCGAAGTTTCGTAGTCAACAATTTTAATTCTTCCATAAACATGTACGGCTATGTAATTCCAAGTCGGTACATTTTCGTGATCGTACCAAGATGAAGATATATAGCTGTGCGGTCCTGTAAACACCGCTAGGATTTGATCGTTTGCTGCAAAACCTTCTGCTTGAGGATTCAGTTTTGAAATATGTCCCTGCAAAATCTCTTTTCCATCAGAATTGATTTCAAGTTCTATCGGAATATGAGTTGCACACAATTTTCCGTTAGTTTGATTAATCAGGATTCCAAAACTATTTTCTTTTAAAAAATCTCTGATTTCTTCAGGATTCTCGTTTTTGTATAAATCAGGTGTATACATATTGTTTTTTTTGAGGTTTGTCACATTGAGCGAAGTCGAAATGTTTTTATGCTAAAGAGGACTTCGACTTCGCTCAGTCTGACAAAATTAAGTTCACATCACGAAACGAAATTTGCACTTTTAAATCACATTTACTTCCGCTTCAATATGAATTCCAAAAGTTTCAAAAACTGTTTTTTGAACTTCTTTAGCAACGGCTAGGATTTCTTGCCCAGTTGCGTTGCCATAATTTACTAGAACTAAAGCTTGGTTTTTATGAACTCCAGCTTCTCCAAAACGTTTTCCTTTTAAACCAGCTTGCTCAATAAGCCATCCAGCGGGAACTTTTACTTCGGTTTCAGAAACTTCATAAAATTTCATGTCAGGGAACTTTTGATGAATTTTCTCGAAATCAGATTTTAATAAAATTGGGTTTTTAAAGAAACTTCCGCTGTTTCCCAGTTCTTTTGGATCAGGTAATTTACTTTGTCTAATGGCAATTACAGCATTACTTACCTCTTTTAATGTTGGTTCAGTAATGTTCTTTTTAGCCAATTCAGCTAAAATATCTCCATAAGAAGTATTGATTTTATGATTGCGTTTTGTCAATTTGTAAATAACCGAAGTAATAATAAATTGATCTTTTACTTCATTTTTAAAAATGCTTTCGCGGTACCCAAAATTGCACTCAGCATTAGTAAAGGTTTTCATTTCCTGAGTTGCAATATTCATCGCTTCGCAAGAAACAAAAGTATCTTTGATTTCGGTTCCGTAAGCGCCAATATTTTGTACTGGAGTTGTGCCGACATTTCCCGGAATTAAAGACATATTTTCTAAACCGCCAAAATTGTTGTCGATTGTCCAAAGTACAAAATCGTGCCAAGTCTCACCAGCCTGACTTTCGACCCAAACAAAATTATCATCTTCTTTAATGATTTTTTTTCCTTTTAAATCAATATGAATAACCAGCGCTTCAATATCTTTAGTTAAAAGCATATTACTTCCTCCGCCTAAAATGAACTTTTCCTCATTTTTGTTTGCTGACAAAATGGATTTTAATTCAGCAATTGAATGAACAGCAATAAATTTTTTTGCTTTGGCTTCGATACCAAAAGTATTGTAGTTTTTTAAAGAAAAATTGGATTGGATTTCCATAAATAAAAGGCTTTTTTGAGTTCCGAAACTTCGGAAAAATTCTGAGTTCAAAAGTAACGATTATAATTTATTTGAACAGATTTTCTGTAAAAAGACTTTTTTGAGAATTTTTATTTTATGGCTTCAATAAATTGCTGCATTTCTTTCATTGTTCCTATTGTAATTCTTGTCCATTTACCGTTTTCTTCATAAATCTTTGTTCCCATAATATTGTGGTTTTCCAATTGCTTAAAGTAGTCCTTTTTGTAATTCTCTAAAGAAAAATAAATGAAATTAGAATAAGATGGAATGCAGGTTAAACCTAATCGAGTAAGTTGTTCTAGGGTATATTTCCTTACTTCTTCATTTAAAGAGCATACTTCTCGAATAAATTTTTCATCATTTAAAGATGCAATCGCTGCAGCCGTTGTTACGACGCTGATTGATAAGTTAGGAGATGATTTTAGAACACTGAGTTCTTCAATTGTCGAAGAGTTTGCAACGGCATAACCTATACGTGCACCAGCCAAACCATACATTTTTGAAAATGTTTTAGTGATTATTAAATTCTTGTTTTCAATTACAAGATCGCTTAGTGAGTGCTCTTTTGTAAAATCGATATAAGCTTCATCAACAAAAACAATTGTTTTTTTAGAAGCTTCTTTTACAAAAGAAATTAACTGTTCTCTATCGCAGATTGTTCCTGTTGGGTTGTTAGGATTACAGATATAAATCATTTTTGTATCTGAATCGATTGCTTTTAACATGGCTGTTAAATCATGCTTTTTATCGGCAGTTAATGGAACTGTGATTTTTTTTAATCCTAATTTTTCAGAAGGAAATGTCCAATAGTCGAAAGTGGTTTCGGCAAGTATAAAATTGCCTTTTTTTAAAGCAGTATATTGAAGTACTAAATCTAAAATTTCTGTTGAACCAGCGCCCAATAGAATATTATTATCTGAAACACTATTTTTCTTGGCAATTAAAGAAATTAGTTCTCCTGAAGCATTCCAACCATAACGATTGCTGTTGTTGATGCTTTTTTGCATGGCAAGACGAGCTGATGGAGAAGGTCCGTACGGATTTTCATTCGACCGTAATAAAATAGGAGATTTGTCTAAACTTGGAGGGATGTAATTTTCTAATGGAGGATTTGCAAATGCTTCAAATTGACAAAAACCTAATCCTATTGTGCCTAACCCGATTTGTTTTAACCAGTTTCTTCTATTACTCATATTGCTTTAAGAATTAAATTAGAAAATTCGTTTTAATAATATGTCGTTGAGATTGGAGAAAAGTTACGGTCTTATTTTTGTGTGCAAAATTATTGGCTGCTATTCAGATTAAGTTTTATATTTGATAGGTGTTTATTGATTTTTAATGATTTAATAATTCTAAAATTAAGAAGATGGCCTTTAGAGATAACAAAGAACTATGTTCAAATAAGTACATAATAACTGCGTTGTTGTTTTTTGTTCAATCAATAGTTTTGGCACAAATTAATATGTATGGAAATTGGAAGATTGATAAAATATTAGGTTTGGGTGATTTTCAGGAATATTCAATAGTTAGGCAGGATGATAAGAATCCTTGGGGTAATGTGTTGACACTACATCTAGATGGAACATTCTTGTGCGGAAATACGGCTCCATGCGGAAATGATGTTTTTAGAAATGTTTCAGGAAATTTTATAAAGATTGATGATTCACATATTCGTTTTATTGTAAAAAGTAAATCGTCAAGCAGTTATAATAAAGTAAATGACTCAGAATTAAATTTGAATAAGGACTTAGGGATTTTTTACATCTATGAAGATTCAAATTTAATTCGATTAATTCCGAGTAATGGTAATTTACAGGAAGACAAAGATAAAAGGTTTAGTGTTCTTGGTATATCCCGATAGCTATCGGGATAGCCTTTGTGGTTAAGTTATTTTCTAGAATCAATCAATTTGTGATATCGATCAGCGATAACTTTCATATTAATATCATAATCCGCATTTTCTTCTACAAATTTTCTGTTTCGAATAGTTGCCTGATTTCGAGATTCAACATTTTCAAAATACCAGATTAATTCTTCAGCAAGTTGTTCGTTGTCATCGATTGTTATCAATTGTCCGTTTTTGCGATGTTTGATCCAGCTTTGATTTCCGGGAATGTCTGAAACAATAGGGTAGCAATTACAAGCCATAGCTTCAAATAAAGATGCCGAAACACCTTCAGTAATAGGCATGCTTATATAAATATTAGATTGCTGTAATAATTTTGGAAGTTCTGTGTTTGGGATTCTTCCTGTAAAAATTACTTTAGTTTCAATTTGTAATTTTTTTGCCAAATCTTTTAAAAACTGCAATCTTGTTCCGTCGCCAACGATGGTCAAGGAAAAGTCAATTCCTCTTTGATTAAGAATAAAAAATGCCATTAAAATAGAATCATGTCGATATTCGGGTTCTAAAGAACGAGTGACAATAGCTTTTATTTTGTTTGAATTGTTTGTTGAAGGCGTAAAAAGTGATAAATCGATTCCTTTAGGTAGAACCAAAACCTTGTTCATATCGACTCCAATTGCTCTCATAGAAATTGTCATTACAGGTCCCCAAGCATGAATTAAATGTGCTTTTTTGAAGGCGTATTTTTGAATGATTTTTTTAAAAGGATACAAAATAGAATCTTCCGGCCATAAATCTGTTTGACCTTGCTGTGCAATTACAATCGTTTTAGAACCAGATAATGCTGCGAGAAATCCATAACTTGTGGTTCTTTCAGCAATAACCATGTCTGTTTTTTCTTTTCTAATGATTTTTTGGATTGAAATTGGAGCGAAAAAATACTCTAGAATACGTTTGAATCTATTAAATTTTGAAGTGTTTGGCGTTTGAAGTTCCCAAGTAATAATTTCAAAATCGCCAAATTCTTTTAAACCTCTCATCCAGGTTATAGCATCGGCACGATAAGATTCTCCAAGAAAAAGTATTTTTCTTTTCATTAATTATTATTTGTTTTTTGTCACAGATTAAAA
Organism: Flavobacterium sp. FlaQc-28; assembly: GCF_044007415.1. Lineage (NCBI taxonomy): Bacteria > Pseudomonadati > Bacteroidota > Flavobacteriia > Flavobacteriales > Flavobacteriaceae > Flavobacterium > Flavobacterium sp. FlaQc-28. The sequence continues at coordinate 64,041 of NZ_JBIPCM010000008.1, forward strand.
GGATTAAAAAGGATTTTCTTTTGTTGCTAATTACACAAATTTTTACTAATTAATTTTTGTAGTAAGCAACAACCGAAATCAAGAATCATTTTAATCTTTTTAATCTGTGGCAAATAAAACTAAAATTCTTCCGTGTCTAAAGCGCGATTGATAAAATCATTTAAAGGTTTTAGCGCGATTAGTTTTTTACTCATTTTAGAAACAAAATCTTTTTCAGTCACTTCAGAAATATCATATTTTTGAGTTGCAGTAAAGCTTTTCAGTTTTAAAAACTCGATTGCAGGATGTTCTTTTTCGTAACCTCTGGGCGGGTTTTTCAGCGAATTGTTTTCATTTACATCTAAACTTCCAAACTCTTTCTTGAAATTTTTATCAGCTAGAAGAGCTTCTAAATCATCGTGAAAAAAAGCAATTTCTTTGCGGACTTTTTTTAAGTCTTCAGATTCTGGAGAGTAAAATCCGCCGGCAATAAAACTAGCTCCTTTTTCAATATGAACATAATATCCTGCTCGGTTTAAACCTTTTGTTCCACCAGAAAGCCAAACGCCTAAATGTGCTTTATAAGGAGATTTGTCTTTTGAGAATCGAATGTCACGGTTGATTCTAAAGGTGCAGTTTTTAACTTCTAACAATTCTAACGAAGAGTCAAGCGGTTTCATCGCGTCTAGAAAATCACTTACCAATTGATGGTAATCTTTTTTGAAGATCTCGTAGCGCTTTTTATTGTCTTGAAACCAATCTCGATTATTGTTTTTCTTTAAATCGTCTAGAAATTGCAATGATTCTTTCGTTAGCATATTTAATGTTTTATTGCAGTTGTTTTCTTAATTCTTCTTCGCTGATGTATCCGATATTTTTCTTTTTCATTGTTTTATTTTCATATAAAAAAGTTGTCGGAAGCTGTGTTATTTCCATCTGCTGTGCTAAATCTTTGTTTTTATCTACATCAATTCTGATAATAACTGCTTTGTCAGCCAATTCTTTTTCTAGTTTTAAAATATGAGGTTCCATTTGTTTACAAGGCCCGCACCATTCAGCATAAAAATCAACAAACACTTTTTTATCTGTATTTAATAAAGCATTGAATTCATTCATTGTCATTCCATTTTCAGAAGCTTCCGCATTTGGAGCGTTTTTATCATTCCAATTAATGAAACCTCCATCAAGTTCATAAACAGATGTAAAACCTAGTTCATTTAATTTTGCAGCGGCTTTTTTACTTCTTCCACCGCTTAAGCAATAAACAAATACAGGTTTCGATTTGTCGTAAACAGCTGCTTTTGAATCAAAATCGTCACCATTCCAGTTTACATTTACGGCTTTGTCGATATGTGCTGATGCAAATTCATCTGGGGTTCTAACATCCAGGATTTGTGGATTTTCGGTTGTTTTAATTTTTTCTGCAAACTCTTGTGGTGAGAGTGATTCAAATGGAACTGCTTTTTTTTCATTACAAGAAAAGAGTACAAGTGAAACTATTGCCAGTAAAATTTTAGGGAATTTCATGCTATTTGGGTTTTAAAAATGATTTAGGCTAAAATAATGATTTTTCATTTTTAAAGTCTTAATAGAATTATAAAATCAAATTGCTGTTTTCTTTTGCGGCGAATTTCACGAATTAGCACGAATTTTTTAATTTCTCTTTGACCTCGAACAACTTTGACAAAGTTCAAAACTTTGTCAAGGTTTTACATCTTGTTAATCTTAAAATCGTGCTAATTCGTGAAATTACTTCGTCAGTTCGCTATCGCTCGTGTCGCGGCAAACAATTATAAATTAAAAATTTTATAACTCTGATGCGTCAACTTTACAATAGCTTCTGTGCGATCCGGGTGTGTGTCTGAAATAAAAAGCTGTCCAAATGTTTCGCTGTTTACCATTTCGACAATTTTTGCTACTCTGGTTTCGTCTAACTTATCAAAAATATCATCAAAAAGTAAAAGAGGTTTTACGCCGCTTTGTTTCTTTAAAAATTCAAATTGAGCTAGTTTTAATGCGATTAAAAAAGATTTTTGCTGTCCTTGCGAGCCAAATTTTTTAATAGGATGGGAGTCGATTTCAAACAATAGATCATCTTTGTGTATTCCAGTGCTTGTATATTGCAGTGCTCTGTCTTTATTAATGTTTTCTCTTAACAGCGTTAATAAATCTTTTTGATACAAATGACTTTCGTAAACCACCTGAACAGTTTCTTCAGATCCTGTTATGGCTTGATGATGGATATTAAATATAGGTATAAATTGTTCTAGAAATTCTTTTCGTTTTTCAAAAATAGATTGTCCAAAACTGTTTAACTGTTCATTATATATAGATAAGGTATCATTGTCGAAAGTATGATTGAGAGCGAAATATTTTAAAAGCGCATTTCGCTGTACAATTACTTTTTGATATTGTATAAGCTGATGCAGATAATTTGAGTCTAATTGCGAAATTACGCTGTCCATAAATTTACGGCGTGTTTCGCTGCCTTCTACAATTAAATCACGATCAGCAGGCGAGATGATTACTAACGGAATAAAACCAATATGATCTGAAAATTTATCATAAGCTTTTCCGTTTCTTTTTAAAATCTTCTTTTGTCCTTTTTTTAAACTGCAGACAATTTGTTCCGTTCTCTCGTCTTTTTCTAATTCAGCATCAATAACAAAAAACTCTTCTCCGTGTTTGATATTTTGAACAGCAAGCGGATTGAAATAACTTTTCCCATAAGCCAAATGATAAATAGCATCAAGGATATTGGTTTTTCCAATTCCGTTTTTGCCGACAAAACAATTAATCTTGATGTCGAAATCAAAATTAGCTTCGGCGAAATTTTTATAATTGAATAATGAGATTTTGTTTAAATGCATTTTTTAAGAGACTCTAAAAAGAAAAATTACTGTTTTTGCAACTAGTAAAATTGAGACTGTAAAATTATCTAATTTTATCGATATAAAAGGGTTTTGGCGCGTTTCAAGTTGATTTATTTTGGCGCTGATGTGAAAGGAGTTAGCATTCTTAAAAATATTTGTTTTAAAATAGTGATAAAATTGATTTTTTTTACCTCAGTTTCAATAAAAATTTTATTTTTGCCGTTCACTAAATTAATTTTAAATGGCTACTTACAATAAAAGAGGATATAAAGCACCAAAGGAGAAGGAAGTTAAAGAAGTAACTGAAGAACAACAAGTAATTATTGACGAGAAAGACAGCAAAACTGCTGAGGTTTTTTCTAAGTTAGATGAAACTGCTTCAAGAACTGAGGATTGGGTTGCTAAAAATCAAAAAATCATTATTGGTTTAGTTGCTGGTATTGCAGTTGCGACTATTGGATATTTGGCTTACCAAAAATTTATCGAAGCTCCTAAACAAGACGAAGCTGCAAACGAAATGTTTGTTGCACAACAAAACTTTCAAAAAGCTGTTGATGGTGTAGCAAGTGATTCATTATATAAGTTGGCTTTGAATGGTTCTGAAGGTAAATTCGGATTTGTGAAAATCGCTGACGAATATTCTGGAACTGATGCAGGAAATTTAGCAAATTACTATGCTGGTATGGCTTATTTAAATACAGGTAAATTTGATGATGCTATTAAGTATTTAGGTAATTTTAAATCAGAAGATTTAATTTTAAGTGCTTTAGCAAAAGGAGCAATTGGAGATGCTTATTCTCAAAAAAACCAACAAAAAGAAGCTTTAGATTATTATGTAAAAGCTGCTGAATCTAATAAAAACGATTTTACAACACCTCGTTTCTTATTAAAAGCTGGTAAAACGGCTTTAGCTTTAGGTCAAAAAGAAGATGCGTTAAAATACTTTACAGATATTAAAGATAATTTTGATGCAACTCCAGAAGCTGCTTCTGTTGATGCTTTGATTGGATTAGCACAATAAAAATTTTAGACTTTAGATTTAAGATTGTAGATTTGTAATTAAGAATTTAAATTCTAGAATCAAAAATCTAAAATATTACAGATGGCTACCGAAAATAAAAATTTATCACAATACGATAAAAACACAATCCCAAATGCGAAAGACTTTCGATTTGGGATTGTTGTTTCTGAGTGGAACGAAACTATTACAGAAGGACTTTATAATGGTGCTTTTGAAGCATTAATCGATTGTGAAGTTCCTGCACAGCAAATCATTCGATGGAATGTTCCAGGGAGTTTTGAATTGATTTATGGCGCAAAGAAAATGCTGCAAACACAAAATGTAGATGCAGTAATTGTAATTGGCTGTGTTATTCAGGGAGAAACCAAGCATTTTGATTTTGTCTGCGAAGGTGTAACACAAGGAATTAAAGATCTGAATGTTCAAACTGATATTCCGGTTATTTTTTGTGTACTGACAGATAATAACATGCAGCAGTCTATTGATAGAAGTGGAGGGATTCATGGAAACAAAGGAACCGAAGCGGCAATTGCAGCAATAAAAATGGCGTATATTCGTCAGCAGGCTTCAATGGCGCATGCTTTTAATCAGCCATTACTTTCGTCAGGAGCTCTTCAAATAGAAGACGGTCCTAGAAAAATTGAGAAAGAATAAAAACACAATTGTTTTAAAAATAGTAAAGCCTATACTGTAAAATAGTATAGGTTTTTTTATGTCTTTTTTGAGGTAAATTATCAGGAAGAATAATGTATTCGGATTGGTGTATAAGATTTTGTTTTTGATAAATAGAATACTTTCGATTGTAAAAGTTAATTGATTTTCTTTTAGAAATAAAAATCAATAACTTTAATCTTTCTGTTTCTTAGAGTATTGAGGTTTTTGTTTTTTTTATGATTGCAGATATTCTGAAAGCCAGTCAAAATTTACTAAATTTGTACCTCTTGGTTTAGATTTCAAATCAAAAATCTTAAATAGTTAATCTACAATCCTAAATATTAAATGTCGAGTATTATTCAATTGCTTCCAGATCACGTTGCTAACCAGATTGCTGCCGGAGAAGTGGTTCAAAGACCAGCTTCAGTCGTAAAAGAATTGTTAGAAAATGCTGTAGATGCAAAAGCAACTGATATCAAATTGATTATAAAAGATGCCGGCAAATCATTAGTTCAGGTTATTGATAATGGTGTTGGAATGACAGTTACGGATGCTCGTTTGTGTTTTGCTCGTCATGCAACTTCAAAAATTCGTCAAGCCGAAGATTTATTTTCTCTAGGTACCAAAGGTTTTCGTGGAGAAGCTCTGGCTTCGATAGCGGCTATTGCTCACATGGAAATGAAAACCAAACAGGATCAAGATGAATTAGGAACACATATTGTAATTGAAGGAAGTAAGTTTGTTTCGCAGGAAGTAGCTGTTTTACCAAAAGGAACTTCATTTTCTGTTAAAAATTTATTCTTTAATATTCCAGCCCGTCGTAATTTCTTAAAATCCGATACAGTAGAATTTCGTCATGTTATGGATGAATTTCAGCGTGTGGCTTTGGCGCACCCAAATATTCATTTTAGTTTTTATCATAACGGAAGTGAGTTGTACAATTTGCCTGCAGCAGGATATCGTCAGCGAATTGTTGGGATTATGTCTGGTAAAACTAACGAGAAGTTAGTTCCAGTTAATGAAGATACTGAGATTATAAATATTCAAGGATTTGTCTGTAAACCAGAATTTGCCAAGAAAAATAGGGGAGAACAGTTCTTTTTTGTAAACGACCGATTTATAAAAAGCGGTTATTTGCATCATGCAGTTATGGCGGCTTATGACGGACTTTTGAAAGATGGTTCGCAGCCAAGTTATTTCTTGTATTTACAAGTTCCGCCCAATACAATTGATATTAACATTCATCCCACTAAAACCGAAATTAAGTTTGATGATGAACAGGCTTTATATGCCATTTTAAGAGCTTCAATTAAACATAGTTTAGGACAGTTTAATGTTGCTCCAGTTTTAGATTTTGAAAGAGATTCAAATTTAGATACGCCCTATCATTATAAAGATTTAGAAGCAGAAACGCCTACAATTCAGGTTGATGGAACTTTTAATCCATTTACAGATGATAAAACCAATCAGCATTATTCAAAAGCGGCTTCAGGATCAGGTTCTAGTTATAGTTCAGGATCTTCGTCTTCTTCTTTTTCAGGTTCTTCTTATTCGGGGTATTCGAAAAGAGTTGAGCCAACAGTAAGTTGGGAAAGTTTATACGTTGGTTTGGATACAGAAAATACGGAAAGTATCGAAAGCTCGCCTTTTAACTTTGAGAATGAAGAAGTAACTTCATCTTTGTTTAATGATGATGAGGTAGAACAAGCAAGTCAGAAAACGTATCAAATACATAAAAAATATATAGTTTCGCCAATAAAGTCTGGAATGATAATTGTTGATCAGCATCGTGCACATCAGCGTATTTTATACGAGCAGTTTTTGTTGAATATGACAGTAAATCAAGCTTCGAGTCAGCAATTGCTTTTTCCGTTGGATTTGTTTTACTCTTCATCAGAAATGAAATTGATTGAAGAATTAAAACCTTCATTAGAAACTACGGGATTTGTGTTTGAAGATGCAAAAACAGACCATATTGTAATTTCGGGAATTCCAGTAAATATTACCGAAAGTGAAGTTTCTCTTGTAATTGAGCAATTGTTGAGTGATTTACAAGATGGAATCCCAGCGAGCAGTTACAGTCAGAATGATACTATAGCCAAATCGATGGCAAAAAGTTTAGCGGTTAAAACAGGATCTTATTTAACCGAAAAAGAACAAGATAATCTCGTAAACGGTTTGTTTGCTTGTAAAGATCCAAATATTTCACCTTTTCAAAAACCTACATTCATCACCATGCGTGTTGAAGATATAGATAAAAAGTTTGCCTTATGATGAATATGACTCCCGTTGTAAAACAACTGCTTATAATTAATATTATATTTTTTATAGGTTCCCAACTAGTGCCAATTTCATATGATTATTTAATGTTGTATTATCCGGAAAGTGATAATTTTAGGATTTGGCAGATTATTACGCATATGTTTATGCATGCAAAATTGCCAAATTTTGCTCATATTTTATTTAATATGTTTGCATTGTATAGTTTTGGATCTGCATTAGAGCATTTTTGGGGCGGTAAAAAATTCTTATTTTTCTACATTTCCTGTGGATTAGGTGCCGCTTTGCTTCATACTGGAGTAAATTATTTGCAATTACAATCTCTTTTAGATTCAGTTTCTAGTTTGAATTTATCTAAAGCTGATCTTCATTTAATTTTGAATGCGGATTATTCGTCTTTATTTGATTCAAACGGTAAAATGATACAAGGTGAAGTTGCAGCTATTTTAAATAATGCACATTGTACTCAAGAGCAGTTTAATGCCTTGGCACAAGCAAGTGGAATTGTTCAATCACCTGTTTTAGGAGCTTCTGGTGCAATTTATGGCTTGCTTACAGCCTTTGCTTTCATGTTTCCTAATGCTCAATTGGGTATAATGTTTATTCCTATTCCTATTAAAGCAAAATACTTTGTGCCTGGAATTTTAGCAATTGATTTGTTTTTAGGATTTAAGGGAAGTTCTTTATTTGGAAGTGGTGGTACTGGAATTGCTCATTTTGCCCATGTTGGTGGTGCAATTGCTGGTTTTTTAATGATGTTGTACTGGAAAAAAAATCAGTTTAATAACAATCGTTGGAATTAATTTTTAACTTTAAATAATTAATTTTAGAAACCAAAAGAAGACTTTATGAATATTCTTGACGATTTAAAACTCCAATATAAATTAGGTGGAATCGCAATGCGAGTAATTTATTGGAATATTGCCTGCTTTCTTATTTCTTTAATTTTTTTCTACCAGTTTTCAAGTGGTCAGTTTGTGTTTCCAAATTGGATTGCATTGTCTTCAGATCCTCAGGTTTTTTTGTTTAAGCCTTGGACTTTTTTAACGTATGCATTTTTTCATTACGGATTTTTGCATTTGTTATTTAATATGATGGTTTTAAACTTTGCGAGTAATCTATTTCTAACTTTTTTTAGTCAAAAGCAATATTTGGGCTTGTATATTTTAGGAGCCATTTTTGCTGGAGTTGCATTTTCATTAAGTTTTTACTTTTTAAATATTTCAGCGCCTATAGTTGGTGCTTCGGCTGCAATTATGGCTGTTTTAGTTGCTGTTACAACGTATCAGCCTTTAATGAACATTCGTTTAATGTTGATTGGTAATGTAAAGTTGTGGCATATTACGGGTGTAATTTTAATTTTAGATTTAATGCAGTTTCGCTTAGATAATATGGGAGGACATATTTCTCATTTAGCAGGAGCTGTTTTTGGTTTTATCTTTATTAAACTGTTGCAGCAAGGAACTGATTTAAGTAAAATAGTTTCTAAAGTATTAGACTTTTTTGCTAATTTGTTTAGAAAATCTCCAACCACGCCATTTACAAAAGTTCATAAAAATTATAAAAAACCGACAGAAAAAGTAACTTCACGAATTGTTACTAAAGATAAAACACAACAGCAAATTGATGAGATTTTAGATAAAATTAGTCAATCTGGTTATGATTGTTTGACTAAAGAAGAAAAAGAGTTTTTGTTTAAAGCAGGGAAATAATCCTTTTAGCCAAAAAATATGAAAAACCTTTCGTGGTTTAATAAAGTAATGTTCTTTTTGAATATAGTGTTAACTGTACTTACATTTAGTATCTATATTTTACCTTTTCTAGCACCTAAAAGCTTTCCTCTTTTATCGGTGCTTACGCTGTTTATGCCGGCTTTTTTTGTGATGAACGGATTCTTCTTCGTTTACTGGGCAATTCAGTTTAAAAAGCGCCTTATTTTGTCTGGTTTGGTTTTATTAACCGGGATAACATTTATTAGTAAATTCTACAAGTTTTCGGCGAAAGAATATGTTAAAAGCGAAAAAGATTTCTCAGTAATGAGTTATAATGTTCGTCTGTTTAATGTTTTTAAATGGCTGGATCGTGATGACATTCCTTCAAATATTAAAGCTTTTATTGATGAAAAAGATCCTGATATTTTATGTATACAAGAGTATTCTAATTCAGCTCATCTTGATTTAAAAGTGTATCCGCATCGCTATATTTTTATAGATGGTAAAAAGATCAAAACAGGTCAGGCCATTTTTTCGAAATTTCCGATAATCAACGAGGGGAAGATTATCTTCCCAAAATCAGATAATAATGCGATTTATGCAGATATAAAACGCGGGAAAGATGTTATTCGGGTTTATAATATGCACCTGCAGTCAATTAAAATTTCGCCTGATGTAAACGAAATTTCAGATGATATAGACAATGTAAATCAGAAAAAATCACAACGTATTTATGCTCGAATCAGTAAGGGATTTACGCAGCAGCAGGAACAAGCAGAGATTTTTAAGGAAAATATTAAACAATGTAAAAACCCAATTATTATTTGCGGTGATATGAATAACAGCCCGTTTTCATACGTGTACCGAAATATTAAAGGAAAACTTAAAGATGCTTTTGAAGAAGCAGGTGAAGGTTTTGGAGCAACTTATAAATTTAGATATTACCCAGCACGAATCGATTATATTTTTACAGATAGTAAAATGAAAGTAAAGCATTTTGAAAGCTTTCCTGACTTCGAAAATTCAGACCATTATCCTATAATGGCTAGACTTTCAATGGAATAAAATTGATATTCTTAAATTTTTAAAATTGTTTTAGCTGTTCGCTGTTACTTGATACAAATTCAAAAGGATATTATAGCAGTTTCTGTGTTTTTAAATAATCCATCGCAAATTTCCCTTCGTTAAAAAGTAAATCTAAAACACTTAAATTGTTGATGAAACTATGTTTGTCGTCAAAAATCTGAGTGTATTTTTCGAATGAATTTTGATCTTTTTTTCCATTTGCTAAATATCTGAAATCAGAAATATTTTCTACTTCATGAAAGTATTCAGTTGTTTTGCTGAATTCTAATTTCATTCTTAGACATTTTGTGGTAATGTCTAAAACTTCCATATTTAAATCCATCAAGAAAGTGTGTTTTTTCTCGAAAATAGGAGTAATGTCATCTTCAAAAAATTCGAAGAAAGGCGAGCTTCTATATGCTGCTTCCAGCGATTTAAAATGCTGTTTCTGCCAGTCAAATTCATTTTCAATCAAAACATCTTTTGTTTTCTGATGTGCAGATTTAGAATGTTTAACAGGAATATTTAATAATTGAATTCCGTTTGGACTATAGATATATGTGCGGTTTCTATTAGTCTGCTTTTGAAAATTATCTTCCATTTCAAAAGTTACATTCTCAGATTGTGCCATAACAGCAAAGTGGCTGATTGATGGAAAATAAGTAGGAAGTAATAAAGAGTTCATTGTGGTTTTTGTTTAATCGGTAAATCGTTTAATCGTTCTTTTTGAGAAACAATTAAACGATTTACCAGTTCAACGTATTAACGTTTTTTTTATGCTTTGTTTTCTTTTCTTTTTCTCCAGAAGAATTCTCCAACGAAGTAAAGACCAAGAACAATTAAGAAATATTTGAAGTAAGATTGTGGCTGTCCTTCACCATCAACAGTGGTGAATACACGGTTCCAGCGTATTTTGTTGATGCCTTTTCCGTTTGTATCCCAGCTCATCCAAATAAAAACTGGTTTTCCAACAATATGATTTTCTGGAACGTAACCCCAAAAACGGCTGTCTTCAGAGTTATGGCGATTGTCTCCCATCATCCAGTAATAATTTTGTTCGAAGGTATATGTTGTTGTTGGTTTTCCGTCAATTAAAAATTTAGAACCTTGTATTTCTAATTTTTTTCCTTCGTAATTGGTAATGATGTCTTTGTAGAATGGTAAAGATTCATTATTTAATGCAACTGTTTTACCGGCTTCTGGAATATAAATCGGACCATAATTGTCTTCATTCCATTTATTGATATGTGGGAACACAGCATTGTTTGTTCTTGTCTCGATTTTTCGTACTACTGCAGTAACACCCGGAGTGTTTTTTATGCGTTCAGCGCTTGCTTCGGTTAATGAACCAAAATAAAGAGTGTCTCTTTTTTCACTTCTAAAACCTGCTGGATCTGTAATGTCTAATTCTTTAAGTAACGATTCAAAATCGATGCTTGTTTTTCCGTCTAATGCTACGGCGTAAGAGTATTGCGGTTTAGCTCGCTCTGGTAAAACTAATTTTTTTCCGTTAATGTAAACAAAACCATCTTTTATTGATAAGCTGTCTCCAGGAATACCTACACATCTTTTTACGTAATTTGATCTTTTGTCGATAGGTTTAATAACACCCGGCCTTCCTTTTGGTTCGTAAAAATAATGTACGGTATCAACAGGCCAGTTGAAAACTACAATGTCTGTACGTTTGATTTTTTCTAGAGCAGGCAGTCTAAAATAAGGTAATTGAGGCCAGCTTAAGTACGATTTCCTTTTCGTTAACGGAATAGAATCGTGAACCATTGGCAATGCAATTGTTGTCATTGGTACTCTAGGGCCGTAATTTATTTTACTCACAAATAGGAAGTCACCAATTAAAAGAGATTTTTCAAGAGATGATGTAGGAATTGTATAAGGTTGAACAACGTAAGTGTGTACTAAAGTTGCAACAATAACGGCAAAAAGCAATGAGCTGATTGTATCGGCTGTTTTGTTATCAGGTGTCAGTTTTCTGTCTGCGTTATACTCTAATTTTTGAGTATAGTTTACATAATAAATATAAAAACCAAGAGTAAATAGCCCTAGAATAGTATCTAATGTTGATTTTTTACCAAAAGTTCTTAAAGTTTCAACCCAAATAACAGGAAACATAATTAAGTTGATAATTGGAATGAAAAGCAAAAATGTCCACCAAGTTGGGCGGCCAATTATTTTCATTAAAACAATCGAATTATAAACTGGAATTGCAGCTTCCCAGCTTTTTCTACCCGCTGCCAGATACAGTTTCCAAGTTCCCGCAAAGTGGATGATTTGTACCGCTAAGAAAAATACGAACCAAGAATATAGTGTCATAGTTTTTGTGTTTTTATGTTTTAAACTTTAGGTTGTTCTTATGTAGAAGTCTTAAGTTTAGTATGTTTTATTTTAGATTTAATACATCTTTCATGCTGTAGATTCCTGTTTTACCAGCAAGCCATTCAGCAGCGATTACTGCGCCTAGAGCAAAACCTTCGCGGTTGTGAGCAGTATGTTTTAGTTCTATGCTGTCTACAATTGAGTCGTACGTTACAGTGTGAGTGCCTGGAACGTCACCAATTCTTTTCGCTTCAATATGAATTTCACCTTGTTTAGCATCATCTAAAGTCCAATTTGCATAACTGCTGTTTTCAATAACGCCTTTTGCTAAAGAAATAGCTGTTCCGCTTGGAGCATCTAGTTTTTGAGTGTGATGAATTTCTTCCATCGATACTTTATACGAATCAAATTGCGACATTATTTTGGCTAAATACTCATTTAGTTCAAAGAAAATATTAACTCCTAAGCTGAAATTTGAACTTGAAATAAATCCGCCTTGTTTTTCGTTGCACAGAGCAGTCATTTCGTCAAAGTGTTCCAGCCATCCAGTTGTTCCAGAAACAACAGGAACATTTGCATGAAAGCAGTTTGAAATATTATCTACGGCAGCAGTAGGAACACTAAAGTCGATTGCGACATCAGCAGTTGAAAGTCCGTCGTAAGTATTGAATTCATCTTTCTTTAAAACAATTTCATGACCTCTTTCTAAAGCAATTCTTTCGATTACTTTACCCATTTTTCCGTATCCTAAAAGTGCAATTTTCATTTTATATTTTTTTTGTTTTAAAAGCCATTAAAGACTGTTAAAAGTGGTAATTAAAAGTTAGTCCAACATTTGGTTTAAAAGTTACATCAGCAGGATAAATTTCCGGGCGTAATGATAATCTTTCGTTTACGTTGAATTGAATCAAGGCGGCATCGACGTTGGCATCGATAATATTTAAAGCGTAAAAAGCAACAACAAAAAGGGCTGATAAATCTCGGTTTCGCTGGTAGAATTTTTGACCAGCAATAAGCCTGCTGTCATCTAGATAATCGTACTTTCCGCCAGTTCCAGGACCGTAGCCTTCAAGTCTACGTTTGTATTCATCACGATAATCATGGTATTTTTTATTATTATCGATGTAAAAGTATAAGCTGGTTCCTATGGCACCGTAAACTAATGGTATTTTCCAGTATTTTTTATTATAGGCTTGACCTAGGCCAGGTAGAATTGCAGAATAAAACGCTGCTTTTGCTGGTGTCAAAGGGTCAATTTCTTGTAATTTACTCGTGTCTTTAACAACCAAAACCGTGTCTTTTTTTGTTTGGGCAAAAAGAGAAACGGTTCCTATGAGAAAGAACAATAAACTTATGGGGACAATCTTATTCACTATCCGTTAATTAATTTTATAATTCTATTAAAGTCGGCTTCAGAACTAAATGGAATTGTAATTTTTCCTTTTCCGTTGCCAGCGACTTTTATATCAACTTTTGAACCAAAATAATCATTGAAAGAGTTTTTTTGAGTTTCTCTAACCATAAATGAAGAATCAGATTTTGGTTTTTGTTCTGCTTTTGGTTTTAAACTTTCGTGGTAATTTTTTACTAAAGTTTCTGTTTCACGAACAGATAAATTTTGACTTACGATTTTTTGATAAATATCAGTTTGAACATCTAAGTCTTCAATATTGATAATGGCACGTCCATGCCCCATGCTGATAAAACCATCTCTGATTCCAGTTTGAATAATTGGATCAAGTTTTAAAAGACGTAAATAGTTGGCAATTGTCGAACGTTTTTTTCCAACACGTTCGCTCATTTGTTCCTGCGTTAATTGAATTTCGTCAATTAAACGCTGGTATGAAAGTGCAATCTCGATTGGGTCTAAGTCGTGGCGTTGAATATTTTCAACCAAAGCCATTACTAAAGACTCATTGTCATTTGCAATACGAATGTATGCAGGAACGTGAGTTAAACCTAATAAAGTTGAAGCACGTAAACGACGTTCTCCAGAAATTAATTGGTATTTATTGAAATCTAATTTTCGAACAGTAATAGGTTGAATTACACCAAGTTCTTTGATAGAAGTGGCTAACTCGCGTAATGATTCTTCGTTAAAATTGCTTCTAGGCTGAAACGGATTTATTTCGATAGCACTTAGTTCAAGCTCAATAATATTTCCAACAACCTTATCAGCATTTTTATCTTCTACTGATACAATGTCGTTTTCCGGATCTTTTAATAATGCTGATAATCCTCTTCCTAAGGCTTGTTTTTTAATTGCTTTTGTCATAAAAACTATTTACTGTTTTTCTTTATAATTTCTTGAGCAAGGTTAATATAATTAACAGCTCCTTTGCTGGTTGCGTCATAATTAATGATGCTTTCGCCAAAACTAGGAGCTTCGCTCAATTTAACATTTCGCTGAATTACGGTATCAAAAACCATATCGTTAAAGTGTTTTTGAACTTCTTCTACAACCTGATTTGATAAACGTAATCTTGAATCATACATGGTAAGTAATAATCCTTCGATATCAAGATCTGGGTTGTGTATTTTTTGAATACTTTTTATGGTATTCAATAGTTTTCCTAATCCTTCAAGTGCAAAATATTCGCATTGAATTGGAATTACTACAGAATCAGCTGCTGTTAGAGCATTCAAGGTTAATAAACCTAACGAAGGAGCACAGTCGATAATGATATAATCATATTCTTCTTTAACACTTTCTAATGCTTTTTTAAGCATATATTCTCTATTTTCCTTGTCAACCAATTCAATTTCGATGGCAACAAGGTCAATGTGAGCAGGTATCACGTCAACATTTGGTGCTGTGCATTGGATGATAGTTTCTTTTGGCGTGTGGCTATGTTCAAGTATTTGGTAAGTTCCAATTTCAACAGTCTCAACATCAATCCCAAGGCCAGATGTAGCATTTGCCTGAGGATCAGCATCAATAAGTAATACTTTTTTTTCTAAAACACCTAATGAGGCAGCAAGATTTACTGATGTAGTTGTCTTTCCAACGCCTCCTTTTTGATTAGCAATCGCAATGATTTTGCCCATTTATTTTCTGAATTTTGAACCGTAAAAATACAATTATTTATGGTTTTTGAAAATCTATTTTGTAAACATTTAATAAACGTTGGTTAATCGTTGTGCGGTGCGTGTTTTACAGATTTAATTTTTGATGTATGTTTAAAAGAATAACGAAATTTTGCTCAGTTTCGTCTTTTGATTTGGCAAAAAGGCTGGAATTGTAACTTGATTTTTGAGATCAACTCAAAAAAAATAAATGTTTCCCTTTGATTTTTTTGCAAAAGCCCGGCAAGGCAGTCAGACTGAAATAGCTTTAATTGATTTGTTTGCAGTTTAGTTTTTTAAAACTTCAATTTTGACTTTAAGCGAACCGCTTCCTTTATTTGAGGCAATTTTCATAAAAGCTTTTTTGGTAAGATCAATTTCTCTTCTTTTACTATAAGGTCCTCGATCGATAACTTCTACAATAACTGATTTATTATTTTTTTCGTTTGTGATTTTTAGTTTTGTCCCAAATGGGAACTTTTTATGAGCAGCCGTAAATTTACTGTTGTTGAACCTTCTGCCGCTGGCTGTTCGTTTTCCATTGAACTTGTCGTTGTAATAAGAAGCATGTGCATGGGTTTTGTATAAAGTGTATTTTTCCTTTTTTTCTTTGGGTTCTTTAGTTGCTGCTTTTTTCTGTGCAAAAGCTAATGTCGAAATAATTAAAACAATAAAGAGGGCTATTTTTTTCATTTAAATGTTTCTATATGGTTTGCAAAAAAAGTCTATTTAAAAAATTTAACCAAATGCATTAAGTTATATTTATAATATCGAAAGGCTTTTCGATGATAGAGTTGGTTATAATTTGTTTGATTATTTTTTTTTTTTTTTTTTTAAACTCTACAGGTTTCTGTATGGATATGTTTTTTTGTATTGATTTCGAAAAACATAGAATATAAACGAAAGAAAATAAAAAAGCCGAACATTTCTGTTCGGCTTTTGTCGGGGTGGCAGGATTCGAACCTGCGGCCTCCTGCTCCCAAAGCAGGCGCGATAACCGGGCTACGCTACACCCCGAAGATGTATTTGTTGTACTGCCCGTAAGCGGATGCAAATATAGTAATAAATTTTGTTTACAAAAGGAAAAATGAAAAATAAATAAAACTTATTTTGAGATAGTTATTTCGGATTTATTTTGGGTGTTATTTTTTATAATAAAGTTTACATTTGCATCACAAAAAAACTATTCACATTATGTCAGATACAATCGAAAAAATTAAATGCCTTATTATAGGTTCTGGTCCTGCAGGTTATACTGCAGCAATTTATGCAGCCAGAGCAAACATGAATCCAGTGTTATATCAAGGAATGCAGCCTGGAGGTCAGTTGACTACCACTAATGAAGTTGAAAATTTCCCAGGTTATGTTGATGGTGTTACGGGACCAGAAATGATGATTCAATTACAAGAACAATCAAAACGTTTTGGTGCTGATATCCGTGATGGATGGGCTACAAAAGTTGATTTTTCAGGCGATATTCATAAAGTTTGGATTAATGATACAATCGAATTACACTGTGAAACCGTTATTATTTCTACAGGAGCATCTGCTAAATATTTAGGATTACCTTCAGAACAGCATTATTTACAAATGGGCGGCGGAGTTTCTGCTTGTGCTGTTTGCGATGGGTTTTTCTACCGTAATCAAGAAGTTGTGATTGTTGGAGCAGGTGATTCTGCTTGCGAAGAAGCACATTATTTATCTAAGCTTTGTAAAAAAGTTACCATGTTAGTAAGAAGTGAAAAATTCAGAGCTTCAAAAATTATGGAAGAACGTGTTCGCAAAACTGAAAACATCGAAATTTTAATGAACCACGATACAGTTGAAGTTTTAGGTGATGAAAATGTTGTTCATGCGATAAAAGCTAAAAATAAAACTACAGGTGAAGTTTTTGATATTCCTGCGACTGGATTTTTCGTAGCAATTGGTCATAAACCAAACACAGATATTTTTGCAGATTATATTACTCTTGATGAAACAGGATATATTGTAAATACTCCGGGAACATCTAAAACAAATGTTGAAGGTGTTTTTGTTGCTGGAGATGCTGCAGATCATGTGTATCGTCAAGCAATTACTGCTGCCGGTACTGGTTGTATGGCTGCGCTTGACGCTGAAAGATATTTGGCTTCAAAGGAATAAACTAAAAAGATTATCTTTCATGTTCTTTGAATGTGAAAAATGTAAATATGAAAAAAGTCCCATTCAATCAAGAATGGGACTTTTTATTTATATCGATTTCTTCTGAATTCTAGTGTTTAAGAAAGAGGCTTACAATGTTGTTGCTTTTGCTTTTGGCGCCCCCGGTTTTTTAATCAGCTTTGCTTCTTCACTAAAGCGTGTAAGCTCTATTTTTGGATCTCCCAATAATGAGATTTCAGATTTGTCTCCAGCCGCTATTGCGATAGTCGTTTCTGCTAAAATAGAGGCAATAGCAGAGCCTTCGGTTGTAACATTTGCTTCTTTCAAGGTAAATTTTGTTCCTGTAAAAACAGAATTGTTGTCTAAACGAATCGTAGCTTTTTCAGCAATTCCTTCAATTGCGGCATTGGCTTTTTGATACAAATCGCATTTAAATTTCATAGCAGAAACTAAGGTTTTTATTGAGGCATATTTGCTCAATTGTAAACTGGCTTCATCTGATTTTAAATTTAGTTCTGTTTTTGACCTGTCATCAGCAATTAAATTGAATTTTTTTGAGTTTACATTCAGGAATAGTTTTGAAAAATCGATGCTCTTAAAAGTAATATCATCTAATTGAACTTCTTGAATTGCATATACGATTGCGTCATTTTTAACGCTGACTTTAGTCAGTGAGTTTGTGTATATAATATGTACAGCAAGTTTTTTAAAAATGGTACTTTCTTTTGTAGTGAATAAACGCAGTGTTTTTTCCTTTAAATCTGTTCCAATAATATCATGAATATTATCATCGGCTTCAATTTTAATTTCGTTTTTTTCTCCTTTTTCAAGGTAAACTTCTATATTGTCCTCTACTTCGATGGCATCAAAACTTCCTACTTCTTTAATTGATGTAGTAACAATTTTAGAACCTTTTATTTTTTCTTTTTTTTGAGCAAAAGTTAATGTTGTAACTAAAAGCAATAGCAGCAGTGCAGTATTTTTTTTCATTAATTCTAGATTTGATTTTAGCAAATATAAAAAAATCATCCACTTTCGATGAATGATTTCTTTTATATTTAACAGTTAAGGGCAGCTTAACGCTGGCTTACACTTCCGCCTGAGCTTACATTTTTTTCGATTGTTTTAGGTGCAATGTCATAATCAATATCACCTCCGCTCGATGCGTCTGCTTTTAAACTCACGATTGGGTGTACAGCTATGCTTCCGCCGCTTGAAGCTTTTGCCTGAACCTCGTTTGCAAGTAATTTCTTTGCGTCAATGCTTGAACCGCTCGAAGCTTTTGTTTGAACTCGCAATGCTTTTCCTTCTATCTTAACATCACTTCCGCTGCTGCAATTTATAATGATATTATCTGATTCTATATTAAGATTCATGTTTGCAGCACTTGAAGTTTCAAGCTCTATGTTTTCTCCCTGAATGATATTTTTACCTTGTACAGATGATGCGCTGGAAGCCTCTAATTTATTAATAACAGGCATTTTTACAGTCACCTTTTTCATAGTAATGTCTCGGAAAGAATTGAATTTGCAGTGAATAACTAAAGTTCCGTTCTCAACCTTTGTGATGATTTCTTTCTGTAAATTATCATCGGCTTCTACTATAATTTCTGTAGCATCAGATTGTTCAATTACCAAGTCAATAGCATTGCTGACTTTTACGTTCTGAAAATCTCCTTGAACAATTCTTTTCTCGGTGGTTACGTTTCCGCTTCCTTCAATTGTTTTCACGTTAAAATTACATGAGGCAAACAATAATGCGGTAATAGTCGCAACAATAAATTTTGTAATATGAATGATTATTTTGATCATGGCTTAGTTAATTTTAATTACAACTCCGTTTTTATCAGTGGTTAGCTTTCCGTTAGTTTTTTTTCCGTTAAGAACTTCTTTTCCATTTATTTTAATAGAAACTTCTTTTACTGTATCATTATCAATTTGGTTAACTTCCTCTACATCGTCATATTCATTTTCATCAGCCGGGCAGTTTAAACATTTAATTTTTGATCCTTCAACTTTGTAGTTGTAGTTTCCGCTAAAATGAAGATTGAAAAAATCATCTTCAGAATCATCATAATCTTGTACAGATGCGTCTGGTTTAAATAACTGCCCTTCTGGTAAGTATAAGTATACGTCAACTTCTTGGCCTCTAAATTTGTTTTTTACATCTGTAAGAAAATAGTTATCCAAAATTAAAGAATTTCCTTTAACTTGAAATTTATAATCAATTTTTTCTGCTCTTTGTTTTGCCGCTATAAATGAATTGCCTCTTGCGCTTTTTTCTATTTGAATATAAGGAGCAGCTTCATCAGTGTGTAAAACATGTAAACGAACATCATTAGAATAGATTAACTGATTGTTTGCTGAATCTTGTACAAATTCAAATTCGCTGCGGTGATTCAGATCTTTTGCATAATAATCGTTGTATCTGAATTTTACAAATAAAGTATCTTTTGTACTAATGTTAAGTGCTTTTTTCTCTACGGTTTTATTGTCGTATGATATTTCAGTAGCTTGTTTAATTCCAATGCTGATTGCGATTGCGACAGCAATAATCCAAATTGCCAGCAAAGTGTATTTTGTGATGTTTCCGATTGATTTTAAATTTGGAGACAATAGTTTGAATCCTAATAAAGTTAAAAAGAAAAACGGAATACCAACAGCAAAGAACATTAACAAACCAAATGACCATATAGGATAATCTGTAAAGTTTCCAGCGTCAACGAAGTTTTGCCAAGGAAAGTCAACAAAAACATTAGTTCCAAGAGTAAAAACTCCAATCAATAACATAATCAAAACACTAATTCCAGACATGATTAAAATTACGCCTAAAAACTTAGCGAAGATTTTAAAGATGGTCATGATAAAGTCTCCAAATGAACTACTTATTCTCTCAGCTCCCGACTTTACTTGGTTTCCCATTTTGTCATAATCTGCATTTTTAAATTTATCAGATAATGAATCAATTTCTTCACGTACTTTTTTTTCGATGTTTGAAATGGTTACCGGCTCACCAGTCATCTCCAATTTTTCTGAAGTTGTAACCGCTTCAGGAGTTACAATCCAAAGTACGAAGTACGCTAGAATTCCAGTTCCAAAACCTGCAAAAACAAATACTAAGAATAAGATTTTGATCCATACAGCATCAATTCCAAAATAATGCCCTAATCCAGTTGCTACACCGCCAATCATACCTTTTTCTTTATCACGGTATAATTTTTTGTGTTTTCTTGCACCGTAATTATTAAAAGATTGAGATGATTTTTCTTCGTCTTCAATGATGTAGTCCTCAGGTTGTCCCATTACCGTAATCACTTCGTCAACATCTTTTAGTCCTACAACATGTTTTTCGCTTTTTTGTTTTTCTGTTAATAATTCAGAAACGCGCATTTCGATGTCTTTGATTATTTCATCTTGACCAGACGAGTTATTAAGAGATCTTTTTATAGCGTCAAAATAGCGTGTCAATTTTAAATATGCATCTTCATCGATGTGAAAAAACATACCGCCTAAGTTAATATTTACTGTTTTGTTCATGACTTATTGATTTTGATTGGTGATTAGATTTACAGCATCAGATAATTCTGTCCAGGTGCCGCTAAGTTCGTTTAAAAATGTTTGTCCTATCTCGGTTAATCCATAATATTTTCGTGGCGGCCCTGAGGTCGATTCTTCCCAGCGATAATTTAGTAAACCGTCATTTTTCAGCCTAGTTAAAAGTGGATATACAGTTCCTTCAACAACTAGTAATTTTGCGTTTTTTAAAGTGTCTAATATTTCAGATGTATATGCGTCTTTTTCTTTTAATACTGATAAGATGCAAAACTCAAGAACACCTTTGCGCATCTGGGCTTTTGTGTTTTCAATGTTCATAATTTCATTTTGTTTTTTTTAGATTGAACAATTCGTTTTTTGATTGATGATGATTGATTGATGATTGAATTCGAAACCATTCTTGTTGATTGCTTGTAAAGTTTCGACTATAACTTTTAATTCGTTGATTACTTTATAAAAGAAATCGTGAGCGGATATTTATATAATTCTCCGTTTGAAGCTTTTATTGAAGCATAAATCACTAAAAAGAATTCAACAAATTTTAAAACTCCAAAAAGTAAAACTGCTGTTAAACCAATACTGATTAATCCAATGTTCCCTTCAAAATTGAAATTTCTGATGACAAAATTTTCGTCATTAAAAACAGCTTGCATGGGAATGTTCTGCAGTATAACGGCAAAGAAAATTGGAATTGCAATTAATGCTAAAACTAAAGTATAAAGCAATAAACTCAATTGAAAATTCAATGTTTGTTTTCCGTGGTGATTTACAAATTCTGATTTGTCTTTGTAACTCGTCCAGATTAATATTGGAAAAATGTAATTTCCAAACGGAATAATGTACTGAGTTAACGTACTTAAATGTGTGAACGTTGCAGTGTTCTTTTCTGATGTTGTTTCCATGATGAGTGGTGGTGTTGTTTCCATGATTAAAAGTATATAGTAATTTCTTATACAAATATATAGCTAAAAGACAGTATCTTGTTTTGCATAGTACCAAATATTAACAAAATTTTAACAAGTTTTAGTTTTTAAAAATGCCTATAAAAGACTGAAAACCATTTGTAAGCCCTGTTTTTACTGCCGATTTAGGAAAGTAAAAGCAATTTATTGTGCGCGCATAGTTTTTTTGTATTTTTACAAAAAAAATAAATTCTATGGCTGTATCAGTTTCCAAACTCAACAAATTTGTATTATTCAAATTGCCATCTGCATTCATTTGTGGTGTACGTGTAAAGGCAATCGACAAGGACAGGTGTATAGTAAGTGTTAAACACCGTTGGATAAATCAGAATCCTTTCAATTCAATGTATTTTGCGGTTCAAGCAATGGCAGCCGAATTAACGACAGGAGCTTTGGTTATCTCGCAGATACAAGAAAGCGGTAAAAAAATCTCAATGCTTGTTGCTAATAATAAAGGAAACTTCACCAAAAAAGCAACGGGACGAATTACTTTTGTTTGTAATGACGGGCACTTAATTGCCGATGCAATTCAAAGAACTATTGCAACAGGCGATGGTCAAACGTTCTGGATGAAATCTATAGGAACAAATGAAGATGGAGTGCAGGTTTCAGAAATGGATTTTGAATGGAGTGTTCGACTTAAATAAAATAGCGATATAATATACTTATATATGACCTGTTCTAAACAGGTCTTTTTTTTTGCTTTGTATTTTGTAAATACCTGTTTTTTAATTGTTTAGTTTTGTTTTTGTAAACTTTTCTTTTGTAATTTTATTCGAGATTGCTGCTGTTTATAAAATTAGATTATTAATACAATCTTCATTTAGTAACACTAATTTTATAGTTTAAAAAACTACATTTGTAGGATAAATACTTCTTTTGTGAAAAAGAATTGATTTTTATTAATGTTGTTGAAAGTTTTAAAAACTTCAGATTTTTTTAATAGCATTTACTTAAAAGGAAAAGTATATGGATGGTAAAAAGCAAGTATTTCAGACTGTTACTCAAAAACGCTGGAAAACTTTTCAATGGTCAAGTCGACTTATTTTGTTTATTCTTATTTTAATGGTTCCCATCTTTTTTATCACTTTAAAAAGAGGGCTAAAGCCGCCACTACCACTTTTAGCCAATAGTAGTCGAGCAGGACATAGTTTAGAAAATCCTGTTACACCCAAAAATCTGACAGATAAAGAGCTTAAAAAATTTAAAGGTTTTGATTATTTTTTAAGAGCAAAAAGCAAAATAGATAAATTAAAAAAACAGCTTGCTGTTGCAAAAACAGCTTCAGAAGTTAGGGCCGCTTTTTATGTAGACTGGGATCCGCAAAGTTTATTTTCACTCCAAAAAAATATTGACAAACTCAATATGGTCATTCCTGAATGGTTTTTTATTGATCCTAAAACAGATTTATTGCGAACAGAAATTGATACAGCAGCATTAAAAGTAATGAAAAAAGGGAAGGTTAAAATTCTTCCTCTAATTAATAATATAAATGAATCTTTAGGTGAAGGTGAATTTGACGGGGATCTTATTCATCGCATTCTTCATGATACAAACAAAAGAGAAAGACTTATTAATGACATCGTAAAGGCCTTGAAAAAATATGATTTGCAAGGAATAAATATCGATTTTGAAGAATTTAAGGAAAATGCAGATGAGCCCATAATTGCTTTTCAAAAATCATTATATGAAAAACTGCATCCGTTGGGCTATTTAGTTACGCAGGACATTATGGCAAACGATGAGGATTTTAATATAAAATCATTGTCAAAATACAATGATTATATGTTTCTTATGGCTTATGATGAGCATTATGCCGGCAGTATTCCTGGAGAAATAAGCAGTCAAAAATGGATAGAAAGAATTGTAGACAAAACAGCCAAAGAAATTCCGTCAGACAAAATTATTCTCTGTTTTGCTGGTTACGGCTACGATTGGCAGGAAAAACAAGAAGGTGAAACCATTACCTACGATCAAGCAATTGCTGTTGCGAAACAATATAATGCGACAATAAAGTTTGATAATAACAGCTACAATAACTCTTTTAAGTATACAGACAGCAATGGAAAAAAACATGAAGTAGATTTTGAAGATGCAGCAACCAATTTTAACACGATCAGGTTTAGTGATGAATACGGTTTGGCAGGAACTGCTTTATGGCGTTTAGGAAGTGAAGATCAACGTTTGTGGACTTACTATCAGCGAAGTTTAACGAATGAGAGTCTCAAGAAAAAGCCTTTCGATTTTAAAATGATGAAACGTGTCAATACACGAATAGAAAGTCCTGCTTATATTGGCGATGGAGAAATATTAAATGTTATTGCTGATCCTGCACCAGGAAAAATTGAATTGGAAATCAATAAAGAAGAAACAATCATTACAGAACAGAGATATGTAGAATTACCAACTAAATACGTAATCAGCAAATTTGGAAACGTAAACAAACAAGTTATTTTAACTTTTGATGACGGACCTGATCCTATTTATACACCAGAGATTTTAGATATTTTAAAGAGAGAAAAAGTACCAGCCGTTTTTTTTGTCATTGGTATTCAAGGAGAAAACAATATTCCGTTACTGCAAAGAATTTACAAAGAGGGTCACGAAATAGGGAATCATACTTTTACACATCCCAATATTGCTTTGGTAAGCCCGGAAAGGGCGGCAAAAGAAATGGAAACAACACGATTATTAATCGAAGCAGTTACCGGAAGAAGTACGGTTCTTTTTAGAGCGCCTTATAATGCAGATGCTGAGCCTACCACAGAAGCTGAACTCAAACCAATTGCTTTAAGTAAAGCCCAAAATTATTATACAGTCGGCGAAAGCATAGATCCTAACGATTGGGAAAAAGGTGTAAGTGCTGATTCTATTTATAAGAGAACAATATCGCAATATGAGGCAAATCCTGATAAAGGAATTATTTTGCTTCATGATGCCGGCGGAAACAGAGAAGCTACTGTTGCTGCTTTGCCGCGAATCATTAAATATTTTAAAGACAGAAATATTCAGTTTACAACCGTTTCTCATTTGCTGGGTAAAACTAAAGATGAGATTATGCCGGAAGCAAAGGGGCCGTTTATCTCATTGGATAATTTTATTTTTGATTTTGGATATTGGTTTGGACATTTTATTACAGCGACATTTTGGGTTGCCATTTTTCTGGGGTTCTTAAGAATTGCGTTAATGGCTGTAATGGCTTTTATAAAAAAATGGAAGGACCACAAATATCCACCAGTTTATAAAGACTTCGAAGGCGAGCTTCCAAAGGTAAGTATTATTGTTCCTGCCTATAATGAAGAAATAAATGCCGTAAAAACAATCGAAAATTTATTGGGTCAGGATTATCCTTTTTTTGATATTGTTTTTGTTGATGATGGTTCTAAAGACAAAACTTTTGCAATGATCAATCAAGCTTTTGCTAATAATTTGAAAGTAAAAGTACATACGAAACCTAATGGAGGAAAAGCATCGGCATTAAATTACGGAATTGCATTGACTCAAAATGATTATGTAATTTGTATTGATGCTGATACACAATTAAAAACAGATGCGGTTTCGCAATTAATGAAAGGATTTAGAATTCAGTTAAAAAACAATGAAGAAATTGGCGCTATTGCAGGAAATGTAAAAGTAGGAAATGAAAATACAATGCTTACGAAATGGCAGCGTATTGAATATACAACGGCACAAAATTTTGATAGAAGAGCTTTTGATTTAATCAACGGAATTACGGTTGTTCCCGGAGCAATTGGCGCGTTTAAAAAAGAAGCAATAGAAAAAGCAGGAGGTTTTACAACTGATACACTTGCAGAAGACTGCGATTTAACGATTCGTATTTTAAGAAACGATTATCATATTATAAATTGTATTGAAGCAGTAGCAGTAACAGAAGCTCCTGAAAGTTTGAAGGAGTTTATGAAACAGCGTTTTCGCTGGAGTTATGGTATTATGCAGGCTTTTTGGAAAAATAGAGACGCGTGTTTTAATCCAAGGTATAAAGGGTTAGGAATGGTTGCCTTGCCCAATATTCTGCTTTTCCAAATTGTACTGCCTATTTTTGCACCTTTGGCAGATTTAGTTCTTATTTTAAGTTTATTTTGGAATTATAATGATCCAGACAGCCTTCATAAAATACTAATTTACTACATAGCATTTATGTTGGTTGATATGCTGGTTAGTGTAATTGCTTTTATTTTTGAGAAAGAAAAACTGACCAAATTAATATGGTTAATTCCGCAGCGGTTTGTTTACAGACAATTGATGTATGTAATTTTATTTAGAGCATTACGAAGAGCGATAAAAGGCGAAAGTCAAAGTTGGGGAGTTCTCACACGAACAGGAAATGTGGCAACGGTAAAATAGTTTTTGAAGTTTTTTTGACACAGATTCAAAGATTAAAAGGATTTCTTTGTGAATGAACTTTTGGCAAAGTTTAAAACTTTGTCAAAGTTGGTTAAGAGTTTTCTCGTCGCGAATTTCATGAATTAGCACGAATTAATTTGTGCCAATTTAAGCGTATTTTAAATTAGTGTCAATTCGTGAAATTCGCGGCGAAAAAAAACATAAAAAAAAGCCTCAAATATTTGAGGCCTTTTGCTTTTAATAAATGTTGCAATTATTTTTTAGAGCAGCATTTTTTGTCTTTTTTATCATCTGTTTTTTTAGAACAAGATTCTTTTTTATCTTTTTCTTTTTTTGGAGCTGGTTTTGTGTCTTGTGCCTGTGCGCCAATTGTAAATAAAGCGATTGCTAAAACGGTAAATAATTTTTTCATTTTTTGTGTAATTTAATTGTTAGGTAATATTCTTTTTTTGATTGAAAAATGTTTAAGTCAAATATAATACGATTTAGTTTTAGAAATTGTCAACAATAAGTTAATGAGAGAAAAAAAGCATTAAAATTAGTGTTAATAATTCAAATTAATTCCAAAACCAATTCCCATATCGCTGTCATAATGCGTTGTGATTCCAAAATTTCTGCCCGCTACATATTTTAAACCTGCCATATATTCCTTGTCTGTATTCCACATTAGATTCATTCGCAAGCGTCTTGAAAGCGGAATATCTTTTCGCTCAAACTGTATTCTTACATTACCATCAGTGTAAACCTCAACCTGTGCTTTTACCAGCATTGGTAAAGTATATTCGATACCAGCGCTAAAAACCGAACGATTGTCTTTGGTATTCTTTTGACCAAACATATTTTGTTCCTGTTCATCCATTCCCATTTTTCGGTATCGCCAGTCAAAACCTATAAAAGGCATAAACCATTGCATTTTTCCAATGTATCGGCCAATGTGTGTTTCGGTTTCATAACCATGTTTGTCATTATAACCTAATCTCCATTCTGTTCCAATGCTCCATCTTGTGTTACCAAGCATAGCTTCTCCATCGTTTCCATTTGAAGCAAAATCATTTTCGGCCATAAAATGAAACATACGATCATCCATTTTCAGCATTTTGTCTGCCATTTTAGGATCGTGAATCAACGGATTTGGAGCTGAATTTTCATAAGTAAAAATACGTCCCATTCCTGCCATCATATGATACAAAATGTGACAATGAAAAAACCAATCACCATCAGCATTTGCTTGAAACTCGATTGTATCCGTTTCCATTGGCATGATGTCGATGACATTTTTCAGCGGAGAATAATCACCATGTTCATTCAAAATTCTAAAATCGTGTCCGTGTAAGTGCATTGGGTGGCGCATCATTGATCCATTGTACAGTATAATACGTACGTTTTCGCCTTTTTTGATTAAGATTTTATCTGTTTCAGAGATTACTTTATTGTCTAAACTCCAAACATAGCGATTCATGTTTCCAGACAACTCAAAACGTAATTCTTTTACTGGCGCATCTTTTGGTAACGTTGTTATCGTTGGCGATTTTAGCATTCCGTAATTTAAAGTTGTGATCTCGGCAGTTTCTGTGGTATCACTTGACATTTTCATGTCGCCCATATCATGTTTTGAATGATCATCTTTTTTAGATGATTCCTCTTCTCCAGAAATTTCAGGATACATCACGGCATTCATGTCCATTTTGTTGAGTGACATTTTCATACCCATATCATTCATTTCGCCGTTCATTTTCATCATGTCATTCATCATTTGCATGCCTTCAAAATATTTCAATTTTGGAAGATGTGAAACAGGCTGTTTGGTCCCTTCACCTAAAAATAAAGAAGCTGATCCAGTTCTGTCTTCGGCTGTGGCCAAAAAAGCAAAAGATTTGTTGTTTTCAGGAATTGTTACAACTACATCATAAGTTTCAGAAACAGCAATAATCAATCGATCGACTTCTACAGGTTCAACATCATTACCATCGCTGGCTACAACTGTTATTTTCCCGCCGCCATACGTCAGCCAGAAATAACTTGAAGCACCTCCGTTTGCAATTCGCAGTCTCACTTTATCTCCTGCTTTAAATTGCGAAAGCTGATCTTCGTTTTTTCCGTTAATTAAAAACTTTTCATAATAAACATCACTCACATCCATGGCATTCATACGTTTCCATTCGTTGGTGACTTTTGTAGAGAATTTTCCTTTTTGAATCGCTTCGGCATAACTTTGTGTAGTTCCTTTTTTTATAGCAAACCAATCGTTGGCATTGTGCAGCATTCGTTGCACATTCTCTGGTTTCAAATCAGTCCATTCGCTTAAAATTACTGGAATAGTGGGCAAATCATCAATGCCTTTTCTAAAAGTAGGATCGTCTTTCTTTTTGTTGATAATAAAAAGCCCGTATAAACCTATTTGTTCCTGTAAACCTGAATGACTGTGATACCAATAAGTTCCGTTCTGGATTATAGGAAAAGTATATTTATGAGTTGTTCCTGGTTTTATAGGCATTTGTGTTAAATAAGGAACACCGTCTTCTTTATTTGGTAAAAACAAACCATGCCAGTGCATTGCTGTGTTTTCCTTTTTTAAATCATTATGCACATAAATTTCGGCAATATCACCTTCGGTAAAAGTCAAAGTCGGCATTGGGATTTTTCCATTTACAGTAAGTGCACGTTTTTCCTTTCCCGAGAAATTTACAATTGTGTCGCGAACGTGTAAATCGTATCGAACTACTTTTTGTGCTTGGGCACTAAAGCCGATCAAAAAAATAATTATAATAGTATATAGTTTCATATTGATTTTTTAAAGATTAAGATTTCGTAATTGTAAATGTTTTACGATTACAGAAACCGAACTTAAACTCATTGCTAAAACAGTCTAAATTCCTTCAATAATGTTTTAGGTTTTCTGACTTTTTACGATAATCATTGCTTGACATTCTTGAAGTAATATATTGATGAGTCATCGTTTATCTTTTTTAGTTATTACAATGCAAATGTCCGAAGTAAGGTTTATTTCGGGTTGTATAATTATAAGAATGATTTGTAATATTTAGGAAAAAGTATTTAACCGCAAAGCACGTAAAGAGTATCATTTTTTGTATGATTTTCCGTTTTTCAAGATGACAAACGAGATGTTCACTTATTAAAAAAACAACATGTTTCTTTGCATGCTTTACGGTTTCAAAAAATTACAAATTCTCAATATGAATGCGTTTTTTATCTTTCAATTGTTTAAAATTGGTAGGTGTGTAGCTTGTTACTTTCTTGAACTGATTGCTCAAATGCGCTACATTACTGTAGTTTAACATATCAGCAATTTCGCTTAGCGAAAGTTCGTTGTAAATCAATAACTCCTTTACCTTTTCTATTTTTTGACAGATAAAATATTTTTCAATCGTGGTGTTTTCAATTTCTGAAAATAAATTGCTCAATGAATTATAATCCTGATTTAGATTCTCTGCTAAATAATCAGATAAATTAGTTTTGAGTTCTACATTTTTGTGATGAACTAAATCAATAATAAGATTCTTAATCTTCTCTATTGTTTTACTTTTTTTATCATCGATTAAATCGAAACCTAAAGATTGAAGATTCTTAAGTAAAATTTCTTTTTGATTTTCAGTAATGGCGTCTTGTAATTTGACTTCGCCTAATTCTACAGAAATAGTTTGAAGTCCAAGTTTTTCAAGCTCAGACTTCACAACCATATTACAACGAGCGCACACCATGTTTTTGATGTAGAGCGTCATATTTATTTGATGGTTTCTACTACGTTTCCGCAAGTTAGCATTGAAGAACCATAATATGGATTTTTAACCGCTTTTTCTTTGCTTAACCAATCAGCATCAGCCATTGGGCAATGTTGTTTGTAAACAACTTCATTAGATTTTGAAACTTTGATTAAATCATAAGTGCTTTTAGTCAGCGATTTAAAAGTTTCACGTTGTTTTTTAAGATCACTGCTTGTAGAAATGCTTTTTGCATCAGCAGTCATTTTTTTTACCGCTTTCATCCAAACGTTATGTTCGTCACTTTTTAGTTTATCCATTTTAACTTCTGTAATAGCGGCTAATAAATCTTTTGCTTTCGCCGAAGTTAATTTGGCATCACTTTTTATTAAAGCATCTTTTACTGCAAAATAAGCGTCATAAACAGATTGTAATTGATTTGAATCAGCAATCTCTGTTGCAGTTGATTCTGTTGCGATTGAATTGGCCTGCACAAAATGTACAGAAAATAATAATGCGATTGCTAGTGCTATTGTAAATGTGAAATTTTTCATTTTTTCTAAATTTGATAAAAAGGATTTTAATTTTTCCTTTTAAGTTTAATATGTTTTTTAAAGTCTCGATGTTAAGTTATTTGCGTCTTTTGTATGAAAAACCATAGATTGGAGGTTGGTTTAGACCCAATTATGGCTGTTGCAAATACAATTATTTTATTTTGGGCAGGAGCCAAATAGAAGTAAAACCATCTGAAATAGCAGCGGTTTTGTGAAACGAGATTGATTTCTCGGTAGAGAAATTAAACAAATTAGTGTCAAATTCAAATTCATTCAAAGCGATCAAACTAAACGATAAAGCAGTTGGTGTGCATCCAGAGTGATCACATTTTCCGTTACAGCCATGTTGATCTTTTTTAGGACTTTGATCTTTTTTACAGCATTCTTTCTGGCAAGTGTCAAGGTTTTCCTTTTTTGAAGAAGTGCTTTTTTCATGTGAAGTTTTTTCAGAAGAGCGTCCACAAGCATAACTCTCAGCTGACATCAAAAAGATACCAAGAGTTAAAAATAGATATAATATGTGGATTTTTTTCGTCAATTACAACTGTTTTAGAAGTACAAATTTAAATAAATTTTTTAAGAGCTCCTATATATTTAAGATTTTGAATGTTAGGTTTTTTTAAAATCTGTAGGATTCATGTTTTTTCTCTTTTTGAAATAGTTCGATAAATGACTTTCATCTGTAAAGCCAAATTCGTAGGCAATTTGTTTAATCGGTAATTGATTGTTGTGAATTCTTTTTTCTATTAAAGTAGTTCTCAAATTATGAATATAATCTCTGTAACTGATAGAAAAAGTTCTTTTAAAATAAGCGCTGAAATAGGTTTGCGCTATATTAAAATGAGCTGCTATAACTTTAATTTGAACAAGTTTTGGCTGGTAAATATTTTGATGAATATAAGTTGCTATTTGTTCATTGTCGATATGAGCCGATTTCATTTGCAGGTTCATTCCTCTAATTGTTTCTTTAATCAAACCAAATATGGAAAGAATTTGATAAAAAACGATGGGCGAAGTCGTAACATCTATTTTGCAGTTGTAAGCCGTAATGTTTTCGACTGTGTTTTTTAGAATCGTTTTACAAGGATCGTCTAATTTTAAAACAGTTTCTTTTAAAAGTTTATCCCGCATAAAATCCTCTGGCGTATTTAGAAGTAAATCATCGCAAAAAAGATTTTTATTAGAGTTGAAATAATTATCGGTAAACTTAATGTAAACAAATCGAGTTGTTTTTTTAATGTCAAAGTAATGTTCATCTTCTGGCGAGATTACAAATAGATCACCTGATTTATAAGGAAGTAAATTGTTGTTCAGATGATGAATTCCATTCCCTTTTTTAATGTAAATGATTTCGTAATATGTATGTGTGTGTGGAGGCAGGTGAAATTTGTCATCTTCAAATTCATCAATAACCAAAGTTTTGAATTGATTTAATTTTGGCATAACTTAAATTTACAAGTTTATATCGCAAATGTACAATTTTAGTTTAGACGCATAGTGTTAAATTTGCGGTATAGAAAATCTATTCCTTTCTTGTAAAAACAAATGAAAAAAAGTCTTATTGCGCTCTCATTTGGAGGCTTAACTATCGGTATTACTGAATTTGTAATGATGGGTCTGCTTCCGGATATTGCTTCAAATATGAAAGTGTCGATTCCAGTTGCTGGGTATCTTATTTCGGCATATGCACTTGGTGTTGTTATTGGAGCACCATTATTAGTAATCCTTGGAAGAAATTTTCCGCCAAAAAAAATGCTTTTAATCTTGGCATTAATGTTAACGGTTTTTAATGCGCTTTCAATTATTGCACCAACATATAACTTTTTATTTGCTTCGCGATTTTTGTCTGGTTTACCACACGGCGCCTTTTTTGGTGTTGGTGCCGTAGTAGCAAGTCGTTTGGCAGATAAAGGAAAAGAAGCTCAGGCAATTGCTATTATGTTTTCGGGTTTAACTTTGGCTAATTTAATTGGAGTTCCAATAGGAACTTATATAGGACATCACTTTTTATGGCGCTACACTTTTGTATTGATTACAATTGTTGGACTGCTCACTTTTTTATTCATTTATTTATGGATGCCGAGTTTAGAAAAAGGAGAGACAGTTAATATGAAAAAACAATTGGAGTTTTTCAAGAAAACCGAAGCTTGGCTGATTATTGGAATTACAGCAATTGGTTTTGGAGGGTTGTTTGCTTGGATTAGTTACATTGCTCCCTTGCTGATTAATGTTTCTAAATTCTCTGAAGGTGATGTTTCGTCTATTTTAATTTTGGCGGGGCTTGGAATGGTAGTCGGGAATTTTGCAGGCGGTAAACTGGCTGATAAATTTTCACCAGCGCCAACCACATTGGCTTTACTGTTTGTTATGTCAATCGATTTGATTTTGGTTTACTTTTTCTCTTCAAATCAATATGTGTCGTTGTTTTTGACATTTTTAACAGGATGTATTTCTTTTTCGGTAATAGCGCCAATTCAAATGCTTATGATACGAACTGCCAAAGGTGCTGAGATGATTGCTTCTGCTGCGCTTCAGGGAAGTTTTAATATTGGGAATGCTTTAGGAGCGTTTTTAGGAGGACTGCCTTTGACAGCCGGTTATAGTTATGCTTCACCAAATTTAATAGGAGTGGCAATGTCTGTTATGGGAATGCTTATAACGATTACTTTAATTAGAGCACATAGGAACAACTTGAAACTTCAAAGGATCTAATTACTTCTTGCTTTTTAAATTTTATTTAAACCCTTAGATATTTTCTGAGGGTTTTTTTATGGCTTTATATTATTTGTTGAGGTCGAAAAGTGTTTAATGTTTTAAAAGTTTGTCTTGAGTATTTGCTGTTATCTTTTTGTAAAGAAAAACTTTGTAAAAAAAGGAGAGCGATATAAAGTTTGGTTTTGTGCTTTTTGTCTTTTAAATGTTAAAAACACACTTAAAAATATCTTAAATTGTAAACATGTAATCGATTGTTTTTTTTGGAAAATCGCAATGAATTCTAAAATTACAATAATATATTTAATATTTATACATCGATTAAATTACATATATTGTATAAAAAGTCGATTTTATTTTGCTTATATAATTTTTATTATGAAATTTTTATGAATTTTAATTTTTTGTATAAAAAAAATATCTATGTTTGTGCAATCGATTACAATTTTTTCAAGCTGTTAAAAATGCTTTGGTTTTTAATAGCAATAAAAGGGATAAAACCTCCTATTTTATTAAAAGAAAAAGAAAAAACGTTTGCAAAAGCTGTAATTGTAAATTAAAAAAAAACCACAAAAAACCACTTTTAAAACAATTAATAACTTAAACAATCAACCATGAATTTTAATGATTTATTAAACAAAGGAACAAATCGTTGCTTTGCTGTTGTTTTCTTATTGTGCTTACTGATGGGCAATCGAGCGCATGCTCAGACTGTGACATTAGAAGGAACTGTTAAGGATGCGGCAGGACTTTCTCTGCCGGGAGTTAATGTTCTTGAAAAAGGGACAAAGAATGGAACTTCGACAGATTTTGATGGACACTACAAGATTAAATTGACAAATCCGAAAGCAGTTTTGACTTTTTCTTTCATAGGATTTGTAACTAAAGAAGTTTCGGCGGCAGGTAAGACTAAGGTTGATGTATCGTTAGTTGAAGATGCTAATAATTTAAATGAAGTTGTTGTAATAGGTTACGGTACTGCAAAAAAATCTGATTTAACTGGTGCAGTTGCTTCAATTTCAGGAAATGAATTGAAAAAAGTACCCGTTTCTAATATTGCAGAAGCTTTAACGGGAAGAATTGCTGGTGTACAGGTTGTTTCAACTGAAGGTTCTCCAGATGCAGATATTAAAATTAGAGTGCGTGGAGGCGGATCTTTAACACAAGACGCTTCGCCTTTAATAATTGTTGATGGTTTTCCTGTAAACAGTATGAGTGATATTGCGGCTTCAAATGTTGAGTCGATGACCGTATTGAAAGATGCTTCTTCTACTGCAATTTATGGATCAAGAGGTGCAAATGGTGTTATTATCGTAACTACTAAAACTGGTAAAGACGGAAAAATGGCAGTAAGCTATAATATGTTTTATGGTATGAAAACAATGGCTAATGACATTGATGTGCTGCCTACAGAAGATTTTGTGAAATGGCAGTATGAATATGCTTTACTAAGTCAAACAGATAAAACTATTTTAAGTAATCCAACATCTTATACTAAGTATTTTGGAAACTGGCAAGATCGCGATTTATATAACGGAGTAAAAGGAACAGACTGGCAAAAGCAAATTTATGGTCGTCGCGGCGAAGTAAACAGTCGTGATTTAGGAATTCGCGGAGGTACTGAAAAATTGAGTTATAATTTTAACTATGCGTATTACGATGAGAAAGCCATCATGGTTGGCTCTGATTATAAAAGAAACAACTTATCGCTAGCATTAAAGAATAAAGCAAGTGATAAAATCGATCTTGGTTTTACAGTACGTTATTCTGATACAAAAATAAATGGAGGAGGAGCTAATGAGCAAAATGAAGTTTCATCTCTTGACAGCCGTTTGCGTCATAGTGTTGGATATTCACCAATTCCAATGCCGGGATTAACTACAGATAATGATGATCAAAGTGTTAATAGTTATTTAGTGAATCCATTTTTAGCGATTTCAGATAATAACCGTCAACAGTTTAGAAAAAACTATAATTTATTAGGAAGCTTTGGTTGGAAGCTTGCTCAAAACCTAAAATTTCAAAGTGATTTAGGATTAGATAATTTTAATAATACAGATTATCGTTTTTACGGTTCTTCTACTTATTTTTCAAGTACTGCTAAAGTTGGGGCAGGAAAACCTGGAATGGTGATGAGCGATCGTAAAGATGTTCGTTTTAGAAATGCGAATACATTAAACTATGACTTTAAAAACATCTTAGGAGCAAACCACCATTTGACAGCGCTTTTAGGAGAAGAAATGATTACTACTACTTCAAATACTGTAACTACAACAATTTTAAACTACCCTAAATTCTTTAATTTAGATCAAGCAAAAAAATTAACAACTCAAGGAACGCCTTTTTCAGTTGATAATTTTTATAGCCCTGATGACAAGTTACTTTCGTTTTTTGGACGTTTAAATTATGATTATAAAGATCGTTATTTATTGACGGCTTCTTTCCGTGCAGATGGTTCTAGCCGATTTTTAAACAGCAACCGTTGGGGGTATTTCCCAGCAGCAGCAGCAGCTTGGAAAATTTCTGAAGAAGATTTCTTAAAAAATGCTTCTTGGTTAAGCCTTCTTAAATTAAGACTGAGTTATGGTGAAGCAGGAAATAACAATATTCCTGTAGGACAAACAGTTCAAAGTTATCAATCTAACACAAACTCTTATATAAATGGTTTTGATAGCTATTGGGCGCCATCAAGTGTTTTGGCAAATCCAGACTTGAAATGGGAAACTACTGTTACGCAAAATATTGGTCTTGATTTCGGATTTTTCAAAAATCGCCTAAACGGTACTTTCGATGTGTACAAAAACGTAACTAAAGATCTGTTAATTGAGTTTCCGGTAGGAGGTACAGGGTATAAAACGCAGTACAGAAATATGGGTGAAACACAAAATACAGGTTTTGAAGCTACAGTAAACTTTATAGCAATTGAAAAGAAAAATTATGGCTTAAACTTTTCTGTAAACGTTGGGGTTAACAAAAATAGAATTAACTCTCTTGGAGTAATGGATAATTTTGGAGTAAATACCAATTGGGCATCAACAGATATAGGTAATGATTATGCTGTAAATGTAGGTTCGCCAATGGGATTAATGTTTGGTTATCAAAGTGCTGGACGTTATGAAGTTTCAGATTTTGATTATGTTGGAGGAAAATACATTTTAAAATCAGGTGTTGCTGATGCTACTAGTGTTATTGGCGCTTTACAACCAGGAATGATGAAGTTGAAAAATACTGATGGTTCTGCTGATAATAAAGTTACAGCATCAGATCAAACTATTATTGGTAATTCTAATCCAAAAAGTACAGGAGGTTTAGTTATTAATGCAAATGCTTATGGTTTTGATCTTTCTGCTGCTTTTAACTGGACAATTGGAAATGATATTTATAACGCTAATAAAGCTGAGTTTTCTACATCAAACAGAAATGGACAATATAAAAACTTAAGCACTGAAATGGCTGATGGCGTAAGATGGACAAACTTAGATCCTGCTTCAGGACAATTAGTTACTGATCCTGCACAATTAGAAGCGCTTAATGCTAATACAACAATGTGGTCTCCTTATATGCAGAAATTTATGTTTACTGACTGGGCGGTAGAAGATGGTTCTTTCTTTAGATTGAATACGTTGACTTTAGGATACAGTACTCCAGAATCGTTCACATCTAAACTTGGAGTGAGTAAATTAAGATTTTATTTTACAGCAACAAATGTTTTTATAATTACAAATTATTCTGGTCCAGATCCTGAGGTGTCAACAAAAAGAAAAACACCACTAACACCGGGAGTTGATTATTCAGCATACCCGAGAAGCAGACAATTGGTTTTTGGTTTAAACCTTAATTTCTAATTTTAAAATTTATCAAAATGAAACATAAAATAATAATAGCAGGTTTAATTATCTCAGGTTTATTGACGTCTTGTCAGGATTCTGCCGATGATTTTTTTGATACTCCTGCACAGTCAACATTAGATGAGCAGCTTATTTTTTCTACACCAGGATTGGCACAAGGAGCAGTTGATGGAATAAAAGTATCGTTTGGAGAAGAACAATCTTATAGAGGAAGGCTTTTGGCTTATCAAGGATTAAATACAGATAGTGAGTGGCTTTTAGCATCTTCAAGTGATAACGCTAAATCTGATTTAGTAGTTTATGACGCTAAGGCTGATAATACTGAAATGAATTCGCCAAAAAATGCATGGGCAATGATGTATGAAGGAATTGAGCGAGCAAATTTATGTATCAGAGGAATTCGTACCTACGGTAATCCTTCTACAAATGCTGAAATGGGGCAGTTATTAGGAGAAGCATTAACGTTACGTGCTATTTACTATGCAGATTTAGTTAGAAACTGGGGAGATGTTCCTGTACGTTTCGAGCCTGTTTCTACTAACACTATTTATATTCCTAAAACGGGTCGTGATGAAATTTATAAGCAATTGATCGCTGATTTAGGAGAAGCTTCAACTTTGGTAGCATGGCCTAATGCGACTTCTGCAACTGCTAGTACAGAACGTGTAAATAAAGCTTTTGTAAAAGGATTTAGAGCTCGATTGGCTATGATGGCAAGTGGTTATCAGCAATATCCTGATGGAGTAAGAAGAAGTAATGATCCAGAACTTTCAGTAGCTGCCATGTACAAGTTAGCATTAGAGGAATGTCGTTCGGTTATTACAAGTGGAACGGCACGTTTAGAGCCAACTTTTGAGGGGCTGTGGAGAAAATACAATCAAGAAAATACAACTGCAGGAGGAGAGTCTCTTTGGGAAATTCCCTTTGCTGATTCTAGAGGAAGAATGCTGTTTACTTTTGCGGTTAGACATGATGCTGTTGATCAATTTCAAGCTATGGGAACCAATAAGGGAGGAGTTAACGGACCATTGCCATTTGTTTTTTATGACTATGATCAAGCTGATACTAGAAGAGATGTAACTTGTGTTCCTTATAAATGGGGTGCTGCGGTAAACGGTAAATCAAAACAAGAACTTACAGATTTACAGACTTGGTATTTTGGTAAATATCGTTTTGAATGGATGAAACGTATTGCCAGCGCACCAAATGACGATGGTGTAAACAAAATTTACATGCGTTATGCAGAAGTACTTTTAATTGCAGCCGAAGCTGCTAACGAATTAGAAGGAGCAGGATCTGCTGCAGTTTACCTAAAAGAAATTCGCCGCAGAGCATTTGCTCCAGCAAATCAAGCTGTAAAAGTAGATGCTTATGTAGATGCATTGACAAGTAAAGATGCAATGATAAATGCTATTATTGAGGAAAATAAATTAGAATTTACAGGAGAATTGGAACGTAAATATGCATTGATCCGTTGGAATTTGCTAAAAACAAAATTAGACGAAGCTAAAGTTAAAATGGCAGATCTGAAAGCGCGTACTGGTAAATATCAAGATGTGCCTAAAACATTATATTACAAATATCAAGATGATGGATTTACATTGGATATTTATGGTTTAAATCGTGGCGAAACTCAAGCCCCGGTAGGTTATACTTCAAAAAGCTGGGATAAACTGGAGGACAATAAAATAACCACTTTATACAAAGCAGGAGTAAATCCAGATAAAAGACAATTTTGGCCAATCTGGCAGACATTTATTGATGGAAGCAATGGGAAATTGGTAAATGACTGGGTTTTTGGAAACTAATAATAATTAATTGATAGTAATATAATTATGAAAGCAAAATATATATTTAAGGGCTTGCTGACTATGTTTTTATTAGCAGTACTAAGCGCCGGCTGTGAAAGTTACAATGAAGCAGTCTTGCAGGACATTGGGGCAGATAGAGCATTTTCTCCCGTAGCACTTACAGCAACAATTAGAAATCAAACTACAGTCGAATTGAACTGGACGGTAAAAGAGGATGCAGATCATTATGTAGTAGAATTTAGTGCAGATGATGTCAACTTCACAACAATTTATAAAACCGTAAATGTAGCGCCGAAAGAACTGCCAGTTCAAGTTGCATTAGAAGGAGAAACAGTTTATTCTATTAGAGTGAAAGCTGTAAGTTCAGCAGGAGTGGCAGATTCTAAATGGACAGTTACAAGTGCGACAACATTGACCGAGCAAATTTTATTTCCAGTTGCTGATGCCGATATTGAAGCAAAAGAAGTGACCTTAAGATGGACGCCTAATAGTTCAGTTACACAAATCTCTGTTATGCCGGGCAATATTACACATGCTATTACGCCGGCAGAAAAAGCAGCTGGAGTTGCTAAAGTAACAGGTTTAACAGGTGAAACTAATTATACAGCAACTTTATTAAATGGAGCAAAGAAAAGAGGTGTTAGAACGTTTACTACTGGAATTGATATTGGAACTGGAATTTTAGTGAAACCAGAAGACGATTTAAATGCGAAAATAACCGAAGCAGCTTCTGGGGCAATTCTAGTTTTAATGCCGGGAGATTATAATGTGTACAAAGGAGATATAATTGTGAATAAAGCGATTACCATAAGAGGATTACGTCCTGCTGATAAACCAAAGCTGCAGGTTAAATTTACATTGAACTCTGGAACAGCTGATTTTTCATTAATTGATTTAGAGTTGGATGGTGCAGGAGTTGGAGATTTCAGCTTTATTACTATCAATACAGCATCTGCAATATATGAAGATATCTTAATCAGCGGTTGTTATGTTCATGATTATCTAAGAGCTTTAGTTTACGGAAGTGTTAACGCTGCAAAAGTAGCTTCGTTTACAGTAGAAAATAGTATAATTAAAAACGTAAGTACTAATCAGCAGGCTGAAACGATAGATTTTAGAAATACATATGTGGCAAGTGTAGTAGTGAAAAACAGCACATTTGACTCTTGTTCAATCGGACGTGAATTTATTCGTATCGATAATGCCGGATTAACAGGTACAGGTTTAACGTCAAATGTATTAATCGACAGCAGTACGTTGTATAATGTTTCAAGTAACGTAGCATCAAAAAGAATTTTATATCTTCGATTTGGAGCCAATACCTCTACGGTGAAAAATACAATAATTGCAGGAACAACAGCAATTTATTCAAATCAAAACGGAACAGGAACGCCTACAACTCCGCCAACATTTGCATCAAATAACTACTTTAATGCTAGTTTATTGTATACAGTAGGAGCAGCAGCAATAACGGTTGATAAATCTGCAACATACACAACGTTAGACCCGCAATTTACCAGTGCGGCAACAGGGAATTTTACAGTTAAAAATCAAACATTAATTGATAATAAGATAGGAGATCCGCGTTGGAGACCTTAGTTTGTATTTAAGTTTTAGTTAGAAAAGGGATACGGTTTTATTTCGCATCCCTTTTTTTATTTAGACAATGATATTTGCATAAATGACGAAAAATTATTCAATCTCTAAATCAAATTTTTCTAATAATCCAGCAAGAGCGGCATGCGAAACTTTTGTTTTTTTGATCTTATTTTCAGATGGATCAAAAGCGTAATTCTTAGACGTTCTAAAATCAGTTTTTTCCAAAATACAATCCTGAAAAGTGGCATTAGCTAGATCACAGTTTTTAAAAAGAGACAAAGACAAATCACTATTCGAGAAATCGACATCTTTTATTGAGCAATCAACGAAATTAGTTTTCTTTAGTTTTTTGTAAATGAAAGTCGAATAATCTAAAAGACAATCTTGAAAATTCATTGAAAACAAAAAGCTGTTGCTGGCGCTAAAATCCAATCCCATTAATTTACAGCCAATGAAATTGATGTTTTTTAACCCCGTATTTTTAAGAATCGCCAGTGAAAGGTTACAGTTTTTAAAAGTAGAATCTAGAAAATCATTATGACTTAAATCGCTTTTAGAAAAGTTGCAATTGATGAATTCGCAGTTTACAAATTCAGTATTCGATAAACTTTGATCAGAGTAATCGACAGTGTCAAAAGTTCGGTTTTGGTATAATTTAGATTCCATAAAGTAAGTGAAGGCGTTATAAATATTTAAGTTTTATTCTAATTCAATGCAGTCAAAAACAGCATTATTAAGAATCAAATTGGGGATGTCGAGTTCGCTGTCAATTCTCAAAATATTATCACAGTCTTCCAGATCAAAATTCCATAAAGTATCGGGCAGTAATTCGTGAAGCAATGCAGAAGCTGACTCAAATTTTGAAGTGCTGTCTACAGAAGTTTTAAATACATAAATCATAATTTGCATTTTTTGAAGAGGCAAATTTCTGAAAAAAGTAATCGTGTTTAATAGGATTCAATAATCAATAATTAGGACTTATCAATCATTTTTCGGTATTGAATAGGTGTAATTCCTTCATGTTTTTTAAAGAAACGGCTAAAGTAAGATTGATCTTCGTGACCTACTTGTATTGCGATTTCACTTACAGAAAGTGTCGTTTGAAAAAGCAGATATTTAGCCTCAAGCAATATGGTTTCATCAATCCATTTGGCAGCAGATTTGCCCGTAACAGTTTTTACCGATTTGTTTAAATGGTTTGGAGTAACATTTAGCAGTGATGCGTAATAGTGAACCAAATGCTGTGTCTTAATGTTTTGGTGAATTAGTTCCTTGAACTTATTTGTGATAACTTCAGCAGCCGAAATATTTTTGGAAACTTTAATCGAATTTTTGTTCATTTCATGAAACAAAGCAATTAAATACGATTGCACGATATTTAAATTTGCGGTTGTCGTTTCAGAATATTCTTTTTGAAGTCGGTTTAAAATGGTCTCGATATCAGGGACATCTTCTGGAGTCAAAGTAACTTTAGGGTTGCCGGAAATTTTCAAAAAATCAAAATCATTCAGCATTTCCCGATTGCCATATTTCCCAATTAAAATATCTGGGTGAAATTGGCAGATATAGCCATTATGTGCATTATTGATGTTTTTTATTGAAAAAACTTGACCTGCAGGAACAACAATAATTTCATTAGAAACCGTTTGGTACTCTTCGTATCCCGACTTCATAATATGCGAGCCGGAGCTTACAAAAATTAAAGTATGACAGCTGTGTTTGGAAGGTGGAACAGGATATTGCAAACGCATCATTTCTTCCATTTTTAAACAGAAAAAATGATCCGAGTTTGACCTGAAAAGAACATGCATCGGATTGTCCTCGCCTAAAAATTTCTCTCTAAACCCCTTTGCTTCGTATGTTTTTACATTTTCACCTGCCTTTGTTTTCATATTTAATAATACAATCTAAAATCTAGTAATTTGCAAAGCGCATAGTGTTTTTGATATAAATCTTCGACCACTTCAGTAAGATCGTCGTTTTCTTGATATAAGCTGAAAAAAGCCTTGTCAATAGTGCTGCAGCTGGCAATTTTATTATAAGAAGAACCATAACCGGAAATGGCACGAGCACCAGTAATATCAAGAAAATACTGCGCCTCATCATCGTTGAGGTCTAATCTTTTTTTATTAGCAAAATGAATTATTTTTCCTTTCATTTTTCCTTCAAAAAGTTCAGCTATTTCTTCTAAGCTATAGTAATAATCATGAAGACAGATGTTATTTTCCTGACCAGGCATTACTAGATAAATAATTTCATAATCCTTAAAATTATGATCATCATACAGTAATGTGTTCAGACTTTCTTCTAGACTTTCTATAGTATCGCAGGTTTTGTATATACTGGCAATACCTTGGTCGAAAGCAATTTCTTCAAGATTTTTGACCACATCGGTAGCTGTAATGTTATCTACATCCTGAACGCCTTCAAGGCAGAAAATAAATTTTTCATTATCCATACTAATGTTTTTCTGGTTCTAAAAAAAGGTCAATAATGTTTTAGACAAATATATTTTTTTATCAATAAAAATTGATGTCAAGAGTTTATTTTAACTCATTTTTTAGAGTGTTGTAAGTTTTTTATGAAGAGCAAAAAGTCTGCCGAAAAGCGGTGGACTCACGCCAATTCAAAACTTCTTAAATTTATAATTTAAGAGACTAAAAATGCAAAGTTGTAGATTGTTTAATATAGCTCATTACAAACGAACTCTGCACTTTGCTGATATTTGGAATCGTTGAAAGTTTTCGAATAAAATCGTTAAAAGCTTCAGGATCTTTTACAACCACTTTTAAAACATAATCAAAAATTCCTCCAGTTATATATCCCTCAACCACTTCTTCAAGGACAGCTACCTGTTTAGAAAATTCTTCAACAAGTTCAAGACGCTGACTGTTTAAGGAAACATTTATGATAACAGTAAAATTCAATCCTACTTTTTTAGGATCAATTATCGCAACATAATCCTTTATATAGCCTTCGTTCTCCAGTTTTTTTATTCGATCATAAACAGAAGTTCTGGACATATTTAATTTCTCAGTGAGATCCGTAATGTCAAATTTTGCATTTTTTTGAAGGATTCTCAATAACTCAATTTCTTGTTTGTTTAATTCTTGCATCGGATTTTTTCCAGTTAGATAATAAAAAAGATTCTAATTTAGGATAAAAAACGATTTATTTGTATTTTTTAAGAATAAAACACATATTTATTTTCTTAATATAGATTGTTGTTCGCTGTTGCGTACTTTTGTTTGGACAAAAAATAGATTTTTAGTTGAAATAATGAATAAATATATACTCGTTGTAGCATTGGGAGCATTAAGTTTTGGAATGCTTTCATCATTTGCTAAAATTGCCTACGGAGAGGGCTATACTGCTGCGGAAGTTACATTGACACAAGCCTTAATGGGAACTTTGATTTTGTGGACAATAGTACTTTTTAAAAGTATAAAGAACAGAAAAAAAATTACGCCAAATTGGAAATTACTCTTGGCAGGAACCTCAATGGGAACCTCTGCTTATACCTATTATCTTTCGGTAGCTTACATTCCAGCTTCACTGGCGATTGTTTTATTAATGCAGATTACGTGGCTGAGTATTGCTGTAGAATGGCTGTTTTTTAAGAAGAAGCCTAATGTTGTTGAGGTATGGTGCGCTGTTTTTGTGATTTTGGGCACCGTTTTAGCAGGCAATCTGTTAGATTTGGGCAGCTCTAATATTTCGATTATTGGAGTTTTACTAAGTTTATTGTCAGCATTGCTATATACGCTTTATATTGTTTTTACCAGTAAGATAGGAAAGGAGACACCAATGTTTGAAAAAAGCGCTTTAATGACAAGCGGGTCAGCAATGATAATCTTTCTAATCAACTGTGAAGCAATTGTTACAAGTACACATTTAGATTTTGGATTGCTGCAATGGGGAACTTTTTTAGCCATTTTTGGAACGGTGATTCCGCCAATTTGTTTTTCCGTAGGGATGCCAAAAATTGGAGCTGGTTTAAGCTCTGTATTGCTGACTTTA
Organism: Flavobacterium sp. FlaQc-28; assembly: GCF_044007415.1. NCBI lineage: Bacteria > Pseudomonadati > Bacteroidota > Flavobacteriia > Flavobacteriales > Flavobacteriaceae > Flavobacterium > Flavobacterium sp. FlaQc-28. The sequence continues at coordinate 108,308 of NZ_JBIPCM010000008.1, forward strand.
GAATTGCCTGCCGCTGTTTTTTGTGCGCATATTATTTTAGGAGAAAAAGTCACTCTTTTGCAGCTAGTAGGCATTGCAGTTATGTTGGGTGCTATAGTTTATCTTAATGTAGCAAAAGTCAAAAAAGAAAAAGCAATTCAAAAACAAACGGCAAACAGCTTAATCTAAATGATCAAGTTTAAATAGAAAAAGCTGTAAGCAGTTCTTGAAAATGTTGGGGGACATTTTATTAATGTGATAATGATTTTAACCCAATAATTGATCCGATAAGGGTAGTGATAAAGAAAAGGCGCCAGAAGTTAGCAGGATCTTTAAAAACTAAGATTCCAACCAAAACAGTTCCCACCGCACCAATGCCTGTCCATACCGCATAAGCTGTGCCTATTGGTAAAGTTTGTGTAGCTTTTATCAAAAGTCCCATACTGATTGTAAGAGAAATCAGGAAGCCTGTATACCATAAATACATTTCGTTTCCAGTTGATTCTTTCGCTTTTCCTAAACACGTTGCAAAAGCAACTTCAAACAATCCCGCAATAATTAAAATAATCCAGTTCATATCTTTTTTTTTGCAAAGATTAGAAAAGGAAGTCAGGGAGATTTTAACAAATGTTAAAAAATAAAAGTTATTTAATTTCAGCTCGAATCCTGCTCAAGCTTACTTGTGAAATGCCAAGATAAGAAGCAATGTAGCCTAATTGTACGCGCTGAATTAATTGCGGATTATTTTGCAAAAGCTCCAAATATCGCTCTGTTGCATTGCTAAACTGATGTGATATAAGGCGTTCTTCTGTTTTTATAAGTTCTTTTTCTGCAAATTTTCTACCCCAGTTTGCAATATGAATGTCGATTTCAAAAAGCTTTTGAAGTTTATTTGATTTCAATTCGTATAGTTCACAATCTTCTAGCAGTTCAACATCTTCATATCCCTTTTGATAAACAACATAGCTTTTCATAGATAAAATAGTATCGCCCTCTTTGCCAAACCAAAAAGTTGCTTCGTTATCATTTTGATTAGAGTAAGCCCTTGCAATTCCTTTTTTGATAAAATAAATAGTAGTTTCAATTTTATCAGCTCTCAATAAAATATGTCCTTTAGAATAACTTTTTTCTTCAATACAATCTTGAAGAAGCCGTTTTGAAGTTTCTGGTATAGGAAGAATGTTATCCAGAATTTGGTCTAATTTCATTGGACTTTATTTTAAAATTTAAGAGATAAAGATTATTGTTTTGTTGTAATGCAGGTCAAAATAAAGAAAAACTTTTTTAAGTTTATTTTCTTCCAAATGATATTTTTAGATTTATTTCTAATTCTATGCGTTTTCTGTTTTTGAAATTATTGTTTACTTTTCTTTAAAGCACTCAATAATTCAACAAGATCAACAACGGCGTAAGTAGAAGAATAGTCAGATACAGCATATGGCAATATAAGGCTGTTGTTGTGAATAATGGCACCGCAAGAGTATACAACATTAGGAACGTAACCTTCTCTTTCGTCTTCAAGCGGAGAAAGCAATGGTTCAGGAAGTCTTCCGATTTCTTTTGAAGGATCATCAAGATCAAACAATGAAGCGCCAATACAATATCGTCTCATAGTGCCAACACCATGAGTAATAATAAGCCATCCTTCCTCAGTCCATAAAGGTGAGCCACAATTTCCTATTTGTGTAAATTCCCAAGTATAACGCGGCTCTTGAAGGAGAATTGTTTTGTTCCATTGTGTTACTCTGTCAGAATACATAATGTAGTTGTTTACGCCGTCTATTCTGGCAAGCATCGCAAATTTTCCTTTTATTTTTCTGGGAAATAAAGCAAGATTTTTATTTTGAGCACCTTCACCATTTAAAGGCATTACTCTAAAACTATAAAAATCTTCAGTAGAAATAAGTTTAGGTAAAATAGTATGACCATTATAAGCCGTATAAGTTGCCATAATGCGCACGGAATCGTCATCGTCAATAAAACGAACAAAACGAGCGTCTTCGATACCACGGCTTTCAGAATCAGAAATTGGAAATATAACACGCTCTGTAATATCAGAATCGTGTTTGAATAGCAGATCATAAAATGAATTGGCAAGCCAAAGTATTTCTTCAAGTGCCGTTCTTCTTTCCTCTCGAATAGATGGATCGCTGAGTGCAGTATTCAGTATGTTTTTTAAAATAGCAAACTCAAACTCATCTGGTAAATCCTGCATAATCTGAACAATATATTTGTCTGTTGTATGCATTTCATACAACTTAGTCAAGAAGCGCTCTTTGTTGAATAAAGTTTTGTGTTCAATTTCGGCTTTATCAATATTGTGACCAATTTTCATGATCTGCAAATTGTTGTGCTTATCCAGAATTCCTCTTCTAAAAACAATTGATGATATATGACCTTCGCCTGTCGCGCGAAAAGAAATGATAACACGTTTTTCACCTGCTTCTAAACCAGATTGATCAAAATCTTCTACAATAGAAGGGTTGAAGATAGCCGCTGACTCGATCGCATATTCCATTGTGCAATACGAGCCAATAAGCATTTTCCGGTCCAGAGACATTCCTTCGTAGTCAATTTGCATTGACTCGATTATGGGGCTTATTTTTTCGCAATGTTTGATGAAAATAGACGAGATGTTTCGATGACGTCTTGCAAATTCACGAAGTGTTTGTTCCAGAGTCTCTAGAACCTGCTTTTCATTAAGCGTCATTATTCGAGCAACCATTTGCTGCGTTCGTTCTTCGCCATTCATAAAATAGCGGGCAACAACTCTTTTTGAATCGGGGATAAATTTTATGTTTTTTCGGACTACAGATACTCGCATAGATTTATTCTTTTTTAATTAAAATAAAATAACTGCATGTGGCAGACCGCAAATCCTGTTAACAGATGCTTGAATTTATGGGTAAAATGATGGAAAATGGTCTGCTTAAAATAAGATTAAAACTAGTGTAGTTTTAAATTTTATAACAAGTTAATGATTTTGTAAAAGAAAAGAGCTTAAATTTTTATTAAAAATGTTGCTTTTTGTTTTTAGAGCTAGTAAAAGGAGTAGGTACAAGTGTTTGATTGTGAGTGTTGTGTGGCTGTAAAAGTAGTGGTGTTTTAAAATGTAAAAGGGTTAAAGAAGAAGAAGAACTTCTTTAACCCTTAAATTATTAGAAAACTAAAAGTAGTTGATTATTTTTCTTGCTCTAAATTATCAACGGCAGAAATTTGGTCAAGTATATTCGTTTGGTTAGGCGAAATGTAGTTTTTTACTTCGCTCACAGCTTCTTTTTTAAATAGAAGATCTAATGCATTGTATAGTTTTAATAAAACATCTTTGTCTTCTTTTTCAATTTCTAAAGCAGTATTGAAATTAAAAACATAATTATTCGAATTGCGTACTTCTACCTTTATCGTTTTTGATGTGATTTTAAATTTTACTATATCCATGATTTTTAATGAATTACTTAGTTTTTAAAAGGCTGTTTTAGCGATAATTATAAAATGTAAGTTACAAATTTTGCCATAAATAATCACTGTAAATAAAAAAAAGACATCACTTTTAAGTGATGCCTTTTTACCTGTAGCGAGGACGGGAGTTGAACCCGTGACCTCAGGGTTATGAATCCTGCGCTCTAACCAACTGAGCTACCTCGCCTGGACTGCTATCATGAATTCTTGATTGCGGGTGCAAAGATAGAAATAATATTAAAGCGTACAAGCATAAAATGAAGAAAAAAAAATATTTTTAAAAATGCATTGTTTTTGAACATATATTCTTATATTTCGAAAAAATTAAAAGTAGCACATGGATCCAAAAATACGTTACGAGATCGAGTTTCCGATCAATTCTTCGCCGCAATTATTGTATCAATATATATCAACACCGTCAGGTTTATCAGAATGGTTTGCTGACAATGTTAATTCAAGAGGTGAATTTTTTACTTTCATTTGGAATGATTCGCAGGAAAAAGCGCGATTAGCTTCTAAAAAAACTGGTGAAAAAGTAAAATTTAAATGGGTTGATGAAAGTAGTAAGGATACTGAGTACTTTTTTGAGCTGCATATTTTAGTTGATGAATTGACTAAAGATGTATCATTAATGGTAGTTGATTTCGCTGAAAAAGAAGAAGTAGGAGAAGCTAAACAATTGTGGGAGAATCAAATCTCAGATTTGAAACATCTTATAGGATCTGTTTAGTAAAAGTCTATTTTATGCCTTATATTTGCCCTGAACAAAATTCAGGGTTTTTTTATGATCAATTTTAACGGAAACATAGCACTAGAAGAAAATATCTTAACGCAAAATCGTGCTTTTTTATATGGAGACGGCGTTTTTGAAACGGTAAAAGTAATCAATAATAAAATCTTGTTTCTTGAAGATCACTATTTTAGATTAATGGCTTCAATGCGAGTGGTGAGAATGGAAATTCCAATGAACTTTACAATGGAATATTTTGAAGAGCAAATTTTAAATCTGCTTAAAGAAAAGAATATTTCCACATCTGCAAGAGCTCGAATTACAGTTTTTAGAAAAGATGGCGGTCTGTATCTTCCAAAGAGTAATGAAGTTTCTTTTTTGATTCACGCAGTTGCACTCGAAAACACTTTATATGCTTTAAATACCGCTGAATATGAAGTTGATTTGTATAAAGACTTCTATGTAACAAAGCAGTTATTATCGTCGATTAAAACGACTAATAAAATGATTAATGTTACGGGAAGTATTTTTGCAGATGAAAACGGACTTGCAAATTGTATATTGTTAAATGATGCTAAAAATGTTGTCGAGGCTTTGCAAGGAAATTTGTTTATGCTTGCAGGCAAAAAACTTATTACACCGCCCGTTTCTGAAGGTTGTTTAAATGGAATTATGCGTAAGCAAATTTTGGCTTTAGCTAAAAAAGTTGAGGGCATAGAAATAAGTGAGGAAATAATTTCGCCATTTGATCTTCAAAAAGCAGATGAGTTATTTCTTACCAATGTAATCACGGGAATACAACCGATAACTAAATATCGAAAAAAAGAGTTTACAAGTAATCTGGCTCATTTATTAGTGCAAAAACTAAATGAATCCATATCTGAAAATTAATTCAGATATGGGTTTTCAGGTGCATTTGACCAAATGAGATAGTCGCCGCCAAGCTCAATAATTTGTTCTTTCCAAAAGTGAGTGGTAGACTTTCCAATAATTTTATTCTTGTAATTATTATCAGCAATAATCCAGGAGTTTCCCTGCATTTCATTCTCGAGCTGATTTTCATCCCAACCAGTATAGCCTAAGAAAAAACGGATATTGTTTTTGCTGATTGATCCGTTGTTTATTAAGTCTTTGGTCGATTCAAAATCACCTCCCCAGTATATTCCATTAGAAATCTCGACACTATTCGGGATTAACTCAGGAATATTGTGAATGAAGTACAAATTGTCTTGCTCAACTGGGCCTCCATTGTATATTTTGAAGGTCGCATCAATTTCCGGGATAAGATCATTAATCGTGTATTTTAACGGTTTATTAATGATAAATCCTATTGATCCTTCTTTGTTATGGTCTGCTAATAAAATTACCGATCTGTTAAAAGATAAATCTCCAATTATTGAAGGCTCGGCAATAAGCAGGTGTCCTTTTTTTAATTTTTCTGAAATCATACGGCTACAATTTTTATTAAATTTACTCATAAAAAAATTAAAATCACAAATAAAATCGTTAAACCGCATAAAAAAACCCTCCATGAGGAGGGTTTTAATTATATTATTTAGATTAGAGAACTTTCTTATTAGTTCACTGCTCCTTCTAATTCAGCACCAGCTTTAAATTTTACTACATTTTTTGCAGCAATTTTGATAGTTTTTCCTGTTTGAGGGTTTCTACCGTCTCTAGCAGCTCTCGCAGATACTGACCAAGATCCAAAACCTACTAATGAAATTCTTCCGCCTTTTTTCAAAGTAGATCCTACATTTCCTAAAAATGACTCTAAAGCTAATTTAGCCGCAGCTTTTGTAATTCCTGCATCAGCAGCGATAGCATCGATTAATTCTGATTTGTTCATAATAATTAGTTATTAATTGTTGGTTAAAAAAAATTGTTAATACACAAATTTAGTAGGAAATCCGTTGCGTGCAAGTGTTTTCTTTAATTTTAGCTAGAATTGTTGATAACTTGCTTTTTTTGTTCATAAAGGGTGTTGTTTATCGATCAAAAACAGGTACAAACCCCTGTTTTACTGATGTTAATAGACCTTTGCGCTATCAGAAAAAGTTATTCCATTTAATAATTCTGCTACTTGCATTCGCTTTTTTCCGGGTAATTGTAAACTTAAAAGCTGAATGAACCCTTCTTTAATTGCAATTTTGATTTCTTTTTTACTGCTGATTAAAGTTCCAATTTCATAAGAATGTGCTTCTACAGCTAGTTTAGCTTCATATATTTTGATGCTTAATTCTTCATTTTTATCCTTCAAAAAACACCACGCAGCTGGATACGGACTTAATCCTCGAATTAAATTATTGATCTCAGCTCCAGATTTTGTCCAGTCAATTTTACAATTCTCTTTGTTTAGTTTGTATGCCGTTTTGATTTCGTCATTGTCTTCCTGAATTGTTGTGGTAACATTTCCACTTTCAATAATTTTTAAAGTGTCAATTACAGTCTGACTTCCCAGTAACATTAATCGATCGTGCAATTGTCCTGCATTTTCTTCTGGCTCAATGGCGATTTCCGAATTTAAAATCATGGCTCCAGTGTCAATCTTGTCATCAATAAAGAAAGTTGTAACTCCAGTTTTAGTTTCTCCATTAATAATAGCCCAGTTAATTGGCGCTGCACCTCGATAATTTGGAAGTAATGAAGCGTGAAGATTAAAAGTTCCTAAACTTGGCATTTCCCAAACTACTTTTGGCAGCATTCTGAAGGCAACTACTATTTGTAAATTAGCATTTAAAGCTTTTAATTCGGCTAAAAAACTTTCGTCTTTTAAATTAGTTGGCTGTAATAAAGTAAGATTGTTTGCCAGTGCATATTCTTTTACTGCCGAATATTTTATTTTTTGTCCGCGGCCGGCTGGTTTATCTGCAGCTGTGATAACGCCCACAACATCGTAATTGTTTTTTATAATAGTATCTAGAATGCCAACAGCAAATTCTGGCGTTCCCATAAATATAATTCGTAATTTTTCCATTATGATTTTAAAGTGTATTTATTGTTCGCTAATATAACGATATGATTGTTTTCTAATAATTCTTGAAGAACAAGTATTATGTCTGATGCATCTAGTTTTATCTGATTTTGAATTTCTCGCGAAGTCAAAGATGCCGTTTTTAATAAAGATAAGATTTTGTCAGCAATAGAATCGGCCTCTGTGATTTTTCCTTTTTGCGTAATGCAATACGAGCAAACTCCGCAATTAGAATTAGTTTCTTCTCCAAAATAATCCAAAACCAATCTGTTTTTGCAGGTTTTGTTTTCCTTAATATAATATAGAACAGATGATAACTGTTCTTGTTTAAGCTGATTTTGTTTTTCCAGATACTTAGAAACTCTATTTATAGTCAAATCATCTTCGCGAACTTCATTGAATAATATAGTTGCATCATTGTTTTTGGATTTGTATTCTATAATTTCTTTTTCTCTCAATTTTTCTAAAAGAGAAGTAACCTGTTCTTCGGTATGATTTGATTTTTTTGCAATCAGCGAAAGATTAATCGGTGTTTTCATTTCATGAACTCCTGGATAAGTTCTTAAAATTGCCAAAATAATTTCTTCGTCTTTCTGATTTAAACTTGTGTATCGAATAACTTCTTTTGATTCAATTAAAAACTGCATTGTAACCTTTTCTGAAAATTCTTGAGACATAGTGATAATTCCCTGTTGATTCAAAAACTGTAAAGCATTATATGTTTTTAAAGTAGGGAAGTCGTATTTGTTGCAAAAGTGATTCAGTTTAAAAGAGAAAGTATCGTCTAAGCCTTCGCCGTAAGCTATTTGAAAATAGTTGCACAGTTTGACATACATCGTTTTTAGGAATTTTTTGTCAGGCAGAATACTTAAAAACTGTTGTTCAGTTTGGTTCGCATCTGAATTATTGTATAATAAAACCGAAAAGGCTTTTTCGCCATTTCGTCCTGCTCTTCCAGATTCCTGATAATAATTTTCTAGATTTTCTGGCAATTGCGTATGAATGACCGTTTTTACATTGTCTTTGTCAATTCCCATTCCAAACGCATTTGTGGCAACAATAACCTGTGCTTGTTCTGACATCCACAATTGCATATTTTTATCTTTTTCTTTTGTCGAAAGTCCTCCGTGATAATAAGTGGCTCTAAAGCCCAGCGACTGTAGTTGTGTTGAGATGTTTAAACACGATTTTCTATTTCGTACATATATAATAGAAGGCTGCGGGTTTTTCTTTAAAATTTGTTCAACACGATACAGTTTGTCTTCAACTTCAAAAATCATGTATGCGATATTCTTTCTTTCAAAAGACTGTTGAAATAGTTTAGTGTCTTTTAAACCTAATTCAGTTTTAATATCTTCAACAACTCTTGGTGTAGCAGTTGCAGTCAAAGCCAAAAAAGGAATCTTAGGGAAGTGTTTTTTAAGTTCTGAAATTTTTAAATAAGCTGGTCTGAAGTCATGTCCCCATTGCGAAACACAATGTGCTTCATCAATGGCAATAAAACTTATAGGAAGATTTTTGATGCGTTCTAATATCCAGTCTGATTGTAAACGCTCCGGCGAAAGATAAAGAAATTTGTAATTCCCGAACTGGCAGTTGTCTAGAAGATCAATAATTTCTTCTGTATGAATTCCGCCCGTAAGAGCGATTGCTTTGATTTCTCTTTTTTGAAGATTCGCTACTTGGTCTTTCATCAAAGCAATCAATGGTGAAATAACCAAGCAGATTCCTTCGCGCATCATAGTTGGAACCTGAAAACAAATTGATTTTCCGCCTCCAGTTGGCAGCAGTGCAAAAGTATCATGACCTTCTAAAACCGAATCAATAATTTCTTTTTGTAGCGGTCTGAAACTTTCGTGTTTCCAGTATTTTAAAAGAATATCTTGTGCTTCCTGCATGGCCAAAGTGTTAAAGTTAAAAATTTAGAAATCAGTTTCTAGTTTTGCAACTTTAAACCCGCCGCTAAATTTTATCTAATATATAAAGAATTCTGTTTTCAACCGTATCTTTAGGAACTTCAATTAAATCATATCCGTATTTTTTATACGTTTCGATTAAGTGGTTCTGAATTGTTAGTGCCTGTTCAAAATTCTCATAACGCTCAGTGTCGCTCTGATAAATTTCTTCCCAAGGCGGTAAAATAAAAGTTTTAGAATATTTATAATCTTCGCAAGCTTTTGCAAAATGCTCAGGATATTCATCGCCAATATAATCCATGTAGGCTGTAACGTCAGGAATTCCGCGATCAATAAAAACTACCGTATCAGGCTCTTTTTTTGCATTTTCATATTGTTTAACACGCCCATCTAAAAGCATTTCGCTAAATAATAAAGGTTGTTCTAAGAACAATTGTTCGATACCTCTTTTTTGAGCTTCGAGTGTAACTTCTCTAGAAATTTCGGGGTAACAGCAATAGCCGCGAGCGACTAATTCGTTTATAAGTGTAGATTTTCCTGTACCAGGACCTCCAATAAGGACTATAATTTGTTTTTGCACTATTCTAAAAATAAAGCGCAAATTTACCTAAACTTATTCGTAATTAAAAAGAATATTTACGCGAAGCTAAAGATTTGGTGTTTTTGACGGAAATGGTTGGTTGTTCGCGTATTTGTTGATTCGCGAAATATTACGGTAAACTGGACTGAAGTCCAGCTCTACAATATAGTTTGTTCCTGCGGAACTGAATTAGAGAAAGAGCCAAAGGCTCAACAAATATTGTAGGGCTGGACTTCAGTCCAGTTTAAAGGTGTGTAATATTTTTAATATTTTGGTTTGGTCAAAGTATTTATTCGCAGAATAAATATTTTCCAGTATTCACGTTTTTTTTAGAAGGAACAATCAAATGTGATTGAAATTTCTTTCCTTTCAAAACATCATTTACAAAATCCAGAACATATTGTTGTCCTTCATGAAAAAGATAACCCGAGAATTCATGTCCGCCGCCGCAAAAAGTAATCAGCTCAATATCTTTATGTAAATCCTGCATATGATTGTAAACTGCGTAAGATCCAAACAAAATCAGCCAGCCCGAAGCATTTGTAGGGCAAGAGCGATGCGAACCTGCGTTGTAAGGAACCGTGTCGTCATTGCTTCCGTGAGCTAATAACATCGGAATTGCTTTTTCTTTGGTAATCAAATTAATATCCTGAATTGCACCTGAACCACCAATGAAACCTGCATATTTAAAGTTTTCGGGCAAATTACGTTTGTATAAATTCATAAGTTTATAATCCCAAAACGACGCATGAAAACCAATTTCGGCACCGGCACTAATTCCAGAAATAAAGATTTTTGAAGTATCGAGATTGTATTTATCGGCATTTTCAATTAAATAAGAAGTTGCCTGCCACATATCGCTTACGCCAATTTGAATTGCTTTTATTTTTTCGGTTAAAACACCTTTACATCCAAAATCTTTTCCTTTCATATATAAACTGTATGAAATGCTCGCAACTGCGTAGCCGTTTTTAGCCATAAACATTCCAAAGTCTTTTTCACTTGTGCGTTCGCCGCCAGAAAATCCGCCGCCAAATGCAAACAGAATTACAGGAGTTTTTTCATTTGCTTTTTTCTTTGGCAGATACAAATCTAAGTCCAATTTAAGCGTGTCATTTTGAAAATAAGTCAGAGTTTTGACTTCTTGTGCTTGAATCGAGTTTATTGTAAAAGCGATAAAGAGTAAAAAGAGTTTTTTCATTGTAATTTGTTTTAATTTCGCAATCCCGATAGTTATCGGGAGCAGAGTTGCAAAGTACTCCAAATATAAAGGTTTGTTACGAATTTTGCCAAGTTAAATCTTAAAAGAAATCAAAATTTTAATAAAATTTATTAAAGAAATTTACAGCAGTGTGATTAGTGTAAATTCGCGAAATTTGTGGAAAAAAAGCAGTTATCTTTTCAATAGAAAAAATCTAAAATCTAAACTCAAAATTCTAAATTCAAAAATCGTATATTTGCCTTTATTTTTAATTACAAATGGAGAACGATAAAGAAAAAAAAACAGCCGAATTTTACGAAAGATTAAAAGTAGAACTTGATAACGCAAATACTTGGCCGGCAGAATATTTGTATAAATTTATTGTGCCAACTGTAGCAGACAATGTTGAGCGTGTTGAAAAAGCTTTTGATGATATGGGCGCTGTTATTAAAACAACAAAATCTAAAACAGGTAAGTTTACCAGTGTTTCTGTAGATGTTACGATGCACAGTTCTGATGCTGTAATTGTTAAATACAAAGAAGTTTCTACAATAGAAGGTATAGTTTCATTATAACTTATGAACGAAAAATATAAAAAAGAAGTCGCGAATGATGTTGTTTTTAATTTAGAATACAATTCTGAAAGACAACGATTAATTATTCCAGAATATGGTCGTCATTTACAAAAATTGATTGATCAGGCTACTGCAATTGAAGATGATGAAACGCGCAACAAAGCAGCGAAATATATCATTCAGGTTATGGGAAGCTTAAACCCTCATTTGCGTGATGTGCCGGATTTTCAGCATAAATTATGGGATCAGCTTTTTATTATGTCTGATTTTAAATTGAATGTAGAATCTCCGTATCCAATTCCATCAAGAGATGTATTGCAGTTAAAACCAGATGTTTTACAATATCCTCAAAATTTCCCGAAATACAGATTTTATGGAAACAACATCAAATACATGATCGATGTGGCCAATAAATGGGAGGAAGGCGAAATGAAAAATGCATTGGTCATGGTAATTGCCAACCACATGAAAAAATCATTTTTGAGCTGGAACAAAGACACCGTAAAAGATGATGTAATTTTTGAGCATTTGTATGAATTGTCGGGAGGAAAAATAAACCTGCTTCACAGTACAGAAGAATTGTTGAACACAACAGATTTAATGCGTACAAATAAGCGTGTTTCAAATAAGATAACGCCAGCTGGACAGCCAAAAATTCAAAACAACAAAAACAATAAAGGAGGTAAACAAAAGACCTTTCAAAAAAATAATAATCAGAAATAAAAAAGGGTTAAGATGCTAAGGTACTAAGATGCTAAGATTTTTAGCTTAGAACCTCAGAATCTCAGAACCTGAGAACCTAAAAGAAATCTATGGGAATTTTTAAAATCGAAGGAGGAACTCCTTTAAAAGGAGAAATCACTCCACAAGGAGCAAAGAATGAGGCGTTACAAATTTTATGTGCCGTGCTTCTAACAGGAGAGAAAGTAAAAATTAATAACATTCCTGATATTATAGACATCAATAAATTAATCACATTATTGGGTAATTTAGGGGTAAAAATTCAACGTAACGAACCGGGATCAATCACTTTTCAAGCTGATGAGGTTAATGTTGGATATTTAGAAACTGAAGCTTTCAAAAAAGAAGGTGGAGCTTTACGTGGTTCTATTATGATTGTTGGTCCACTTTTAGCTCGTTTTGGAAAAGGATATATTCCTAAACCAGGAGGAGATAAAATTGGTCGTCGTAGATTAGATACACACTTTGAAGGGTTTATCAATCTTGGAGCAAAATTTAGATATAACAGAGAAGATCATTTTTACGGAGTAGAAGCTCCAGAAGGTCTTACTGGAACAGATATGTTATTAGACGAAGCGTCTGTGACAGGAACTGCAAATATTGTAATGGCTGCAGTTTTAGCAAAAGGAACAACTACAGTTTACAACGCAGCATGCGAACCATATTTACAGCAATTGTGTAAAATGTTGAACTCGATGGGAGCTAAAATTACTGGTGTTGGTTCTAATTTATTGACTATCGAAGGTGTTGAAAGCCTTGGCGGATGCGAGCATAGAATTTTACCAGATATGATTGAAATTGGTTCTTGGATTGGTCTTGCGGCTATGACAAAAAGCGAAATTACGATTAAAAATGTAAGCTGGGAAAATTTAGGTTTGATTCCAAATACATTCAGAAAACTTGGAATTACAATTGAAAAACGTAATGATGATATTTATATTCCAGCTCACAAAGATGGATATGAAGTAAAAACGGATATCGATGGTTCAATCTTAACAATTGCCGATGCACCTTGGCCAGGATTTACACCTGATTTGTTAAGTATCGTTTTAGTAGTGGCAACACAAGCAAAAGGAGATGTTTTAATTCATCAAAAAATGTTCGAAAGCCGTTTGTTTTTCGTTGATAAATTAATCGATATGGGAGCAAAAATTATGTTATGTGATCCGCACAGAGCTGTGGTTATGGGGCATAATTTCGAATCTCAATTAAAAGCAACAACAATGTCGTCTCCTGATATTCGTGCAGGAATTTCATTATTGATAGCAGCTCTTTCTGCAAAAGGAACAAGTACAATTCAAAATATCGAACAAATTGATCGTGGATATGAGCGTATCGACGAGCGTTTGAGAGCAATTGGAGCAAAAATCGTGAGAGCGTAAAAAATATTTGTCGCAAATTTGTATAATTCGCGACAAAAAAAATAGTCTAAATGACAAACGAACAAAAAGCTGTAAAAGCTACTATCTTTAGTATAGTTGGAAATACCTGCCTGGCCCTTATAAAAGGTCTCGCAGGTTTTTTTGGCAATTCATATGCCTTGATTGCAGATGCGATCGAATCGACAACGGATATATTTTCGTCTTGTCTGGTTTTATTCGGAATTAAGTATTCTAATAAACCTGCAGATGAAAATCATCCATACGGTCATGGTCGTGCCGAACCTTTAATTACATTTTTGGTTGTCGGATTTTTAATTACATCAGCAACTGTTATTGGTTACGAAAGTATTGCTAATATTCAAACGCCGCATGCCTTGCCTAAATCATGGACTTTATATGTTTTGGGAGCCATTATTATTTGGAAAGAATATTCGTTTCGATTAGTAATGAAACGCAGTAAACAAACAAATAGTTCATCTTTGGCGGCAGATGCTTGGCATCATCGCAGTGACGCCATTACTTCTGTAGCAGCTTTTATTGGGATTTCGATTGCGCTGTTTATGGGAAAAGGTTACGAATCTGCAGATGATTGGGCGGCACTTTTTGCTGCATTTTTTATACTTTACAACAGTTATAAAATTTTTAGACCAGCATTAGGTGAAATCATGGATGAGAATCTAAATGATGATTTGGTAGAAGAAATTAGAATAAAATCATTAACCGTTGTTGGAATTTTAGGAACCGAAAAATGTTTTATTCGTAAAGCAGGAATGAAATATCATGTTGATCTTCATGCTATAGTATCAGCAAAAATCTCTGTTAAAGAAGGTCACGATTTATCACATAAATTACAAGATACCTTAAAAGAAAAAATCCCTCAATTAGGAAATGTTTTGATTCACATCGAACCAGATGATTATCATTGATTTTGAGATTGAAAGGGACTAAGGTTCTAAGGTGCTGAGAAAAAAAACTTAGCATCTTAGAACCTTAGTATCTTAGAACCTTTTTTAATCTAATACATTCAAAATCTTCAGCCCAAAAACAATGCCGTTTTGCTGAATTCCTCCCTGATAAGAATGTACATAATCGACTCTAAACAACTTAAATTTTCCGAAACCTAAATTGTCTAATCCAACGGTAAACTCGGTGTAAGGTTTTCTGTCGGGAATTGCCAGGGTATGAAATCCTAGATTCATAGTTGATTTTAATAAATTAATCAACGGAATTTTATTGGTTACAAAGCCCATATCATTGTGCTCTAAGTGCATCTCAAAATAACTGTCATTTGTGCTGTTAGTGTAATATGGCATTAAATTAAAAACATTCAAATAGCGGTCACTGGTTCCGATATGTGTTTGATTTCCGTTAAAATGTCTGTAATCTATAAAAGAGATATTTTCGGCATTGAAAAATTTGCCTGCTCTAAAGTTCATTCCTAAAACCCCTTTATTGTTTAAAGAAAGATCATATTGAACAGAGGCGCCTACGCTTTCAAATTCATATTTTTTCTCGCTTGCTGCAAATGCTTTTTCAAAAGCTAAAAATACAGTTGGATATTTTTCGTTTTTAATGTTATATCGTCCATCAGGTCTCGAAATGTATTTGTTTCCAAAATTAATACGTGCAGTCAAAGCCGTTTTAAACAAATGATGCTGATCAAATGCAGGAGTTATAAAATCGTTTGGTGCCAGCGGATTATTTGACGTGTAAATATCATCTCTTTTAAAGAAAGAATAATCAGTAGTATTAAAAAGTGGTTTTCGTTGTTCGTAGCCAATTTTTGCATTTAAGTTTATTCCATTAGCAACATCCTGTCCGTAATTAATTTGAGCAAACTCTAAGTTGTACAATTTCATGTAATTGTCTTTGAAAAACAAGGAACTTATTGAATTGACAATATTGCTAATAGGTTCACCGCTGTTAAATTGCGCAGTTTTTGTTCCTCCAGAAGCCCAGATTGATGCATGGTTTATGTTGTTAAAACGATGGCTGAATTGACCCGTAACACGAAAACGTTCATCAGAAAAGCCATAATTAAAGGTTGTACTTATAGAAGTACTCGTTCCTTTTTCTTCATTCCATTTTTTAATTGAAAATCCCGAATCGAGATTAAAACCTTGAACGGTATTAAAACTTAAAGAACTTAAATTCAATAAACCTTTATATTCAAAAGAATATTTCTTGAAAGTATTTTTATAATCATAGCCCATTAAAACATCAAAGATTTTAAACTTATTGTTTTTAGCGTCGACTGAATCAGTGTATTTTTGAGACTTTCTTATAGTTTGTAAACTGTCTTTTTTAATGTAATCATTACTTTCTTCAATCGTCAAAGGAATTGGACGTATTTGATTCCAAAAAGCATTATCTTTTTTATTTGCATCAGCTTCAAAAGCTACAATTTCATTGCCAAAAGTTTTCTTTTGAAAAGAAGCAGGAAATTCATAATTCGAATACACGTAATTGAATTTTCCAGAGAACTTCACGCCAAAAGCACCGGCATTGAAAGAAAGCGTTTGAGCGTTTTTTGACCAGATTTTATTTTTTACATTATAACTGAAACTCTGTTTTAGATTCATTACTTCAGTAAATTCGTTTTTCATTCTGTAGCCTTTTATGTCTAAGTCTACAGCATAAATCGCAAAACTGTCATCAACTATATAGATGTAGCCTTCAAAAACAGGTTCTTTATCACGTTTAGGTGTTACCTTTATTTTATTAATTTGTTGATTGTTATCGTCAAAAAATGTTCCTTCAAGTTTGTATTTGTAGTAATTGAAAGCATTATCAGCGATAGGAGAAATAAGATTAATGTTGAATTCTAATGTGTTATCATAGAAATCATAAGTAGATAAAGTTGCTGTATTATAACTAAATCCTTTATTATTTCCAGAAATTTTAGAAGCAATGATTTTCTCTTTTAGTTTTTCAGGTTTCTCAAAAGAAATCTTAGAAATAGTTTCTGATAAATATAAAATACCTGTTCCGGTCGAGTCTAAATTTGAAGCCATTTCGTCGCCGATATCGACTTTCATCCCCATTATTTTCTTAGGAAGATCTTTTATTTTAAACATTCCTTTCGAATAAAAATCGGCGGTATAACGAGCCGTTTTTTCAGAATTACTTTTTTTGTTTGCAATAGCACTTTTTATAATGGCATTTGCGGGGTTGTCTTTTGAATTAATTACAACTTCATTAAGTTCAAAATTTTCTTCTTCCATTTTTACATCTAAAATCAGTATTTTAGAATCAGAAGCAACGGTTTGTTTTTGAGTTTTAAAACCTAAATATTGAAAGGTGATTTTATTTTTACCAATTTCTTTTACATTAAGCTGGTATTTTCCCTGCTCATTTGAAGTGGTGCTGGTATAAGTATTCTCTTCAAAAACTGAAACAAAAGGCAGTGGATTTCCTTTTAGATCAGTTATTGTCCCTTTGATTTGGGCAAAATTGGAAATTGAAAAAATTAAAAAGGCGAGTACAGTAAAGTTTTTCATGAGAGTGGTTTCTCTCACAAAAATAGAATAAGTTAAAAACGAGCTTATTAAAAAATTGTTAAAAAAAGACTTACAAGAAAGATTGAATCGCCAGATCGTAGCTTTTTAAACCAAAACCTAAAATGACACCTTTTGCGTTTCCAGACAAATAAGACTGATGTCTGAAGCTTTCGCGGGCATAAGTGTTTGAAATATGTACTTCGATTACCGGTGTTGTAACCGCTTTCATAGCATCACCTAAACCTATAGAGGTGTGAGTGTATGCTCCTGCATTTAAAATAATTCCATCAAAAGTAAAACCAACTTCCTGAATTTTTCCAATCAATTCGCCTTCGATATTGCTTTGATAATACGAAAGTTCAACGTTTGGATATTTCTGTATCAGCGTTTCAAAATAATCTTCAAAAGTTTGACTTCCGTAAACTTCAGGTTCTCTTTTTCCTAAAAGATTTAAATTTGGTCCGTTGATAATGCAGATTTTCATAAAGAATTTGATTTTAATTATAAGTGATATGAGTTTACTTTACGTTTTAACGGAAACATTTCACCAAAGTGTAAAAATAAAAAAACCGTTCTAATTAATTGAACGGTTTTTGTAAAACTATGTGATATTCTTTTTAGAACATAAATCCAGCAGAGATTTGAAATGTTGAATTTTTAACGTCAGCATTTTTTGAAGCTTCAGTAAGTCCTAAGCCATAGCGACCTTGAAGGAAGATATTTTTAGTCAATTTTACTCCTAAACCAGCATTAAGACCAAATTCAAAAGTTTCAGCATCTTTAACGTCAAAATCATTTTTTTCACTTAATAAAAATGAGGCTTGTGGACCAACTTCTAAACTGAAAGAATCTGTTAAATAAAATTTCGCCATTACTGGTATAGATAGGTAACCTAATTCATTTTTAAACTCACTTACTGCATTTTTGTATGTTGCACCTTGAGTTGAATATAAAAGTTCTGGTTGGATTGCAAATTTATCTAATAATTTAAGTTCGGCAACAAGACCAGCATGATAGCTTGTAATTCCGTCTTTGTCAAACGCTACTCCATTAAGACCTGCATCACCAGTTTGGCTTGCAAAGTTAACTCCGGCTTTTACTCCAATTTGTAATAATTGTGCTTGAATGGTTGCTGATGTTGCTAAGAACAATACAGCGGCTAAAAGTATTTTTTTCATAAAAATGTTTTTAGGGGTTTCGTGTTTATATGTTATTTATTAAGTCAAAACTACATTATTTTCAATTTATTGCTTTATATCAAGCTTTATAAAATTATTAAAATTCACACTTTTTTTTAAGTTTTAAGTGCTTTTGTATTAGTGTTTTCTTCTAATTGTTTGGAAATCAGCTGTTTATTTGTAGTCTAATTCTGTCTTATTTTGCTATTAAAATGACTTATTATGGTCTTTTTTTAACAAGCGCAATCTTATTTTTGTGCTCTGTAATTAAAAAAAATAAATTATGAAAAAGGTTATTTTAACTGCTATTGCAGTATTAGGTTTTGCATTTGCTAATGCACAAACTGGTGGATTTGCTAAAGGAGATGCTTTTATTTCTGGAGCTTTAACTGTAGGTTCTACAAAAACAGGTGATGTAAAAACCAGCGGTTTTGAGATTGAGCCAAAAGTAGGTTACTTTGTGTCTGAAAACATTGCTATTGGGGCAAAATTAGGTTTTGGTTCTGATAAGGTTGGTGATGACAAAACGAATTCATTTACAGCTGGAGCTTTTGGTAGATACTATTTTACTCCTGCTTCTCAGTTCTCAGTTTTTGGTCAAGCAGGTCTTGATTTTACGAACAGTAAAGCTGGAGATTTCAAAACAAATCAAGTTGGTGCAAATGTAGGTTTAGGTTTAAGTTATTTCTTGTCTAATCATTTTGCTATTGAAGCAAGTTGGGCAGGTTTAGAATATAGCGTAAACAACAATGGTGGTCATGGTGCTGACAAAAGCAATAATTTTGGTTTTGGTACAGACTTAAGAGATGTTAGATTTGGAGTGATCTATAAATTCTAAATAAAATATTTAGTTGGTTTTAAGTGGCCTTCCTCTTTTGAGGAGGGCTTTTTTTGTAGATATAATAGTCTTGTTGTAGAATCAAATGCTTTTAAATTAGCGGTTTAATGTCTTGTTACTATTTTATTTGTTAAATTCCTAATATAGAATTATGAAGAATATTTTTATATTTGAACTATATAACGTAAAAACAAATTGTAATGAAAAGAATTATTTTAGCTGCTATAGCAGTAATGGTATTTGGATTTGCTAATGCACAACAAACAAGATTCGGAGTTAAAGGAGGTCTTAATCTTACAAGTTTTGCAGGTGGAGATTATTATGACACTAAGTCCTTAGTTGGTTTTCAAGTAGGTGCTTTTGCTGAAATTAAAATTATCGAGAGATTAGCAATTCAACCTGAGGTTTTGTTTTCGACTCAAGGTGCTAAATTTGATGGCGGGTCTTTTGGTGATTTTGATTCTAAATTAAATTATATCAATATTCCTGTTTTGGCTAAATTTTATGTTACCAAACAGTTTACCGTAGAAGCAGGTCCGCAATTAGGTTTTTTAGTTTCGGCTAAAAATGATGGTCGTGATGCTAAAGATGGTTTTAAATCTGTAGATACTGGATTTAATTTTGGAGCTGGATATAATTTTACAGAAAATGTTTCTGTTGGACTTCGTTATACTGTAGGTTTGTCAAATATTGCAGATTATGATGCTGATACTTGGGAGGAAGCTTATGATAGCCCAAAAAATAGTGTTTTGGCATTGACTTTAGCTTATAAATTCTAATATCTTAAAACGATATTTTGTATAAAACCTTCCTAGATTTTAGGAAGGTTTTTTTATGGTTAAAAATGTTTTACTTTGTAAAGTATGAAATGGAATAATTACATAAAAGACTACCAATCGTATTTGCGTATAGAAAGAGGATTGTCTAAAAATACAATTGAGAATTATAGCTTTGATATAGAACGTTTGTGTCTTTTTTTAGAAACCAATCAAATTGATGTTTCGCCTTTAAAAATTACTGATGAAACAATTCAGCAGTTTATTTATTCAGTATCTAAGGAAGTAAACCCAAGATCTCAATCTAGAATTATTTCTGGTTTGAAAAGCTTTTTTAATTATTTGGTTTTTGAAGATTATAGAAACGATAGTCCTTTAGAGTTAATTGAGAGTCCTAAAACCGGCAGGAAATTACCAGATACATTGTCTGTGGAAGAAATTGATGCTTTAATTGCTGCAATAGATTTGAGCAGTAACGAAGGGGAACGAAACCGAGCTATGCTGGAAACTTTGTACGGCTGCGGACTTCGGGTTTCGGAGTTGGTTTCGCTCAAAATTTCTGATTTGTTTTTTGATGAAGGTTTTGTGAAGATTACTGGGAAAGGAAATAAAGAACGTTTTGTTCCCATAGGAAAGGTAACTCGAAAATACATAGAGATTTATCAAAATGAAATTCGGGTGCATCTAAATATTAAAAAAGGTTTTGAAGATACTTTGTTTTTAAATCGCCGAGGTAATCAGCTTACTCGTGCTATGATTTTTACGATAATAAAAGATCTGGCAGTAAAAATTAAATTAAGTAAAACAATTAGTCCGCATACATTACGTCATTCTTTTGCGACACATTTATTAGAAAACGGCGCCGATTTGAGGTCAATTCAATTAATGCTCGGACATGAATCTATTACCACAACAGAAATTTACGTACATCTTGATCGAAGTTTCTTGAAAGAAGTGATGCATTCATTCCATCCAAGAAAATAATTTTTTTTTATGCTTAACCTGTGTTTTTAAGCAAAAATTAATATATTGTGTTTGATTTAATGTTAAAAAGAAAGTATAAAAAGCGATAAGAAGACTTTTGAATTTGATTTTGATAAAGTAATTATTTACTTAAATGACGGCGTATGGTTTTTGATTTTTTTAATAGTGAAGATTGCTTAGAAGTTAATAATTTTTACAAAAAGCTGCTTGCAGAAGTGCCAGACTTGATTTTTCAGTTTGTGATAGATGCAGATAATCAGTATTCATTTCCTCTTGTAAGCAGATCTGTTGATGAAATTTTTGAACTTGCGATAGATAAATTTACAGATGATATAAAACTGATTATCTACGAAAGAATCTTGCCGCAAGACCGAGATATGTTTTTTCAGAGTTTGGTGAAGGCGCGAAAAGAAATTAAACCTTGGGAGATTGAGTTTAGAGCAGTTTTACCAAAAAAAGGACTTCGCTGGTTTAGGATTTCGGCTAAAACTGAATTATCTGACGGTGATAAAGTGAGTTTTTTTGGACATGTTTCAGATATAACTGAACTTAAAGATAAAGAAGAGAAACTTCGTATTTCTGAAGAACGTTTTCAGTTTGCTCTAGATGCTTCTACAGTTGGAATTTGGGATTGGGATATGGTGACTAATAATGTTTTTTATTCGTCATTATCATTAAAAATCTTAGAATTAGAGTCAACTGATATTTTTGACGATCCGGAGCGTTGGGATAAAATTGTACATCCTGATGATCTTCCAAAATATTATTCGGATATCAAGGAGCATTTTGAAAATAAGATCCCCTATTATGAAAATTACCATCGTGTAATGACTTCCAGCGGTAATTATAAATGGATTTTAGATCGCGGTAAGGTTATCAAACGTGATGAAAATGGAAAGCCATTGCGTGTTATAGGAACGCATACTGATATATCGTTACAGAAAGAAAAGGAGCTTGAGCTTTTGAAAACAATGAAGTTGTACAGCGATCAAAATAGCCGACTGCTCAATTTTTCGCATATTGTTTCGCATAATTTAAATACTCAGGCAGGGAATATAAAATCAATTTTAGATTTTATTGATGCTGATGGCGATAAAGAAACGGTTACCGAAATGCTGGAGCATTTGCGTACGGTTTCTAATGATTTAAATGAAACGATTTCAAATCTCAGTCAGATCGTAAAAACGCAAAGCAATATTAATATAACAGTTGGGCCGTTAAAGCTTTTTGAGTATATAGAGAAAACTATTTCGACAATAAAAGGGCACAGTAAACAGAAAAAGGTCACAATTATAAATAATGTGCCTGAGTACTTGATAATAAATTTTAATCCCGCTTATTTAGAGAGTGTTTTGTTGAATTTTACAACTAATGCAATAAAGTATGCGCATCCTGATCGAGATCCAGTTATTGTTTTTGATTATGGTTTGGAAACAGATGGACATAAATCATTAAAGATTACGGATAATGGTTTAGGAATTGATTTGAAGGTATATGGTGATTTATTATTTGGGATGTATAAAACATTTCATAAACATGAAGAGGCAAGAGGAATAGGTTTGTACATAACCAGAAATCAAATAGAAGCTATGAAAGGAACAGTTTCTGTAGAAAGTGAGGTAGGAGTAGGAACGAGTTTTAAAATCACGTTTAATGATCTTTAAACGCTTCTTAATTAGATAGAATTAAAAAAGGCAGCTCGTAGAGAGCTGCCTTTTTGTTTTTTATGTATAGATTAGCTGTTATTTTGCAATATTTACAGCTCTAGTTTCTCTAATTACAGTTACTTTAACTTGACCAGGGTAAGTCATTTCAGTTTGAATTTTTTGTGAGATTTCAAATGATAAGTTTGCTGCATTGTCATCAGAAACTTTTTCACTTTCAACAATAACACGAAGTTCTCTACCAGCTTGAATTGCGTAAGCATTTTTTACACCGCTGAACCCGTAAGCTACTTCTTCAAGATCTTTCAAACGTTGAATGTATGAATCTAGAACCTGGCGTCTCGCTCCCGGTCTTGCCCCTGATATAGCATCACAAACTTGAACAATTGGAGATAATAATGATTTCATTTCGATCTCGTCGTGGTGAGCACCAATAGCGTTGCATACTTCCTCTTTTTCTCCGTATTTCTCAGCCCATTGCATACCTAACAACGCGTGAGGTAAATCGCTTTCTGTATCTGGAACTTTACCAATATCGTGCAGTAACCCAGCTCTTTTTGCCAATTTTACATTCAAGCCTAATTCAGCTGCCATGATACCGCAAAGTTTCGAAACTTCTCTTGAGTGTTGTAATAAGTTTTGACCGTAAGATGAACGGTATTTCATTCTACCAACAACTTTAATCAGTTCTGGATGTAAGCCGTGAATTCCTAAGTCGATAACAGTACGTTTACCAACTTCAATTATTTCGTCATCAATTTGTTTAGCTGTTTTTGCAACAACTTCTTCAATTCTAGCTGGGTGAATACGTCCGTCAGTTACTAATTTGTGTAATGACAAACGAGCAATTTCTCTACGAACTGGATCAAAACAAGAAAGAATGATTGCTTCTGGCGTATCATCAACTATAATTTCAACTCCAGTTGCAGCTTCAAGAGCTCTAATGTTACGGCCTTCACGACCAATGATTCTACCTTTTACATCGTCAGATTCGATGTTGAATACAGAAACGCAATTTTCAACTGCTTCTTCCGTTCCAACTCTTTGAATGGTGTTGATGATGATTTTTTTAGCTTCTTGCTGTGCAGTAAGTTTTGCCTCTTCAATTGTGTCTTGAATATGAGACATAGCTTTGCTTTTAGCTTCTGCTTTTAAGCCTTCAACTAATTGTTCTTTTGCTTCTTCTGCAGAAAGTCCAGAGATAACTTCAAGCTGCTGTAATTGACTTTTGTGTAACTTGTCAACTTCAGCTTGTTTTTTGTCTAAAACCTCAATTTTATTGTTGTATTCAGCTGTTTTAGATTCAAAATCGTCGTTTACTTTTTTAGCTTTTGAAAGCTCATTAGAAACTTGAGATTCTTTATCACGTACTCTTTTTTCTACTTCAGCAACTTTTTTATCTCGTGCTAAAATAACTTGTTCGTGTTCTGATTTTAATTCGATAAAGCGTTCTTTTGCTTGAAGAATTTTATCTTTTTTAATATTTTCGGCTTCTAAATTAGCGTCTTTTAAAATAGAAGCTGCTTCTTTTTTTGCGTTTTTTATTAGGTTTGAAATATTACTTTTCTCGATAAATTTAGCTATTGCAAAACCTGCTGCAATACCTACTATACCAATAATGATCGTTATGATGTCCATGTTTGTTAAGGTTTATATATAAAAAAAGCCTACATTAATTGCTTGAATAAACTCGTAAAGACAAGTTTTGAGCTAACTCACTGTTCAAGTTTCCTCGCAATAAAGCGTGGCATGCTATAGTAGTGATGATTTGCTCATTCTAAATTGTTAGTGTTGAGTTTACCAATTGTGAACTAATGTAGGCAGTATCTTAGTTTCTGTAAAGAACGTTTAGTTTTCGAGATATTGATCTAAAAGCAAATTTAATTTTTTAATTCTTTCGATAGTTTGCTCGCCATCGATTGCGTTATCAATTTGTTTTTGTTCCACCTGCGATGCAAATTGCAGTGCGCACATGGCTAATACATCTTGTTTGTCGCGAACTGCGTAACTTTCTTCGAACTGCTTAATCATGGCATCAATTTTTTTTGAAGCACTTCTAAGTCCTTCTTCTTGAGCTGGATCTACCGTTAATGGGTAAACTCGGTCTGCAATTGATATTTTGATTTTAAGCTTTCCGTCCATGTTATCTAATCTGATAGTTGTGCTATACAGTAATCAATTTCGCGAATTAATGAATTTATTTTAAGCTTTGTCTCTCTCTTGTTGTCGTCGCTGCCAAGCAACGAATTGGCTATCTTAAGTGTGTCATACTGCTTCTTCAAAGCTTCAATCTCCTCAGATTGTTTTCGAATAATTTGCGCAGCTTTGGCTAATTCTAATTGTAATACCTGATTATTCTTTTCCAAGCTTTTTGATTTCTCAAACAGCTTTTCAATTTTATATTCAAGAGTATCAATTATTTCGGCAATTACACTCATTATACATCCTATTCATTACTTAATCATACAAAGTTAATATTCCTTTTTATTAATGCAATTTTTTATCGATTTTTTTGCATTAAAAATAGACAAATAAATGAATTTCAATCAATTGTGTTTTTGTGGCTATATCTTCGGTTTTTACCTGTTAATTTTTTATCTTAGCAAAAATGTTATTTATGAGATTTTCTGTATTTGCCCTTTTGTGCGGCCACTTTATTTTTGCCCAAACACAATATCCTAAAGATTATTTTCGACCGCCATTAGATATTCCGATGCAGCTTTCGGGTAATTTTGGGGAATTAAGGCCGAATCATTTTCATGCAGGTTTTGATTTGAAAACCAATCAGAGAGAAGGACTGAACGTTTATGCAATTGCCGATGGTTATGTGTCGAGAATTAAGATTTCGACGTTTGGAAACGGAAAATGTATTTACATTACGCATCCAAATGGGTATACTTCTGTTTATGGGCATTTGCAAACCACTAAAGGAGCGATTCAAGATTATGTAACCAAAGCGCATTATGCTGAAAAAGCTTATGAAATTGAATTATTTCCGAAACCAGGCGATCTTCCAGTTACAAAAGGACAGTTAATTGCACTTTCTGGAAATACAGGTTCATCTGAAGGGCCGCATTTGCATTTTGAAATTAGAGATTCAAAAACAGAGTTTGTTATTAATCCAATGTTCTTTGGGTTTGATAAAAATATTAAAGATACAAAGAAACCAACTTTGTCGAGCTTGTATGTTTACCCATTAGATAATGCCTCAGTTAATCAATCTAAACAGCCTTTGCTGCTTAATATGACACTTCAAAAAGACGGGACCTATCTTGCTGGAAAAGTAAAAACGAATGGAAAAATCGGTTTTGGAATTAATGCTGTTGATACTGATGATGTTTCTTTTAATAAAAATGGCGTTTTTAATGTTTCGACATTTTTGAATGGAAATCAAAATTACAACTATCAATTTAATACCTATTCATTTGATGAAATGCGTTACATCAATGCATTTATTGATTATTCTCGATACAAAAAAACAAGTCAGCGTATTCAGAAGCTTTTCATGAAAACACCTTTTGCGTTAAGCATTATAAAAACGGATGCGTCTAGAGGGATAATTACGGCAGAACCTAATTTGGCGTCAACTTATAGAATTGAAGTTTCAGATTATTACGGGAATTTAAATTCGATCACTGTTCCAATCGAATATGATTCAGCTGTTCCTTTGGTGCCGGCAGAAGCGAGTACATCTAAGTATTTTGTTAAATACAATAAAGATTCTAATTTCGAAAAAGACAATATGTCTGTTTTCTTTCCTGCAGGAACATTTTACGATGATTTTAATTTAAACTTTGATGTTAAAAACAATCGAATTTATGTACATGATGACACAGTTCCTGTGCATTCTAATTTTACTATAACCATCAAGGATAATACTTATTCTGAAGCCTTGCGCGACAAAGTTTTTATTGGAAGAATAAGCGGAGCAAGCAGCAGTTACAATGGAACGATTAGAAAAGGAGATGTTTATACGGCAAAATCAAAAGTATTAGGACAATATGGTTTAGTATTAGATACTATAAAGCCTGTTATTAAAATTACAAAGCTGGTTCAGGATAAATGGATCAGCGATCAGAAAAAAATTGAATTTATTATCAGTGATTCTTCGTCAGGAATTAAATCCTATAATGGGTATTTGAACGGAAAATGGGTTTTGTTTGAATATGAAAATAAAAACAAAAAGATTACACACACTTTTGATCCTCAATTGCTGCTTGAAGGAGCAAATGATTTAAAAATTGAAGTAATTGATAATGTTGGTAATTCTTCTATCTTTGAAACGCGTTTTCTTAGAAGTCAACAAAAATAAAACCCAAATAGTTGTATAATAATAGGTTCATATCTGCCTTGTTTTTTGTGTTTTTTACATGTGTTTTGTTTGCTCAAAACGGTCATGTTAAGGGCATTATTGTCGACGATGAAAATAATATTGTTTCTAATGTAAATATCACATCTGGTAAAAGCAGTACACAGTCTGATGCCAATGGTTTCTTTGAAATTGATGTGATTTCAAACAAGAAAGTCTCCATAATTTTTACCCATATTTCTTTAAAAATGATAAGCTTAACGGTTAATTTAAAGCCAAATGAGTTTTTTGTTTTTAATCCTGTAATGAGTAATTCCGAAGAGCAGATGGGAGAAGTTTTTGTGTCATCAAAAAACAGAAAACGTGTTCAAGGAATTGCAACAATCGATGTAACAGCAATAAAAAAAGTTCCCGGTGCAAATGCAGGTGTAGAAAATATCTTAAAAACACTTCCGGGCGTAAATTCAAATAATGAACTTAGTACACAATATGCAGTTCGAGGTGGTAATTATGATGAGAATTTAGTTTACGTTAATGAAGTCGAAGTTTATCGTCCGTTTTTAATTCGGTCAGGACAACAGGAAGGTTTGAGTTTTACTAATACAGATTTGGTTCAGAATGTTGATTTTTCGGCAGGTGGATTTCAGGCTAAGTTTGGAGATAAATTATCATCTGTTTTAGATATTACTTATAGAAAACCAACTCGGTTTGGAGCTTCCTTAGAAGCCAGTTTTTTAGGAGGAAGCGCTTCTGTCGATGCCGTTTCAAAAAACAAAAAATGGTCTGCAGTAACTGGAGTTCGCTACAGAAATAATAGTTTATTAGTAAATAGTCAAGATACAAAGACAAATTATACGCCGACTTTTGCAGATTTTCAAACTAACATAAATTACGATATTTCTGAAAAATGGCAAATGAGCTTTTTGGGAAATATTTCGCAGAATAAATACTTATATCAGCCATTAACCAGAGAAACAAAATTTGGAACTATCGATCAGCCAATGGCGCTTGCAGTATATTATGAAGGTCAGGAAAAAGATCAATACGATACTTACTTTGGAGCTTTAAAGACAACTTATAAAGTTTCGCCATCGCTTACTTTAAAATTGATTGGTTCATTATTTCATACTACAGAAAAAGAACATTTTGATATTTTGGCGCAATATCGTTTAGGAAATGCAGCAGCAGAGGATGGAACTAACGAGACAGCGGTCGATTTTACTCGTGGAATTGGTTCGCAACTAAATCACGCCAGAAATGATTTGGATGCTTTAATCGCAAATGTTGAAATTAAAGGTTCTAAAGACTGGAAAGAAAGTCAGCTTGAATTTGGATTAAAATATACAAGAGAATCAATTCGTGATAGAGTAGTCGAGTGGGAAGTGATTGATTCGGCTGGATTTTCTGTAAATCCGCCTTTAGTTCTTCTGCCTAAAAATAATCAGCCTTACACACCTTATGAAGGTCCGCTTTTGCCTTATCAGAACGTTCGAGCGACAAATTTTAATACTATAAATAGATTTTCAGGTTATACACAATGGAATAAACAATCTGAAATTGGTTTCAATCAGATTTGGTTTCATATAGGTGCTCGTTTTCAAGGTTGGAATGTTTCGGGCGCAGCAGTTGAGGGAAAAAATCAGTTTGTACTGAGTCCGCGAGCGCAATTTGCAATAAAACCAGATTGGGATATGGACATGGTTTTTAGAATTTCTGGAGGATTGTATCATCAGCCGCCTTTCTATCGAGAACTCCGTGATTTGAATGGAGTAGTAAATCCGAATGTAAAAGCACAGGAAGCAGTTCATGTTGTTTTGAGTAATGATTACAATTTTAAAATGTGGAATCGCCCTTTTAAATGGGTTACAGAAGTTTATTATAAGTCACTTTCAGATGTAAATGTGTATTCTATAGACAATGTTCGAATTCGATATGTTGCCAATAATAATGCTAAAGCATATGCGCAAGGTTTGGATTTTAGATTGAATGGAGAATTTGTGCCTGGAACTGAATCTTGGGTTAGTTTTGGATATTTGAAAACCGAAGAGAATTACGAGAACAAAGGTTATATCGCACGTCCGACAGATCAGCGTTTGAAATTTGCAATGATGTTTCAGGATTATATGCCAAATATTCCAAGTGTAAAAGTGTATCTTAATTTAGTGTATAATACTGGTTTACCTGGAGGCGCGCCAGCGTATTCTGATCCTTATTTGTATCAAAACAGATTAAATGATTATAGAAGAGCTGATATTGGTTTTGCTAAAGTTTTTGTTGACAGCAGTACTCAGAATGCCAAAACAGGCTGGCTTAAAAATTTTAAAGAGTTATCTGTTGGATTAGAGATTTTTAATATTTTCAACAATCAAAATGCGATTACAAATACTTGGGTTCGCGATGTTTATTCTAAAAATCAATACGCGATTCCAAATTTTATGACTTCAAGAGTTTTTAATATAAAGCTGAATGCACGGTTATGATAAGGAAACGGGAAAATAGAAGAAGGATTTATTATGTTCCCGGAATGATTTCTTTAATTGTTATTCCTTTACTGTGCTTTTATCATTTTTATAAAGTTGATGCTTTTAAAGAAGAGGGGTGTATCGATATTTATATCCCTAGCGACTCTGCTGAGATAGAAAAGGTTATGGCTTATAAAAGGAATTATAAAGTTTTTAATTTTAATAATTCCTTGGATTTAGAAAGAAAAAAGTTAAATGAACTTCGATTAGATTTAAAAGAATTAAATCGTACAAATGATACAATAAATGGAATTCAAGTTTGTTTTGGTACTAAGATGAGATATGAAGTTTATATTGAAATTTTGGATATCTTCTTTGCTGAAAAAGAAACATTGTTTATGCAATATAAAAACAACTTTTTTGTTTTGAAAATACCAAAGCCTAAGAATCAAATAAGTGTAAAAATTGTCCCAATTACATGTGGTTATTACGAAGCTAATAAAGATTATATCTTGGAACAGGAGAGAAAGAGAAAGTACGAGTATTACTTATCTTTGTATAAACAAAATTGGATTGTATTTTTAGGTTATCTTGGAATTGTGTTTCTTAATATCTTTACTTTAGTAAAATTCAATAAAAACAGATAATACGATCAAAAATACTATATTTGATATTCTAATATAATTTGCAAGCATGAAAAATTCCTTAAAATATATAGCCTTAATAATCATCGGTACATTAATGAGTTGTAAAGATGAAGTGCAGCAAAAGCCAAAAGTGATTTATGATGGTTCAAATAAAGTTGGAGCTGTCACAAAGAGTGATTCGACACAAATTGAAATTGCAGATTTGCCTATTCAGATGGAAGGAACGAATTATTTAATTCATCCTGTTGGTGATTTAAGGGTTTTTGAAAAGGGTTCAAAAGCACGTTACGGTTCTTCGAGCGTGAATGATATAAGTTTTACAATCTCTAATTTGGGAGAATATGAAATTACGGGATATCTTCAGAATTTAAAATTTCAAAAAGCAGATTCAGATTCAATTCGTCCGCTTTCAGATAAACCTGTTTTAATTTTAACTGCCACTTATTTGAAAACGGTTGCAGACAAAACGCAGAATAAAGTTATGGTTTATACTTTAACAGATTCAGATACTAACAAAGATGGTAAAATTGATACAAGCGATATTAAAACCTTGTATTTAAGTGACATCAGTGGAGAAAACTTCACAAAAGTTTCTGCTGATTTGCAAGAGTTGGTAGATTGGAATTTGATTGAATCTAAAAGCCGTTTATACTTTAGAACCATTGAAGATACCAACCAAAATGGACAGTTTGATAAAAACGATGTTCTGCATTACAATTATATCGATTTGACTTCGAAAAAATGGGAAGTGAAAAATTATAAGCCTATTTAAAAGGGACTAAGGTTCTGAGGCGCTAAGAGTCTAAGGTTCTTTCCAAGTAACAAAAAAAACTTCAAAAATTAGCCGGCTAATTTTTGAAGTTTTTTTTGTTTGATTCAAAATGAATCAAGAAATCTTCTTAATATGTGGCAATAAAAAAACTTAGTGCCTCAGAATCTTTATATCAATATATCACTTTCCAGATCTGATTTTTCGATGTCAAAATCATGATCTAGTTTGTGAACTAAATCAATTACAAGTTTTTTATACCAGTTCTCTGATTTAGGATGGATGTATATTTTTTCGATAAGGTATTTAAGGTCAACATTGATTCTTAAGCCATCGTTTATTTTGATATTGCTTTTTGAAGTATCAGTAATAATTCGGACTTCGCGTTCATATTGAAAGCTTTTTCTTTTGAATAAAAATGGAAAGAATAAATCGTCAAACGGAATGTATTCTCTTTTGTAATCAATGTAGTTTACTTCGCCTATATATTGGTCGAAATTGTTTTCTGGTTTTAAAGCTTTTTGTAATCTTCCAATCGTAGATTGAATGGCTAATCCTTCGCTGTTTTGAGTAAAAATCTGCCACATTGCAAACGATTCGTATTCATTGATGTGCCAGCTGCTGATCGCAACTTTTTCTCGATGTGTTTTGTAGTAACTTAGGAAATCAGGATTGTCAACCGCAAGTTTTTTTATTTCTTCGTAAGTAGGTTCGCTAAAAGTACCTTCGTATTGATCTTCAAATTTGTCAGAACGAGACATAAATAACTTCTTCGAAAGTAATAAGTCTAGAAATTTAGATAAATCAAGATATTTCCAAACAATCGTATTAGGATCGTCTGGCAGTTTGATATTAGGGTTGTTAATATACATTTTTAGGGAGCGTTAAAAAGTTTATTCTTTAACTAACCTAAAGTTATAAAAATAAACACAGATTAAAGAAATTAAAATCAGGTTTAATAATTCTTTAATCTGTGTTCGTTTATTTGTTAAGTCTTTGTTTTGTGCTTAAGACTCGAAAGACTGCATAGTTACCAGTTTATTGTAGGTTCCGTTGTGAGCAATTAGTTCATCATGTGTTCCTTGCTCAACAATTTTTCCTTTTTGCATTACCACGATTATGTCTGCTTTTTGAATTGTCGAAAGACGGTGGGCAATTACAATAGAAGTTCTGTTTTGCATCATGTTTTCTAAAGCGATCTGAACAAATTTTTCGCTTTCAGTATCTAATGCAGAAGTTGCTTCGTCTAAAATCATAATCGGTGGATTTTTTAATACCGCTCTTGCAATCGATAAGCGTTGTTTTTGTCCTCCAGAAAGCTTGTTTCCGCTATCTCCGATGTTGGTATAAATTCCCTGCGGAAGATCTTTTACAAACTCATAGGCATTAGCGATTTTCAAAGCTTCGATTATTTCATCATCACTGGCATCTAGCTTTCCTAATGAAATATTGGCTTTAATAGTATCATTAAATAAAATACTGTCTTGTGTAACTAGTCCCATTAAACTACGAAGCGATTGCAGATTCATATCTTTAATGTTGATACCGTCAATAGAAATTGTTCCGTCGTTTACATCATAAAAACGAGTCAGTAGGTTTGCGATAGTACTTTTTCCGCTTCCAGATTGACCTACAAGCGCGACAGTTTGCCCTTTTTTAATTTGAAGAGAAAAGTCTTTTAAAACAGTTTCTTCTTCGTACTTAAAGTTGATATTTTGAATGTCGATATTGTCGTCAAAAGTCGATTTTTCAATCGCATTTTCTTTAGAAACAATAGTGTTTTCTTGTTCCAAAATTTCAAGAACACGTTCTGCTGCGGCGTTTCCTCTTTTTACGCCATAAGAAGCTTTAGAAATGGCTTTTGCGGGAGTTAGAATGTTATAAGCCAATCCCATGTAAGCGATAAAAGCGGCGCCTTCTAAAGTTTTGTCAATTAAAACCATCTGTCCGCCGTACCAAAGTAAAATGGCAATAACGGTAATTCCCATAAACTCACTCGCAGGAGAAGCCAAGTTTTGACGGTTTCCAATACTGTTTGATAAATTGAAAAAACGTTCTGTCGAATTTTGAAAAACAGTATTAAAGTAATTTTCAGAATTATATCCCTTTACTACTTTTAATCCGCCAATTGTTTCTTCGATAGTAGATAGAAATCTTCCTTGTTCTTCTTGAGCTTTTGTAGATTGTTTTTTAAGTTGTTTTCCAATTAATGAAATAATATATCCTGAAACTGGAATAAAAATAAAAACAAACAAAGTCAGTTTGGCACTGATGATAAGCATGGTAGCTATTGTAAAAATAATGGTTAAAGGCTCTTTTACGATGAGTTCTAAGATTGCCAAAAATGAATTTTGAACTTCGTTTACATCGGCTGAAATTCTAGAAATTACATCTCCTTTTCTTTTTTCAGAATAAAAAGCCAAAGGAAGTTCTAGTGTTTTTTTGTACAAAGCATTTCTCATGTCTTTTAAAACACCATTTCTCAAAAAATTGATAAAAAACATCGCCAAATAATCGGCTAAATTTTTTAACAAAAAGATTGAGATGATTATAGCAACCATAATGGAAAGAACGTAGCCAGATTCGTGAGTTCCTTTTGTTGTAGTAATATAATAGCTTAAATAGTCTTCTCCATATTCCTTAAGCTGTAAAATCCCTTTAAATACGGGTTTTACATTGTTTGCTTTTGTTTTGTCAAATAACACTTGAAGCATCGGTATTAAAGCAACAAATGAAAGCGTGCTGAAAAGCGCATACAGAACATTAAAAAAAATGTTTAAGAATGCATATTTTTTATATGGGTATATAAAAGGAACTATTTTTTTGAAATTACTCATTTAGGTGTTTTTTACCATTAAAACCCGATAGTTTAAAGAAACATATCGGGTTTTCGAATATTGTATTTGTTTTTTATTATTTCAATTGCATATCTGCAATGATATTCTGAATTTTTCCGTCTAAGAAACTTTCGGCAGCGTCAAAATCTTGAACGGATTCTAATTCGGCATTTACACTGATGTAAAACTTAATTTTTGGTTCAGTTCCACTTGGTCTTGCGCAAATTTTAGAGCCGTCTTCAGTATAATAAATCAATACATTTGATTTCGGAATATCCATTGAAGATTCTTCATTTGTCAATAAGTTCAATGCAGTCGATGATTGATAGTCTTCAACCATAATTACACGTTGACCATTTACTTCTTTTAATGGATTCTGGCGTAGATTAATCATCATTTGATTAATTTCTTCTAGACCTTCTATGCCTTTTTTAGTTAATGAAACTAAATATTCTTTATAAAAACCATTTTCAACATAAAGTTGTAAAAGTTCTTTGTAAACAGAGCTTCCAGCTGCTTTTGCTTGAGCAGCAACTTCGCATATTAATAAGGTAGCGGCAACCGCATCTTTATCTCTAACAGCATCGCCAACCATAAAGCCAAAGCTTTCTTCACCGCCGCCAATAAACTGAAGTTCAGGAAAATCTTTGATCATTTTAGCGATCCATTTAAATCCTGTTAAGCCAACTTTGCATTCTACGCCGTAACTTGTAGCCAGCTCCATCATCATTGGAGTTGAAACAATTGTTGAACCTACGAATTGTTTTCCGTTAATTTTACCTGCTTTTTTCCATTGTTTCAATAAGAAAGAAGTCATTAAAATCATGGTTTGATTTCCGTTAAGTAAAATCATTTTACCATCATTGTTTCTTACAGCTACTCCTAGACGATCACAATCAGGATCTGTTCCTATTACAATATCTGAATTGGTTTTATCTGCTAAAGCCAAAGCCATTGTTAAAGCTTCTGGTTCTTCTGGATTTGGAGATTTTACTGTTGGGAAATCACCATTTGGTTCAGCTTGTTCTGGAACAATGTGTACGTTTGTGTATCCAGCTTGTGATAAAGTATCTGGAACAGATTTTATAGAAGTTCCGTGCAATGAAGTAAATACAATATGTAAATTGTCTTTGGCTTCAGCCGGAGTATTAAAACTTGCGTTTTCAATTGAAGATTTTACAAATGCTTTGTCAATTTCAGTATCGATATATTGAATTAAGCTCTCATTTGCATTGAACTTAATTTTATCGTAACTTAAATTTTCGATCACATTAATAATAGCAGCATCTTGCGGAGGAACAATTTGTCCGCCATCTTCCCAATACACTTTATATCCGTTATATTCTGGAGGATTGTGTGAAGCAGTAAGAACGATTCCGCATTGACAGCCTAAATATTTAAGAGCAAAAGACAATTCAGGAGTTGGACGCATATCAGAAAACAAATAAACCTGAATTCCGTTTGCAGAGAAAACATCGGCAACCACTTTTGCTAAAGTGTTACTGTTATGACGACAATCGTAAGCGATAACTACTTTTAAAGGCTGATTTGGAAAAACTTCATGAAGATAGTCAGAAAGACCTTGAGTGTTTTTTCCAAGTGTATATTTGTTGATTCTGTTATTTCCAACACCCATAACACCGCGCATTCCACCAGTTCCAAATTCTAGATTTTTATAAAAACTTTCTTCAAGTTCTTTTGGCGAAGTAGTCATTAATTCTTTAACAGCTGCTTGGGTTTCTTTGTCAAATGTTGGCGTCAACCATTCGTTTACAGCATTCAATATGTTAGGTGCTATATTCATGTAAATGTCTTTTTAATATTTTTTTAAATAAAAATAAGGTTTTCAGGAGCAACCCTGTGAGGAGGCATGATATTTTAGTTAAAAATTAACCTCTCTTGAAACCTTGTAACGTTCCTCGTTGTTTTTGGTTCTCAAAATGATTTCACCTAGAAAACCTGCTAAAAAAAGCTGAGTTCCAAGAATCATTGTGGTTAATGCAATAAAAAACCACGGATTACTGGTTACGAGGCTGTACTTCATTCCGTTGTACATATGATACAACTTAGAGATACCAATATACCCAGCGGATAAAAATCCGATAATAAACATTAACGAACCTATCGCTCCAAATAAGTGCATTGGTCTTTTTCCGAATCTTGATAAAAACCAAATCGTAATTAAATCTAGAAAACCGTTTATGAAACGATCCATTCCAAATTTAGTTTCACCATACTTACGAGCTTGATGAATAACCACTTTTTCGCCAATTTTATTAAAACCAGCATTTTTTGCTAAAACAGGAATGTAGCGGTGCATTTCACCAGACACTTCAATGTTTTTTACAACGGTATTGTTATAGGCTTTTAGTCCGCAGTTAAAATCATTCAATTCAACTCCCGAAGTTTTTCTGGCAGCCCAGTTGAATAATTTTGAAGGCAGATTTTTTGCTACCACAGAATCGTAACGTTTCTTTTTCCAGCCAGAAACCAAATCGTATTTCTGAGTTGTGATCATTTCATATAATCCAGGAATTTCATCCGGACTATCTTGCAAATCGGCATCCATTGTAATAATTACATCGCCTTTTGCTTTTGCAAAACCAGCATGCAAAGCCTGCGATTTTCCAAAGTTTTTCATGAAACGAATCCCTTTTACATTTGGGTTTTCGTTTGAGAAACGTTCAATAATATTCCAAGAATCATCTGTACTTCCATCATCCACAAAAATGATTTCATAAGAGTAATTGTTAGATTGCATCACTTTAATAATCCATGTATAGAGTTCTTGAAGTGACTCCTCTTCATTTAGAAGCGGTATAAGTATAGATAAATTCATTTATATTTTTATTCTTGTGTAGATTTGCTTTTGAAAAATGCAGCTAAAATTAATCCTAAAATTGAGTAGCCGACAATACTGAAAATTAAAGCTTTTATTTGTTCTATAGTTGAGAAAGGACTGTTTTCTTTCATTTTAGCCAAAGCTTCATTTACAGCTGAAGCTGGTGTTCCAAACTTTTGTAAAGTTTCAGCCATGTATTTTATAAGTAACTCGTTTACGGTGTCTTTAGCACCTGGATCGACTACATTAAATAATATAATACTAAATAAGGTAGAAATTGCAAGAGCTACTATTGTAGTTATGAAAAAGGTGGTAAATGCATCTTTAAAAGAAAAAAAGCCGTTAATTTCCTTTTTTGTTTTAACCAGTAACAGGATGCCAATTATTAAATAAAGTACAAATGTTAGGCCGCCTATCCAGCCCGAAACAAATAATTTTAGATCTATAGCATACATTGCTGCAGTAATCAAAGCTAGGATGATTCCTAGAGTAATGCCGTAAGTAACTCCATTCTTTTTAATAACTTCATTAATCATATTTCTATAAGTTTAAAATTAATCCACAAATATAGTAATTCCCAGTATAATCGAAGATAAAAAAAGCTTTTCGAAATAAACTAAAAAAAAGTGGGCTAAGTATTTGTTTATTAAAAAAGAATTGTAAATTTGCACACTCAAAAATAATTAAATTTTTAAACAAAAAAGAGTAGAGTTGTTTATACCTTTTTCTAACCATGGAAAAGCTTCAAAATAAAAATGCTCTAAAACAATAAATAAAAGAAAAGATGAAAAAAGGAATTCACCCAGAAAATTACAGATTAGTTGCATTTAAAGACATGTCAAATGACGAAGTTTTTATCACTAAATCTACTGCAGATACAAAAGAAACAATTGAAGTTGACGGAGTTGAGTATCCAGTTGTAAAAATGGAGATTTCTAGAACATCTCACCCTTTTTATACTGGTAAATCTAAACTTATCGATACAGCAGGACGTATTGATAAATTCAAAACTAAATATGCAAAACACGCTAAAAAATAATAGCTGTTTACAATCATATAAAAGCCTTCCAATCGGAAGGCTTTTTTTGTACAATAATTTATTAGCCACGAATTCATGAATTAATTGCTAACTACTAAAACAATTTTAGTAAAAAAAATAAATATTTGTAACTTTGACCCTGATAACCAAATCAAGATTTTAACAAGTACAAATTTTATTTATGAATTATATTCTTTTTGACGGTCCGGTCCGAAATGCTTTACTGCCTTTTACTTTTACAAGACCTGTGGCTGATATTTTAATTGGAATTATGACGATTCGCCAAAAATGGGAATCACGTCTAGGTTCTACTATTACAACAATTACTGAGGATTACTTATCTGCCAAATTTCCTATGGTTGAAATGGAAGAAAATGTAATGATCAACGCGGCATATTTACCAAATGATACACTGGCTGAATTAGTTTCTGATTTAAAAGAGAATCAAGCGATCTTTAAAGGTGATGATGTAATTGCTTTTTTTACAACAGAAAATCAAGAAGAAGTTGATTTTGATTCGTACGAAATTATTCAGTACAATGAAGATTGTTTAACCGTTGAACATACTTGGGATATTTTTTCAAAAAATGATGCTGCGATTCGTGCCGATTTTGCTTATTTGACAGAAGATAGAAAATCACAGCCAATTCCTAAGAGTGTAAATGTTATAGCACCTGAGAATGTTTTTATCGAAGAAGGAGCAAAATTAGAGTTTGTAACTTTAAACGCATCAACAGGGCCTATATATATAGGTAAGAATACTGAAATCATGGAAGGAACTGTAATTCGCGGTCCTTTTGCTTTATGTGAAAATGCTTCAGTAAAGCTTAATGCTAAAGTTTATGGTGCAACAACAGTTGGTGCAGGGTCTCGAATAGGAGGAGAGGTTAAGAATTCTGTTCTTTTTGCTAATTCAAACAAAGGGCATGACGGATTTCTTGGTGATTCTGTTTTGGGAGAATGGTGTAATATTGGTGCAGACAGTAATAATTCGAATCTTAAGAATAATTACGAAGAAGTGAAATTGTGGAGCTATGAAACAGAAGGGTTTGCAAAAACAGGTCTTCAGTTTTGTGGTTTAATGATGGGTGATCACAGCAAATGTGGTATCAATACTATGTTTAATACTGGAACTGTTGTTGGAGTAAGTGCTAATATTTTTGGTTCTGGATTTCCTAGAAATTTTGTTCCTAGTTTTTCTTGGGGCGGAGCAGCTGGTTTTACAACTTATGTAACCAAAAAAGCTTTCGAAACTGCCAAATTAGTTATGGGAAGACGAAATATTGCTTTTGATGAAATAGAGGCTTCAATTTTAGAGCATATTTTTGAAGAAACTAAAAAATGGAGAAAAGATTAATTAGATAATTAGTCAATTTGAAAATTAGATAATTTTTTGAACCCGACAGATTTTACAATTTGTCGGGTTTTGTTTTATAGTAGATTCTCTAATTTATCGGTTTTTGTTAATTGTCAATCTTAGTGAAGTCTCCCTTTGTGTTGAATTTTAATTCTAAACCGTTTGTTAGTTTTGTTTCATAACCAAAAGATCCTAGTTCAATTTTGGTTACTTTTTCTTTAGGAAAATTTGCTTTTACGTAAGAGGCAATTTTTTTTGGGATGATAGACGTTGGAAGTTTAGCGCCTTTACCGTCAACTTCTTTCCAATTTCCTTTTTTATCAAATTCGATTTCAATTTTATTATCAAATTGAACTTTGTATTCTGTAGAGAGAATTTCTTTGTCTTCTAATATGTAGCTTGGCTTTTTCGATCCAAAGTGCGTTTTTAAGAAAGTTTGAGCATTTGCTGGCAAAGCTTCTTTTTTAATTACCGTTTTTTGCGCATGTGCAGAAAGTCCAAATAATAACGCTGCTATAAGACTGGCAGTTAGGTTTAATTTAGTTCTCATATTTTGCTGATTTTTAAATTCTTATACAAGATAAGATTAAATTTTGTGAATATGTAGGAATATTGATGTAATTTAAAAAATCCTGCTGCTCTGTAATCTAAATAATATTGTCTAATACTCTAATTAATCTATCTTTGCAGCACAAAAAAAATGGGTAGTCAAATAAACGATTAACCGATTAAACAAATTCATAGAAAGTAATGATTACAGTTAACGATATTTCGGTTCAGTTTGGTGGAACTACATTATTTAGCGATGTTTCTTTTGCTATAAACGAAAATGATAAAATTGCCCTTATGGGTAAAAATGGTGCGGGAAAATCGACACTTTTAAAAATAATTTCAGGACAAAGCAAACCTTCTACAGGAAGTATTTCTACGCCAAAAGATGCTGTTGTTGCTTACCTGCCTCAGCATTTATTGACTAAAGACGGTTCGACTGTAATGGAAGAAGCTTCTAAAGCTTTTGGTGAGATTTTTAAAATGAAAGCTGAAATCGACGAAATCAATGAGCAATTAACGGTTCGTACTGATTATGAAAGTGATGCATACATGAAATTGATCGAACGAGTTTCTGATTTAAGTGAGAAATATTATGCAATTGAAGAGGTAAATTACGAAGCCGAAGTTGAAAAAATCTTAGTTGGTTTAGGTTTTGAAAGAGAAGATTTTACACGTCAAACTTCTGAATTTTCTGGAGGATGGAGAATGCGTATTGAATTGGCTAAAATTTTACTTCAAAAACCAGATTTGATTTTACTGGATGAGCCTACCAATCACATGGATATTGAAAGTATTCAATGGCTGGAAGAATTTTTATTGACTTCGGCCAAAGCGGTAGTGGTAATTTCGCACGATAGAGCGTTTGTAGATAATATTACAAATCGTACAATCGAAGTAACAATGGGAAGAATTTACGATTACAAAGCTAAATATTCTCATTACTTAGAACTTAGAAAAGACCGCCGTATTCATCAGCAGAAAGCTTACGATGAACAGCAAAAAATGATTGCTGACAATAGAGCTTTTATTGATCGTTTTAAAGGAACGTTTTCAAAAACCGATGCAGTACAATCGCGTGTAAAAATGCTTGAAAAACTTGAAATTGTTCAAGTTGATGAAGTAGATACTTCTGCATTGCGTTTGAAGTTTCCACCGGCAGCACGTTCTGGACAATATCCTGTTGTGGTAAAAGAAATGTCTAAATCCTATGGAGATCATGTCGTTTTTAAAGATGCAAATGTTGTAATTGAACGCGGTCAAAAAGTTGCTTTTGTTGGTAAAAATGGAGAAGGAAAATCGACCATGATCAAAGCAATTATGAAAGAAATTGGTGTTGATGAAGGAAGTGTTGAAATTGGACATAATGCACAAATTGGGTACTTTGCTCAAAATCAGGCTTCATTATTAGATGAAAATGCAACTATTTTTGAAACTATCGATGCAATTGCAGTCGGAGATATTCGTACACAGATTAAAAATATTCTTGGGGCGTTTATGTTTCAAGGTGATGATATTACTAAGAAAGTAAAAGTGCTTTCTGGTGGAGAAAAAACGCGTTTGGCAATGATTAAATTGCTGTTGGAACCAGTAAATTTATTGATTCTGGATGAGCCTTCGAATCACTTGGATATGAAGACAAAGGATATTATCAAAGATGCTTTGCGTGATTTTGACGGAACATTAATCTTGGTTTCTCACGACCGCGATTTCCTTGACGGATTAGCAACTAAGGTTTTTGAATTTGGAAACAAACGTGTGAAAGAGCACTTTGAAGATGTAGCAGGTTTCCTTGCGCATAAAAAAATGGATTCTATGAGAGAGATTGAAAAGTAGTTCTCTCTTTAAAAAATATAAAGGCATAAGTTGATTCTTATGCCTTTTTTTATGTCAAAAAATTATGCTTGTTTTAAAACGCTTTTCTTTTTAAAATACAAAGCAATATAAGCGCCAATTGAGCAGACTAAACCAATAATGATCATATTCCAGATTGGTCTTGTAGTTTGTGAAAAAGCGCCGTCTTCAATAATAAGAATTCTAAAAGCTTTCAAGAAATGAGTCAGCGGAATAACATTTGCAATTGCTTGAACAGCTTGAGGCATTTGACTTAAAGGCCATGTAAAACCGCTCAAGATAAAGCTTGGTGTTGCAATTACCATTAAAATTTCTGTTGCTTTTAATTGGTTAGGAACCACTACGCTCACCAATATTCCGATGAAAGAAACAGAGAGTACAAATATTCCGGCAATAAAAGTAAGCGGTAGTAAATTTTCATAAAACGGAAGTCTGAACCATAAAGTAAAAAACCAGTAAATAAGCCAGACTCCAAAGCTCATTATGAGATATGGAATTATTTTTACGGCAAGCATTTTGAAAATTGACGGACATTTTTTTACTAAATCTTTAAAAGTTCCGTTTTCAAATTCAGAAGCAAAAGAAAGAGCTAATCCCAGTAAAAGCACTTGCTGCAGCACCGTTGCAAGAACGCCCGGCCAAAGAAAATACATATAGTTGGTGCTGCGATTGTATTTTTTTATAAAAGTAGTTTTAAAAGGTTCGTATTGCGATGCTAGCAAATTTTCAGGAACACCTTGTTTTCGTAATGTTTCAATTTGAACGCCTGCTTTTAATGTTCCTAAACAAATTTGTATAGCAGTCGAAGCATAATTGGCCGTTAAAACATTAGATGTATTTACAATGGTTGTAATTTCAGGATACTTTTTAGTGAGTGTCATTTTTTCAAAATCTTTTGGAATAATAACGACACAGGTTGCTTCTTTTTGAATGGCAATTTTAGAAAGATTATTTTGATCGTACAAAATAGAAGCAATCGATAAAACTTCGTTATCCTCAAACATCTGAATTGCTTTTGAGCTTAATTCGCTTCGATCCTGATCAACCACAATTATGGGTAAATCGGTTACTTTACCTTTGCCGTAAACATATCCTAATAAAACACCATAGAGTATTGGTGCACCAATGAATAATATTCGGAGCACTTTGTTTTTCCAAAATAATTGGAATTCCCGTTTAAGCAATGAAAAAAAGTTTTGCATAGTTAAAGCGATAAAGTAACGGTTGTTTTTGTGATAAGATCTTTTGCTTGTTCCGTATTTGAAGGTGTTATTTTTATTTCAAATAAGCTTTCCTGCATTTCGTAATCTGGATAAGCAGTAGCAATATTTCCGTAAGCCCCCAATTGTTTTATAGTAGTAATAGTTCCTTTAATATTTTCTTTTTTATACGGAACCTGTACTGTTATTTCTTGTCCTTTTTTAAACTTATCCAATTGTTTTTCAGGTATAGTAAAACGAAAATAAGTACTGTCTGCAATATAGCCATTAAACAAAGTGTAGCCCGGCAATGCAAGTTCGCCAAGATTTAAAGTAA
The DNA here is from genome assembly GCF_044007415.1 of Flavobacterium sp. FlaQc-28. NCBI lineage: Bacteria > Pseudomonadati > Bacteroidota > Flavobacteriia > Flavobacteriales > Flavobacteriaceae > Flavobacterium > Flavobacterium sp. FlaQc-28. Next base: position 150,986 of record NZ_JBIPCM010000008.1, read on the forward strand.
TGGTTTCGATACTCATATTTTGCGGTGCAATTATGTAACGCTCTTTGTTTGCTGTTTCAACTTCCTGCAATGCGCCAAGCGCTCTGTCTTGTTGTCCTAGAGCCATTGTTTGCTGTTCGATTCGAGCACCTTTTTTTGCGTCATCAAGTTCAGCTATAACAGCATTATATTGTGCCTGTGCTCCTTGATATTTGGCAAAAGTTTCATCGTAAGTTTGTTGAGAAATTAAAGAATCTTTGAGCATATTAGTCAATCGTTTGATCGATTTTTGAGCAAACTCATATTGTTCCTTCAATCCCATTTTTTTAGCCTCGAGCTGTTTAATTTGGTTTTCAGTAGCTCCTTTTACAGCCATTTTATATTGTGCTTGTGCCGAGATTACTGCGCCTTCGGCTTGACTTTTTTTAGCATCTACTTCTGGAATATCTAAAATTGCCAATGTATCTCCTTTTTGAACAATATCTCCTTCCTTGACAAAGATTTTTAGAATCTTGCCGGGAATTTTGCTGACAACTGCAATTTGTTCTTTTTCTATTTTTCCTTGAATTGTATCCTCTTTTTTTGCTTTTTGGCAGCTGATTAAAAGGAGAATTACGACAGCGGTTACTATTATTTTTTTCATAAATAGAACTTTTATTTAGATATTTTTTTTGATAAATCGCCAGTAGCAATTATAGTTTCAATAGCGGCAAGTCTTTGTTCAATCAATGTTGTTGTTTTGTTTACAGATGCTTTATAAGAGTCGTTTTCTGCTTCAAGACGTTCTGATATATTGATTAAGCCTTCTTTATACTGTTTTATGGCAAGATTTAAATTATTGTTTGCCACTTTTTCCTGCTGTTGTGTAATGTCTATTTTTTGAGTCAGCACACTATAGTCAACAAGGTTTTTTTCCAGCAGAAGTTCGAGTTTTTCTTTAGTGTCGTCAATTTGATTTTGAACCTGTTCAATATTTATTTTAGCTTCATGCACTTTGTGTTTTCTTTCAAAACCAGAAAAAACTTCCCATTTCATAGCGGCTCCTACAACCCAGTTGTTGCTTATTGTAGCTTCGTTTAAACCTAAATACAAAGCTTGATTTATTCCTGTAATTATCGGTGTAGTAGCATTTGCATCAAAAAGACTGGAATATGAAACTCCTCCAAATGCTCCTAAAGTAGGCAGGTAAGTTCCTTTTTCCTTCTTTAATAAATATTCATAAGCAGATTTAAACGATTCAAGTGCTTTTATTTCTTGTTTATTTTGTGTGCTTAATTTTTCATCCGTTATTAAATAGGGGTTTAAGTCGTAATGAACATTTTCTATTTCAGTAATCGAATAACCTGTTAAGTACTGGATTTTTTTATAAACCAATTTTCTTTTTCCGTCAAGCTCAATTTTTTTAGAAGCTAGTTCTAATGAAGCCAGCTTAATTTTGTCTCGATCATACGGAATCGCAAGTCCTTGTTCGATAGCTTTTGTAACGCGTTTTGTTTCAGTCTCTAATCTATTTTCGCTTTCTTTTAATAGTTTGTCTATTTCTTTTAACAGTTCCAGTTGATCAAAAGTGTTGATGACTTCTTTTGTAATTTGATCCTTTTCAGATTCTTTCAGAAACATTGTTCCTTTGGTTTTTTCTCCAATAGCTTTTGCGCCATTCGGAATTTGCATGCCGCTGAATAGTACTGTTTTGGCCATTACACTTCCATTAAAGATGTTTCCATAATTTTTAAAAGCAGTTTTGCCGTCAAATAAAGGATAGTTTACAATAGGAATATTTGCCGTTGGAAGATCTACAGTAAGTTTGTTGTCAAAATAGGTATAAAGAGCACTCGCCTCAACTGTTGGTATGTATTTATTCCAGACACTTTTTTCTTGAAGATTCAATTTTTCAATGTCTAAATCTTTGTTTTTTAAAGAAGCACTTTTTTCAATAGCCTTCTGGATCGCATCATCCAAAGTCGATGAGACCTCTATTTGGCCATATCCACAGGTAATTGAAAGGAAAAAGAAAAGAATAAGTATATGTTTTTTCATCGCAATTTAGTTTCTATAATTTGACAAATCGTAAAACAGATTTTGTAAGACATTACAAAGGAGAAGATGTTCAGAAAGAACGCTTATTTACAAATATAAGAATATAAGTCTTACATTATTGGCTTTTTGAGAAGTAAATTAGGTCAAAAAGCCGTTTTGTTTAAATTTTATAGTATAAAACAGAAAGTTATAATGTTATGTTAAAACTTTGTCTGTTTTTTCATACCTTAGTCACTGCAAATCTTAATCAACTGACTATTAATATGAAAAAAAGTATTCTATTTTTTGTGATTTTAATGAGTAGTTTGTTTAATTCCTTGTTTTCTCAAACAAATGATGAACCTGTAGCTTTAGGTTTGCCTGGGGATAATCTTAATTTATATGCTGTATTAGATATATTTCAAAAATCAAAAACTTTAGAAGATTTTGAAAAAGCATTGAATGATCCAGATACTAAGGTTAATAATTTAGATTTAAATAACGATGGAGAAATCGATTATATTGAAATCGAAAGTCATAAAGAAGGAAATACACATGTAATTGTGCTTCAGGTAGCTGTAAATAGTAAGGAAACTCAAGATGTTGCTGTTATTGAAGTCGATAAAGACAAAAAAAATAATGTTCACGTTCAAGCAATTGGAGATAAAGATCTATACGGAAAAAACTATATAGTTGAACCTTCAGATACTGCTTCAGGAACGCCAAATCCCGGTTATAAAGGAGATCAAACAGTAATTGTTAATAATAATACCACAAACAATTACAATACAACAACCAGTCCAAGTTATGTAAATACAAGTGTGAGTGCGTGGCCGGTGGTGTTGTTTTTGTTCTCTCCTATATATGTTGCTTACAGATCGCCTTGGTATTGGGGGTATTATCCTCCATACTGGCGTCCGTGGCGTCCAGTTTATTATCATGATTATTGGGGGTATCACGGACATTATTACAGCAATCGTTATTATCGAAGAACTACTGTTATAAGAAATCCTAGATATTATAATAATTATGCCACCAGAAGAAATACATCTGTAGTAGTTAGGGATAACCGAGTTAATGGACGTTATAAGGGTACTTATAATGGCAGGGATTATAAAAGACCTGCACCGGTAACGCCTTCAAAACCTTCAAGGCCGGGAAATAGCACAAGACCGGTAACTCGACCAACAAATCCGTCGACCAGACCTGGAGGAACAACTAGACCAGTAACACGTCCAACAAATCCTGGTACAACAAGGCCGGTAACACGACCAACAAACCCAACGACTAGACCTGGTGTGACAAATCCTGGTACAACTAGACCAGTAACTCGTCCTGCAAACCCGTCAACAAGACCTGCGGTACGACCAACGCAGCCTGTAACTCGTCCCGCAGCACCAGTAACACGACCTGCAACTCGTCCGGCGCCTAGTCCAGCACCAAATAGAAATACCGCAGCTCCAAGGCCGGCAAATCGAAGTTCGGATAGAAGATGAGAGGGGAATAAAAAGTAAGCAGAGATAATATTATACTAATTTTTTATTTAAAGTCTTTATGAGTAAACCTTTACTAGTAAAAATTATTTTTATCCTTTTGATAATACCACATTTTTTGAACGCCCAAACCGCTGCAACTCAAACTGCGGCAGATTCAGATGATGGTGTTAAGTATCCGCAGTTTCAATTTAAAGGACTTTTTCAAGCTCGATATTTAGAAAGTTTTGGTAAAAATGTTGATGTTTTGGGAGTTCATCATTCGACAGGAGATGTTACTCAGAGTTCATTCGATATTAAAAGGATGCGTGTTGGTCTTAATACAAAATTAAGTGAGGCAACAGAAGTTGTAATCTTAGTGAATTTAGCTGATTTTAAATCAGATACAAAAGGCAAGGTGCTGGAGAATGCTTATGCAAAATATACTTTTAATAAATATATAGCCGTAACAGGTGGTCAGTTTCGTCCAGCTTTTGGTATTGAAGAATTAGTTCCTGTTGATATCATTAAATCTTTCGATTTCTCTAATCAATATTATGAGTTTGGTAAAAACGGATGGACAAGTTTTCAAATTGGAGCTTCGGCAAGTGGAAACTTTGACATTGGTAAAATTCCTGTAAATTATGCTGTTTCAGTTTTAAACGGAAACGGAAAAAATCAGGAAATGGATAAAGATAATGGTAAGCAGTATTCTACACGCTGGGTATTTGGATTATCAAAAGAGCATAAAATAAATCTAGGGTTAAATGCTGGTACAGGTAAAGTTTTTAAAGAAAAAGTTTTTGCTTTTGGAGCTGATATTACCAGCGATTTTAAGCTGACAGATAAATTTACTTTTGATTTGCAAATAGAGTACAAGCAAGGAACAAATCATAATTTGTATTTTTCTTTGCCTGTTGATACGAGAACTCCAGATGTTTCTGATTATCAAATGCGCGGGATTTATTTTCTGCCTAATTTAAGATACTCTGTTAATTACAAAAAATTAACCTCGTTAGAGTTGTCTTGTCGCTTTGAAAGTTTTGATCCTAGCTATAAGATTAATTCAAATGTTAGGCAGACTTATACACCAATGATTAGTTTTGAATTTGGAAAAGCGTATACAGGTCGTATAGAAATGGGATTTGAAATTGACAAGTATGCCCGTAATATCCCAGACACCTCTTCTTATAATGATAATTTGTTTCTAATTCAGTTTCAATGTAGACTATAGTCTAATTTAATCCTAATTTTATGAAAGAAGTAAAAATACCACAAACCTTAATTACGCTGGCAGTTGGAATTGCAATTTGGTTAATTCCTGCGCCAGATGGTGTAGTAATCGAAGCTTGGCATTTGTTTGCCATTTTTGTAGCCACAATTTTAGGAATTATTCTAAAAGCTGCACCAATGGGTACAATGTGTATGATTGCCATTGCTTTAACCGCTTTTTCTCAAGTTTTGGCACCAGGTGATGCTGGCAAATCAATTACTTTGGCCTTAAAAGGTTTTGGAGATAAAGTGATTTGGTTAATCGGAATATCGTTTTTTATAGCGCGAGGATTTATAAAAACAGGTTTAGGAAACAGAATTGCTTTTTTGTTTATTAGGATATTTGGAAAAAGTTCATTAGGGTTGGCGTATGGTTTAGGCTTGGCTGATTTGGTTTTAGCTCCAGCGGTGCCTAGTAATACGGCTCGAGGCGGAGGAATTATTTATCCTATTATGAAATCGATGTCAATGAGTTTTGGTTCTATGCCGGATCAACCCGAAACACATCGAAAATTAGGTTCTTATCTTACCTTGAGCAGTTACAATGCTAATTTAATTGCATCGTCTATGTTTTTGACAGGAACAGCCAGTAACCCAATGTGTCAAAAATTTGCGCTTAATTTAGGAATAAAAATTTCTTGGATGTCGTGGGCTGCAGCTGCTATAGTTCCAGGTTTGTGCGCCTTTTTTGTAATTCCTTTTGTGTTGTATAAAATTTATCCGCCTGAGCTTAAAAAAACTGGAGATGCTCCGCAAATTGCTGCTCAGAAATTGAAAGATATGGGGCCGATTACCCGCAACGAGTGGATGATGCTCCTAACGTTTTTTATTTTGTTGTTTCTTTGGATGACGGGTGATTTGTTTTCTATTGATGCTACAACAACAGCTTTTATTGGTTTGGTGATCTTGCTTTTAACTTCGGTGCTGACTTGGGATGATGTAAAAGCAGAAAAAGGAGCTTGGGATACAATCGTTTGGTTCTCAGTTTTAGTTATGATGGCCAGTTCCTTAAATGAACTTGGTTTTATAAACTGGTTTAGTAATGTAATAAAAGCAGAAATAGGAGGTTTAAGCTGGCAGATGGCGTTTCCTATTATTGTGTTGGTATACTTTTTTAGTCATTATCTTTTTGCCAGCGCAACAGCTCACGTGGCAGCTATGTATGCGGCACTTTTAGGAGTAGGAGTTTCGTTAGGAGTTCCAGGATTGCTTTTAGCTTTTATGCTTGGTTTTGTGGGATCAATTTATGGAACTTTAACGCATTATGGTCACGGGCCGGCACCTGTTTTTTTCGGGAGCGGCTATGTGGATTTAAAAAGCTGGTGGGTCAAAGGTTTAATAACTGGACTTGTGATGCTCTTTATTTATATGGTAATCGGCGGTATGTGGCTTAAGCTGATAGGCGATTTTTAGATTCTAATTCCCGGAGGAAGTAATTCTTTGTATTTTGGGTTTTTCTTGAAAAAAGAAACAATTCTTGGATGGATTGGAACTACTTTCAATTTTTTTTCTGTGCTCAGCTCCATTATGTTTTTAAGTAATGTGTCGATTACAGGTTGATTTTCGTAGTTCTCTGGAGTGTTGATTTTTGTTAGGAAAATTTTCTTTTCCTGAAATGAATATTCGATACTTAATAATCCTTCTGGAACTGTGGTTTCAAATTGTCTTGCAAAAGTATTGTCTTTGATTTCCATAGTAATTTCAATAGATTCCATAATTTGTCATGTTTTTTATTAGTCGTTAATATGTAATAGAGAATGGGGGTGGAACAATCTCGTGTAAAATTCTTTTTGAAAGTTTTAAAAAATGTCGGACTACAAAGGTAATCATTTGATTTTCAATATTAGATTATTTTTTAAAATCTCTGTTTCGGTCTGGAATCAGTTCTTTTTTCTGTTTTATTTTTTTAGAGTTTAATTATGGTGTAAGATTTGCTGTGTGTATAACTAAAAAAAGTACTTTTAACTTGAAATTATAGCTGTAATTATAATCTATTTTCAAACAAATGAGCAAAATTCCTGTATATTTTATGCCTGGTTTAGCAGCAAGTCCTGCCATTTTTGAAAGAATCAAACTAGATGAAACTATTTTTGAAATGTGTTTATTGGAATGGGAAATTCCAAAACTAAAAGAGTCATTGTCTGATTATGCCTTGCGAATCAGCAAAAATATAAAACATGAAAATCCAGTTTTAATAGGAGTTTCTTTTGGAGGGATTTTGGTTCAGGAGATAGCAAAACATATTCAAGCCAGAAAAGTAATTATTATTTCAAGTGTTAGGAGTAATGTTGAGTTTCCTAGAAGAATGAAAATTGGAAAAACAACAAAAGCCTATAAACTGATTCCAATGAAATTAATCTTAAACATTGAGAATCTTGCAAAATACTCTTTTGGAGAAAAAGTCAATAAGCGCATTAAGTTATATGAGAAGTTTTTAGCGGTTCGCGATCTTCATTATTTACAATGGGCAGTAGAATCGGTTATTTTATGGGATAGAAATCAAATCGATGAAAAAGTGATTCATATTCACGGAGATCAAGATGATGTTTTTCCTATAAAGTATATTAACAGCTGTATTGTTGTAAAAGGCGGAACTCATATTATGATTCTTAATAAATACAAATGGTTGAATGAGAATCTGCCTTCTATTATATTGGAGAATTAAATTCCAATTTTAAAAATCCAAATTCCAATTCTTTGAAATTTCTCCCTTCGGTCGAAATGACATACTTGCTGGTAATTCTATTAAATAAAAAAAATCCCAAACTCTTTTTAGAATTTGGGATTTCAATCCCGATAGCTATCGGGATGTAATTTAGAAAATTAGATTTTCTTCATTTGTTCTTTCATCATTGAGATTTGCTCTTTTAGCATTCCTTGTTTGTCTAATTTTTTAGCTTCAGCCAATAAATTTGTCGCTTCAAGTTTTCTTCTGCGTGACATTGCAACTCCTGCAAGGTTTAATTTTGCTACGGCTAGATCCATATCCATAGATAGTCCAAGTTCAATCGCTTTTTTGAAATGTTTCTCAGCTTGAATAAGATTTGTTTGAGATAACATAATTCCGTGAAGATAATTAAAATAACCTTGTTGCTTTCTTACTAATGCAGTTTCAGGGTTTTTAATATAAGATAGCCATTTTTTTGCTCCTTCAAAGTCTTGTTTTCTTAATTTAAGGAAGGCTAAAAGGATAAATTCATTTTTAAAGTAAAGAAAAATTGGAATTGCAGTTAGTAATAAAAGGAATATTCCGTTACCTATATTACTTTCTGTAAATTGCCAGATGCCAGCTACTACAAGTAATCCAGCTAAAATAAGTTTGATAATTTTATTAAACATAATTGATGTATATTTGTGATTGCAAATATAGTAAAATGAATTAAAAATATTTTTATTAAAGTACTTGCCAGAAAAAAAAGTCTTTGTATATTTGCACTCGGTTTTGGAATAAGGATCTCCAAAACAGAAAAAGAGATATTAGATACCATTTAAAGATACAAAGCAATGAGCAAAAGAACATTTCAACCATCGAAAAGAAAAAGAAGAAATAAGCACGGATTTATGGACAGAATGGCTTCTGCGAATGGAAGAAAAGTTCTAGCGCGTAGAAGAGCAAAAGGAAGACATAAATTAACTGTTTCTAGCGAGCCTAGACACAAAAAATAATGTTTGTATAAACATACATAAGGCGATTACTTTTTTAGTATCGCCTTTTTTTATACCTTGTCGGTAATAAATTTGTAACATTCTAGTTTCTAAAGCACTGTGAATGTTTTTTGAATACATTATAATAACTACACAATACATACAAAATGCCTAAAGACACATCAATAAAATCAGTTTTAATAATAGGTTCAGGACCTATTGTTATTGGTCAAGCTTGCGAATTCGATTATGCAGGATCTCAATCTGCACGCTCGATTCGTGAAGAAGGAATTGAAGTTATCTTGATAAACTCAAATCCAGCGACGATTATGACCGACCCAACCATGGCCGATCATGTTTATTTGAAACCACTAACTACAAAATCGATTATTGAAATTCTAAAGGAACATCCACAAATCGATGCTGTTTTGCCTACAATGGGAGGACAAACGGCTTTGAACTTGTGTTTGGAAGCTGAAGAAAAAGGAATTTGGCAGGATTTCGGAGTGAAATTAATCGGGGTTGATGTAAATGCCATTAATATTACAGAAGATAGAGAGCAGTTTAAGCAGCTTTTAGAAAGAATTAATGTGCCAACTGCACCTGCAAAAACAGCTACTTCATACTTAGAAGGAAAAGAAATTGCTCAAGAGTTTGGTTTTCCGCTTGTAATTCGTCCTTCGTTTACGCTTGGAGGAACTGGAGCAGCAGTTGTTTACAAAAAAGAAGATTTTGATGAGCTTTTAACAAGAGGGCTTGAAGCTTCTCCAATTCATGAAGTTTTAATTGACAAAGCTTTAATGGGATGGAAAGAATATGAGTTAGAACTTTTGAGAGATAAAAATGATAACGTTGTAATTATCTGTTCGATCGAAAATATGGATCCAATGGGAATTCATACTGGAGATTCGATTACGGTTGCACCAGCAATGACATTATCAGATACAACTTTCCAAAAATTACGTGACTACGCCATCTTAATGATGAGAAGTATCGGAAATTTTGCCGGAGGTTGTAACGTACAATTTGCAGTTTCACCAGACGAAAAAGAAGATATCGTTGCGATTGAAATTAATCCTCGTGTATCTCGTTCTTCTGCTTTAGCATCAAAAGCAACAGGTTACCCAATTGCTAAAATTGCTTCTAAATTAGCACTAGGATACAATCTTGATGAATTGCAAAATCAAATTACAAAATCAACTTCGGCTCTTTTTGAACCAACTCTTGATTATGTAATCGTAAAAATACCTCGTTGGAACTTTGATAAATTTGAAGGCGCTGATAGAACTTTAGGACTTCAAATGAAATCTGTTGGTGAAGTAATGGGAATTGGACGTTCTTTCCAAGAAGCATTACACAAAGCAACTCAATCTTTAGAAATTAAAAGAAATGGGTTAGGTGCTGACGGAAAAGGATATAAAAACTACGAACAAATTATCGAGAAATTAACTTTTGCAAGTTGGGATCGTGTTTTTGTAATTTATGATGCAATCGCAATGGGAATTCCGTTGAGCCGTATTCATGAAATCACAAAAATTGATATGTGGTTCTTAAAACAATACGAAGAACTTTATACTTTAGAGAAAGAAATTTCAAACTATAAAGTATCAAATCTTCCAAAAGAACTTTTGCTTGAAGCAAAACAAAAAGGTTTTGCCGACAGACAAATTGCTCACATGGTAAATTGCTTAGAAAGTGAAATTCATACTTTACGTATGGATCAAAACATCAACCGTGTGTTTAAATTAGTAGATACTTGTGCGGCTGAGTTTAAAGCAAAAACACCTTATTATTATTCTACTTTTGAGGCTGAAATCGAAAAAGCAAACGGCGAGCGCTACGTAGATAACGAAAGCATTGTAACGGATAGAAAGAAAATAATCGTTTTAGGTTCTGGACCAAACAGAATTGGACAAGGAATCGAGTTTGATTACTCTTGTGTACACGGAGTTTTGGCAGCAAAAGAATGTGGATACGAAACAATTATGATCAACTGTAATCCTGAAACGGTTTCTACTGATTTTGATACAGCAGACAAATTATACTTTGAGCCAGTTTTCTGGGAGCATATTTATGACATCATTCAGCATGAAAAACCAGAAGGTGTAATTGTTCAGTTAGGCGGACAAACAGCTTTGAAATTAGCTGAAAAATTATCTAAATACGGGGTAAAAATCATCGGAACTAGTTTTGATGCGCTTGACTTAGCAGAAGATAGAGGACGTTTCTCAGATTTATTGAGAGAATTACATATTCCTTTCCCACAATTCGGAATCGCTGAAACAGCTGATGAGGCTTCTGCCCTTGCAGATACTTTAGATTTCCCATTATTAATTCGTCCTTCTTATGTATTAGGAGGTCAGGGAATGAAAATTGTAATCAACAAAAAAGAATTAGAAGAGCACGTAATCAATTTATTGAAAACGATTCCAGGAAATAAATTGCTTTTAGATCACTATTTAGCCGGAGCAATCGAAGCTGAAGCTGATGCAATTTGTGATGCTGACGGAAATGTTTACATCATAGGAATTATGGAGCATATCGAACCTTGCGGAGTTCACTCTGGAGATAGTAATGCTACTTTGCCTCCTTTTAACTTAGGAGAATTTGTAATGCAGCAAATAAAAGATCATACAGAAAAAATTGCAAGAGCATTGAAAACTGTTGGTTTAATCAATATTCAGTTTGCTATAAAAGACGATACGGTTTACATTATCGAAGCAAATCCAAGAGCTTCTAGAACAGTGCCATTTATTGCAAAAGCATACGGCGAGCCTTATGTAAACTATGCTACAAAAGTAATGTTAGGGCATAGTAAAGTAACAGATTTTGATTTTAACCCACAATTAAACGGGTTTGCAATCAAACAGCCGGTTTTCTCTTTCAGTAAATTCCATAATGTAAACAAAGCATTAGGACCAGAAATGAAATCAACAGGAGAAAGCATCTTGTTTATTGATGACTTAAAAGACGATCAATTCTACGAATTGTACTCTAGAAGAAAAATGTATTTGAGTAAATAATCGCTCAAATTTAATATAACAAAAAGCTCCAATTTTCATTGGAGCTTTTTGATTTTAGTTAAGTCTAGGTTTATTCATTTTCGCTAAAACTCATATTGTCACGAGTGTTTTTCTGAACAGAGATTGCTCCAAACAATGCTAATAAGAAGGCAAATGCATAGAAACCTTTTTCGCTTGGTAAAATTGTTGCATTCCATAAACCAACAGCTAAAAGAACAATTGATAAAAGAGTTCCGAACCAGCAGATTCCATAATAGATATCTGTTACAGGGAGTTTTTCAAGTCTGTCTCTAACACTTTTTTGTAGTGAAACAACAGCAAAAAGTCCAAACATTAGAACTGTAAAATAATAACCTTTTTCGTTTAGCAGCATTTCAGCTCTTGCTAGTCCAACAATATATCCAATCATTCCAGCTCCAAGAGCTACCCAAGATGCCGCAATAAAGGCATTCGATGTTTTTTGTACCATGTTTGTTTTAATTTATTAAATGTATTGGTTAGTAGCAAATGTAATCAAATTCGTATAATATATGTGAAAACACTTATAAAGATTATTCAGTTTTATCTTCTTAATTGTTAAAAATAAAAAAGCTCCTAATGGAGCTTTTTCAATTTAAGTAAGATGTATTTATTATTTAACCAGCTGCTGTAAAGGCTTTAACTGTTCCATGTCTATATTTGATTGTTTTAAAACAGTCATTAAAGTCATGATGTTATTTGGATTCATGTTTTTTCCTAAAACACGAACTACAGCAAAACCATTTTCTTTTCGGTTAGCAAAAACAACAAATTCTTCGATGTTTTCATCTGTGCCAACATAGCTTATAGAAGCGCCGTCTTTACCTGAGCCAAATGTCATTAACTGCTGATATTTTGGATCCTTTAAAATAGCTTTGACTTTTGCTCTTTCTGTTTCAAATTGAGCTTGATTTTTGTCATTTGCTTTAAAAGCTAGAATGTTCATCTTGTCAAATGACTTTAAAGCTTCATTTTGCTCGGCAGATAATTTCGTTTTTTCTAAATTTAAAATAGTAGGAGAAACATCAAGAGCAATAAAATCTTTATTGTCTGTATTTTGTACAAAATACTTTTGCAATGAAGGTTCAGAATTACAACTTACTAAAGTTAATAATACTAAAAGGGCTGAGGTAAAAACGTTTGTTTTCATGATTATTTTTTGCCTTTAGAGGCTTTTTTTAAGTCTGAACCGCCTGGAAGCTGCATTTTGTCTGTAAGTACTGAAATTTCGTTTAAATCAAAATTTCCAGTTAAAGAAAGTAAAACGGTTTCATCATTTTTTGCGCCGTCAACAAACATAAGTAATTCTCTAATTTGCGTATCGCTGGCACCTGATTTTACCATTATGCGTACATTTTTTCCGCTGTCGTTTACTCTCATAAGTTCTTCAAGACCTGCTGTTTTAATGTATTTATCAGCAGAAGCTTTCATGTCGGCCTCGATTTTAGGATTTTTTGTTGTAAACACTTTCAAATAATCTAATTTTTTAATCAGATTAATGTATTGCTGTGTTTCTTTGTCAGTAGCGTCAACTTTTACTTTGCTCATTAAATCGAACATTTTTTTGTTTACAATTACTGAAGTCACATCGTCTTGACCATCAAATTTGTCAAAGGCGCCTTGAGCATAAAATACATTTGTTACAAAGGCGAATACTAGTGTTATGATAAGATTTTTCATTTTTGATTGAATTTAATTACTGTTTAAAAATTTTGTTTTTTGATTGTTCGTATTCGTTAATGTATTGTACGCTTTCGATACCTACATTAACATTGTTTGATAATAGTGCCAAAGCTTTTTGAGTCGCTTTTAGCGCTTCTTCCGGATTATCATAGGTTCCTAATTCTGACTGTGCTGCAACTACTGGAGCTGCATTGTTTTCACTTACAAAAAAATAAGTTCCAATTCCGAATAAAACAACAGCCGAAGCAGCAATTGATAACCACGCTACATTTCGTTTCTTAGTTTGTAGTGGAATCTCTTGTGTCGATTTTTGTTGTTTTACCTGAGAGAAATAACCAAAAAGTGGTTTGTATTGCTCCAAATGCTGCGCAACATTTGATGATGAAAAGTATTCTTTTAACTGATTTTCTTCGGCAATAGTTGTCTCTCCCTCGAAGTATTTTTCTAATATATGTTCTATTTTATCTGATTCCATAACTGTGTGTGTTAATCATTTCTTCTCTAATTTTTTTTCTTGCTCTTGAAAGTGCTACCCGAATCGCCGTTTCATTCATGTTGACAATTTTTGCAATTTCTTCAAATTCATATTGTTCGACGTCTCGCAATTGAATTAGTATTTGCAATTGTTCAGGGAGTTGATTTACTATTTTTTCAACCCATTCTAAACTGTCTGAATCTTCCAGTTTTTTATCCAATTGCGGCTCACGATCGGTAAAATTATTATGAACAATTTTTAAATTTCCCGCTCTTTTTGATTTTAGCTGATCAAGACAATAATTTTTAGTCATTGTCATTGCTAACGCTTCAACATTATTGTAAGCACTTAAATCGTCTTTTTTATTCCATAATTTGACCAATACCTCCTGAGCAGCATCTTCTGCTTCTTCGGTGCTGGTAAGCAATCGTTTTGCCAGACGAAAAACTTTGTCTTTAAAAGGATTTACTAATTCTATAAACACATTCTGGTTCATAAATTAAAGGTTATTCGTTAGCTTATATAATCAAGACGAGACACAATTATTTTTGTTACAAAGACTTTGTATTTTTTTTATAAAAAAAGAATACTACTTAAAACTAAAGATAGTATTTTTACGTTAGTATTTCTATAATGATGCCGAAACCAAAATTTATGAAAACAATTCTAAGGTCAGCACTTCTCTTGTGTATGTTAGCATTTTCTTTGCAGTCTTGTGAAGATCAGGACGATGTTATGTCTCCATCTCATTTACAAGTTAATGATTTTGTATGGAGAGGACTGAATGAAGTTTATTTATGGCAGGCTGATGTGCCAAATTTAGCTGATGACCGTTTTGCCACAAAAGCAGACTTAGAGAATTATTTAGCAGGTTATTCAAGACCTGAAGATTTATTTCAGGATTTGCTGAATAAACCAATTAGCAAATACCCAAATGGTAATGCAATAGATCGTTTTAGCTGGATTGTTGATGATTATACTGTTTTAGAACAGGAACTTAATGGTATTTCAAAAAATAATGGTTTAGATTTTAAGCTTACTAGAATTGCTCAGGGATCGAATGATTTAGTTGGTTATGTTCGTTATGTTATTCCTAATTCTAACGCATCGACTAAAGATATTAAAAGAGGAGATTTATTTACGAGTATAAACGGAACAAAACTTACAATTTCAAATTATCAATCTTTATTAAATACTGATAATTATACTTTAGATCTTGCTGATTTTAATGGAACTGCATTTGTATTGAACGGAAAAACGGTTTCCTTATCTAAGACTACTTTAGAAGAAAATCCTATTCTTATTAATAAGGTGATTGAATCTGGAGAACACAAAATTGGATATTTAATGTATAATGGTTTTTATGCAGGGTATGATGCTAGGTTAAATCAAGCTTTTGGTGATTTAAAGGCAAAAGGAATTACTGATTTAGTTTTGGATTTAAGATATAACGGAGGTGGTTCTGTAAGATCGTCTACACGTTTAGCCAGCATGATTACTGGACAGTTTGAAGGGAAAATATTTTCGAAAAGACAATATAATTTTAAGTTGATGGCTGGAATGACAGCCGATGATTTAGAGCTGTTGAATGAAAGATTTGTTAAAAGCATCGATGGTGCAGCAATAAATAGTTTAAACTTGGCGAGAGTATTTATTATCACTACTGCAAACACAGCATCTGCAAGTGAATTGGTTATAAACGGACTAAAACCCTATATTGAAGTTATTCAAGTTGGTGAAATTACTACAGGTAAAAATGTGGGTTCGTTTACGGTTTATGATTCTCCAACTTTAACAAAGTCAAAGGTGAATCCAAATCATAGATACGCGATGCAGCCTTTGGTTTTTAAAATTGCAAATGCTGCTGATTTTGGCGATTATACACAAGGATTGCCTCCAACATATGAACAACGTGAGTCTTTTAAAACATATGGAGTTTTGGGAGAAAGCAGTGAACCGCTACTAAATCTGGCGATTTCTAAAATAACGGGAGCAACCGCCAAAAAAGTTCAAACGGAACAAGATGTAGTTTTGCCTGAAATCAGTAATTCTAAAAAAATAAATGGATTGCGAAATGAAATGTATTTAGAGAGTGTTCCAAAAGAATTTATGAGGACTTTAAAATAGAAGTAAAAAAAAATAGGCTTTCAGAGATGAAAGCCTATTTTTTTCCAAAAACTAATAACAAATTCTAAAAGAATTAATCATTAAAATAGAACCCATTTGGTGCAATACCAACTGTTAATTCTTTAAGTAAAGTTCCAGTCAAGTTGTAGATATATGCTTTACTGTCTACTTTATAATTACCGCTGTCTGCTAAGTAAACTTTACCGTCTTTAACTGCAAAACCGTATAAATTAGCAACCGAAGGAGCATTGAAAATTGGAGTTGAAGAAACTGCAGTTGCAGAAGTGTTTATAACATAAACTGAGCTTTTTACAGTATAATAAATTTTGTCGTCAGAAATATCTAAATATCCAGCTTTTTCTAAGCTTGCAGGAAATGGAAGTTTAGTAACAGATTTGTCTGCTAGTTTAACTTTTACAATTTCGCTGCTTGCTCCACCCCAAGGAGCTCTTAAGATGTACAGAATACCATCTTCTTCTTCAATTGAATCAGCGCTTGTTCCAATTATTATTGGAGCTTCTACAGTTTTAGTAGCAATATTAACAATCAAAAGTTTGTCGCTTGCATCTGGTTCTGTAATGTACAATTTGCCATTTTCAAGAATAAGTCTGTTTGCAGTGGCATTCAATTCAATTTTTGATTCTACCTTATTTGTTGCTAAATCAATTACAGCAACATAATCGTCAGTATCACCAGTAGCTGGGTTAATGTACGAATAAGTGTTTGCATTAGTAACATAAGCCTTTCCGTCTTTCACAACGCCATATCTTGGATTAGCAAGTCCGCTGTCGATTTTAGCGATCAATTTAAAAGTATATCTGTTTACCACATTTATAACATTTGAACCACCAGCAATGATGTAAGCTCTATCTCCGTTAAAGAAAATGTTTTGAGCATATTTTCCAAGTAAATCTGATCCGTTTGCTGCAGTGTAAGCATCTTTTGTAAAAAGGCTAAAATTATCACTAGAAAAAGAAACAGTTCCTTGTCCTGTACTTCCTTCATTTAAAATGAAAAATCCATTGTCGTATTCTCCTTTTGGCTGGTCGTCGTCATTAGAACAAGACACAAATAAGGAAACACTTAGTGCTATTAAAAGTAATTTGCTAAGTTTCATAAATATTAAAATTTTAGAGTTAAATACATGTTGAAATTTCGACCAGGCATAGGTCTGTCTTCAAGACTTTCATAATTTTCGTTGAAGATGTTTAATACTTGAACGCCAAGTTTGAAGGAGTCAAGAAATTTAAAATCATAATCGATTCCGATATTTGATAACGTATAATCTTTTATGATTTCGTCTGGATTGTTATCTGCTCTGGTATAAACAAATCCATTATATAAAAATTGATAATAAGCAGAGATTTTATTTCTCGAATAAGAAACGGAACCTGTAACTTTATTAAATGGAACAAAGAAAAGCTGTTTTTTGGTTTCTTCGTCTTTAGAAGCAGTGTAAGCATAAGAAGCATTTGCACCAAAAATATTTTTGCCATACTGTTTTTTCCAACTCAGCAGAGTTTCGGCACCATAACTATTAACCTTGTCTCTATTTTGAGGTGTCCAAATGCCGTTTGAACCTGGAACCCATTGCAGTAGATCTTTAATTTTGATGTAATAAAAAGTCTGTGTCAGCGAAATGTTTTTAAAAGTAAAAACGTTTCCAATTTCTGCCTGATAAGAGCTTTCTGGTTTTAAATCGGGATTTCCGCCTTCTTCCCAATATAAATCATTGAAAGTTGGGATTCTGAAGTTTCGAGATAAGTTTAGTTTTAATTGATATAATTTGCTAAACTGATAAGTAGAACCAAAATTGAATAAAATAGGAGATTTGTAATTGTCTGTAAATTCTTTTCGAATCCCAAATTCATTCTTCCAGTCAGTCGAGAAATCTTGTTTTATAAGTAAAGCAGCCGAACCAATTTCTCTAGTGTTATTTCCAAAACCGCTTCCGTAACCTTTTGTTCGGTTATAATCTATGATTCCATTTATCTGAGTCGACTTAAACAAAGTGTAACCTAAATCAGCTTTAGAAATAAAACTCTCCGTTTTTCCGTACGTATATTGATTTTTTGAATTATCAGCATAATACTGATAGTTTTCAAAAATATACGCTGTTTTGAAATTTGCAGTTAGTTTTCCAAAATTACCGTCGTATTCTAATAAGTTTCTATTGAAACCATTTACATACTTGCTTTTAGTTTCCGTTTCAGTAATTAAAGAAGTATTTCTATCTGTATTTGAAGTTTGAGTATATAATTTTAAGCTGTTTTTGGCATTAATTTTATATCCCACATTAGCATTCATTGTAATAACGTCGTATTGTCCGTTTTGATTCCAGCGCTGTTCGCCTCTCCAAGTATATCGATTTAAATATTTATAATCGTTTGTCGAGCTGTTTTTAGAAAAACCAATTTGAGCGCTCCATTTTTCGTTAGAAATATTAGTTTTATAATTGATTCCAATCGTGTTGAAGCTGCCATAATCCAGTCTTAAATTATTTTCAAAACGCTTATAAAAACTCATGTCATTGTTTAAATGCACCGTTCCTCCAATTGCGCCGCTGCCATAAATAACACTTCCTCCGCCTGCTTTTACGCTGACAGAATTATAATCAGAACCAGAAATGGTGTTGAAATCAGTACTTCCGTTCATTTGAGAATTAATGTTAATTCCGTTCCAGATTACTGCAGTCTGCGAAGAAGTAGTTCCTCGAAAAGAAACTGTAGAAAGCATTCCTCGGCCATATTCTTTAAAATAAAGAGTAGAATTAAAATTTAATAAATCAGTAAGTAAAGCTTCATTTTTACTTATGATGGAATCATTAAGTTTTAAAACCGATTGGGAGTTGGAGTATTTTTTTAGATTGGCATCAGAAACCAGAACCTCTTTCAAGTTATTAATAGAATCTTTTTGCGCCAAAATACTTTGACACAACAATAAGAAAAGGCAAGCAACACGTATTTTTAAAGTCATAATTTCTACACTCTTTTTCCCGAGAGCTCGATATTTTGTTATAAAGGCAGGTCTCCTGGCTTGCGTCTTGTTGTTTACCTTCCCATTCGCCGGGGCGAGCAGTGGTTTTGTAGTTTACAACAAGCATTCTTTTTAGAACAAAGCTTACAGTTGCGGGTACAGCTCAAGAATTTTTACTTGATTCCCTTTTAATGTGTTAGAATAAAAACACAACCTTAATTTGCTGCAAATATAAAGTTAAAAATAATGATAATTCAAATTTGTTTTAGTTTTCAGGATAAACTGCAAACAAAAGGACTTTATAATTCGATTTTTATAACCTCTCCAAAGTCGACTTTATTTTGAAAAGCGTCCTTTAACGGCAATGAAGTCAGGTGGCATAATATACTTCTAATTATACCAGCATGTGCCGTAATAACAATTGGAGAATTTATTTTTTTCGATGTAAGTGTGGCTATAAAATCTCCAACTCTTTCGTGTAATGCTGTAAATGACTCGCCATTTTGAGCTTTAACGTTTACAAAATCTTCCATCCAGGGATTTAGTTGCTCTGGCGGAATTTCATTCCATTTTTTCAATTCCCAATCGCCAAAATTCATTTCCATTAAACGCTCGTCTTCTTGATATGAAATGGCGTTTATTTTTGTTTGAATGTATTTTGCTAAAGTAACACAGCGTTTTAGCGGACTTGTAAAAATCAGAGCTTCTGAGGGTAATTGTGAAACAATTTTTTCGAATACTGTTTCAAAAGGTGCTGCAATATCTACATCAGATTGCCCGTAGCAGATTCCTTTCTCGCAGACCGTTTCAGTATGACGAACTAAATAAATTTCCATATCAAAAGAATGCTTAAGTAATAAACAACTTCACAAACTTGCTGCGTTGCACCAAGACAGTCTCCTGTATAACCGTCTATCCATTTTTGGAAATATCTCGCAAGGAAATAACGCATAATAAAAATAGGAATTAAAGCAAGCAGAAATTTAAAGTTGAAATAGGAGAGTATCAATAAAGGAATCAATCCGAAGAAAAAAGACCCGAAAATTTCTTTCCAGCTATGATTCTTAGCAATAGGTTTGCTTTTACTTGAAGCATCGTCTCGAGAATATTCATGCGTGAAAATAATGCTGATGGCAGCCAAACGACTTACAGAATGAGCGGAAATAAATAATAGAAAAACTAATAAATAAGAATTGCTGTTTGTAAAAAGTGAAATTGATTCTGTCAGTAATTTAAATTTTGCTAGAAAAAGTAAAACTAAGCCAATTGCGCCATAAGCTCCAATTGCGCTGTCTTTCATAATCATGAGTATTTTCTCTTTAGTCCATCCTCCGCCAAATCCATCGCAGACATCAGCAAATCCATCTTCGTGAAAAGCTCCAGTTGTTAATACAGAAGCTATGATGGCAAAAATAACTGCTGTTTCTGTTGATAGGAAAAGAGAAAAGATATAGAAAGCAGTAAATGAAATTGTTCCTACAATCCAACCGATAAATGGAAAATATCGTGTTGCTTTATTTAAGTAATCTGGATCATGATTGATATTTTTTGGACAAGGAATTCTCGTGTAGAACATTAAACAGGTAAAGAAAATATGCAGTTCTTTTTTCATTTAAGATAAATTTTTAATTGGAGCTTACTTGCGGCTAACCCCAGCACTTTCAAAACTAGCCATTTCATTTAAAAATGTTTCCGCCGATTTTAAAATCGGAAAAGCAACTGCGCAGCCGGTTCCTTCGCCCAAGCGCAAATCTAGATTTAAAATAGGTTTTGCATTAAGGTAATTTAGTAATTTTATGTGTGCTTTTTCGGCAGAGCAGTGGCAGAAAACAGCATTGTGTTTGATGTTAGGGTTTATTTTTGAAGCAATCAAAAAAGCCGTACTGCAAATAAAACCATCAACTAGAATAAGCATTTTGTTTTCGTATGCTCCGAGCATTCCACCGGCAATTTGTAAAATTTCAAAACCGCCAAAATAAGCCAATTGCTGTTTTAAATCGGCTTGACCCGAATAATTTTGAATGGCGCTTTTGAGCAAGTTTTGCTTTTGAATTAGCTTTTCGTTTTCGACACCAGTTCCTTTTCCAACGCAATCTTCAATAGGTAAATTAGTTAAAAGACTCATTAATACTGATGCTGTTGAAGTATTTCCAATTCCCATTTCACCAAAACCAATACAATTTGAACCTGTTTTGGCAACCGTATCAACAATCGATTTTCCTTTTTCAAAACACAATTCCAATTCGGTTTCACTCATCGCTGGAACATGAAGAAAAGATTGAGTTCCTTTTGCAATTTTAGCATTTATCAATTTCGCATTTGTAGGAAAATCATAGTTTACACCTGAATCTACAATAGACAAATCAATATTATTTTGACTGCAGAAAACATTGATTGCGGCTCCACCTTCAAGAAAATTGGTAACCATTTGGCGAGTAACATCTTGCGGATAAGCGCTGACACCATGATTCGCAATACCATGATCAGCTGCAAAAACCACTATAGCAGGATTTGTTATTTTTGGATTTAAGGTTTCATAAACAGTTGCCATTTGAAAAGCTAAGGTTTCTAAAGTTCCTAAAGCGCCAATAGGTTTTGTTTTTGAATCTATTTTATCTTGAAGGAGTGCGCTGAAATCCGTGTTAATCTCAGTGTCATTTTGTTGTTTTAAATCTAAATCAAGAAAATTAGTTTTCTGTATTTTATCGATTTCAGTACAAAGTGGAGTTTCAGATTTTTGTTTCCAATGTAATTGCTGTAACATTGGCTGATTGTTATAATTTGTTGCTGGTTTGCCGATACAGAAATACCCAAGCGGTTCTATATTCTCTGGTAAATCAAGTATTTTTTTAAATTGATAATAATTGATAATTGAGACCCAGCCCATTCCATAACCTTGTTCAGTAAGCGATAGCCAAATGTTTTGAGCTGCACAAACAGAGCTGAATTTTACAGCTTCGTTACTTCCAATTGTTCCAATCGTAAATTGATTAAGAACAGAACGATCATAAGCAATAATAAGTCCTAGAGGAGCTTCTTCAATTGCTTCTAGTTTTAAGGATCTGTAGAGTTCTTTTTGCTCTGGATTATCGGTTAGTTCTTCGGCTTTTTTGTTATAATCTAAAAAAAGTTCTTTTACTGCGGTTTTAACTTCTTTAGATTTAATGATATAATATCTTGTCGCATCAGTCAGCCCAACAGAAGGCGCCCAATGTCCAGCTTGCAAAGCTTTCTGAATTACTTCATCAGGGACTTCATCTGTCGTAAAATGCCTTGTGTCACGACGTGACTTTAAAATATCATCTAAATAGCTCATTTTTTTATTCCAATTTTTAAACTCCAAATTCCAATGCAATTGAAATTTGAATATGTAAGTAAAGGTAGGGCATAGTGTTGGAATTTGGAATTTTAATTTTGGAATTTCCTCTTAAAGATTAGAATTTTATCCTTTGATTTTGACAGGAATCCCAGAAACCATTAAAACAACTTCATCAGCTTTAGATGCTAAAAATTGATTCATCCAACCTTGTAGTTCAGTAAATTTTCGTCCAATTTCAGTTGCGGCATGAACACCCATTCCGATTTCGTTAGTCACAATAATAAGTACTGTATTTTCTTGTTCAGCTAACAAGAGAAACTCTTTTTTAGCTTCTTCTAAACTTAAATGGACATCGTTTTTATGATCTATAAAAAAGTTAGTCAGCCAAAGTGTTACGCAGTCGATTAGAGCAACTTTGCCTGAAAAATCAATTTTACTTAAGTTTTTTTCTTCTTCAATATTAGTCCATCGTTCGTCACGATCTTTTTGATGGCGGTCTATTCGATTTTGAAAATCGGTATCCCATTTTCGAGCTGTTGCCACATAAATTGGATTGTCTGTAAGTTGTAAAGCCAGAGATTGGGCATATCCGCTTTTTCCTGAGCGTTCGCCGCCGGTTATCAAGTAAATCATTTTATGTTAGTTAGGAGTTATGAGTTGTGAGTTATGAGTTATGGTTACAAGTTATTAGCAATTCATAATTCAAAACTTTTAATAAGGGCAATGTCTGCAGTCGTTTCCGCAACAGCTTCCTCTTTTGAGATGAAACCAAGACTTGAAAACATAATTGCCGTTTTCAATATAATAATCGATGCCTTCAATTAAGTTTTCTGTTTTAGGAAGGGTTGCAGCTTTATTTTTAAGTGCTTTTTCGGGAGTCAGTGTTTCTATGTAAGCGTCGATTTTGTCTTCGCAAGCTTCTTTAAAACAAACTGGGCATAAACAATCGCCTCCTTCAGAAAGGTTAAAAATAGGCGGAAAATCATTGCACCAGCATTTGTTTTCAACCGAAATATCTCCACAGCTGAATTGAGTTTCACAGCTCGAGCAAACTTTTGTTTTTGTGGTATTCATAGTGTAAAGATACAGTTTGTTGAATTTTGTAGGAATAAAAATAAACAAAAAAAATAGAAAATGGTTTACCTTTGTCCCTATCCAAAACGTAAAACATGAAATATTTATTCCCTAAGTTAATTTTTATTTTCTCTTTTTTTATTCTAACAGGATGTAAGAAGACTGAAACAGTTGAGGTTGCAAAATCTGAAAGTGCAAAAAACAGTATTGAGTTTGCTTCAGGTCTTTCGATTGTTAAATATGATGGATATTCGGTTGTTACCGTTATGGAACCGTGGCCTAATGCCAATAAAAATTTCAAATACATTTTAAAAGAAAAAGACGCAAAGGTTCCAGATAGTTTGGCAACTTACACAACTATAAAAGTGCCTTTAGAGTCCATTGTGGTTACTTCAACTACTAATGTGCCGTTTTTAGAAATGCTTGAAGTCGAAAATAAACTGGTTGGTTTTCCACATACAGATTATGTTTCATCAGAAAAAACAAGAGTTTTAATCGATAAAGGTTCAGTAAAAAATGTAGGTCAGAATGAAAAATTAAATATTGAACAGTTAATCGAATTAGCACCAGATTTGATCGTAACGTTTGGAGTAGACAACAATAATCCGATGTTGGATAATTTAAAGAAAAGCGGTCTAAATGTTTTTATTCAAGCAGATTGGATGGAACAGTCTCCACTTGGAAAAGCAGAATGGATTAAGTTGTACGGAGCTTTGTTTGGTAAAGAAGAAAAAGCCAAAGAATTATTTGATAAAATTGTTGAGAGCTATAATCAAGCAAAAAAGCTAGTGGCTGATAAACCTGCATCTGCAACAGTTTTGTACGGTTCGATGTACGAGGATGTTTGGTATGTTGCCAAAGGAAACAGCTGGGTTGCTCAGTTTATGAAAGACGCTCATGCCAATTATTTATGGTCAGATTTAAAAGGAACCGGAAGTGAAGGGTTGTCTTTTGAGAAAATATTAGTAAAAGCCAAAACGGCTGATTTTTGGATAGCTTCAGGATCTTTTAAAAGTTTAGATGAAATAGCAAAAACAAATCCGCATTATGGCCAGTTTGATGCTTTTAAAAATAAAAATGTGTATACATTCGAAGGTAAATTTGGAGCAACAGGAGGTACTGTTTATTATGAATTGGCTCCGAGCCGTCCAGATTTAGTCTTAAAAGACTATATCAAAATTTTTCATCCTGATTTATTGCCAAGTTACGAGTTTACTTTTGCATCTAAATTAAACTAAGATCAATTGATAAATAAAACGCGAAATATAACTCTGTTTTCCATACTTGGTTTAACACTTTTGTTTATGTTTTTCCTTGACATTAGTTTAGGATCTGTTACAATTCCTTTTAAAGAAGTCTGCAGCAGTTTAACAGGAGGACAGGCAAGTAAATCAACTTGGGAATATATTATTATTAATTACCGTCTGCCAAAAGCAATTACAGCTATTTTGGTTGGAGTAGGTTTGTCTATAAGCGGTTTGCTGATGCAGACATTATTTCGGAATCCGTTAGCAGGTCCTGATGTATTAGGGTTGAGTTCTGGAGCAATTTTGGCAGTCGCAATTGTGATTTTAGGTGCTGGTATATTACCGTCTTTTTTAAGCTCAGTTTTGTTATCTCCGTATGGAATTGTACTGGCATCTACTTTAGGAAGTATTTCAGTCTTGCTTTTAGTTTTATTAGTTGCACAAAGATTGCGAAATACAATGGCGATTTTAATTGTTGGACTTATGTTTGCCAGTTTTACAAGTGCCATTGTTGGGGTTTTAACTTATTTTAGTTCAGCTGAACAATTGCAGAAGTTTACCTTTTGGTCTTTAGGAAGTCTAGGAAATCTTTCTTGGACATCGATCGTTATTCTGGCGGTTTGTATAAGTTTTGGTTTGCTCTTAAGTGCAGGCAGCATTAAGCCATTAAATGCCTTGCTTTTAGGAGAGAATTATGCTAAAAGTATGGGTTTAAATTATAAGAGAGCACGATTAGTAATTATTCTGGCAACAAGTATTTTAGCAGGAAGTGTTACTGCTTTTGCAGGGCCTATTGCCTTTATAGGTTTGGCTGTTCCGCATATTGCAAAACTGACCTTTCAAACCAGTAATCATACTGTTTTATATTGGAGTACGTTTTTTTTTGGCGGCATAATTATGTTGTTCTGCGATATGGCATCGCAGATGCCGGGATTAGATGTAACATTGCCGATTAATGCAATTACATCAATTATTGGTGCGCCGGTTGTAATTTGGCTGCTAATGCGAAAAAGAAATTTTCAGTAAAAACCTACAATATTAATCCGTACATTAGTTTTTTAAACACATAGAAACATAGTTTTTATTTCAATTAAAAAAATAATGATGACGCAAAAATATTTAGATGAGTTAACTTATGAAGTTTTAGGAGCTTCGATTGAAGTTCACAAAATTATTGGAAAAGGATTGCTTGAAAATGTTTATCATCAATGTCTGAAAGAAGAACTTTCACAAAGAAAATTAGATTTTTTCACAGAGATGAAAGTTCCAATATTATATAAAGGGAAAGAGTTAACTACAGATTTCAGATGTGATTTATTTGTTGAAAATTGTTTGGTAGTAGAATTGAAAACTGTTTCTGAGATAAATTCAATACATCAAGCACAACTTTTAACTTACATGAAACTTTTAAAAGCACCAAAGGGAATTATAATTAATTTTAATTGTTTTAATATTTTTAAGGAAGGCCAAAAAACATTTGTAAATGAGTATTTTAGATTACTTCCCCAATATTAGGGCTGTGGCTATGTTTAATTTACGAGTAAATTTTAAATGCCTTTTTTATTAAACAAAGAGACCTATGTTTCTATGTGTTTAAAAAATGTATAGTAATGACAAGTATTCTAAAGACGTCAAATTTAACCATTGGATATAAAGCCAAGAAGGCAGCTGTGACTATTGCTGAAAATTTAAATTTGAATCTAACTTCTGGGAAACTCATTTCGTTGATTGGTGCAAACGGAATTGGGAAATCGACTTTGCTGCGAACTATTACAGGAATTCAGCAGCCTTTGTCGGGAACTGTTTTTTTGAATGATAAAAATATCAATACCTATAAACCTTTGGACTTAGCTCAAAATCTAAGTTTGGTTTTAACTGAAAAACTGCCGCCAAGTAATCTCACAGTTTTTGAATTGGTTGCATTAGGACGTCAGCCGTATACCAATTGGGTTGATTCTTTAACTCAAACTGATATTGAAAAGGTTCAAGAAGCAATGGCGTTGACACAAATCGAGCATTTGGCTCAAAAAAAACATTTTGAAATAAGCGACGGTCAATTGCAAAAAGTTTTAATTGCCAGAGCTTTGGCGCAAGATACGGCACTAATTATTTTAGATGAACCTACAACACACCTTGATTTATTGCACAAAGTTTCGTTATTTAAATTGCTGAAAAAACTAACTCAAGAAACTCAAAAATGCATTTTATTCTCTACTCACGATATTGATTTAGCAATTCAATTAAGTGACGAAATGATTATTATGACTCCGGAAAGTGTTGTTCAGGATGAACCATGTAATTTGATTTCAAACGGAAATTTTGCCACTTTGTTCAAAGATGAACATATTGTTTTTGATGCCGAAAAAGGAAAGTTTGTGATTACTTAGTTACTATTTTCAAATCTTACTCGATATACATGAAGTAATTTTTCCAGATCATCAAATTTTATTGTTAATTCATCAATTTCAATCAGTTCATTGTTGAAAGCAAGATAATTCGTTGATCTTTTTCCACTGCTTTGAGTAAATACTCTGTCATTAGATATTCTATTCCAGGAAACGATTTTTTCATCTTTCAATTTGATTCCTTTGTCATTAATTATGATTTGAGGTTCATTGTCTCTAAGTTTTTTAATTTGATCGTACGCTAGATACAATCCGAAGGCTAAAATAAGTAAACCAAAATATTCTTGTTGCAAACCAAAATATATTCCAATAAAAATCATCCCCAAGCTTACAAGTAGTAGAAATATTAGAGTAGTTTTGGAATAAAAAATAATCGTTTCTTTTGGAACGGA
The DNA here is from genome assembly GCF_044007415.1 of Flavobacterium sp. FlaQc-28. NCBI lineage: Bacteria > Pseudomonadati > Bacteroidota > Flavobacteriia > Flavobacteriales > Flavobacteriaceae > Flavobacterium > Flavobacterium sp. FlaQc-28. The sequence continues at coordinate 178,109 of NZ_JBIPCM010000008.1, forward strand.
AATATCATCTTTGAAAACGTCTTTTTCTAAGAATTTGGATTCTAATTGCTTTAATTTTTGTTCTTGATCATAATTTTTGAATTCTGTTTTTTCAAACCAGCTTCCACTTTCCCAAATCAATTTTTCTTCAACGGCTTTTCTTTGTAGTGTATGAACATTTCGAACATTTTCAAAAGCCCAAATTTTCCATTTGTTGACAAAATAGCTCCAAACTAACCATCCAGATATGAAACCAGAAATGATTCCTATGGGAACAATCCACCCATCAAAAATTTTTACATAAAAAAGAAAAATGCTACCTGCAATAAAAGTAAAAATTACAATCATTGGAAGATGTTTTAATCTCCATCTGCCTTTACTTAAAGCTTCTTCTATAGTTACTTTTTCTTTCATATGCCTAAGATTAAACAATAAAGAGCTTTTAAATTAAACGATTAAACTTTTTTAACTCCAATCTGTCTCTTCGCTTCACCAACTACAAAAGCAACAGAATTAGCAATATTAAAGCTGCGAATTAGTTTTGACATTGGAATCGTTAAATGATTTTCGAAACGAGCCAAAACTTCTTTGCTTAATCCAACACTTTCTTTGCCAAAAACCAGCCAATCTCCATCTTGAAAATCTGTTTCTAAATACGATTTATCAGCATGAGAACTCATCAAAAAAACACGCGATTGATCTGGAATCTGCTTGATCCATTCCTCTATATTTTGATATTCAGTAACATCAAGATGAACCCAATAATCCAACCCAGAACGTTTTAGATTTTTATCGTTTATTACAAATCCGAAAGGATGAATTAAGTGCAGTCGGCTTTCAGTCCCAACACACAATCTTCCAATATTTCCAGTGTTATTTGGTATTTCTGGTTCTACAAGAACTACGTTTAGCATTATCGTTTATTTGTTTATTCGGTTAATCGTTAATTTGAGAATTATCTAATTTAAAATCAGAAACCTCAAGAACTTCTCCAGCTTTTAAGTTTTGCAAATATACATTTCCTATTCTAACGCGAATTAAACGTAAAGTCGGAAATCCAACAGCGGCAGTCATTTTTCTAACTTGGCGAAATTTCCCTTCATTCACCGTAATTGATGCCCAAGAAGTTGGTCCGTGGCGTTCGTCTCGGATTTTTTTTGCTCGGGGTCCAAAATCAGGTATTTCACTTACTATAAAAGCAGAGCAAGGTTTCGTTTTGTATTTTCCACCTTCAAAACCTATTTCTACACCTTTTTGTAATTGTTCGATCGCTTCGGGCGTGATAATACCGTCGACTTGAACATAATATTCTTTGTCGACTTTTTTACTTCTTATCTGCTCGCTTACTTTCCCATCTGTTGTTAGCAGCAATAAACCTTCAGAATCTTCGTCAAGTCTTCCAATTGCCATAGTTCCGTCTGGAAAATTATGCAGTTCGCCTAAAAGTTTTTTCTTTCTTTTCAGTTCATAGATAAATTGACTTAAATAACCATAAGGCTTAAAAAGAATGAAGTGTCGATGCATGTTTTATTTTTTTGCAAAGATAGCTTTGTTTTTACAAGTAATTCGAGTTTATCCTTACTCCTTGTTCCTGTTTTTCATTTTACTCAGCCATAAGTAAACAGACCAAATTACCGTAATGCCAAATAAGAGAATTAAAGGAATGTAGTAATTGCTGAAAAAATCATGAAAATAAGTACCTATTAAAATGTATGCCGAGGCAATGCAAAGTTTCAAGACTATAAAGTCAGCATTTGACCAGCTGGTTTTGATTTTGAAAAAGTTCATTTAGTTTCTTTTAAATTAATAGATTAGAAACAGCATTTTATTGCTTATTGTCTAAAGTTATAAAAAAAAGACTTTAAGAACTCGAAACAAGGTTAAGCCTTATTGTATAAAAAGCTTTTTAAAAGTGTCTAAATCAGCATTTGGACTTATTTCATAGAAATATTTCAATTGCCATTGCTGTGTTTTTTGGGCTTGTTTACTGGTAGTTTCGTCCCAAGGCGGGTAAACTCTTGTTGCTCTGATTCCTTCTTTAGTTTCAGTAGTAAATATTCCTTTTTTAAGCAGAACATCTTTAGGGAAAACAAATTGTCCTAAAAGATTTTCTTTTTGAACGCTTACGATTACAAAATCAATAGAATCAGAATAATCAAAAGGTTCAATTACGCCAGATTTATTACGCTTCCATAAGGTTACAAACTGACCAGTTTTGGTCGGGGTAATTTTGGCGGATCTAAATTTAATAGGTCGATTATCGATTTTAAAATCGAAAGCTTCATAATCTTGACTCTCGGTTTCTGGCTGAAGTTCAGAAAAGGTAAAGCCGCAGATATCATAAACTAATTCTTTGGCAATACTTAAATTTTTAGAGAGAAAAACAGAATCTTCCAGTTTCTTATTTAAAGACATTAATTTCTTTTTTGTGTGAAATTACAACAAAGTAAAGCAATTAAAAAGAAACATTAAGTCCGAAATTTAATCCCCATTGAAACTGATTGAAAGACTGACTGTTTAATGGATTTACATAATAATTCACAGCCGGCTCAACAAAAACATTTGTTTTTTTGTAAACACGATATTGAATTGTACTGCTCAAAGTAGAACCATATACATAATCGTTTGCATTTACATTTTCCCCCATAGAACTTCCATCAATAGAAACACTATTTGAGATCAATTTACCAACAAATCCACCTGTATTTAAATTAATACTTGCTTTGTTTTTACTGAAAACAGAATAAGAAACTTCTAACGGCATTTCGACATAGCGTAGATTTTGATCTAAATTTCCAGTTTGTATATTCTCACTTTTCATAGCCTCTTTTGTACTGTTTGAAACTAGTACATAACTTGCATCACTCGCAATATGAGGAGCTGATGCATTTTGAGCAAAATAGTCGCTTGCGCTAAAAAACGCATTGTTTTTGGCACTTAAATAAGAAACATTTGCAACACTCTGACCAAGCTCATTAATTTTAACTCCAGAAGCGACTGCCCATTTTTTATTGATTTTATATTGCGTTTTTACTCCGTACGAATTACTTTGTTTAGAGTCGTTTACGTTTCCTAAAGTTTTATTGTTTTTATAGTTTTCAGAGCTGCCCACGCCTGCAAAAAGCTGAAGCGCCCATTTGTCTTGTTTCGAGAGTAGTTTGTCCTCTTTTTCTTTTTTGGTTTCAGTTGCAGCGATACCTTTTTCTAAATTTTGAAGCTCTCTAAGTTGTAGAGAATCTTTTTTAGTCAAGCTGTTTGTAGTATTCGAATTGTTTTTCGAATTGTCAATTTGGCTGCTTGCAATTGATCTGTTTTCTTGAATTGCTTTATCTGTTTTTTGCTTGTATTCAGCAGTGTTTACAGCAGTTCCAGAAAGACTAAGAGCTGTTTTACTTTGCTTTTTTGAAGCTGAATTTCCTTCGAAAATTGAACTGGCGAGAGCTTTATTTAAACCAGTATTGAATTGATTTCTTTTACCCGAAGTAAAGGTTTTTTCAGCCAGAATCTTATCTGCTTTTCTTTTTTCAATATCTGATATTTGATTTTTTGAAGACGCGTTAAAGCTGTTTGCTTTTGCAGGAACATAATTTTCCTGAACAGCAACATTGTTTAACGTATTTTTTGAAGCATTTGTTTTTGGTGCTGCCTCATTTTTACCGTATTTAGATTCTGAATTTACAGCTGGATTTACAATTTCCTGATTTTGTTTTGATTGATTTTGTTCGTTTTCTGATGATGAAATTTGATTGTTTATTGATTTGTCCTCTGTACCGTTTTCTTTATCGTTGGTGTTTTTATTGCCTTTTGGCTCAAGTACAACTTTATTGTTTTCTAAAGCATCATTATCGATAGTTTTGATTCCAGAGTTAGAAGTAAAATTCAAAACAGAAGGGAGCAATAAGCCTAATAATAAGCATGCCGCCGCCGACCACCAAAGAATTACTTTTTTCTTCTTTTTAGGTTTGTCAAGTTTTTCTTCAATTTGTCCCCACAATTCAGGAGGCGGAACACTAGAAAAGTCTTCCATTGATGAAAAAATATCTTCTATATCCTGCTTTTTCATGCTATTTTAAAATTTTTTATGCTCAGTATTCTTTTTTGCAAAATGTGCTTTGCCCGGTTTAAATTTGATTTTGATGTACCTTCAGAAATATTTAGTAAGTCGGCAATTTCTCTATGTTTTAGTTTCTCAAAGACATAGAGATTAAAAACTGTTCGATATTGATCTGGTAAATCTCTAATATATTCCAGCAGTTTCTCTTGTTCTATTGGTTGAATGTCTAAATCCTCTTCTTCGACAAAATCGGTGTCAGGATCAAAAACATCTAGAAAGAAACTCTCTTTTTTCTTTTTGTTTAAAGTCTCGATCAGCTTATTGATAAAAATTCGTTTCAGCCAGCCTTCGAAACTTCCTTCAAATTTATATTGACCGATTTTTTGAAAAACAATGACAAATGCTTCCTGAAAAACATCTTTTGCGTCATCTTCATTTTTCATATATTTAAGACATATACCATATAAAACAGGAGAGAACAACTGATAAATTTTCAGTTGTGCCTCTCTGTCATTTTTAATACATTTCTTAATATATTTTTCTAAATCGTCTTTCAAAAAAAGTGGTATTGTTTGGTTTTGCAAAAATAGTTTTTAAAAGCTTATAAAACTATCTTTTAAAGATAGATCGGGAAGCATCTTTGTTATTACTTACAATTGTTAGGTTTTGACTGTCAAGCTTTTCTATGATATATGTCTTGCCTTCAAAAGTAATAAGATCGTGCTCTGCCGAATCGAAATAGCCAATCCCTTTTTCTATTTGATAGGTACTGTTTCTAATCTCTACATTGTTCTTATAAGTGATCACTCTTCCATTTGAAGTGAAAACTATTTTTTTTGTAAACCCAATGGTTTTTGGCGTCGCTGTATAAGGATTATCTGCTCCTCCAATTGACTTTTCCCAAATCCAGGTGTTTACTATAGAACCCGTGTTCACGACCATCGATTCTAGCGAATAAGCCGAAGAGAAAATACACAATACAGCAAAAAATAGAAAATGTTTTTTCATGTAACAGGATTTAGTTTAAACTGATAATTTTTTGTTGAATAGCTTTTTTAAACAATATTATTTCAGTGTTTTGATCTGGAGTATCATTGTTATCAATATAAACTTTCGTAGTAACAGTTCCTTGAGTTAACTGAAAGTAAACTCCGCCTTTACCAGCTGGATCCGGAGTTCCGTAAGTTTTTGTTTCGCCTTTAAGTGCAAGAATTTCTGCTGGAACATTCTTTAAGAATTCGGTATATTCGCTTTTTTTCGTTTTTGCAGTGTATTTGTATTGCTCAAAATCATATTTTCCATCCTCAACATTTAAGAATTTCAAAATGTTAAAATCGTTTAATTGAAAGAAAGTATGAGGACTTAAAAGACCAAAATCTCCCATAACAATATTATCAGAGCTTTCGTTTGTTCTGTTAAATAAAATTGTTTTTGTTGTTTTTGGAATCAATATAAAATCTGATGGATAAGTTGGAGTCTGTGCAATAGTTTCACCAGCTAAAGGACCTTTTTCATAAAAATTAATAATAATCTGACATTTGTTTTCTACAATAGTTGTTATTTTTATGTCATAACCGCTTGTAGGTTTTGCTCCCGCAAAAATCCCAACCAAAAAATCTTTTGTAAAATCAATATTAGGATCATTAGCAACTGGACATGTGTTTTCGCGTTTTTCGAAGTAAGCTTCTAATTTTTCTTGAGAGTTTAAAACAAGTGCAGTAGGGTTGTTAGGCAGGGTTTTTACACTATAAGAACATAAAAGTGGAAATCCTGTAAAAGGAAGTTCTTGAACAGGACCGCAATCTACTGTTATATCTTCATTTCCTAATGAGCAAGCACTCAATCCAAAAGCTACAAATAAGCTCAGCATTATTTTTTTCATGATAAATTTTAATATAGGTTATATTTTCATAGATGAGCATGTTTAAAAATGGTTGCGTCTTTTTTTATTTTTTTTGCATAAGAAATAGAAATTAATTTTAAATTGTTTTTTTATTTGCGAATGAATACTAATTCGTGAAATTTTACTTTATAAACCTTAGCACTACGTATTATTGCGTACTTTTACTTAAAAAAAACTTAGACATGTTTGATTTTCTTCCGTATTTATTAGCTTTTATTACTGCTTTATTTCTAGGTATATACTTAGGTAAAGTACTGTCTTTGGCTAAATTTCAGTCAGAAAAAGTAAGTTTAGAAGAAAGACTGCAAGCAAGTGCGAACCAGCTGCATGTACAAAAAGAACAACTGGAAAATGAAAAGCTTACTTTTCAGAAACAGCTTCAATTAAACAATCAGGAAAAAGAGAGTATTCGAACTGAAAAAGACAGTCTTGCGATTCAGCTTTCTAAAAAAGAAGTCGATTTTGAGAATTTATGGGAACGTCATAAAGAGCAAAAAAACGAAATAACGGAGCTTCAGGATAAATTTACAAAGGAGTTTGAGAACTTAGCAAATAAGATTCTCGAAGAAAAATCGGTTAAATTCACAGAACAGAACAATGTGAATATGAAAAATATCTTGCTGCCGTTGCAAGATAAGATTCAAGGATTTGAGAAAAAGGTAGAACAAACTCATAAAGAAAGTATCGACTATCATGCAGCACTTCGCCAGCAGATTATTGGCTTAAGCGAAATGAATGTTCAAATGAGTAAAGAAACCCTAAATCTTACTAAAGCTTTAAAAGGCGATAGCAAAATGCAGGGAAATTGGGGCGAATTGGTTTTAGAACGTGTGCTGGAAAAATCAGGTTTAGAAAAAGGCCGCGAGTACGAAGTACAGCAAAGTTTTGTTACCAGCGAAGGCAATCGTGTTTTTCCTGATGTTGTAATAAATCTGCCTGATGGTAAAAAAATGATTGTCGATTCTAAAGTGTCTTTATCAGCTTATGAAAAGTACATTAATGAAGAATCAGACATTCTTAAAAACGAATATTTAAAAGAGCATTTAAATTCGATAAAAAGACACGTTGAACAGCTTGGCAATAAAAATTATCACGAACTGTATCAAATAGAAAGTCCCGATTTTGTATTGCTTTTTATTCCGATAGAACCTGCTTTTGCAATTGCTTTAAACGAAGATTCAACATTATACAATAAAGCTTTTGATAAAAACATTGTAATTGTTACACCAACAACATTGTTAGCAACATTGCGAACTATTGACAGTATGTGGACAAATCAAAAACAACAAGAAAATGCCTTTGAAATTGCTAGGCAGGCAGGAGCGTTGTATGATAAATTTGAAGGTTTTGTAACTGATTTAGTCCGAATAGGGAATAAAATAAATGATACGAAAACGGAATACGAAAGTGCCATGAATAAACTAGTCGACGGCAAAGGAAATTTGATTTCGAGTGTTGAAAGACTGAAAAAAATGGGCGCTAAAGCAAAAAAATCACTTCCAGATACTATTGTAGCCAGAGCTGCAAATACAGATGAGAGTGAGTTACTAAATTAAAATTAACCAATAATACCACAAACATAAAAAACATGACTGCAGATTTTAAACCCGTTTCTTCATCAAAAATTAGTATTTCAGAATTAATGCTTCCATCACATACCAATTTTAGCGGTAAAATTCATGGAGGATATATATTGCAATTACTAGATCAAATTGCTTTTGCAGCCGCGTCAAAGTTTTGCGGTAATTATTGTGTAACAGCTTCTGTTGATACTGTCAATTTTTTAAAACCAATTGAAGTTGGTGAACTTGTTACAATGAAAGCTTCAGTAAATTATGTTGGGCGAAGTTCAATGGTTGTTGGCATTCGCGTTGAAGCAGAACATATTCAAACAGGCGTTGTAAAACATTGCAACTCTTCGTATTTTACAATGGTAGCCAAAGATAAAGACGGGAAAAGTGTTCAGGTTCCTGGGCTTATTTTGTCTAATTTAGAAGAGGTTCGACGTTTTAGAAAAGCGATTAAGCATATCGAAGTGAAAAAAGAGATCGAAGAACATGAAAAAGTCACTACGGTAAGTTCTATCGAAGATTTAGCCAGTTTAGAAAAGTATAATGTACTTTTAGAAATTAGTTAGTGTTTTTATAAAAGTTAAATTAAGAGAAAATGGTAAAGTTTGGTTATACAATTTTATATGTAGAGAATGTAGAAAAAGCAATTACGTTTTATGAAAACGCATTTGGTTTTTCGAGAAAATTTGTAACCCCAGAAAATGATTACGGAGAATTGCTTACGGGAGAGACTACGATCTCGTTTGCTTCAAAAAAACTTGCAGTTCAAAATTTAAAAGAAGGTTTTATCGAAAGCGATTTAAATAATAAACCTTTTGCTTTTGAACTTGGTTTCATAACAGATAATGTTGCCGAATTGGTTGAGAAAGCAATTTCTTTTGGAGCCGTTTTAGAAACAAGTCCAAAGGAAAAACCTTGGGGTCAAGTTGTTGCCTATGTAAGAGATTTAGATGGTTTTTTACTTGAAATTTGTACACCAGTCGAAATGTAAATGAGAAGTTGTTTTTAAGCGATTACTACATTTTAGAAAGAAAAAATATTCACAAATATTTAGCATTAGTTCCAGAACTATACGATAGAAAATTTCGTAACTTTAAAATAGAAAGTTAGTTGCGATTTTTTCACGGAGTACTGCCATTCCTTTTTTAACTTACTGTAAGTTTGTTTTTCTCTATTTTAAAAAATGAAATGACATAATTGTTTAATTGCTGACGATTATGAAAAGAACTACATTATTAATTTTACTTTTTACCGCATTTTCGATATTAGCTCAAAATAAGTTTAAAACCAATTCGGCGATTATAAATTTTGAAGCTTCTGTTCCTTTCTTCGAAGAGGTAAAAGCGGTAAATAAGCTCGGAACTATTGTTCTTGAACCTCAAACAAGTACTTTAATTTGTACTGTAATAATAAAAGATTTTCGTTTTAAAATGGATTTAATGGAAGAACATTTTAACGACAATTATGTCGAAAGTCATCGTTATCCTAAAGCTTATTTTAAAGGCAAAATACAAAAATTTGACATCGCACAAATTGATGAAACCTCAAGAGAGTATGATGTCAAGGGGAAATTATATATTCACGGGAAATCGAAAATGATTACGGTAAAAGCGTTGTTGAAAAGAGTTCCAGAAGGTATTCAAATTGTTTCTGCTTTTCCAATATCAATTTCTGACTTTAATATTGAAATTCCTTATGTTGTGGCTAATAAAATTTCAAAAACGGTTCAGACAGATTTAAGCGGAATAATGAGGTAATGTTTAATTCGTAGTGCTGATAAGCGCTTTTTCTAAATCAGTAAATTGAAATTCAAATCCAGTTTTTTGTATTTTTTCAGATGACACCCTTTGCCCTTTTAAGATAGCTTCGCTCATTTTTCCTAAACTTATTTTAAGAATAAAAGATGGAATTTTAGGAAGCCATATTGCATATCCGTATAATGCAGCTAGTATTTTAGAGAATCTCAAGTTTGTAGTATTATCAGTAACAGCAGCATTGTACGGGCCATGCATATGTTCGTTTAGAAGTGCTTTTAAGTAAATCTGACATAAATCGTCAATATGAATCCAGGGTAAATATTGTTTTCCAGTTCCTATAACCGCGCCAAAGCCCGATTTAAAAGTAGGTCCGAGTTTTTTTAAAAAACCTTCATCTTTACCTAGGACAATTCCAGTTCTAATTTTTACGGTTCTAATGCCTAAAACCTCCATTTTGTTTGATGCATTTTCCCATTTCTGGCAAATAGTACCTAAAAAGTCGTTTGCAGGCTCAGTCGTTTCAGTACAAATTTTATGGCTTGTAACAGCACCATAAATTCCAATTGCCGAAGCCGAAACAAAAGCATTTAATTTTTTATTGTTTTTTTCTAGAATAGAAAATATCAAATCAATTGGTTTAACCCGACTTTCCAGAAGTTTTCTTTTTCTTCTTCGTGTCCATCTTTTTTCAACAATTCCTTCGCCGGCAAGATGAATAATATAGTCCGTATTTAAAACAGCATTTTCATCAATATAATTGCTGTTCAAATTCCATTTATAGTAAGTGATTTCAGGAGTGTTTTCTTTGTCGGTACGGCTTAAAACAGACACAGTAAAGCCAGCTTCAATTAGAGCATTTGTCAAATGCCTGCCAATGAATCCGCTTCCACCTGTTATTAGAACATTTTCAACCATGATAGTTTATAATATATTTAACAGCGCATTCTGTTTAGGGACATGTAAAGGTACTTAAACAATGCTTACCTTTAAGGCAAATTCTAAATTTAATGAAATGGCAACTAAAAAAAAGACTATCACAAAAGAGGATATCGTTTCAAAATATATGAATGAAGTTTTAGAAAAAGGAACAAAACCAAAATCAGTTTATCATTTTACCAAAGAAAATGATTTTTCAGAAGCTGAATTTTATTCTTTTTTTGGAACGTTAGAAGGTTTAGAAAAGGAAATATTCCGACTGTTTTTTGAGAATACAGTCAGCTTACTGCATAAAAATGGAGACTATCTTGAGTACGACATGAAGAATAAAATGTTGAGTTTCTATTTTACATTTTTCGAAATTTTGACTGCAAATAGAAGTTATGTACTGCAAGTACTTAAGATGGATAAAAACCCGCTCAAAAATTTAGTACAGCTTACTTTGCTTAGAGATAATTTTAGAAGTTATGTTTCAGAAATTTTAACTGATGATTATAGACTTGAACAAGAAAAACTACAAAAATTTCAAGAAAAAACCATTCAAGAATCAGCTTGGCTGCAATTAATGCTTACCATAAAATTCTGGATGGAAGATGAATCTGCTGCTTTTGAGAAAACAGATATTTTTATCGAAAAATCAGTTAATGCATCATTTGAATTGATGAATGTTGCGCCAATGAACCATCTGATTGATTTTGGAAAATTTCTATTCAAAGAAAAAATATACAGCAAACAATGAAAACGATCGATTATATTCCAACCTCGAAAATAGAAAGAGCCGGAAAATTGGTTCAAACTGGAGCAAAGATTGGCGTAAACTACGTTAAGCATTATGCTGAGAAAATGGTTAATCCTGATTTAACCCGAGATAAACTGAACGAGAATAATGCTGAAGATATTTATGACGGATTAAAAAGCTTAAAAGGCAGTGCGCTCAAAGTGGCTCAAATGTTAAGCATGGACAAGAATTTTTTGCCTCAAGCTTATGTCGAGAAATTTTCATTATCGCAATTTTCAGTTCCGCCGCTTTCAGCACCATTAGTTTTAAAAACATTCAAAAGTAATTTTGGCAAAACACCTTACGAGATTTTTGATGAATTCAATGCAAACTCTGTAAATGCAGCAAGTATTGGTCAAGTGCATTTGGCAAAAAAGAATGGTAAAAAACTGGCAGTTAAAATTCAATATCCAGGAGTAGCTAATAGTATTTCTTCAGATTTAGCTTTAGTTAAACCTATTGCTATAAGAATGTTTAATCTGCAGGGAAAAGATTCAGATAAGTATTTTAAAGAAGTCGAAGATAAACTTATCGAAGAAACCAACTATTTATTAGAATTAAAACAAAGTCAAGAAGTTGTAGAAGCCTGCAGTAAAATAGAAAACATTATTTTTCCGAATTACTATCCAGAGTTCTCTTCAGAGAAAATTATCACGATGGATTGGATGACGGGAATTCATCTTTCAGAATTTACCGCAAAAAATAAAGATCAGAAAGTTGGAGATGAAATTGGACAGGCGCTTTGGGATTTTTATATGTACCAAATTCATGTTTTAAGAAAAGTACACGCAGATCCGCATCCTGGAAACTTTTTGGTTGATGATCAAAATCAATTAATTGCGTTAGATTTTGGTTGTATGAAACAAATTCCAGATGATTTTTATACGCCGTATTTTGAATTGATTAATAAAAATGTGATTACAGATCAAGTGTTGTTTAATAAAAAGTTGTTTGAATTAGAAATTCTTCGCAAAGACGATACGCCAGCAGAAGTTGAATATTTTACAAGTATGTTTCATGATCTATTATCACTTTTTACCAAACCATTTCAAAATGAGACTTTCGATTTTGCCGATGAAACTTTCTTTAACTCCATTGCCGAATTAGGCAAACGTTTTTCTGAAGATACAAATCTGAAAAAAATGAACGGAAACCGAGGTTCTAAGCACTTTATTTATATGAACCGTACTTTCTTTGGTTTGTACAATTTAATGTTTGATTTGAAAGCAAAGATTGTCGTTGAAAATTATTTGAAATACTAAGTTTTTGTTTTAGGTTTTAAGTTTCAAGTTGGCCCAAACTATGTGTAAAGATTTTTGACAAAACTCAAATTTTTGACAAAGTTTTTTTTTTTAATCTGTTAGATATGCTAAATCTGTGTGAAACAAAATAAACTATTTCAAAATTCCAGCCTTATAAGTTGCAATCGCTCGATCTCTTGCAAAGGCATGATCGATCATTGGTTCAGTATAACCAAAATCAAATTCAGGAATCCACTTGCGGATGTATTCACCTTTAGCATCAAATTTCTTTTGTTGAATTTCAGGATTGAATACTCTAAAATAAGGCGCAGCATCACAGCCGGTTCCTGCTGCCCACTGCCAGTTTCCTACATTTGAAGCTAATTCGAAATCTAAAAGTTTTTCGGCAAAATAAGCTTCTCCCCACTGCCAGTTGATTAATAAATGTTTGCATAAAAAACTCGCCACAACCATACGAACACGATTATGCATGTATCCTGTTTCGTTTAGCTGACGCATTCCTGCATCGACCATTGGGTAACCAGTTGTTCCAGAGCGCCAGCGCTTAAAATCGTCTTCGTTATTGCGCCATTGAATTCCGTCGTAAGCTGATTTGAAATTACTGCTTACACAATTGGGAAAGCTAAACAGAATTTGAATGAAGAATTCGCGCCAAATTAATTCGCTTAAAAAAGTTTGATTCTTTCGATTTGCCCAATTTACCAATTTCCGAATACTCACCGTACCAAATCGTAAATGCGGCGAAAGGTAAGAAGTACTGTCCAGAGCAGGAAAATCTCTAGTTTCTTTGTAATTGGCAATCTGAGTTAAGTTATGCGGAAGCACTTTTATAGTACTTCGGTTAAAACCGATCTCAGACAATTCTGGAAATGCAAATTGACTTTTTATAAAATTTGATCGAAATGAACTGGAATCATATTCAATCGCAGCTCCTGAAAAATGATATTTTTCGAGCCATTTGTTTTTATAAGGAGTGTAAATAGTATACGGAAGTCCGTCAGATTTTGTGATTTCTTTCTCTTCAAAAATTACATGATCTTTATATGAAAAACACTCTATATTGTTTTCTTTCAATAAAGAGCAAATGACAATGTCACGTTTGATCGCAAACGGTTCATAATCTTTATTAAAGAAAAGGTTTTGAATGTCAAACTCTTCTAAAAGTGATTTCCAAACTTCGGTAGTTTTACCTTTTTTGACTAATAGTGAAGAACCTAAAGTATTTAATTCTGAATTTATCTTTTGAAGTGAATCGTAAATAAAACTTACTCTGGCATCATTTGCAGGAAGATTTTCTAAAATATCGTCATCAAAGATAAATAATGGAACTACTGGAAAATTTGATTGCAAAGCATGAAATAAACCTGTATTGTCTTCCAAACGTAAATCACGTCTGAACCAGAAAAAAGAAACTTTTTGTTTTGTCATTGTTGTGAGAATCTATTTTGATGCTTTAAAAGGGTTTTACATTTTGTAATATTTAAACGGAACAAACAACATTCCGAAACATTCTCCTTTTTCTTTGTTTAAGTGTTTATGGTGTATTTTATGCGCCTTTCGTAATCCGATGAGGTATTTGTTTTTAGTGTTTTTAAACCATTTAAAACGCTGATGAATTAGAACATCGTGAATTAAAAAGTAACAAGCTCCATAAAGTGTGACGCCGCAGGCAATAAAAAAAAAATAATTGAAACCGCCCTGAACACCAAAATAAAATAATAGAATACTTGGTATTGCAAATAGAACAAAGAAAATATCATTGCGCTCAAAAGCATGCTCGTATTTTGGCTGATGATGATCTGCATGAAAATACCACATGAAACCGTGCATCACATATTTGTGATTAAGCCATGTAATACATTCCATGAATAAAAAAACGCCTAAAAAGATTAAAAAGGAAACCATTTTTTGTGTTTTGAATTTGTTATAATAATTGTTTGATTTTATCATTTACTTATTCTTGTCATTTTGACCGAGGGGAGAAATCCCATTAGATATTCCGTAAAGTAATTCTCCAATCTTTGTCAATTTACTAGTGCGATTTCTCCCTTCGGTCGAAATGACAAACAGAACGGAATTATACTAATTTCAATTTATACGTTACAAATGACTGCGCCAAAAGTCCTGCTTTTGTATAATTAGAAACACGAATCCTTGAGTTTCCAATTTCATGATAAGGTGTGTTTTTTAATTTAGTAAGTAATTTTTTGTAATAAATATAAGCAGTATAAACCCCAAATTTTGCTTCAATTGGCAATTTTACAATTCCTTGATAAGCAATATTAAAATCGTCTTCGATTTCGCTGATAATTTGTGTTTTTGCAGCTTCAGTAAAATTATTCAAATTGATGCTGGGAAAATAAGTTCGGTTTAAAATCAGATTATCATCTTTTAAATCTCTAAGAAAATTTACTTTCTGAAAAGCTGATCCTAATCGCATTGCTTCATTTTTAAGCTGTTCGTATTTTGTATTATTCCCTTTTGTAAAAACCTTTAAGCACATTAGACCAACAACATCGGCAGAACCGAAAATATAGTCGGCATATTCAGTTTGTGTGTTATAACTTGATTTTGTGAGATCTTGTTTCATGCTTTTTAAGAATGCCTGAACTAAATCGTCGGTAATATTATATTCTTTTACAGTATGTTGAAAAGAGTTTAGAATAGGGTTAAGACTTATTCCCAGATTAAGAGCTTTATAATATTCTTTTTCAAAATCGTCAATAAGATTTTCTTTTTCATAATCATGAAAAGAATCGACAATTTCATCGGCAAAACGAACAAAGCCATAAATGCTGTATATCGCATCACGAATACTTGGCGAGAGCATTTTTACAGCTATCGAAAAAGAAGAACTGTAGTTTTTAGTAACCAGTTTACTGCACTTGAAAGAAACGTCGTCGAATAGTGATTTCATTTTTTTACGATCTAAAAGATTTTTGAATTAATTCAGCTGCTAGTTTTCCTGATATTAAAGCAGGCGGAACTCCTGGGCCAGGAACTGTTAATTGTCCTGTGAAATATAAATTTTTGACTTTCTTACTTTTCAATTTTGGACGTAGGAAAGCTGTTTGCAATAACGTATTAGCCATTCCGTAAGCATTTCCTTTGTACGCATTGTAATCTGCAACAAAATCATTTTTGCAAAATGATCTTTTAAATATAATGTTATTTCTGATCTCTTGCTGTGTAAGATTTTCAAAACGACTGATTATTTTTTCGAAATATTCTTCTCTTAATGCTTCACTATCTTCAATTCCGGGTGCAAGCGGAATCAAGAAAAAACCGCTTTCCATTCCATCAGGAGCTGCTGTTGGATCTGTTTTAGATGGAAAATTGGCATAAAACAAAGGTTCTTCGGGCCAATTTGGAGTGTCGTAAATAGCACTTGCATGTTTGTCGAAATCAACATCAAAAAACAAAGCATGATGTGAGATGTTTTCTATTTTTTTATTAAAACCAACAAAAAAAAGGAGAGAAGAAGGTGCGAAAATTCGGTTTTCCCAATACGTATCAGAATAAACGCGATGTTCTTTTTCGAGCAAAGTTTCAGTATGCTGATAATCGGCACCGCTCAATACAATATCAGATTTTATAAATTCTCCGTTAATCACAATTCCTGCTGCAGTTTTATTTTCAACGATTATTTTCTCAACAGAAGCATTTGTTTTAATTATTACTCCAAGTTCTAGGGCAAGACTTTCGAGACTTTGAACTACATCAAACATTCCTGTTTTAGGATGCCAGGTTCCAAGACCAAAATCAGCATAATTCATAAAATTATAGAAAGAAGGTGTTTTCGTTGGTTTTGCTCCAAGAAATAAAACTGGAAATTCTAAAATTTGAATTAGTCTTTCGTTTTTAAATTCTTTACGAATGTCAATACTTATAGAACCAAAGAACTGATTAAGTTTTAAAGCTGTTTTGGCAGTAATTAGTTCAAGAGGAGAAACTCCTGGGCGATAAACCAAATCTTTTATAGCAATGTCATAATTACTTTTGGCTTGGTCAATAAAGTTTTCTAGTTTCTTTGAAGTGCCTTTTTCAATGCTTTCAAAGGCTTTTTTTATTTCTTCTAAATTATCGCAAATAGTAATAAAATCATTAACTCCAAAATAAATCCGATAAGCGGGATTTAGTTTTATGAGCTCATAATAATCTGAAGGTTTTTTATCAAAATCCTGAAAAAAACGTTCAAAAACATCTGGCATCCAATACCAGCTTGGTCCCATATCGAATGTAAAACCATCTTTTTTAAATTGTCGTGCTCGTCCGCCTATAGAATGGTTTTTTTCGTATACAGTAACTTGATTTCCCTGCTGAGCCAAGTAACATGAAGCAGCTAAGGAAGAAAATCCTGATCCTATGATTGTTATTGTTTTCTTCATTTGTTTAACAAATGTACAGAAAAGTTAAACAATAAGATTAAATTCTTTCGATTGTTTCTTGCATCGAATCAAAAATTTGAATTCTTTCTGGTAAAGCTTTTTTATCAATATACTCAACCATATTGCCTATCAGCCATATTTCGTTGTTTTTCAGCAATAGTTTTTGTCCCATAGACCTTACATATTGATTGATAACGCTTCGGTCTGGCTGAATGGTCATCATCGAGACAAAAGTGATATTTTCAAAATGTTTCGTTAAATCCTGCAGGTTTTCTATTGGCATACTCTCGCCAAGATAAATGGTTTTGTATCCCTTCGATAAAATTTCGTACTGAAGATACAGTAAGCCTATTTGATGAACTTCATTTAAAGGCAGTGAAAGCACAAATATTCTATCTGTTTTAGTTGGTTTTCGAATTTGAAGACTTTCTGTGTATATCAATATTTTCTGCTTGATCAAATGACTCATAAAATGTTCATTTGCCGGCGTTATGGTTTCTGACTGCCACAATAATCCTAGTTCTTTCAGTAAAGGAAGAAAATGTTCTTTGAAAACTTCTTTGAATGTTTTCTCGGCAATAAGCCAATCGAAAGTATTGAAGAATAATTCCTGATCAAAATTCATCATAGCCATTTTAAAAGAAGTTATGGAATAGTTTTGAGAATTTTTCTTCGATATAATTTCACGAACTAGTTCTGGTATCCTTTCTTCAGGATAAGTTGCAATTTTAGAAATTTTATAACCATACTCATGCAGTAAAGTTATGTTTAATAGTTTTTGCAGATTCTGCAGATTGTAAAACCTTATATTAGTATCTGTACGCATTGGTTCTAGGATATTGTATCTCTTTTCCCAAATACGAATCGTATGGGCTTTTATTCCAGATAAATTCGCTAGATCTTTAATACTGAAAACAGTTTTTATGTTGTTTACCATTTTTTACAATTAGATAAACAAAAATAGAAGAAAATCTTAGAAAATCTCTTAGCTGATAACGAAAATCATAGATTATTAGTGCTTTACGTGTGTTTTTGTCTAAACAAAAAAGCAATCTGTAAAAAAATATTTACAGATTGCTTTTTTACTTTTCAAAGCTTGTTTTTTATTTACAAAATGTAGCTTTATTTTTTATAGCACTTTGACTTCCAAGTTCTATGGCTTTTGAAAAATCTTTGCAAGCATTTTTTTTATCGTCAATTTTATTATAAGCCAAACCTCGCAGGTTGTATGCAATGTAATCTTTTGGGTTTAAACCAAGAGATGAAGTACAGTCTTCGATTGTGCCTTTAAAATTCATTAACTTATAGTTTACGTTTGCTCTGCCGGTAAAAGCATCGGCATTCATGCTGTCAAGTTCAATTGTTTTGCTAAAATCAGCAAGCGCTCCTTTTAGGTCATTAAGTTTGAGTTTTGCTACGCCTCGGTTTTGATAAGCTTCGACAAATTTCGAATTCATGCTGATTGCTTTTGTATAATCAGCAATAGCGCCTTTTGTGTTGCCAGCCTCAGCTTTTTTCATGGCTTTGTCAAAATAACTGGTTGCCGATTGTGCCGATAATGAGCAGGTAATCATAATAAAGAATAATACTAATAGGTTTTTCATAAACTAATTTGGGATTAGTGGTTAATTATTTTGAAACGAATTTAAGAAAGTTTTGTTTTGTAAGAGAAGTTCTTTTTGTAAAATAACTATTATTTTTCTTTTTTAGCAGAAGTATTATAGCGTACATGGTAAAGTGTTTGAAATTAAGTTCTTAACTTAGCGTAAATTCCTAAAATTATTACTGCTAAGAATTTATTATCTCCCCATTTTTAATCTTTTAGTGCTCATCCCTAATAAATTAGAAAATATGAAACCAGTTCGTTTTTGTTCTCAGTTATTGTTTTTCGTTTTGATGTTTTTCTGTATGAGTATTTCAACAGCTCAAGAAAAAACGAAATATTTAGATGCGCTGCAAAGTGATCCTGCAAGAATGGGATGGATGATTGGTTCGCCGCCGCCGGCTGACCGCATTCCTCGATTTGATGACGGAAGCTTTTTTCAGTTTCCGGCTCTTAGGTGGAGTGTTGCGCATATGCGCCAGTTTATGCCTACTGTAAATGTTTCTCGCGGATTAGGAGCTTCAATTCCTGTAATAACGAATTTTAAAAGTGATATTGATAAAGTAAAGTTTGTGCCTCTTGGAGAGACAAAGTCGATGACGTGGGAAGAGTCGCTGGAAAAGGTTTATGCAGATGGAGTGATTATTATGCATCACGGAAAAATTGTTTATGAAAAGTATTTTGGCGCTTTGACGATTGACGGACAGCATGCGGCAATGTCAGTTACCAAATCATTTACAGGAACTCTTGGAATTATATTGGCTAAAGAGGGTTTGATAGATACTGAAAAAACGGTTTCTTTTTACGTTCCAGAACTTAAAAATTCAGCTTTTGGAGATGCAACTGTAAGGCAGGTTATGGATATGACAACGGCACTGCAGTTTAGTGAAGACTACGCAGATCCTAATGCTGAAATTTGGAAATTCTCTGCGGCAGGGAATCCACTTCCAAAGCCTAAAGATTATGATGGGCCAAGAACTTATTATGAATATTTGCCTACAGTGAAGAAAAATGGTATTCACGGAGATGCTTTTGGATATAAAACCGTTAATTCAGATGTTTTGGGCTGGATTATAGCCAGAGTTACTGGTAAATCTGTTGCTGAGGTTTTATCTGAGCGAATATGGAGAAAAATTGGGGCTGAACAAGACGGGTATTTTTCGGTAGATGCAATAGGAACGTCTTTTGCGGGTGGTGGTTTTAATCTTGGTTTACGAGATATGGCACGCTTTGGTCAGTTGATTTTAAATAATGGTAAAGTAGGACAGGAGCAAATTATTCCTAAAACTGCTATTGATGATATTAAAAAGGGCGGTGATAAAAAAGCATTTGAAAAAGCAGGATATTCACTCTTGAAAGGTTGGAGTTATAGAAATATGTGGTGGATAACAAATAATGATCACGGTGCGTTTTGCGCTCGGGGTGTACATGGACAGGTTATTTACGTTGATCCAAAAGCAGATATGGTTATTGTACGTTTTGCATCAAATCCTGTAGCGGGAAATGCAGCAAACGATCCGTATTCTCTGCCTGCTTATGATGCTGTTGCAAAATATCTCCTTGCGAAGTAAAAAAAAGAATTGCTTTATTCTATTTTTTTCTTGCTGAAGAAAGGATTAGAATCTAATCTCCAGATGTATCCAATTTGAAAATTTCCTGAAGATAAGCCAATGTTACTATTGTTATTGTCTGAGAAAGAAGAGAAGATAAAATTATTAACGTATGATAATCCAAGTGACCATTTCTCTTTGTTGTATCCAACGGATATTCGCGGGAAAAATGTAGGGTAGATTTCTATTTTTTGTTTGCCAAAATCATTTATTCTTTCAGTGCCAAAGTTAACTCCTGTTGTTGCTGAACCGCTGGCGAACCATCTTTTATTGATTGCCCAAGTATAAGCGTAACCGCCGCTGAATCCAAATTGAAAATTACGCAGTGAATTTTTTGATTTGTGTACAAAGGAACTGTCTGAGTTTATCTTTGAGAAGTAAATTCCTCCGCCTGCTAAAAAGCTTCCTGCTGATTTTAATTGTTTTTCATTTTGGTTGAAAGCAGCTTTATAAGAGAATTTCTTGTTGTTAAAAACATATTGTCCGAAAGCACCATATTGCTGAATTTTTAAATCGGGATACAACTGTATATTTTTATCTGCATTGTCTGAGGTGTAAAAACCATGATATTTTTGAACAAAAAGGTCTATTATGAATTTTCGTCCATAGTTATGAATTTGAAAGTCTAGTGCTCTCGTTCTTCCTTTTTTGTCGTCTTTCATGAAGTTTAACCCGTAACCATAACTTAGATTGATTATCGTGTTGTTTATAGAAACTCCTGCACCTAAACTCATGGGGCTATTTGGCATAAATTTTTTGATCTCACCATTTACTTCTTGTTCCATTGATATAAACTTCATAGATAAATAAGTTCTCAGGGAAAGTTTATTGTCAAAAGGTTTAATGTATGTTGTGTCAATCTGTGCTTTGCAGAAATAAGGAAGTGCTAAAAGAAATAAAAAAGAAAAGTATGCTTTCATTGAGTTGTAAAACGAATTATAATTACTCTTAGTACGTACGGAAAAGGTTAACAAGGAAAAATATAAAGCATAAAAAAAGGAAAAACATAAAACATACTTTTCCTTTTTTCGTGACCATGGAGGGATTTGAACCCTCACGCCCTTGCGAGCACCACCCCCTCAAGATGGCGAGTCTACCGTTTCTCCACATGGCCTAAAATGAAAAAAGGTCAAGTAAATTAATACTCGACCTTTTTGTGACCCGACTGGGGCTCGAACCCAGGACCCCATCATTAAAAGTGATGTGCTCTACCAACTGAGCTATCGAGTCATTGCATTCTCTGAACGCGGGTGCAAATATAAGAAGTTATTTTTGATATATCAAAGCCTTTTCTTAAGTAAAATTTAATAAATATTTAAAGCAGGTGGTATAAACAAAAAAAATAAGGAAAAATGTATAAAATTATGCTTTCCCTTTTTTGTGACCTTGACGGTACAGAATTTGAACCATTTAATTGAAGATTTGAAAATTTTAAATGATTTTTAATTTTTAAATTACTATTAATTAATCGTGTCTGTGCTGATTCAATTAAGAAGCAAGTCCCAAAATTCTATATCCATGTCAGTATCAAAAGCATTCAACGAATTAAAAGTTCTTTTGATTATTTATAAGTTTATTATTATATATTTGATAACAAATAAACCTGATGTTTATCAGACACATCTACCCAATTTAAGGGTGATAAGTTTGATGTTTTTAGTAGTAATATACCAGTTAGTGGTAATTTTCCTGACGAAAATTTAAAATGACTGACCTAGCTTAATAACCATGATGAAAAGCGACTTAAACTTCGATAACAATTTTGTAAAAAAGGTTTCTGACTTCTTACAGACTTATATGAAAACTAACAATCTTACGACGATGACAGCGGATACGTGTGCTGACCTTCTTCATGATAATTCACTTCTTTCAAATGAGGGGCATCCAAAATCTGGGTACAATTTTCGCCAGTTATTACGTGACGGGAGAGACAAAAAAATAGATTTGGTGTTAGGCGCTTTCCAAGAACGTCCCCGGACAAAATGGCATATAAACAGAATCGTATAAAGTTAATGTCGAAAAATTATTGAATTACCAATTTACAAACCCATAAATTTTATTAGTTACCACCTATTTTAGAAAATCTGTATATGAAAGAAAATTGGTTATTTATTAAAACTCCTGACCACTATGGGAAACCCGAAATAATAGAATTTGATCAAAATGAAATTAAACATTTTTGGATTGAAAAAGGTAGAGATTTATCTTTAGTAAAAATTGCCGAAAAAAATAGAAATGAACAGATAAGCAAAATAAAGCTTAAACATATAAATGTGAATCGGATTCGATTTTTTCGCAATGGGAAAATTTACAAAGTTTTAAGTGATAGTGAATCTGTAACAGAAGATTGCGTATTCGAAAATGATTATGAAAAACTAAATGCAACTGAGACCAAACTAACTGAAAATGAAATTCAGAATTTGAAATTTGAATTGAATTGGAATGGTGAAAAAATGAATATACGTTTTAATGAAGATTTAGATTCGCCTGTGATACAAGAAATAAACAAACGTTTACACAAAGAAGGAGGTAGAATTTTATTGGAAAAACTAGATGACACTTTATTTCTTTCATGTTACTCAGATATTTATCATGACAAACTGATTCCGATAAAATATGTTGATAGGAAAAAGATGATTTTATACGGTTTCCCAAAGGAGCCTTATGAAATTGTTTGCCCTATAATAGAATAAAAAAACATCTGTAAATAACAGTTAGAATCGATTTGTTAATTCAATTGAATAATTATTACAAATGATTTGCTGATCTAGTGCAATTACTGTTTTTATTCTTATTTTCGTTATGCAGAAATACTCGGTTTTTAAGCCCGTAAACGCTTGTAGCCTCAGAACGTCTGGCTAAAAAAACTGTGCTAAAATAATGAATATTCTGGCAGCTGTCGCAGAAAAATTTCTTACAGACGATTCTTAGAATCTCATTTTGAATTTTTTCACAGACTAACGTTAATAAGCAAGCTCAAAAAAACTGACAAATGGAAACACCAATTCTTACTTCAAATCTAAATCTCTTCGCCGACTATTTTCAAATTTATTTAGAAGATGAAAATAATGGAAAAAATTTAGCCGATAGTTGGACGGATGATGCTGTAAAAATTTTACTAGCTGTTACTGAAACAACTATTGGTATTGGAACAGTTAGAAATATGTATGTTCCTGTTATTTTGAATATCTTCGATTCTGAACCTATTTTTAAAAACGATATTAATGATATCAATCAAATAAATGAATGTGATATTGAAATAACATCGGGAAGTATGGTAATTGCTGGTTGTACAGATTATTATCCCGAAGCAAAACGAATAAAACTTGCTAACGCAATATATCGTTTAAGGATTTATTATGGAAATTTAGAAAAGCTATCTGACAATGGTCTTGAAGGAGAAGATTTTTATATTATTGAAATGTGGAAAGTAAAAGAGAAAACAGAAACTAAAATAATAAAACAAAGAGATTGCTACTAAGAGCCGTTACGATTGATTTGTGTATTTAGTGGAATTATCGTTTTTAAACTCTATTTTTGTTAAGCCGAAAATACTCAGCTTGATAGCCAGAGAACCTGTTGTAGAACGTTAGTTCCAATATCACAAAAAAACTAATTAGAAAATGTTTTTCAAAAAGAAAAAAATTACACCTAAAGAATTTTCTAAAAAATTCGCTAAAATTTTAAAATCAAAAATTGATAATCTAGAAATAGTAACAATTGACGATTGGGAAATTACAACCAAGCTTGCGGAAAAGGAACATACTCATTTTATGAATAATGCCTATTCAGAATATGAGCGTGAACCAAAAGAACTTAAAGATATTTTAAATAGGTATGTTAGTGCCACCGCAAGTCTATATGAAGAGGAAAAAGAAATTATATTAGAAAACATAATTCCTATTGTTAAAGACATTAGATATATCGCAGAACTTGAGCGTTTAAATTCTGATTATAAAAACAAACATGTTTTTGAACAATACAATGAAAACCTATATATATTTTATGCGGAAGATAACGAATTAAATATAAAATATTTGACTCAAGAAGCTTTTACTAATCTAGAAATTCAATTTGATAACTTGAAAGAATTAGCAATTGAAAATTTAAAGCGCATATTGACAATTGAGAGACATGGTGAAAATGGCTACTTTATGCTAACTGCTGGTGGAAATTACGAATCAAGTTTAATTCTTTTGGATATTTGGACTAAAGAAAATTTCGATGTAATCGGTAATATAATAATAGGTATCCCCTCCAGAGATTTACTGTTAATTACAGGCAGTGATGACATTGAAAATTTTAAAAAAATTATTGAAACAGTCGATAAAATAAATATAGAAGGAGATCATTTAGTTTCAGAAAAAATATTTGAATATATTGATGACCGCTTTGAAGTATCCGAGTTAGGCAGTTAATCTCCATTTTAAATTTGAAAATAAATATTGGAAATGATTTTAAAAATGATATTAACTACATGTTGATGCAAAAAAAATCCTTGATGGGCTTCGAACCAAAATTTCCTTTAAATATAGACCCTTTCAAGATATAGAAGAAAATATTGAAAACTTTCGAACCACAAAAAAGCCTGAAAAATATACACTTTGCAGGCTTTCATTTTTTATAGTGACCTTGGCGGTACAGAATTCGAACCTTTTAATTGAAGATTTGAAGAACTTGAGTGAAATCTAAATTCATTAAATTCTCTTTGTTGCAAAGCGAGAAGCATTCAAATATCTAGTCAGTTTGCTGAAGATTCTATTATCATTTAATAAAGTGTTATGAAATTATAACGAATGTCCAGACATAAAATCTTTTTTATCTAATAATATACTATTTACTACTTTTTTCTTTCCACTTTTTAAATTTATCTAAAAGTTTGTCTATTTGCCCTTCATTTAGCTGTGCAATTCCTGCTTGACCATCACCGGATATCCAAAGAACTTTAACTCCTAAAGAGGTATCTTTTTTAGCAGTTCTTTTAAAGCTTATATCTACGAATTCCCCCTTTTCAAGTTTTGTCATCAAATCCTTTAAATTTTCTAATTGTTTAACAAAATCATCTTCATTATTAGACTGTGCTAAAGTCATTCCGTCATCAAACTGATTTGTAGTATTTGAAAATGCAAAATATTCTCTTCTAATAATCGCTCCGTTTTCTTTAATGGTTGTTACACCCATTTTTAATCCTGTCAATGAGTTGACAATATAATCTGTTTTCTTTATTTCCTGAGCTTTTGTCACTGTTTGCACAAATATGAAAACCAGTAATAGTAATTTTTTCATTTGGTTTATTTTTTTTCAAATTTATTAAGATATATCTATTTGTTATTATGGTTTTCCGTAATTGTTTTAAATATTAATTAATAATATTTGTAACGAAATGACGGGTAATTTTGAAGAGAATTTTTTAATACATCGTCTTTCGAAAATTCACATATGAAATATCAATTTTAAATAATTATAAAAAATAGAAAACAATGAAATACATAAAATATATTGGAATACTTCTTTTACTGCTGATTGTGATAAAATGTTTTAATTCTCCTGATATCCCTGTCAATCCAACTGAAAGGAAATCTTATCAACAGACAAATACAAATTCGGATGTTGATCAATGGTATTTGGGTGGAAATCTACATAAAAAAGATATAAGCGATTGGAAGAATGCAACTGACGCAAATAAATTAGCAACTTGTGGTGATTTCATCGCAAGAGTAAAAAAAGATTTAACGCTAACAGAACTAAAAGACAAAGCATCCGAATTGAAAGATTGTATTGATGAAGCAACAAAAGGAACGAATATTTCCGACCAAAATAAAGTAAACGAAATAGGTGCCTTATGTCTTGTAACAATAGGATATTAATGAACTAGAGTAAAATGTCTTAAGATTTTAAAACACAACTTAATAATTTTGTTTAGTTTAATCTTTCAGATGGTTAAAAATATAAGTCATAAGGTAAAAATAAGCTTTTACTAATATGACAAACCTCTTACAACTTTATTAAAGGATTGGATCTAAGAAACTGTAATGAATTTCTTCAAATCACTCACAAAATGGTTCGAGAATTATCCTTTTAGCGATACTATAAAAAACTAAGGCAATATTTTTATGAAGCTCAATTCTAAAAAATAACTAGAAGTTTTTCTTTTTTAAAGTATTTTCTAATACCCCTAACGGGACAATTCTCGAACCATTTTGTCGAAGATTTAAAAAAAATAAATATCATTTATATTGATTTATAGTTCAAATTACATCCTATTAACTTATAATATTGAAATGGTATATTTAATTTTTACGATAAGAAAGTGTAACTAATTTGAGTTGTAAAGAAGAATTACTAGGTCTAAATTTTTTCTAATTTACAATCACTTATTTACTAAAAGTACTCAACAATAAAAAGTCCGTTTGATAATTTTTGAAATAAATATCCTATTTTTGAAAACCAATACGCGCTAACATTTTTCAGACATAGCGCCCCGACTTAGGGTGGATTAGTCGGACATTCTCAGATATATAAATAAGTTACCAGCAAGCACCAAAAAAAGACGAAAAAATGAATGAAAAATGGGAAGAAATATGCTTTTTGCTATCCGAAAATATAAAAAGAGAGATTAGTGAAAGTGAATTTGAGCAAAATGTAATCCAAGCATTAAGAGTTTTAAATTGGAAAGAATTTACAGGCGATATTCAAATCCGACCTTCATTTCAATTTGGAGCATCAAATAGAATGATGCCCGATTTGGTAATAAATTCGGCTGAAAAGAAAAATCTGTTTGTAATAGAAATTAAGCAACCAAATATTCCATTGACAACCAATTTTCAACAACAGTTGTTTTCTTATATGCGTCATTTAAGACTTCAATATGGAATTTTGATTGGTCAATCAATTCAAGTTTTTTATGATGGCGATTTAACAGAACACGACGACCCCGTTTTACTTGAAACAATTCAAATTAATACTGAAGACAATAAGGGGAAAATTTTTGTAGAACTTTTTACTAAAGACAATTTCAGTTTTGAAAAGTTGCACGCTTTTACTCAAAATTCGCTTAAAAAGATTAATCGTAGAACCGACCAAAAAATATTGATAAATAAAATTTTATCGGAAGAATACAAAACGACTATTTTGGAATTGATAAAGCAGGATTTTTTAAACGAGTATGATGCAGAATTAATTGACAACGCTTTCAAAGAGATTTCAATAAACATTTCTGGAAACCAAAGAATAGAAATTCAAAACTTTAAACCAACAAACAATAATTGGGAAACTTCAGATAGCAATCAATCAAGAGATAATACCAAATATAGTTTAAATGGTAATGGAAAACGACTTGCTAAAAACAGATTTGTTTTGGAATTGGTAAGACAATATTTGAAAAATAAACCCTCTAGTTTTTCGACATTAAAAAACTTATTCAAAGATGAATATCAAGGTTCGACTGGAGTAATTAACGAAGTTGCATATGTGCAAACAAAATATGCGAATAAATCTGATAAAAGGCATTTTACAGCTAATGATGAAATTTTAGAAAGTTCGGATGGAGTTAAATTTGTTGTTTCAACTCAATGGGGAAAACATAATATTTCCGAAATAGTTGCTTTGGCAAAAAGAGAAGGATTTCAAGTTGATGAAATCTAAAACGATAAACATTATGCAGAAAGCCAGCTGGTAACAGGCGTTACACGAGATTTGGGCATTTGGCTGAATTTAAAAATGGTTTGTATTTGGAAAATTTGTGTTTAACCGAAAAATCTCGCATCTTTAATCCCAAACCTCGTGTAGCGCCAGAACGTCAGGCTGTGAAAAAACCTCTTTTTTCGATTTAAATCTTCAAAATTTGCGATACTGCAATTCAAATAAAGCCTCCTGAGAAAGCTTTTTTTTCAGGCTGCTAATGAGGTTTGACAAAAAATGTTAGCTCTATTTAGCTTTAAATAAATCGTTTCCACTAAAAACAAGACTTTTGCCTTGTAGGGTGAGTTCCATTTTTGGAGTTTTGCAATAAGTTCGGGAACGCCCAGTATATTGATACTGCGTTTGATATTGTAAACTAGCATAATCAAATTATGTTCTCCGTTTACTTTCTCTAATCCTTTTAAGTTGGTGTGATTGTATCCCCATTGCCGTTTAATAGTTCCAAAGATATGCTCGTTGATTTCTTGTCGCTTGCGGTACAACTGCGCATTTGCATGATAGCGTTTGTTGTTTTCTTCTACTGCATCAGCATATTGGCTTCGGTCAATTTCTCTGCCACCTGCTCTACTAGTACATAAATGTTTTACGGGACATTCTCTACATTTAGGTGTTCGGTATTTTTTAAAATTATAGCTATCACTATCTGTAGTTTTCTTATGCCAACTGCCCGTAGTTTTTAATGTTTCACCTTGTGGGCAAGTATAAGTATCGGTGTCTTGATCGTATTGAAACTGGGCTACCAAATAATCCTTTGTCGTACCGTTTTCGTTACTTTTTCCCTGCTCGGGTTGTGCTACAATGGTATTGATATTGGCTTGTTTGCATATTTCTATTTGTTTGCCATTATGGTAGCCTTTGTCCACTAATGCTGTATAAGTTTCAATTCCTAAATTTTCTTTGGCCTCTATGGCAATTGCAGACAAAGCACTGCGGTCGTTCTTGTTGATGGTATGGGTGGCTACCACAAGATTGTGTTTGGCATCAACTGCCGCCTGAATATTAAATGAAATCTCCACCACCTGACCTTGTACCAATAAAGCTCTGGCATCGCTGTCAGTAGTACTTATCTGAGGTTCGCCACTTGCTTCTAGTTTTTCTTCCAGTACTTCATAACGGATTTTGTTCTGTTTTAAACGTTCAATTTTTTGCTGGATATTTTTGATTTTTTCAGGATTTTCTTTTGCATCATTTTCTTCCAAAGCATCTAGGTATTCTTGGGTTTTAGCTTCAATGTATTCTAAATGTTTGTCTATTTTCTTTTGATTGAAATTCGCTTTCTTGCTATTGTGCGCCCGGCTTTTGGTACCATCAATAGCAATGGTTTCTCCTGCTATTAAATCGGCATCTTTCAAGAAAACTACAAAGAGTTTGAACAAGTTCTTTAATGCAAGGGGATTGTTCTTTCTAAAATCAGAGATACTGTGGTAGTTGGGACGGATATCTTCTAACAACCACTGCATCTCAAGGTTTCGTAAAGATTCTTTTGCTAGTTTGCGGGAGCTTCTTATTCCGTTAAGATAACCGTATAAATAGATTTTTAGAAATATTTTATTGTCATAACTCGGACGGCCTTCACCTTTGATGGTTTGTACGGCAAAACCAAGTTTGGCAAAGTCTACAAAGGTCACAAATGCATCTATAAAACGTACTTGATTATCGAGTGCGATAGCGTCTTCTAAACTTGAAATACGCATCTGGTGGCGGGAAATTCCTGAGATATATTGCATTCTTAAAAATACGAAAATTCCTGTTTTCATAACAGTATTTTGCTATATTTGTTTGTAATCAAACGAAGGTTTTTTCACAGACTGACGTTACCAGTAATAATAAAACAACCATGAGCACATTTTCGAGGCTATTAGAACAAATTGAATTAAAAGATTTTGAAATTCCAATTCTTCAAGAAAATGACGATTATTTTCCTGAGTTTTTAGAATCTCATTTATCTAATTTTATTACGCTCTATGAGAAAAAACTCGTTCCGTACGTTGATGAAAAGTTAATCTTTACGAGCGGTAATAAAGACGTTATCATTTCGAAAATTCGTTCGTTGAGTAAAACATTAATAGACGTTGTAAACTATTTTTATGCTGGCGAAATTCACAAAGCAACAGAAACATTTAATACTGGTTTAGATAATGTCTTCTTTAAAGACTTAGCTGAACTGAATGTAGTTACAAATATTCCAATCGAAACAAATTTTTATAGAGCGAGAAAATCAGAAAACAAAAGATTTGATCGAAAAGATTTATTTCACATAAACTTTAATCTTAGGCATATTGTGTCAACTAATAGATATAGCATTCCTGGATTTCCAGCTCTGTACTTCGGCGACAATACTTACATTTGTTGGGAAGAATTTGATCGACCTGATTTAAAGGAATTAAATTTTTCGCTTTTCAAAAATACTCGCGCTTTAAAAGTAATTCAATTATTGCGTATTGAAGATTTGCTTAGTCAACTTAGCGAAAGTAACAATCAAAGTATACCGTTTCTATTGACATATTTTACTTTTTTCCCTTTATCAATCGCATGCTCAATTAAAGTAAAACATGTAAGTGGAAATTTCAAACCCGAATACATAATTCCTCAATTACTTTTACAATACATCAGTGAAAATAAATATCTTGACGGCTTGAAATTTCCGTCAACTAAAATCGATTATTCTAAATTACATAAAATGAGCCCATATAACTATGTTTTCCCAGTAAAGTGCGTAAAGAAAGAAGGATTTTGCGATACTCTTAGTGACACATTTCATTGTTCTCAACCTACTTCACTTAACCTAGAGGAAATAATATACAATCCAACAGGAACAACACATCGAATGCCTGAAACTCCAGATGAACGAAAATTAGAATTGATTGAGGAGATAAAAAGTCCATATACACAGACTTCATTTGGGAAATTAGAATTCCGTTTGAAAAATCGAGAAGTTAAAAAAATATAATTACTGCTGGTAACAGCCAATAAGTATAATTGCTTGATTGTCTTAACCAGAAATATTTTCTCACGAAAATTTCTATTTTCACCGGAACAAACGTTCGCTTTTCTGCTAGTAGGCCAATTTGTTCAACGTTATGAGTTAGTTTACCACTAAATTTTGTAAAACCAAATCATTTAAAAGATTTTATATACTGTTAAAAATAGCCGTTTTAAAATAATATTTTTTATCAACAAAAATCACAAAAACTAAGAATGAATAAATCAAATGTTGAATTAAAGGGCGGTCCAGATAGTATAAATACAACAACCGTAGTGGGGAAGACAGCACAAACAGTTTGTGTATTCAAAGCAATATGTTTATTTAGAAAACGGAATAGTAACATCATTTCAAAGTTCAAAATAATTTAAATCTTTAAAGTATCATAGTAATTATGGGGAATTCTGAAATAAATTTACTTAATGTTGTTAAATCAGACCAAATTAAAGAAATCACAAAAGATTTAACTGAAGTTGCTATTGACACCTTTTTTAATGATGGAATATTAAAGGATATTCCAATAGTTGGAACATTTTTTAATTTATACAATCTATCGCAAAATATTTCAAACTCATTCTTTACAAAAAAAATCTTAAAATTCTTATTAGAATTAAATAGCATTTCAAATAAAGAAAGATTAAATTTTATTGAGCAACTTGATAACGAAAATGAAAGTGCAAAAATTGGAGAAAAATTATTAATTATCATCAATAATTTAGAAGATGTTGATAAAGCTACCATTTTAGGGAAATTATTTAAACTAGCAATTGAAGGTAAAATTGAAATGCAAACTTTTATGAGACTTTCTTACATGGTTGACAGAGCATATTTGGAGGACTTAAAAGTGTTAAGAGATAACGAATATGTAGAAAACATTGATAACGATATAAAACATAATTTATCACAAGTTGGCATTCTAAATCAAACAATAAAAGACAACAGAGACCACGAAGAATATGTTTACAAAACCACTGGGAAAAGACAATTTTATCCTCCAAAATTTGAATATAAAATCAGTGATTACGGCAACATTATAAAAGAGAACTCATAGTAACTACCACTAACACAAGCTACAAACAATTTGGGGATTTGGCTTAATGGAAAAATGGGTTTGTATTTGGAAGATTTGGCAAATTCGAATAATGGGCTTAATTTAGTCTCAAACTGCGGGTAGCGCGGTGACGTTGTAGAAAACATTTTAAAAACCGTTAACCAAGATGAAAATCGATATAATTACAGAAAATCATATTCTAAAAAGCAAGACTCAAGATTTAGTTAATGAATTTTTTGATATTGATAAATTAAGTATCGTTAATGACAAACAACTTCAGATTATTATTTCAAAAAATTACGAATCAGATTTGCTTGAGAATTCAAATGAGTTAGCAACGAAATGCTTTATCGAAAATGGTATTCCTGAAAACAAAGCAATAATCATTTTACCAGATGATGCAAACTATTCCAAATTTGTAATTATTGTAAAAGAGAATATTTTTGAGGATAGAGAATATTTCAGCACAATTACTCACGAACTAACACACGTAATAGATTTCATCAATCATTTTGATGAGTTTGGAAATATTTATCGTGGCAATGCAATTTATGATGATTTTTTCTTTTGGACCGAATTTAATGCAAAAAAGCTGGTCTTGAAAGACTTCAACTAGAACTAACTAAAACAGATCAAAAAATAAGTTTAGAAGATTCTGCTAGCAATTTCATGCTAGAAAATAATCAAACTTTATCTGGAAGTACTAACAAATACTAGAGACAAAGTTAAGGGTGTGTTTTTACACCCTTAATTATTTTAAATCCTTATATGAAGTCTCTTTTTCTTTTTTTGTTTAAACTGTTTTGAAACATAGTCACTTATTCTCTCTCCGCGAAGCAGTATGTCAGTGAGATTTTCTTTCAGAGGATCTTCTGATTTGAGATTTAGAAAATTTTCTGAATAATTCGAAATAGAGTTTTGATGCTTTCTTTCAAGTGCAAGAATGTTCAAGGCACAGTTTTCCTGAATTCCTTTTGCGCTGAATTCTTTTCCAAGACTGCTCCCATTGAAAACGGATCTGGTTTTGTGGTCGACATAAGTTATACCATAAAGCTGTCCTTCCTTGCTTTTTCTTAATATCATATGAATGCTTTCTTTTTCCAATATCTTGGATAATTTTTCGGGAGAAAATATGTCTTCGCGATAGAAAGCCAGTTTTATGGTATTTTTCACATATTTTTTATAAGATTCTTTTTCTGCTTCATTAGACTTAAACTTTCCTTCCAAGAATTTTAAGGTAGGTCTGCTGTAGAATTCGCTTGCTTTTATAGGCACACCTATCGGTTTTGAATTCTGGTCAAGTATCTTGTAAAGCAGTCCGTTATTTTTAAAAACTCTCGATTCCTCACTTCCTCTGTCAGCATGGACATTATTGAGATTTAAAACTGCATTAAGTTCGGGCAGGCTTGAATATTTATAGTCAAACAAAACTTTGTTTAATACTGAATTGATCGCCTTTCGGGATTCTGCTTTTCCGTATTCAACTCTGCCGACACTTATTGGTTTTAAAGT
This sequence comes from Flavobacterium sp. FlaQc-28, assembly GCF_044007415.1. Lineage (NCBI taxonomy): Bacteria > Pseudomonadati > Bacteroidota > Flavobacteriia > Flavobacteriales > Flavobacteriaceae > Flavobacterium > Flavobacterium sp. FlaQc-28. The sequence goes on from NZ_JBIPCM010000008.1 coordinate 211,197, forward strand.
TAAAACTTCTTTTTGTTTTCTTCCTTCCGCTTTTACCAGTCCAAATATATCTTCAATTTCTTTTCTTGCAGGCTCTGATTTTTTAACTCCTATCAGATGCAGATCAATTCTTTTCCCATCTCTCTGAATATTATTTGTGACCAGATGCAAATGAGGATGTCCCGCATCATGGTGCTGATAGACTAAATAAGGCTGTTTGCCAAAACCTATCTTCTCCATATAAGTGTCTGCAATTTCAATCAGCTTTTCTTTAGAATGATTTTCCGATGGGTCAAAATTGAGCGAGATATGAACGCTGTTCCGCTTTGTGTTCTCATTCAATGAGCACAGTTTTAAAAAACGGTTCAGCTTATAGGTAAAGCTTAATTTCTCTAATTCAAGAGGATAGTTCACGGCACTGATGCACTCAGCAACTCCTTCCTTAACTTTATTTTCGTTATAATTCAGAATGCTATTTATCGAACGGCTGGTTTTTATGACTGCAACCATTGTTCAGATATTTTCTGGGTGTGACTGCTGATTGCTTCTAATTTATTAGACAGCACTTTTCTTTCCAAATCAAATAAAAACAGCTGTGTCTTAAACTCAGGAATCATTTTCAGCGTATTTACTTTTTTGGCAATCTGGTTGATGTTGTTTCCGATTGCACGCAGTTCTGAAGAAAGCACTACTGACTCTTCCATAAGCTCGTCTAGTGACTGGTTGCGGTAAGTGCTTGTGATCGGTCTGTTGAATAAATGCCTGCGGATGTAGTCACTTAGCTTTCTGCATGTGCTTGCCTTAAACTGGCTTTCAATTTTTGCATACTCTTTCTCTGTCAGGCGCAGGGTAACTCTGCGTGATCTGTTTGAATTTTCTCTTTCCATCATTTTTCCTTTTCATTGTTTTCAAACTCTTTACTTTTAAGTTTCTCCACCGCCGAGTTCCGAGGCAATAGGTGGCAAGATAGGCGGTTGTCAGACAACCGTACATCTTGCTAGATGCAGGAACGTGGCATCTTGAAGAATTTTAAAAGTCTAAATACTAAATTAAGTTTATCTTTTGAAGATTCCTATCCTAAGTAAATTTTGCGTATGATAGCTGTTGGCTGTTATCTTTTTGAAGCGTTTTCTAAGCAACTTTTAAGATAGGATATTTAAACTAGAGATTTAAGAATCATAAAATTCATTTAATTGACAGCTCCGATTTTAGTTGGTCAGTCTGCTTTTTATGTTTCTTTTCCAGCTCTTCAAACTCTTTTACTTTCTTTTTATAATAAACCTCTTTTAAATAAATTTCTTTATCAATGCGGGAAAGCTCCTTTTCCAAGATCTTGGTTTTTTCATAGCGATATAAAAAAAATGCAAGGGCAAAGAATAAAAGGCTTAAAAGAATTACAAAAAGAATTTTGAGACGATTCATAAGCAAATGAATTATAGAATTGGAAATCTTCAGTTTTATTTAGAGTTAAATATATAGTAAAATCTTTAATTCTTGTTTTTAATTTACTGGCTTTTATGTGTTTAGAAAGGTGATATCTGTCGAAAATATTTTTAAAAGAAAAGGAAAAAAGAAAGCAGTCTTTAATTGGACTGTCAGACAGCTGAAGTGCTATAAGTCCCGAAGGGCATTTTTGAGGAACGAAAAAATGTTATGCGCACTTCTCTGGCTGTGTCCAATATCTTGCTTTGCTTTTTTTGTTTTAGAAATGATTTAGAAGGTTTGATACTAAAGCAGTGTGAAATTGCTTTTTACATTATCAATCAAAAATATGCTGTTATTTAGTCCGTTAGAAGTAATAAATTCCAGAACATAATTTTCAGCTTCCTTTTTCCTGTCTGGATCAGTTGAAAATGTATTTAGGTAAAAATCTTCGTTTTCGTCTTTGATATGAATTATTTCAGTATAGCCTTTTGTGATTAAAGCTCCTTTAAGCTTTAACACCTTAGCCTCACTCGTTCGGTCAATTTCCTTTTTAACTCTAAGATTTATAGTTTTATTCATGAATTGTGTATTGGGTATTGTGTATTGGGTATTTAGAGAGTATTTGAAAACAAAAAGAGACTCGAAAGTCTCTTTTTGGAATTAATATATCTTTTATAAAAGCTTATTTGGCTTTTGGCTTTTCTCCAAATTTGAATCATTTCGACATTTACTTATTTGATTAATTGTTCAAGCCTTTTCATCATTTCATCTTTTTCTTTCAGCATACGCTCATACAATGCAATTTTTTCTTCATGTATTTGTACAATTTTATCAATTGGATTAAATGTACAATTGATATATCCAGAATTATTTGCAATTGCTCCTTCATGAAAAGTGTTAGCAATAATATTTACCGCCTGCTCTTCATCAAAATTCTGAAAAGCTTCAACAGGAATTTTCAAAGAATCAGAAATCTGTTTGAGCAGTTTATCTTCAATTACATCTTTCTGTTCCAGCATTGAAATTTTCTTCTGATTCCAGTCTTCTCCCAGATCATAAGCAAGAGCTTCTTGTTTGATGCCAAGCATTTCCCTGAAGCGTTTAACATTTCTTCCCTGATGAATTTTCTGTTCCATAATGATTGTTAGTTTTCTGAAGTTTCAAAGATAAAGTTATCTGGATTAAAAAATCTGAATTCCAAAGATAAAAAAATATACTGTAAAATATCCCTTTTGTCAGATATTATATCCAATTATGGAATAGATTATCCTGTTGAATAGCAGGAACTTCGCTGTGAATTTTAAATCTTACCGCCATGAAAAAGAATAAAATATCCTTCAATACAAGATTTTGGGCAGGGTTTACGGCAGGAAATCCATTTGAGGCATTTGATGCTGTTTTTGACTTTGCACATCTTGATTATTACAAACAGAATTTAAGCGAAGTAGTACTATACTGCCATAAGAGAAAGGTGTACAAACAGAACGACCCCAGCAATGTTTTTGTCTTTTATAGTGCTATTTGTTCTTTTGTTAAAATCTGCCACAGCCTGAAAGGTAAAAGCAGGAAATGGAAAGTGAAAGAGTCGACCCGATTAGAGGATGTGTTTCATCTTTCTTCTCTGACAAAGGAAGAATTCGATAATCCTTTTTTGGTGCTTCAAAAAGCGTTTGAAGAGAAAACGCTCGAACAATTTGAATCTTTCTTATTTGAAATCGTTGAGCTTTCTTTATCTCGTTATGCTTGCGATCCCGACTCCGATCTCATGACACCCTATATTCATTTAACAAAAATGCTCGATGCAGGGGAATTAATGAAAGAAAGAGGTATTGAGAGGATCTGTAAATCTGATCTCGCTGAAACGCAAAAAGAAAAGAATCTCTCACCAGATTAATTTTTGATAATATACCACACAAAACCAAACTTCGAATAAGTATTAACTAAAATGAGTAAAATTATGAAAGCAATTCAAAACACCACGTCCGATTTAATTTATCGAGTTATTTCACAGAACATTGATCCGATAGGCATCTACTGTTTTGCACAGAAGAAAAGCAGTTATACTTTTAATGAGCCTTTTCAGAAGCCCGTTCAGAAAGAAAAGCATGAACATCTTTATCTGCTGGTCATAGCCGAAGAGTTCGAGGATAATATCGGCAATGATCTTACCGATAAAATAAAGAGCAGATCAAGAGGCCAGATAACGGTAACCATTCTCATGCATAGACTGAGAAATATCGTGAAATTATACGGAGACCAGCAGTATTTCTTCTGGAACATTTTTAAGAATGCGCAGAGAATTCATATAGATGCTTACAAGTCGCCGATAATCTGGGCTAAGAATCCAGAAAAAAGATATATGAAAAGTACTGCATCATACGCAGGAGACAGAAGAAATGTTACTGAATCAATCTGGGATCTTATCTATAATAACGACCAGTATTTCTCTTATGAAGTCAGAATGTGTTCACTTCATCAGATTGTGGAACAGACCTGCCTTTCCCTTATAAGGGTATTTCTGGGATATACGCTGAACCACTTTTCTCTAGGCTACTTATTTGAGCTTTGCGAGTATTTCACGAATTTGACTTCTGAATACTTTCCAAGAAACAGCAGTGATGAAAAAAATATGTTCAAGCTATTGAAAAAGAACCCAAATACGCTTCGATTCAGCAGAAGGAACAGTTTTGATTATCTGTACTATGGGCTGATGGAAGACAGATGCCGTCAATTTATGAAAGAAGCAGAAGTCATGATTCAGAATGAACTAGAGAGGCTTGAGGGAATTCATCAGCAGGAAGCTTTATCAGCATAAAAACAGAAATTATGGAAACCGATGAAATCAAAAAACTGGAAGACATCAGGGTGTTAAGCGGAAGACTGCTTAATACCCTGAAAAAAGCAGAGGATAAAAGAGGGATGTATAATGCAGAGATCAGGGTTTATGGCTATTGCGAACTCGGTTCTGTTGTTAGAAACCTGATGAGGCTGTGCATTATCGCTTTAGATCAGGACAGCGCAGAAGTTCCGCCAACGATTCAAAACAAATACATTGATGTTGGGCTTATACTGGGGATTGCACTGCAATTATTTCCAGTTGACGAATTTGAATTTTTAAATGAGATTACAGATCTGTTTTCAGAAAATAGAAAAGAAACAGAATGTCTAGATTAAGATTTAATATTTGAAAATTATGGAAACTGACAAAATAAAAACATTGGAAGAATTTAAAGATTTTGCATCTTATCATTTTAAAGTGCTCAAGCCTGCCAAGGACAAAGAAGGGGAATCAATACGTGAGATAAGATTTTACGGATACACAGATATGACGTGTCTGGGAGTGAATCTCATCCGAATGTGCCTGAATATCATTTATTCGGATGAACTTGATAACAGAGAAATATACATAGGTTCTGTTCTAGAACTTGCCCTTCAGCTTATTCCAAGTGCAGAAATAGAGGTTCTGGATGAAATATACAGAATGCTCAATAAGCAGAAGGAAGGTAAATGAATCCTATACTAAATAAGTCTATCAATAATGATAGCACCATTTTTATGGACATATTATGTCCATGACAGTGAGAGAAAAGCATTTTATCTTTGTCAGAATCAAAAATTGGATTGAGTGATGATAAGTAAATTTTACTTATGATCCTCAGTAGATTAGGTTTTATATTTGTGTTATCCTACCCAAATTTTGCGCAGGATAAAAAGAGAAAAGTGTTTTAACTTTATGCCGATGAATGATTGTGGAACAAAAAAGACCGAGACTCGGTCTTTTTTTAATGAAGAGGAATTGTGAAATGAGAAATGAAGATGAGAATGAAAGAGGAAAAATGACGGCAGAGCAAGCCATGAAAATGCTGAAAGATGAGAATGTAAATGTAACGCTTGAACAGGCAGGGAGAGTATTAGATTTTTTACGACTGCTTGCCAGAGTAACGGTTTTAAACTATTTAAAGAAGAAAAGGGATGAAAAAGACAGCAGATTTATACGTGAGAGTGAGTACGGACGAGCAGGCGGAAAAAGGTTACTCTCAAAGAAACCAAGAGGAAATGCTAAGAAAGTATTGTGAGATTAATTCTATTCATATTAGGGATATTATTTATGAAGATCATTCTGCAAAAACATTTAATAGACCCAAATGGAAACTTTATCTAGCAACAATTAAAAAGTACAAAAACAAAACTGATTTGATCTTGTTCACCAAATGGGACAGATTCAGTAGAAATGCAGGTGATGCATATCAGATGATTAATACCCTGAGAAGGCTTGGTGTCGAGCCTCAGGCAATAGAACAGCCTTTGGATTTGTCTATTCCAGAAAATAAAATGATGCTTGCTTTTTATCTTGCAGCTCCTGAAGTAGAAAATGACAGACGGGCATTAAACACTTTTCACGGTATGAGAAGAGCAAGGAAAGAGGGGCGTTACATGGGGCTGGCTCCGTCTGGTTATATAAATAAAATTACCGAAGATGGTAAGAAATATATAACGTTTGACCAGCCTGAAGCATCTATCTTAAAATGGTGTTTTGAAGAAATTGCAAAAGATATTTTTAATACAGAACAGATTTTTCTTCAGGCGAAAATGAAAGGACTTAAAACGAGTAAAAATAATTTTTGGAGACAGATCCGTAATCCTGTTTACTGCGGAAAAATATTGATTCCCAAATATAAGGATGAGGAAGCAAAATATGTAATCGGATCGCATGAGCCGTTAATTTCTGAAGGGCTGTTTTATCTTGTTCAGGATGTTTTAGACGGACGAAGAAAGAATTTCAGGACTAAGTCGGTAACCTCCGAACCGTTTCCGCTTCGAGGTTTATTTAAATGCCCTTTATGTGATAAAATTTTAACTGCAAGCATATCTAAAGGCAGGAATAGTCATTATTCATATTATCATTGCTATAAAGGCTGTAATTACAGAATCAGATCATGTGAGGTTAACCGCATTTTCTACGATCAACTGAGAAAGTATATTCCAAAACCTCAAACAGAAAAGATTTACATTACGGCTGTTAAAGAATATTTTAATGATTTCAATAAGGAATCAATCGCAGAAAAGAACAGAGTCATTTCTCAGCTGAAAGAATTTGAACAGAAGATTTCTTACATAAGAGATTTGCTGGCTTCAAGAAAGATTGAAGTGAAAGATTACACTGAGATGAAAACGGATTATGACAATAAAATTCATCGACTTGAAATTAAATTAGCAGATTTAGCAGGAGAGAACATTAGTATTACCGATCTATTAAAAGCAGGAATAAAAAATTTAATGAAGCTAAACGAATGCTGTAGTGAAGCAGATCTAATTCACTTTCGGAATATTATCGGTTCAATATATCCTGAAAAATTCACAATCGAAGAAAAGCAGTTTCGAACCGCAAGAATAAATGAGGTCGTTCAGCTAGTTTACTTAATTAATGAGGAATTAGACCCAAAGAATAACGGGGCAAAGAAGAAAAAATCTTCTTTGCCCCGTCAAGTGACCATGGAGGGATTTGAACCCTCACGCCCTTGCGAGCACCACCCCCTCAAGATGGCGAGTCTACCGTTTCTCCACATGGCCTAAAATGAAAAAAGGTCGAGTAAATTAATACTCGACCTTTTTTTGTGACCCGACTGGGGCTCGAACCCAGGACCCCATCATTAAAAGTGATGTGCTCTACCAACTGAGCTATCGAGTCATTGCTATCAAGGAAAGTGTTTGTTAAATCACAAAATTTGTGACCCGACTGGGGCTCGAACCCAGGACCCCATCATTAAAAGTGATGTGCTCTACCGACTGAGCTATCGAGTCATATTCTTTCCTTGAATGCGGGTGCAAATATAAGGAGTTTATTTTATTATTTGCAAGCATTTTTATTATAAATTTGTCTTTTTTTAATCAAAATTTACAACGCCTTAATTTATAGGTTATTATTAAAATGAAAAAGATTGTATTATTAGGATATATGGGTTGCGGAAAGTCAACAATTGCTCAAAACTTATCAAAAATTACTGAAATTCCGTTTTTAGATTTGGATGTTTGCATCGAAAAAAAAGCAAATTTGTCGATAAAAGACATTTTTGAGCAGCATGGAGAAATTTATTTTCGAAAATTAGAGCATCAAATGTTCTTAGAATTGCTGCAATCTCCAGAAAATTATATTATAGGTTTGGGTGGAGGGACTCCTTGTTATGCTAATAATCATTTATTATTGCAAAATGAGGATCTTGTTTCAGTTTATCTAAAGGCGTCTATTGATACTTTATATAATAGATTAGTACATAATAAGAGTAAACGCCCTTTGATAGCAGATATGAATGAGGAGGAAATGAAAGAGTTTATCGCAAAACATTTGTTCGACAGAAGTTTTTACTACAACCACGCGCAATTTAAGGTTGTGGTTGATGATAAAACTGTCGAAGAAACTGTTGAGGATATTTTGAAGATTCTAGCTTAAAAAGGCTGAATCGCCATTACTTTCGTCAAAAACAACCTGAACGTGCTCTAATAAAGAAGTAGATAGGGATATACCTTTGAAGTCTGCTTTTACAGGATACTTTTTATGATTACGATCAACTAAGACAGCTGTTTTGAATTTTTTTAATGGAACGTCTAAAAAGTGGCGAACAGCATATATTAAAGTTGTGCCTGAATTTAAAACGTCATCAACTAATACTAATCCTTTGTTTTCGTAATCTTCTTTTGGTAAAGATGTATGAATGGGTAATTGCGGATTTTGTTTGTTGATCTTAACTTCGCAAAGAGAAACTTTTAGTGTTGAAATTTCACTTAAAGCTGAAGCAATTTTTTGAGCAAAAATAGATCCGTTTGATGCGATTCCGGCAATAACAACTTCGTTCTCATCAACAAATGTCTCGTAGATTTGATAAGCGATACGTTTTATTTTGTGTTCGATTTCCTGATTGGTTAAGATGATGTTGTTGCTCATGATTTAATTTTTTGGCTAAATTACAAATTTTAAATTCCAATGTTGAGGTTTTGATTTTTTGATGATTTAGAATTTAATTTTCATCGTCTTCATCAATAATGTCATTTCCATATTCGTCAATATCTCTTCGGTCTTTTTTGGTTGGTCTTCCCGTACCGCTTTTTCGATAATGCTCTTTCGAAAGTTTTAATAATTCAAGATGAGCATAAGCTTCGGGCGGAGTTTCGTTTTTACGATATATATCGACTAGTTTTGCTCCAACACGATTTTCAGGAATATCAAGTACGGTTATAATTTGAGTAATTTGATCCTTTCTAAAGGTAATTCGGTCGGTAGGAAAAACCTCTTTAGAAGGCTTTGCAACCTGCCCATTTACAGTAATATGGTTCTTTTTGCAGGCTTCGGTTACCATATTTCTGGTTTTGTAATACCGAACACACCACAGGTATTTATCTATTCGCATAATTTTTCTAAAATCAAAGTTAAATTCTTTACAAAAATAAATCAATATTGTATCTTGCGCACCTAAAAAAATGACAATAATGAACAAATTTAAATATTATTTTATTTTATTGCTTGCAGGTATTTCTTTGGTTTCCTGCTCTAAAAAGGACGATGATGAGGATGTGGTGGTGGTGCCCGTAAGAGATTATGCTGAGCAGTATAAAGCGGATAATGATTCTATTATTAAATATTTAAAGACTAATTATATTGAAAATGTAACGCCTGATTTGGATATTACAATCAAGAAGATTCCGGCGGGAGGAACTCAAACGTCTATTTGGGATCAGAAAGACTACCCATTACAGACTAGACCAGTTTATAATCGTGATGTTAACTACACTGTTTATTATTTAACTTTAAGAAAAGGAACTGGTGAATCACCGTGTAATACTGATAAAATTTCTGCAGCTTATAGAGGTAGTTTATTAAATGGGACTGTTTTTGATAATTCTTATGGGCTTGCAAGAGATTTTGAATTATATGTGTATAAGACGCAGCCTGTTATAGATGGTTGGGGCGAAATTTTTCCTCAGTTTAAAACTGGGACTTCAAAAACTTCTGATCAAGGCGTTGTTACGTATGAAAATTATGGGGCAGGGGTTATGTTTTTGCCTTCGGGACTTGGCTATTATGCTAGTCCGCCTACTTCGGGAACAATACCAACTTATGCTCCATTAGTTTTTAGTTTTAAATTATATGATCTTCAGAGATTGGATCATGAATACACAACTATGTCAAATGGTACAACAGTTACTGTAGGGGATGGTGTTCCTGATTATTTGGAAGATCTTAAAGGTAGTGGTTATCTGTATGATTTAAGAGATAAAGTAAGATCTCCAAATCCTCCAGCTAATTTTGCTGATGATACAGATGGTGATGGGATTTCTGATTTCTTAGATCTTGATGATGATGGAGATGGTTTTAGTACTAGATTTGAAGTAACAAAACCTGCTGATGCTCCTAATACAGGTATAAGTAAATATTACCCTTGGGATCCAATTGGGGATAATCCTGCGACACCAAATGTAGATGAAACTGAACTTTATGGTATACCGAGAAGACCTACTGGAGCGCTTACAGATCCTTCGAAACCAGAATCAATTAATAATCCTAGAAAATTTATTGAAGACGATTATAAAGCAAATCCAAGGTTAAGAATTCATTTAGATAAAACTTATCCTTATCAAAAGAATTAGATTTGTTACAATGAAAAAAAGAAAACCTCGAAATTTACATTTCGAGGTTTTCTTTTATATTTAATGGAGTTGAGGATTGTTGTTTCGGTTAATAATATTCCTAGAAAACTTACTGAAGAATTTAAAGTGAGTCTAAGAGCAAGAATTTGTTTAGATAAAAACGTAGAATGTTAAAGGCATTAAATCTGTAACAAGTGTATAAAAAAAACCTCGAAATTTATATTTCGAGGTTTTTTTTATAAAGTAAGAAAATTGAAATTATTTTCTTTTGATAACTCTTTCTACAGCTTCAACAATTGCTTGATTGTTTAGTTTGTATTTTTCCATTAATTGCTCTGGAGTTCCAGATTCACCAAAACTATCTTGTACGGCTACAAATTCTTGCGGAGTAGGGTTGTTTAAAGCTAATACTCCTGAAATGCTTTCTCCAAGACCTCCAAGGTAGTTGTGCTCTTCGGCAGTAACTATACATTTTGTTTTAGCAACCGATTTAAGAATTGCTTCTTCGTCAAGAGGTTTGATTGTGTGAATGTTGATTACTTCTGCAGAGATTCCTTTTGCTTCTAAAGCTTCAGCGGCAATAAGAGCTTCCCAAACTAAGTGTCCTGTTGCAACAATTGTTACATCAGTTCCTTCGTTTAATAAAATTGCTTTTCCAATTACAAATGGCTCGTCAGCAGGAGTAAAGTTAGCTACAACTGGGCGGCCGAAACGTAAGTAAGCTGGGCCGTGGTGATCTGCTAATGCAATAGTAGCAGCTTTAGTCTGGTTGTAATCGCAAGTATTGATTACAGTCATTCCTGGCAGCATTTTCATTAATCCAATATCTTCTAAAATTTGGTGAGTTGCTCCGTCTTCTCCTAATGTTAAACCAGCGTGAGATGCACAGATTTTTACATTTTTATCAGAGTAAGCAACAGATTGACGAATTTGATCGTAAACTCTTCCTGTTGAGAAGTTAGCGAAAGTTCCTGTAAATGGAATTTTACCTCCAATTGTTAAACCAGCAGCGATTCCGATCATGTTAGCTTCTGCGATTCCAATTTGGAAAAAACGCTCAGGGTGATTTTTCTTGAAATCATCAAATTTTAATGATCCAATTAAATCGGCACATAGTGCCACAACGTTCTCGTTTTTCTGACCTAATTCAGTCATTCCCGCTCCAAAACCAGAACGAGTATCTTTACTTCCTGTATTTTCGTATTTTTTCATTTTTGTTTTTTGCTATATGCAATAGGCTGTATGTATTAGACTTATGACTTAATACTTACTGCTTAAAGCTTTTTTTTAATAGTCTGCTAAAGTTGAAATGTTTTGAGCTAAAGCACTTGCCAATTGATCATTGTTTGGTGCTTTTCCATGCCAAGCATGTGTGTGCATCATAAAGTCAACCCCGTTACCCATTTCTGTATGTAATAAAATACAAACTGGTTTTCCTTTTCCTGTTCTAGATTTAGCATCAGTTAAGCCAGCGATAATTGCGTCAATATTGTTTCCTTCTTTAATTTCAAGAACGTCCCAGTCAAAAGCTTCAAATTTAGCACGAAGACTTCCCATTGCTAGAACTTCATCAGTTGTTCCGTCAATTTGTTTTCCGTTAACGTCGATTGTTGCAATAAGGTTGTCCACTTTTTTAGCAGAAGCATACATGATAGCTTCCCAGTTTTGACCTTCTTGTAATTCTCCGTCTCCGTGAAGAGTATAGATTAAATGATTGTCGTTATTTAATTTTTTAGCCTGAGCAGCACCAAGAGCTACAGATAAACCTTGTCCTAATGATCCAGAAGCCATACGTACTCCAGGTAATCCTTCGTGAGTTGTTGGGTGTCCTTGTAAACGAGAGTTTAATAATCTGAAAGTAGCAAGTTCTGAAACAGGGAAATAACCGCTTCGTGCTAAAACGCTGTAAAATACTGGCGAAATGTGACCGTTTGATAAAAAGAAGATGTCTTCTCCAATTCCATCCATGTCAAAACCTTCTTTACGATCCATAATATTTTGGTATAGAGTTACCAAAAATTCAGTACAACCTAATGAACCACCTGGGTGACCTGAGTTGACAGCATGTACCATTCTAAGAATGTCTCTTCTTACTTGGATCGTTAAATCGCTTAATTGTTGTGTGTTAGGCTTCATTTTATATGTAAAAGTTAAACTGGAGCAAAAGTAATTTTTATTTTGCGGGCTGACAAATGATTTTTTGCTTTAGTTTGCCGCAATTGTTAAATTATGCCGCTTTTATCCAGATATTGTATGAAATAGAAAATTCCTGCAGATATTGTATCAAATTATCAATGCAGATAGAGATGTTTTTATAATGAGTAAAAGTCAATAAACTTATATGGTTTTGCTAATCTCTTTCCATGTGACTAATTGAATATTGTTTTCTTTAAGCTTTAATTTACATTCATCGCTGGTAAAAAAATCAAAGTCAATTTGGCGCCATTCTGATCCAAAATTAGGATGATTAATTGTAATGCCCTGCATTTCAAAATCATCAAAAGCGGGGTGAAGCAAGAAAACATTGAATCCCGGAATTACATTGTCTAAAGCTTCTTCGTATGATTTTCGAAGTTCTCCTTTTTCGAAATCGGTGTAATATCCAATTAGAAGATTGTCGGCTAAAAGAGTATTTGTAAAATCATATTTTTCATCAGACAGGCTAATGGATTCGACAAAACCTTTATTGATGAAAACAGGTAAATTGTAGGTTCTTCCTAGTTCTTTATAAATTTCTAAAATTTCTGGAGTTACACCAATACTGCACATATGTGAATCGAGATGCGTTGGTTGAATGCCAAATAGCAAAGCTCTTTCAATTTGGGCGGTAAGTTCCTTTTTAATTTCAGAAAGTTTTGCATTGTTCTTGAAATCTTTTCTTGTTTTGTAAAAGTAACCGTTTTGATCGACTAAACTTGAAACTTCAGATACAGGAAGAATTGGGCCGAATTTGTAATTTTCCCATTCGCAAGTCAAAGTCAAATGAATTCCACAGTCATAATTTGGATTTTCTTTAGCGAAAGTTGCCATTTCAAAAAACCACGGACAAGGAACCATTATGCTATAAGAGTTTACAGATCCGTTTTGGAGAGCTTTTATCGTTGCTTGATTTTCTGAATGTGATAATCCAGCATCATCGGCGTGAATAATTAATAGTTTGGCATTTTTTGAATATCCAAGTTTTTGAGCTAAGTTCATTTAATTGATTTTATTCAAATTTAAAAATTTCTGGAGTTTAGGTTTTATAATGTTTTGGAATTAACTCAATTTTATAATTGACAAATTATCGAATTAATTAAATTTCCCTGAAATTAGCTTATCTTTGCCGACTGAAAAAAGAAACAAATGAAGTTCGATTTATTACAAAAAGATCCGCAGTCTAAAGCAAGAGCGGGAAGTATAACTACTGATCACGGCGTAATAGAAACGCCTATTTTTATGCCTGTTGGAACGGTGGCTTCTGTAAAAGGAGTACATCAGCGTGAATTGAAAGAGGATATTAATCCAGATATTATTCTTGGAAATACATATCACTTGTATTTGCGCCCGCAGACAGAAATTCTTGAAAAAGCTGGTGGATTGCATAAATTCATGAATTGGGATCGTAATATTTTAACTGATTCTGGAGGGTATCAAGTGTATTCTCTTTCTTCAAATAGAAAAATTAAGGAAGAAGGAGTAAAGTTTAAATCTCATATAGATGGTTCATATCACTTTTTTACGCCAGAAAATGTAATGGAAATTCAGCGTACAATTGGAGCCGATATTATTATGGCTTTTGACGAGTGTACGCCTTATCCTTGTGACTATAGATATGCGCAGCGTTCTATGCACATGACGCACCGTTGGTTAGATCGTTGTATCAATCATTTAGAAAAAGTGCCTTACAAATACGGTTACGAACAAACGTTTTTTCCTATTGTTCAAGGAAGTACATATAAAGATTTACGTCGTCAGTCTGCAGAATATATTGCAAACGCAGGACAGCAAGGAAATGCAATTGGCGGATTGTCAGTTGGAGAACCTGCCGAGGAAATGTACGCAATGACTGAAGTAGTTTGCGAAATACTTCCAGAAGATAAGCCAAGATATTTAATGGGTGTTGGAACTCCTATAAATATATTAGAAAATATTGCTTTAGGTATTGATATGTTTGATTGTGTTATGCCTACGCGTAATGCAAGAAACGGAATGTTGTTTACTGCAAATGGAACAATCAATATTAAAAACAAAAAGTGGGAGGCTGATTTTTCTCCTATCGACGAAATGGGACATACTTTTGTAGATACAGAATACTCAAAAGCATATTTACGTCACTTATTTGCAGCCAACGAGTATTTAGGAAAACAAATTGCAACGATTCATAATCTTGGTTTTTATATGTGGTTGGTTCGTGAAGCTAGAAAACATATCTTAGCTGGCGATTTTAGACTATGGAAAGAAATGATGGTTAAAAATATGAGTCAAAGACTATAAAAAAAGAGCTTCAAGTTTTATTAGTTTCAAGTTTCAAGTTGCCAATAGTAATCTGAAATTTGAAACATGAAACCTGAAGTTTTTAAATTTGAAACAAAATTTATATGTTAACAATAATAGATAAATACATCTTAAAAAGATACCTTGGAACTTTTTCTGTGATGCTGCTTTTGTTTGCGCCAATCGGAATCGTAATTGATGTATCTGAGAAAGTTAATAAGATGCTGGAAAACAAGATTCCGTTTATGGATATTGCGCTCTATTATTACAATTTTACTATTTATTTTATAAATTCCTTATTTCCGATATTCTTGTTTTTGTCAGTTATTTGGTTTACATCAAAACTGGCAAATAATACAGAAATTATTGCGATTTTAAGTTCGGGTATTTCATATACGAGATTCTTGCGTCCTTATATTATTGGCGCTACAATTGTTTCTATTTTTGTTTTATTAATGGGGTTTTTCATTGTTCCGGCTGCGAGTGAAGGCTATAATAATTTTAGATACACTTATCTTAAAGGAAATGGTAAAGAACTTATGCGGGGTGAAAATACAAATGTTTACAGACAGATAAATGATCATGATTTTATCTTTGTAAATAGTTTTAATGAGGAAACAAAAACAGCATTTAATTTTACATTAGAACACTTTGAAAAAGAGAAGTTAACCTATAAAATTACTGCAAGTCGTATTAAGTGGGATCCAAAATTGAAAACATATATTTTGTATGACTATACAAAAAGAACTTTAGGCGAATTGAATGATGTAATTGAAAAGGTTCCCGAAAAGAATGTCAAGTTTAAATTTGAACTTGCTGATTTAACTCCTGTTGTATACATAGCGGAAACGCTTACTTTGGGCAAGTTAATCGACTTTATTGATAAAGAGAAGAAGAGAGGTTCGGGTAATATTAATACCTATTTAGTAGTTCTTTATAAAAAATACAGTGTGCCGGTTTCGGCTTTTATCTTAACCATTATTGCGGTTGCGGTTTCTTCTATGAAACGTCGAGGTGGTATGGGAACAAATTTAGCGATTGGTATTGCGATTGCTTTTTCATTTGTGTTTTTTGATAAAATATTTGGGACACTTGCTGAAAAATCTACTTTCTCACCATTTTTAGCTGTTTGGTTTCCAAATATTGTTTTTGGAATTTTAGCAGTGTACTTATTACGTAATGCGAAACGATAATTTAAAAAGTTACTTAAATCTTCATTTAATTGTTTTTATCTGGGGTTTTACTGCTATTTTGGGTGCTTTAATTACGATTGACGCCGAAAATTTAGTTTGGTTTAGAATGTTGATAGCGGGAATTTTTCTTGGCGGATTTATTGTCTACAAAAAACAGTCTTTTGCTATATCTGCTCAATCTTTTGCAAAACTCATTTTTGTTGGATTATTGATAGCGCTTCACTGGATTTTTTTCTTCAAAGCGATTCATGTCTCTAATGTTTCAATAACCCTGTCTATTTTTTCGCTCGGAGCTTTTTTTGCTTCTTTATTAGAGCCGCTTTTTTACGGGCGCAAAATTTTGTGGTATGAGGTTTTCTTTGGATTAGTTATTATCGCAGGTTTAGCCTTGATTCTTCAAGTAGAAATAAAGTACCTGACGGGAGTTTATTATGCTTTAATATCAATAATTCTAGGAGTTTTATTCACTTTGATGAATGGTAAACTTATATCAGATCATGAACCATCTTTAATTACATTTTATGAATTTGGTGCTGGAGTTTTTTTTATCACAATTTATTTTTTGGTTTTAGGAAAATTCAATACTGATTTTTTTGTGATGTCATTAAATAATTGGGTTTTATTATTGGTTTTAGCTTCTGTTTGCACGGCTTATGCGTTTACAGCTTCGGTGAAAGTGATGCAGCGATTAACGCCTTATACAGTAATGTTAACGACTAATTTAGAACCTGTTTACGGAATTATGCTGGCTTATTTTATTCTTGGCGGAAAAGAAAAAATGAGTACAGAATTTTATATTGGCGCTTTGATAATTGTAATTACAGTTATTTTAAACGGCGTTTTTAAACATTACCAAAACAAGAAAAAACTGTAAAGTTTTACTTATTTTTAAATTACAATTTGATACTTTAATAACAATTAACTACGCCAATGATATAATATTTTTATATTTGCGGTTCGATTTAAAAACAAAATTCAAAAATCCATGGAATATTTAGATTTTGAGCTTCCAATAAAAGAACTTGAAGAACAGTTAGAAAAGTGCGTTATAATTGGAAAAGAATCTGATGTTGATGTTACGCCTACTTGTAAAGAAATCAACAAGAAATTAGTAGAGACTAAGAAAGAAATATACAAAAACCTTACGGCTTGGCAGCGTGTACAATTGTCAAGACATCCAAACAGGCCTTATACTTTAGATTATATTAGAGCAATTTGCGGTGATACTTTTTTAGAGCTTCATGGAGACAGAAACTTTAAAGATGATAAAGCAATGGTTGGCGGTCTTGGTAAAATAAACGGACAGTCGTATATGATCATTGGTCAGCAAAAAGGAACAAATACTAAAACACGTCAGTATCGTAATTTTGGTATGGCAAACCCTGAAGGATACCGTAAAGCTTTGCGTTTAATGAAAATGGCAGAGAAATTTGGGATTCCAGTTGTAACTTTAGTAGATACTCCGGGTGCTTATCCAGGACTTGAAGCTGAAGAACGCGGGCAAGGTGAGGCTATTGCAAGAAACATTTTCGAAATGGTTCGTTTACAAGTGCCAATTATCACAATTATTGTTGGTGAAGGTGCTTCTGGAGGTGCTTTAGGAATTGGTGTTGGAGACAAAGTTTATATGTTAGAAAACACGTGGTATTCTGTAATTTCACCAGAATCATGTTCTTCTATTTTGTGGAAAAGCTGGGAGTACAAAGAACGTGCTGCTGAAGCTTTGAAATTGACTTCATCTGATATGAAAAAACAAAAATTAGTTGATGATGTTATTCCTGAACCACTTGGCGGGGCACACTACGACAGAGAAACTACTTTTAAAACCGTTGCGGAATATATTACCAAAGGATATAACGAATTGAAAGACTTATCAACAGCTAAGCTAATTGCCCAAAGAATGGACAAATACAGCAATATGGGCGAGTTTAAAGAGTAAATTCATAAAATATTATTTTAAATCCGAAGCCCTGCGGTTTCGGATTTTTTTTTGGTTATCAACAAAATAAACTTATTTATAAACACACAATAGTTATAACTCGATAGCAATTTTTTTTTAAATTGTGTTACTTTCGCTATATGGAAAATTTCAAAAACGTAAACCCTATAAAAGTCGATAAAACCACTATTATTAATCTGGAGAAAGGTAAATTACCTCCACAAGTAATAGAGATGGAAGAGGCTGTTCTTGGGGCGATGATGATCGATAAAAAAGGGGTTGATGATGTAATTGATATTTTGCAGCCTGATGCTTTTTACAAAGAATCACACAAACATATTTTTGAGGCAATTTTGCAGCTTTTTACAGAAACGCAGCCAATAGATTTGTTGACGGTTTCAAGTCAATTAAAGAAAAATGGAAAATTAGAAATAGCTGGCGGAGATTTTTATTTAATTCAGCTTACTCAAAAGATTGCGTCTTCTGCCCATATCGAATTTCACTCTCGTATTATTCTTCAAAAATTCATTCAAAGAAGTTTGATTCGAATTTCGTCTGAAATTATCGAAGAATCATATGATGAAAGTACAGACGTATTTGATTTGCTGGATAAAGCTGAATCAAAATTGTACGAAGTTACACAAGGAAATATCAAACGTAGTTCTGAAACTGCGCAGAGTTTGGTTTTACAAGCCAAGAAAAAAATTGAGGAAATTGCTGGTAAAGAAGGTTTGAGTGGTGTTGAAACTGGTTTTCATAATCTAGATAAACTAACTTCTGGATGGCAGCCCAGCGATTTAATTATTATTGCAGCGAGACCTGCGATGGGAAAAACTGCCTTTGTACTTTCAATGGCAAGAAATATCGCTATTCAATATGGACATGGGGTAGCTTTGTTTTCTCTGGAGATGGCATCAGTTCAGTTGATTACGAGGCTTATTTCCTCTGAAACAGGATTGTCTTCTGAAAAATTAAGAACAGGAAAATTAGAAAAACACGAATGGGAACAGCTGAGTACAAAAGTAAAAGATTTAGAAAAAGCTCCATTGTTTATTGACGATACACCATCACTTTCGATATTCGATTTACGTGCAAAATGCCGTCGTTTAGTTTCGCAGCATAGTATCAAAATTATAATCATTGATTATTTGCAATTGATGACTGCAGGAGGGAATAATAAAGGAGGAGGAAATCGTGAGCAGGAAATTTCGACAATTTCCCGAAACTTAAAAGCCTTAGCAAAAGAGTTAAATGTTCCTGTAATTGCACTTTCTCAGTTGTCGCGTGCTGTTGAAACGCGTGGATCAAGTAAGCGTCCGTTACTATCGGATCTTCGTGAATCTGGAGCTATTGAGCAGGATGCTGATATTGTTTCGTTTTTATACCGACCAGAATATTACAAAATCGAAGAATGGGATGATGATGAAGCTTCGCCAACAGCAGGTCAGGCTGAAATTATGATCGCGAAACACCGTAATGGTGGTATTGAAAACATTCGATTGAAATTTATAGGACACCTAGGAAAATTTGATAATCTTGATGATTTTTCAGGAGGCTATGATGATTTACCATCAAAAATGAACCATGATGATAATCCGTTTATTACGAAAAATTTGCCTTCTGCAAATGAAGCTTTTGGCAGTAATTTGAATGACGATGATGATGACAGCGATGTTCCTTTTTAATTAAAAAAAAGAGATAATAAAATAAATAAATCTTTGTAAGTTAAATACTTATGAAGATTTTTTTTTATTCAGCAGTTCCTTAACTATCTGCAATTTTGCGTAATAATATTTCTTATATAAAATTAATTCGGTAGTTTAGCAAATCCAATTAACAAATTAAATACTATTAACCAATTTAAATCAAAAAACCATGAGTGAAGAAGACTTTCCAGGACCTATTAAAATTACAAAAGCGACTGCTGAAAAATGGGAACAAAAATATCAAAAAGATACTACAATTGAAGACAGTGATAAAAAAGTAAAAGCTTTTTTAATACCAAGAGAAAGTTTAGAAATGGTATTAAAGCTTAATACTGTTGCTGTTCGCGCGCATATTGGAATTAATGATCAAAATGAAAGAACGTTAATTTTTGTTGGAGCAAGATATGATAAAGAAACAGATACTTATGTAGATGTTTATGGGCCGCCTGTTCAGCCAAAAAATGCTGAAGATTCAGATCCAGGTGAAGATGAAGATGCTTATGATGGTGCTCGTCCTTGTCCTCCATATTGATTTTAAAAAAAAACTACAAAGTGGATGATTTTTTAATTTATTCAGCTTATTTGATTTTATTATTAAATCTTATATTATATTCATATAGCTTTTTCCGAAAGGAAAAAGCTAATGTTTTTTTTGTTTCTTACTTGGCTTTTTCATTTTTGCTGCAAATCTATATGGAGATTATTTATTTCCTAAGAGGGAATAATTTGTTGGCTATTAATATATTCTTTGTAGGACAAATGATATTATTAGGGTTGTTCTATAATTCATTGATGCACATAAAAGGCCAAAAGTTATTTGTAAAAACCAGTGTGATAATTGCTTTAATGGTTTTAGGAGCACAATTTATTATGGATCCAAATCAATTTTTTAAATTTAATTTATTTGAAATTACATTAACATCCTTACTGATTGTTATTTTTGCTCTAATTCATTTCTATAATATGCTTACAGAAAATAAAGAATATTATTATATCAGCATTGGTATTGTTTTTTATTTGCTAACCAGTACAGTGCTGTTTTTGGTAGGTAATCTTTCGCCCGAATTAAGTGCTGATCTAAAATACATAACGTGGATGTTGAATGCTTTTTTAATCGTGGTTTATCAGCTTTTTATTTTATACGATTGGATAAAAAGCAATCCCAAAAAAGGTTCATTAGTTTAATTGAAAAACTTGCGATAAAGATTAACTTAATATGAGAATGAACTCAATTCCTGAAAAAGAACTTGTTGCCATAATTTTATATATTTCACTTTTCTTTATAGTTGTAGCAGTTGTCTTAATTATATTCTTTTATTTTTCTAGAAAGAAAATAATTCAAAAGGAAATTGAGAATAAAAATCTTGAAATTCAACATCAAAAAGATCAGCTTCATGCTATAATTGTTACTCAAGAAGAAGAGCGAAAACGAATTGCTCGGGATTTGCATGACGATATTAGTTCTAAGTTGAATATAGTTTCACTAAATAGTCATTTGCTGACTTCTCCAAATTTAACTGAACAGGAGATAAGTGAAATAACCGAAAACATTATTTCACTTACTGCAAAAGCACTTGAGAATTCAAGAAAAATTGCACATAATTTGCTGCCGCCAGTTTTTGAAAAATTTGGACTTAATGCGGGAATTGAAGAGTTATGTGAAGAATTTGAAAGTGGAAAATCAGTGCAGACACATTATGAAAATGAGCTTGATTTTGACGAGAATGATATTGATCGTCATTTGCATGTTTTTAGGATTCTTCAAGAGTTGATGAACAATTCTGTTCGCCACGGAAAAGCTGCTGAAATTTGGATTAGTTTTAAGTTGATAGATCAAATTCCAACTTGTTATTATGAAGATAATGGAGTAGGGTTTGATAGTAAAAATGCCGAAAATCAAAAAGGACTTGGTTGGAAAAATATTGATTCTCGAATATCTTTCTTGAACGGAACAATTAAGTTAAAGTCTGAAATTGGCAAAGGACTTGCTGTTGTTTTTACTTTTTAGCAGAGTATAGTGTTTAAATACTAGATTTTAACCAATTTAACAGGAGTTTCGAGCTTTTTTTGGTTCAAATTTTGTAATTTCGGGAAACCAAATGACCAAAAACAGAAAAAATGAATCCCGTTATAAAAATTGCTTTAGTCGATGACGAAGTATTGTTTCGAAAAGGAATAGCTTTTTTATTGCAAAGAGAAGCTAATATTGAAATTGTTTTTGAATCCTCAAATGGCGAAGAGTTAATTTCAAAGCTGCAAGAAAATGATAATACTCCAGATATTATCATCATGGATTTGAAAATGCCTGTTTTAAATGGTGTTGAAGCAACAAAAATTATTCGAAAATCTTTCCCTCAAATAAAAATTATTGCACTTACTAGTTACGATTCTAAATCATTTATTGCAAATATGATTCAGGTTGGAGCCGTTGCTTATTTAATTAAAAATACTACTCCAAAAGATTTAATTAAAACCATTAATGAAGTTTACACAAAAGGGTTTTATTATAACGAAAGTGTTCTAAAAACAATTCAAGAAACAATCGTTTCTTCGAAAAATTCGAAAGGAAGTTTAGAAACTAGTTTTCTTTCGCCTCGTGAAATTGAAATTCTTCAGCTTATTTGTCAGCAAAAAACAACTACAGAAATTGCAGAGCATCTTTTTTTAAGTCCGAGAACGGTAGAAGGGCATCGCAATAATTTACTTCTAAAAACAGAATCTAGAAATATTGCTGGTTTAGTAGTATATGCTATTCAAAACGAAATCGCAGTTTTGACTTTATAAATTTAGCTGGTTAAAAAATGAATGGATAATACATAATATAGTATTATTGTAAATACAAGTAAACAAAGACCTATTTTTTGTATTACATTAAGACCTTTTGGTTGGTTGTTACTATCATTAAACTTCATGGCTATGGTTTTACATTGATTAGTTTGATGATTTGGGATTTCAAATGTAAGTAGTTTTTTCATTTAAAGAGTACGTGTTTATACGTGTTTTTCTATTACTCTGATTCATTTATGTATATTGACTTTTAACGTTTTATTTAATTATAAAACATTTATATCTTTTGTGTTTTTGCACGTATCCTTATATCTTTACTAAAATAATTTTCTGATGAAAAAAAACTTCCTATATATATTTATTGTGTTGCTGTCATTTCAAGCTAAAGCTTCGTTTATACTGCTTCCAATGGATGAGACTACTCAGCAGAATCATTTAAAGGCATACGGTATAACATATTGGTGTTTAAGTAAAGATTATAAAGCAAGCTGGCTGCTTAATTATCGCGGCGGTTCATTTTTACTGCCTGATGCTGAGGAAATTCGCAAAGAATGTAAAATTAGGGGAGTAAGTTTTGAGATACTTTCTGATAGTGATGAAGCTTCTTTATTAAACGATATTTCCAGTCCATCTCAAAATATGGAATCTGTTATTCTTGAAAAAGCGCCAAAAATTGCAGTTTATACTCCAAAAGGGAAACAGCCATGGGATGATGCTGTGACACTGGTTTTGACTTATGCCGAAATTCCATTTACACCAATTTATGACGAGGAAGTTTTAAGTGATCAATTATTGCTTTATGATTGGCTTCACTTACATCATGAAGATTTTACTGGGCAATATGGAAAATTTTATACCGCTTATAAAAATACACCATGGTATATTGAGCAAAAGAAAGATGCTGAAGCTTTAGCTGCGAAACTTGGCTATCCTAAAGTTTCAATAGAAAAAGGAGCAGTTGCCAAAAAAATTAGAGATTTTGTAGTTGGCGGCGGCTTTATGTTTGCAATGTGTTCAGCTACTGATAGCTTTGATATTGCTCTTGCTGCTGATGGGGTTGATATTTGTGAAACGATGTTTGATGGAGATCCAAGTGAATCTAATTATCAATCAAAATTGAATTATGGAAATTCATTTGCGTTTAAAAACTTCATTTTAGAACGAAGACCTGAAGTTTATGAGTTTTCAGATATTGATATGACCTCTGTACGCCGAGTTCCTATGGATAAAGATTATTTTACTTTAATGGAATTTTCTGCAAAGTGGGATCCAATTCCAAGTATGTTATGTCAAAATCATACTCAATTGGTAAAAGGATTTATGGGACAGACAACTTCATTTAATGAAACTTTGGTAAAATCAAATGTTCTTGTAATGGGAACTTGTGAAATAAATGGCGAAGCGAGATACATTCATGGTGAAAAAGGGAAAGGAATGTTTACTTTTTTTGGCGGCCACGATCCAGAAGATTATCAGCATCAAGTTGGTGATCCTCCTACAGTTTTAGATTTACATCCAAATTCTCCGGGTTATCGTTTAATTTTAAATAATGTTTTGTTTCCTGCTGCGAAAAAGAAAAAACTAAAAACTTAATTGAGTGAAAATTCAAACCAAATTGGAATGTGATCTGATATTTTTCTAGCTTCTTGAAGAGAATCAAATTTTTTGTAAAATAAAATTACTCCTGCTCGAGTATTTTTAAACTTCGCTGTATGGTAGAAAATATTGTCAAATTCAGACGCTAAACATTCGTCATATTTGCATTTTTGCTTTAAAGTGGTTTTTTGTTTTTGTAGAATAGATGTATATCCAGCTTTTTTTAGCGGATTGAAAACAGTATGTGATTCTGGACAATTAAAATCACCTGCAAAAACTAAATTTAAATTTGGATATTCTAGAGGAAGAAATTTAAAATACTTAATTTCAGTTTCAGGCTGTTTCTTTTTTGTAATGGCGTGAAAATTAACTAGAGTTACCGTTTTTTTATCAATTTCAAATGTTGCAAAATAAGGTTCTCGGTCAATTTCTAACGAATATTTTTTTTCAAGCCAAGCATTCCCTTTTAGTTTAGCTTTGCTGGTTTTCCAGAGAAAAGCATAACGTTCTGTTTTGTAGCTTGTACCGCTGGTTGGTTCACTAATGGTGTAATCCCATTTTGATCCTTTTTCATTTAATAATTGTGAGAGTTTTGCAACAGTTTGCGCGCCGCCATATCCCGCTACAATTTCTTGAATAGCAATAATATCATAATCTTGAACGGTAGCAGCGATAAAATTTAAGCTGGATTGAGTTTTTGATTTACCAAAATTTTCCAAATTCCAAGAAAGAAATCTGGTTTGTGAAAATGAATGAGCTGTAAATAGTAAGAGAACGTAAATTATAGTGTTTTTCATCTGCTTATAAAAAAATCAAAGATAAGCAATTGGGTTTTTCTCTTTCTTTTTATAAATTCATTTTAGATATTATTTTGTTCTAATCAGCTTAGTGTTTTTTATATCTATTTTTTAATGCTGTTCCAATAATAATAATTTGTAAAACAAGAAGAGCAGGAATAAAAACAATTTTCCAATCAACTTCAAGCCATCCCGTTTTCTCAGAAACTAGAGCAAAAGTCAGGGAAAGAAATAGGCACAAAAGCATAGTTTTCATAATAATTTTATTATTGGTTGTATTTATTTTTGCAAATAAATTGAATTTGTATTTTAATTTCATTAGGTAGATTCGTAGGTTATAGCAAACTTATGTCTATAAATGTGCATTTCCTTACGGGAATCCGTAAAAGAATAGAAAAATTAAACCAGTCCAAAATCCTTTGCAATAGCAATTAAATGCACATTGTTATTTGCTTTGAAGTAGATTTTTAATTTATTTATTCGTTTTTCTATACTGCTCGTTCCATTAGGAGTTATTGCATTTACTTTAAACTCATTTGAGATACTTTCTAATATATGACCTTGAGCTAGAAGTTTTAGAATTGAAATGTCATAAGACTCAATTTCTATCAGCGATTTATCATTAAAACTAAAATTTAAATCTGACGATAGTATTTTCTCCTCTTCATTATAGGTCTTCTCAATTGCATTTCTTAATTCATGAATACTATTTCTACCTTTCGAAACATAAGCATTAATTCCTAAATCATTAAAAAGTGTTTTAATTCGATAAGGTTTATCTTCTATTGAGAATACAATCTTTTTTATGTTCGGTTGTATTGCATTAATTGCCTCTATCAGATCATCTCCGCTTTCTAGAATAGTTTCGCGATGATCTATTTTAAAAGATAAATCAGTAATTAGTAAATCATATGGTTCTTTATCTTTTAAACCTTTTTTTATTTTTAATAATCCGTCATCACAGTATTTTACATGATGAATTATAGGTATTTGTAAGTCTTCAAGCGCTTGAATAACCGCTATGCTTATACTATCTAGATCTTCTGCTACTAAAACTTTTTTAAACATAATACTTTACTTTATAAAGGGAAAGTGAAATTTATCTTGAAACCTTTTTCTGAATTATGGTCAAAATTAATAGTTCCATTTATTGTTTTAATACGGTTTTCCACATTTTGCATCGTATTTTTTAAAAATGTTTTTTTGTTTTCAGTTCCAACCCTGTTATCACTATAGGTGACAGTGATATTTTTTTGAACTATTTTGAAAGAAACTATTACTAGAGAGGCATTGCTGGCGTTTTTCATAATTTGAAATAATTCTTGCAGCACTCGATAGACAATTATTTTTTTATTTTTATCTATTTTATTCCAATGAATATCATTCAGGCCGTTTGTTAGAATGCTTATTTGTCCTGTTTTAAAACCTGAAATCATTTCTTTAAGACCAGATTCATATCTTTCATTTGTTTCAATACTGCTGTTTTCTCTTGAAATAGTACGTGTTTGAGAATAAATTTTTTCAAGATTATTTAATAGTTCAGTTTTATTTTCGACAGTTTCCAGGTTGTTTCTTTTAACAAAAGACAAAGAATTGTATACTTGAAGAGTAAGTTCATTATGTAATTTTCCTGAAATTCTTTTTTCACTTTCAAATACAGCTTCTTTTTTTTCTTTTTTTCCTTTTAGAGATAGGTAAAATAATAGAATTATAAAAAATCCTATTATGAAAACGATTATAATATATGAAATGATATTTCGATTTTTATGTCGTTCTAGTTGCAGTTCATTTTCTGTCTTTTCTGCTTTGAGCTGTAAATTTTGCTCTTTATCTACCTTAGACTCGTATCGCATTGTAGAAAATTGATTCTTACTCATTTTTCCTGCTTTTGCAATACTGTCTGTAAGATGAATGTACCTTTCTGTATGTTTTTTTAGTTCATTTCCTTCACTAGATTCTATCACTACATAAAGGCTGAGAATAATTTCTGTTACAGATTTCAATTTTTCAGCTGTTTTTAGTGCTTCTGCGCCATATTTTTTTGCTAATCTAGGATCTCTTGTTTGAAAATATGTCGAAAGATGGCGGTAACTGTTTACTAAGCCTTCGCTTCTTTGTGGTTGCAGACGAATTTCTAGAGCTTTGTAATAGCATTTAAGAGCTTCATCATAATTTCCTTTTTGATAATAGCAGTATCCCATATTGTCTAGTACAAAAGCATAATTGTTATCGTCTAAATGTTTATGCTTAGAAGCGTGGACATTAGAAGTAAGGATTTGATAAATCTCTATTGCTTTGTCATATTCATTTTTGTTTTTATAAGTAGCCGCGATATTATTTAAAGCAACACGTTTTCTCCATAAACTTGTTTTTAGTCTTAGCGCCTTTTTAAAATAAAGTTCCGCGTTAGTAAAGTCATAAGTACTTAAGTAATTTTGTCCTTGTACATTGTAAATAAGCCAAGAATATCTGGGGTTCTTAACTAACTTTAAATACGGTAATGCTTTTGTAGCTGCAATTTCGCTGGAAATATAATCAGAGCTTGAGTAGTGTAAATCTGCGATGCAATACAGTGAATATACATAATCTGTTGAATTGATTTCTGGATCACAAAGTTTTATAGCCTTATTATATGTTAGAATTGCCAGTTCTCTATTGTCATCGTCAAAGTATAAATCTGCTTGATCTATTAACTTTTTAATTTCGATAGAGTTATCCTTAGTCTTTTGCTGTATTATTGCATTTTTATTTCTCTGAAATTGTATTAGAAATATTGCGCCAACTATTAATATTGTTAAGAATATTAAAAAATACTTTAAGAAAAATCTATTCTTAATAAACTTCATTGCTTTTATAATCAAATTGAGAATTTAAAGATAACTTTAAACCCATTACTAGGAGTGGAATCAAATTTAATTTCTCCTTTTACTGAATTAATTCTGTTCTCTACATTGTAAAGACCATTTTTAAAAGTCATAGAATTTAAATTGATACCTTTTCCATTGTCTGTATAAGTGACCGTAATGTTTTTATCGCTTTTTTTAAAATTAATACCAACTAGTGTAGCGTTACTATGTTTTTTCATGTTTACGAGTAATTCCTGTAACACCCTGTAAGTGGTTATTTTTTTGTTTTTTTCAACTTCATTCCAAGGAATGTTTTCAATTCCATTTAGTAGAAGATTAATATCGGGAGTATTGAATCCTGCAATCATTTCTTTTAAAAATAAGATATATTTTTCAGATGTTATAATTGGACTGTTTTCTTTTGATATATCTCTAGTTCGAGAATATATTACATCTAAATTTTTTATTAATTGTTCTTTATTTTCAGATACAGAAAGGTTCTTGTTCTCAGCAAAAGCCATTGTATGGTAGATGTCATTTGCTAATTCATCATGCAGTTTTTTAGCAATTCGTGTTTCGCTTTTGTAGGTTGCTTCAATTTTTTCTTTCTTAGCTTTAGATGTTAAATGAAAGTACAACGCTAATATTAAGCTTAAACTTAATATAATAATG
Organism: Flavobacterium sp. FlaQc-28; assembly: GCF_044007415.1. Taxonomy (NCBI): domain Bacteria; kingdom Pseudomonadati; phylum Bacteroidota; class Flavobacteriia; order Flavobacteriales; family Flavobacteriaceae; genus Flavobacterium; species Flavobacterium sp. FlaQc-28. The sequence continues at coordinate 239,253 of NZ_JBIPCM010000008.1, forward strand.
ATGTAAGAAATTATATTTCGATTTTTTTGTCTTTCTAATTGAAGTTCGTTTTCAATTTTATCGGTTTTCAGTTTTAGGTTTTCGTTTCTCTCTTTTTTTGAGTCATACTTAATTCGTGCAAATTGATTTTTTGCTTTCTGTCGTATTTCGGTTAGACTATCATTAAGTTTAATATATAGGAGAGAGTATTTTTTTAGCTCACTGTTTGCAGAGCAGTTTATTAATAACTTTAGGGCAGATGTTTTACCTTCAGAGTAGTTTATGTGAGCTGCGTTTTCATAACTAAGCTGCGCATATTTTTTTGATAGCGAAGGATTTTTTGGTTGGTAAAATGCAGCCAAATGCAGATAAATTTTAGAAGTCGAAAGATAATCTTTTGTTTCGGCTGCTGCTTTTAATGCTTTTTTAAAGTATGAAAGTGCTCGTGGATCCTTAATTTTAAAATAGCAAAAACCTATATTATCTAGTACTTTTACATAGCTTTCTGGGTTTTCAAGAATTTCTTTTTTCTCAATCAAAGAAGTAAAAATGTTTAAAGCTTCATTGTATTTGCTCTGTTCTAATAAAACGACCGCAATATTGTTTGTCGTGTTTAGTTTTCTCCATTCACTTGTATTTAAACTTAATGCTTTTTTATAATAGGATAATGCATTATTGTAGTCATAAGTAAAGAGGTAGTTGTTGCCTAATTCTATATAAGTGTTCCAAATATGTTTGGGATTTTTTATGTGTTTAAGATGCGGCAAAGCTTCGGTAAGAGTTGATTCACTGCCAGTATAATCTCCTTGATATCTTTGGATTTCAGCCATAGAATTTAAGGTGCTGACAAATCTTTCTGTTTCTGTTTTTGGGTTGCAAATAAATTTTGCCTTATTGTAGTAAAAAAAAGCACTATCAAAATTTTGATCATCATAAAAGCGATCTCCTATTGCGATCAGTTTTTCTGCTTTTTCTTTTGTGTCATTTGCTGCAACTTTAGAAGATTCCTGTTTTTGACATGAAAACAAAATAATAAAAATTAGAATTATGTATAGGGATATTATCTTGTGTTTTTGTTTCATGCGCCAAAAGTAAAAAAAATAAATCCCCTTGAAAGAGTATATATACGGTATTTTTAAAGCTTAGAATAAAACTATTTTTTCTATTTCTCATTTGCAATCAGATACGAAAAAGCCCTCTAGGTAGAGGGCTTTTGAATTTTGTAAGCTTGTAAAATTTATCTTTATAAAAAATTAAACAGCTCTCAGTCCTGTTGTAATTGCTAATCTATTCCAAGAGTTAATTGTGATGATTGCAAGGATGATTTCTGCTAAATATTTTTCATCAAATAGGTTAGCAGCATTTTGATAAACTTCATCAGAAACATGATTTCCAATTAAGGTTACTGCTTCGGTTAAAGCCAAAATTGCTTTTTCTTCTTCAGTGTAAACGTCAGCTTCGCGCCAAGCGCTGGTTAAATAAATACGTTGCTCTGTTTCGCCTTGTTTTCTTGCATCCGCGGTATGCATATTAATACAAAAAGCACAACCATTTATTTGTGAAGCACGAATTTTAATTAGTTCTTTATGAGTCGATGTTAATGAAGTTGTTGAGATGTATTTTTCTAAATTCATTAATGCTTGATATGCTTGCGGGGCAACTTCTGGGATAACTATTCTTGATTTCATTTTATATGTTTTAAAAGTTCAATACAAAGGTCAGTAATGAATGTTTAAAAAAACTTGAACTACTTCAAGAAATACAGTTTATACTTTTCCTGCCCTGATTTTACTCATAAATTCGGCTGAAAAATCTAAGTAAGAAGCAAGCATATACTGAGGAACGCGTTGTACAAAATCAGGGTTTAGATTGTTGAAATGATGATATCGCTCTTCTGCCGACATTGTAAACAGAAATTTAATTCTCATTTGAGCGGCTCCAAATGATTTTTGAGAAACGATTCGAAAGTATCGCTCTAACTTCGGAATCTCGATTAATAGAGATTCTAGAGTGTTTTTTTCAATAGCAATTAGCTCGCTGTTTTCAACTGTCTGAATGTAGAAATGTGATGGAGTAGTATTGTGATAACTTAAATAATCAGTAATCCACCAATTTTCAATCGCAAATTGCAAAGTTTGTTCTGTTCCTTTTGAGTTAATTATATATTGCCTTGCGCAGCCTTTTATAATAAAATATAATGTATTACAAACTTGTCCTTCTTGCAATAGATGTTCTTTCTTTTTTATTTTCGAGAGTTTTAAACATGATTCAAGTGTGTCAATTTCTGAAGGCTCAAGTGCTACAAATTTCTGGATATGGTCAAAAAGAGGAGTAAACATTTTGTGGTTGTTTTTTAAAAGAGTCTTAAAGGTAAAGCAGATTGTTGTAAAAACAAAAAACCATCCGAATTAACGAATGGTTTTTTTATGATAAGTAAGTAATCTAAATTGAGTTTATAAAACGTTTATTTTACTTTATTAAGTATTGCTTTGAAAGCTTCAGGGTGGTTCATAGCTAAATCTGCAAGAACTTTACGGTTCAATTCGATTCCGTTAGCTTTTACTTTCCCCATGAATTGAGAATAAGACATTCCTTCTAATCTAGCTCCAGCGTTGATACGTTGAATCCATAAAGCACGGAAATTTCTTTTGTTTTGTTTTCTATCGCGGTAAGCGTAGCACATTGCTTTCTCTACTGCATTCTTAGCAACTGTCCAAACGTTTTTACGTCTACCAAAGAAACCTTTGGCTTGCTTCATTATTTTTTTTCTTCTTGCTCTTTTAGCAACTGAATTTACCGATCTTGGCATAATTTTAATGTGTTTTTGTAGCAGGCGTCCTGAATTAAATCAAAGGAACTTAAAAGCCATACTCCAAGGTTATATAAATAATTTTTTAACCTAAAGAATTATTAGATAATTCTTAATTGTTGTTTGATGCTTTTCATATCTGTTGAGTGAACTAGCGCTGAGTGAGTCAAAGCTAATTTACGTTTTTTAGATTTTTTAGTCAAGATGTGACTTTTAAAAGCATGCTTTCTTTTAATCTTTCCAGAACCAGTAACTTTAAAACGTTTCTTAGCGCTAGATTTAGTTTTCATTTTAGGCATTTTTCCTAGTGTTTTAATTTATTCTTACTTACTTATATCTTGGTCTGAAAGTTTAAAAGTCAAAAGTCAAAAGTCAGTTTATGACTTTCGACTTTAAGACTTTGCGACTTTAAGACTTATTTCTTTTTCTTAGGAGCAATGAACATAATCATTCTCTTTCCTTCAAGAACCGGCATAGCTTCAACTTTACCATGTTCTTCTAGATCTGTAGCCAAACGCAATAATAAAATTTGTCCTTGATCTTTATAGATGATTGAACGTCCTTTAAAGAAAACAAATGCTTTTAACTTAGAACCTTCTTTTAAGAATTTCTCAGCATTTTTTCTTTTAAATTCATAATCATGCTCATCTGTTTGAGGACCAAAACGAATCTCTTTTACAACAACTTGTGAAGACTTAGCTTTTAATGCTTTATCACGTTTCTTTTGTTCGTAAACAAATTTCTTGTAATCCATGATTTTACAAACCGGCGGCTCAGCATTTGGTGAAATTTCAACCAAGTCTAATTCAAACTGATCTGCTAGACGCAAAGCTTCTGCAAGCTTAAATACACCTGGTTCGATGTTCTCGCCTACTAACCTCACTTCTTGTACACCACGAATATTGTTGTTTATTCTGTGTGCATCTTTTTTTTCTACTCGAGGTTGAAAACCTCTGTTACTTTTTATTGCTATGACTTTCTAATTTAAGTTAAACTGTAAATACTTTTAATGTCTTTTTTATTTCTTCGTCTACAATCGAAGCAAATTCTTCGATAGAAACTGTGATATTGCCTTTTCCTTCCTGTCCATGGCGGCGTATAGAAATAGTGCCGTTTTTCTCTTCTTCCTCGCCTACAATCAACATAAACGGGATTTTTTGCATTTCGGCATCTCTAATTTTCTTACCGATAGTTTCGTTTCGGTTGTCAATTAGGGCGCGAATTTCGTGATTTTCTAGCAAATCTAAAACTTTTTTAGCATAATTTTCGTATTTCTCGCTCAAAGACAAGATAATAGCCTGTTCTGGCATAAGCCAAAGCGGGAAATTTCCTGCAGTGTGTTCTAGTAAAATTGCTATAAAACGTTCCATAGATCCAAAAGGAGCTCTGTGAATCATAACTGGGCGATGTAATTCATTGTCAGCACCTTTGTATGTTAAATCAAAACGCTCAGGTAAGTTGTAATCTACCTGAATAGTCCCTAATTGCCATTGTCTTCCTAAGGCGTCTTTAACCATAAAGTCAAGCTTAGGTCCGTAGAATGCAGCTTCGCCATATTCAACAACAGTATTTAAACCTTTATCGGCAGCTGCATTGATAATGGCATTTTCAGCTTTCTCCCAGTTTTCATCAGTACCAATATATTTTTCTCTGTCTTCTTGGTCTCGTAATGAGATTTGAGCAGTAAAGTTTTCAAAACCTAATGAACCAAATACATATAATACTAAGTCTATTACTTTTTTGAACTCTTCATCCAATTGTTCTGGAGTACAGAAAATGTGTGCATCGTCCTGAGTAAAACCTCTAACACGAGTTAAACCATGTAATTCACCAGACTGCTCGTATCTATATACAGTACCAAATTCAGCATAACGCTTAGGTAGATCTTTATATGACCAAGGTCTTACATTGTAAATCTCACAGTGGTGAGGGCAGTTCATAGGTTTCAATAAAAACTCTTCACCTTCTGCAGGAGTGTGAATTGGTTGAAAACTATCTGCACCATATTTAGCATAGTGACCAGAAGTGACATAAAGTTCTTTTTGTCCAATATGCGGACTTACAACTTGTTCGTAACCTGCTTTCTTTTGAGCTTTCTTTAAAAATTGCTCTAAACGTTCTCTTAATGCTGCTCCTTTTGGCAACCATAAAGGTAAGCCTTGACCAACTTTCTGGGAGAAAGCAAACAATTCTAATTCTTTTCCTAATTTACGGTGATCGCGACGTTTTGCTTCTTCAAGAAGTTCAAGGTACTCTGTTAAATCTTTTTGTTTAGGGAAAGAAGTTCCGTAAACACGAGTTAACTGCTTGTTTTTCTCATCACCTCTCCAATAAGCACCAGCAACGCTCATTACTTTCATGGCTTTGATGATTCCAGTATTAGGAATGTGTCCACCACGACATAAATCAGTAAAAGTAGAGTGATCACAAAAAGTTATAGTACCGTCTTCAAGATTAGAAATCAATTCAGTCTTGTAAACGTTGTCTTTGTACATCTCTAATGCATCAGCTTTACTAACTGGACGCATTTTAAATTCGTGTTTTCCTCTTGAAATTTCAAGAACACGATCTTCGATCTTTTTAAAATCAGCCTCAGATATCTTTTGGTCTTCAAAATCTACATCATAATAGAATCCATTAGCAATTGCAGGCCCAAGAGTTAATTTAATTCCTGGGTATAATTCTTCAAGTGCCTGTGCCATTACGTGCGAAGTCGAATGCCAGAAAGCTTTTTTGCCCTCAGCATCATTCCAAGTATATAATATAAGATTACCATCGGTCGTTAATGGAGTCTCGGTTTCAATAGTTGTACCATTAAAAGATGCAGAAATCACGTTTCGTGCAAAACCTTCGCTAATGTTTTTAGCGACCTCCATTGGAGTTACGCCTGAAGCGAACTCTCTAATTGACCCATCGGGTAAAGTAATCTTGATCATTGTTTATAATTTTGTGAATGCAAATATAAGTGATTACAAAAATACATACAATATATATATGTATAAGATTGCTATTATATAATAAGAAGGATGTAGTGTTGTGTTATGTAAATGGAAAGTTCTACTATAATATATAAGAGCAAAGGTTTGTTTTATTTTGGGGAACTGAAATACTTTCGGTATTAGTATTTATAAGTAGTTTTCTTTCGCTATCCGTTTCAATCTTTTGCTTCTATCGGGGTTGGGGCACGAGTTTCCAGAAGAAAATATCAAGAAAAATGAAATCAGAGAAGGAAAACGATGCTCGTTGGGATTAAAAATGGCAGAAGCGGTGCTTCCAGACTTTGATTTTTCATTAAGGAACAGCTCAAAGGGCTAAAAACTCTGCAAAAGAGGAGGAGGTAAAAGATAAAAAAATAGAGAAAAGACAGTGTAATGTAGAAAAATCTTACGTATTGTTGAAAAAAGATGATCTGTAAAGAATCTGTTATCAGTGAGTTAAGAAAAAGTTTGAAAAAAGATCAAAAAAACTTGGTAAAAAGGCTTGTATAACTGAATAAAGGTGGTACTTTTGCACCCGCAACAGCG
>NZ_JBIPCM010000009.1:0-239926 GCF_044007415.1 Flavobacterium sp. FlaQc-28
AAAATAACTGTTCACTTTGCCCAGAATAAACTGTTCACTTTGCTCCGGAATGACTGTTCACTTTGCCCGGAATGGACTGTTCACTTTACTCCGGAATGAACTGTTCAGTTTGCTCCGGAATACCCAATTGATCGCGTTCGCCAAAAGATTCCAGCTTTTCAGCAAATAAAAACTGAGTCAATACAATTCCCAGAAGATCTTCTTTATCAAAAATTCCAATAAAATGGCAGATCATATTTACGGGAGAAGAATTTTCGAGTATTTCGAGATATTCCCGTGTCAAAAAGATGTTATTATCAGCCAGCGAATTCCATTCTAAAGGCAGTAATGATGTGCTGTTGTAAATTTGAAAAGAATAAGTTGTATTCAAAAGAGAGTGCTAATTTGTTCAAAATTAGATAATTTTTATAAAAACTCAATTCGTTTAAGTTATTATTAAGAAAAACCCGTTTGAATTTAATTTTCCAAACGGGTCAGTTGTATATTAATTATGCAAATCCGCAGATAATACCGCCCATTAAAGCAAGTGTAACCATCCAATAACCTGCATGAATAAAAATATATTTCCAAGACTTTCTTTCAAATAAGCCATTAATTCCAACAATTGGAAGCGCAAAAAATAAGCCAGCCATAAACCCGTGAAGCGCACCATGCTTAAAGGTGCGATATGCTGTACCGTAATCATCCATAAAAGCTTTAAATGATGGTTTCGCAGTCTCAATTAAAGGCGGGCCGCCAACCATTCCTACAGCTCCAGATTGATGAATGGTTAATCCCATTAATATTACTGTAATCATTAAAGAGAAAATATAAGTAAACCCAAATATCTTGAGCATATTTCCAGTTTTAAGATCATCTTCGGTAAAATTATTTTCTTTCATCCAAATTGTACCAAATACTTTAGGATGGTACCAAATAAAACCAACTACCAATGTAACAATTGCGGCTAGTAAAAGCGCAGAGAAGTGAATTTCCATATTATGAGGTTTTTTATAATTAGTTGATTCAAAATTAGTTAAAAAATGATTACGTTGTTAAATGTTAAATAAGTAGTAAAAGTAATACGTATTCTTTATTTATCAACACTTTATCGACAATATATGCTTTATGTCTAGTAATTTCTTAATTTTGAAAATAGAAAAACCTAATTCCCCAAATTAGTTATGAAAAGCTTAACCACACTTTTTTTAATGCTTGTTTTTTCTCTAAATAGTTTTGCAGATACTGTTTCAGATAAAGAGAAAGAAGCGTTACTAAAATTTTATCATGCTACAAATGGCTCGCATTGGAAAATAAAGTGGGATTTATCGCTTTCCGTCTCGACTTGGTATGGTGTTGAAATAGAAGATGGAAAAGTAGCGGCACTCAATTTACCAGACAATAATCTGCAAGGAGAATTACCACTTGAATTTTTTGATTTAGTCAATTTAGAAAGGATCGATCTGCATAAAAATAAATTAGAAGGAACATTACCAAATGAAGTAAATAGTTTTAAAGAACTTGAAGTTCTTGATATTTCATCGAATAAAATATCTGGTGAATTGCCTTTAAGTTTTGGGAGTTTAAAAAAGCTTGAAGTACTTTCGTTATTTGACAATGAAATTGAAGGACAACTGCCTGGTTCAATATATACGATTACAACCTTAAAAGTATTGCTTTTAAACAGTAATAAATTCTCTGGAAATTTGAGTAAAGAGATATTGAATTTAAATGCTTTGCAAAACCTAAGTTTATTTGATAACAGTTTTGAAGGTGAAATTCCTGAAGAACTGGAGAAATTAAAGAATTTGTCAGAGATGAATCTTTCGTACAATAAATTTAAAGGAGCTGTTTCAAAAAAATTAACCTTGTTGGATTCGTTGAATATGACAATGTTTGATGAAGATGGAAATCCATTTTTATTAGATTTAATCGAAGAAAAAATACCTGAAAATATTATCGCAAATTAATCGTGCTTATGAATGAATTTTACTCGTTGAAAAAAGTTGATTAAATATATTTAGTTAATTGCCGAAAAACCGTAATTCTTTACGGTTTTTTTTATTTAATTTTTTGAGTTTATGAATTGTTAAAAGGCATTGCAGTTATTTTTATTGTTTTAATTTTGTCAAATAAATTTGATGTTAATTTTTAAAACAGTCATTTTTTTTCATAACTTTAAATAAGAGTAAAGAGAAAACATATAACCTTTTTAATTATAAAATTATGGTATTACAATATCAAGGTGAACAACACGGAAAAGCGACTACTTTTACAATAAGAATTATTGGTAATAACTTGTCAAAAAGCAGTTCTAATTATCAAATTGATTTATTAGTAGGAGATAATAAACTGCCTACTTTTACCACTTCAATTCATCAAAGTCTCTCGAATTGCTTGAAAGAAATTTACTTGTTTAGAAAACATAATGGAATCAAGTTTAATGAAGCATCAGAGAAGATAACGTCACTTTATGTACCTTATGATAAGGTTTTGTACAATTATAATAAACATGCACTATTTATGGCTTAAAAGTCATTTAGCTGTTGTATAAAAAAAGACTACTCAAACCGAGTAGTCTTTTTGTTTTATAATTCTTTATTATGAAATAATGAATTAGCTTGATATTCTGGATGTTTGTCGATGTAAGCTTTTATGTAAGGACAATACGGTTTTACTTTAAGATGATTTTCTTCTGCGTAATCCAAAACATATTTTGCGATGTAAGCCGCTAATCCTCGTCCAGATAATTCTGGTGGAACCTCAGTATGAATATAGGCAATACCGCCATCGAATAATTTGTATTGTTCAAACGCCATATGTCCATCTACGTGAATCTCAAAACGTTTGTCTTTTTCGTTGTTTATAACTGTATATTCCATAATTGCTTTTTTTTAGTATTGTAAAATTAGTAAGTATAAAACCTAGTAGACTTAATCTATGACAAGAAATTTAAAAAAAAACGCATTGATCGACCTATTTTTTTCTATTCTTTAAAAGGCAGTTCCCCAAAATAATACTTTAACTTTGAGTACTGCTTAAAACAGCAAATAGAATTTGCAGTATAAATCATCAATGAAAGATAAAGAAAATAATCAAAAAGGCTGTTCAGTTCACAAATGTACTACAGATGATATTAATTGTATAGGCAGTTCGCCGCTTTACACTATATTTCTATTTGAAGGCAGCGGGAAAGTAAGCGTAGATTTAGTCGAGTATTCTTTTAATGGCAAAATTGTGCTGTTTTCAACTCCATACCAAATGGTTTATTTTAATGTAGAATCTCCAATTAAAGTTAGAAAACTGCAGTTTCATGGCGATTTTTACTGCATTGAATACCATAAAAAAGAAGTCGCCTGCAATGGACTTTTGTTTAATAATATTTATCAACAGACTTTTATTAATCTTAAAGAAGAAGACTTTGCCGAAATTGATTTCATCTTGAGAAAAATGATAATCGAGCTTCAAGATTCGAATACGTATGCTGCAGCAGTTGTAAAAGCTTATTTACAATTGATTTTGGCATTATGCAGTAAAATTAAATCTAAAGATAACAGCATCGAAGCAGAAAAGAATGCACATCATCCGTTGATGAATTTTAAGGAACTGTTGGAAAATAATTTTCATAAAGAAAGGCAGCCCTCTTTTTATGCTGCAAAAATGGGAATTTCGCCCAATAATTTTTCGAAGATCTGCAAGCAGTATTTCTTAAAAACACCTTCGACATTAATTCATGAAAGAGTAATACTTGAATCTAAAAAGTTAATTCATCTGACTTATAAGAGTATGAAAGAAATTGCAACTGAATTGAATTTTGATGATGAGAATTATTTTAGTCGTTATTTTAAAAAACATACTGGAATTACGCCAACAGCTTTTCGAGAAAATGTTGGAATATCTATCGCAGCAGATTTGTCCAGACAATAGCCATATTTGTCCATTGTGGTCTAAACTGACTCTTTTTAATTTTGTGTCTAAATACTTAGACTATGAAAATCTTAATCATTTTATCAAAATTACAAGGGCAGTTTATCAATTTTATGCGAATCGCTATTCTTATCGTTATGGTGTGGATTGGCGGACTTAAAGCTTTTCAATATGAGGCTGATGGAATCGTTCCTTTTGTAGCCAACAGTCCTTTGATGAGTTTCTTTTATAATAATCCGCAAGAATATAAAGAACATAAAAATAAAGAAGGAGAGATGGTTCAAAAGAATATTGAATGGAATCATCAAAACGGAACGTATAGTTTTTCGTATGCTTTAGGAACCGTTATTGTCATTATTGGTACGTTGACTTTTTTGGGTATTTTTAATAATCGTTTGGGACTTATTGGCGGATTACTTACTGCTGGTATGGCGCTGGTAACTCTTACTTTTTTGATTACTACTCCAGAAACTTGGGTTCCTAATTTGGGAGGCGATCTGCCAACTCCGCAATTTGGTTTTCCTTATTTATCAGGGGCTGGTCGATTAGTTGTAAAAGATATTATTATGATGGCCGCCGGTTTGATTGTCGCTTCTGATTCTGCTAAAAAGCTTTTGAACGAGTAAAAAAAAAGGAACAGGAACAAGGGAGTTAAATAGTGTTACTTTCTGTTTTTTAACCATCTTTCGATTGGTTCGATAGCAGTATTTATAATAATAACGGTAAGAGTACAAATTAAAGCTTCGGCAAAATAACCAGAAGCAGCAATACAGCCAATAGCAGCGCTGCACCATATCGTTGCGGCGGAGTTTAAACCATGTACATTGTCACCTTCTCTAAAAATGACTCCTGCACCTAGAAAGCCAACGCCCATAACAACCTGTGCTGTAATACGCGTAACGTCAATATTTGATGCTGTTCCTGAAACGTTTATAGATAATAATACAAAAGTTGCGGCTCCTATAGCTACCAGCGTATTTGTTTTTAACCCCGTTTCTTTATGATGCCATTGTCTTTCAAAACCTATAATTAATCCCGCTAAAGTCGCGGCGGCAAGTCTTGTTAAAAATTCTGTAGTGCTCAAAATTATTACTTTTTAGATCATTAAAAAAGAGTCATTTTCTTGTGAAAGCTGTAATCTTAACATAAAGATATTTAAAAAATAAATATGGTCAACGAGTTTAAAAAGAATCTATTTTAATGCCTCAAACAATATTTCTACCGGATGCTGCGCTTTGCGGCCTGTACCATCAGCAATTTGATGTCTGCAGCTTGTTCCTGACGCAGAGATTAATGTAGCCTGTTCTTCTGAACGGATTGTTGGAAACAAAACCAGTTCTCCTATTTTCATAGAGATATCGTAATGCTCTTTTTCATAACCAAAAGAACCCGCCATACCGCAGCATCCGCTTGGAATGTTTAAAACGGTATAGTTTTTTGGCAGCATTAAAATTTTCTTTAGCGGAACTAATGATGACAAAGCTTTTTGAAAACAATGCCCATGCATACGCACACGTTCTGTTTTTTCAGTAAAACTAGCGGATGAAATACGACCCTCATCTAATTCTTTGGCTAAAAATTCTTCAATTAAAAAGGTTTTTGAAGCAGTTAATTTTGCCTTTTCTTTTAAATCGCCGCGGCATAAATCGGGATATTCATCTCGAAAAGTTAAAATGCCCGAAGGCTCTATTCCAATTAAAACACCGTCTTGAGGGATAGCTTTTTCAAAATCAAGAGTATTTTTTTCGGCTATTTCGCGAGCTTCTTTCAGTATTCCTTTAGAAAGATAAGTTCTCCCACTGATACCGATTTTCGGAATTTCAACCTGGTAGCCTAAACGATTTAAAAGTTTCACTGCTGTTTGACCAATTTCAACATCATAATAATTCAAAAATTCATCATTGTACAAATACACTTTACCATTTGCAAAATCTCCTTTTTGAGTGTAATTTTTCATCCATTTTTCGAATGTGATTTTATGCATTAACGGCAATTTTCTCTCGACTGCAAAACCTGATGTTTTTTTTATAATATTTCCTAAAACACCTTTCGTAGATAAATTATAAACCCAAGGTATTGCTGCAAATAGTTGATTTATTTTGGGCGTATTTCCAATCAATTTCGAACGGAATTTAATGCCGTTTTTGTCGTGATAGTGTTGTAAAGTTTCGGCTTTTAATTTTGCCATATCAACATTCGATGGGCATTCAGATTTACAGCCTTTGCAACTTAAACATAAATCAAGAACATCAAGAAGACCTTTATCATCAAACTTGTTTTCTTTTTTCGAATTGGTTATAGTTTCTCTTAAAATGTTCGCCCTTGCGCGTGTAGTGTGTTTTTCATCACGGGTTGCCATATAACTTGGGCACATTGTACCGCCGCTTTTTTCGGTTTTTCTGCAGTCTCCAGAACCATTGCACATTTCGGCAGCACGCAAAATTCCGTTATGCTCAGAGAAATCAAAATAAGTTTCGGGCATTGGTGTGTCTTGACCTGCGGTATATCTTAAACTGGTATCCATAGGTGGTGTATTTACAATTTTACCAGGATTAAAAACACCCCAAGGATCCCAAACTTCTTTTATTTGAACAAACATTTGATATATTTCTTCGCCCAGCATAAGCGGAATAAATTCTCCTCGAAGTCTTCCGTCGCCGTGTTCGCCGCTTAAAGAACCTTTATATTTTTTAACTAAATGTGCAATGTCTGTTGCGATAGTTCTAAAAATTGCTGTGCCTTCTTTTGTTTTTAAATCGATAATAGGGCGCAGGTGCAATTCGCCAGTTGCGGCGTGAGCATAATGCACACAGTTTAAATTTCTTTCTTTTAAAATAGCATTGAAATCTTCAATAAAATCGGGTAAATCGTTTACATCGACGGCTGTATCCTCAATTACAGCAACAGCTTTGGCATCGCCCGGAATATTTGATAATAAACCTAATCCAGCTTTTCTTAATGCCCAGACTTTATTAGTGTCTTCTCCGTAAACTATTGGAAAATGATAGCCAAGATTTTTAGAACGCATCAAAGTCTCCATTTCTATAGCAATCGCGTCAATCTCTTCTTGGGTATCACGTAAAAATTCGACTGCTAAAATTGCTTGTGGATCACCTTTTACAAAAAAGCGGTTTTTGCTTTGCTCAATGTTTTCTTTTGTACATTCTAGAATATAATGATCGATTAATTCAACACTGTCTGGATTGAATTTTAAAGCTTCAATATTGGCTTTTAATGATTCATTAATGCTTTCAAAATGTATGCAGACTAAAGCAGCGTGGGGTTTTAGCGCCTCAACTAGATTTAATTTTATGGCTGTAGAAAAGAACAAAGTCCCTTCAGATCCTGCAATTAATTTACAAAAATTGAACTTTTGGTTTGAGTTTCCAAAAGGCATTGAATCTGCCAACAAATCTAAAGCATAACCGGTATTTCTTCTCGGAATTGTTTTTTTAGGAAAATTATTTTCGAATAAAGTTCTGTTAGCTTCAGATGATAAAATATCTTTGGCTTGAAGATAAATGGCTTGTTCTAGAGGACTTACGACATTAATTCCGTTGCATTTGTCTTCAAATTCGGCATTAGTCAAAGCACCAAAAGTAACCTCGCAGCCATCTGCCAAAAAACCTTTAATTTCAAGTAAATGTTCACGAGTAGAACCATAAACAACAGATCGTGCACCACAGGCATTATTGCCAACCATACCGCCAATCATGCAGCGATTACTGGTAGAAGTTTCTGGTCCAAAAAAAAGTTTGTACGATTTTAAATGAAGATTTAATTCATCACGAATAACTCCAGGTTCTACCCAAGCCGATTTCTCGGCTGCATCTACTGAAATGATTTTGGTAAATTCCTGCGAAATATCAACAATAATTCCATTTCCAACCACTTGACCAGCAAGTGAGGTTCCGGCAGCACGTGGTATTATACTTCTTTTATTTTCTCTTGCAAAGGCAATGATTTTTTGAATATCTTCTTTTGTTTTTGGAACTGCAACAGCCAAAGGCATTTCTTTATAAGCACTTGCATCAGTAGCATAAAGCAGTCGCATGGTATGATCGTAAAACAATTTACCTTCTAGTTGCTTTTCTAAACTTTCAAGATTGATAGAATTCTTGGAAAGGGTATTATTGTTATTCATTTTAATACAGTAATTATATAGAAGATTACCTTATCCAAAATTATTCAGATAAGAAGTCAGGAATAGTCTTTGTTTATTGTTGTTTGCTATTGTTTTAACACATAATCAATCTATAAACTCAATTTAAGGTTTTGTCATTTCGATCGAAGGGAGAAATCACAAAAGAAACTCCACAATCAAAATTGTCAATCTTTGTCGAATCCTGTGTGTGATTTCTCCCTGCGGTCGAAATGACAATATTGTGTTTAAGCGTGGGAATTATGTGTTAAATGTTTTTTACAATTCGCTTAATGCAATGTCAAGTAATCGCACCATTTCATCGGCATTTTGTTTGCTGAATGTCATAGGCGGTTTTATTTTTAAAACATTATGCAAAGGACCGTCTGTACTGAGTAAAAAGCCATTTGCTTTCATTTTTTCGACTACGATATCTATTTCAGGAACGGCAGGTTCCATTGTTGTTCTGTCTTTTACCATTTCGGCGCCAATGAATAATCCGTGTCCTCGAACATCGCTTATTATTGGGTATTTTGCCATCAAAGTTTTAAGACCGTTCATCAAATGATTTCCTACTTCGAGTGCATGTTGCTGCATTTCTTCTTCCTGAATAACATCTAAAACGGCTAATCCGGTTGTCATAGAAACTGGATTTCCTCCAAAGGTGTTAAAATACTCTAAGCCGTTATTAAATGAATCCGCAATTTCCTCTGTTACAATTACTGCTGCGAGCGGATGTCCGTTGCCAATCGGTTTTCCTAAAACAACAATATCCGGAACTACATTTTGTAATTCAAATCCCCAGAAATGATCTCCGATTCTTCCAAATCCTACTTGAACTTCATCGGCGATACAAACACCTCCAGCGGCTCTGACATACTCGTAAGCTGTTTTTAAATAGTTTTCGGGTAACGGAATTTGTCCGCCGACTCCCAATAAAGTTTCACAAATAAATACGGCAGGTGCTTTATCTTCTTTTTTTAAATCTTCGATAATTCGCTGTACATCAGCAGCATATTTTTCGCCTGCTTTTGCATCGCCATATTTAAATGGACCTCGATATAAATCAGGATTAATTGCTTTGTGAATCCATGGCATTTGGCCAGAACCGCCTTTGCTGTCAAATTTATACGGACTCATTTCCATTGCCACAGTTGAAGTTCCGTGATAAGCATGATCCAGTACAATAATATCTTTTTGCTTGGTATAATGACGGCTCATTCTAATCGCTAAATCATTTGCTTCACTCCCAGAATTTACAAAATAACAAACGCTTAGTTTTTCGGGTAATGTTGCTGTTAATTTTTCAGCATATTCTGTTATGGCGTCATTTAAGTACCTTGTATTTGTATTTAAAGTGGCAATTTGTTTTTGCATTTTTCTAACCACAACTGGATGACAATGCCCAACATGCGACGGATTGTTTACACAATCTACAAAGGTTCTTCCTTTGTCATCATACAAATATTGCAACGCGCCTTTAACAATTTTTAATTTGTCTTTATAGCCAATGCTTAGATTTCGACCAATTTTCTTTTTACGAACTTCAAGTAAATCGCTGTAATCATTATCATTGATTAATCTTTCAAAACCACAAGCTTTTCTAAATGCATCTTGCGCTTTTATTGGATTAATTTGAATTAACTTATACAATAAATCCCAAGCTGGTTTTTCAGTAATAAAATGATGTTCATTATTGCTGTCTAAAGAAGCATTGTAAGCAGATTGTGTAACGCTGATACAAAGTCTTCCCGCGATTAAATAATATAATAAATCTAATTCTTGTTCCTTAAGTGCGTAGGCTTTGTGATATCCTTGAACAATTGATGCTGCAACTGCCAGCGGATCTTCTTCATCGAGCATAGCATAAGTACACGCTATAGCTAAATTATTGATAAGAGCGGTGTAAACCATGTCGCCAAAATCAATTAAACCACTTATACGATTACCTTGTACTAATACATTATAGTCGTTGGCATCGTTGTGAATATAAGCATGTCTAAGGCGGTGTATTTGAGGCAGAACTTCTGTATCAAACTGCAGTAGAAAATAACCTGCAATACGTCTTTTTTCGTGATTTAGAATGTGTTTTAAGTTGTCTCCGGCTTCACTCGCATGACTAATGTCCCAAGTATAATTACGATGCATTGCAGGATGCGAAAAATCCTTTAAAGCATTGTCCATATTACCTAAAAAAGAACCTAAATTAGAATGTAATTCAGTTGTTTTAGCCTTTTCATCAACCCAAAAAGTACCTTCCAAAAAGTTTAGAATTCGGATGTAATAAGTTTGATTATCAAGTACTATTTGGGTTAATTCATTACCTTGTTTGTTAATGCAAAAATGCTGAAAACAATCCGAAATGCTGCTTTTTGTTAAGTGTTTTATGATTTCAACCTGAGCTTCTAAAAAAGGAAATGAATGACTTTCATTTGATACTTTTAGAATGTACTTTTCATTTTTGTCATTTGATAAAAGAAAGTTTAATTCATCATATCCATTTAATGCCTTTGCGATTACGGTTAATTCGTAATGTTCTTTTACTAAGTCTTGAATAGCTGCTTCTGAAAAAGTCATTGGTATTATATTAAATTATTTTTGTCTGTTTTATTGTTTTTTCGCCACAAATTGCACAAATTTTCACTAATTATTATGCGTATGCTATTTAAAAAAATTCGTGAAAATTTGTGTAATTGCTTCGCCTGTTCGCTATCGCTCGGGTCGTGGCAAACCTAATTTCAAATTTTACTTCCAAATCACAGCTTGTGCAGGCTGTAATGGGTTTTGTCCAACCAGTATTTTACTTCCTTGAGGAATAGGCAGATTAATAGGTTCATTGGTATAATTTACGCCTACATAAAAACCATCTCTCCATTCTATAAAAACACCTTTTGGTAAATTTTCAATCGCAACTTTGGCACGAGAATACGTGTCACGTACAATTTGTCTCTCTAAATTTCCATCATTGCTTTCTGCTCCAATATAAGTAATAGTTCCTTTGCCTAATTTTCGAGTTACAGCTGCTGCTTTGCCTTTGTAAAATTGATCGTCATAAGTGGCTAAAACTTCTGTTCCTTGTTTAGGTGATAAAACATCAGCCCAAGTATTCCATTTATAGCTGTTATTTCCAGCTTTAATTGTTCCGTTTACATCAGAAACTAACATGTCAAAAAAGTCAACATCAGCACCAATTAAAGGAACAATAGGAGCATTCCAATTTGCTTCAAAAAAATGACCATTTCTGTCTTTCTGTCCTGTACGGCAAGTTAGAATTAAATTTCCTCCGTTCTCTACATATTTTTGCCATTTTGCTACGAGTTTTTGATCAACAAGCTGATAAGCCGGCGCAACAATAAATGGATAATCATCAAAATTAGCCTCTTCTGTAATAAAATCCATAGGTGCACCTGTTGATTTAATGGCCGAAGTATAAGTGTTTCTATGTTTCCAAGTATTCCAGAATTTGGTTTGTTTCTGGTTTTCTAAATCCCAAAGATTGTCATGACTCCATAAAAAACCAGTTTTTCGTTTCGCAATTTCTTGCGGTATTATGGCTTTCGGGTTGTATTCTTTACGAAGCAGTTTCATGTCTTCGATAGATTGTACAAATTCTTTTCCGCCTTGAGTAAGGGTTACACCATCTGTACCAACAATTCCGTCGTGATACATTTCGCTGCTTCCAAGCGGATGTCTGTATCTATACGTACAAGTAAAAGAACAGCCGCCGCCAAAAGCCTGCGAAATCCACATGTGTACTGTTCCAGGAAGTAACTGCGGATTAATACTTGCCCAGTTTACCTGTCCAGGCTGTAATTCCATAACACCAGTAACGCCTGTTATTGATCTGTAATAATCATTTGCTTCTGAAATTTTGCTTGGTGAACCCATTCTAAAACTATCGCCGCCTAACGGATTTTGACCGCTCACAGGATACATTGTATAGGTTATAAAGTCCATTTTGTCAGCACTTCTTGGATCAGCGTCATAAATTACGTTGGTAAAGTTTGTTGTAATCCATTGTTTTGGATCAACATATTTTCTAAGTATTTCAGCTTGTCTGTTCAAGTATTGAGCTTGAGCATCAGATGTAAATCTTTTGAAATCTAAAACGGCATGCGGACTCAATTTATCTTCAAAATACATTTCAGCATTTGGTAAAACAATTTGTTCGAAATTATTGTAGCGTGTACTCCAGAAATTTCCAACCCATTCTGTGTTTAACTTTTCGATTGTTCCGTATTTGGCTTTAAGCCAAATTTGAAATGCTTTGCGTGCCGATGGACTGAAATCTGCTGTACCAAGAGGTTCATTGTCTATCTGCCAGCCCATGATGTTTTTATTCTTGCCGTATCTTTTTCCTAATTCAGCAACAATTTGATCTGTAAATTCTCTGTATTTTTCATTAGTTATAGACACATTTGCTCGGTTTCCGTGTTCTCTACGGTGGCCGTTTGCATCTACTAAATATATCTCAGGATATTTTTCTCCCATCCATGCCGGCGGAGTTGGGGTTGGAGTACAAAGAATTACTTTTAAGCCTTCTTTTTCGGCTATTGCCAAAGCATCGTCCAGCCATTTAAAATCATAAACACCTTCTTGCGGTTCCATGTAAGTCCAGGCAAATTCAGCAAAATGCGTAAATTCAAAACCTAACTTTTTAATGTTTTTTAAGTCGCGTTCCCATTGTTCTCTAGGCCATTGCTCAGGATAATAATAAACGCCAATCTGCATTAAATCTGGTTTTGAGAAAAAACGCTGCGGATCTTTTTTTTCTAAAGAAACTGCTTTTTTATTTTGCGCAAAAATAGGTGTCGAATGACTGCCTGCAATAAATGTTACTGCAGCAATAAATTTTGCAAGAGATATATTTTGGTTCATGATATGTTTAATCTTTAATCAATAATAAATTCTGAGTTTTAGTTTTTCAAAAGAAGCATTAAATAGTGCGCCGCCGACCAGCTGAAATTAAAAGCTTCAAGTCCTTTTCCAGTTAAAGGCTGATAATTTTCTCTAATAGAAGTTCCTTTATCCAGAACACCATCAGCATTATGAATAAGTTTATGCGCCAATTGATCTGCTTCGTTTGTGTATCCGTATTTTTCTAATCCATTGATGCCAAAATAACTTTGATCAAGCCAGATTGGTCCTCTCCAATAACCGCCTTCGGGTTTAAATTTCGGATGATTGGCTGCCAATGTTGGCAGAGGAACAAATGTGTTGAAAATAGCTGGATTAAGCATATTTTCTTTCATTAATTTAGTCTGTTCAGGAGTTGCAACTTCTGCCCAAATAGGCAAATATCCTTCGCATCCCATAATCTTTATTAACGATTTTCCGTCGATTGTTGTATCGTAGTACCAGCCAGTAGACGCATCCCAAAATTGTGTTTGAATTTTAGTTTTTAATGCTGTGCTTTCGTCTTGCCAGTCTTTTGATTCTTTGGTTAATTTTAAAACTTGTGCCATTTTACTTAAATAGTTTTTTTCGGCATACAAGAATGAATTTAAATCGACACTTTCCTGATCTAAAGAAAAAGCTTTTTCTGCATTTTTCAAGATTTTACTATCATCAAAACGAACCGCATTGTCCATTCCGCTTTCCCATTTGGCAGCAATTAAAGTTCCGTCTGTTGAACCAAATTCGCATAAACCATCTTGATCGTGATCGCGTTCTTTGTACCACCAGTTATGGTATAGTTTTAATTTTGGATAAAACTCTTTTAAGAAATCAGCATCTTTTGTTTTTTCATAAATCTGCCATATTGCCCATGCTGCAAGCGGTGATTTTGTGTTACGATAATTGTTTTCTTCAATAAGATTATTTCTGTAAACACAGTCAGGAATAAAGCCGTTTGGTTCTTGATAATCGAATAAAGCACGCATTTGATTTTTGGCTAATTCAGTATCATAATTTGCTACTGCTGCAGCGTGTTTCCAGCTGTCCCATGCCCAAAAACCATGAAACCATTCATAATTATAACTCGGAAAAAGGCCTCCATGTTTTAAACCTTCTGCTGCAATTCTGGTATTATTTTGTAATGTCAATTCTAATTTTGCAATTAAATCAGAATAGATATTGTCTTTATAAATTGCTTTTTTCTTGGCAATTAATTGTGCCAATAGATTTTCTTTTTCTTTTTGCGTGTTGTTTAATAGTGTGTTAAATGTTGTTTTAGCTATCGATTCTTTTTCTTTTTGCCATGAATACTGTGGAAAAATAAAGGTTTGAGAAACAACAATGTCTTTGGTTTCATTAGGCTTTAAAGTCAGTTTTTCAGTTTGAGCTTTATAACCTTCTTTTGTAATTTCGATTGCTGGATTTGAGTTTAAAAACTGAATGTATCCAATCGCTGTACTTTTTGAAGAAACTATTTTTAAAATTTTATTTTCATCAGATAACTTTAAATCATTTAAAAAAAGAGAGGCGTTATAAGACGGATAAAGTGTTATTGCTTTTCCTGTTTTATTGGTAATACTTGTTTTTTGAAGTACCGAATGGCCTGATAAATAAACTAGTTGTTGTTTTACGCTTACTTTTTCGTTTTGAAATTGTTGTTCAAGGTGACTGTTGTAACTGTTTTGATTTACTAAAGCGTTTTTCCAGTTAATGACTTCATTTTTATTTTCGTCAGTAAGCTGTAAAGAAACAAATGATGGACTCAGCCAAACTCCGTTTTGTTCTGTCATTAAAAATGGACCTGAAAATCCTGCCTGCGTATTGGATGTGTCCAAGAATCCGAATGCAAACCATGCGCCTTTATCTGAGAAAGCCAATGAGTTACGATCTTCAGCTTTCGCTGGATTTCCCTTATAATTTAAGCTGTTTTTTGCGGATTCTAAAATTGGAAATCCTTTTTGCGCCGAGCCGGATTGTAAGATAAAAAAGAAGGATAGAATAAAAAGTATATGCCTTTTGCCCATGTTATTTCGTCTTTATTGAATGTTTTTATTTTGTGTAGTATTTATATAAATCTATGGTTTTAGATAAATATAATACAGTAGAGAATAGTTTGTAAATTTTATTTAACACATAGATACATAGTTTAATGCAATTTATTTTGAGTGAAACATCTTTTTAGATCTTGTAAACTATGCTTCTATGTGGTAAAATAGTATCTCCAGCAATTTGCTATTAGATAAAAAGAATAGCCCAAGAAATATAGGGCTATTCTTTTAAAAATCGTAATTATTTAATGGATTAATTTGCTTGTAATTCTGTTATTGGAATAGGGTAGAAGTTGTTTTTTGCAGCATCAAACCCAGTACGTCCTGCAGCATCAAGAGCAGCTTTTGTTTTCCCCCAACGACGTAAGTCGTAAAAACGATAGTTTTCAAGAGGAAATTCAAGGATTCTTTCGTGTTCGATTTGCGCTTTTACTTCGTTTGCGGTTGTTCCTGTCATTGCTGGCATATCTGCTCTATTACGAACTTTGTTGATGTACGGAATTGCTTCTGGTGTACGACCTAATTCGTTTAATACTTCGGCCTGCATCAATAATACGTTAGAATATCTCATTAATGGAACGTTGATTGCTGTAAATTCCTGATTCATTTTTTCCTGTGTACTTGGAATAAATTTACGGAATACTGGTTTGTCTGTATCACCAAATTTATCATCATAAGTAGTTCCTAATACTAACGGATTGTTTGGATCATTAAAATAAGGATCTTTAAAGAAAATAGTACTGTAAAAACGAGTGTCGTAGTTACCTGTAGTTGCTGTTTTTCCTTCTTTCTTAAATTCGTTAATAAGTACAGTACTTGGCAAAATTTCATCCCATCCGCCTAGTTCTGCTGCAGCCATCCAATAATGTAGTGCATTACGATAAAAGGCACCGTTTGCTGTTGTTTCTGTAAACTGCAATTCGAATATTGATTCTCTGGTATTTTTAGAGGTACCATCAAACATAGAAACGTAATCTTTAACTAAGTCATATCCTTGTACTTTATTAAGTGCAGTAAGAGATTCGTTTAAGAAAGCTTGTTTTTGAGCAGTTTCTTCATAAGCTCTGGTTAAATAAGCAAATCCAAGATAGCTGTTTGCAGCTCCGCTCGTTGCGCGTCCCGTTTTATCTGTAGATTGTTTTGCAGGAAGTACTGCAGCCGCAGCTTTAAGTTCGCTTGTAATAAAATCCCATGCTTCAGCACGTGTTGATAACGGAATGCTTAGATCGCTTTCTTTAGTAATGTATTTTTTTCTAACATAAATCTGTTCCCAATTTAGGAGCAGTTTCATATGGTAATAAGCACGTAAAAAACGAGCTTCGGCTTCAATTTGTGCTCTGTCAGCATCGTTTAGGTTAGCTGCAGGAACCTGCGGCAATTTATCGATAACTTGATTAGCATTACTGATTCCTCTGTAGTTAAGTCTCCAATACGTTGCAAACTGCGGGTTTCCATTTGTATAAGTAAATGTCGAAAGTTCAACCCAGCTTTGGTAGTTTAAGGCATCGCTTCCTAAGTCGCAAATGTCTTCACGATACGCTTCAACCGGCCATTTTACTTCGGCAAAAGCCCATTCGTCTACGGCTGCTTCAAGTTGTGAATACGTTGCTGCCAAAGCAGATTCGGCATCGGCTTTATTTCTCCAGAAATTACCCGAGGTAAGCTGGTCAGGAGATTGCTGGTCTAGATAATCACTACAACTTGTAATAGTGAATAAGCTTATGATGGATAATAAATAAAATATCTTGTTCATGATTTTGTCTTTTTTAAATAGAATTAAAATATATATTGAACACCTGATACAAATGATCTTGTAAATGGATAAACAAAACGATCAACACCTGTATTAAGAACAGATGCACGAGAAAATTCTGGATCAATACCTGAGTAATCAGTGATTGTAAATAGGTTCTCAACACTTACATAAAATCTAAGTTTGTCTATTTTAGCTTTACCTAACATTTTACTTGGGATTGTATATCCTAATTGTATTTGACGCATTCTCACGAAGTTTCCGCTTTCAAGAAAACGATCAGACTCACGGCTGTTTCCGTTAGGATCTTGTAATACGGCACGCGGCATATTACTGCGGTTTTCTGGTGTCCAAGAATTTAGAGTCGAAGCCAGCATATTGGTTCCTGCACTCATAGATTCGTAAAAATATCTATTTCCGTTATACAGTTTGTTACCCCATCCGCTTCCAATTAATGCAGAGAAGTCGAAACCTTTGTAACTTGCTCCTAAACTAAGATTAGCTTCTAGTTTTGGTAATCCCGTTCCAGCGTAAGCTTTGTCATTTTCATCTATAGAACCATCGCCATTTAAATCTTTAAAACGAATATCTCCAGGTTGTGCATTTGGCTGTAATAAAACACCATTTTTGTTGTGTGCATTTACTTCCTCAACAGATTGGAAAATACCATCGGTTTTGTATAGGTAAAAACCACTGATTGGACTTCCTACACGTGCTTGTGTTGGGAAATGTTCTTCGCCAAATTTCAATCCTTCACCATAAATAGTTTGTCCTTCGTTTGCAAGAGATTCTACTTTGTTTTTAAGTGTAGTAAGGTTGAAACCTACATTGTATTTAAATTCCTCCACTTGATCACGATAGTTTACTTCAAGTTCAAAACCGCTGTTACTGATTTTACCTACGTTAAGTATCGGATTATCAATACCTGCAGATGGCGCTA
Source organism: Flavobacterium sp. FlaQc-28 (assembly GCF_044007415.1). Classification (NCBI taxonomy): domain Bacteria; kingdom Pseudomonadati; phylum Bacteroidota; class Flavobacteriia; order Flavobacteriales; family Flavobacteriaceae; genus Flavobacterium; species Flavobacterium sp. FlaQc-28. The sequence continues at coordinate 17,685 of NZ_JBIPCM010000009.1, forward strand.
ATCTTTTTGTAATCAATAAATTATCAGTAACGTTGTGGTAGTAGTTCATCGAACCGCTGATTTTTCCGCTTTTTAGCGTGAAATCGATACCAACGTTTTTAGAATCAGTTGTTTCCCATTGCAAGTTTCTATTTTCTAATGCAGTTGCAATACTTCCCGGCCATGGGTTGCTTCCAACACCTTGTACATAACCGTTGCCTAAACTATTTCCAGTTTTGATCAAAGTATTGGCAGAGTAATATCCTAAAGCAGCCTCGTTACCCAATTGTCCCCAGCTTGCACGTAATTTTAAAGTTGAGATGAAAAAATCTTTTGGGAAAAAGTTTTCTTGATCTATTTTCCATCCTAACGCAATCGATGGGAAAGTTCCCCAACGGCTGTCTTCTCCAAATTTAGAAGAACCATCTTTTCTAACCGTCATTTGAAGTAAGTAACGATCGTTGAAAGAGTAGTTTAAACGGCTGAAAAATGAAACACGATTGTATTGAAATTTAGAACCGTCAGCAGAGTAAGTTCCTCCTTTACCCGCACCAATAGTTTCAAAATTTGGATCTAAAAATCCAGACGGACGATCGATTGATACCAGCTCTCCGTTTTCTACAGAATAGTCTGTTGTTTTTCCTTCAACACTTACTTGATTCCAGTTTGATGATTGACCATTAATGGTGTTACCAAGCATTAAACCAAAAGTATGTTTTCCAAAAGTTTTATCAATTGTGATGATATTATCTAATATCTGCTCATCCCAATGTGATCTCAATTCTGTTTGCATCGGATAAAGATGCACTTCTTTTGGATTAGCAATAAACGGCGGAAAATGAGCCATTTGCTGATTGTTTTTCATGTGGTAAGAATAGGCAATTTTATATTTCAGCCATGAAGTAATGTTTGCTGTAATAGCAATATTTGCTGTTAAATCCTGTCCGTTATCATTACTTTTTCTAAAATGTTCTTCAGCCACTGGATTTGTTCCCGCTGGAAGTCCATTTTTACCCGTTAATCCATAGCCGTATTGTTCATTTGAATCGTAAACAGGAACTAAAGGAGCCATTGTGTATACCTCTTTTAATTGAAAATTAGGCAGTGCATTTTGTGTTGCTATATAAGCCATTTTTCCATCTACATCAAAAATAGATTTTTTAAAGCTTACTCTTGCGCTTGCTGTTTGCTGGCCAAAATCATTATCGATTACAACTCCTTTTTGTTTTACATAGTTACCGTACAAAGCAAATTTAATATCGCCCTGTCTTCCTTGAACTCCTAAACCATAATTTTGCGTAAGTCCAGAACGGAAAACTTCGTCCTGCCAGTCTGTATTAACATCAGATGGAGCAGTAATATAAGCAGGAAGAGGTTTTGGCGATGTAGCATATTTGTTATACTCATCATACATTCTTTTATGTACAGTACGATAACCGTCAGCATCTAATAAATCTAAAGTATTAGCAACATTCGTTAAACTTAAAAAAGAACTAAAATCTACTTTTATACCTTCTTTTTGACCATTTTTGGTGGTAACGATAATTACTCCATTTGCCGCAACAGATCCGTAAATAGCAGCAGCAGCTCCATCTTTAAGAACCTCCATCGATTCGATGTTTGTTGGGTTTATGGTTTTAATGTCTCCTTGAAAGCCGTCAATAATATAAAGCGGTTCAGTTGCTCCAAAGGTGTTTACGCCACGTATTTTTACTCTGACATCTGCTCCTGCAAGACCACCGCTCTTTTGCACATTTACACCAGCTACTAAACCTTGCAATGCTTCAGCAGGATTTGTCGCAGCCCTTGCTTCAATGCTTTCTTTTTTAACAGATGAAATTGCTCCAGTAACGTTGCCTTTTTTCTGAGAGCCATAACCAATTACGATAACTTCATTAAGTTTATTGGTTTCTTCTGTCATTGTTACATTAATCGTAGTCCGGTTGTCTGCAGTTTCCGTTTTTTGAGTAAAACCCAAGAACGAATAAATGATCGTAGGATTTGTTAAATTTGACGGGAATGACAATGTGTAATTTCCATCAAAATCCGTTGAAGCATTGTAGTTTGAATCTTTTATAGAAATGCTTACGCCTGGTAACGTATTGTTTTTATCATCAGTTACTTTTCCGGTTATGCTTTTTTGCGCTTGACCATAATGGAGAGTTGGCAGCCATAAACATAATAGTAAAGGAATAAAATTCAGCTTCCTAATTAATAGTTTTTTCATTTGGTGATAGTTTTTGGTTAATTAAAATCCGATAGTTTTCTTTTTTTTAGTTTTTTTTTAATTGTTATAAAAGCAGTTTATTTTTTGGCTTCGGTTTAAAACCTGATTTATAAAATGCGATGAATTTTTAATCTGTTTTTTTTTTAGTTTTTTTAGTTTTTGCTTACAGATCAAATTTTATTCCTTGTGCCAATGGTAAACTAGTAGTATAATTGATTGTATTGGTTTGTCTTCGCATGTATACTTTCCACGCATCAGACCCAGATTCTCTTCCTCCTCCGGTTTCTTTTTCTCCTCCAAAAGCACCGCCAATTTCAGCGCCGGAAGTTCCTATATTTACATTTGCAATACCACAATCAGAACCTGTAACGGATAAGAATAGTTCAGCTTCTCTTAAATTATTGGTCATTATTGCCGATGATAATCCTTGTGCAACACCATTTTGAACAGCAATCGCATTCTCAACAGTTCCTGAGTATTTAAGTAAGTATAATACAGGAGCAAAAGTTTCGTGCTGTACGATTTCGAATGCATTATCTGCCTCAGCAATTGCAGGTTTTACATAGCAGCCGCTTTCGTATCCTTCACCAGAAAGTACACCGCCATCTACTAGAATTTTACCTCCTTCGGCAACTACTTTTTCAAGAGCATAATTATACATTTCGACTGCTTGTTTGTCGATTAACGGGCCAACATGATTGTTTTCATCCAAAGGATTTCCAATACGCAATTGTTTGTAAGCCGACACTATTGCATCTTTTACTTTGTCATAAATACTTTCGTGAATAATTAATCGACGCGTAGATGTACATCTTTGACCTGCAGTTCCTACAGCTCCAAAAACAGCTCCAATAACGGTCATTTTAATATCAGCATCCGGCGTTACAATAATGGCATTGTTTCCGCCCAATTCTAATAACGATTTTCCTAAACGTCCTGCAACAGTCTGTGCTACTATTTTACCCATGCGAGTAGAACCTGTCGCAGAAATTAACGGAATACGGCTATCATTTGTCAGTATTTCGCCAATTTTGTAATCGCCGTTGATCAAACATGAAATTCCTTCCGGTAGATTGTTTTCTTTGATAACCTCAGCAATAATATTTTGACAGGCAATTCCGCAAAGAGGTGTTTTTTCAGATGGTTTCCAAACGCAAACATCACCGCAAATCCAAGCCAGCGCTGTGTTCCAAGCCCAAACAGCTACTGGGAAATTAAATGCTGAAATAATTCCAACAACACCCAAAGAGTGGTATTGCTCGTACATTCTATGCCCTGGACGCTCTGAATGCATAGTTAAGCCATGAAGCTGACGTGAAAGCCCTACCGCAAAATCGCAGATATCGATCATTTCCTGTACTTCTCCATAACCTTCCTGCAATGATTTTCCCATTTCATAAGAAACCAGTTTACCTAAAGCTTCTTTGTTTTTACGTAGTTTTTCTCCAAACTGACGTACAATTTCACCGCGCTGAGGTGCAGGCATTACTCGAAACGTTTTGAAAGCAGTTGTTGCCGCCTCCATTACTTTTTCATAATCTGCAGCAGTCGAAGTTTTAACTTTAGCAATTAACTGTCCGTCAACAGGAGAAAAGCTTTCTAGCAGTTCTCCGTTCGAAAAATAGTTTAATCCTGTTGAGGTTCCTTCGTTAATTTCCTTTATGCCTAATTGGTCTAAAGCTTCTTTTATTCCAAATTGTAATTCTGTTGTTGTCATTTTGACCTTTTTTGATTGTGTTATTCAACTCTTATCGGGCATTATAAGAAGTTGATTTATTTGATAATGTCGATTGCTGTAAATCAATCTGAATATTATGATTTTTGCAGTTTAACATCTGTACTCTCAAATATTTTATCGGCAGATGAAGCAACAAATCCTTGATACAATTCTCCGTTTGACATTGGATAACGAAGTGCAAATTCGTAATAACAAGATGGAATTTCCAGAGCTCCTTCTTCAAAATCAATTGTATATAGATCTGCCAATGTGCTCGATTGCTCTAATAATTGTTCAGGAGTTCCTTTAATTTTCCCGCCAGATTCATTCAACTTCCAGCCGTTGTTTTCTAAGAAAGTGTTCAGCTCTTCTAATGTTTCAAAATCTTTTAAAGCATTTGTATTTATAGTAAAGTGATTGGCTCTAAATCCGTAAACATACATCCAGGCTGCATATTCAGATTCACTTAATAATGATTTATAGATTTTCTGAGAATCTGCTTTCCAAACAGAACCGCTTAATACTAATTCAGGATTCTTGAATGTATCATCATCACAGCTGTTCAAAATATCTTTTACAGTTTCTTGTAATTCAGCAGAACATTTTTCTAATTCCAATTCAGAGATAAAAATTCTCGGCGCATCTTTGTCTGTAGCATGTTCATAATGTTTGGCAAATAATTTTTTAGTTTCAAAATTGTATTCTCCTTTTGCTTCGTAACCAACATTTAGAAATGGTTTTTCTAATACCTCTATATTAATACGTTTATCATTAAAAGTTCGAATTGCGATATGGTCATTTTTTATTACTTCACCTTTTTCTTCTAATAATTCATGAATTTTTTTTGCTGATGGAGTGATAGCAGCATACTGCTCCCATAGTTTTGTAAGTAATTGATCTTTATTCATTTTGGTTGTGTTAAAAATGTGTGATTATGACACAAATCTATATAAAATGATGTTATTATAACACTGTGTGTACGTGATTATTGATAATTAGACATATTGTAATTGTTTTTTTGTAATTTTGACACTTTAAATGCTGGAATCAGCTTTAGAATTGTCAAAATAGTATAATCAATCCAAAAAAATGAACCATGGCAAGTACAAAAAACAATGAAAATACTGACTATTTAGATAAAGAAATCATCAAAAAACTTAGTGAAAACGGAAGAGTGCCATTTTCTGATTTAGCTAAAGAATTAAACATATCAAACTCGCTCGTACATTTAAGGGTTAGGAAATTGCAGGAGTCTGGAATTATTACTGGATTTTCTGTAAAACTGAATGCCAAAGAACTTGGTTATGAAACGGTTACCTATACAGGAATTGTTACTAAAGAAGCACGTTTTTCTTACTCAATTGCTGAAAAATTGAAAGAAATTCCTGAGGTAATTGAATGCCATTGGGTTTCTGGAAAATATGCTTTATTTATTAAAATTGTGTCCTATAATAATGAAGAACTTCGTAAAATTTTATACGAGCAAATTCATCAAATTGAAGGTGTAGGAAGCACCGATTCTTTTTTCTCATTTGGTTCAGCATTTGAAAAAAATGTGCCTGTATAAAAATGAAAAAAATAAGGCTGAAGAAACTTTTCTTCAGCCTTATTTTTTAATTTAAGTTTGGTTGTTCTGTTAACCATCTTGTCAGTGTATTCATTATTTTGTCTTGATCTTGCTCTGAAAAGTTTTTTATTCTAGTGGCATGACTTCCACCAGCTAAAACCATTTTTAAAGCATCAAGATTTGAATTAGGAGTTGGAGAACAAGACTCCCAAGTATCATAACCTCCATAAATGTATAGTATTTTGGAGCCTTTGTTTTCTACATAATCCCTCACTTTTTTAATGTATTTGGGATTATATGTTATTTGAACATCTTTTGGTGCAAATCGATTATTTGAAGTGCTTTTTACAGTTGTCAATAAATCTTTAACAGGTGTAAAATCAAATCCATAATAACCTAGCTCACTCATGTGCTGGTAGTAAGATGGCAATAAATCATAATAGTTTTTGTCGTTGTAATAACCAATTCCAACAATTTTGTTCATATAATCAAACAGCGTTTTTGATGATGCTGTGTTGTCAGGAATGTCTTCACATTTTCCTCCCCACTGCCAGAACGAAAAAGGAAATTCAAGAACGCCATATTCTAAAGCTTCATCAAAAGAAACCTCAGTAAAAGTCATTTTTTCTTGGTCAGCATATGCTTTAATTTCTTTAAGAAGTGCTGCTCTGTTTTGTAATAAAGTGCGCTGAAAATCAACTATTTTTTTACGGCATTCAGCAGTTCCTACAGTTGCCAGATGCTTTTCGATTCTAGGATCTTCCTGAGTGTTTATTAAAGGAGCCACATAGGGAACTGCAATATCAATATCGTTAGGATACTTCGATTTGTAAATTAAGGTCGTTTCGCCGCCTTTACTAATTCCTGTCGAAATCCATTTCCCAGTATATAATTGTTTCAATTTTGTTACAATCGAATGATAATCTTCGATCGCCTGATCATTTGTTAAATATTTCCATTGAATTGGGTTAGGTCTCGAGTTTCCATAAAAACGATATTCAACAATTACCTGATTCGTATGCAATAAAGAACTTAATTCTGTTTTTTTATAACGTGCGGCATAACCTTCAGTTTCGATTACCATTGGACTTTTAAAATCTAAATGCGATAAATACACATAATGCTTAAAAGTACCTTTTTTCGGATTGTTATGATCTAAAGGTTCGTTAAGAACTAATTGATACGACTCGCTAAAACCGTCAAGATCTTTGGTTTTTGTAATAGCAGCATCAGGAAATAATTCTTTTAGTTTATTTTCTAAACCTGTCTGAGATGCGGTTTCAGTTTGAGCAAAACTAGTCCAGAATGTCAAGGAAACAGTCAGTACTACTAAAATGTGTTTTAACTTTTTCATTATTGTTTAAAATTGTTTTTTATAAAAATAAGGTCATAAAGTCTAATCAATTTGTACTATATTAACCTTAAGTTAGCATATGTTATCTGGTTTCGGGGTGAAATAGTATTATCATAAAATAATCTTCTATTTTTAGTAAAATTTCAACAAAATACATGGAACCAATACAACTTATTTCAGATCATTTCATTGAAGAAAAATGCAATTTTAAAGAACTTATAGAAAGACTTCGCGCTGGGTTTTCGACTTCGGCTATCAAAGTACCTATGCGTCATCATCATGATTATCCTAATCCTGCAGAAGAGAAAGATTCAACACTGCTGCTAATGCCGGCGTTTCAAGCGGGTAGAGATTTAGGAGTGAAAATTGTTACGGTAAGTCCGAATAATGGTAAATATGATTTGCCTTCGATACAAGGAACTTACATTTATCTCGACGGGCATAAAGGAAATATAAAAGCAATTCTTGATGCAAAATCATTAACAGGAAAACGTACCGCAGCGACATCTGCATTGGCAAGCAGTTATCTTTCTCGAAAGGAGTCTTCATCTATGCTGATGATTGGAACAGGCGCATTAGCCATAAATTTGATTCAAGCGCATGCAAGCGTAAGACCCATTAAAGAGGTTTATGTTTGGGGAAGAACTATAGAAAAAGCACAATTGGTTTGTGATGCACTCAAAAGTTTCTCTTTTACTTGTAAACCAGTTTTAACTGTAGAAGAAGTTATTTCTCAAGTTGATATTATTTCGGCTGCGACTTTATCGCCTGTTCCGCTTGTTTTTGGAAAATGGCTGAAAGCAGGGCAGCATTTAGATTTGGTTGGCGCATATAAAAAAGACATGCGTGAAGCAGATGATGAAGCCGTTTTAAAATCGAGTCTATTTCTGGATACTTATCAAGGCGGACTTAAGGAAAGCGGTGATATTTTGATTCCGCTGACAAGTGGAATTATCACAAAAGAAACGATTAAAGCAGATTTGTTTGAGCTGTGCAGTAATACAAAAACAGGCAGAACATCTGATGCTGAAATCACCTATTTTAAATCAGTTGGACATGCTTTAGAGGATCTTGTTGCAGCTGGATATTTTTATGAAGAGTATAATTTAAAAACACAAAAAAATGTCTAATACCTACCATAATATTTGTAATAATATTGATTATAAAGCAGAGACAGATGTACTGCAAATAAAGACAATTGATATGCATACAGGCGGTGAACCTTTGCGTGTAATTGTTTCTGGTTTTCCAAAACTGAAAGGAAATACAGTTTTAGAATACCGAAGAGATATAAAAGAAAACTACGATTATTTAAGAACGGCATTGATGTTTGAACCTCGCGGTCATGCTGATATGTACGGTTGTATTTTGCTTCCGCCAAATGATGATGATGCCGATTTTGGTATTCTTTTCATGCATAATGAAGGTTACAGCAGTATGTGCGGTCATGCGGTTATTGCAATAAGCACTTTGGCAGCAAAAATGAATTGGATAACAATAAAAGAAGGGGAGAATGAATTGAAAATTGATGCTCCGTGCGGGCGAATTTTATCGTTTGTTACCATTTTAAATGGAGAAGTAACTGGAGTGAGGTTTCATTGCGTGCCTAGTTTTGCTGTAGGTTTAGATCGTATTGTAAACGTTCATGGCGTTGGCGATGTTGTTTATGATTTAGCTTATGGCGGTGCTTTTTATGCTTATGTTGATTTGAGAAAAAACCCGCATTTGAATTTCGGTTTAACCGAAGAAAATTACCGTACTATTATTCAAAATGGCGTTGATATAAAACATGCGGTAATGGATCAGGATAAAGAAATTCAGCATCCGTTTGAGGAGGATTTGAGTTTTTTATACGGCACTATTTTTATTGATGAACCGCTTGATACTTCTAATCACAGCCGAAACGTTTGTGTTTTTGCTGATGGAGAAGTCGATCGTTCTCCAACTGGTTCTGGTGTTTCTGGAAGAATTGCAATTGAAAAAGCTAGAAATACTATAAATTTGAATGAATTTATTACGATAGAAAGTATAACAGGAAGTACTTTTACAGGATCTCTTGTTAGAGAAGAAAAATTTGGACCTTTTAAAGCTGTAATTCCGCAAGTAGAAGGAACTGCTTTTGTAACCGGAGTAAATACGTTTTTAATAGATCCAAAAGATCCTATGAAAAACGGCTTTATACTTAGATAATTAAAAAGTGTAGTGTAATTGCTAAAAATTATTTAACACATAGAAACATAGGTTTGTTTTATTGGATAAAAGATTAAAATATATGACACATCATTTACACATAGATTGCTCTATGTGCATTCATGCAAAGTGAAACGCCTTTTCACGCGACAAAAAGCTATGTTTCTATGTGTTGAAAGTAATCGCGCCCAGCGGGTTTTAGATAATTTAATTAATCAATTTTAAAAAATATATAAAATGACAATTGGTATAGGAGGCTCAACTGCCGCTGCGGAGTTAGAGAAAATCGAAAATATGACATTGGATGTAAAACCAATTCAACCAGAAGAATATTTGGCGCGTTTAAAAAAAGCAGTCGCGATCATGAAAGACAGCAATGTAAAAGTGCTGTACATTAATGCAGGAACAAACCTTTATTATTTTACGGGAACGAAATGGAATCCGTCAGAAAGAATGGTGGGCGCTTTATTGTATGACGATGGAACGCTGGATTATATTGTTCCAAAATTTGAAGAAGGTACATTTAAAAAGTACATGCAATTAAACGGAAAAATTAATTGTTGGGAAGAGCACGAATCTCCTTATGTTTTGATGGGAGAATTATTGAAAAGTAAAAATATTGAGAGCGGAAATGTTGCTATAGATGAATCGGCTCCTTATTTTTTAGTAGGCGGAGTTGTTAAAATAAATCAGTCATATACTATCATCAATGCACTTGCTATAACATCAGCCTGTCGTATGCAAAAATCGGCTGCTGAAATTGCAATTATTCAAAGAGCAAAAGATATTACAATGGTTGTACAGCGTGCAGCGGCAAAAATATTACGACCTGGAATTACGGCTGCGGAGGTTACTAAATTTATAAATGAAGCACACATAAAAGCAGGTGCTGTTGCTGGTTCTTATTTTTGTATTGTTTTATTTGCTGATGATACACAATATCCGCATGGTGTTTCTGTACCTCAGGATTTAAAAGAAAATGGAGCAGTTATTATTGATACAGGCTGTAAGCTGGAAGGATATATTTCAGATATCACAAGATCATATTCATACGGAACTCCATCTGAAGAATACAAAACAATTTGGAATTTAGAAAAAGCAACGCAGCATGCGGCTTTTGAAGCAGCTCAAATAGGAGCATCATGCGGATCTGTTGATGATGCAGCTAGAAAAGTATTGGCAGAAGCGGGCTTAGGTCCAGATTATAATTTACCGGGATTACCGCATAGAGTAGGGCACGGAACAGGTTTAGATATTCATGAATATCCATATTTAGTAAGAGGTAGTAAAATTGAACTTCTTGAAGGAATGGTGGTTAGTAATGAACCAATGATTTGTATTCCTGGAAAATTCGGAATTCGTCACGAAGACCATTTTTATATGACAGAAAATGGACCAAAATGGTTTACAAATCCAATGGAAAGTGTTGAAAATCCGTTTGGGTATTAATTAAATAAGAAACACAAATCCCGTCTATTTATTCGAATCAATTCGTATAAATAGACGGGATTTTTATTTTAACGGCTTGGTATAGATTTTAATAGGGTAATTGATCAGCCGGAATTCCTGTGAAATCTGGATCAGGTGTGATTTCAAATTGTACAGCTTTAATATGAGTCTGATTTTGTTGTAAAGCTTTCATTATACGATGCATGCCGTCCATTAAACGTCCATCAGCACATAAAATGATAGGATATTGCAAATCTACAGCCTCTATAAGTTTAATATGCTCTAGAATAGCTGCACAAGTAGCCTGTTGATCTGAATCTTGAAACCAATAAGGTTCGTTAATCTCGTTTATTGCGCTGAGTAAAATATTCTTTATTGGAAAGTTTTTAGATAATTCTACTAATCGATGTACATCCCAAGCTTTTAAGCCGTCTTTGCTTGGACGTAGATTATATTGTTTTCTCATAGTTCTCGTTTGTTAGAAATACAAAGTTAGATAAAATGAAAAACCGCTGAAAGAGATTCTCTCAGCGGTTTTGTTTTTTAGAATTGTATTCTAAATTATGTTTATGAGTTATGATTACTTAACGATTAGTTTTTTTCGTTGCGTGAAATTACCATCAGTAAGTACTACGTGGTAAATACCAGTTGGTACATTCTTTAAGGTATAACTCGATGTATTGCGAACGGTATCAATTACAGCACCAACATTATTGTAAATCGTAATTACAGCAGTTGGGATATTTACATTTTCAAAATTGAAATTTACAACATCAGTTGCTGGATTCGGGAACATTGAGAATGATTTTTTACCCATTAAAAGATCATTTCCTTCAGCTCCAGAAAGAGGCAGGTTGATGTCAAGGTAATTACTCCAAGCGCTCGTTCCTGATGCATTTGCAGCTCTTACTCTAAATCTGTAAGCTGTTTCAGTTCCTTGTTTCGGAATCCATAAATAGTATGTAGTTGATGTTCCTGTGGTTGTCCATCCAGTTGCAGCTTTGTATAACTGTACTTCATAGCTGGTTGCAGTCGCAACTTCTGTCCAAGAAGCATAGAATCCTGATGAATAAACTCCTGAGTTTCCAATATTTGTCGGAGTATTTAAAGTAACCGGATTAGGGTTTGAAGCTCCAAAAGTTACCGTGTAATCTTCAACTTCTCCATCGCCAATATTATCGCATGGCGTTGCAGGATTTCCGTTGTATTTCATTACAATACGCATTCTCGTTGTTCCAGTTCCATCTGCAACTGTAAAATTACCAGTAACTGTGCCCGTTGATGAAAGTCCGTTGATTATTTTTTCTGAAGGTTCAAAAGTGTTGTTTTTGTTGTAATCAATCCAAATTCCCCAAGACTCTGAATAATTAGAACCTGAAAAACCTGGTGTTAAGCTTACGGCAGCACTTGTATTAGGTGTTAATGTTATGTTTTTAGAAGTATAATTTCCGTAACCTGAAGCATCTGCGCCAGATGTAGTAGTAAAACTTCCAATTGTAACATCTTTAATATACTCGTATGAATTGCTTCCTTGTGCCGTACAATAAGCAGATGCCGCTTCAATAACAGCAGTTGCTACATTCGAATAATCTGAAGAAACGGCATTGGCATTCGCCTTAACTCTGTATGTATAAGTGTTTCCAGCAGTTAATCCTGTATTGGTGTATGTAACCACATTTGCTCCTAAGGTTGCAATACTGCTGTAAACGCCGTCTGCTGAAGCTCTTTCAACAGTATATCCAGTTTCATTAGTAGCATTATCTACCCACGTTAAAACAGCTTGAAGACTGGTTGAATTTGCCGTCGCAACTAAATTTGTTGGAGCTGCAACCGTTATTCCGCCAGTTGCTCCTGCAATAATGGCTTGATTAGGCTGTGTATTATAAGCAAATTCTGAAATCGTATAACCATCTCCGTTTGCAGTTACTTTTACTTTAAACCATCCGTAGCAAGTTCTGCCTCTTCTGCTGTATTCAAAACCTACATAAGCCGTTTGATTGTCCCAAGCAGTATAAGATGCAGTACGTAAATCTAATTGATTAGGATATGCGCCTGGAGCAGTAAAGTTACTTGTTGCGCCTATAGATGCACCTGCGGCAATCTTAGTAATGTTTCGTGTTCCAGTTTCAGTAACCAGTCGTTTACCATATGTTTCTATTTTCAGAGCGTTAGCCGCATATTGCCATGCGCCATACTCTGTATTGTCTCCAATACCTAAATCAAAATATTGCCATACTGCTGCTGGTGAAGCAATATAATCTGGATTGTTAACATAATAGATTCCGTAAGGAGATTCGAATTTTAAATTTATTGTTTTTGCAGCATTGTCTAGTGTTGCAATTCCGCCAGTAATTGCGGCATCTTTAAACGTTACGATTACCGCAGCATCATTAGCTGGTAAATGTGAACTTGCTTTTCCTGTAAAAGTAAGAGCCGCTTTTGAGTTGCTCTGCAAGGTTAAAACTGCTGTTAAACCTGCTGGAACGCCAGTAATAGTGTAGTCTGTATTTGCAGTAAAAGTTCCAGTGCTTTTTGTAAAAGTTCCATTGTTGGTTGATAACGAAATTACAGTGTTTGATGTAATGCCGCCATCATTAGCATCTGCTTCATACAAAGTATCAGTAGAAAGAACAACAGCTGTTTTTGGAGTCATTCCAGTATAAATCGTGGCTCCTGGCTGTGTATTGTAAGCATATTCAGTAATGCTGAAACCGTCACCGTTTGTGTCAACTGTAACTTTAAACCAGCCGTAACAAGTTAAACCATCAATAAGATAATCGAAACCAACATATCCTGTTTTTCCGTCCCAATTGGTATACGATGCTGTGCGTAAATCTAATTGATTAGGATATGCACCCGGAGCTGTAAAATTACTTGAAGCGCTTATAGGAGAATTAGCAGGAAGCAATGTAATGTTTCTTGTTCCGGCTTCGCACACTAATTTTTTGGCATAAGTTTCAATTTTTAAAGCATTGGCAGTATATCTCCATGAACCAAACGCGGGATCATCGCCTTTGTCTATTTTAAAAGCTTTCCAAGTTTGAGCGGCAGATGCTGTTGCGTCTGGCATATCGACAAAGAAAATACCATATGGATCTACAAACTTAAAGTCGTAATTTAAACTGGTACACGTTAAATCTACAGTTCCGCCTGTGAAAGCGGCAGGTAAAAATGTAATCGCCCCTTTTGCATTGTTGACAGTTTGATGGCTTGTCGCGTTTCCAGTTAAAGTTATTGTTAATTGTGAGTTTGAATTAACAGTGATTACAGGTGTAATTCCTGCTGGAAAAGTGTGAGAAAAATGAGTTCCAGAAGTCATTGTTCCTGATGAAAGAGCAAATGTTTTTCCTGAAAGCGTTACAATTGATGCGGTGTCAAAAGAACCATTATTAGAAACAGCTTCTTTAAACGAACTTGTATTTACAGTTAATAAACCTCCAGTTGAGTTTACTCCAGTGGCAATAAGATTGGCTGCCTGCCAAAGTGATTTTCTTGACGGATGTTCCAGAGCTGCAACCATTCGATCAATTTGCCCTTGAGTGTACATTTTGTAACAGCCTTGAGCACCATTGTACCCCATGTAGTTCTCATTGTTAACTCTATCTCCGTTGCAGTTTGTACCTTGAGTACAGGCCAAAGTATGTTTTCCATCTTCTAGAGGAGTGTCGTCTACCTCATCAGTACCTGTGCAGCCTCCTTCAAAAGTGTGAATTAGATTCAAGAAATGTCCAAATTCATGGGTAAGTGTAGCTGAAAATTCTGTGCTGTAGGAGTTGTCATAAAGATAAGCTCCATTAAAAACAACTCTCGCTGTATTGCTGGCAGTCATTCCAGAATCAGGATACCACGCAACGCCCGAATTATTTAAAGCGCCATCTGCGTATAAATCGTTCTGAATGTAAACGTTCATGTATTTTGTATTGTCCCAAGCATCGGCTGCGATTTGATCGTCGTAACCGCCGCCGTTACCGAAACCGTTTTTAGCAGGATGAAATACAACTCCCGAAGTGCAGCCGCCGTTTGGATCGATTTTAGCAAGTTTAAACTCGATTTTTAAAGTACCTCTTCTGGCTTGAAAAAAAGGATCAACCGTTTGATAGTCGGCATTACGTCCGTTAAAATCATCATTAAGATGTTGTAAATGGTTTACGATTTTTTGATAGGTAACGGTTTTTCCGCTTTGAACATCGCCATAAATGTGAAAAACTACAGGAATGACATAAGAGGTTTCGGCCATTTTGCCTGTTTTTGATTTTCTGGCAGCACTAAAATTTTTGCTAAAAGTATCAAAGTCTTGTTTTTCTTTTAGTGCATGAGGATTTGATTTGTAGATTTTTTCGTTCTCCTCGCTCGTCCGACAGGGAAGACCTTGAGCGCTCATTTTAAGCATCATAAGTAATGACGCGAATAAAAATAATTTTGTTTTCATAAATGTAGGTATTTGTTTAGTTGAACCAAAGATATTTTTATATGAAAAGACATACTTATACTATTTTATTCGGTTATGATATGAAATTATCTTAAAATTAACTTTAAAATTATGTTATGTGTTTTTATTCAGTTAATTACGTGTGCTATTGTTTTCTTTTAATGTTTGTGTAGGAAACCGAATATTTCAGTTTGTTCCAAAGAAAAAGCAGGCGTTTTTAAGGCGCCTGCTTCAATTCAATGAGATATTAAATTGCTTACTAATTCAAATTAAAACTTATCCCAGAATAATTTTGTTGTCATTTTATCACCGCCAATTGCTGTTGCGGCTGCATTGTAGTTTGCAGTGTTTAAAGTAGAGTCAAATAAAGAATAAATGTTTCTTACTGGTACTTTTCCTTCTGCTTCAGTAACTGCTGTTATTGGTGCAACTAAAATAGGGAAGTCTAATCTTCTATATTCTGTCCAAGCTTCAAACCCGCGGTTGTAGTATGCAATCCAAAGCTGATACGCTATTTTTTGTTTATCAGTTCCAAAAGCTGTAGCATAAGCAACATCAGGTCTAGCTAAGTAAGTGTCAGTATCAGTAGCTGAAACTCCCCAGTAATTCATGCTGGAACGAATTCCTTTCTCGTAATATTCAGCAGCTGTCGCGCCTACACTAAAACCTCTGCTGGCTGCATCTGCAAGTAAAAAACAAGTTTCGGTATAATCAAAGATTACCCCTGGATTTGATCTTTCTTTTATTCTTACGCCTACATTCGAGTAGTTTTTATAACTTACTTGTTGTGCATAAGGCGCGCCTTTGTAGGCTCCGGCAATTTTTGAAGCAGGATTAAAAAAGATGTCTCTTCTAGGGTCTGATTTTCCGTTTAATTCATTTACAAAAAATTCTGTCGGCATGATTTGGCTTTCGTTTACCAAACTGTTGTATAACGGATTTTGGTCAACGATAGTTTTGTAATATTGAAATAAAGCATTTTCAGCATCATTCCCAATTACGCCCGAGCTGTATGCCGATTCTACCATTGTTTTAGCTTTGGCAGCATCAACATCGGCTAAGTGCATTCCTAGTTTTAATTTAACACTATTGGCTAATTTTTTCCATTGTGATACTTTTCCTTTGTAAATAAGATCAGCTGATCCGAAACTGTCATAACTGCTATCCATATCTGCAATCGCAGCATCTAAACGAGCAGCTAAATCTAAATAAACCGTTTTTGCATCGTCGTATTTCGGATTTGGATATTTTTCTATATCTAAAGCTTCTGAATATACAATGTTTCCAAAAAGATCAACAAGTGTTTGGTAAGCCATTACAATTTGAACTTCCAAAATAGCAATTCTATTTTTTTTAACTGCTGCTTCAATAGGACCTAAAGCCTGCTCTTCGGTTATTTTCTTTTTTGCAATTACGAAATCCTGCAGGACATCTCTATAAAGTACTATCGAGTGTGAGTTTCCTAAGTTTCTTTTGGCTTGATTGTAATTTACTTCGTCTGTATAAGTCGATGTAGTCCAATGCTGTGCATATGCTCTAAAATTATTATCATTAACAGAAGCATTAGTCAGGAAATAAGAATAATTTACTTGAGAACTTGTCATTAAACTTCCCGGTAAGGCTGAGGTATATGCTTTTGTATTCTCGTTTAATCTATCGATGTCTTCACAAGAAACGGCAGAACTTAGCAATATTCCCGCAAGGAGTATGGTTGTTATTTTTTTCATTTTGTTTGTTTTTAGAATTGAACTTTGATATTAAAGTTGTACTCTTTTGTTGTAGGTAATACTCCAGTTTGGAAACCTTGCATATTTCCAGATGATGTTCCAGCTTCTGGATCAGCATATGGAAGATTTTTGTGGATAATCCATAAATTGCTTCCATTTACTGCAAAAACAAGGCTGTTGATGAAAGTATGTGTCAGGTATTTTGAAGGAAATTTATAACTCAAACCTACTTCGCGCAATTTTACATATGAAGCGTCATAAACATAAGCTTCCTGCGGCATAGAGTTGTAAGTGTTGTAATCAGCAGGAACAACGGTTGTGTTAGGCGTGCCATCTGCTTTTACACCTGGAAGAATAATTCCGCCGCCGTCAGCAATTGCATTTCTTATAGGGTTTCCTAAGTGATTGTTTCCAACTGTGCTTTGGTAAATACCTGTAGTGTGACCATATTGTTGATCCAGCGACCATACGCTTCCACCTTTTTTCATGTCTATTAAAAAGTTGAACGCAAAATCTTTGTAACGGAAAACGTTGTTGATACCGCCTGTCCAGTCAGGATTAACGTCACCAATTGTTGCTCCGGCTACCACTTCATATAGACCGTTTGCTTTTACAACTCTTTCACCATCTAAATATTTAAATCCTCGTCCAATAAATTGACCAATTGGTTTTCCAACCTCAGCAATGTATCCTACACCTTGAAACGAACTTATCGAAAGTCTCTCAGCGCCATTTAGATCAATAACTTTGTTTCTGTTAGATGCCCAGTTGATTCTGGCTTCCCATGAAAAGTCTTTGGTTTGAAACGGAATCACATTCAACGAAAGTTCATAACCTTTGTTTTCAACATTCCCGCCATTAATCCACTGTCTGCTGTAACCCGTTTGTACTGGTACTTCGATAGATAAAATTTGGTTTGTAGTATTGGTCTTGTAGTATGAAAAATCTAAACCAATTCTGTTTTTTAAGAATTTAAGCTCAACACCAGCTTCAACACCTTTTGTAAGCTCACTTTTTAAGTTAGAATTACTTTTGTTGTTTTCATTTGAAAAACGAATTCCATCAGGACCGAAATTGCTGTTTTTTGCAAACGTTGATTGAATAACAGCAAATTCAGCGTCGTTACCAGTTTCTGCATAGTTTAAACGAAGTTTTCCAAAAGATAACCAGTCTGCATTAAGATGTTTACTGAAAATGTAAGTTCCTGTAATAGATGGATAGGTATAAGTATTGTTTTTCTTAGGAAGTGTAGAAGATTGATCTACTCTGTATGAACCCTCAACAAAAAAAGTTTCATTAAAATTGAAAGTGGCATTTGCATAAACGCTGTTTGTACCTATCGTTTCGTAAAACTCGTCAGGATAGTTAATAGGAGCGATCGTGTTGCTTAACATGTATTTACCAGGAACAATTAAACCTCCATTAGTTCTGGCATATGTATTACTATTTACTGAGCGTCTTGTATTACCTCCTAATAATCCATAAAACTTAATTGTTTCTGTAATATCAGTTTTAAAGTTTAAGATTAAATCTAAATTGATCTCACGGAATGTTTTGTCGTATCTAGAATACTGCCCTAACATATTGGCTGTTCTTTTAGAGCCTACGGCAATGCGCTCTTCTTGCAATTGAGTATAGTAATCAACAGATCCTTTACCTACAATGTTTAACCAGCTTGCTACATCTGTACTTAATGCAAAATTACCAAAGAAGCGATCTCTGTTTAAAGAGTTGTAATTGTTGTAACGTTGAAAGTATGGGTTGTCATGAAACTGAACACTTAAGTCTGTTGGTCCGCCAACACTCCATGTCGTGTTTCTTTTGGTTAAATTGTAAGCATCTTCTAAATCCTGAAAATCAGCACTCATATTGTACCATTGTCTTACACTGCTCAGGTAGTTATTTCCACCGTCTCCGTAACCCGTTTCGTTCATTCCCTTAGCGTATGCTTTCAAGTAATTTGCCGAAGCAGAAATTTTTGTTCTTGAACTAAGTTTGTAGCTTGATGAAAAATTAAAATTGTCTTTTTTGTTACTGCTGTTTGGAAGAATTCCTTGTGTTTGGTTATAGTTTGTATATCCAAATCTAAAATCTCCATTTTCATTTGATGCCGAAACAGCGATGTTGTTTGTGTAGGTAAGACTCTTTTGGTAGAAGCTGTTTGGATTCTTTTTTACAGGTGTCCAAGGCTTTGCAATACCGTACGTAGGTAATTCTGGATAAAAAGAGTTCCAGTTGTAAACCAATAAATTTGGGTCGTATTTTGGTCCCCAAGATGCATCATCTGTCGCTGCATACGGATGTGTACCGCTGCCTAAATCTACAGTTCCGTAAAAATCACCATAACCGCTGCCGTATTGATTTTGGTATTCTGGTAATGTTTTTTTATCTACAGATCCCACATTTACTCCACTTGTAAAAGTAATTCCTAGTCCGTCTTTAGATTTGCTTCCTTTTTTTAATGTAACAAGGATAACACCATTTGCAGCTCTAGAACCGTACAAAGCAGAAGCCGCAGCACCTTTTAAAACGTTCATAGATTCAATGTCGTCAGGGTTTATATCTGATGCAGCATTTCCATAATCGTATCCACCAGTGTTTCCACCAATTTTTTGTTCGAGTGAGTTTGTGTTGTCATTATTTAAAGGAATTCCGTCTACAACCCATAAAGCTTGGTTGTTTCCTGTAAGAGAAGACGATCCACGAATAATAACATTTGTTGATCCGCCAATGTTGTTGTTTCTTCTAATGTCAACACCAGCTATTTTTCCAGAGATAGAGTTGGCAACGTTTCCGCTGTTAACTCTTGTCAAATCTTCGCCTTTGACTTCTTGTGTAGCGTAACCAAGAGACTTTTTCTCTCTTTTAACACCTAAGGCGGTAACTACAATTTCTTGAAGCGCAGTTGAGCCTCCAGACATTTTAAGATTTATCTTATTTGTAGATGCTGGTACTTCTTGAGATTTTAGTCCTATATAGCTAAATGTCAAAACTTGGTTTGGAGATGCGCTGATGGAAAAAGCACCATCAAAGTCTGTTTGTGTTCCTGTTTTGGTTCCTTTGATGGATACACTTACGCCTGGTAAAGGCAGTCCTGCATCATCGGTAATAACTCCTGTCACTATTCTTTCCTGGGCAAAGATTAGCTGCGTTGCAAATACAAAAAAGAGTATCGCAATCTTTCTAAAATAAAGGTTAATTCTCATATTATGATTTTATGATTAGTAAGTGCAAATATTTTGCATTTATGGTTTTTTTTATGCCAATATATTATCATAAAATCAGATTATATTATCGTGTTTTGAGTATTGTTTATTTTGTTGTTTTGCGCTTGTAAGTATTTATTTGCTTAAAGATGTTGTTGTTTTGTATGTTTTAAAACTTGAAGACATTTGGTTAAGATAATCTAGACATTAAAAAAGCATAAAAACTTCATTTTCAGAATAAAAAAAAAACAGTTACAAAATTGCTCTTGTAACTGTTTTTTTATGATGATAAATTTAAAGCCCCAGCGGGGCAATGTGATTAAGTTAGGCTTTTAGAAAATATAATTAATCTCGCAAAGGATTAAATTTTAGGCACAATATTGTCATTTCGACGAGGGAGAAATCTTCGTAAGAAACTCTACAAAGATTGGCTGTTCGTTGCGGAGTTACTCGCGGAGATTTGCTTCGCCTGTTCGCTATTGCTCGAGTCTCCTTCGTCGAAATGACAAAGTTTTGCGATTTTGTTCCTTAACTTAATGATATTGACCTCTGGGGCTTAAAAAGAAGCTATTTGTGCTGCATCAATTTTTCTATATCTGCTATTTCTATTGGCAATGCTTCCGAAAGATTTATGTTTCCATCTTCTGTAAGCAGGTAATCGTTTTCTAATCGACAGCCGATTCCTTCTTCTCTAATATAAATTCCAGGTTCGCAGGTAAATACCATTCCTTTTTCTAAAACGCGGGAATACAATCCAACATCATGAACATCAAGACCTAAATGATGAGCCGTTCCGTGCATGAAATATTTTTTGTAAGCCGGATAATCAGGATCTTGATTGGCAATATCTTCAGGAGTAATTAGTTTTAATTTAATTAATTCCTGTTCTATTAAAGCTGCCATTTGTTTTTCGTAATCGCTATGACGAATACCGGGTTTTAGCAGTTTTGAACCTTCTTTTAAACAATGCAAAACAGATGAATATACTTCGCGCTGGCGAGGTGAAAAAACACCATTTACGGGAACACATCTCGTAGTATCTGAATTGTAGTTGGCATAACAAACACCAAAATCTACCAAAATCATATCATTTTCTTTGCAAACGGCATCATTAGTATTGTAATGCAAAGCGCAGGCATTTTTTCCAGAAGCAATAATAGGTCTAAAAGCATGACGGGAAGCACCATTTTTAATCACTTCGTAAATCAGTTCAGCCTCTAATTCAAACTCCTTAATGTTTGGTTTAACTGCTTTTAAAAGACGTTCAAAACCTTTCACGCTGATTGCCGAAGCTTTTTCTATAAGAGCAACTTCTTCATTTGATTTTATAGGGCGCAATTCACGTGTAATTTTGGCTGCTCTGTAGTATTGATGTAGTGGATATTTTTCTTTACACCATTGAATCATTCGATCCTGACGAGTAGTTATTTCGGCGGTTACTCTTTTGATGTGTTCATTATGACCTAAATAAAAAGCATCGGCCTCAAAAGCAAAAAGCTGTAAAGTCTTTTCAAATTCATGAACCCATTTTATGGTTTTTATACCCGAAATTGCTGAAGCTTCTTCTTTGGTCAAAAAATCGCCATCCCAAAGTTTGGTATGCTCGTTTACTTCTTTTATAAATAAAATAGTTCGATTTTCTTCTTTGTAGGCATCTGGAGAAAGAACCAAAATAGTTTCGTCCTGATCAATTCCCGACAGGTAAAATAAATCATTGTTTTGAGCAAATCCCATTACGTCATCTGCATTGTTGGGCATTACATCATTAGAAACCAAAACCGTAATGGTGTTTGGGTTCATTTTTGCCGAAAAACGTTTTCTGTTTTCGATGAATAAAGAAGGTGATATCGATTCGTATCTCATAAATTTATAATTGAAACATTTCTGTATTGACCGATGTAGTTTTTTCCGAAATAATCTCTGAAACCAGCTTTCCTGTTGCCGGTCCTAGACTTAATCCCATCATCGCATGTCCTGTTGCCAAAGTTAAGTTTTTTATTTTTTTGTCTCGAGTAATTATTGGCATTCCTGATGGCGTGCAAGGTCTAAAACCAAACCAAGTTTCTTTTTCTTCTGGCATTTCGATTTTTAAATCAGGATAAAAGTCGTTAATGCTGTTCACAATTCCCTGTACTCTGTTTTTGTTTATTTGAGTGTCATTTGTATGCGTTATTTCCATAGTACCGCCAAAACGAATATCGTTGTTCATAGGCGTAACAGCGACTTTTCCTTCGCATAAAATGGCAGGAATT
The DNA here is from genome assembly GCF_044007415.1 of Flavobacterium sp. FlaQc-28. Classification (NCBI taxonomy): domain Bacteria; kingdom Pseudomonadati; phylum Bacteroidota; class Flavobacteriia; order Flavobacteriales; family Flavobacteriaceae; genus Flavobacterium; species Flavobacterium sp. FlaQc-28. Next base: position 39,782 of record NZ_JBIPCM010000009.1, read on the forward strand.
GATGGTTTTTGTTTGGTATCGTGTAAAGTAAAACTATATCCTTTTCCGGGTAAAATAGAAATAGAACGATGCAGTTTTTTTGCAATTCCCGGACTCCATGATCCTGTTGCTAAAACGACTTCATCTGTTTTAAATGGTCCTATATCAGTAATTATTTCTGTAACAGAATTGTTTTTTATAACGAAATCTTCGACTAAAGTTCTATTGTAAATTTTTACATTCAATTTGTCTAATTCACCTTTTAAAAACCGCATGAATTTTTGCGGATAAAGATGTGCGTCACTTTTATAATGTACCCCGCCAATTACGTCTGTTCGAGTTCCTTTCTCAAGTTTTGTTACTTCATCTTTTGACAGGAAATCGACTTCTAATCCAAAAGAAGCGGCTAGTTCTCCTTCATGGATTATTTCTTCAGCTGTTCTTTCTGTTTTATAAAGCATTAAAAGACCTTTTTTCTCGTAAAAAAAGGAATCATTTTCTTTAGTAAAATCCTCATACAATTCTTTACTGAATAATGACAAATTGCAAAGTGCCGGCATCGCTTTTTCGACATGCTGTTTATTGGCATGTTTATAAAATTGAAGTCCCCATTTTGCTAAATCACTGCTCAATCTTGGTTTTACATAAAACGGACTTTGGCTGTCAAACATCCATTTTATTCCCTGTGCGATCATTCCAGGCTGCGCCAATGGAATAATGTGCGAAGGAACAATCATTCCGGCATTGCCATACGAACAGCCGTCAGTCATGTCTGATTTGTCAAAAACAACTACTTCATAACCTTCTTTAGCGAGATAGTATGCAGAGCACAGTCCTATTATTCCGCCGCCAATAATACTTACTTTTTTCATTAAAATTATGCATTTTAAAAAGCATTGGTAAGCGTAATTATGTGCTAAAACCAATGATTTGTCTTGATATTAAATTAAATTGATCTGCTGGCTGTAATTTTCTTCAACGCATAGAAACATAGGCTTTTTTTGTATAATAAAAGAATACAAAAGAGAAATGCATTTCTCTCACAAAGCTTACTTTGTGTATTTAAAATAAGTGAAACGCCTTTTTTTTCAAGATTAAGCATCTATGTTTCTATGTGTTAAATAATTGTATTAATAGGCAGAAAAAATTAGATTACTTGAAATCCAAATGCGTAAGGATCATCATCTTCATCAATAATTATATTGTTGTAACCATATACTTTTGCCCATCCTTGAATGCTTGGTACAATGGCTTTAATATCTCCAATAGAAGTTTCTTCTTCAACTCTTCCTATAAATTTGCTGCCAATAAAACTTTCGTGAATAAAATCTTCGTCTTTTTTCAGTTTACCTTTCGCATGAAGCTGTGCCAGTCTGGCTGAGGTTCCTGTTCCGCAAGGCGATCGATCGATTGCTTTGTCACCATAAAAAACAGCATTTCGTCCAGATGATGAAGAATCTAACGGATCTCCTGTCCAAAGCATATGACTCACATCTCTAATAGTGCTGTTTTCTGGATGAATAAATCGATCAGGATATTTTTCATTAATGCGTTTGCGAACTTCCTGACTGTACTGCACAATTTTTGCTGCCGTAAAATCTTGTATTCCCGAAAAATTAGTCTGCGGATCTACAATGGCGTAATAATTTCCTCCATAAGCAACATCAAAAGTTATTTCGCCAAGTTCAGGGCAATCAATAGTAAGTCCTTCAGCCGCGAGATATGATTTTACATTGGTTAAACGTACCCAATCCACTTTTTTTCCTGTTTGCTGATATTCAATTTGAACTAAACCAGCGGGCGCTTCCATTTTTATTTTTCCTGGAATTTTTGGAGTAACCAATCCTTCTTCAACAGCAATTGTAATTGTTCCAATAGTTCCGTGACCGCACATAGGCAAACAGCCGGAAGTTTCGATAAACAAAATACCAAAATCATTATCAGGATTACTTGGCGGATAAAGTATACTGCCGCTCATCATATCATGACCTCGGGGTTCAAACATTAGTCCTTTGCGAATCCAGTCGTATTCTTTTAAAAAGTGCTGACGTTTTTCGCTCATATTGTTGCCAATTAAATTTGGACCGCCGCCGGCAACCACTCTCACTGGATTACCGCAGGTGTGTGCATCGACACAAAAAAAAGTTTTTCTTGGCATAAATTAAATAGGTTTGTTTGTTATTACATCATTAACAGTTCTATTGATATTTAATGGGTTTGAATTTTGAAGCGCTGCTGGAAGTAATTCATCCGGCCAATTTTGATAACTAAAAGGACGTACCCATCGTTTTACGGCATGAATTCCCACAGCGGTAAACCTAGAATCTGACGATGCAGGGTAAGGACCTCCGTGCAGCATTGAAGCACATACTTCAACACCAGTTGGAACTCCGTTAAAAATTAATCTTCCCACTCTGTTTTGTAAAGCACTTGTAACAGTATCATAATTTGAGATTTCGGCAGACTCGGCAATTATAGTTCCAGTCAGCTGTCCGTCTAATTTATTAATAATTGTGGTAAGTTCCTCTAGATTTTCGCACTGAACAATAATCGAAAACGGACCAAAAACTTCATGGCTTAATACTGTGTTTTCTAAGAATGTTTTGCCATCTACACTCAGTACAGTTTGCTGTGCATAATTAGGCGCAGTTTCTTCTTTATATTCAGCAACAGTTGTAACTCCGTTTTGAGATCTTATTTTTTCTCTGCCATTATTAAAGTCAGCTTTAATCGACGGATGCAGCATGCACGAAGGTGCTATTTTCTCGATTTCTTCTGCTAATTCTTTTGAAAACTGATCTAAATTTTTGTCTTTTATTCCTAAAAGCAACCCCGGATTGGTACAAAATTGTCCCGTTCCCAGTGTGATAGAACCAGCGTAAATAGCGGCCCATTTTTTACTGTTTTTTTCTAATGCTTCAGGTAAAATTACAACAGGATTAATGCTTCCCATTTCGGCAAATACAGGAATAGGTTCCGGACGTTGTGAAGCCAGATCAAATAAAGCGCGTCCTCCGTTTATACTTCCAGTAAACCCTACTGCTTTTACAAGCGGGTGTTTTACTAAACTTGTTCCAAGTGTTGTACCGCTGCCTATCAAATTAGAAAATACACCTTCGGGCATTTGGTGTTTTTTAGCCGCTTTTATAACAGCAGAGGTAACCATTTCGCCGGTTGCAATATGCATCGAATGGCTTTTTACAATAACAGGACATCCTGCAGCTAAAGCTGATGCTGTATCACCTCCTGCGGTAGAAAAGGCAAAAGGGAAATTACTAGATCCAAAAACGACAACAGGACCTAACGGAACCAGCATTTTGCGTAAATCTTCTTTCGGGAGCGGTGCTCGATCTGGAATTGCGGTATCGATAGTAGCTTCAAGCCAGCTTCCTTCTAAAAGCATGTTGGCAAAAGAACGCAATTGAAAAATAGTACGTCCTCTTTCTGATTCTGCTCTGCCTTTTAAAAAACCAGATTCGGTACAGTATATTTCTAATAAAGCGTCGCCCAATTCTAGAATTTCGTCTGCAATTGCGTTTAAAAAAGCAGCTTTTTTTGCCGCTGGATAATTTTTATAAATTTTAAAAGCATCATCAGCCAAAGCAACTGCTTGTTCGATTTCTTCAGGAGAAGCTTCTGTAAATGTCCAGGGGTTTTCAATATTCCACTGCGGGTTTATGGTTTTATATGTTTTGGTTCCGCCAGCCAAAAGCTGACTTCCCACATAATTTTTTCCTGTAATCATTTTTTTATATGTTAAGATTAAAGTTAAATCCAGATTTGTTAAAAATTATAGTGTTTTGTGTGCTGGTTATTGCTATAATAACCAGCCCAAAAACAAACAAACTAAATCAACCAAATTAAACTTTTTGAGAAAAAAGATTAATTTTCTGTTTAATACAAGCTTATAATATTATAGACTTGTAATCTGGAAGTGTAGGTCTAGTGCGAAGGCTTTCGTTAATAATAGCCAGTACTCTTTCTCTTTCAGCTCCGTGAAGCGGTAATCTTGGTGCACGAACATGTTCTGTTCCTAAACCTGTTGCAACTTCAGCCAGTTTTATATTTTGTACTAAAAGCGGATTAATATCTAATTCTAAAAGAGGTAAAAACCATCTGTAAATAGCCAAAGCTTCTTCGGCTCTTCCTGCTTTTGCCAGTTTGAAAATCGCAACAGTTTCTGCAGGGAAAGCATCGACTAAACCTGAAACCCATCCATCAGATCCCATGAAAATACTTTCTAATGCCAGGGTATCAACTCCTGATAAGATTTTTAATCTTCCGTTAAAACGGTTTATAATTCTAGTTACATTCGAGATGTCTCTTGTAGATTCTTTTACGGCTTGAATGTTGTCGAATTTTAAAATTTCTTCAAACATATCTAATGTTACTTCTATTTTATAATCTATAGGATTGTTATAAATCATGATAGGAAGTGAGGTGCTTTTTGCAATTTCAGAGAAATAAGTTACGGTTTCGTGACTCGCAGCATTATAACGCATAGGAGGAAGTAACATTAAACCTTTTGCTCCATTTTTTTCTGCTTCGTTAGCAGCAAGAATCGCGGCACGAGTAGTCTGCTCGGCTATATTCATAATTACCGGAACTTGTCCGTTAACGATATTGATTGTTTCCTGAATTAATTCTTTTTTTTCCTCTTGTAATAAAGTGCTTGCCTCGCCAAGTGTACCTCCTAAAATTATTCCAGAAACACCTGCTTCGAGTTGAGCTTTAACATTTACTCCAAACATATTGAAGTCTAATTTGTCATCGGCAGTAAATTTTGTGGTTACTGCTGGCATAACGCCTTTCCATTGAATACTCATAATTACGATTTTAATTTTTTCAAAAATATTTATAAGTGGTAAATATGTGCTTAGGGAAGTTATCACAAAAAGATACTATATTATCCGCTTTCGTATTAATTTTTAAAATTATTACTTAATATGCGTGCATTTTTTTATATTTATCACATGTAATTAAATTGATTATGAAAGTATTTCCATTTAAAATTCCAAAAACTAAAGAAGATTCGCTGATTTATCAAGAGGATATTGAGTTTGTTTTCTATGATAAATTGCATCAGCACGAAGAAATACAAATCAGCTATATTGAAAATGGCGAAGGAACCATTTTTGTAGGTGATACTATTTCACCCTATCAAAAAGGTGACGTGGTAGTTATAGGCAGTAATTTGCCTCACGTATTTAGAAGTGATGCCAACACAGAAGAATTATCTGTGATGTTAACATTGTTTTTTACCGCCAATTCTTTTGGAAAGGAGTTCTTTTCATTGCCTGCTTTAAAAGAAATTCAACCGTTTTGGGAAAGCTGTAAAAACGGATTTGTGGTTAATAATCCGTCTAATAAAGTTATTAAATCTTTTAAAAAGATCAAATCGGTTAATGAATTTGATCGGTTTATGCTTTTTTTAGAAATAACAAAAAAGCTTTCACAGGATAAAAAAACGCCGCTTTCGAGTTATATATATGATAAAAAAATCACTGACAATGAAGGCAAGAGAATGCAGACGGTTTTTGAATATGTGATGACTAATTTTCAAAAGAATATTACGCTCGACGAAATTGCTGCTTTATCGAATATGACGAAAAATGCATTTTGTAAATATTTTAAAGTGCGGACAAATAAAACCTTTTTTCAGTTTTTGATTGAGATAAGAATTGAGAGGGCAGGGAAGCTCTTGTCTAAATCGCAAGAACTTTCAGTTTTGGAAGTTTCTGAATTGTGCGGCTTTAATAATATTTCTAATTTCAATAGAAAGTTTAAAGAAATCAAAGGAGTCTCTCCTTTAGTTTATCGGAAATCTCAAAGATTGAAGTGGAAACAAAAGGTATAAACGTTGGCTGTAATTTTCAAAAAAAATGTTTAAAACACATAGGAACATAGGTTTTATAGCTGGAAAAGAATACATAAAGAAATACATTTCTTTCGCATAGACCATGCTTTGTGTATTTAAAATAAGTGAAACGCCTTTAATGACAAAGAAATCTATGTTTCTATGTGTTAAAAACACACCAATGCGGGAATAAAACAATTGATCATGTAAATGAAAAAAGCTCCTTAAACAGTATTGTTTAGGGAGCTTTTGAGTTTTGCGCGTTTTTATTATTGAGGCTGCTGCTGCGTTACACAGTGAATCATTCCTCCGTTTTTGTATAAATTTCTAACATCAATACCTACAACAGTTCTTCCTGGAAATAAGCCGGCAATAATGGTATTGGCAACAGCATCGTTAGGATCATTATAATTTGGAACCAATACTTTTCCGTTGGCAACATAAAAGTTTATGTAACAGCCTTTGTATCCTAGATTGGTACCATTTGTAGTAACAACATCATTTTTTGACAATGGCAGAAACACTTTAGTATAAGCTTCATTATTTTTGTTAGAAGCGCTATATAACACGTTTATATCGGTTTGCGTTAATCCCCAGTTCAATAAATCATCGTTATTCATGGTTACCATTTTATTGCCAGAAACAAATTTAGCAATACCGTCAATATGCATATCTGTTACATCTTCTTTGCTAAATCCGCCTTCTAACCAGATAAATTTTGTGGCACCGTAGTATTTAGTAAAATTGGCTTCGGCTTGTGCCTGCGTCATACCTGCATTTCGAGTTGATCTGTTCTTTTGGCTCAGTACAGAACTTTTTGTAGCCATCATTACACCGTGACCGTCTAATTCTACAGAACCGCCTTCGTTTACCATTGGTACGTTTACTGCTTTTATACCAATTTCATCAGCGATAAATGATGGGATAGCATCGCATTTTTTGTAACCAAATTTTTCTCCCCAGCCATTAAATCCCCAATCTTGAAGTACTAATTGACCAGATTGGTCTTTTGCAAAAATAGGCCCGTTATCTCTCACCCAAACATCGTTTGTTTCGTGTATTTTAAAATTTACGTTAGTTAATGGCACACCGGCATTTGTCAGCAGAGTTTCAATTCTTGATTGTTCTGCCGCGTCATAAGCTATAATATGCACTTTTTCTGTTGATTGAAGGGCTTTTGTCATTGCTACCCATGTTGCGTCTAAACTGTTGCGGTATGTAACACCATATTCATATTGATGCGGCCATTGCAGCCAAGTGCCTTCGTGCGGTGCAGATTCTTCGGGCATTGTATAAAGAACATTAGTAACTGGTAAAGTTGGATCAGGATTTGGTGTCGATCCTTCGACTTCGCTGCTGTCGCAAGCTGAAATTAAAATGGCAAAAGTCATTGATAAAATTGCTTTGTTGTACATTTTGATGTTTTAAATTATTGAATAAATGCGTTCAGGGTTCTAAAAATTACTCGACAAAGAGAATAATTTTTAAAACCCTGATACTTTTTTTTCTCCCAAATGAACTAGTTTGGGTACAGAAAGTTAGTTTAACGCTTAATTTACCCAATTTTCTTACCTAATTTGGCAAGAAGTTCTTGTTTATTTAATTTGCTGATGGGTATTTTATGAGTTCCAATAATGGCTAAATTTCCATCAATCAGTTCCACTTTACTTAGGTTGACAATAAAAGAGCGATGACAGCGGTAAAAAAGCTGTTTCGAAAGCTCTTCTTCCATCGCTGTAAGAGCAATTAAAGTAGTATATGTTTTTTTCTCGGTTACTATTTTTACATATTTATGAAGACCTTCAATAAACAATATGTCGCTCAAAAGAATTTTAATGTGCTGATGACTGGATTTTATAACTATCGATTGATCAATAACTGAGGCTTCAGCGGCATCTTTGCTTTCGTTTTCTAATTTTAGTAATTCCAGTGCTTTGGTTACAGCTTTGTAGAAACGTTCAAAAGTTATGGGTTTTAGTAAATAGTCTATAATATTGAGTTCATAACCATCTAAAGCAAATTCAGAGTAAGCTGTTGTAAAAATTACTTTTGGCGGATTTTGAAGCGACCTCAAGAAATCGATTCCAGACAAATGCTGCATTTGAATGTCTAGAAACAGTAAATCGACTTTATTTGTTTTTAAATAATTGTCGGCCTCAAGTGCCGACGAGCATTCATACACAATTTCGAGCTCAGGAATTTGCATTAAATGAGTGCGTATTAAAGTACGGGCTAAAGTTTCATCATCGACGATAGCGCATTTATATATTGTCTTTGTTTCCATAAAAATGTAAACTTACTTTATAGATTGAATCGATGTCTTCGGTACTTAATTGGTAATCGTCTCCAAATAGATTTTTGAGCTGTGATTCTATATTTTTCAATCCAATACCTTGATTTTTTGATTTAGGCTGAAAAGAATTAACAACACTAAACTCAATTTTATTGTTGACAGCGGTAAGAATTATGTCGACAAAACCATTTTTATTTTCAATAATATCTCCATGCTTAAAAGCATTTTCTAGTAGTGTTAGGAATAATAAGGGAGGAACCTCCGGAACAGAGTTGTCGTTAGAAATGGTAAAATTCATATTTTTCATTCCTGCAATTTCTCGGTATTCCTGAATTTGAAGGTATTTGTGAATTATTTCTATTTCTGACAGCAGAGATACACTTTTCTTGTCGCCTTCATAGAGAAAATAACGAAGTATATCAGCCAAACAAGCAAGCATTTTCGGAGCATTGTCACTTTTTATTAATGTTAATGCATAAATATTATTAAGTGCATTAAAAAGAAAATGCGGGCTGATTTGTGATTTTAACAGCATCATTTCGGTTTGCAGTTTTTCATTTTCTGCCTGCAGGCGAAGTTGTTTTTCGGTAAAATATTTATTGAAAAACCAAACAATATAAGAGATGAAAAGATAAAGCGAATGATTTAGAAGGAATGAAATAAATGATTTTAGCAAATCATCGTCATACAAAACAACATTCAAACCAGTGCTGTAATAGATTAAAAAACTAATACTTAACAACAGAATTAAAGCTGAAACATAAGCTGTTTTTCCTTTTTTGTTCAAAACAAAAGGCAGCAGAACGAATAGGTTAATGTAAAATTCAGAGCAAAAAGCAACCACTTCAAATGAAGTATAAAGAATACTCTCTTTTAGATTGTAAAATGAAGCTATGTAATCAAATACATACAATGAGATAAACAACCAAAAAAGCAGATGGTAGTAAATTTTATTCATTTGGCTCTTAATTTTATGCAAAGTAATTAAATTAGAAGCAACATTGAATAAAATAGAATAATTTTAAACCTGTTTTTAGGGATAGTCATTATTAAGTGATTTTTGTAATAAAGTCAGAGACTTTTAGAACTTTACATTTTTTAAGAAGAAAGATGAGGTAGCGAAAAGTCAATCCCGAAAGTTTTCGCGCTTGCAATGAACACTTTGCAGAGCAGGAGCAGTGCTTGTCATGAACACTTTGCAGAGCAGCGTAGTTTTAAATGAGATGTACTATTTTGTAAAATAAGCAAATAAGAACGTGCCACTAACAATATTGTCAAGAAAATGAGAAAGAAAGTTTTATTTAGTCTATGTATTATAGCGTTAATGTGTATTAGTTGTAATGAATTTAACACAGCAACACCTCAAGCATCTTCAACAATTTCAAATTCAAAAGAAAATGGGTTTTATCTCTCTACAGCAAATAAATTGCAAAATGGAGATTTAGATATTATTGATTCTGTATGGATTGAAAAAGTTTGGCATTATAAAGTTATAAATGGAGATAAAAAAAAGGTTGCATTATCTCCAAATAATCAAATTGTCTTGAAACTAAAAAAAATAAACAAAGAGTTTAAGAAAAGTGAATATTTTTTAGAATGGAAAATAGAGGAAAAACATTTTGGTAATTTAGGTTCTGGCAATGGAGTGTTCATGATAGCATTCCCAAAAACTACTAGAATAGATACTCTTCATTTTTTGTTACATAAAGTAAATGATAATTCAACTATTGATATCGGAACATTTGTTAATGTATCAAAGTTAGTGATAGAATAGGTAATGTATTAGATGTCTTGGTGCTTAATTATTGCATCTAACATTTACAGGTAATAAGAAATTTATAGTACTATCACAGAAAAATTAAAATAATCTTCTGTTTGTACTTTTGCGGAGCAGTGAGAAAAGTAAACGAAAATCTTTTTATAATGCAAAAAATATTTTATTTCATTGTTGAGGCAACATTTTGGATTCTATTAGTCCTATCCAAATTCTTATTATTTTTGTTGCTTATGTTTATTTTAAACTCGCTGATTGAATTGGATGTTTATGTCTATATATTTTTCGCACTTGCAGGACTAATTTATGGGATTTATTTTGCTGAAAAAATAAGAGAAAAGCATGGATGTTCAAATTATTGGAGTAAAATTTACAATACATCAGATATTGATGGGAATAAAAAAAGTGATGAAGAAAAGAATTTGTAATTCTCCCTGCCTTGTGAAGAATTATAATTAAAAAGCTGTGCAATATCGAAAGCTTTCGGGATTGCGCATCGCTTGCGATGAACACTTTGCAGAGCAGGTTAAGTTCAGTAGCCGAAACTATAAAAAAGTAATTAATGATTTATAAATTAAGTTTATCAGTAATTTTAATAAAGCTTTTACTAATTGGGATAGTATTCAATTGTTTGTTTTATTTTGTTGTTAAAAATTTTGATTCTGTAATTTATGTTGTCTCTTTTATAATAATTGTTGGATTAGAAGTTTTGATTTTCTTCTCAAAACCCTTTTTATACAAAATCGTAATACTTGAAAATTCAATATGTTTCTGTTATAAAAAAAAAATGATAAATAGTTATTCTGAAAAAGTGAAGAAAGAACAACTTAGTTTCTCATACAAACCTGAAATAGGAGCAAGAGGAAGTGAGGCTGACGAATTGAGATTTTTCATTAACGGAAAGAAAATAACTGGAATAGGAAGAGGTTTTGATGGATGGAAGCGGGAGATTATACATGATATTATCGAAGAATTTGAAAACTTAAACATAAATAAAAGATCTAATTAAAAAGTAACAAAATGGGGGTAATAGATGATACTGGTATTGGCATTTTGATGATCATTTTTGGAGTAGGAATTATTGTTTTTATGTTAAAAAGATCACCTTCATATCCACTAGTAAGTGTGAATTTTAGGGGTTATGCGGGAGGTATTGCCTTTATACTGTTAGGTATAATATACATACTAAATAAACTGCATTTATGGTAGATAATGGTCATGGATTGCTCGTAATAATTTATTCCCCGCTCTGCAAAGAGTTTTAACTAAAAAAATTACGCAAGTATTCATTTTTTATTCAAAACTAAAAACACACATATTAAAGCATTTCTTCACTTTCCAACCAAAATCAATAAAAAAAGCTCCAGATTTCTCTGAAGCTTTAATTAGTTTAAAATGCAAAATCGAATAACAATTGTGCAATGTATGTGATAAATAGTGATCTTTAAAAATTAGTATTTACTTTTTTAGAGCGATCGGCAATGTAAGAGATCAACCAAGTTACTTGTCCTTCTTTTACAAAATATATTTTCTTTGTTTCTAAGTTTGGAATACTTTCTAAACACGTTACCAATATGTTATTTGCCGAAATAAGGTATTTCTGGTCATAAGTGCTTAAAACTCTTGCCATTTCTTTGTTGGTTTTGGCAAGGTTTGTAAATTTTCCAAAGTTATTTTTCAGAATAGCATCATAATCAATAACATCTTGAAGCGTTAAAGGAATGTAATGGTCTTTAACGTTTTCATCATAGTAAAGGGTTGAAAACGCCCAAACAGCACCGCCAGACAAATATAATTTGTCTTTTTTCATTAAAAGCGGATTCGCGTCAAACAGCTCTTTAGTTTTCTTGCGTAATTTTGGATTAAAATCAAAAGACTTTTCTTGATAGGTTGACATATCATTTAGCTGACTTTTATTGGTTACTGTTTTTTCTACAGCATCAGTAAGTGTCATGGTGCCAAAATCAAGTTCTAAAGGAATAAATTCTAATTTATTGTCTTTAAGTTCGTCAATATAACCGCCCTTAGTAGTTTGAGCGCCAATATCCAAAAGAAAAGCATTTGCATAATCAACAGGCGGTATTGCGCCTTTAACTAACGTTTTGGCTTCTTCAGTACCATCAAGTATTTCAAGTTCTTTATTGGTAAGAGAAGTGATTTTGCTTTTTAAAACATCAAAGTTGCTGGCAGATGTAAAGACAGGAGCCGCAACGATAAAGATATTTTCGTCCAGCATTTTATAGTCGGCTTTGATTTTTTTTAATTGATCGACTATAGTTAGACTGGTTTTGTTAATGTCTTCTGGTGTAAGTTTTCCAGAAGCGCTGATATGATCGGCAAACGGAATTCTTTCTGTCCAGAAAGAAAGTATTTTATAATCAGCTTTTTTGATATTATTTACATCAACAACAGACACTTTAATGGCTCTGCGTCCAATTTCAATTCCAGCATAAATGCTTTTTTGAGCAAATGAATTAAGGGTGAAAAATAAATTTAAAAGAATAAAAAATAGAACTTGGGGTTTGTTTTTTTTAAGCATTGGATTTTAATTACGATTATAATATAATTTATTTTTTATCGAACAAAGACTGTAGGTAGTCTATTGTTTATAATAGTTTAAGTCGTAGTTTAAAAAAAAAGCCTCAGATTTCTCTGAAGCTTTGTCTTAGTAGCGGGAACAGGACTCGAACCTGTGACCTTCGGGTTATGAGCCCGACGAGCTGCCTACTGCTCTATCCCGCGATGTTTCGGGTGCAAAGATAAGCACTAAATACGGTTATCCAAAGAAATAACTGAAAAATTTTGAATTATTACTTTTTAGTTTCTAATTAATTGTATTTTAATATGTTGTATTTGGTGTTTGTTCTTGGTTAGATTTTGTAATCGAGTAATTCTGCGTAAGGATCGTTTTTTAAACCCAATAATTTGCCAAAAGCAGGTTCTGTTTTGTATCCATTTTGCTTGAGTGCTATGATTTTTAATCTAAAATTCTCGTCTTTTGATTGTAGAATTTGATGCTCAATAAGCATATGTTTATAGGCGTTTTGATTTTTAGTCGGAATATTTTGCCCGAAGATCTCTATTTCAAAACCATCAATTTTAAAATTTGCAATAACAGATTCATTGTTATTGATTAAACTGTTTCTAATTTTAAACTCAGGTTTCGTAGTAAAAGCTGTGGAAATTTTGGATATAAAATCGGTTTTGTTTGTCCAGTAACAAATAATATCGAGATCGCTGTTTTCAATATCAATATTTATAGGAATGGTGCCGGTTAAAATAGGATCAAATTCAGACAGTATTTCTAAAATCTTATTTTGAGTTAAGATTTCATAAACTTGAACTTGCTTTGAATTTCCTGTTTTTAAATAGGTAATAGAAGTAAAATCAATCATTTTTTAGTCGGCATAATTTTTTTCTTCTTTAATTTCCTGCTCCAGTCTTTTGTTGATGTTGATTTTGGCATTGGTAAAAACAAAAAGAGTTGTTTTGTATTCTCTTGCATATTGGTTTGTTATTTCACCAGCGATAAAAGCAGTTTCAAAATACGGACTTGTTTCTGCAAGTTCATCGCTGTTTTCTTCAAATTCTTTAATTCTAATTAGGTTTTGGTATTTGATATTCAAATTAAACCAATTCACATAATCGGCATTAAAAGAAACAGCTTTTATTCCTTTTTGAGTATAAAAATTTATTGCTCCCGCTTGTCCGTAATTATCGCAAAGCACTAATGTGTTTTCTGATTTTGGAAATAATGCATAAACAGAATCTGTTTTTCGGGCGAGTTCTTTCCAACCCAGCATATCGGCAAAATCTTGCGGCAGTTTGTGATCTTTTCCGTCTTCCCAGCGAAGCATTCCTAGTTTTTTATACTTCTCAGGATGTTTTACAATGTATTCTGGTGTTTTGTTTGGAAACGCAATATTGTACATCGGAATAAACAATAATATCGGAATGGCAGCAAATACATATCGCAAATAATATTTCCATCCTTTTTGTAAAACTTCAGAAAGGTATACAGCTCCAAAAGCAATATAAATAGGATATAAGCCAATGGCATAATAAGCTTTGGCTTTGAAATAAATAAAGACAATGAGCGTAAAAATTATCGACCCAAAAAAGAACCTGTATTTTGCAAAAGGTTTGTAAAATAATAAACTGTATAAAGCGGCCAAAAGAACCAAGATAGATCCTATAAAAAACAAGAGTTGTTCTTTTAGAAAATCAAGACGATCTACATTTACCAATTGTGTTTCTGCCAATTCTTTCATGTGATGTACAATTGGAAAATGATTGTTATACTGCCATAATAAGTTTGGAAAGATTAAAAGAAGTCCTAAAAGCAAGGCAGAATACAGCTTTTTTTCGGTCAGTATTTCTCTTTGGCTTGACAGTAAAAGTGCAGGTAAAAGACCAATCAGCAGAAAAAGAATGTTGTATTTGTTTAAAAACCCAAAAGCAAATACAATTGCGCCTATATAAAACCATTTTGATTTTTGAGTCGTGATATATTGAATTATGATATAATAAAATAGTGTCCAGCACAAAACGTCGAGCGAGTTGGGCTGATATAGCATATTGAGTCTTAAAAGAGACGAAAACAAAATGCATATGGCGCCAAGAACTAATGCATAAAAACTTCCTTTTAAAACTTCAATTGTTTTCCAAACAAATAAAAGAGTGAGTGCGCCAAAAAGGGCAGGGAAGAACTTAACCCAAAAAACGGAATTTCCAAGTAGAAATATTAGGTAAGAAAACCATGAAGTAACGGGAGGAACTGATAAATAGCCCCAAGCCAAATGATGCGCCTGATCGAGGTGCAGATATTCGTCGCGCTGCAAATCATATTCAGGACTTAAAAGCGCGTACTGTAAAACAAATTTTAAAATGATAAATCCAATTAAAACAAGTGTTTTTTTTGTCATGGAATTTTGGGTTTAAAATGCAAGTGCTTTTAGATCAGTTTTGTAATAACGAATATATGATTTATTTTAATTTTATAATTAATAGAAGTTGTGTAGGTGGATAAAAAAAAGCTCCAGATTTCTCTGAAGCTAAATTTTAATTTTTGAAGTTCAAGAAAATTTATTCCTCTAATGCAGTTTCAAATTCCATATGATCTATTGTTTCTTCGTCTGGTTTTACAGTTTTAGAAGCTTTTAGAGCATTGAATCTTTCCAGCATTTCGGTTTCTCCTTCTTCACCGCTAAAGTACGGGAAAACATCCATAATTGGCGATTCAGAAATGGCAGGAATCGAATATTCTCCCATAGTGTTTTTCATAACATGAATCGTATTGTCATAAGCTTCTCTCACATCATTTGCCTGAATCAGCATATACATATTCGATTTTCTTTCTTTACCGCTTTCTTCATCGTAAGCGATCAATGAAACTTTTGATCTAAACCAGCGATCTGTATTTTCAAAAGGATGAATCTCGGCATAATTTGCCACTTTTATGTTCGTGATTTTGAATTCTTCACTTATATAAGCAGCCATTTCTTCATTGATTCTTTTTTCAGCTTCTGTATAAGATACTGCATCTACCAAATAAGGTTCTGTTAGTACTTTTTGGCCTCCAGTTTCATCTGTTTTTCTATATTTTACTTTGCATTCGTACCAAATTGCGCTCATCTCTTTAATTTTTTTAAGGATGCCAAAGATAGATTTTACAGGAAAAAAAACTCATAAAATACTCAAATAGATATTCACAATTTGAGTATGATTTAGATAAAGTGTTGAGTGTTTTGTTTTTAAGTCAGCTATAGAAGTGTAATTATTTTTCAGCCGCAGATTAGAAAGATTTTTTAGGAGTTAAAAAAAAAGTCTCAGAGATTCTGAGACTTTCCTTTATTCAAAAATAAGATTGCTGTATTATGGTAAATTTAAATCTTTAAATCCTGAAACTTCTGTTGAAACTTCTCCAAGCCATCCGCCTTCAGCACGGTTAGAATTGTACACTTTAATAAAATCAACTCCTTTAAGTTTTACCGATTCGCCTTTTGCGTTTACAGCCCAGCTTATGTCGATTTGACCTCTCACATCAGCATTAGCCCAGTTGTCAGTATAACCCCATTCGTAAGCAGGATTTGCCCAGTTGTTTCCTTTTCCGCCAGATTTATCGTAAATATTGGATTTTAAGAAAGTTCCTTTAAAAGTTACGCTATTTCCTTTCCATAAAGGGAAAAACGTTTGTTTGTGGAATTGATTTTTTGCTATATAACCAGTTTGTCCTTGATTGTCAGTCCAACGAATGTAATTTGGTTCGTTCGGATTAGTTGGTTCGGCTTCTGGCTTATAATACGTCATTTCGTAATTTTTGATAGTCGTGGTTTTATTGTGTTCAGAACCTGCAATTTCAAACCATTCATCATCCGCTTTTCCGTTACCATTGGCATCGTAAGAAACCATTACAATTCCCGGTTCAGACCAATCTGTAAAAGCATTTCCAAGAACAACAAAATCGTTTCCTTCTTTATTGATAATCGTATGGTCAAAACCAAATTGCACATATCCTCCAAATCCTCCAAGGCTAATCATGTTTCCTGCTGTTAAAGCTGTTTCGGCTTTTATACGCATTGTTTCGTCAGTATCTGTGGCAGTTGCAGCAGGCAGAGCATTTACAAATTGTCCTGGAGCAGGAAAGAAGTCAAAAACACGTGTAATTTTGTTTAAATATGCTTTTTCAGCAACAGTAACAGTAAAAGATTTAGAACTTTCGCCAACTCCATTTTTAGCTTTAAACTCGATATTGTAAGTTCCTGCAGCACTAAAAATATAGAACAAGTCAGTTGTTGCAGCAACTTCTTGGCTGTTTACAATCCATTTATAAGTTGCGTTTGCAGCGTTTGTTAATTGAGGCTGAACTTTAAACCATTGCATTTTATCAACAGCAAAACCTCCAGCTGGATTTGGCAGTGTAATTTCTGGAGCGCTTGCAACGATGCTGATTGTACGGCCATCGGCAAAAGTAAAAGTCATAATTCCGTTTGCCAATGCAACCGATGTAATTTCTGCAGCGTCCTTTCCTTTTTGACCAGAAGCAGAAACGCCAGTGTCTACATTATCAACAAACCAGTTTCCATTAGTTCCAATAGTGATTTTTGCAGCTTCGCCTTTGGCTCCGCTTTCACCTTTTGCAGATTTTCCAGTATCTACACCATCGATCCACCAGTTTCCGTTTTCGCCAATTTTTATAAAAGATGAGGTATTGCGGACATTTAATTTAGATCCGTCGCTCATTGTAATTACATAACTTCCGTCTTTAGTTTCGTAGTTTACCACATACAATCTTTTGTTTAATACATCAAGCAGGTTCTCGTATTGTGCCATTCGGTTTTTCAAATCATTGACATCATTTTTTAGATCGTTAATGTCATCCTTGTAACAGCCCGAAAGAAGCAGGACAACCGACAATGCAAGTAGAATTTTCTTCATTTTTAAAATTTATGGATTAATTATTGTTTTTTTTGTTTTAAAGGCAAAATGTGCTGGAATATCTCCAGTTGTAACCGTGAATTTTGTATTTCCGTTTTTATCAATACAGTATAATTTTCCAGGCGAAACATAATCTCCAGCATCTGTAATAAAAACATTTAGAGAAACAGGATCAACTGCAAGCCCGTATGGAGTTTTAATTTCGTCGCTGACCGCTTTAGGTAAAAAGCTTTCTGTAAGTAAAGTTTCGGTTTTAACATTAATCAAGGAGTAGTTAATGATATAATCGAAGGTGCTGTAGCTAAATTCAGATCCAATTATATAAGCTTTGTCGCCAACGATAGTAAGGTTGGAGCAGGCAATATCAAAAGTTTTTTTAATGAGGTCAGTTTTAGTATCGATAACAAATAATTTTGAAGGAATATCATAATAATCGCCGCGAGAGCTTACATACAAATCTCCGTCTTCGTCAGCTTCAAGTCTGTGCAGATTTATGGCAACATCAATATCTTTTATTTTGGTAAAAGTTTTTAGATCGATTACAGAAACGGTTCTTTCGTAATTTGGCGGACTATATCCTCCTGAATTGGCAACATAAAGTTTGTTGCCCACAACAGCCATTTCTTCGGGCTGACGGCCTACTTTTACCGTTTTTGTGATCGAAAGCGAAGTGGTGTCGATTTCGGCAACAAAGCCATTTGGAGAATTTTCTCCCAATTGTACTTCGCCGTCATAGGCGCTTGCGTAAGCTTTTCCGTTGGCAAAAGTTACATATCGGCAATTTTTGATGTCAATTACTTTAAGGCGTTTTGCGGTAACCACATCCATAACTTCAATTTTGTTTGAGTTGTTGATAACGGAGTATAATTTTGAACCGTAAATACCAATATCGTTTCCTACATCGCCTAGACCTAAAGTGGCATCAGGATTTGCTTGACCGTAAACATTACGCTTGTAACTTCCGGTTTCGTAATCGTAATAATCCAATGAAGCTTTATTCATGTTCATATTCCCCTCGTTAAGAAGATAAAAACCTTGTACGGTTGTAACAGTTTCGGGCGGTAAAACTTCTACTTCTTCAGGAATAATAGGGTCGTCTTCCTGACATCCTTGAAGAGCCGCTGCCGCAAAAGCGAGTAAAAGCCAAAATTTGAAATTTGTTTTCATTGCTGAGAATTTATTTAGTGTTGCTGTTTTATTTTAAAAGTTTAGAGAAAGGCTTAATCGATAATTTCTTCCTGGCATAGGAAAATTGAGTACCACATCATAATATTGATTGAATAAATTATTGACTTCACCGCTTATTTTTACAGGGATTTTTGAGAACTTTCCATTCCAAATAAGAGCCATATCACTGGTGTACCAAGGCTTAACATAATTAACAGGAATGTTTGCTTTTTGACTGTAACGCTCGCCGGTATATATAAAACTGTAGTTAAGATTCCATTTTTTCCAGTTGACAGATGAGGTTATTGTACCGCTGTTTTCTGGTGTATAAGGAATTTGATCGCCGTAAGTTGTGCCTTTTGCAGTAATATCGATTGCTTTTTGATAGGTATAGCTTAAACCTAAATCCAGAAATATTTGCTGCGGGAATTTAAAAACGAAATTGGTGTTTAGTTCTAAGCCGCGAATATCGACTTCGCCCAAATTCATCATTGTCCATCTAAAAAGGTTAGATGACGGCATTGCGATAATTTTATCTTTTACTCGATTGTAATATACATCGGCTTGAAATGATACCGATTGCAGCATTTTTTTAGGCTCAATACTGTAAGTAGTTCCCACATCGTATTGCGTTGTAAATTCTGGACGCAATGAACTGTTGCCTATAAAAGTGTAGTACAAATCATTGAAAGTGGGCATTCTAAAAGACTCTTTGTAAAACGCTCGAACTCTGAAATTCTTTATCGCAAAAGGTTGATAAGAAGCCGATACAACCGGGCAGAAAACATGCTGACTATCGCCTTGCTGATAATATTTAACCTGTTCATCGATATAAGCTCCAAGTAAATTAGCTTGAATATCAAGTCGGTTCCAATGCATTTCGCTGGAAATAACGCTTAAATAAGAATATCGGGTAGGATAGGGAAAACGGTATAAATTAGCATCAAGCGTATTAATGGAGAAATCTGCTGCAAGCGACATTTTCCACCAATCTTTTATAGCGTAGAGATTGACAATCGAAGCGTAAAATTCGTTTTGATAATATTTATTGTCCAATGCACCTTCAAGAGTTTTATAATCAGGATCGATATAACGGCTGTAGTCTCTGCTGAATTTTACATTAGTAAGCATTTTGTGTTTTTCGAAAAAGGAATTTTCTACAGAACCATGAATAAAAAAATTGCGATCCCATTGCCTTTGCACATGTTCGTATCTATTGGCTAGAATTGCGCCCGGAAGTCCTCGTTCAGAATCGTAATAATAGGCCTTGAAGTTGGCAAGAGCATTTGAACCAAATTTGGTGTGCAGGTTCAATTCAGCCCGAAGTGCGGTTATATCTCCGTTTTGGCGAACTGCAGTTGTATCATAGCCGTCTTTTTTCTGATAGCGGTATTTGTATTTTCCATCGGCTTTAAGCCATTCAATATTTGAGGAAAGCGCTGTTCTGGAAGTTAATTTTTGCTGATAAAGAACAGAAGGATTTACTAATCCAAAAGATCCAGTTTTAAAAGAAGTTCTAATATTTGTAGTTTTACCCGATTCGAAAACAGGAATTTTTGTTTTTAGTAAAAGCGTACTTGAAGCGAAAAAACCTCGTGCAGGCTGAAAAATAGTCGATTTTTGACCATTATAAAGTTCGATAGCTTCAATATTGTCCAAAGAATATTTTCCTAAATCGACTTGACCGTTTTGCGCATTTCCAACCGTCATTCCGTCATAAAAAACTGCCGTATGAGCGCTTCCTAAACTTCGAACGTTTATGGTTTTTAAACCGCCGATTCCGCCATAATCTTTCAATTGGACTCCCGAAAAATAACGAACAGCATCCGCAACCGAAAGACTGTTTAGTGCTTCAAGCTGTTTGCCTGATAAGATCTGAACAGGCATGGGCGATTCGATCCTAAACTCGCGTTTGCTTGCGGTTAGAATAACTTCTTTTAACGGAAGTGGTTTTAAAGAGTCCAGCTCTTTGGTTTTAGGATTATCCTGTGCCATAATCGGATTTATAAACAAAATCCATAATAAGGCACATAATCCACAATGCAGCAGGCCTGAATGCCTGTTTTTACATACGTGCATAACAAAATGGTCTATTTGTAACAAATAGTTTTAAACGGAAAAAATGAAATCAAATGTTTAGTTTGATAAATGTGTTTGTTTTTAAAACTCTGGTCCACGAGAGTTTAAAATGATATGCAGTGGCAGGTCTCCTGACTTATTCCCATTTTGAGCCGCCTTCCCGCATTAGAAAAATGCAGTGGCAAAAGATTTGATTTCGAAAACTAAAAAAAGCTTTCCTAATCTGTCAAAATGTTGCATGGAATTTACAGTAACGGGCTTGTTCAGGATTTGCACCTGATTCCCTCTTCGTTAACTGCACTTGAAAAGTTGCAGCTAAACCATTGCGGGTGCAAAAGTAAATAAACTCTTTATGGTTATGGTTATGTTTTTGAAAAAAATGCTGAAAAGTGTTTTTGAAAAGAAAAGTAATTGATTTTACTTTTGTTTGATTTTTTATTTTGAGAAATCGAGATTTTGTATATTTATAGTGTTATTTATTTGATTATTAATTGTTTGTATTTAATGAAGTGGAGATGAAAAAGACTAAAAATACGCTGCCAAACGAATCTGAAGATTTGTTTTTGACTGATGGCGGACTCGAAACAACATTGGTTTTTCTAGAAGGTTTTGATCTGCCTTATTTTGCTGCCTTTGATATATTAAAAGATCAAAAAGGATACGACAGTATGAAAAATTATTATTCGCGTTATTTAAAAATTGCCGAAAAGTATAAAACAAATTTTATTTTAGAAAGTCCAACTTGGCGGGCAAATCCAGAGTGGATTGAAAAAATTGGTTATCCAAAAGATTCCTTATTTGAGTTGAATAAAAAAGCAGTTTCGCTTTTAACAGATTTAAAAATAGAATTTTCGAATTCCATAAAATCAATTCTTATAAGCGGCTGTATAGGTCCTCGGGGCGACGGTTATGTGCCGGATAATTGTATGAATGTTGAAGAAGCGAAACAATATCATTTGGCACAAATAAAAGCTTTTAGTCAAATGCCGGTTGATTTTGTATCGGCGCTTACCATGAATTATATCGAAGAAGTGATAGGTATTGTTAAAGCTGCCGAAACTGTAAGTTTGCCTGTAGTTATTTCGTTTACTGTTGAAACTGACGGGAAACTGCCAACCGGAATGAGCTTAAAAGACGCAATCGAAAAAATAGACAAAAGCGTGAATGTACCTCCGTTGTATTATATGATAAATTGTGCGCATCCTACGCATTTTGTAAACGAACTGAAAACGAATGTAAATGAAAATTGGATAAAAAGAATAAAAGGTTTTCGAGCAAATGCATCTTGTAAAAGCCACGCCGAATTAGACGAAGCCACAGAATTAGACCGAGGAATTCCTAAGGATTTGGGTAAAGAATACAAAAAATTAAAAGATACTTTTAGTCATTTAAATGTATTTGGCGGCTGCTGCGGCACTGATGAAGAACATATCCACGAAATTGTAAAGCAATTGAAAGTAGTTTAAAACAGCTTTATAAATCTAAAACTTAAATAATTTGCTCTTTGATTGCGGTATGTTTTAACACATAGAAGCATAGATTTGTTACTTTAAAAAAGGCGTTTTACTTGCCTAAAACACACATAAACAGCTATGTGAAAGAAATGAGTTTCTTTTTGTCTCCTTAAATTAAGCCTATAAAATCTATGTTTCTATGTGTTTAATTTTTTTTGATGTTACCATATAAGATAACCACATTTTGAAAAAAAACATCAAAATTTGAATTATGATAAAAAGTAATACAGAAAAAATAATGGCAGTAAAAGAAACTAAAAGTTTAGAAGAGATAAAACAGTATTTCAGTGTTTTAAAAAAATCAAGCGACAATAACGAAGAATGTAAAACAGAAATCAAGTTTTCAACTTATTATGAGCTTGGATGTATGATTAATAATATGCTAAAATTGTGTGTTTTGGGGCTTGACAATGATAAAGATTCCTCAATTAATGTTGGATTAATTTTAGAACACATTATCGAATTATTTCCTTTAGACGAATTTGAACTGTTAGATAAAATCAATCAACAGTTTGCTGGAGAATCTTCACTGGTTTAAAAGTTTTTGTAAAAAAAAAGCGTTGCAGCTATTTGTTTAATTTCGGACTTCAAATCAAACTAAAAACAAAAAGCTCCAGATTTCTCTGAAGCTCTGTTTTTATTGCTGTAATTAGTTTATTCTATTTCTTTCGTCTTCATTTCCAAAATCACGCTGTTTTGATTTAATGTTTTGATTGCCAAATTTATAACTTAATGAAATTCTAAAACCTCTAGTGTCTCCATAACTTTTTATATTTGTTTTTATTCCGTTTGAAGTGTAGGTAATTAATGGTTTTTGTGCATTTAATACATCTTCGGCTAGAAATGTAATTGACAAGTTTTTTTTGAAAGTGAGCATTTTAACCGAGATGTCTAAAATGTTCAGAGTCGAAATATTAAAAATTTGATAACGTCCAGGAAGCTGTAAACCGTAATTTAATCCAATAAATACTGTTTTGCTATTGTTTATAGTAAAGTCATTATTGCTGTAAATATATCCGTTGTATCCATCTATAGAACTAATGAAATTTGTTCTTGATTTTACATTTTGATAGTTTAAATTAAAACCAGTAAAACTGTTCCACCAAGAATATTTATTGAAGTTGTACGAAGTCGAAAAACCTATTTGATACGTATTGGCATAGTTTAACGGCATTCTCTTGGTGCTGTTTGTTTCAGGATCGATGATAGATAATTCCTGCCCGAAATCTGAAACCTGAGAAAAATACACAGAGTTAACCCATTTTTGATTTCGGATAAACGAAAATTCAAAATTATCAATTAACGAAGGTTTTAAATATGGATTTCCCTGCGAATAAGAATAAGGACTTGTTTGAATTACAAAAGGATTTAAATACTCAAACTCAGGTCTGCGGATTCTTCGACTGTAGTTTAAAGAAAAAGAATTGTTTTCATTTGGCGCATAAGTCAAATAAGCCGTTGGGAATAATTTTACATAATGATTTGCAGTAGTTTGATTTAGATTTTCAGAGTAACCTTTGGTTTGTGTAGCTTCAATTCGCAAACCAATTTGTGTTTCCCATTTAGAATTTATCTTTTTGCTTCCCGAAAAATACACAGCCTGATTGTACTCTTTGTAATTAAAAATATTCGACTGGTTTGTATTGAAAACTGCAGTTCCTGTTTCATTGTTGTATACGGCTAAATTGTTGTCAGTATTGGTATGAAAAGCTTTTGCTCCAAAACTAATGTTTGCCCATTGATACGGTAACGAAACGTCGACATTTGCAGAGTAATTTTTGATTGTATTGACATTGCTGGTGGTCGACGAAAAAAAAGTGTTAGGAATAACATTTTTATTGCGATCTAATTCATTTCCAGAAAAGAAACGATAATCATTTTTACTGTAATTGAAGTAATCCAAATTAATCGAAATGTTTTTTCCTAAGCTGTCTAATACAAAAGAATTTTGAAAATTAACGGTATTCATTTTCGGATTGTTGGCTGCATTAACATCCGAAGCGATATAAGAATCTGCCGTTCCGCTATTATTATATATAGTTGTAAACGGATTATTAGTTGAGGTTTTGTCTGTAAAACTGCCAAGATATTGAATTCCTGCTGTCCATTTATTAGTTAGTTTGTAATCAAGACCAAAACTTAAACTCAATACATCAATCACCGATTTATTTTTAATATCTTCCTTCCATAACTCGTTTGTGTAAAATATAGCACTTTCAGAAGTAGAGCGTAATTTTTGTTTTCCTTTGTTAACAGAAGCCTGAACCGAAATTTTATCATGATTATAAGTAAATAATCCGTTTAGGTTTTCGCTTCCATACGTTTTTTGTGTGTATGAAGTGCCAATATTAGCATTCCATGAATTCGCTTTGGCATTTTTTAATTTGATATTAATAAGTCCGCTGTTTCCTTCTGCATCATATTTTGCCGGCGGAGTAGTTATGACTTCAATGCTTTTAATGTTATCAGACGGAATTGATTTTAGAAACGCAGCCAAGTCCTCTTGAGGCATTTTTTGCAAGCGATCATCGATCATGACAAAAATTTCACCTTTTCCAACAATCGAAATAATTTCATTTTGAACTCTTACCGTCGGCGTTGCTTTTAAGGCATCCAAAGCTGTTCCGCCAGTGGCAGTTACAGAATTTTCGACATTAAAAACAAGTCGATCAACCTTTTGCTCAACCAGTTTTTTTCTAGATTTTATCGTTACTCCTTCAAGTTTTATTGATTCTTTAATTTCAATTACCGCTAAATCAATGTTTTTGTCAAGAGTAATTTCTTTGTTAAGGTATTCTGTTCCAAATTGTTCCAGCAGCAATCTATAGCTTCCTTTTTCAGTTTTCATTTCAAAATTCCCCAAACTGTCAGTCGAAGCTGATGTAACTATTTTGTTGTCCTTAAATAAACTGGCAATTACAAACTCGACTTGCTCTTTGTTTTGATTGGTTACTTTTCCTTTAATAGAAAATTGCTGGCTGAATACATTAGTTTGGCTAAGAAGAATAAACAATAGGATGATAACTTTTTTCATAGGTTTTGATTTAATTACCATGCAAAACTGTGCTGAAAAAATGCTTAAAACCACTTTTATCGACAAACCCCCGCGAATAATCTACAAACCCGTTTTTAGACTTTTTTATGAATGTATATCTTTGAAAAAAAATACTAACAATATGCGTAAAGAAACATTATCACTAAAGGCAGAGATTATCATTCATGTTATATATTGGCTTTTGATGGCGTATTCTACATTTGCAAAAAATCCAATACAAACAAATGTTTTTGTTCCAGATTTGTTTTTTACGACCTACATTATTGTTTTTGTCTTTACCTTTTACTTTCATTATTTAATTGTAATGAAAAGAGTTTTTAAAGCCTTTCAATGGAAAATGTTTTTCGCAGGCGTATTAGTTTCCTATTTGTTTTTCACTTTATTAAGATGGCTGATAGAACAAGTTATAACGGCAGTTTTATTTGATAGAATAAACTATACAAATCCTGAATTTTTAAGTTATATGCTGGATAATTTGAATTATTGCAGTATGGCAGTTATTTTAAGTTCACTGCTTTGGTTTGTGATTTATTTTATTCGTCTTTTAGAGTACAATCAGATTATTTTGGAAGAAAATAAAAATACTGAAATCAAATTTCTAAGAGCGCAGATTAACCCGCATTTTGTTTTTAATACACTAAATAATATTTACTCGATGGTCTATTTTCAATCGGATAAATCTTTGGAGGCGATTGAAAAATTAAGTCAAATTATGCGTTTTACGACTTATGAATCTCAAAAAGAAAAAATTAGATTGCAAGATGAAATCGATTATATAAAAGCCTACATCGAGCTTGAACAATTAAGGCATCAGGAAAATGCTTATATCGATTTTCGAATTGAAACCGCAGAGGTTTCAGAAGAAATTCCGCCCTATGTTTTATCTCCATTAATTGAGAATGCTTTAAAACATGGATTAACTTCGAACGAAAATCCGATTGTAATTAATTTGAACCTGAAAGACAAAAAGCTCAATTTTAAGGTCGTAAATAGTATCGCAATACAAAAGAAAGATAAGCTTGGCGGAATTGGGTTGGATAATTTAAAGAAGCGATTAGAATTTCATTATCCTCAAAAACATCAATTAAAATTAGTGAATCAAAATAATCAGTTTACAGTTGAACTTGAAATAGATTTAAAATGAAAAAAATAAATTGTATTATATTAGACGATGAGCCATTTGCGGTAAAACTTATGGCTGATTATGCATCAAAAGTTCCTAGATTGAATGTTTTGTATGCTGATTCGGATGTTTTTAAAGCAATAGAAATATTGAATAATGAAACGGTCGATTTGGTTTTTATTGATATTCAAATGCCGCAGCTTACCGGTATCGAACTAATGCAGATGTTTAATCAAAAGCATAACTTTATTGTTACAACTGCTTATACAGATTATGCTTTAGATGTTTTTCAGTTTCATGTAATTGATTATTTACTGAAACCTATAGTGTTCAATAGGTTTTATCAAAGTGTTGAGAAATTCATTCGTTGGCAGGAAACTTTTCAGAACCAAGATACTGAGGATTTTTTGCTTGTTAAAGCCGAAAGGAAGCATTATAAAATTGCGACAGATAATATTCTTTACATTGAAGGATTAAAAGATTATATCCGAATACACACAAAAGGCGAAAAAATTATGGTTCTCGAAAATATGAAAGATATTCTCGAAAAACTGCCTGTAAACCAATTTGTACGCATTCATCGTTCGTATATTATTCCAAAGAACAAGATAAAAATTATTGATGGAAACCAAATCCAGTTGATTAGCGGAGAACAGCTTCCAATTGGTGAAACTTATCGAAAATTAGTTTCCGATTGGTTAAATTAAAAGTAGTGTAAGTACCTAAAAGCAAAAAAGCTTCAGATTTCTCTGAAGCTTTTTTTGTAGTCCGTGGGGGAATCGAACCCCCCTTACCAGGATGAAAACCTGGCGTCCTAACCGATAGACGAACGGACCTGTTTTGCTATTGCGGGTGCAAAAATGCAACTATTTTTGTAATACACAAAAAGATTCTGAAAAAAACTTTTTAAAATTAGGCTTGAAATAACGCGTTTTTAGATGAAAATTGATAAACGTAGAAAGTTAGTTGAAGTGTATTTATTTGGTTAATAGAAGGTTATTTTATCCTGAAAAATAAGGGAAAGAAGATTTTTATTTGAATAAAAAATTTCAATAAAATTTAAAAATGTTTTGTTTTAAAGAATATTCTTGCGGATTTTTTATCTCGTTTTTGAAAAAATCGACTAAAAATTAGGTGTTAATATCTCCTTTTGAGAAAAAGACTTGTAATTATAGTAGTCCTGAATAATCTGTATTGATTATTCAGGACTACATAAGTGTTGAAATTATTACGCTTTAGAAAAAGAAATAACCAACAGATACTTGAAATACTCCGTTTTTATTTTTGATAGAAGAATTATCTACATTATTAATGTCAGTTAATCCTAGATTATATCTTACGCCAAAATTAAGTCCGTTTTCAAGTTTATAACCTAAGCCAAAATTAACGCCAAAATCAAAAGTATTAAACGAATCTTTTACGTTTATCTTTTCATTTTTAGCAGCAAGCAAAAAGCCTATTTGCGGTCCGGCTTCAACACTAAATCCTTTAGTTACATAATATTTTCCCATTAAAGGAAGGTTTAAATAGCTTAAGGCAATTGTATTTTCATTGAAACTGTATCCTTGACCAGAATACATTAATTCAGGCTGAAAAGAAAATTTTTCTGAAATAGGAATTTCTGATAAAACACCTAAATTAAATGCTGTTACATAATCAATGCCTTTGGTGTTATCTCCGCTGACAGTTGCGAAGTTTAAACCTCCTTTTGCGCCAAATTTAATTTCTTGGGCATTAACATTTGCAAAACCTAAAACTGTAAGAACAGCTAGTAATAATAGTTTTTTCATAAAAAGTGATTTGAATTATTTGACTCCAAAATTCATTTTTTTTAAAGTAGAAAAGGTTTCAAAAACTTAAAACTGTACAAATCGGTACTTATTTAATTGTGTTTTTGTATTCATTAGGTGTTTGGCCGGTTACTTTTTTAAACGCCTTATAAAAAGTGGTTTTTGAAGTAAACCCAGATTCTAATCCCATTGCCAGTAAATTGTAGTTTTCATAGTCAGAATTTGAAATCATTTCCTTGACAGCTTCAACCCGATAGTTGTTTATATAATTGGCAAAATTGTCTCCAGTAATCGTATTTATAATTAGTGAAACATAACCTGCGCTTATGCCAAGTTGTTCAGCAACTTTTTCTCTGTTTAATGTGCTGTCAGTATAAATGTGCTGCTCTTTGCAAAGAAGTTCTAGTTTTTGAAAATAAAGATTATCTGCTGTGATAGATTCTCGGTATTCTTCCGAGGCATTGTTTTCTTCTGTCAGGCTGCTTTCTATAATTTGTAAGCCGGCAGACGAAACAGCTAGATCGTTGTTTAGAAAATGATAGATAGCATCTTTGTTCTTGGCAAGTTTGTATTTGTAAATACCTGCATAAGCTGTCCAGTGAATTATAAATGTAGCGCATATAGCCAGCCAACTCATGGCAGCGGAAATATCTAATTGAAAATAATAACCAGCCAAATAGGTAGTCAGCCATGTAACCAGCAGCAAATGCATGAAGGTTAATATGGTAATGACCCATTTTTTCTCGTGAGGCTCTTTTAAATGCCTTATCATAAAATAAGAATAAAGGGGCAGAAACAGTACAATGATAACGGCCATTAAAAGTTGAATAATCCTGAGTATATTGATTACAGGTATGTATGCCTCGGGAATTTTATAAATTCCTGCTATAATGTCAAGACAAACTGCAACATTAAGAATACTGTTAAAGACAAATGGAATGTAATACAAATACGTTTTTTGTTTGTTTTTTACTGGATCATCAATGCGGTTTATAATAAACTGAAAAGTGAAAACTGGTAATAGAAATATCCAATCGACAGCGTCTGTAAAGCGTATTAAGGGATAGGATTTAAACACATTTTCAAGTTCAAAAACATAGTTTAGTAAAACGATGGAAAGTGTAAATAGCAAGTAGGCTAAATATTTGTTTGAATTACTATTGAATAAGGAAGATTTTAGAATAATGATGCCCAAGATTACTCCTTGAAAAATCGCAATATTTAAAATTGTGGTATAAATCAATTTTCTAAAGTAAAAGTTATTTTTAAGATTTGTTTTGGGGAATAATGGTATTTAGTTGTTTTTTAAAACATAGCTTATTTCATACTAAATTACAGAACGAATTTAGGTTAATGCAAATGATTTTCTGAAGGGATTAAGAAATGATTAACTAAAATCTAAATTAGAAATCTGATCTAAAAGAAACTTTTTTTAAAATAATTAAGTAAAATATACAAATATAATTGATATATCAATTATATTTGTATCAATAAAATAGAATTACTAGAGAGCAAACAGAATAAAATAATCTCAAGCTGAAAAAAAATAATATGAAAAAAAAATATCTAATCAATAAATTACTGCCAAGTTTGATATTCATTCTTTTGTCAACACTAGTTTTTGGACAAAAAAAGGAAGCGGTTAATCTGGCAAAATATATGCAGGCACAGGTTGACGTAAATAATTTTAGCGGCACAGTCATAGTCACAAAAAACGGTTCTGTTTTATTAAAAAAAGCATATGGTTTGGCAGACTACGAATGGAATATTAAAAACACAATTGATACTAAATTTCAGTTGGCATCTGTTACAAAGCAATTTACGGCAGCTGCTATTCTCTTATTAGTCCAAGAAGGGAAATTGTCACTTACTGATAAGTTAAGTAAATTTTTTCCAGATTACCCAAAAGCAGATAGTGTTACTATTCATATGTTATTATGTCACTCTTCAGGACTAGCGTTAGGTTTTAAAGAATTGGCATTAACTACTGTTTCTAGTGATGTTGCGTACGAAGAAATAAAAAAAATACCCTATGAGTTTTCGCCTGGAACCCAAAGTGCTTATAGTAATATTGGCTATTATTTATTGGGAAAGATTATTGAAAAAACATCAGGTGAAAAATACGCGGCTTTTTTGAAGAAAAATATATTTGACAAAGCAGGAATGAAAAATACTGGAGTAAGTAATAATGATTCGATAATTTCAAAAAAAGCAAGAGTTTATTATAGAACCGAAACGGGATTTGTTCAGAATCCTTATATTAATTGGGGATTTAATGTTGGACATGACGGTATTTATTCTACTATTGAAGATTTGGCATTATGGGACAATATACTTTATGAAACAACGATATTAACTGCTGAAATGAAAAAGCTTATGTTTACTTCCTATAGTGATGAAGGTTTTGGATATGGATTTATGATTAATCCATTTTATAATCATGGACATCAGTTAATTGAGCATGATGGAGGCTTTTTTGGCACAATGACTTCTTTTAATCGATTTACAGAGGATAAAATTTTTGTAACAGTACTTTCAAACAACGAATCATCTTCACAGATCATAGCTTATGGTCTTTCAGCAATTGCATTACAGATGGAGGTTGAACTTCCTTATAAACATCATCAAACGAAAGCAGATAGTAGTCAGTATGATAAATACGCAGGCAAGTATGGAGAAATCGAAATAATCAAAATTGGAGAAAAACTATTTTATAACAGTTCCGAAATGGAGCTTTTGCCTGAGTCAAAAACGAAATTTTTTAGAGCAGATAATAACGATAGGACGATAGAATTTATACTTGATAAATCAGGTGCTTACAATTCAATATTTCTAACAAAAGGAGGAGTGAAAGAAACTGTAAAAAGAAATGGCGCACTTGCCAATTAATACTAATCTTTTGCTGATGCGAGTGTCTCGTTGATGAATATAAAGTTATTTAAAAGTGTAAGCGAACTAAAGTAAAAAAGCTTCAGAGAAATCTGAAGCTTTTTTAGTAGTAGAAACAGTTAATTAGCCGGTCAAATTATTGAAGATCGTTATAGTATTGCAGAATGAGCATCTTAATTTTAAACATTGTGATGATTTGGTTGAAGAATAGAGTGAAACCCTTTTTTTGTTTCCATGTCCAGATTCATTTTATGCATTAAAAACAGCAGTAAAATAAAAGTCCATATGATAATTTATAATTGAAAAATTATATATTTGAGCATTAATATTGTGAGATATTTATATCACAATATTAACCCAAATTTGGATGGCTAAGTATGATTTTCTAAAAGTATAATAAGTTGTGCCATTTTATAAAACAAACACAGAAACAAATTAATCAGAGAATATTTTAACCAAAAATTATGCAAGAAGAAGTACAAAAACACACTCAAAGAATTTACAAAGCTGCAAAAAGTAAAGAGCACACATTGGGAGATAAAGTGAAAGAAATTCTTATAGAAATATTTATAATTGTTTTTGCTGTAACACTTTCAATATCGCTGCACAGTTGGAGCGAACACAAACATCAACAAGAAGAAGTAAAGGTATTTCTTGAAAATTTAAAGAATGATTTGCAAAATGATGTAAAAAGCATCGACATTGAAAAGGAAGCATACAAAAAATCAAACATGGATTATGAAAAAATTTTAGCATTAACGCCTCACCAACTTGACAGTATTTATAAGTCTAAAAATAAAGTTGAGTTCCCAATTTATTCACATGGACCAAAAATGAATATTGGTAATTTTGAAGGCTTTAAGTCTAGTGGTAAAATTGGGTATATTGAAGACGAAAAATTAAAACAGAAAATCTTAAATTATTACCAAATATATGTACCGGCAATCAACGAAGTCGATAAATATTATAATGATTTTCTGTTTAAGTGTTTTGATAAAATGATAGAAAATGCAGATAAATCAGAACAAGAGATGTATGCAGACCCAAAATTTAAAAAGACACTTGAGTTTCTTGTCAAACTAGGTAATAATAACATAAGAGTTTATGACAAAAATACAAAACCACTAACAATTGAACTTATTAGAGAAATTGAAAAAGAGCTGAATAAATAAAATACACAAACAACCGCCTCTCATAGAAAAGTTCTTTATGAAAAGCAGTGAAGATGTCTCTGACTTCATATCCGTAATCTGAGTCAGGCAATATATAAACAAAAAAGCTTCAGATTTATCTGAAGCTTTTTTGTTGTTTTTTAAAGTATAAAAAACAAATTATTTCATTTCTATAAGTTTAAGCGTAAATTCCATTTGCGTATCCTTATGTTGAAAAAAATCATCTAGAGAAGGCCATACTTCATGATCAGGCATAATGCCATGACCTTCTGGTTGATCAGCCTTTTTTGGGGCATCCTGAACCAGATTTACAATTGAAAATTGTGTTTTTATCTTTGAATTGGGAAGCTCATAGACCAGTGGCGAATGCCCGTTGTGACGATAGTAGCCGCCTACGGTTTCCACACCAACTATGGTAACATTTTCAACATATGCTTTTACCAGAGAAGCAAAATGTGAAGCTGCTGATGCAACATTTTCATTAATCAAAAGATAAATTTTACCTTTAAATCTTGGTGATTTTGGATAATAAACGGGATTGTATTTTTGGTTTTGCACACTTACATTGTTTTTGAAAACCGGATACACATCTTTTAAGTATTCTTTTCCCATTTTTTTGGTAATACTATCCATGCGTTCTGATGTTGAAACGCCCCAGAAATATTTCTCGAAAGGCAAAAAGTTGGGATCAAAGATTATGGTCGCTTTTACATTTTCTTTGAATGGTTTATCCGTAAGATACATTACAGGTTGTTCAAAGTTAGGATCACTTCCGCCTGGATTATTTCTAACATCAATAATCAGATTAGCAACTTTGTTTTTGTCCAGTTTTGTAAAAACGCTGTCCAAAAATTGAACATACGTTTGAAACTTAGGATCGTCAGATCCGTATGCCATGCCAAACCATCTTAGGTTTAATAAACCTGCAGCGGGATTAAGCATGCTAAAGCTGTAAGGAGCCCGCTTTTTGTAATCTATCAAATCAGTAACAGGAGCACTAAATCTATTTTTAACGTTTGTTTCTCTTTGCTTCAGTGTTACTGCAGAAAGCACCTTTTTTTCAAGAGATTCAGATTTTGGCGCATTGTATTCTATAATGAATTCATTACAAAGACCATATTCCAGCAGATAGTTTATTCCAAACGATTTGTTTACGCTTGCCGATAACTTTTCTGTAATATTATGACCATCCGCCGTATAATATTTAGAAAAAGAGCGCATCAATTGTGCGTCATTTACTCCATTTATGCTTCTTATCCTCGAACCAGAAGGTATGTCTGTTGATTGACCATCGAAAATAATTTGTCCGTTAATATAAATAAGTGGATAAGGGAAAAATGATTTCTGCCGATTTAAAAAATTTATTAAATCAAGATCAGGGATAGTATAATTATGTACACTTCCTTCATAATCTGCTAGATGGAGCATTATTTTGTAAAACTCGGTAACGCTCATGGGTTTTTTAATGCTTTTAATAGCTGCATTGTAAATGCTGTCTATTTGTTTTTTTGAACGGTATTGGTATAAGCCCGAATTTGCTTTTTCATTTATGGCAAGAAGTAGTTTAAGATCCTCATGCATCTGTTTTTCTGAAAGCATTTTATTGTAGATCATTAAACTATCCTTCGTATTCTTATCAAATCCTTGTGCCTGAATTTTAGAGAAAAAGAAAAATAATAGTGTAAAAAAGGGGATCAGATTTTTGTTATTCATGTAATACATTAGCTATAGGTTATGGTTTAGGGGTTTAATTTTTAGAGTTTACTATTCGCTGTTGGCAATCATTTTTTACTTTATTTTTTTAGTGGCATTCTTGTGATAAAAGTAAGATAAAATTGCATTACAATAAAAGAAAAATGATGCAAAGAGATTTAATGAAAAGCAATGAAATTAAACAGGGTTGGGTTGTAGTATTTTGATTAATAGGTGTTTAGTTTTTATTTGTAAAAAGTTCTCATGTAAGAGTCAGCGAAATTTGTCTTTACTTTGGATTTGATAAAAAACTTTAGAATTAAAAACTGAATTCGTATATTGTTCTACTAAAATTAACTATGCCAGGCATATCCATTTTAGAATAGTTTTTTTAACGTTTTTGTGTTTATTTTAATAGAAACCATCAAGCTTATGAAAAAATCCTTAGTGCTCTTTATTGCATTCTTAGCTTTTACAGCGTGTTCAAAACATCAGGAGAAAAAAAATGTTGCCATCACAGGAATAGATTCTACATTGACACCTGGTAATGACTTTTTTAAATATGTAAATGGCAAATGGTACGATTCTGTATCAATACCACCATCTCAAGCCGGAGTAGGCGCCTATATGTTTATGAATTTCCCACAGCGAATGCGCCTGCAGCGAATATTAGACAGTATTTCTAAAAGTGAGAATTCAGCAGGAAGTATAGCGCAAAAAGTAGGCGATTTTTATGCATCAGGTATGGATACTGTAACCATTGACAAACGTGGTTATACACCAATCAAACCTTTGCTTGCTAAAATTGAAGCTATTAGCGATTTGCCGTCGTTAATGAAATTTGTAGCTAATGAAGAAAAAGCAGGCAATTCTTCTATTATAGCTTTTGGAGTGTCACCCGATGATAAAAACAGCAGCATGAACATTGCCCAACTTTATCAAACTGGGATTGGCTTGCCTGACAGGGATTATTATTTCAAATCAGATTCATCGACTGCTGCTATACAAGAATCATATAAAAAATACCTTACTGCATTATTTCAACAAACAGGCAGCAGTGCCGAAGAGGCTAAAAAGAATGCTGATTTAGTTTACGATATTGACAAACAAATTGCTGTTTCGCATAAAACAAAAGTTGAACTTCGAGATGTGCAAGCCAATTATAATAAAACGGCTGTGGCAGATCTTGTAAAAAGACATCCGAACATAGACTGGACTGCTTTTTTAAATAATTTAGGCGCTAAAACCGATTTTATTAATGTAAGCCAGCCAGCTTATTATGACGCTCTAAATAAGCTCTTGAAAACCATTCCTATTAATAATTGGAAAATTTACTTGAAAGCAAATGCTATAGAAAGATATGCAGATGATTTAAGTAAACCTTTTGTAGATGCCTCATTTGAGTACACTAAAGTGCTTTCTGGTCAAGCGGTTCAAAAATCACGCGGAGAAAAAATGGCTAATGTTGTTGATAATTACTTAGGCGATGCGCTGGGTGAATTGTATGTAAAGAAATATTTTCCAGAAGATGCTAAAAAACGCATGTTAATTCTCGTGAATAATTTACAAAAAGCGTATGGCAAAAGAATTGACAAATTAGAATGGATGAGTCCTATTACGAAACAAAAAGCCAAAGAAAAATTATTTGCCATTACCAAGAAAATTGGATATCCAGATAAATGGAGAGACTATAGCAATGTACACATAGCTAGAAACACATACTTTGAAAATATGGTTTCGGCTGCTACAGCGGCATATCAATTTCAATTGGCAAAATTGGGCAAACCAGTCGATAAATCAGAATGGTATACTACAACTCCAACAGTTACGGCATATAATAATCCTACTGCAAATGAAATTGTTTTTCCTGCAGGGATTTTACAAGCCCCATATTTTGATAATAATGCAGATGATGCACTTAATTATGGCGGTATCGGAATGGTTATAGGTCACGAAATTACGCATACTTTTGATGATCAAGGTGCTCAATATGACAAGGATGGAAATCTGAAAAACTGGTGGACAAAAGAGGATTATGCGCAGTTTAAGTCAAGAATACAACAGGTTATCAATTTGTACAGTACCTATACTGTTTTAGGTGATTTACATATTAATGGCGCAATGACAGTTGGCGAAAATACGGCAGATATTGCTGGAATAGCAGTTGCTTATGATGCTTTTAAAATGACCGAACAAGGTAAAGGAAACACAAAAATTGACGGCTTTACTCCAGACCAACGCTTCTTTATTTCGATAGCCAAAATATGGAGAGTAAAAATGAAAGACGAGTTCCTGCGTTTATGGATCAACAATAATCCGCATTCGCCGCCAAATTGGCGTGTTAATGGTCCGCTAATGAATACGACGCCTTTTTACAATGCATTTAATGTAAAACCTGGGGACAAAATGTTTTTACCAGAGAAAGATAGAATAACGATTTGGTAGCGTTTTGTTCACGCTGACATGGCTTGATTTAAAAACAAGAAAGGCTTCAGAGAAATCTGAAGCCTTTTTATTAGTAGTAGGAAGTATTTATATCTAACCCAATTATCTTTGATTATTACACTGTTTTAGAATGTGCATCTTAATTTTTTTTCTCTTTTTTTGTTTTCATAACCAGTCATATAAGTGTCGATAAATAGCAATCAAACTTAAAGTCCTTTAGATAGTTTGTATTGAAAAAATTATATATTTGAAAGTAAATAATATGTAAATTTTAGCATATATATCAACCCAAATTTAGATGACTATGAATGGTTTTGTCATACATATAAACTAAGTTAACGGTCAGTCCTTGCAGACGAAAACTGATGATCAGAAACATACAAAAAAATCATGAAGAAAGAATTTCCAACTATAAAAACCGAAAGACTTTTACTGCGACAATTTGCAGATAGTGATCTTGAAAATGTTTTCAAAGGACTTTCACATCCAGAAGTTATTAAGTATTATGGAGTGAGTTTTCAAATATTGGAAGCGACTAAAGAGCAAATGGCTTTTTTTGCTGACCTTGAAAAAAATGAAACCGGAATTTGGTTTGCTATTTGCTCGGCTGATAACAAAATATTCTACGGAGCGGGTGGATTAAATAATTTAAGTAAAGAACATAAAAAAGCAGAAATCGGTTTTTGGTTAATTCCAAATTTTTGGGGACATGGAATTATGAAAGAAGCAATGCCCTTAATTTGTAATTATGGGTTTGAGAATTTAGAACTTAACAGAATTGAAGGATTTGTTGAGTCAGAAAATAAGAATTGTAAAACTGCAATGGCTAAACTTGACTTTCAATACGAAGGAACTATGAAAGACTGTGAAATTAAAAATGACAAATTTATAAGTCTTGATATTTATGCTAAAGTAAGAGATAATTTAATAAAACCTGAGTAAGAAATCAAGTAGAAAAAGCATCTCATTGAAGCATTTTTTATTAGATATTAAGTTCAAATTAGAGCTGAATTATCTTTCCAGATTTTTACGCTTTTGTATAAACTTATTTTAGAACAAGATGAGCAAATCTGTTATTTTCGGGGCGTAAACTTTTTTCTGGATCTTACAAAATAAAGTAATGATATTTTTTGCTTTTAGCAATGATTTATACTATTGTCAGCTTAATCTTTTCTATTAAAATAGATACAGCAAAATATTTTTTTATGAATTATAATCGGTATAGATTCAGTTAACAGATTTTGTAAAAGGAGCAATGATGTTTTTTTAAATATGTAGTAATGGTATTGTTAATAATTATTGTAGTTATTACACATAAAATTGGGTGTTGAAGGTGGTTAAGTAAAAATATGTACTAAAACTGTAAGATTTTATTGGGATATGTTTAAAATTTTTATAAATTTATATAAAATATAAAACATTTCGTATGAAAAAATTTAACATTTTATCGGTTGTATTTTTTATGGTTGTTTTTGGCAAAGCCCATGCTCAAGACACTAGAACAGATTTTCACACAGTAGGAATTACAATTCCCACAGTCGCTATTGTGGATATTGAACCAGCGTTGTCAAAAAATATTACCATGGCTTTTACCGCTCCCGTAGAGGCAGGTCTACCTATTGTAGCTCCTGCTAATAATGCTAGTTTGTGGCTCAATTATTCTTATATTCCAACAACAAGTGCAAAAACGGCTAAAGTATCTGTCAAAATGGATGCAGTTGTACCCGGATTAGATGTAAGAGTTCAGGCAGCTACAGCTACTGGATCTAATGGAGGAGGAACACTGGGAACTATTGCCGGCAGTGCAATTACTCTTACTGCTGCTGACCAGCAAATTGTATCAGCAATTGGAGCTTCATATACTGGAGATGGTGCTTCAAATGGACACAATCTGACTTATTCATTACAAGCTAATAATTACACAGGTTTGTTTGCTTCTACGCCTTCGGTAACAGTTACTTATACTATTGCTGAAAACTAAAAGCAGTATTTTTTACAAGATCTTTGAACAAAAATAGTGTCGCTTACGTAAAATCAGGAGGCACTTTTTTTGTTTCCCCCAAACTACCAGAATATCTTAAATACCTACTATAATGACTTTAAAAAAAACACTCTTTTTTATTGCAGTTTTCTTTGTGTACACTAATTTATTCGCAAGTATTGTTATTACCAATGGTTTGACGCATAATTACAGATTAAAAGAAGGAACACTGCAAAAAGGAATTATCACAATTGAAAACACTTCCGATGCTCCTCAAAATGTAAGGCTTTATCAACAAGATTACAGCTATAATGCGACAGGCACTTCATTTTATGAAGATTATGGAAAAAATAAGAGGAGCAATCTAAAATGGATTAAATTAAATACTGATTTATTAAAAATAGAAGGCAAAGGCAAGGCAAGTGTATCTTATGAAATCATTATTCCAGAAAACACTCCTGGCGGCAGCTTTTGGAGCGTTGTAATGGTTGAGCCTGTTGATGATATTGTACCCAATAATATCAAAAATGGTATTCAGCTGCGAACACTAATTCGTTATAGCATTCAGATCATTACAACAAATGAAAAACCAGCAAGTGCTTTAATGACTTTTGATGTTATTGATTTAAAGAAAATTACTGGAAAGAATATTTTGGAACTTTCAATTTCAAATAATGGAGAAGTATTTCATCTTGTTGAAGCTTCCATCGAGATATTTGACAGTAAAGACGGTAGTAATAAAGGAAAATTCAAGAGCGATATAATGAGTTTGCTGCCTAACAATTCTAAGCTGTTTACTATAGATTTAAGTTCAGTTCCTGCTGGAAAATATAATGCTTCAATACTCGCAAGTAGTAGTGATGATCATGTTTTTGGAATAAATATTGAACTAAATATACCAAATGAATAAAATAATAATTATATTATTATTCATTATTCCTTATTTTTTTCAGGCGCAAAACCTCGCGGTTAATTTAGTAAACCAAAACGAGTTTCTTACTCCAGGAAAAGTACAAACATTGGTTTTTAAAATTACTAATCCATTTTCAAAAGATATTTTGGTTACTCCAAAAGTCACACTTCCAAAAGGCTGGATTTTAGCCGCAGCTCCTTATGAACTTGATTTAGCAGCAAATGAAACTAAAATATATTTAGCGGCCATTCAAGTACCAATTAATACATCAAAAGGTAAAGACAGCATACATTTAATTATTAATGATAAAACAAATGCTATTTTGTATTCTCAAGATTTTGCGTTAATGGTAAGTCAAGTACAGCGGATAACATTAGATGTTATTTCTACGCCAAGCTATGTAAAAGCCGGAGATACTATTCATAGCTTTTTTATTCTAAAAAATGAGGGAAACGTTGAAGAAAATATCTTTATCGAGACCTCTGCAGCAACTTTTGTAAAAGGAGATAATCCTATTTTGTTATCACCCGGAATGGCAGCAACAATAAATGCATATCAATCTACTGATCTTAAACAGCCCAAACCTTCGCAAAACTTAATTAAACTTACAGCTTCTGTAAAAAGTGACACTACACAATCCGTTTTTGCCTCGCAGATTACAAATGTTATTCCCGCTTTTCCGGTAAATGAAGACGTCTGGCTTCGTTTTCCTATTAGAGTAGCAGCAACGTATATTGGGACGCAGCAGCGAAACGATTATAAATCGGGTTTTCAGGGAGAAATTTATGGGAGAGGAGCTTTAAATGAAGAGAATACAAAATTTCTTGAATTTAGGGCAATCGGTCCGGATCGTTTCGGATTAACTGTCTTTTCTCAATATGAAGAATATTTTATTAATTATAAATCCAATAATTTTTATGCTCATTTAGGAGATAAGATCTTTTCTTCGTCATTTTTGACCGAGTTTTCAAGATATGGGAGAGGTGTAGAACTAAGACAAAAATACAAGAAATTAGAGGTAGGCGGTTTTTACAATAAACCACGTTTTTTTAAAGATATAAAAGAAGAGATTAATGTTTATGCTAAAGTGAACTTTAATGCCAAAAATAATATACGCTACGGATATTTACTGAAACGAAAAGATATTGATCAGGAGGATCATTTGCATTATGTTTCTGGTGAGACAAATGTTTTTGATAAAATTGGTATACAAGGAGAATATGCTGTAAGTAATAATGAAAAAACACAAGGAACTGCATGGCAGCTGCAAGCCCAAACTTATTTTAATGATCTAAATGTTAGTGCAAGTTATATATATGCATCTCCTCATTTTTCAGGTTATTATAGAGATACGCAATTTTTTACTTCCAACGTTAATTACCGGGTTTTACCCAAACTGAACCTTTCTGCTAATTATCAAAAGGATGCGAGAAATTTTGAAAGAGATACCCTCTATGGTGCGGCTCCATTTAGAGAAGCTTTTCAAATAGGAATAAGGTATAACTATTTAAAAAGTGGTGCGGTTTCTTTGTTTAGCGGAACTCAGGAATATGAAGACAGAATGGAGCATAAACAGTTTTTTTATAAAGAAAGATTTAATCGTATCGAATTAACTCAAGATATTTATAAGTTTTCGGTCAATTTTCAAATGTTTTTCGCAGAAACAACCAATTTTTTGATTAATTCAACGGGTAAAACAGCAATACAAACTGCAAACGTCAGCTATAATTACAAACGAAATTCTATAAGCCTTTATGGCAGTTATTCCACTGTGAGTCGATATGCAGTAAAGGATGAGAAACTGTTTTTATATGGAGGACGAATAAATGCTACTATTGATGATCGATGGTATCTGAGTTTATTCTATCAAAATACATATTATCTTGAAGAATACTATAGAGATAGAAATCTTCTGGAACTGGCATTAAATTACAGAATATCACCAAGACAGCAAATAAACATGCTTTCGCGATATGCTTTAGCACAAAAGCAACTAGAGAATGAAGATTTTTCATTTTCTGTACGGTATGCGTTGGATATTCATGCGCCTATAAAAAAAGTCAAAGAGTATGGTTTTTTTGAAGGAAATATCACTACTTTAGAGAGTGCACAAATACAAGGTGTAAAACTTCATTTGGGGCCTTACTCAGCTATTACTGATGAACGAGGTCATTTTTTGTTTAAAAATGTAAAACCCGATACTTATTTTCTTGAGATAGAACAAGGAACACTGGGGGTAAAAGATATTACAGATATTGATATTCCTGCTAAAGTCACGATAGTAGAAGGAGGGAATTATCTCGATTTTGGTATTACAAAAGCCTCAAATATTAAAGGAACTATAATACTCGATGACAAAGATATTGCCGAGAAAGAACAAAGTGTAATTGTTGAAATAATATCAAATAATCAGGTTTTTAGAAAAATATGTAAAATAACCAAACCTTTTGATTTTACATACCTAAGACCAGGAGATTGGAAGTTAAAGGTATATCGCAGCGCATTAGACAGCAAATATAAAATTCTTACTGATGAAATAAATTTAACACTTAACCCTAATGAAGAAAAACAAGTTCAGATTAAGATAAGTAAAACAGAAAAAGAAATAAAATATTTGCAAAAACCAATGAAAGTAGGTTTTAACACTTCAAAAGATAAAAAATGATTTTTAATTCAATTCAATTTGTTTTTGGGGTATTGCTGTTTTTTTGTGGTACTTTTTTTCTTTCAGCGCAAACATCTGGAAGTCGTAATATTAATATAAATCTTTCAGAAGTTGCATTACTCGATGTTGAACCAAGTATGACTGCTATTTCTTTTAACTTTTTGGCTCCAACAGAAGCAGGTCGTCCGCTGACGATTCCTGCTGTTAATACCACAAAATGGTTAAACTATACTTCTGCTAAAAAAACAACAACGCCGCCAAGATTTGTTACTGCCCAAATTGATCAGTCCTTTGCGGGACTATTTGTAAAGCTTCAAGCGGCGGCTGCTACTGGTAGCGGAGGAGGTACTCTTGGAACTTCGGCTGGTAAAGTTACACTAACAACTTCGCCTACTACAATTATAACAGGTATTGGTGGTGCTTATACAGGAAATGGCATTAATAACGGACACTTGCTGAATATTTCTTTAGAAGTTGATGATTATAAGAAATTGGTACAAACAACTAGTAAGATAATTACGATAACCTATACTATTAGTAACTAAAAGATGGCGAAACATTCCTGTATAAAAAATCGAATAAATGCATCTATAAGGTTATTGCTTTTAGCGGGCGCTTTATTGGTGTGTATAGCCGCTAAATCTCAAACGATTACAGTAGTAGGTACAGATTGGAGTCCTGTTGTTCCAACCATTACAGAGGCAGGATCTGATTATGCAGGAACCTATGAAAGTACCTCTACTCAAATGAGTTTAAATTTGACAGTGCCGCTTCTTTTAGGTACGGGTAAGATTTCGGTACGATATGAACCCAATCCTACCTGGAATAATGCGCTAAAAATTGATGTGAGAAAACTAAATAATGGATCAGGATTATGTGTGCTTTGCAGTATGACCCCAAATCAAGCAACACCCTATCAAGAGGTTCTTACGACTGATGTGGAGTTGTTTAAAGTAACTGCTGTTTTGTCATTAGCTGAAGTAACTAATATTGGTTTAAACCTTCGAGTACGCGGCGTGTCTGTTACAACTCCGGTGGATAACTATACTGCTCGTATTGTATTTACTATTGGTCCGCAATAAAAAAACGTCAGATCTAAACAAAGTTTCAGATTTCTCTGAAGCTTTATCTTAGTAACGGGAAGTAGTCAATTATCTAACTATCGAGAAACTAAACTTGAATTTAGCACTTAGCTGTTATGTGCTGTTTATTTTTTATTTATGTTGTCATACAATTTAGCAACTACTTTTTCTAAAATTTCTCCCGTTTCATTAAAGCTGGTATTTGTTAATATGGATATCCCTATATTTTGTTTTGGATAAATCACAAACCAATTCTGCATTCCGTATATACCTCCGTGATGTCTATAAATTAATGAGTCATCATTTTCTATGATGTACCAATGATAGCCTTCCCAAAAATCAGAACCTTCTTTGTATAATTTTTTATGAGATTCGTTTACAATAGGATTAGACTTGTCTAATTGCAATTTCATATATTTTACTAAATCCGTAGTTGTAGAATGCAATCCCGAAATTCCACCCCATAAAGTCCTATTGAAGTTAGGCATTAACTCGTTTTTATCGTTATAACCTTTTACCAATCTTGTTTTGTCGCTTTCATTAAGTGTAAACTTGGTTTCGTTCATTTTATTTGGCTTCAAAACAAAATCCATTACCAATTCTTCATATGGTTTTTGATACACTTTTTCAAGTATATATGCTGTCAATTCCGGAGCCGTGTTTGAATAGAAGTATATTTCTCCAGGTTTCGTTTCAATTTTGATTAGTTTTAATCCTTCAAAAAAAGCTGTTTTATTTTCGCTTTTTATAGGGAAATTAGGAAATCCACTTGTATGCGTGATGAGGTGTCTGATTCTTATAGGTTCACCTTTAAATTCAAGATTAGGATAAGGTTCATCAAGGTAGATTCTAATATCATCATCTAAATTTATTTTTTTATCAAGTACGGCTTTAGCAGCTATATAACCTGTAAAAGTTTTAGTTACAGAAGCCAATTCGTAAAGTGTAGAATCGTTTGGTTTATTTCCTTTTCCGATAGTTAATTCACCAAAATGTTTTATTGTAGCTTTTCCATCTTTAAACACTGCAACGGAAACAGAATGAAATCGTTTGTCTTCTAATAACTGAA
The DNA here is from genome assembly GCF_044007415.1 of Flavobacterium sp. FlaQc-28. Lineage (NCBI taxonomy): Bacteria > Pseudomonadati > Bacteroidota > Flavobacteriia > Flavobacteriales > Flavobacteriaceae > Flavobacterium > Flavobacterium sp. FlaQc-28. Next base: position 83,758 of record NZ_JBIPCM010000009.1, read on the forward strand.
CAGCATTATTTGTAATCGCATTTTCAACAGTTTGTTTATTGGTTTGATGCACACTTTTACAGGCAAGTAATGTAAAAAATAAAATTGTGGTTAAATATTTCATTATCGTAATTTATAGTTTGATTCCCTGATTAAAGGGTTAAATAGCTGAGAGAAGAAGGAAGATGAAAATACTTTGTATTATAACTTTCGATGCTTTTATCATTTTTTAAGATTATTAATAATAAGTGCAAATATCCGGAATGCAGATTGTTTCTTGGTTTTAATTTATAAGATAGGAGTTCAATTCTATAATATTGAACTCATTTTAGGGAGGATTTTTGATATTCTGCAGGAGTTAGCCCTGTAGTTTTTTTAAATGCAGTAAAGAAGGAGAATTTTGAACTGAAACCCTGATCGCTCCGATATGTAGATAGCGATAACGCAGATTTGCAATCTGTATTCTCAAAATAATCAGAAAGGCATAAATAAAAAAAGCTCCAGATTTCTCTGAAGCTTGTCTTAGTAGCGGGAAGCATTAAAATATCTAACCAATTTATAGAAGATTTTAATGAAATTTTATGTGCTTAATTGTATGTTTACTTATTGTCATATTTTTTTTCAAAAATGCATAATTAATTGCAGAAAGAATATTTCTTATATTCGTTAGAAGAAAGTCATTTTATATCTCAAAGTCTCCCTAAAGAGATGTAATCAAACCATTTTATGGCTGGAATATGAATAAGTTGACTATAATTGCAGAATTGAGACCTAAAATTCAATATTCATGAATGAACTAAAGCACTATATTCTAGAAATCATAATAGTAGTTATCTCGATATCTACCTTTTATATTTTAAAAAATTATTGGCCTAAGTATTTTGAGTCTAAGGGTGCAAATCAAGCTACAAAAGAAGATATTGGAGAAATTACTAAAATTGTTGAAAATATTAAATCCGATTTATCTCAGCAAAACGAGCTATTAAAAGCTCAATTGTCAATGACTAATCAGCATAAGCTAGACATTAAATCTGCCGAAAGAGAAGCAATATTTGACTTCAATAAGCAAAAATCTGTTTGGATATATTCGTTGCTAAGATTTTCTTTTTACAAGTATAACTTGGAAAACTTTAAAGAAATTGGGCAGACAGTTTTAGATTACCAAAAACGGCAGTATGAATATGATTTAGCGGCCGCACATTTAGCACTTTTTATGTATGACAATGAGTTTATGGAATTGAAAAGTAAATTAATTATTGAAGTTATTGAATTAGATAAAATAGTATCTGGTACTACATATGATCTTTATCATTCATTTATGAAAGCAGAAATAAATTTAAACATTGAAAAAGATAACATTACCGAACAATCCAGAATAAGATTTAATCTCAATGAAGAACTTTTGACAATTGTTGAAAAACACAAAGAAAAAGCAATAAACCAATTTGAGAGTGTCAATAATTTAGACATTCAAATGAGAGAGTTACTCTTTAGTCGATTAAAAATTCTTGAAACAACAACAATTGCATCTAACAACTGCTAAGACTAGATTGCTGATTCAGAGTATCAGTAACTTTTTCTTAAAGAAGAAATTCTATCTCAACATAGAGAACTCCGCCCGCTTTCATCAGTAACCACGACTTAAGATCAAAAACGTTATATAACATCTATGAACACAACACAAACAGTATTAGCGATTTTATCAAGTTCAGTTTTGTCAGCAATACTGACTTCCTATTTTAATTGGAGAATTCATAATTCTAATTACAAAAAAGATTACTATAAAAAAATACTTGATAAAAGATTAGATGCATATGAATCAATGAATGTTTTGATTAATAGATTGTCGGACATTGTTTACACAGATAAAGGTGTTATTCATGGGATGGTTAGTAATGAAAAAAGTTTTAACTTTTTATTTTCTATACTTCACTCAACAATGGAGAAAAGTTATTGGTTGTCTGATAAAACAGGACATAAGTTAACGGAATTTGGAATCTTTTTGTTTAATAATATTACTTCATACATTGGTGAGGATTTATCTGAAAAACAATTAGATGAAGAATATATGAGTTTAGCATTAGTCAATTTTGAACAAATTAAAGAGTTTAATCAAAGTCTAAAACATATGGTAAATTCTGATCTTCAAAATCTTTACAACGTAGATGAGTTTTTCGCTAAAAATGGTAAAGATTTGACTACGTACCCTTTATACGAAAAAGATACCAAGAAAAATGATAGGTAAATGTTGCTTAACAGGATTTGGGCAAGTGGCTTAATGCAATTACAATTTAATTTATAGGGAATTATTTGCGAGCGCCCGTAGGTAATTCACTAACTTTGTGAATAAATTAAATAAGATATTAAAGAGTAATGAACTCTTTGGTTAAAAAAAAAACTAATAAATTTTTGCGAAAAGTACTAAGGTTCGAATGCCACCAAGGTCACTTAAAATTTAAAAGTCTAAGAATCTAAATTCTCATTCTCTTTTTATGATTCGAAAATTTTCAACATTTTATTTTTTTGTTTTTCTCAACTTCTAGTGACCTTAGCGGTACAGAATTCGAACCTTTTATTGGAAGACATAAATCTAATGAACAACTTAGAGTAATGGTATGATGATAGAACCAAACGTAAAGAAAATTATGTAGACTTAATTTTCTATACTTCTATTTTTATCAGACAATATTTAAAATTATCTTTCTCAAATTTTGAAAAATCTTTCCAAGTTATCTGATAATCCTTTAATAAATCTAATTTATAAAAATAATCTGAATTGCAAGTCCAATGTATTTTTGAATTATTATCATATAAAATATTATTCTCTTTTAATATAAATTTAGTTTTGTCTAATTTATTATAATTCCAACTCAAATCAGAACGATTAAGAAGCATGCCGTCATGAAAAGAAAAATGTTTATCTAGATTATCTTTTTCAAAAACATTTTTTTCAAAATAAGATTTATCATTTGTTACAATTAAAACGTATCCACATTTAAAATTTAAGTTCTTGGATTTAAAATTTTCAATTCTAAAGATATCTTTCCTAAAGCTAAACCTCCCTGTATCCGTAGCTCCTTGTTCAGCCAAAATGTATTTCTCTTCATTATAGGAAATAGAGGCCTTTTTTGTTTTGTATTTTAATTCAATCGGATAAATTCCTCCATTTTCATCAATAACTATTATATCGATTGGTGCTCTTACAATTTTAGTACCGCCAGTTCTGATAATCATTTCTAATTCTATAGGTCTTTCGAGGCGAATTTCAAAGTCGGGATTTTGCTCTTTAATTTTTAAAGCGAGAGATAGTTTTAAATCATCTTCAGAATGAAATATTGGTCTTTGCTTTTGGAGTTCAAGAACTGCTTTTTCAAAAAAATCCATGTCAGTTATTATGTTTCTTTCAATTACTGAAGTAAGCGATTTTTAAATTAATATCAATGGTATTATTTAGATTTATTTGATTTCAATATGTCATTAACTTTTTGCAGCTCTTCCTATATTTCAGTTTTTTTCTTTAAGATTTCCAATAGTTAAAGAAAAAACTTAAAATATTGTTTTTCTTTTAATTAAATACTAATAGTGGATTATTTCATCTTTTTCCATTTCAACATAATGAATTCCATGGATATTGTTCCGATTGAAATCTGCATACTATTTTCAGCAAACATCTATTGATATTTAAATTTATTTTGTCAATAATTATTACTTAATGGCTATTTATAACAAAAACTTTGAAAAGGAATTTGAAACCTTTACGAAAGATGATTTATAAAGATTCTAGCAACTCCTTCAATATAGTTTTCTTTTAAACCTAAAGCTACTTGAGTTTTTAAAATTTTGCTTTTTTTGTAAGCTTTTAAATAGTATTCAGTTCTGTTATGTAATATCCAATAAATACTGAACTTTGAATAATTAAATTCGTCAATGTTCATAAGCCAATCATAATAATCTTTATCAAGGGCTTTTGAGGAAAGAGAGCGAATTTCATCAGTAAATTCCAAATTGAATTTAAACATTAAGTTAATAACCTTGTTTAAATGAAAGTTTTTTCGTTCTTTCTTTCCGACCAATAGTTCGTTAAGAGTTTCAATACTTGTATAGTCAGGGGTAAAATCAATATATTTTTTTAGAAATAATTTATTAAAATCAATTATATCATAAATCGTAAAATAATAGAAAATACTATTGTCAAAGTCTTCTTTTAATTTTAACTCAACAGCATGTTTTATAATATTTTGTGTTGAATTTGTGAGTTTAGGAATAATAAAAATTAAATTAGAAAATTTGTTATAATTATAAAAATCCGTTGCGTCGAAATGGTCTATTGCAAGCACTTTTTTTAGTTCGTTCTCTAATATTTCGGGGTCTTTAAATTTATTAGCATAAATTTTTACAGCAAGAGAAAAAGCGTCTTGACGGTAATTGTCATTAGATGCTAATAATTGAATAATTTTTTCAAGATTCTCTAAATTTACATCATTTGTATAATCTAGAAAAGTAAAGAGATATTCAAGAGATGTAAAATAATATTGATTTAAACTTTCAATTAGTAATAAATATTTATTAAGTAAAAAGTTTCTTTTTTCTTCATCTATTCTTATCATAGCTATGATTAAGAGATAATTTTGAATAATTCTTGCAATTTTTTCGTTGTGGGTGTAATTACTCTCTTTAAATTTATTTTTTATTAAATCTGCTGAATTTATTAAGTTAATAATATACTCAGATATCCTATTAAACACAGTATCTTTAAATTCAAGTTTTAACGATTTTAAACGGTACTTTACAAGTAAATGTTTAATGTGATTTGGCTCTGCGTGAAATAGCCACATATCAATTATAGTGTGTCCAAAATGTTCATATCTTGATGATGATGGATTATTTAATGAATACAAAGCAAAAATACCTTCAAGTGCCTTATTAATTAGTACTTCAAATTCTCTAGATTCATTATAAATCAATAAATTGTATTCAATAAAATCATAAGCACGTAAAAATTCTATAATTATAGACCTTGCGTGGTTATTTGTTGCACTCCCTCCAAGTTGATCGCTATGCCATATTTTCTGAATATCGCTTAAAGTATTGTCTATGCTTAAGATGCTTTCTGGTATAAGTTTGTTTTCTTTGATGAGTTTGAATATGTCAAGATAATATTCAGGCATCAAGATTTCATCTAAAACAAAGTTTTCATTTTCTAATGCTTTTAATATTTCATTTCGGGAATTAATAAAACTATAATTATCAATCATTTTTTTAAGTTGCAAAAGATTGTATTTGGCTATTATATAAATTCCAGGGTTTTTATTAATGCTAATTTCCCTTAAGATTTTTGTATACTCCAAATATGATTCTTCCAGATCAGCAATTAAAAAAAATGAATAAGCTCTACGCAATCTATCTTCTGGTTTAAGATTATCATTTTCAATGCTTAATATATTAACTGTCTTATTTAAATTAAGTTTTTTATAAGTACATCTTTCGCATTTGCAATCACTGGAAATGTAAAGATCATGGACACAAATACGTCTTTGATCTTTTTTAGTGGAGCCTTTCCATTCAACATGTGTAATTAGATTTACCTGAAGAAAATCTAAAATACGACGAAGTTTTTTTTGCAGATTAGTTACAACTGCATAATCTACATTAATGCTTTTTAAATAAAACTTATTTTTATGAACTTCAAGATTTTGTAGAAAATCGAAAAATATTTCGTTATCTGTTGATAGTGTTTCTCCATACAGAAATGTACCTTCTCCTTTTTTGAGAGGGTATAATTTACTAATTATATACGAAGGGAATACATTAATTCCTTGGTACATGTCAAGCATTTTAATTATAGCATCAACAATGTTTAATTTGTCTATGTTTTTTTTAATAAGATCATAATTTGCGTTAGCATTAATTTTAGTCTTATGCTTGTGAATTTGAGCTTTCCTTGACTCTTCAAGTTCTAGTAAAAATCGATCAAAATTTTCTTCCTTTAAAATATTTAGAGATGGGATACTTACTTGTAAAGACTCTTTATTTGTGTTTACTTGTTCAATAATTTTTGCTTCTAGTTTATCGTCAATTTGTACTGAATACCAATAAACATCCTTTGTTTGAATATCACAAACCATAAACATCAGCGGTTCAGATAATTCATAATAAAAGTAATTGGCATGTCTTAGAGACATTTTGAATGAGAAAGTCCTATCTCTTTTTATTTGAATATTTTTATTTGTTCCCTTGCATTGTATAAGAAAAAGTAGTTCCCGTTTGGTGTCTCTATTAATGACTTCGATGTAGAAATCTGTTCCCCAATCTTGGCTGGTATTGGTCGGATTTTCTCCTAATTCTAAATTTTTCGACAAGAACAAATCTCTAAGTTGTCCCGTAATTGCATCATTCGCTGTTTTCTCAATATATTTATTACTGGGTTTACTAATTTTATTTGACATCACAATTTTTTGTGTTAAATTAAGTATTCTCAAAAGGAATGGTAGGAAGACTTTATTCTCTTTACGAGTATAAGGCGCATATCTATACTCGCAGATATAAAATATAGGATCTAAATAATAATTAAAGTATCTGGCATTAAATCCAATCTTTTATCTAATATTTTTTTAATTTCTGGTGTTGATTCTAAGCTATAAATTCTATCTATTTTCTTGGAACTTCCATCTTGATGTATATCCATACCTACATAAAAAATTTTATTGAAATGATAAATAGTTATCTTCTGTACAAGCATTTTATTTCGCGTAAATAACTTTGCGTAAAAGTTTCCTTCATGTACATTAGTTATATGTATGCCTCCTTTTATACTGTGAGGAGTCATTGTAGCTACAACGTCACGAAATAGAAGAGAAATAATATAATCTGATTGCCTAATACTGTAATCCTTTCCCGCAACTTTAATTATTTTAGGCTTTAACTTATCGAAATTATATACTTCAACTTTTGTATCATATATTGGCAATTCAAAGTTATTAGCTAATTGAAAAGACATTTGATTTATACCACTTGCTCTAGATACCGCAACTATATCTAACTGGGGATATGCATCACCTCCCGAAATATAGCTTTCAATAAATTTGATTTTTTCCTTCAAAGTACTATCAAGTTCATGAATTTTTTTCTCTTGTTTCTCAATAATTTCTTTTTTATCATCTTCAGCACCTTGTGCTTGCTTTATTGAAAGGACAATTGCAGCAACTCCTCCAAGGAAAATAAAGAAATATGCTACATTTGTAATTGTAATTAAATCCATATATTTTTTAATCATATTAATTATTTGCATTTTTCTAACAGGCACTTTTTTAAAATTCAATTGTTTCAACTTTACAAACATACACGTTTAATCTTATAAAAATAAGTTTTACTGGAGGTTAGACGTGATACTTTATGAAGTTTTGAAAATTGTGGTTTTAGCAATGCCCTAAAGAAAATTTGAGATAAAGTTGATAGGCATTTTTGCTGCCTTAACTATTTTTAAATCCTTTATAAAATCTTCTTTTCTTCTTCTGTTTAAATTGTTTAGAAACATAATCATTTATTTTTTCCGCGCGAAGCAGAATATCTGCAAGATTTTCTATTACATATTCTCTGGATTCAGAATCCTGAAAGTTTTCAGAATATGTTGAAGCGGAATTTTGATGCTTTTTTTCAAATGCAAGAATGTTTATGGCACAGCTTTCCTGAATTCCTTTTGCACTGAATTCTTTTCCCAGACTGCTTCCGTTGAAGACTGATCTAGTTTTATGGTCAACGTAGGTTATTCCATAAAGCTGTCCTTCTCCACTTTTTCTTAGTATCATGTGAATGCCTTCTCCTTCCAGTACTTTGGATAATTTTTCGGGAGAAAATATGTTTTCGCGAAGGAAAGACAGTTTTAGGGCATTTTTTACATATTTTTTGCAAGACTCTTTTTCTGTTTCATTAGTTTTAAATTTTCCTTCCAGAAATTTCATTGTAGGTCTGCTGTAGAATTCGCTGGCTTTTATCGGCACGCCTATCGGTTTTGAATTCTGGTCAAGTATTTTGTAAAGCAGTCCGTTATTTTTAAAAACTCTTGATTCCTCGCTTCCTCTGTCAGCATGAACATTGTACAGGTTTAAAATGGCATTGAGTTCAGGCAGGCTTGAATATTTATAATCAAATAAAACCTTGTTTAAAACTGCATTGATCGCCTTTCTGGACTCTGCTTTTCCGTATTGGACTCTGCCGACATCTATCGGATTTAACGAAAACTGTTCTTTCTGTTTTCTTCCTTCGGCTTTTACAAGCCCGAACATTTCTTCAATTTCTTTTCGGGCAGGTTCTGATTTTCTGATTCCCAGTAAATGCAGATCGATTCTTTTTCCGTCTCTCTGAATGTTGTTTGTCACTATATGGCAGTGCGGATGACCCGCATCATGATGCTGATACACCAGATAAGGCTGTCTGCCGAATCCCAGTTTTTCCATATAGGTGTCTGCAATTTCAGCTAGTTTTTCTTTTGAATGATTCTCCGAGGGATCAAAGTTGAGCGAGATATGCACTGTGTTTCGTTTCGCATTGGTATTGAGTTCTGCCAGTTTTAGAAAGCGGTTTAATTTTGAAGTGAAATTCAGTTTTTCCAGATCCAGCGGATAATTTACAGCACTGATGCATTCCGCTTTTCCGATGTCAACTTTATTTTCGTTGTAATTCAGAACGCCTCTTATGGAAGAGCTTGTTTTTATCACTGCAACCATTTTTCTGCGATTTTCTGGGTGTGTCCTGAAACCTCCTCCATTTTATTAAAAAGCCTTTCTCTTTGGATTTCGAACAGATAAAGATGTCCTTTAAATTCGGGAATTGTTTTGAGCGTGTTTATCTTTCTGGCAATCTGATTGATATTATTGCCTATTGCCCTTAATTCGGAAGTAAGTACAGCTGTCTCTTCCATCAGTTCATCTAAAGACTGGTTTCTGTAAGTAGCTACAATTGGTTTGTTGAATAAGTGGCTTCTGATATGATCACTTAATTTTCGGCAGGTGCTTGCTCTGAATCTTTTTTCCAGTTCGGCATACTCCAATGGAGTGAATCGCAGTCCCACGATTCGTGTTCTGTTTGAATTTTCTCTTTTCATCATCTTTCATTTTCATTATTATCAAACTCTTATCTTTTAAGTTTCTCCACCGCCGAGTTCCGAGGCAATGGGTGGCAAGATAGGCGGTTGTTAAACAACCGTTCATCTTGCTGATCACAGGAACGAGGTGATCTCTGGAGATTTTTTAAAAGCAGGCTTCTAATTTAGTGAAAATATTTATATGTATCATGCGCAAAATATGGTCATGATAGCTGTACATTGTTACAATGAATAAATGCTTAAAAAAAGAAAAAGGAAAAAAAGAAAGCAGTCTGAAATTGGACAATCAGACAGGTGAAGTGCTATAAGTCCCAAAGGGCATTTTTTGAGGAACGAAGAAAAATGTTATGCGCACTTCTCTGGCTGTGTCCAATACCTTGCTTTGCTTTTTTTATTTAAAAATAATTTAAGACATTAAAAAGTGACTTGTGCCTCTTATGGTTTTCCTGTCTATAGTATAACAAATTATATCTTAATTTCGATGTTTTGGAGAAAAAGTTGAATTTAAGGAAAACCGTTAAGGCTGTTTATCTTTTTTATGTATGATGTGAGATTTTTGCTTTTATTGATCTATAAAAAGATAAATATGGGCTAAAAACAAGAATATTTTTAAGATAACTGAATTGGGGAATCTACTTGCTTTAATATATAAATCACCTTATTGAAGGTTAAAAAAATAATTCTGATTATTACGGTAATTCGTAACGGCTGTTTGTTTTTTTTATGTAGTATTGTAAATATAAGCTATATTAAAATATATCCTTTTATTTGTTAATATTATTAGTCGTAGAGAAGGTTATAATATACTCTGTAAAAGAATCTCATAAATGAAAAAGAAAATTTTTCATTTATAAATTAAATTATATTTCATAAAACACAAGATACTTAAATGAATTTAGAACAATATATTGAAAGTGTAAATGCCAAATATAATCTTGGTAACTCAACTGAACATACTTTTAGAGGTTTGCTTGAGCAACTTATAGAAAGTATAGTTCCTGAAGTAAAAGCAACAAACGAGCCGAAAAGGATAAAATGTGGCGCCCCAGATTATATTATTACTAGAAAAGAAATTGAAGTTGGTTATATTGAAGCCAAAGATATTGGTGATAAAGATCTGTCTGGTACAAAAAAAACAGGAAATAAAGAACAATTTGACCGTTACAAATTGGCTTTACCTAATATAATATTTACTGATTATTTAGATTTTCATTTATATATTGAAGGAGTTTTTATCACGAATGTTAAAATTGCAGAAATTCAGAATGGAAAAGTAATTGCTTTACCTCAGAATTTTGCAACATTTATTAATGTATTAAAAGACTTCTGTTCATTTATTGGACAAACTATTAAGAGTTCGAAAAAGCTAGCCGAAATGATGGCTGGTAAAGCCCGTCTTCTTTCCGATGTTATTGAATTAGCACTAACTAATGACGAAAATAATAGCGAAGACAGTACTTTGAAGGATCAAATGGAAGCTTTTAAAGATATTTTGATTCACGATATTACACCAAAAGGTTTTGCAGACGTATACGCTCAAACTATTGCATACGGAATGTTTGCTGCGCGATTACACGACCCTACGTTGCCCACTTTTTCAAGACATGAAGCATCTGAATTAATTCCGAAATCAAATCCATTTTTGCGAAAATTATTTGGTTACATTGCTGGGCCAGATATTGACGACAGAATTAAGTGGATCGTAGACAGTTTAGTGGAAATTTTCTTGGCTTGTAACGTTGCAGAAATTTTGAAAAATTATGGAAAATCAACAAAAATGGAAGATCCAATTATCCATTTTTATGAAACTTTTTTGAGTGAATACGACTCCAAACTACGAAAAGCTCGTGGTGTTTGGTACACTCCAAAACCAGTTGTAAATTTTATAATTCGTGCAGTTGACGAAATTCTGAAAACAGAATTTGATTTGCAACAAGGCTTAGCGGACAATAGTAAGACAAGAATTAAAGTAAATGTTCAGGCAACGGATAAAAGATACAAAGATAATATTAGAACAGCTGAAGAAGAAGTACACAAAGTTCAAATTCTTGACCCAGCAACCGGAACGGGAACTTTTCTTGCTGAAGTAGTAAAGCATATTCACGCAAAGTTTAAAGGACAACAAGGTGTTTGGAGTAATTATGTAGAAACGCATCTATTGCCTCGTTTAAATGGTTTTGAGTTGCTTATGGCGAGTTATGCAATGGCACATTTACAAATGGATTTATTGTTAACAGAAACTGGTTTTAAACCAAATAAAGATCAACGTTTCAAAATATATTTAACCAACAGTTTAGAGGAAAGTCATCCTGATACAGGAACTTTATTTGCTAATTGGTTAAGTAGCGAAGCTAACGAAGCAAATTTCATAAAACGTGATACGCCAGTCATGTGTATTGTTGGAAATCCACCTTATAGCGGCGAAAGCAAAAATAAAGGTAAATGGATTACACAATTAATGGAGGATTACAAAAAAGAGCCAGGTGGGAAAGAAAAATTAAAAGAACAGAACTCAAAATTTATAAATGACGATTATGTAAAATTCCTCCGTTATGGGCAACATTTTATTGAACGAAATGGTGAAGGAGTCATGGCTTTCATCAATCCACACGGTTTTTTAGACAATCCAACATTTAGAGGAATGCGTTGGAATTTATTAAAAACTTATGACAAGATTTATACAATAGATTTACATGGAAATAACAAGAAAAAAGAAACTTCCCCTGATGGTTCTGTAGATGTAAATGTTTTTGATATTGAGCAAGGTGTCTCAATTAATATATTTATAAAAACTGGAAAGAAAAAAGCAAACGAATTGGGTAGAGTTTTTCATTATGATTTATTTGGAAAAAGAGATTTTAAATACGACTTCCTTTCTGAAAATTCTTTGAAATCTATTGATTTCAAAAACTTTGTTCCGTTTAAAAATGATTTTCTTTTTAAAAATATTGATGAAAAACGGTTTACTGAATATAATAAAGGAATACATCCGACAAAATTGTTTAAAATAAACGTTATGGGTTTTCAGACGCACAGGGATGACTTTTGTATAAGTTTGGATAAAAATGAGATATTTAAAAGAGCTGAAGTATTAAGAAATAAAAATATTTCAAACGAAGAAATCTACTTGAAATATGGTATTAAGGATAACAGAGATTGGAAACTTACTAAAGCTAGAACAGACATTCAAAGTGATTTAAATTGGGATAAAAAAATTATTGATTGCGGTTACAGACCATTTGACGAGCGACCTTGTTATTTTAGCAATGTAATGATGGACTATCCAAGGAAAGAATTAATTACAAATGTTTTATCTAAAGAAAATATACTGTTAGGAATTGGTAGACAGGGATTAGCAATTGGAGATATTGAATGGTGTCTAACAACAGTTTCTAAAAATCCTGTTGATGCTAATATGTTTCGCCGAGGTGGTGTAAATCTTTTTCCCTTATATCTTTATCCAGAAAATAACGGTCAGCTTTCAACAGAATTAAATACAGAACGAATTCCAAATTTAAATGCTGACATTGTAAACGAAATTGCAATGATTTTAGGCCTAAAATTTACAAATGAAAAAGAACAAAATACAATTAGTTTTTCACCAATTGACATTTTAGATTATATATATGCAGTTTTACATTCGCCAAAATACAGAGCTAAATACAAAGATTTTTTAAAAACAGATTTTCCTAAAATTCCATATCCAAAAAATATCAAATTTTTCTGGGAATTGGTGGCGTTGGGTTCGCAAATTAGGCAAATTCATTTATTAGAAAGTCCGAAAGTTGAAGATTTTATAACGGAGTTTAATATTTCTGGCGATTGTGTTGTAAGTAAACCTCACTATAAGGACGGAAAGATATTTATAAATGAAATACAATATTTTGAGAATGTTCCAGAAATTGCATGGAACTTTTATATAGGGGGGTATCAGCCAGCACAAAAATGGCTAAAAGACAGAAAGGACAGAAAGCTTGAATTTGATGAAATTACACATTATCAAAAAGTAATTACTGCATTATCGGAAACTAATAAAATAATGGGAGAAATTAACAAAATCGAAATAGATTAGAGAGAATGATTTTGCAGTACAACGATAATTTCATTTGAATTTAAGAGTTATGAGGATCATATTACTTACATTTTAAAAACTAACTTTATATGAGCCGATTGTGCAATTGAATTTAAAAATGATTCAAAAAAAAGAGACTTTTAGTCTCTTTTTTTTGAATTAATATATCTTTTATAAATAGCTTATTTATTTAATTAATTGTTCGAGCCTTCTCATCATTTCATCTTTTTCTTTTAACATTCGCTCATATAAAGCGATTTTCTCATCATACAGTTGAACAATCTTATCAACTGGATTAAATGAAGGTTGATAACTAAATCCAGATGCAACTGCATTATCCTTAAAGTCTTGGAATGAGTAGGTGTTTGCAATGACATTCACAGCTTGCTCCTCATCAAAATTTTGAAAAGCTTCAACAGGAATCTTTAATGAGTTTGAAATCTGTTTAAGCAGACTATCATCAATAACATCTTTCTGCTCCAACATAGAAATCTTCTTCTGATTCCAGTCTTCCCCCAGATCATAAGCCAATGCCTCTTGTTTAATGCCAAGCATTTCTCTAAAACGTTTTACGTTTCTTCCCTGATGAATTTTCTGTTCCATAATGAGTGTTAGTTTTCTAAAGGCTCAAAGATAAAGCCATTTGGATTAAAAAGTCTGAAAACCAAAGATAGAAAAATATCCTGTAAAATATCCCTTTTGTCAGATATTATATCCGATTTCTGAATAGTTTATCCTTTTGAAAGGCAGGAACTTCGCTTTTGAATTCTAAATATTTCCGCTATGAAAAAGAATAAAATATCCTTTGGAACAAATTTTTGGTCGGCGTACGAGGCAGGAAATCCATATGATGCTCTCCACGCTTTTTTTGATTTCTCCCATCTTGACGAGTACAAACATACCTTGAATGAAGTGGCGATGCACAGCTACAAAAGGGAGATTTATAAGCAGGACAACCCATGCCATATCTTTGTTGTTTATACTGCTTTAAGTTCGTTTGTAAAAGTATGCAACTGTCTGAAAAGAAAAAGCAGAAAATGGCAGGCGAAGGGTTCAGCCGAGTACACTTCAATAGTCCACCTTGCTTCTTTAAGTAAAGAAGAGTATAAAAATCCTTTTAAAGTATTTCAAAAGGCATTCGAAGAAAAATCACTGGAAGAGTTTGAATTCTTTCTCTGTGAAATCGTGCACCTTTCTTTATCTCCCCACTCGGAGGAATCGGATTATGACATTATTACTCCCTATATACACTTAGTGAAAATGCTAGATGCAGGACAGCTTATCATGGAAAGGGGCATTGAAAAGATTAAAAAAGAGAAACAGCGGGAGGATATTTTATCCCCTTTCGATTAGATAGCCACAATATCAACTTTAAAAACAAGCACTATGAAAACTATAGAAAAACTTACTTTTCCACAAATCGAAAATGAGTATCTGGAAAACATATTAAAAGAGCTGGCGGGTAAATGTAATATTGTTCAGATGTTTTTTACAAGAGAGCAATCTTCAGGATTTTCAAAACTTATAATCAATATTGAGAACAGTATAGATGCGAAAAAATATCAGCAGAGCAAATGGGTGAAAAAGGTTAGAGAACACCTTCAGATTGACGTATTATTTATTTTTTCTTCAAAAATCCGACATCACTATTCTCTGGGAGATCCATTCAAAGCATTTTACTGCCGTGATTCTGCTGTTATTTATCAGAACAATAATTTTGAAAATTCTGCTTTTAAAACAGTGGAATGGCAGAAGTTCAAAAAGAGATTTAATGAATTTGAAAATAATTTCCACCACGATCATGAGCTTCATAAATGGCAGATTAAAAATCTGATTTCTGAAGGTTCGTCTAACAGTGTTTTTACATCTTACTGCAGACTCATTGAATATGATCTTCATTGGCTGGAAGAATTATATACAGGAAATAAATCAGACTCAGCTGATCTGAACGAAAGGATAAATAATCTTATCCAATACCTTCCAGTAATCCAAAAATACTTTGTTAAAACTGTTAAGGGCGGGTATTATCTTATTGATCTTTTTGAGCAGGCAAAAGAAGCTTCCAGCGAGGAGGAAGCTATGTACAGAAATGAAATGTTTCAGGCTGTGGAAAATGCTGAAGAAAGCCTTTACAGTCTTATCGGGGACAGGTTTAATGAGTTTAAAAAACTGATAAAAAAAGGATATACTCAAACACAGGAAGTTTTATGTGATGCAGAACCTAAAGATCAAGTGCTTGAAACCGCTGTTCGGACTATTTTAGATTCAGTTAATGCAGAACAGATTTATCTCTATAATCAAGCTGTCAATCATTCAAAAACTACTTATTATCTTCTGATAATAAGTGAGGGTCTGGGGAATGAAAAATTAAAATCAATTATTAACACCATAAAAAGCAGGACAGATAATAACTATTCTTTTGTTCTGATCAGCCACAGCCGTTGTTGGATACAGAATAATCTCTACGAATACCAGAACTTCTTTGAAAAGATAATAAAGGAAGATTTTCTAATCTACTCATCAAACGTACATCACCCAGATTTCCACTGGGAATCTCCCCACAGACCTTATCATGGCGACATAGACTTTTTTTACAAATGGACAGAACAGAGTTTCCGCCAGTTTTCTATGATCGCCAATAATGCTGACGCTAATTACTGCGGGCTGACCACCATCTTTTCATTATTTTTCATGTCATTCTGCAGAACCTTCATTTTTGCAAAAATGTATTATATGCCGAATTATCTGCCAAGCCAGATCTTGTGGGAGCTTTGCACTTATGCGGATCCTGATATGATAAAGCATAATTATTTAATGGAACAGTTCTGGACTGGTTTTTTCCCTTTCTTGGATAAAAATAGAGCTGTGTTTAACTGGTCATCACGACTGAGTCTTGAAGAGATTGATCAAATGAGTGAAATTGCAGAGAAACTTATGAATGAACTTCGTGTTACTGTTGTCGAAGGGGGACTTGTGAAAAATAATAAAATTGATTTAGTAAGATAATTTAAGGATAAGGATTATGAATGCAGATGAAATTATAAAACTTGAAAAAATTGGAATTTTAAACGGAAGATTTCTTAATACTCTCAAACCCGCCGAGGATAAAAGAGGAATGTATATAGCAGAGATCAGGGTATATGATTATTATGAACTGGCTTCAATTATAAAAAACCTGATGAAATTATGCATTACAGCAGTGCATTATGACAGCGTGGAAGTTCCGCCTACGATTGCAAACCAGCATATTGACGTGGGGCTTATACTTGGGATTGCACTTCAGCTGTTCCCAACAGACGAATTTGAACTTATAAATGAAATAAGTGATTTATATGACACTAAGAAGGATGAAAGTTTAGCCGATTCTAAATGAAAAAAACGTATCATGGACATATTATGACCATGACATTCATACATGAGAGCTTTATCTTTGTTTAAATTTAAGAGAACGTTCTAGGGCTTTCACAGGTATATTTTGCTTATCAAAGCCAGAAAATTAACTATTATCTTTACAAGTATCCCCACCATATTTTGATGGGGATAAATTAAAAAAACTGTTTTAAATTTATAGCGAATAATGATTGTGGAACAAAAAAGACCAGTGATGGTCTTTTTTTAATGAAGAGGAATTTTATAATGAAAAACGGATCAACGGATGAAAAGAGAAAAATCACCCGAGGGAAAACTTTTGTAAATTTACAAATTGAAAAACAAGGGGTTAGGTTTAGTGGAAGGGAAAGGATTGTTTGTGATGCAGAAAAAAAGCCCGAGACGAATGAAGGAAAATTAACAATTGAAGAATTAAGAAGATGCAGAGGTTTTGAAGAAATTTCAGAATCAGATGGAAATGAAATAATTGAAAGCCTATTTCAATTAGCGATGATAGTATATAATTTTAAAATGTGAGATTATGGGGATTGAAAGTTTTAAAAAATTTCAAAAAGAGAAATTAGCCCAAAGGGCTGAGGTAAAAGAAATCTGGGGCTACACGAGAGTAAGCTCTAAATTACAATTAGTAAACAACAGTCTTGAAGAACAGCGGATCGAAATAATACAGTTTGCTTCCAAAAATGGATATACACTCAAAAATATGCTTGGGGGGACGTATGAAAGTGCTTCAGGTGATTTTACCAGAAAAGAGTTTACAAGATTATTAGATGAGGTTAAAAGTGCAAAGCAGAAACCTTTTGCAATCGCCATAAAATTTATCAGCAGGTTTTCCAGAACAGGAGGCAACGCCATTACTATTGTCCATGAACTGGTGGACAAACTCGGCGTGCATTTAATAGAAACTTCTTCAGGTCTCTGCACTAATGATGAGTACAGTAAACTTGATATTTACAGTAAGTTGTTAGATGCCAGAAGGGAAAATATGGACAGGCTTGAAAAAACAATTCCTGGCATGAAAGCACTCCTCAGAGCAGGAAACTGGTTGGGTAAAGCACCTAGAGGTTATACAATGAGAGGCAGGAAAGTAGGGGATTATGCTTTAATGCAGGACAAACAGTCTATTACAATAAATCTGGAAGGAGAGATTTTAAAAAAGGCTTGGAAATGGAAGCTTGCAGGAGAAAGGGATTTTGTGATAAGGGAAAAACTTGCAAAGCTGAATTTGCATATTACAAAACAGTCGCTGGGCTCTATGTGGCGAAATCCTTTTTACTGCGGAATATCGGTAAATGCACTGCTTGAAGAACCAGTAAAAGGAAACTGGACAGGCTTGGTAAGTGAGGAAGATTTTCTAAAGGTCGACAGAATGCTTTCTGAAAGTAAAGTGCCGACAAAAGAATACTCAAAAAGCAAGATCAATGAGTTCAGACCTCTGACAGGATTTTTAAGATGCGAATGCGGAAGCCTTCTGACCAGTTATGTGGTAAGAAAAAAGAATACCCATTACTACAAATGCCAGAAATGCAGAAACGCCAGTTTTAATGCATTAACCACTCCATTTTCAAAAACGGAAGGATTGAATGATTCTTTTGAGAAACTGTTATCACGATATACATTAAGCGTTCAGTTTGTTGAACCTTTCAAATTTCAACTGAATAAGCTTTTTGATATTATTGAAAATGAAGGCAGGGAAGAAATGAAAATTCTGCTTGTTAGGAAAAGAGATTTAGAGATAAAGATTGAAAATCTGGATAAACGCTATTTTGAGAATCCTAATTTCGGGGATGAAAAATACAATAGATACTCACTTCAGTTTGATATGGAATTAAAGGAAGTTGATCTACAGATTACGGCAAACAATAAAAAAATATCTAACCATATCAGACACATTGATAAGGTGGTGGAAAAGGTCACAAACATCAATAAATATTGGAGAGAAGGAGATATTGACAGTAAAATAAGAATCCAGAATTTAGTATTTCCAGAAGGATTGTCAATTAGGGCTGAAAACAGGGAATATCTAACTGGAAGAGTGAACTCGATTTTTGGGCTAGTCCAAACATTTACAGGGATTGACAGAGGCAATAAAAAACAAAAAACCCATCAAAAAATTGATGGGTCATTCTCTGTAGCGGGAACAGGACTCGAACCTGTGACCTTCGGGTTATGAGCCCGACGAGCTGCCTACTGCTCTATCCCGCGATGTTTCGGGTGCAAAGATACGCCGATTTTTTAGAAATCCAACGAAAACTTAAAAAAATGTTTTATTTTCTGTATTGAGTTGATATGACTACCTTTGCACCTTAAAATATTATGCAAATGTCACATAAAGCAGGTTTTGTAAACATCATCGGGAATCCAAACGTTGGAAAATCAACACTAATGAATGCCTTTGTTGGTGAAAGATTATCTATCATTACATCAAAAGCACAAACAACACGTCATAGAATTCTAGGAATTGTAAATGGAGAAGATTTTCAATTGGTACTTTCTGATACTCCCGGAATTATAAAACCGGCGTATGAAATGCAGGAGTCGATGATGAACTTCGTAAAATCGGCTTTTGAAGATGCTGATATTTTAATCTATATGGTCGAAATAGGAGAGCAGGACTTAAAAGACGAAGCTTTCTTTAATAAAATTATTTATGCTAAAATTCCAGTTTTGTTATTGTTGAATAAAATCGACAATTCAAATCAGGAACAATTAGAAGAGCAGGTTGCTTTTTGGAAAGAAAAAGTGCCAAATGCAGAAATTTTTCCAATCTCGGCTTTACAAAACTTTAATGTGCCGGAAGTTTTTGGCAGAATTATCGAATTATTGCCAGAATCACCAGCTTATTACCCTAAAGATCAATTAACAGATAAGCCTGAACGTTTTTTTGTAAACGAAACTATTCGTGAAAAAATCTTATTGAATTACAGTAAAGAAATTCCATATGCAGTAGAAATTGTAACAGAAGAATTTTTTGAAGATGAAAAGATTATCAGAATTCGTTCTGTAATTATGGTGGAACGTGATACTCAAAAAGGAATTATCATTGGGCATAAAGGTGCTGCTCTTAAAAAAGTAGGAATGGATGCTCGTGTTGATTTAGAGAAATTCTTCGGAAAACAAATTCACATTGAGCTTTATGTAAAGGTGAATAAAAACTGGAGAAGTAACGCTAATATGTTGAAACGATTTGGTTATAATCAATAGAGTTTAAAATGTTTCAAGTTTCAGGTTTCAAGTTGAACATTAAAACTTAACCTGAAACCTGAAACCTGAAACTTGAAACTTGAAACAAAAAACAATAAAATCTTAGGTACTTAGAAACGTAGCATCTCAGCAACTTTTTTTAACTACCTTTGCAAAAAATTTAAATAAGGCATTTATGGTTTTAGAGATTAGGTTATTAGGAAGCTAAAAATCTGAAATCTAAAGTCTAAAGTCTAAAATTCAAAAAAAATGAATAACATTGTTGCGATAGTAGGAAGACCTAATGTAGGGAAATCGACCCTTTTTAATAGGCTGATACAAAGAAGAGAAGCTATTGTAGATTCAGTATCTGGGGTTACCCGTGATAGAAACTATGGTAAAAGCGAGTGGAACGGAAAAGAGTTTTCTGTAATTGATACGGGCGGATATGTTCGCGGATCTGATGACGTATTTGAAGGTGAAATCCGTAAACAAGTTGAGCTTGCTATCGACGAGGCTGATGTTATTATTTTTGTTGTTGATGTAGAAGAAGGAATTACACCAATGGATGAAACGGTTGCAAAATTGTTGCGCAAAGTAACAAAACCAGTTTTGTTGGCTGTAAATAAAGTTGATAACGCAATGCGTGAGAAAGATGCAATAGAGTTTTATAATCTTGGTTTAGGAGATTATTTTACATTTGCAAGTATCTCAGGAAGCGGAACAGGAGATTTATTAGATGCTTTAATTGATGCATTTCCAGAAAAAGAACCAGTTGAGGTTACTGAAGAATTACCTCGTTTTGCAGTTGTAGGACGCCCAAATGCTGGAAAATCAAGTTTTATCAATGCCTTAATTGGTCAGGATCGTTATATCGTAACAGATATTGCTGGTACAACACGTGATGCAATTGATACAAAATTTGACCGTTTTGGTTTTGAATTTAATTTAGTGGATACTGCGGGAATCCGTCGTAAAGCAAAAGTTAAAGAAGATTTAGAGTTTTACTCTGTAATGCGTTCTGTAAGAGCAATTGAACATGCCGATGTTTGTATCTTAGTAATTGATGCAACTCGTGGTTTTGAAGGTCAGGATCAAAGTATTTTTTGGCTTGCCGAGAAAAACCGTAAGGGTGTTGTAATCTTAGTAAACAAATGGGATTTGGTTGAAAAAGACACCATGTCAAGCCGTGATTACGAAGAAAGAATTAAAAAAGAATTAATGCCTTTTACTGATGTGCCAATTTTGTTTGTTTCGGCTTTAACAAAACAGCGTTTACTAAAAGCGTTAGAAGCTACAGTTCAAGTTTTTGAAAATAGAAAACAAAGAATTTCAACTTCAAAATTCAACGAATATATGTTGAAAGTAATTGAAGCATACCCGCCGCCGGCTACAAAAGGTAAATATGTAAAAATTAAATATTGTATGCAATTGCCAACTCAAACTCCTCAGTTTGTGTTTTTTGCCAACATGCCGCAATATGTAAAAGAACCTTATAAAAGATACTTAGAGAATAAAATTCGTGACAACTGGGACTTTGCAGGAGTTCCGATTGATATTTATATTAGAGAAAAATAAAAAAAATAAGTCCCCTTGAATAGGGGATTTTTTTATGTTTTGTGTCTATACTATAACAGTATCAATTTTTTATCGGAATTACATTTAAATAAATGTAAAATAAACAATTAAACCTTTTGCAATTATTTAAGTCTTACTGATCTAACTAACCCAATTTTATGACCAAAATTTATTCATTTCTATTGTTTTTAGCTTTTGTTTATTCGGCAAATGCACAAAATAATATTGTTGTTAAAGGAACTGTGGTAGATATTAATTCACAGCTTCCTCTTGAGCTCGCTACGGTTTATTTTACAGCTGTAAAAGATTCTACAATTATAGAATATGCTACGACCGATAAAAACGGAAATTTTATTATCAATACTAAAAAGTATGATAAACCAGTTTTCTTAAAGGTAAATTATACGGGATATCAAACCTATTACGAAGAACAAAAAGGACTTTCAGAAAGTAAAGACTTCGGAAAGCTGTATATGCTTGAAAATGCAAATGTTTTAAATGAAGTAATAGTTAAAAGTGAAGCACCGCCAATTACTATAAAAAAAGATACATTAGAATTTAATGCAGGATCTTATAAAGTGCGTCCAGATGCAAACGTGGAAACTTTATTGAAACAACTGCCAGGATTTGATGTTGATAATACAGGAAAAATTACGGTAAATGGGCGAGAAGTCAATCAGGTTTTAGTCAACGGAAAAGCATTTTTTGATAAAGATGGCGCTATTGCCATTAAAAATCTCCCGGCTGATATTATTAAAAAAGTTCAAGTTTCTGATTTTAAAACCAAAAAAGAAGAACTGGCTAAACAAGAATCGACTTCAGATTATTCGAGTATAAATATTACAATCGACGAGAAAAAAAATAAAGGTTATTTTGGAAAAGTTCTTGGCGGATACGGTTCAGACGAACGTTACGAGAGCAGTTTAATGATGAACTTTTTTAAGAATAAACAAAAAATAAGTGTACTGGCTTCGTCCAACAATATCAACTCAACTGGATTTTCTATGGATGAGGTGTTTGATAATATGGGAGGCGGGCGAAATGCAAGAGGCGGCAGTCAAGGCGCTGGCAGCGGAGGAAAGGGAATTACGCAGTCTACTTTGGCTGGGATTAATTATTCTGACGACTGGACAAAAGATTTGGAGTTTATGAGCAGTTATAATTTTACAAATGCTGTGACCAAAAACGAAAGTAAATCGAACCAGCTTAGTTTCTTGCCAACAGGAAATATTTTGACCGAAGCAGATTCTAAAACCAGAAATGAAAACACAGGAAATAAAGCCAATTTTGAATTAGAATACAAAATCAATCCTTCTATGCAGATTGTTTTTGCTCCAAAATTGAATTTGTCTCAATCAAACAATAATGCTGAATCTTCGACTTTCTCTGAGAATGAAAACGGAGATGCTTTAAACGAAAGTACAGCTGCGTCACATACAGAAAGTTCTAATACGAGTTTTGCCAATAGTATTAACTTCAACAAAACTTTTGAAAAACAATCTCGAAATTTAAGTGTGGTTTTTAATAACAATAACACTAAAAATGATTCGAACGGAATCAATATTTCTGAGACTATTTTTTATCAGGATAATAAGCCAAATGATGAAAGAAATCAGAATGCAAAAAATGAATCAAAAAGTGATACGTATTCGCTTGACGTAGAATATACAGAACCAGTTACAGATTCACTTAGATTAAGATTTGGAACCAATTTTGACTGGCAGAGTTCTATGAACGATCAAAAAACATTTAATTTTGACGATGCATCACAAGAATATTCAGATTTAAACTTATCGCTGACCAATTATACTACATCAAAGCAAAATTCGATTACTCCAAAAGTTGGTATCACTTGGCAGAAAAGTAAATTTACGCTTAATGTAAATTCCAGAACATCAATTGTGGAGTTTGATAATCATTCTTTTTACTTAAATCAAACCACAGATCTGAATAAAAGATATATGCTGCCGTATGGAACAGCACAGCTTCGATATAAATTTAATCGTTCTAAAAACTTAACTTTTAAATACGATTATTCTAATACGCTTCCGTCTGCAACACAATTAATGCCAGTTGCAGATTTAAATAATCCGCTGAATAGCGTTGTAGGAAATCCAAATCTAAATCCGATTGAAAAAAATACCGCAGGTATCGATTTTAAGAATTTTGATTTTAGAACGCGTTCAGGTTATAGTTTATTTCTTAAAGGAGATTATTATAATAATGATGTAGTTTCTACCTCGATTTATGATGATAGTGGAAAAAGAAACACAACTTATGTAAACATTTCAGGAACTTATTCAGCTTCGATTGGAGGAAACTGGAATCAGCAGATTAAAAAAGATGCCCATACAATCAGATATGGTTTGCGTTTAAGCGGTAATTATAATTTTGATAAAGGATTTACAAATGCGGTTTTGTACTATGCAAAATCGGTTGTAGTTACTCCAAGTGTATACGCTTCTTATGATTATGGAGAAGTGTTTTCGATTGCGCCATCTTATAGTTTATCTTATAATGAAACACGTTATGAAAATTATTCGAGAGACGCCACTTCAAATGTAATTCACAGAATTAATATGCAGACAACATCGTATTGGCCTGCTAATTTAATCTTTGGAAATGATTTTGGATATACGTATAATTCAAATATTTCAGACGATTTCAAAAAAGATTTTTTCCTTTGGAATACGAGTTTATCTTACGGGTTTTTAGATAAAAAATTATATGCAAAAGTAAAAGTATATGATGTTTTAAATCAGAACCAAAGTGCAACAAGAACTATTTCGCCAACTTCGATTCGAGATGAAGAAAATACAGTTTTAAAAAGGTATGTAATGTTTTCTCTAGCTTATAAAATTGGAAACTTTGCCGAAAGTAAAAAAGGAAGAAAACAAAGAGGATTTTGATTTCTTGAGATTCTAAACTGCTAGGGTACAAAGGGGCAAAGGAACAAAGAATAAAAAAGCGGTAAATCAAATTTCTGATTTGCTGTTTTTTTTATTAGAAAATCTAAAATTCCCGATTAATCCTATGATAAATCGTAAATCGGATAATATCTCGGTCATAAAAATCGACTCCGCTGGCGCGTCTTTGAAAGCTTTTTAAGTAACCTAATTCTAAACCAATGTTTGGGTTAATATGATAGCGAAGCGCTGCATAAATCCTGTTTTGATCGAATGTATTTCGTTTATTGTCTTTTCCGAAATTAAACATGATTTCATCAGATATTGTTGCTTTTAAACTTCGTTTTTCTTTTTCCCATAACGTAAATGTTGACTGCAGTCTATAACGGAATCGGTAAGCAAACCAGTAGTTATCAAGTAACTCTGTTTTGGTCGCTTTCTGAAAAAAGCGTTCTTCAAGCTGAAAACGATTATGAAAAGTGATTTTGGCGATATCGTTTATAAAAGTAATATCCTGCTGTGCTCGATATTCTGGAATCGAAAAATCAGGATCAACATTTGGGTCTTGAGTATTTACATTAAAATAAGCAAAACCTCCGCCTAAATCGATAGTTTTAGCAGCACGATATCGTCCTTGAACTCGTATTGCAAATAAGTTTTGATGAATAGGATTAAGAAAGCTTCGATTATCAAATTCAGAATGCAGCGCCCATTTCTCGCTCAAAGGCAAGATATTGTAATACCTAATCCAAGTCAGTGTCTGTTGATCAGTTTTCTTTTGATTTTGCGCCGATAAAGAGGGACTTATTAAGCTTAAAATAAGTACTAATTTGAAAAACTTCATTCAACCAATAAATTCAGGCTGCGAATATATACAAATGAGAATAAATGAATTGAAATAGGAGTCGTTTTTTATTACGCTTTTGGTTTGATTTTGTGATTGTTTTGAAAATTAAATATTAATTAATTCAGAATCGAAAACGATAAAACCTTCTTTTTTTAAGTTTAAAAAGGACTCCAATTGAGGGATAATTTCCATTTCTAAAAAACGAATTTCGGGATTGTTTTGGTTTTCGTTTTTTATATTATTTGTTAAATAAATATTTTTAGCTGAAGCTTTGTTTTGAACTTTAAGAATGTAATTGAAATTTCGTGAATCTGATTTTGTAACAATGCTTAAAATATCGCTTAATGCAATAACTTTCTTTTTTGAAAGCGGTGTAATTTTATAAAAAGCATTATTGGTTTTGTCAAAAAGAAATGTCGTTTTATTTTTAATTTTCCATATGTAAATACCACGGATAAATATCGCTGTACTAAGAATAAACATAGCCGCAATAATAAGAATTGAAAAAACTAATCCGCTTTTAAGAGTATCTAAGTAAGATGTAATAATTGCTAGAATTAAAATAATAAGCCCTAAAAATGAGTGTAAAAGCATGCTCGAGTTATCGTACCAATAAGGATCATATGAAATCTGATTTTCTGAAACTGTAAAATTGTAGTAGTACTGCATTTTAGTATTTGATTAATTCTCATTTAATATTGCTATTACTGAGATTAGAAAAAGCTCATTTGCATAAAAACATTATTAAAGATCCTTTTTTTAAATGAAATTAAACGCCACTAAAAGTTTTTAAAACAGCAGATTATGTCTTTTTTATTCTTTTGATAAAAAAAACGAGATACGTTTTAAACGTATCTCGTCAATTTAGTTTCTAACTTTAATTTAAATATTTAAACTTATAAGTTGTATTTCAATGTAACTCCGTAAGTTCTTTGATCACCAAGTACACCCGCATATTGTCCGGCATTTCCTCCTGCAGGCAGTAATTGCTCATAATAATCTTTGTTTAAAAGGTTGCGTCCCCAAAAGTGAACTGATAATCCTTGTGATGCACGAAACCCTAAACGAGCATTAAAAATTGCATAACCTGGTACAACTAAATATTTTGATGCCGAAGGGCTTGAAGAAAACTCAGAACGAGCGTATGAATCGACAGCTACAAAAACTTTTCCTGCATTTCCAAAAAATCTCGCATTATCAGAAAGTTCACCTCCTAAAGATCCTGCCCATCTTGAAGCCCCCGGTAAATCGGTTCCAGAAACATCTTTGAACGATACTGGAGCCCCAGTTTCTTCTAATGGAAGCGGTGCATTTGTAAATTTAACATACTTACCATCAGTATAAGTTGCAGCCGCATTTATAGTTAAGTGCGTATTTACAACAAAACTAGCATCAAGTTCAGCACCTTTTACGCGTACTTTATCGGCATTAGCAAGGTAACCTCTATTTACACCCAATTCTGCAGCTTGAACGTTTGTTTGAAAATCTTTAATATCAGTATCAAAGAAGGCTAAATTGAAGATAGAATTTTTAAACGGAGAAGTTTTAATTCCAATCTCATAGTGATTCACCTTTTCAGGTTTAATAACTGCAAGATCTAACAATGGTTGTCCTTTCGAATCTGTTGGCAGACCGGCAACATTTACACCAACAGGTTTGTAACTTTTGGCATAAGTTCCGTAAGCATTAATTTTATCACTGAATTTATAAGTAACAGTAATGTTTCCTGAAAAATCGGTGTTGTCAGTACTAGAATCAAAAGCTTGATCAGAGTAAACTTGTTTTTTCAAAGCCAGCAATGCAGGATCAGTTGTTTGTAATCCGCCATATGTTGTACGAGCATAATGAGCATCTTTTTTGTCGAAATTATATCTCAAACCTGGTAAAACATGCAAACGTTCCGTTAATGCCCAGTCCAATTGTCCAAATACTGCAGCACTTGATGCTCTAATGCGAGCGTCAGTTTTGATACCGTAACCTTCAAAAAGGCCTGGGGTTTTCCATAATGGACTTGTTGAACTTTGAGCAAATCTCCATTGTGCATTTCCAGATTCTTCAGTGCCATTTGTTTGCGATGTTTGGTCAATGAAGAATACTCCAGCAACACCGCTTAATTTTGATGTAAGTTGTCCTGCATAACGTACTTCTTGTGTTAACTGCGTTTGTCTTGTTGGGTTTTGCGATTTAGCCAATACTTGTAATCCTGTAAAATCTCTATCGTTTGATGGATCCCAGTTCCAGAAACGCCAAGCTGTTGTAGACGTTAAAGTTCCTCCTCCAATTTTGGTATCAATATTCAACGAAACACCTCCCATATCTTGTCCAGAACGCCATGGTGTATCTTGATCAATTTTACGGTCAAACGCATTTTGACTTGGAAGTTTATAATTTAAATCCTTGATAATAGCATCAAACTGGCGATAAGCTGCTCTTTGTGTTGGCGCAACACCTGCAATAACCTGAGCGTATCCATCTGGACGTTGTGTTGTAATATCAGCAGCCAGAATAATGTTTGTATTTACAGAAGGAGTAAAAAGTAATTGCCCTCTAATTCCTTGATTGTTTAATGTATTTGTAGGTCTTCCAGTTACAATATTATCAACTAAACCATCACGTTGAGTTCCAGAGAAAGACAATCTACCAGCAACCTTTTTACCTAAAGCGCCAGTTACCGAAGCTTTAGCTTGCAAGAAAGCAAAATTTCCGTAGCTTACTTCAAAATCTGCACCAGTTGTAAAACTTGGCTTGCGAGTTGTTATATTAAAGGCTCCCGAAGTTGTGTTTTTTCCAAACAATGATCCTTGCGGACCGCGCAATACCTCAATTTGTTCGATGTCGATAAAATCTAGAGTTGTAGCTGCCGGACGTGCATAGTAAACACCATCAACGTAGAAACCAACACCTGGATCAATACCATCATTTGTTAATCCGAAAGGAGAACCTAAACTTCTAATATTGATACCTGTATTTCTTGGATTTGAAGAATAAAGTTGTACAGATGGAACTAATTCTTTAATTCTATTAACATTAAAAGCTCCTGTTTGCTCTGCTTGTTTTCCAGTAATTACTGAGATCGCAATTGGCACATCCTGAACTTTTTCGATACGACGCCTTGAAGATACCACAACTTCAATAAGTTCATTTTCTTCTTTTAGCAGCACTTGAATTGGATTTACTGGTATTGCAGTTACTTCGATTTCAGCTGTTGTATATCCAACATACTGAATTAAAAGTGTCAAAGGTAATCTTCCTTTTGAATCAATTGTGAATTTTCCGCTGTTATCAGTAACAGCGCTGTTAGTAGTTCCTTTAACTACCACGTTTACGGCTTCTAAAGGAATGTTTTCACTTGTTGTAACAACACCTTCAATGTTTTGTGCAAATGAGAAAGAGAAGGTTAAAAAGAATACTATTGTAAAGATATTTTGTGTAAATGTTTTCATTCTTATATTAAGTATATGTGATTAGTAGAGTTTAAAATAAAATTTTTTTAAATCAACACATACACATTATAGAGGAATTGCTTTTCACAACTGCGAAAAGTCTTGTAGAATTGTTTTGCCAAAGTTTTGTTACACCTGATGAACTAAAATGTGCTTTCATGAGTTAAAATTTTGTAAATGGTTTGTTAATTATTTTTGGCAAATATATATAATTAATTCTATGGATTTACTAGGAATTAGAAAATATTTTTTTATTTGTTTACTAATGAAGCGATTGTGATGCCTTCCATTGCCTTCAAAGTTTTGTCTCTAATAAGCATTAAACCGTGACGCAGACTGCATTCAGACTCGGTTTTACAATCAGAGCAAGGCTCATAAAAATTTAAGGAAGCGCACGGCAAAAGTGCAATTGCACCGTCAAATAATCGGTGAATTTCTGCCAAAGTGATGTCGTTTTTTGATTTTATCAGATAATATCCACCAAATTTTCCCTGCTTGCTGCTCACAAAACGTCCTCGTTTTAGATCTAATAAAATTTGTTCTAAAAACTTTTTAGGAATGTTAGCGCCATCAGCAATTTCTATAGTTCTAGAAATGTGATTTTCGTCTTGTTCTGCTAAATAAAGTAAGGCCTTAAGGGCGTATTTTGCTTTATGTGATAACATCTATATTGAATTGTAATTTGTAAAAGTAAGATTTTTTAAACTTGAAACCTAAAACAAAGAAAATTTGATATTAAGCTTTAGCTGAATTGGCTTAGCAAACAAACATTAGTTTACCAGCTTCCTCCAGAACCACCGCCAGAGAATCCGCCTCCGCCAAATCCACCGCCGAAGCCACCGCCTCCGCCAAAACCACCTCCAGATGATCCGCCGCCAAAACCTCCAAATCCGCCGCCGCTTCTTCCAAGATTACTTAGAATAATTACATCGAGCAGGCTGGGACCGCCGCCGCCATTGTTGCCAGAATTTCCTCCTCCGCCTCTTTTATTTCGAGAGAGTAAAATTAAAACAATTACAACAATTACAATGAACGGGAGTATTGGGAAATCTTTTCCTTTAGATTGTTTGCGTTCGCCTTTATATTTGCCAGTAAAAACGTCAAAAAGGGCATCGGCACCTTTATCAAGTCCACGGTAATAACTTCCAGCTTTAAATTCTGGAATAATAATGTTACGAGTAATGGTTCCGCCAATACCTGCAGTCAAACGATCTTCCAGTCCATAACCAGGTGAAATCCATATTTTTCTTTCGGCTTTAGCCAATAAAATCAATACACCATTATCTTCTTTAGCCTGTCCAATTCCCCATTCCTGTGCCCATTTGGGAGTAAGAATTCCAATATCTTCTCCTTTTAAACTTTCAATTGTAATGACTACAATTTGAGTTGAAGTAGAGTCAGAGTATCGAATTAGCTTTTCTTCTAACTGCGTTTTTTCAGAAGCACTTAAAACATTTGCATAATCATAAACAGAGGTTTGAAAATCAGGTTTTTTTGGAATCTCAAATTGTGCAAAAATACTATTTGAAGTAAAAAGCACTATAAGTAAAAAGGCAAATTGAAAAATTCTATTGGAATTTAAGATTTTATTTTTGGAATTTTTCATTATTTATCCTTTTGAGATTTCGTTAGATAATTCGTTTGTATCGTCTGCCAATGAAGGAAAATATTTTTTTAGCTGTTCGCCTGCATTCAAAATACCATCAACAATACCTTGTTTAAAGTTTCCGGATTTAAAATGATTGGTCATAATGTCTTTGGTACAATGCCAGAAATCGTCTGCAACTAAATCATTAATTCCTTTATCGCCGCAAATGACAAAATTTTTATCATCAACAGCAAAATAAAGCAATACACCATTTTTTAATCTGGTTTCATGCATTTTTAATTCATGAAAAACTTCTAAAGCTCGGTCATAATGAGCTTTAGAAGATGTTTTTTCTATATGAACTCTAATTTCGCCAGAAGTGTTTTTTTCGGCCATACGAATAGCTTCAACAATTTCTTGCTCTTCTTCTTTGCTTAAAAAATCTTCTACTTTTGACATTGAAATTATTTTTGAGTTTTGATTGTAGATTTTAGCTTATAGTCTAAAACTTCTTAGAATTTTACTTCAACTGGTTTGTCTGCACCTGCAACAGCTTCAAAGTATGGTTTTTCTTTGTATTCACTCAAGAACCATTTGTTAGGGATCGATAAAATGTAACCATTATAAACTTGTACGCTTTCGTTAAAACGAGTTCTAGCTGTTAAAATTTGGTTTTCAGTACTAGCTAATTCATCTTGTAATTTCAAGAAGTTTTCATTAGCTTTTAAAGTTGGGTACTGTTCAACAGAAACCAATAATCTTGATAATGATGAAGTTACGCCGCTTTGTGCTTGGTTGAATTGTGCTAATTGTTCTGGAGTTACATTACTTGGGTCAATAGTTACAGAAGTAGCTTTTGCACGAGCTTCAATAACCGCTGTTAAAGTTGATTTTTCAAAATCAGCAGCACCTTTTACCGTGTTTACTAAGTTTCCAATAAGGTCATTTCTTCTTTGGTAAGCAGTTTGTACATTTCCCCAATCTTTGTTAACCGCTTGACTGTGCTGCAAAGCAGTATTTTTAATTCCAATTGACCAAAATGCAACAATAGCAATTAGTACAACAATAATTCCTACGGGGATTAACCATTTTTTCATATTAGTTTTGATTTAAGTTTATTTCTATTTTTAATTACAATTCGTTTTTTATTTCGTTTAATTGTGTTTTTATCGTCTCTAATTTACGTATTATTTCGAATTTATCTAATGTTTTCTTTTGGCCCTCTTTTAAGTGTGTTTTTGCGCCTTCTAGTGTAAAACCTCTTTCTTTAACAAGATGATAAATCAATTGTAAATTGGTAATATCATCAGGCGTAAACATTCTGTTGCCTTTGGCATTCTTTTTTGGTTTCAGAATATCAAATTCGCTGTCCCAAAACCGAATTAATGAAGCATTGACATTAAAAGCTTTGGCAACTTCGCCAATACTGAAATATCTTTTATCTTTTGAAAGCTCAATATGCATGTTTTTTTCTTTCTAATTTATTTCAAAAATAGTACTTTTTATACTATTAATCTAATGACTGATTTTCTTGGTTTGCCATTTGAGAAATCGCAACATATTCGACTGCAGAAATGTTTCCATAATAAAAATTCAGCGGATTTACGACTTTACCATCTTTATGAACCTCATAATGACAATGCGGTCCTTCAGATCTTCCGGTGCTTCCTACATAACCAATTATATCTCCTCTTTTTACTTTTTGTCCCGGTCGACAATTGTACTTGCTTAAATGAGCGTATAAACTTTCATAACCAAAACCATGCCTGATTACAACATGATTTCCAAATCCAGATGCAGCGGCGTCAGCTCTTTCGACAACACCATCTCCAGTGGCAAAAACAGGAGAGCCCGTGCTGGCGGTGAAATCCATTCCGTTGTGCATTTTTCTCACTTTCGTAAAAGGATCAATTCGATATCCAAAACCAGATGCAACTCTTTTTAGACTTTCATTTTGAACGGGCTGAATTGCCGGAATGGCTAATAATAAGTTTCCTTTTGTACTTGCCAATTTTAATATTTCATCTAATGATTTAGATTGAATAGCCAGCTCCTTTGAAAGTTTATCGATTCGTTTTGTGGTGTTTAGAACCAATTGCGAATTATTGTATCCTTCTAATCTTTTATATCTTTCAGGATCTCTAAACCCCGCTTTTCTAATAGAATCTGGAATTTCAGCTTTATTAAAATAAACCCTGTAAATATTATTGTCTCGCTCTTCTAGTGCTTCAGCAACAGCGTCAATTTCATCCATTTTTTTATTCAAAATAGAATAATGGAGTTTTAGATTTTCGATTTCACGTGCTTGTAAACGATCTTTTGGAGTTTCAAAATAGGGAGTGTTTAGCAGAAGTACAAAAACTAAAAAACCAAACAACGCCGAAGCCAATAAAAACAGCATAACATAGCCGAATTTAATCCTTTTTCTGGTTTTTATTTTTGTATAAGCCAGATTTTCTGAGTCGTAATAATATTTTACTTTCGCCATATTTTAAAATACCCTATTTTTGCAGCTTGTAAAAGTAGTTAGTCGAACAAAATTAGTAAATGTTTCAGTTGTTCGAGGCTTTTTTTCAAGAATTAAAACAATTAGGTAATGTGTCAATTTGAGAATTAGATAATACTTTAAAACGAAATTTATTGGTTTAAATTTTAAGTTTTTAATTGAATTTTTCTAATAATCACATTTTCAGATTGATTAAATTATCTTGTTGTCATAAATTATCACATTTTCAAATTGACACATTTTCTAATTTAAATATGAAATCACAAGACGTACGTAAACAATTTTTAGATTTTTTTGAGAGTAAAGGACATACAATTGTTCCTTCGGCTCCTATTGTACTTAAAGACGATCCAACCTTAATGTTCAATAACTCGGGAATGGCCCAGTTTAAAGAATTTTTCTTAGGTAACGGAACGCCAAAAAGTCCAAGAATCGCCGATACGCAAAAATGTCTTCGTGTTTCAGGAAAACATAATGATCTTGAAGAGGTTGGTATCGATACCTATCACCACACTATGTTTGAGATGTTAGGGAACTGGTCTTTTGGAGATTACTTTAAAAAAGAAGCAATCAATTGGGCTTGGGAACTATTGACAGAAGTGTATAAAATTCCAAAAGAAAATCTTTATGTTTCTGTTTTTGAAGGAAGTAAAGAAGATAATGTTCCTTTTGATCAGGAAGCTTGGGATATCTGGAAAACATTAATCGACGAAGACCGAATTATTCTTGGAAATAAAAAAGATAATTTCTGGGAAATGGGAGATCAGGGACCATGCGGACCTTGTTCTGAAATTCACGTTGATTTGCGTACTCCAGAAGAAAAAGCTGCAGTTTCAGGAAAAAGTTTAGTAAACAACGATCATCCGCAAGTTGTTGAAATCTGGAATAATGTATTCATGGAATTCAACCGTAAAGCTGACGGTTCTCTAGAAAAACTTCCTGCGCAACACGTTGATACCGGAATGGGATTTGAGCGTTTGTGTATGGCATTGCAAGGAAAAACATCAAATTATGATACTGATGTTTTCATGCCTTTAATTAGAGAAATTGAAACTATTACAGGAGCAAATTATACTGTTAAAGCTTCAAATGAGGCAGAAGATAAAGTAAATATCGCAATTCGTGTTGTGGCAGATCACGTTCGTGCTGTAGCTTTTGCTATTGCTGATGGACAATTGCCATCTAATACCGGAGCTGGATACGTAATTCGTAGAATTTTACGTCGTGCAATTCGTTACGGATTTACTTTCTTAAATACTAAAGAACCTTTTATTTATAAATTGGTTGAGACTTTGAGCGAGCAAATGGGTGATTCTTTCCCAGAAATTAGAACGCAAAAAGCACTTTGTTCGAATGTTATCCGTGAAGAAGAAAATTCTTTCTTACGTACTTTAGATCAAGGTTTGATTCTTTTAGACGCTGTAATTTTAAATAATCAAGGAGATACAATCGATGGTAAAAAAGCATTCGAATTGTATGATACTTATGGTTTTCCAATCGATTTAACGGCTTTGATTCTTTCTGAAAAAGGATTGAAATTGGACGAAGCTGGATTTCAGGAACAATTGCAATTACAAAAAGAAAGATCTCGTGCTGCATCAAAGGTGACGGCTGGAGACTGGAATGTAATTGTTGAAGATGATATTCAGGAATTTATTGGATATGATAGATTATCGCATCAAGTAAAAATCACTAAATACCGTAGAGTAGACAGTGTAAAAGATGGTGAAATTTACCAATTAGTTTTCAATGCAACTCCATTTTATGGAGAAAGTGGAGGACAAACGGGGGATAAAGGATATTTAGAATCTCAAAACGGAGATATTATTTATATCATTGATACTAAAAAAGAGAATAACCAAACGATACACTTGGCAAAATCGCTGCCTGAAAATATTACAGGGACTTTTAATGCTGTTGTTGATGCTACACAAAGAGCTAAAACTTCATCAAATCACTCGGCTACACATTTATTGCACCAAGGTTTGAGAAAAATTTTAGGAACTCATATTGAGCAAAAAGGTTCGATGGTTCGTAATTCTTCATTACGTTTTGACTTTTCACATTTTTCTAAAGTTAGTGACGAGGAATTAGCAGAAGTAGAGAATTTTGTAAATGCTAGGATTCGTGAAAGTCTGCCATTAATCGAGAAAAGAGCTATCCCAAAAGATCAAGCTCTTGAAGAAGGCGCAATTGCTTTATTTGGAGAGAAATACGGCGATTTAGTTCGTATGATTAAATTTGGTGATTCGGTTGAATTATGCGGAGGAACACACGTTGCAAATACATCTGATATCTGGCATTTTAAAATTGTTTCTGAAGGAGCAGTTGCATCAGGAATTAGAAGAATTGAAGCAATTACAAGTGAAGCTGCAAAAGAGTATTTTGAGTCTCAAGCTGTTTCTTTTAGTGAAATTAAAGAAGCGCTTAAAAATGCTCAAGATCCTGTAAAAGCGATTCAGGCATTACAAGACGAAAACGCTCAATTGAAAAAACAATTGGAAGTTTTATTGAAAGATAAAGCTAAAAACATGAAGGCAGATTTAGCTAAAGAATTACAAGAAATCAACGGAGTTCAGTTCTTAGCTAAACAAGTAGATTTAAATCCAGAAGGAGCAAAAGATTTAGCTTATGAATTAGGTAATTCTTATAATAACCTATTTGTAGTTTTTGCTACAGCTCACGAAGGAAAACCAATGTTAACGTGTTATATTTCTAAAGAAGTTGTTGCTGCCAAAAACTTAAACGCAGGACAAGTTGTTCGCGAATTAGGAAAATATATCCAAGGTGGAGGAGGCGGTCAGCCTTTCTTTGCAACTGCAGGAGGTAAAAATGTTGACGGAATTACTGAGGCTTTGGCTAAAGCGGTTGATTTTGTTAAATAAAGGTACTAAGATGCTAAGGGACTAAGGTTCTGAGGTTTTTATAATATTCAAAAGAAAAGCCGAGAGATTGTTAGAATCTCTCGGCTTTTGTATTTTATAGTTTTTTATCATTTTCTGTCATTTCGACGAAGGAAAAATCACACTTGGAAATCCGCAAGGGAAAGCAGCTGATCTTTGTCTATATACTAGTGCGATTTCTCCTTCGTCGAAATAACAAATAGTACGTGTATTGATTATTAAAAAAACTTAGAGCCTTAGCATCTTAGTACCTCAGAACCTTTAGAAAACCTACTTACGCTCGCCAATCTGTTGTCGCCACATTGCATAATACAACCCTTTCTCTACAATCAAATCCTCATGTTTGCCTTGCTCGATTATTTTACCTTGCTCTAGAACAAATATTCTGTCAGCATGCATTACAGTTGATAAACGGTGCGCGATTAAAACAGTAATTCTATTTTTATCCGAAATATTTCTGATTGTTGCATTAATTTCTTCTTCTGTAATCGAATCTAAAGCCGAAGTAGCTTCATCAAAAATCAATAAATTTGGATTTCTCAGAATTGCTCTGGCAATCGATAAACGTTGTTTTTCTCCGCCAGAAACTTTTATTCCGCCTTCGCCAATTGTAGTGTTTAAACCATCTTCAGCACGTTTAAGAAGTTTATCGCAGCTTGCTCTTTTTAAAGCGTCGTATAAATCTTCATCAGTTGCATTTGGTTTTACAAACAGTAAGTTTTCACGAATAGTTCCAGAGAATAACTGCGCATCTTGCGTTACAAAACCTAACTGTTTTCGTAAATCAAGTAAATCAATTTCGGTTGACTCTATATCGTTATACAAAACCTGACCTTCAGCTGGTGTATACAAACCTACCAATAATTTTACTAAAGTGGTTTTTCCTGAGCCCGATGGCCCAACAAAAGCAACAGTCTGTCCTTGTTTAATTTCAAAATTAATATTTTCGACTGCTTTGAATTTTGCCGTTTTATGCTGAAAACTTACATTAGAGAATAATAAAGACTGAATTGCACCAACATGTTTTGGTGTTTTTGGGCGGAATTCTTTCGGAGCGCTTAACAAAGTTTTAAAATTTTCCATTGAAACTTTAGTTTCATTAACTGCAATAATGAAATTTCCAAGTTCCTGAAGTGGGCCAAAAATGAAAAAAGTAAA
The DNA here is from genome assembly GCF_044007415.1 of Flavobacterium sp. FlaQc-28. Lineage (NCBI taxonomy): Bacteria > Pseudomonadati > Bacteroidota > Flavobacteriia > Flavobacteriales > Flavobacteriaceae > Flavobacterium > Flavobacterium sp. FlaQc-28. Next base: position 120,408 of record NZ_JBIPCM010000009.1, read on the forward strand.
AAAGACCATTGTCAGCAAATCTCCCACAATAATTTTATTTCCAAATAAGAAATAGTATAAAGTAAAAACCACACAAGTTCTTAAAAAGTGAACTGTCGTTCCTTGAATAAAACTTAAGCTTCTAATATAGCGGACTTTCTCTAATTCAAGATGCAAAATTTTAAAAGTATTTAAGTTCAAACGTTTTTCTTCCTGATACGTTAAACCAAGACTTTTAACAAGTTCAATATTTCGCAAACTCTCAGTTGTAGAACCCGCTAAAGCATTAGTTTGATTTACGATTTTTTTAGAAACAACTTTAATCTTTTTTCCTAAATAGGAACTTACTAAGGCAATAATTGGCGCTGTGATTAGAAATATAAGTGAAATTCTAAAATCGATTCGAGCAACATAAACAATTACAAATATGAATCCGATTATGGTTTGAAAAATCAATGAAATAGAAAGCGTAATTAATTTTTCAGAATCAGAACGTACTTTGGTCAATTTGCTTAAAGTTTCACCGCTTCGTTGATCCTCAAATTCAGCATAAGGTAGATCAAGTGATTTTTTAATCCCGTCCGTATACATTTGAGCGCCGGTTCTTTGAATTACGACATTGGTAAAATAATCCTGAAAGTTTTTGGTAATCCTGGAAATCATCGCCGCAGCAAGCGAAAGTCCAAGCCAGAAGGATAACGATTTTATAAAAGCCATTTCGTTTCCTTTGTATTTTGCCAGTCCAACACCGCAGTCCTGCATTAATTTACCCGTAATAATAGAGTCTGATAAACTGAAACAAATGTTGATAGAAGCCATAATCAAAGCAAAAAATAAGAGCATTTTATGTTTGATTATATAAGAATATAATAATTTCATAGATGTTTTTTAGAAAAGTGGAAGATGCAAAAGTAAGGAATTGTTTTAGTTTGTGAAGTTGGTTTTTGTTATTAAAAATGTAAATTTTGTTTACCGTTATAATCTAATTATCAAAGTATATGTTGTCTTATTTTGATACTTAAAAGACGTATGGTTCTTATTTTCAGATTTATGTGTAGTTAATTTTGCAAAAAAATATAAACTATAAAACTTATTGATTATGAAAAAAACTTTATGCTTCTTTGGTGCTTTGATTTTAACAATTACATCTTGTTCTTCAAATGATGATGATTCAGGAAAAACAAAAACTGCAATTTTGCCTAGAACGGTAAAATATACTAATCCTGCTTATCCGGATGAAAATAATACTGCAACATTTACTTACGACGGAAATAAAATTGTGAGTATTGTCAGTAATAATAGCAAAACTGAATATACTTATGACGGAAATAAAATTATAAAAGAATCTGATTATGATATTGTAGATGGTAAAGCTGCAAAAACGTATGAAGTAGTCTATAGTTACAACTTAGAAAAGTTAACAAGCGTTGCTTATGCTGAAAATTTTACTTCACAATTTCCAACTGGTCAATACAAAGGCAGATCAGTTTACACTTATAATACTGATGGTACAATTAATAAAGAATCATACAGTACAAACGCTACAACAGGAATAGAAACAAAAAATTCTTATCTTGAAGTTTTGACATTCCAAAATGGTAATTTGATAAAAAAGGTAGATTCTCAAACAGCTTCAGAGCCAGTGTATGTTATTACAAGACTTTATGAGTACGATACAAATAACAGTCCAACTAAGAATATTTTAGGATTTAGTTTATTGCTTGATCAGGATGAGGCAGATGTTAATAATCTTCTTAAACATACTGATACATCTACTTCTGGTACTTCTGTTTATAAAACAACTTATGAATATAATTCAGATGGATTTCCAACTAAGAAAACTGAATTTAGAACTGATGGCACGACAATCGATTCTACAACAGAATATACTTATTAAGTATAAATAATTTTATGTTGACAAAAAACCAAATACTTTCTGTATTTTGTTTTTTTACTTTGTTTCATTTTTTGATGCTTTTTTTACTAAGGAATTACTTATCTATATTGTTTGCCATTAGTATATTACGCAGCATATAAAGCTTATTTGTATTTTTTAATGTGGAATCCCGTAAGGTTTTAATATTTGGTTATACTACGTTTGCACCATTAAGAATTTTAACCAAATCAAAATGAAAAAATTATTATGCCTTTTTGGTGCTTTAGCACTAGTTTTAACATCTTGTTCAAGTGATGATAATCAAGAAGGAAATGTTATTTTACCAAAAACAATTAAATATTCTAGTGTAGGATATCCTTCAGAAAATTCTACTTATGTAGCAACTTACAATGGTACTAAAATTGTAAGCATGAAAGATGAAACAGGAAGAACTGATTATACTTACGATGGTAACCTTATGGTAAAAGAAACTAATTATGATACTGAAAGCGGTAAAGATATTATTAGCGACGTAACAACGTATAAATATACAAACGGAAAACTTACAGAGTATGTATATGCAGAAGGTTTTTCGACAGCATTTCCTAATGGTGAATACAATAGCAGAATAGTATTTACGCATAACGCAGATGGAACAGTAAAAAGAGAACGCTACAATATTAATGGTGCTGTAGAAAAAAAGAGTATTTATTCTGAAGTGTTAACTTTTGCAAACGGAAATCTAGTTAAAAGTGTACAAACAGATTCAGAAACAGGTACTGTATTTACAGCTCAATATGAATATGACAATAAAAACAGTCCATATAAAAACATTGCAGGATTCAATTTGCTAATAGATCATAGTGAAGGTGAAGGTTCTGTGTATAGTTCTGTGAACAATATTGTTAAGTATACAGCATCTTATTCAAATGAAACACCAAATGTATACAAAAGCGAAATCGTATATGATGCAAATAATTTCCTTTCAAAAGTTACTAATTTCAAAAGAGACGGAATCACACCTGCTGAATCTTATGAGTTTACTTATTAATTAAAAGCATACTTTATTATTATAGAAACCAAATACTTTTGTATTTGGTTTTTTTATTGGCGAAAATTGGTGAAATTCGTGTTTAAATAAAAAGCCATGCAATTCAGAACCCAAATTCCAATTTCAAAAAGTAATCATCCAATCGATTATAATTCGAGAGTACTTTCTATTGGTTCTTGTTTTGCAGAAAATATGGCGGATAAATTTGATTATTTTAAATTTCAGAATGAGACAAATCCGTTTGGAATTATATTCAATCCAGTTTCAATTGAAAAAATAGTTGAAAGAGTTTGCAAGCAAGATTTATTTACAGAGAAAGATGTTTTTTTTCATAACGAACGCTGGCATAGTTTTGAAGTCCATTCTGATTTAAGCAATTCAGACAGACAAGAATTACTCGAAACACTTAATAGAGCTGTTACAGAAACGCACATAAAAATTAAAGAAGCTACTCACATTATTATCACTTTTGGAACTTCGTGGATTTATAGAAATATTGAAAGTAATGAAGTCGTTGCCAATTGTCATAAAGTGCCTCAAAAGCAATTTTCAAAAGAGTTATTATCAGTCGATGTAATTCAGAAAAGTATTCAAAATACAATCGATTTAATTAGCGCTTTAAATCCTAATATAAACTTCATTTTTACGATCTCTCCAGTACGTCATATAAAAGATGGATTTGTCGAAAATCAATTAAGTAAATCACATTTATTTACGGCGCTTCACCAAGTTCTAAGTACTCATAACTCACAATTCATAACTCATAACTATTTTCCTTCTTATGAAATTATGATGGACGAACTTCGCGATTATCGTTTTTACGCCGAAGATATGCTGCATCCTAACCAAATAGCGATCGATTATATTTGGAAACTTTTTAGTGAGAATTGTATTTCACAAGAAAACTTTTCAGCAATGCAGGAAGTAGATGAAATTCAAAAAAGCTTACGCCATCGCAGTTTTAATCCAGAATCAGAGCAGCATCAAAAATTCTTAGTAAAACTTCAGAAGAAAATAGATCTTTTAGGAGAAAAATTACCGCATATTAAGTTCTAATTTTGAGAACTATATTGTTGTTTGATTAGTATTAGACAATAGATTTTTGCTAAATGTATTCTAAAAAATCAGCAAATTAGTGTCTTCACGGCTGAACAAAAAAAGTAAGAAAACAATTATTTACCCATAAAATTTGGAATAATTGCATGTAATTGTGTAAATTGTTAAGAATTAAAATTTACAAATTTGTAAACAGCAGCGATGCCGTTTTATACAAAATGCAACTATAATCTAATTGTGTTAGCAGCGCATGAATAAGAAAACCATTCATTATATAAAAAAAACATTACGTGTACTATTATGGTGCTTGGTTTCTGTAATTACCCTTTTATTACTTCTTATTATCCTAATTCAGATTCCGTCAGTTCAGAATTATGTAAAAGACAAAGCAGTTACTTATCTTCAAGATAAAATTAAAACTAAAGTTTCCTTAGACCATATTTCAATTAAATTTCCAAAAGACATAGTTCTGGAAGGATTTTATTTTGAAGATCAAAAAAAAGATACGCTGCTGGCGGGGAAACGTTTAGAATTGGATGTTGATCTTTTTAAAATCGTTAGCAGTGAACTAGAGATTAACTCTGTTTCATTAGAAAATGTAAAAGCCAATATTTCGCGAAACAAAAAAGGTGTTTTTAATTTCGATTATATCATCAAAGCCTTTGAATCTAAAGAGCCAAAAGTAGAAGATCCAGATAGTAAACCCTTTAAAATATCGGTTGTAAAAATAAATCTCGATAACGTTAATTTCAACTTTAAAGATGATTATTCGAAGAACGATGTTCGCGTAAAACTGACACATTTTGATACCAAATTCAAGGAATTCGATTTGGATAAAATGAATTTTAATATTCCGAATATTAATCTTGAGGGATTAAAATTAGTTTTGAATCAGGACGTTGTCGAAAAAATTGCCGAAGTTTCAGTAAAAACTGCTGATACAATTTCGCAGCGAACGGACTTCAATTTAAAACTGGGTAAAATCAGTTTGTCAAAAATTGATATTGCTTATGATAACAAAGATTCAAAATTAGATTCAGGAATAAAACTAGGAAGTTTAAAATTATCATTCAATGAAATTAATTTAAACAAACAGCTTGTTGATCTTAATGCTTTTGAACTTAAAGATTTAAGCGGAAACCTGAGATTAGGAATAAAAGACAAACAAATTCAAACTCCAAATTTAGATACAACAGCAATCAAACAAGCCGGCTGGAAAGCGAAACTAAATAAAATCGACATAGAAAATGTTGCTTTTAAGTTTGACGATATGCAGTCAAAATCAACTTTAAAAGGTTTAGATTACAGTCATTTAGATTTAAGCAAAATCAATTTTCAAGCAGAGAAAATATATTATGGTAATGATACTATTTCAGGAAATATAAAATTATTAACCGTAAATGAAAAAAGCGGTTTAGCGATTCAGACTTTAAGAACAGATTTCTTTTACGGACCCAAAAATGCCTATTTGGATAATCTGTATTTAAAAACACCGCAAACACTTGTAAAAGATAAAATAAAAGCTTCATACAAATCGCTTGCTGCGCTTCAAAAAGACATTGCAAATCTTTCTATTGAAGCTGATTTTAAAGAATCAAAAATAGGCTTTAAAGATATTTTATTATTTGTGCCTGATTTACAGAAAACAAACCCTTTTAAAAGCAATCCAAATGCAATTTTATATGTGAACAGTCGTGTAAGCGGAAAGGTAAAAGATTTAAATATTCCGAAGTTTGAAATGAGCGGAATTGGAACTACAAAAGTTTCTCTTTCGGGAAAAATTACAGGACTTCCTGACGCTGCGAAAGCTTATTATGATTTAGACATTAAAAAACTGTCGAGCACTTCAAAAGATATCAATTCTTTTGTGCCCGCAGGAACAATTCCGAAAAATATTCAATTGCCGTCTCAGCTCAATCTAAGCGGAAAGTTTAAAGGTTCGGCTCAGAATTTTAAAACCAATCTGACTTTAAACAGTAGTTTTGGAAATGCAAAAGTGGACGCTTTATTTGATCAACGCATTAAAAAAAGAGAGAAATACGATGCGACCGTTTATTTGCTTGATTTTGATTTAGGCAGATTGATTAAAAATGACTCAATTGGAAAAATTACGCTTAAAGCGAAAGTAAAAGGAAACGGTTTAGATCCGAAAACGGCAAATGCAGCAATTGACGGATTGGTTAAGAAAGCGGTTTTTAATCGTTATACCTACAAAGATTTAGCTTTAAAAGGAAATATAGCAAACGGTTCTTTTGCTGTGAAATCAGGAATGCAGGATCCGAACTTGAATTTTAATTTAACAGCAAGCAGTGATACGAAGGATAAATTTCCAACCGTAAAACTTAAATTAAACCTAGATATTGCCGATTTAGAAAAATTGAATCTGCATGCGGGACCAATGAAACTTCGTGGAAATGTCGACGCTGATATCACGAATAGTAATCCAGATTTTTTGAACGGAAAAGTGTTTCTTTCGAATATTCAGATTTTGCAAGATACTGAGCCAATTGTTTTAGATTCAGTGCGCGTAATTGCTTTTTCTGATAATACTAGAAATAATATTAAAATATCTTCTCAGTTTTTAAAAGCTGAAGTAGATGGAAAATACAAATTGACAACTTTGGCAGCAGCCATTAAAAAATCATTGTCAAAATATATCGATTTAAAAAATCCGAAAGTAAACGGAGAATCTGATGAGCAAAGATTAGCTTTTACCTTGACCGTAAATAATGATCCAATTTTGTTTAAACTGATTCCAAAACTTACCAGTTTAGAACCCATTAAAATCTCTGGAAAATATAACAATATAACCGATTCCTTGGAAGTAAAAGGAACAATTCCAAGAATTGTATATGGAGATAATACAATTGCTGATGGAAAAATTAATATCGAAGCTAAAGAAAATGCTTTAGAATATTCAGTTTCAATTGCAACAATTGATAGCGGTTCGTTAAAAATTCCATTTACCAGTTTGTCTGGAAAAGTTGAAAATAATGTATTGAATTATGCGCTTGAAGTGAAAGATGCAAAAGATAAGCAACAGTATTTTATTGCAGGGGAATTTAAAGCAGAAGATTCGAAAAATATATTTAAAATAGATGCTGAGAACTTTATTCTAAATTATGATAAATGGAATATTGATTCAGAGAATGCAATTGAATTTGGAGACAAACGTTTGTATGTCAGTAAATTTTATTTGGATAATAACGGAAATGAATTAAAAGTTCAATCGCAGGGAACACAGAATAATGCGCCGCTTCAAGTTGATTTTGTGAACTTCAAAATCGAAACCATTATGAATATGGTTAAAAAAGACGAACTGCTGATGCAAGGTTTGATTAACGGTTCTGCTTTGGTTGAAAATGTAATGACAAATCCAATTTTTACTTCAAATTTAAAAATTGATGATTTTACTTTTAAAGGTGAAAAAGTAGGCGATTTAGAAGTAAAAGTAGACAACAAAGCAGCAAATCTTCTGGCAGCAAATGTGACTTTGAGTGATGAAGGGAATGATGTTAATTTGAATGGAACCTACACAATTGATGCAGGAAATTTCGATTTTGACGTTGCCATAAATAAACTGAATATTAAAAGTATTCAAGGCTTTAGTATGGGAAATATTACTGAAGGAACCGGATATTTATCTGGTAACTTTAAGATTCTAGGTAATGCAGCTGCTCCCAAAATAAACGGAGAACTTAATTTTAATGATGCCGGTTTTAGAGTAACACAGTTAAACTCTTATTTTAAAACTGGAAATGAAACAATCGCTTTTAGTAATGAAACCATTTTATTTGATAAATTCTCTCTTTCTGATGAAAATCAAAATGAATTAGAAGTAAATGGAACTATAAAATCGACAGATTTTAGAGATTATAATTTTGATTTAGCTGTTACTGCAGACGATTTTAGAGCAATACATTCTAAAGAAGTTGATAATGATTTATTCTATGGAGATTTATTTTTAGACACTAAACTTACTATCAAAGGGAATCTTGAAAGTCCTGTGGTTGGCGGAACAATCAAAATCAATAAAGAAACTAAGTTTACGGTCGTAATGCCGCAGTCAGATCCTTCAATAGCAGATCGTGAAGGAATTGTAGAGTTTGTTGATGAAGATAATATGTATTTAAAACAAACTGTCGATTTACAAAACAAACTGGATCAATCGCAAGTAAAAGGAATGGATGTAAATGTTGCGATTTCAATTGATAAAGAAGCAGAACTTACTTTGTTGATTGATAAAGCAAATGGGGATTATTTAAAATTAAAAGGAGAAGCAGAATTAGTCGGAGGAATTGACCAGTCGGGAAAAACAACTTTAACAGGGAAATATGAATTTTCGGATGGTGCTTATGAAATGAATTTTAACGGAATTAAAAGAAAATTCGATATTCAAAAAGGAAGTTACATCACTTGGAATGGTGAGCCTACAATGGCAAATTTAAATATTACAGCAATTTATAAAGTAAGTGCTGCGCCGATTGATTTGTTAGGAAATCAGCTGAAAAGTGACACGCAGGCAATACAAAATACTTACAAACAAAAACTTCCTTTTCAGACTTTGTTGAAAATGAATGGAGAATTAATGAAACCAGATATTTCTTTTGGAATTAATCTTCCTGATGGGAATTACGATGTTTCTTCTGATGTTGTAACGAAAACGAAAGCTAAACTGAAGCAGTTAGAACAAGATCCTGCAGAATTAAATAAACAGGTTTTTGCGCTTTTATTATTGAATAGATTTGTGGGCGAAAATCCGTTTGCGAGCGAGGGCGGAGGTACAAGTGCAGAATCTTTGGCAAGACAAAGTGTGAGTAAAATTCTTTCGCAGCAATTAAATAATCTGGCAGGGGAATTAATTACTGGATTTGAAGTTAATTTTGATTTAGAATCATCAGAAGATTACACTTCTGGAACCATGCAGAACAGAACCGATTTGAATGTTGCAGTTTCTAAAAAACTCCTTGATGATCGTTTGAAAGTAACTGTTGGAAGCAGTTTTGGTGTTGAAGGCGCAGAACGTGCCAACGAAGAAAGCACCAATATTGCCGGTGATGTTGCCTTAGATTATCAAATTACAAAAGACGGTCGATATATGGTTCGTGCTTACAGAAAAAACCAATATCAGGTTGCGGTAGAAGGGCAGGTTGTAGAAACTGGAGTTGCTTTTATTATTACGATGAGTTACAATAAGTTTAGAGAACTTTTTCATCGTTCAGAGCAAGAAAAGCAAATGATTAAGGAAGAGAAAATTCGCAAAGAAAAAAGAAAGCAAAAAGAGAAAGAAGAGCAAGAGCTAAAAGAAAATCAAATAAGAGGTAATGAGCAAAAAACATAATCATATAGAAAATCGATATGTAAAGTATTTTGTACTGTTCAGCCTTTTTTTTGTTTTAGGCTGCAGTAATACAAAATATCTGCCAGAGGGCGATTTACTTTATACAGGAGCGTCTGTAACGGTGAAAGACTCGATCATGAAAAAGAAAGATAGAAAAGCTCTCGAAACAGAATTAGAAGGCTTATTGCGTCCAAAACCCAACAAACAGATTTTTGGTCTGCGTCCTAAATTATGGATTTATAATCTTGCCGGTGAACCTAAAAAACAAAAAGGAACTAGATATTGGCTGCGAAATAAAGTAGGCGAAGCGCCTGTACTTTTTAGTAAAGTCGATTTAGATTATAATGCCGCAGTTTTGCGAAATTTTACTGAAAACCGTGGTTATTTTAAAACGCAGGTAAGTGCAGATTCTACCGTTAGAAGTAAACGTGCTACGGCAGAATATACTGTTATACCTAAAAAACAGTATATAATAAAAAGTGTAACTTTTCCTGATGATTCTCTGGCAATGTCCAGAATAATTGGAAGATCAAGCCGAAGAAGTTTGCTGAAAGTGGGAAAACCATACGATTTAGACGTTATAAAAGCAGAAAGAGAGCGTATTGATGCAAGACTAAAAGAGAAAGGTTATTTTTATTTTAATCCCGATTATCTTTTAGCTAGAGTAGACAGCAGTAAAGGCGATCATGAGGTAAAAATCAAAATAATAATAAAACCTGATACGCCGCCTAAAGCATTAACCTCATATAAAATTAATAACATATTTGTTTACCCAAATTATTCTTTGACAAACGACAGTGCAGTTTACAGAAAAAAGAATATCACACAATACAAGGATTTTACAATTATTGACACGACAGAGACTTTTAAACCAAGGGTTTTTGACAGAACAATATATTTTAAAAAAGGAGATTTGTATAATAGAAAAGATCATAATCTTACTTTGAATCGCTTTGTGAATCTAGGAACTTTTAGTTTTGTAAAAAATGAATTCAAACCTTCAGACAGCATAAAAAATGCTTTAGATTCTTATTATTATTTAACGCTTCTGCCTAAAAAGTTTATACGAGTTGAAGTTTTAGGAAAAACAAATTCAGCGAGTTATACGGGAACAGAAATTAATTTGAATTGGAATAACCGAAATTTACTTAAAGGTGCCGAATTGCTGACTGCTTCTATTTTTGGCGGAGCCGATTATCAGCTTGGAGGTGTAAATAAAGGGAAAAATATTTATAAGCTTGGAGCCGAAACAAGTTTGACCTGGCCAAGATTTGTTACCCCTTTTAATATTGAAGGAAGCAGCGAATTTGTGCCAAGAACAAAAGTCACTCTTCGATATGAATTTCAAAAAAGAACACAGTTATATGCCTTAAATTCTTTTAATACATCATTTGGTTACTTATGGAAAGAAAACATTCGTAAAGAACATCAATTCAATATTATAGATGTAACTTATGTAAGTCCAAATCATGTTACACAAGAGTATTTAGAAGATATTGAAGATGATGCAGCTCTAGGAAAAGTAATTGAAAAGCAGTTGATTTTTGGCCCGACCTACAGTTATACGTATACCAATACAATGCAAAAGCGTCGAAAAAATACGATCTATTTTAATGGAGAAATAGATTTGGCAGGAAACCTTACAGGTTTGGTTACAGGAGCCAATATCAAGAAGAATGACACGATAAAGATACTCGACGTTCCGTTTAGTCAGTATGTAAAAATAAGATCTGACTTTAGACATTATTTAAAATTAGGAAAAGAAAGCGAATTAGCAAGCAGACTGATTGTAGGCGCAGGATTTGCTTACGGAAATTCGAATACACTGCCAGCTTCAAAGCAGTTTGTAGTTGGAGGAACAAATAGTATTCGTGCCTTTAGAGCAAGAACTTTAGGGCCGGGAAGTTATGTAATTCCCCCAACCATAAATGATAATTATACACCAGATCAATCAGCAGATATAAAGTTAGAGTTTAATACAGAATACAGAGCAAAACTTTTTAGCATTGTAAGAGGAGCAGTATTTCTCGATGCTGGAAATATCTGGCTTTTAAATGCTGACCCGAATAAACCTGGAGCGGAAATTTCAAAAGATTTTATGAAACAAATTGCAATAGGCGCCGGAGCTGGATTACGCTTTGATTTATCGTTCCTGATTCTAAGAACAGATTTGGCTTTTCCACTTCGAAATCCTGCATTACCAGACGGACAACGCTGGGTTATTGATGATATTAATTTTGGAAGCAGTACATGGCGAAAAGATAACCTGATTTTGAATATTGCTATTGGTTATCCATTTTAAAGGATTTTTGTTTCGTTTTTTAGTCGTTTTTTTTTTTGCCACGAATTTCACAAATTTTCGCTAATTCTATGCTTTGTGTTTATTCCTTAATTTAAAAAGTACATGCTGAAAAATTAGCATAATTAGTGAAATTCGTGGCGAAAAAAACTAAAAAAAGAAGTAAATTCGTCTAAACATTTTATCAGAATGCAAAACATAGTAAAAAGAATTATTGGCGTTGGTGTTATTATTTTAGTCATCGTTTTGGCTTTTAAATATTGCGAGTTCAAAAAAGATGACGATTCAACAATTGATTATAATACCAATTTAATTCAAGAGAAAATACTTAATGTTGGAAAATTGGTTGTTACCGAAGGACATTTCTCTGAGGTGATCACTTATAAAAATCAGCAGAAGTATTTGATGGATATGATTTCATTTGAGAAAAAAGCACTTATTGTGGTAAATGCAAATGTTACTGTTGCTTATGATTTGCACAAAATGAAATACGACATCGATGAAAAAAATAAAACCATCACGATTTTAAATATTCCAAAAGAAGAGATTACTATAAATCCTGATATTCAGTTTTACGATGTTGAACAAAGCAAGCTGAATCCCTTTACAGGCGACGATTATAATAAAATCAACAAATCGGTAAAAGCCAATCTGGCAAAGAAAATCGAAAAATCTTCATTGAAAAGTAACGCTCAAAATCGTTTAATAAGCGAGTTGTCTAAAATTTTAATCCTAACCAATTCAATGGGCTGGAAACTGCAATACAATGGAAAAACGATTGAATCTGATGCAGATTTAAGCGAGGATTTGAAATTGTGATTTATGGTTAAAAGGCTTAGGCAGGCAAAGTTACAAAGATTTTTAGCCACAGATTAAAGGATTAAAATGATTTATTAAATTGTCTCCCGCTAAAGCAGGAGGCAATTCGTCAAAGGTTTTTCACAATCTTGTCATTTCGACCGAAGGGAGAAATCTTCGCAAGTAACTCGACAAAGATTCATTCTCAGTACGGAGCTGCTTGTGGAGATTTGCTTCGCCTGTTCGCTATCGCTCGAGTCTCCTTACGTCGAAATCACATAAAATGAGGAAAAAAACTCTGAATCTTTGAGCCTCTGCACCTTTGAACCTCTTTCCGAAAAAAAAAACTTAAACAGTTTCTTTATCAAAAATCAAATCCAATCCGCCAGAAATCAAATGTGCAATTTCAGGACGTTTTTCTTTCAATTGATCAAGATGTACTAATACTTCCTGCAAAAGCTGTTTTTCGTCAGAATCTTTCAAAAGTTCTGTAATTTCAACATTCAGCAGCCAATCATTTGAATGATTGTTTTTTAGATTTTCAAAAACAGATTTCAGCTCTGTTTTAGAACCATTATTTTTTCTAATATCTCTAACTTTAGCATATAAACTTTCTAAATCATCACGTTCTTCAGAATGTTTTGCTTTAATAGTTTTTGTTGTCGGAACTATATTGATTAAGTCAAAACTATTTACATCAGCAGGACCAGAAAATGCCGAAACTACTTTTTTACCAATTGCCATATCGTAATTTCCCCAATCTGGCTGAAACAAAATAGTTTCGCCATGCGTTACCGTACAGTTTCTAAAACTGATCAGAATAATTTCTCCATGTAAGTTTCTTGATCCTGTAATAATTTCGCCTTCAACAATAATATTGCCTTCAAATTCCAGTTTTACCGTTTCGTTTTCTACAATACTGTAAGCCTGTAAATCTTTCGGACTCATATCTTCAATAGCAAGATTAAAGCCTTTTAGTTTTCCAATCGGACTTCCAAAGCCATGTGGATGCGTTAACGTTCCGTGACCGACTAATTCTTTTTCTCGGTAAGCCAAAGCTGTTTTCCCAGTTGTTTGTATGTAAACCGGTTTTCCTTCATCTTCAATAACATTGGTAAAAACTCCCGAAATTTGTAAACCGGTACTCAGCTCAATTGTTCCTAAAGCATTTGAATGAATTAGTTTTTTAATTCCAGAAAGACCGCCGGTACGCAATGCCATTTTATTAGCAAACTCTTCCAAAATTAAACTTAAATAAGAAAAATTTGGGGTTACATAAAGCTGTGGTTGTAACTGTGTAATATCAAAATTCTGATTGGCAGCCGAAATATCATAAGGGATTTTTTTTACATTATCTGTCATGCACCAAGCGCTTTCTCCAATCGAAGAGAGTAATCCGGCACCGTAAATTTTCGGATTTTCGACAGTTCCAATCAAACCATATTCAACCGTCCACCAATGCAGGTTTCGAATTTGAGCCATTTCAGACAATTCACCCATATCGTTTTGCAAATCGGCAACCGCTTTTTCAGCCTCGTCAATTTTTTCCTGCGGCGTATCTTCGGCTTCTTTCAAAATAGAAAGCAAACGAATCGCTTCATACATCTGATAATCTTTATGAGAAGAAATCGCTTTACAGCCAATTTCGCCAAAACGTCTTAAATATTCTGCATATTCTGGATTGGCAATAATAGGAGCGTGGCCGGCACCTTCGTGAATAATGTCTGGAGCGGGAGTATATTCAATATGTTCTAATTGTCGAATATCCGATGCAATAACCAAAACATTGTAGGCTTGAAACTCCATAAATGCATTTGGCGGAATAAATCCGTCAACAGCAACTGCAGCCCAGCCAATTTCAGTAAGAATACGGTTCATTCCGTACATACTTGGGATAGAATCTATTTCGATTCCTGTTTTGCGTAAACCTTCTAAATACGAATGATGTGCAACTTTTGAAAGATAATCTACATTTTTGCGCATAACGTATCGCCAAACCGCCTGATTAATTGGTGTATAATCACTATAATCTTGAGGTTTAATAAATTGCTTTAAATGTTTTGGCAATCTCTCTAAAAGCGGATTGGTTTCTATAGATGCATTCATTTCGAAAACGTTGTAGATTAGAATGTAAAATTACGAATTTAGGTCGCTAATTTTTGCTATTCATTACAATTTTTTTGTTCGAAATTAAGTTTTATTGCGTTTTTGTAGGTTTTAAAGGAAGTTTGCAGACGAAGGATATTCTATGATTTTGATTTAAATTCAATCACGTTTATTTAATAAAAAAGGTATTTCGATTGAATTATAGGATTACTTTTGAGATTTATTAAGTGCATTTTTTAATTCATTTTCAACATTTCTAAAATGTTCGATTTTATGATTGAACATATAAGCCATGTTCGTTGCACGCATTTTTGCTTCTTCGGTAATTTCTCCAGCAAACTGCGCATCGATTGTAGTATTGAAAATTTGAATCCAGCGGTCAAAATGAGTTCTATCTACAGGTAATTGTTTGTGAGGCGGGAATGGCGTACCTGAATAAGCACGAACATCAAATAATATAGTTTGCCAAAAACCGTACATTTTTTGTAAATGCGGTTCCCAGCGATCCTGCAGTTTATCATTGAAAATAGGACCAATAAGATCGTCTTTTCTAACATTATCATAAAAGCTGTTAACCATTTGTTTTATGTCTTCTATGTTTGAAATGTCTTTAAGCGTTTCCATGTTTTTTTAAATAAAATTGATTGGCAAAAATACGTTATAACTTCTTCTTTATTTGCTGATATTTATCAGTCTCGAATAATTACCCAATTAATTGTGTAAACAAATCCTGATTGTCGTTTAAATATTGAAATTCAAAACCATATTGCGTCATTTTCATTTTAATAGGCATTATGTCTTTTTTCTTTTTCAACTCTAAACCTACCACTACAGAACCTACTTCTCGACTATTCTTTTTAGCAAATTGAAAATAAGTAATATCATCATCTGGTCCTAAAATGTTATTTACAAACTCCTTTAAAGCTCCCGGACGCTGCGGAAATTGAATCATAAAATAATGCATTAAACCTTCATAAAGCAGCGAACGCTCTTTTATTTCAGCGGTTCTTTCAATATCATTATGACTTCCGCTGACAACGCAAACCACAGTTTTTCCTTTTATTTTATCTTTATAAAAATCCAGCGCAGCAATTGTTAATGCACCCGCAGGTTCTACAACCATTGCTTCTTCATTGTACAAACGTAAAATAGTTGTGCATACTTTTCCTTCTGGAACCAGAATAATATCTTCAAGATTATAACGACAGATTTCAAAAGTTTTATCGCCAACTTGTTTTACAGCAGCGCCATCGACAAATTTATCAATTGTTTTTAAGGCTGTGTTTTTGTTTTCTTCGATTGAAGTTTTCATAGAAGGGGCGCCTTTTGGTTCAACTCCGATGATTTTGGTACTTGGACTTAAATGTTTGAAAACTTCAGATAATCCAGAAGCCAGCCCGCCGCCGCCAATGGGTACAAAAACATAATCTATGGGTTCTTTATAACTTTCGAGAATTTCTAAACCTACAGTTCCCTGTCCGGCAATTACTTTTTCATCATCAAAAGGATGGATAAATGTTTTGTGGTTCTTGATAGCATCTGCCGTTGCTGAAGCATAAGCGTCATCAAAAGTATCTCCGGTTAAAACAATTTCTACAAACGATTTCCCGAACAATTGCACTTGTTTTACTTTTTGTTTCGGAGTGGTTTTTGGCATATAAATTTTGCCTTTTATTTGCAGAAGATTACAAGAATAGGCAACACCTTGAGCATGATTTCCTGCACTGGCACAAACTATTCCGTTTGTTTTTTCTTTTTCAGTTAAGGAAGAAATCTTATTATAAGCGCCTCTAATTTTATAAGAACGTACGATTTGCAAATCTTCTCTTTTTAGTAAAATGGTCGATTTAAATTCGTCTGAAAGATTTAAATTTTGGGTAAGAGGCGTTGCAGCAACTACATTTTCAAGCTGTTTTTTTGCGTTAAGTACTTCGTTAAATAAACTCATGTTGTTTTGTTTTTTGCCACGAATTACGCGAATTGACACTAATTTTATTCTCTAAGAGAAAAAATAATTCGTAAAAATTTGTGTAATTCGTGGCTATTTTAAATTGTTTTTAGAATAAAAAACCTCCCGATGTGGGAGGTTCTTATAAACTATATTTTACATACTTATATAACACCTCGCCATTATTGCTGAATTGCAATAATGCTGATAATAGCGATAATAATGTTGTTAAAGTTTGTCATTTTTTATACTAATTGAATAGCAAAAGTAAATAATTATTTTTTTACGGGAGGATATTGAGCTAAAATTTTGCCTACAAATTCTGCAATTCGCTCATCTTTTTTATCTATGTTTCTAGTTAAAACACCAATTCCCTCACCTTGCCAGATCATTTCTTTCTTTTTTGCATCAATAAGATCGATGTATAAAGTTCCTTCAGTTGAAGTAGAAACAGTAGTTTGGTTTCCGCCGTACATCATATAAGGATTCCATCCCCATCCCCAGCCATAACCCCATCCGGCGCTAAATTGATTTACATCAACCTGCTCTCTGGATTTGGTAAAAATATTTACCAATAAGTCTGGATTATCACTTTTTGTAAATCCTTTTGCTTGCATTTGTTGATCAATTGCGCGAAGAATACGTCTTTTATCCAAATCAGAAATTTCGACTTTATCAATTCCAGGTTTAAAGAAAGCATACGTTTTATAAGGCGCAAAATCGACATTTTTGTCGTAATCAGAATATACAGTAACACTGCTGCATGACGATAAGATCATTAGCAGAAAAATCGGAACTAATTTGAATGTTTTCATAGTTATTAAAGATTTAATGTTCTCTTTTGTATTTGTCAGGCTGAGCGAAGTAGAAGCCCTTTTGTTATTATAAGCCTTCAACTTCGCTCAGGATGACATTTGTTTAAAAAATAAACCCCTTTTAATTAAAGCAGACTTTCGTCAACAATATTAGGCAGAGTAACTTTTAATAATGGCTCGACTTGCATTGCTCTTTTTATGGCAAAAATGGCTTCATCATTTCGAGCCCAGCTTCTTCTTGAAATTCCGTTGTTAACATCCCAAAAAAGCATTGATGCTAAACGTTTCGAAGCTTCTTTAGAACCATCAAGAACCATACCAAAACCGCCGTTTATAACCTCTCCCCAGCCAACTCCGCCGCCATTATGAATAGATACCCAGGTTGCTCCTCTAAAGCTGTCGCCAATCACGTTATGAATTGCCATATCGGCTGTAAAGCGTGATCCGTCGTAGATATTTGAAGTTTCTCTGTAAGGAGAATCAGTTCCAGAAACGTCATGATGATCTCGTCCTAAAACAACTGTGCCAATTTCGCCTTTTGCAATTGCTTGGTTAAAAGCTTCGGCAATTTTAATTCTTCCTTCAGCATCAGCATATAGAATTCGGGCTTGAGAACCTACAACAAGTTTGTTCTCCTGCGCACCTTTTATCCATTTGATATTATCCTGCATTTGCTGTTGAATTTCATTTGGAGCTGTTTTTGCCATTTCCTCTAAAACTTGACTTGCAATCGCATCTGTTTTTTGTAAATCTTCAGGTTTTCCTGAGGTACAAACCCATCTAAAAGGACCAAATCCGTAATCAAAACACATTGGCCCCATAATATCCTGAACGTAGCTTGGATATTTAAAATCGATGTTATTTTCGGCCATTACATCTGCGCCTGCACGTGAAGCTTCTAATAAAAAGGCATTACCGTAATCAAAAAAGTAAGTTCCTTTTGCGGTGTGTTTGTTAATTGCTGCGGCATGACGTCGCAATGTTTTCTGAACTTTTTCTTTGAACAATTCTGGATCGTTGGCCATCAAATCATTTGCCTCTTCAAAAGAAATTCCAACCGGATAATAACCTCCAGCCCACGGATTATGAAGAGAAGTTTGGTCTGAGCCTAAATCAATTTTGATGTTTTCCTGATCAAAACGTTCCCAAACGTCAACCACATTTCCTAGATAAGCAATTGAAACTGTTTCTTTATTGGCTTTCGCCAAAGCAACTCTCACTACCAATTCATCTGTAGAAGTTACTACTTCATTAATCCATCCTTGCTCATGGCGAATTTTAGTGATTTTTGGATTTACTTCGGCACAAACCGTAATGCAGCCCGCAATATTTCCAGCTTTTGGCTGAGCACCAGACATTCCGCCAAGACCTGAAGTTACGAATAAACTTCCTTCGGGACTTTGTTTTATTTTTCTAAAGCCGTTTAAAACTGTAATCGTTGTTCCGTGCACAATTCCCTGAGGGCCGATGTACATATAACTTCCCGCTGTCATTTGTCCGTATTGCGAAACGCCTAAAGCATTCATTTTTTCCCAGTCATCAGGTTTCGAATAATTTGGTATAACCATTCCGTTTGTAACTACAACTCTCGGCGCTTCTTTATGCGAAGGGAATAATCCCATCGGATGTCCAGAATACATTGTTAAAGTCTGCTCATCTGTCATTTCAGACAAATATTGCATTGTCAATAAATACTGTGCCCAGTTTTGAAAAACAGCTCCATTTCCGCCATACGTAATCAATTCGTGCGGATGCTGTGCTACAGCATAATCCAGATTATTCTGAATCATATGCATAATTGCTTTTGCTTGCAGTGATTTTCCTGGATACTCGTCAATTGGTCTTGCGTACATTCTATAATCTGGACGAAGACGATACATATAAATACGTCCGTATTTTTCTAGTTCTTCTGAAAATTCAGGAATTAGTTCAGCATGATGTTTGGGTTCAAAATAACGTAATGCATTTTTTAAAGCCAGTTTTTTCTCTTCTGCCGAAAGAATTTCTTTTCTTTTTGGAGCGTGATTAATAGCTGGATCGTACGCTGCTTTTGCAGGTAATATTGAAGGAATTCCTTGTTGTATTTGTTCTTTGAAAGTCATTTTTTTTAAGATACTGAGTTGCTAAGTTATTCTAACTAGATTAACAACAGATTAATTTTTCGTTTTTTAGATTATGCCGCCCCGCTGAGGCTCAAATGTGACAGATGGTTAATTGTTTCTATAAATATGCCGCTCCTCACGGAGCTTTGTGAAATGTAAAATTTACCAAATCCAAAAGCCTTGGAAAGGTGTAATATTTATAGGATATAATAATCGCCTAATATAAAAGATCCAGTGGATCAGAATATTGTGAAATTATCTAATTGTCACATTTTCTAATTAGAAAAACTAGGGATAACGGATATCCGCCCGATGATAGGATTTGTGGATTTTAATCCTAAATTTTCTTGATTGGATATCCATATATTATTTTAGATTGTTGATTTTAGATTTTTGAATTATCTAATTGACACATTTTCAAATTGGCTAATTAGTTTTCTTTCTTATTTCTCCAGTTCGTTTATCAAAACCGTACGGACAATGGCGGCACCCGCTTTTACAGCAATAACCACGTTTTAAATGATGTTTTTCAGTAAAGCATTTATAACCTTCGGGTGTATAGTAAAAATCTTCACCTTCGATTAATTTATTTTCATTACTTTGCTCTTTCATAAATCTGCTTCGCGTTCAGTTTTAATAAATATAAAAATCAAAAATAGAAATAATTGATTATGATTTTAATGAAAATGAACAATTTTATAGCTACAAATTTATAAATTTTATAGCCAATGTTTCTGATTGTTAGCAAATATTTAATTCCAAAAGGATATCGCGGAATGGCTGTATTTCCGTTTGTTTTGATGAAATATGATTTTGATAAAACAAATGGTGTTTTTGTTAATCATGAAAAAATTCATTTAAGACAGCAGTTAGAGCTTTTAATAATTCCGTTTTTTATTTGGTACGCTTTCGAATTTCTGTTTCGTCTAATTCAGTATAAAAACAAAGATCTGGCATATCGAAATATTAGTTTTGAAAGAGAAGCTTACCGTAATGAAACGAACTTAAATTATTTAAAAAACAGATCATTTTTTCAGTTTTTAAATTACATCAAATTAAAATGAATCCAGTTTTCAATCAGTCTATTAATATTAGTTTTCCAGACGATATCTCTTTGACTATAAAGCGAGAAGATTTAATTCATCCGTTTGTTTCTGGGAATAAATTTCGGAAATTAAAATACAATTTACTTCAAGCGAAAGCCGAAAAACAAAAGACTTTATTGGCTTTTGGCGGAGCATTTTCTAATCATATTGCTGCGGTTGCGTATGCAGGAAAAGAGCAGGGTTTTAAAACGATTGGAATTATTCGCGGCGATGAGCTTGGGGATAAAATCGAAGAAAATCCAACTTTGAAATTTGCTCAAGAAAACGGAATGCAGTTAGAGTTTGTTTCGCGAGAAGATTATCGTTTAAAAAGTGAAAAATCTTTTATAGAAAAGTTAAAAAACAAGTTTGGTGATTTTTATTTAGTCCCTGAAGGCGGTACAAATGAGCTTGCTGTAAAAGGCTGTGAAGAAATTTTAACAGAGGAAGATGTTGCTTTTAATTATGTTTGCTGTGCTGTTGGAACTGGAGGAACTATTTCGGGATTAATAAATAGTTCAGCTGAAAATCAGAAAATTTTGGGTTTTCCAGCGTTAAAAGGTGACTTTTTACAAGATGAAATTCGTATTTTTGCCAAACAAGATAACTGGAATTTAATTTCTGACTATCATTTTGGAGGTTATGGCAAGATAAATTTAGAATTAATCGAATTTATAAATGCATTTTTTGAAAAAACAAAAGTGCCCTTAGATCCAATTTATACAGGAAAAATGGTTTTTGGCGTTATAGATTTAATAGGCAAAAAATATTTTCCTGCGCATTCAAAAATTTTACTTATTCACACAGGTGGATTACAGGGAGTTGATGGAATGAATATGAAGTTGATGCAGAAAAAATTACCAATACTTAAAACGAATGATTAAAAAAATTGTACTGTTATTTACGATATTGGTCTTGGCAAGCTGTTCTTCTAGTAAGCCAGCTATTGCCACGACAAAAAAAGCAGCTGCGGTCCAGAAACCGCGAGTAGCGACGACTAAAAAAACTACTCCTGCTAAACCAATAGGTAAAAATTATCCTTCTACAAATAATACAACTGAGGTTATTCATTCTACTTCAAAAACAGTTGTAACCAATGATCTAATTAATAATTATGTTTTGCAGTATAAAGATATTGCAATTGGAAACATGAAAACATACGGAATTCCGGCTAGTATAATTTTGGCGCAGGGAATTTTAGAATCAGGTGCAGGAAGAGGTGATCTGGCGCTTGAAGCAAATAATCATTTCGGAATTAAATGCCATAAAGATTGGCTGGGAGAAAGCGTTCGTCATGACGATGATTCGGCTCAGGAATGTTTTAGAAAATACCCAGAACCGGCAGAATCTTATAGAGATCATGCTTTATTTTTGGTTGGAAAAAAGAGATACGAGTCTTTGTTTACTTATGAAAAAGACGATTACAAAGCTTGGGCAAAAGGACTTAGGGCTTGTGGCTACGCAACAGATCCGAAATATCCAGATAAGTTAATCAGTTATATTGAGCGCTATAATTTACATCAATATGATTGTCAGGTTACAGGAAGAAACTATGTGCCAATAAACACTTCGAACCCACCAAAAAAATCATCTTATGATGTAGCTTCTGATCCAAAGATCAATATGAATCAATACGATCCAAATTTGTATGAGGTTCAAAAAGGAGATACACTATATTCAATTTCAAAGAAATTCAATTTATTGGTTGAAGATTTAAAAAGAAAAAATAATCTGACTGATAATGCAATTTCGATTGGGCAGAGGCTTAAGGTTAAGTAATTAAGTGTTCAATCTGTTTCAAATAATCTAAAATCTAATATCAGAAATCTAATATTATAATGTTATATAAAAGAAGTAGTCAGCTTTTTGCTGAAGCAGAAAAAGTAATTCCAGGAGGTGTAAATTCACCAGTAAGAGCGTTTAAAGCAGTTGGAGGAACTCCAATTTTTGTCAAAAGTGCCAAAGGTGCTTATTTATATGATGAAGACGGAAACAAATTAATAGATTATATTAACTCTTGGGGGCCAATGGTTTTAGGGCATGCTTATCAACCGGTTGTTGATGCAGTGATCGAAAAAGCAAAATTGGGAACTTCATTTGGAATGCCGACTGAATTGGAAACAGAAATTGCAGCTTTGGCTGTTTCTATGGTTCCAAATATTGATAAAATTAGATTTGTAAATTCAGGAACAGAAGCTTGTATGAGCGCAATTCGTTTGGCTCGCGGATTTACAAAAAGAGATAAAATCATCAAATTTGCTGGATGCTATCACGGACATTCTGATTCGTTTTTGATTCAGGCAGGAAGCGGTGCTGTAACTTTTGGATCTCCAAATAGTCCAGGTGTTACAGAAGGAACTGCAAAAGATACTTTGTTAGCTAAATACAATGATTTAGAGAATGTAAAAACTTTAATCGAAGCTAATAAAGGTGAAATTGCTGCTATTATAATTGAAGCAGTTGCGGGAAATATGGGTTGCATTCCGCCTCAAAAAGGATTTTTGCAAGGTTTGAGAGATTTATGTACTGCAAATGGAATCTTATTGATTTTTGACGAAGTTATGACAGGTTTCCGTTTGGCTCGCGGCGGTGTTCAGGAATTGTACAATATCAATGCTGATATCGTAACTTTCGGGAAAGTTATTGGCGGAGGATTACCAGTTGGAGCTTTTGCTGCACGCGAAGAAATCATGAATTATTTAGCGCCTCTAGGACCAGTTTATCAAGCAGGAACATTATCTGGAAATCCGTTAGCAATGGCTGCCGGCTATGCAATGTTGAAAGCGTTAGATAATGATCGTGAAATTTTTACTCGTTTAGAAGAAAAAACTGCTTATTTAGAAGCTGGAATTGACAGGGTTTTAAAAGCAAATAATGTTGTTTTTACAATCAATAGAGTAGGTTCGATGATTTCTGTTCATTTTGATGCAAATCCTGTTGTAGATTTTCAAACTGCAGCAAAAGGAGATAACGAAACGTTTAAAAAATTCTTCCACGGTTTATTGCAGGAAGGTGTTTATATTGCGCCATCAGCTTATGAAACATGGTTTATAACGGATGCTTTGACGTATGAAGATTTAGATTTTACAATTAATGCGATCGATAAAGTTTCGAAAACATTTTAATTTATAGTAACTATTTGTTTTAAAAGGTTTGACTTTACAAAAAGTCAAACCTTTTTTATTGTTGTAAACTTTAATTTATATTTAGTTAATAAAAAGTTAATGACAAGTAAAATACTTGTATAATTGCATTCAAAAATTATTTTTGTTTAACAAATAACCATTAAAACCTATAATAAATGAAGAAAATTTTCATTTTTACTGCAATGGCAGTTTTTATGTTATTTCCTGAAAGTCAGTTTGCCCAATCGACGAAAAAGAAATCCAAAAAAGAAGAGAGTGCTGGAGCGCCAGTAGAAAAAAAATCTGAATCTTCTATCAAAGAGTACAGTAAAGTAATTACTAAAGATGCCGTTTCTGACGAAGGTCTTTTTACGGTTCATAAAGTTGATAAAAAGTTCTACTTCGAAATTCCTAATAAATATCTAAACAAAGATATGCTTTTGGTAAGCAGATTGTCTAAACTGCCTTCTAATCTTGGGGGAGGTTATGTAAATGCTGGTTCTGAAACAAATGAACAATTGATTGTTTGGCAGCGTTTTCAGGATAAAATTCTAATCAAATCAAAATCATATAATGCGGTAGCAAATGATACTTTGCCAATAAGTATTTCGGTTAAATCAAATAATTACGATCCAACATTATTTGCTTTTGATATTGTTGCTTTTAGTAAAGATTCTGCAAATACAGTTATCGATGTTACTAAATTTTACAGTACAGATGTAAAAGCAATCAGCGGGATTTCTGGTCAAATGAGAGAAACGTATAAAGTAAAAGGACTTGATGATTCAAGAAGTTTTATCAATACGATTAAAAGTTTTCCTATGAATATTGAAGTGATTCAGGATATGACTTATAATGCTTCAAAGCCGTCAATGTTGGAAGAAACAGAGTCAATTAGTATTCAGATGAATCAGTCTATGGTTTTACTGCCAGAAGTACCAATGAAACCTAGATTGGCAGATCCACGTGTAGGATGGTTTACCATAAGCCAATACGATTATGGAAGCAATGAATTGAAATCGGATCTTAAAACGTATATCAGAAGATGGAGATTAGAGCCTAAAGATCCTGAAGCTTATGCAAGGGGAGAATTAGTTGAACCAATAAAACCAATTGTATATTATTTGGATCCAGCTACGCCGGAAAAACTTAGAAAATATATTAAACAAGGAATTGAAGAATGGCAAAAACCCTTTGAAACTGCTGGTTTTAAAAATGCTATTATCGCCAAAGATGCTCCAACAAAAGAGGAAGATCCTGATTTTAGCCCAGAAGATGTTCGTTATTCTGTAATTCGTTATGTTGCCAGTACAACAAGAAATGCTGTTGGGCCTAGTGTTTCTGATCCTAGAACTGGAGAAATTATAGAAAGTGATGTTATCTGGTATCACAATCATTTACGTTCATACAGGAATCGTTATTTGTTAGAAACGGGAGCAGCAAATCCATCAGCTAGAACATTGCAGACTAGTGAGGAAGAAATGGGAGAAATGATGCGAATGGTAATTGCGCATGAAGTGGGGCATGCATTAGGTTTTCCTCATAATATGGGAGCGAGTTGTGCTTTTGATACAGAAAGTTACAGAAATGGTGATTTTACACAGCAAAATGGTATTGCAGCAAGTATAATGGACTATGCGAGATACAATTATATTGCACAGCCAGGAGATAAAAATGTTCGTTTTATTCGTAAAATGGGAGCTTACGATCATTACGCTTTAAATTGGGGTTACAGAGTAATTCCAAATTCGAAATCTCCTCAAGACGAAACGCCAACGTTAGACAAGTGGATTTTGGATAAGGCAGGAAATCCGGTTTATAAATATGGTAAACAAAGCAGTACTTTCGATCCTTCTTCTCAAACAGAAGATATTGGAAATAACTCGATGAAAGCGAGTTCTTATGGACTTAAAAATCTTGAATTTGTTGCCAATCATTTAAATGAATGGACGAGTAATGTTACCAACAACTATGAAGATTTAGATGAATTGTATAAGGAATTATTGGATGTTTGGAGCCGTTATGTAGGTCACGTTGTAACAAATGTTGGCGGAGTGTATGAAAACCTTAAAAATCCAAATCAGGCAGGAAATGTATACGAAGTTGTTCCAAAGGCAAAGCAAATTGAAGCAATGAATTGGTTACAGACAAATGCTTTTGCATCTCCAACGTGGATTGTAAACTTAAATACTTTAAAGAATACTGATTATGCTGGTTATACTGAAAGATTTAGAAATTTACAAGTTAGACATCTAAATAACTTATTAAGTTTAGGACGCATTGGCAGATTAATGGATAATGAAATTTTGGGTGCTGATACTTATAAAGCTTTAGATTTCTTTAAAGATATGCGAAAAGGAATTTGGAAAGAGGCTGGCAGCGCCGCAAATGTTACAATTTACCGTCGAAACTTGCAGCGTGCTTATATCGACAGAATGGGAACTTTGATGACAGAAGAGATGAAACCAACAGAAAGATCATCGGGTTATTACAATGTTTCTCAGTCTGATCTTAGAGCTTTAGTACGTGGAGAATTAAATGCATTAAAAAAATCACTTACGGCTGCAAAAGCATTAGGAACAAATCCAGAAACAAAATATCACTATGAAGATTGTATTAAAAGAATTGATTTAATTCTAAATCCTAAGTTGTAGATTTATACAAAACAAAAAAGAGGCTTTCGAGCCTCTTTTTTTATTCTTGATCTTTTCGTTCTTTCATTTTATCTCTCATCTTGTTTTGATTTTCTTTCTGAATGTTTTTCCATTTGCTGTATTGGTCCGCATTCAAAATTGCTTTCATTTTTGCATCATTTGCCTCTTTTTCGTCCATCATTTGTTTTTTGAAAGCATCTTTTTCAGCAGTTGTTGGTTTTGCATTGCTGTCTTTTTTGTCTTTTCTGGCT
Source organism: Flavobacterium sp. FlaQc-28 (assembly GCF_044007415.1). Lineage (NCBI taxonomy): Bacteria > Pseudomonadati > Bacteroidota > Flavobacteriia > Flavobacteriales > Flavobacteriaceae > Flavobacterium > Flavobacterium sp. FlaQc-28. Next base: position 146,894 of record NZ_JBIPCM010000009.1, read on the forward strand.
TCTTTAAATTTTTCAGCTTTAGCATTACGATCTGCTAAAAGTTGTTTTACTTGTGTTTGTTGATTGGCATCTAAATTTAACTCAGAAGTTAGTTTTTTCAACTGCTTTTCACTGCGCTGTTCTGGAGTTAATCTTTCTTTATGCTCACGCATGGGTTTTTGGTCGGCTTCTTGTGCAAAACTTGCTATTCCAACAAATAGCATAGCTGCGATAAATAATTTTTTCATGATGTAAGTTTTTTTAATTGTTTTATATTGATTAGACAATGTTAAAATCAATAGGTTTAATTAGCTAATTAGAATTGTACTTTATTTAACAAATTGAAACGTGAAATTTTAAAGCTTTATTTTAAAAGAAGCATCTAGAATTATTTTTGTATTTTTAAGGTATAAACAAATTAAAATCCAAGAACAATTCATTATGAGTTTAGTTACTACAATCAGCGGAAATAAAATCGCCTTTTTTTCAACACAGCCTTACGATAAAGCTTTTTTTAATCAGTATAATGATGGTTTTGAATTGGAATTTTTCGAAACGCAGCTTAATCCTCAGACTGTTATTTTAATTGAAAATACCGCTGTTGTTTGTGTTTTTGTAAACGACATAGTAAATGAAGCGGTAATTAAACAGCTGGCAGAAAAAGGAGTGAAAATTATTGCACTGCGTTGTGCAGGTTTTAACAATGTTGATTTAGAAGCAGCTAAGAAATATAATTTAAAAGTTTGCCGCGTTCCTGCTTATTCTCCACAAGCTGTTGCAGAACATGCAATGGCAATGATTTTGACTTTAAACAGAAAAACGCATAAAGCGTACAATCGTGTTCGCGAACAAAATTTTTCTCTAAACGGATTGTTAGGTTTTGATTTGTTTGGAAAAACGGTTGGGATTATTGGAACTGGAAATATAGGAAAAGCTTTTGCTAAAATTGCTTTAGGTTTTGGTTGTAAAGTACTGGCTTATGATATTGTTACGAATGATGAAATGATAAAGGACAGTGTCGAGTTTGTATCGCTGGAAACGATTTTTAAATCAAGTGATATTATCTCGCTCCATTGTCCGTTAAATGCTCAAACAAAGCACGTTATTAATAAAGAATCAATTGCATCTATGAAAGATAATGTGATGATTATTAATACAAGTCGAGGCGGATTGATTGAAACGGCTTCGGTTATTGAAGGTTTGAAAGAAGGTAAAATAGGTTATTTAGGAATTGATGTTTACGAACAGGAAGAAAAATTGTTTTTCAGAGATTTATCTGCAGATATTATTCAGGATGATGCTATTCAAAGGTTAATGAGTTTTCCGAATGTTTTGGTAACGGCGCATCAGGCATTTTTTACGAATGAAGCTTTAACGCAGATTGCGTTGGTTACTTTTAATAATATTAAAGCATTGCTGACTGAAAATGATATTGAAAACAAAGCAGCTTTGCTTGTCTAGAAATGATTATAAGGGTGTGTATAAAATTAAAAACAACAAATTATGAAAAGTAAAATCGTAATTGCAATTGCAATTTTGGCATTGTATTCATGTCAAAATAAATCGGAATCAAAAAATATTGTAAAAACTATTGTGCAGGATACTTTGTCTAAAACATTGGGAGGAACGGCAAATCTTAGCGAAGCGCCTCCAAGAGATGATAAAGCAGTCGAATTGATTAGGAAGCAATTAAGTGTTTTGTTGAAGAAAGATATTCCAGCTATGACAAAAGACGATCGTTATTTTTATTATCAAGAATTTGATTTGAATAATGATAAGAAAAACGAATATTTTGTTGGTTTTTCAAATTCTTATTTCTGCGGAAGCGGAGGCTGTTCTGGATATATTTTAAACAACGATGGAAGTGTAATCAATCGTTTTTCAGTAACTGATTTTCCAATTTATGTAACGACTTCATCAACTGAAAAGTTTTATGATCTAATATTTGAAAGCGGAGGTAAATTTCATCTTTTAAAAATGAAAGGCGGAAAATATCCTTCAAATCCATCTGTTCAGGAAGTTATAAAAGGTAATGTTCCTAAAGAAAGTACAAAAATCTTAGATATTAATTCTAAGAAATCGGAAAAGTTTTCATTTTAAAGAAAAAATAAAACCCGACAGATTTTAAAGACCTGTCGGGTTTGAATATTAGTTAATTTCAGAATTTGGAATTTCCAAAAATTGAGATTTTAATAATTTATCCTACCAATTCCACGAATTTAAATTCACCTTCAACGGCAACTTTAGTCAAACCATGTTTTGATAAATTTTTCATAGCTGCATCCCATTTTTTACCGCTTAAATTAGCCGTAACTTTTAGTTGCGAAAGATCCATTTTGTTTTCATTCTCTTTAAGGAAGTGAATAATTGCTTTCTCTTCGTCAGATAATTCAATTAATTGTTTTTTCTCCGGACGCATTTGCGGGAACAATAAAACTTCCTGAATAGAAGCATTATTAGTTAAATACATAATCAAACGATCCATTCCAATTCCCATTCCAGAAGTTGGAGGCATTCCGTATTCAAGTGCTCTTAAGAAATCTTCGTCGATAATTCCGTTTGCTTCGTCATCACCTTTTGCTGCCAAACGCATTTGATCTTCAAAACGCTCTCTTTGGTCAATTGGATCATTCAATTCAGAATACGCATTTGCGATTTCTTTTCCGCAAACCATTAATTCAAAACGTTCCGTCAAGTCTGGATTATCACGGTGCTCTTTACAAAGCGGAGACATTTCTTTTGGATAATCAGTAATGAAAGTTGGCTGAATATAGTTTCCTTCGCATTTTGCTCCAAAAATCTCATCAATCAATTTTCCTTTACCCATTGTTTTGTCCACTTCAATTCCCATTCCTCTTGCCGCTTCAAACAATTCTTCTTCCGTTTTTCCAGAAATGTCAAAACCAGTAAAATGTTTGATAGAATCGGTCATTGTTACACGAGCGTAAGGCGCTTTAAAGTTAATTTGGTGTTCGCCAAAAGTAACTTCGCTAGTTCCGTTTACGGCAATTGCACAATGCTCTAATAAACCTTCAGCAAATTCCATCATCCAGTTGTAGTCTTTGTAAGCTACATATATTTCCATTGCAGTAAATTCAGGATTATGCGTTCTGTCCATACCTTCGTTACGGAAGTTTCTAGAAAACTCATAAACACCTTCGAATCCACCAACAATTAATCTTTTTAAGTATAATTCATTCGCAATACGCATATAAAGCGGAATGTCAAGCGAATTATGATGCGTTATAAAAGGTCTAGCCGAAGCACCACCAGGTATTGACTGCAAAACTGGAGTGTCAACTTCAAGATATCCTGCATCGTTAAAATAACCACGCATTGCTGTAAATAGCTTTGTACGTTTGATGAAAGTTTCTTTAACTTGTGGATTTACAGTTAAATCTACATAACGCATTCTGTAACGTAACTCAGCATCATTAAATGCATCGTGAACGTTTCCTTCTTCGTCAACTTTTGGCAACGGAAGCGGGCGTAATGTTTTACTCAAGAATGTAAAACCGCTTACACGAATACATTTTGCACCAACTTGTGTAGTAAACAATTCACCTTCGATACCAATAAAGTCACCTAAATCAGTTAATTTTTTAAATACTTGGTTGTATAAAGTTTTATCGTCGCCTTCGCACAAAACATCACGATTCACGTACAATTGAATACGTCCTTCGCTATCCTGCAATTCAGCAAAACAAGCTTTACCTTGATCACGAACACTCATCAAACGACCCGCAACGATAACCTTCTTACCTTCTTCAAACGACTCCTTTATTTGCTTCGAAGTATGATTTACAGGAAAAAGATTAGCTGGATAAGGATTGATTCCTAAGCTGCGTAAGTTTTGAAGTTTTTCTCTTCTGATGATTTCTTGTTCTGATAATGCCATTTTTGTGCTTTTTTTAAGAGTGCAAAGATAAAGAAAAGAATGTAGATTTTAGAATGCGTATTTTAGAATTTTTGCAGCAGCAATTTATTGTATTTCAATCCCCTTTTGCCCCGTATAGATTGGTGTGGGGACTATGTATTGTTTTAAAATAAAATAGTTTTGTAAGAAATTGAATCAGAATCTAGTTATCTTAGCGACTCATAAAAACTCAGAATCTTCTAAAAAATGAAATTTATATCAGTCTTTTTATTATTAATTCTGCTCACAAGCTGCACTATAACCGAAACGATAATAATAAACCCAGACGGAACTGGCAATATTGAAGTTTACAGTCTTCGGGATGAAAATAGTGTTATGCAGTTACGAAAAAACAGTCCTTCTTCAGAGAAATTTATTGATACGATATTTGTTTTTCAAGATTACATCACTAAGTATCAAGAAACTTTTGTGCGATTTAGTAAATCAGATCAAGCATTATTTCAGGAACATTCTAATGTGAAAATGCATGTAAAGACGGATCCAATTCAGATGGAGAATTTTAATATTGTTTCATGTGATTTTAAAAAGATAGAAGAAGTTCCTAATGTTTATGAAAGTCTTAGTTTAGCGAGTTGTTTAAAAGAAAATTATACGATAGTTAAGCCGTTTTATAAAATAAAATACAGTTTTGACGGTGTTACATTTAGAAGAAATTTGGTAATCACTGATCAAGAAAAATTTGATGAGAGAAGGAAAGAAGTAGAGGACAAAAAAAAAATATTTTCTAACTATAAATTAAAACAATCTTATGTCTTAAACTACTATTTTCCAAGAAAGATAAAATCGATTTCAAATGAAAAAGCGGTTATAAGTGCCGATAGAAAATCATTAAGTTTAGAATTTCAGCTTTCAGACTGCCTGCAAAATCCTGAATTGACAAATTTGGAAGTGATTTTAGAATAAAACTTAAATTATTATCAAAAGAAAGTATCTTCGCGGCTTACTAACCAAAAAATTAAAATCATGAAAAAAGGACTGTTTTATATCCTTGCAGTATTATGTATGTCAAGTTGTACTATTAAAGAAAAAGTGGTTATAAATGAAGATGGCTCAGGATCTTTTTCATATGGATTTGACATGGCGGGAATGTATAAAATGGGAATGAAAAGTTCGGATTCTTTAAAGGATAAAAAGGTTATTGATACTACATTTAATTTTAAAGAATTATTTGATAAAGCAAAAGATAGTATAGCAAAACTGCCGGCAGCAGAGAAAGAAATGCTTAAGGTGCTTGAGAATTTTAAAATCAGCTTAAAAGTGAACGAAGAGCAAAAGCAAATGGAGTATAATATGATATTTGATTTTCCTGATTTAAACAGTATTCAGAAAATGGCATCTCCAACTCAGGCGATGGAAAAATTAGCTCTTTCGGATAAAAAGCGACTTGGAGCTTTAAGTGCAGCACCAAAATCAGAGGATAATAACTCTACTTTGTTTCTTTATGATGGAAAGAGTTTTACTAAAGTGATTTCGAGTACAGAGGATAATAAAAAAGAAGTTTCAAAACCTAAAAAGAAAAAAGGAAAAGAGGAAGATGATCCTTTTTCTAAGAAAATGGACGATATGATGAAGGAATGTAAATATTCTATGGAATATCATTTTCCTAAAAAGATAAAAACGGTTTCTTTAAAAAATGCTGTGATTGCTGCTGATAGAAAGAGTTTTATTTATGATGTTCCTTTAGAGAATATGCAGGATAACAGCAATATGAATATTGGGTTTAAGGTAATATTCGAAGATTAATAAGCAGGTTTACAAAGTAATATTCTTTTGAATAGAGTTCGTATATTTGATAAAAAAATTACACAACGATGAAATTATTAAAATTATTAAGTTTTTCTTTTTTACTAGCCTTTTTAACAAGTTGTACTTTTACTGAAAGTATTTACATCAATGATAACGGAACTGGGAAATTTTCTGTAGATATGGATGGTTCTGCTTTGATGGAAATGGCAGGCGATCAAATTGGAAATCAAATGGGAGCCGATGCCAAAAAAGATATTGATTCTAGTTTTACTTTCAAGCAATTGTTTGAAGAGAAAAAAGACAGTATTGCTAAGTTGTCTCCAGAAGTTCAAAAAGAGTTGAAGAAACTGGAAAGTTTTGCTGTTCATACCAAAATGAGCAGTGAGAAAAAGCAATTTTTAATGACTTTATCGACTGATTTTAAAAATGTAAATGAACTGCAGGATATTTTACAAACTGCTAATGTACTTCAAAAACTTGAAGGAGGAGCGGGAGCAAGTCCTTTAGGAAGTGGTTTTGGGAACAATAATAGTGTGCTGACCTATACTTATGACACTAAAAAGTTTACTAGAAAGGCAATAATTGATCCTAAAAAAGTTGCCGAAATGGTCAAAGATTCTGCAGGAATGTCAAAAATGATGTTTGCATCTTCAACTTACGTTGTGAGCTATCATTTTCCGAAAAAAATCAAAAAAGTATCAAATCCGAATGCGTTATTCAGTGACGATCGAAAATCAATTACAATTCAATACCCTTTTACGGATTATATGGAGAATCCTGACAAACTCAACTTTGAAGTAGAGTTTGAAAAATAATTAAGATGAATAAAAAAATTCAACTTCAAGATCTAGGAAACAGAGATTATAAATCGACGTGGGAATATCAGGAAGAGCTTTTTAAAGCTATAGTTGATTTAAAAATCAAAAATAGAAGGGAAGAACTCAATTTACCAACTCCCAATTATTTATTGTTTGTTGAGCATCCGCATGTTTATACTTTAGGCAAAAGTGGTGATTTAGAAAACTTGTTATTAAACGAGAAACAGCTTGAAGCCAAAGGAGCAACATTTTACAAAATTAACCGTGGAGGAGATATTACTTACCACGGACCGGGACAAGTTGTGGGTTATCCAATTCTAGATTTAGAAAACTTCTTTACAGATATTCATAAATATTTGCGTTTCTTAGAAGAAGCAATTATTATGACTTTGGCAGAATACGGATTAGAGTCGGGCAGGAGTGAAGGTGAGACTGGAGTTTGGCTTGGTGTTGGTACGCCATTTGCCCGTAAAATATGTGCAATGGGCGTTCGTGCTTCGCGTTGGGTTACTATGCACGGATTTGCATTAAATGTAAATGTAGATTTAGGATATTTTGACAATATAATTCCATGCGGTATTCGTGGTAAAGGCGTTACCTCTTTAAACGTTGAACTTGGTGTTGAACGAGTTGATGAGGAAGAAGTAAAGTCTAAAATCAACAAACATTTGGCTCATTTATTTGAAGCTGAATTTATTACAGAAAAGTCGAACTAAAACTAGTTTTAGTTTTTGAATATTTAGTTTATACCTATTGAATATAATTGCTTTTATAGAAATTATATTCAACGGGTTTTTCTGTTTTAGGTATGGATATGATCGATAAAAAAGCAATTTTAAATAGTTTAAGACTTCCTGAAAAAGAGTTGGAGGAATTATCGAATATATGTGAGCATAAAATAATGGACAAGGGAGATTATTTTATTGCGGCAGGTCAAATCCCTCGTAAGATGGCTTTTGTTTTTAAAGGATTGTTTCGATACGTTTATAGTAACGAAAATGGTAACGAGTTTACAAAAAGCATCATTACCGAAAACAATTTTATAAGTTCCTATTCAGCAATGATTCATAATAGTGCTTCTTATTTTTCTGTTGAAGTTTTGGAAGAAGCAGAAATTTTGGAAATTGATTATTTGAGATGGCTGGAAATGAAGGAGAAAAACTCTTTTTGGAGTGTCTTTTTGCTTCAAATATTAGAAAAAGCTTTTTGTGTTAAAGAGAAACGAGAGCGGGAATTACTGCTTTTAGATGCAGAAAAACGATATGAAATTTTTGTTGCAGAATTTCCAGATTTAGAAAACAGAGTTTCGCAGCAGATTATAGCTTCATATTTGGGTATTCAACCCGAATCACTCAGTAGAATCAGAAGAAAATTTAAGACTTAACATAGATCAATGCATAGTTTTGTGACGATGGGTATTTTTAATGCTTAATTTAAATATTGAGTTATGAAAATCACGAATAGTACTATCGTTATTACTGGAGGAAGTTCAGGTATAGGATTTGAAATGTGTAAGCAGTTTTTAAAACAAGGTAATACAGTAATTACTTGTTCACGTTCTGTTGAGAAACTTAAAGAAGCACAAAAAATACTGCCGGATTTAATTATTTATCCTTGTAATATTACAAATGAGCATGAATGTGAAGTATTTGCAAAATGGGTTGAGACTTCTTACCCTCAAATGAACATTTTGATCAATAATGCTGCGATTGTTCATAGAACAGCTTTTATAGAAGATGATTTGATTTTGCAAAAAATGAATGATGAAGTTTCAACCAATTTTGAAGCTCCAGTTCGTTTGATAAAATTGTTGTATCCTGTTTTAATCAAAAATAAAAATTCGAAAGTTATAAATATTACAACTGGTTTGGTGTATGTGCCAAGAGGTGTTTATACTTTTTATAATGCTGTAAAATCAGCCTTGCACTCCTTTACCCAAGTCTTAAGGTATCAGCTTAAAAATGAACCAATACAGATTATTGAGGTGTTATTTCCAGTTGTAAATACACCTTGGCATAATGGCAGACCTCCTAAAATTGCTATATCTTCAGAAAAGGCTGTTACAGAAATGTTTAAAGAACTTGCTAAGAACAAATTGGAAATAAGAATTTCGAAGGTGAAATTATTATACCTGCTTTTTAGAATTGCTCCGCATTTTGCATTCAAAAAAATAAATGGTTTAAGCTGATTTTTTTATTGTTTATGTAAACGGAATCCATTTTGCTTGTAGTAAATTTTGGCTTTGTTTCTGTTTTATTTATAGTACTAAAGTTAAAATTCCGTCAATAAAAGTAAGAAAAAGATTTAAATTTAACATTTATTTATTGTTTCTATAGGAAAATAATTTCATTTTTGCTGACTAATAACCAAAACTAAGCAAAAATGAAATTACAGTTTAAATGTATTTTAATGTTATTTATGATGTTAATTATACAAATTTCTTTCTCTCAGGAAAGAGTTGTTTCTGGAAAAGTTTCCGATGAAAGCGGATTTCCTCTTCCGGGAGTTAGTATTCTTGTTAAAGGAACTAAAAAAGGATCTCAAACAGATATTGATGGAAAGTATGCTATAAAAGCATCTTCAGGAGAGATTTTGATTTTTAGTTACATGGGAATGAAAACTCAGGAATTATCTGCAGCAACAGCTGTTGTGAATGTAAAATTATCAAGTGTTTCTAATGAACTTGATGGTGTTGTTGTAACGGCATTAGGAATTAAAAGAGAAAAGAAATCTCTTGGTTATGCCTCACAGGAAATAAAGGGTGCTGATTTGAATTCGGGTGTTGCCAGTGGAAATTTCCTAAATGAAATTTCAGGAAAAGCAGCCGGTGTATATGTTAGAAAAAACACCAATTTTGGAGGATCTACTAACGTTGTATCGAGAGGAGTTAAAAACCTTACGGGTGATAATCAGATGCTTATTGTTATAGATGGTATGCCTATTAACAATAGTAATATTAATTCAAATTCGGCAAAACAAACTGAGGGAGTTCGAAATACTTACGATTATGGTAATGCTGGTATGGATATTAATCCAGACGATATTGAATCTCTTAATATATTGAAAGGAGCTGCAGCTGCGGCCTTGTACGGCTGGCAGGCTGGTAATGGCGTAATCATGATTACCACTAAAAAAGGGAAGGCAAAAAAGGGGATGGGTATAACTGTTTCGAGTGAAGTTACAATTGGGTCACTTGATAAAAACACTTTCCCTGCTTATCAAAATAAATATGGCCAAGATTATGGACCAACTTATGATGATAAAGGTAATCCTAAAGGTATTCCTGTAGGGCCTACTGGAGCTTTTTTTGTAATTGATAAAAACGGTAATCAAGTTGCGACCACATTTGATGACGCGTCTTATGGTGTGGCTTTTGATCCAAATCTATCTGTTTATCAGTGGAATGCTTATACGCCTTATTCTTCAAATTATGGTAAAAAAATACCTTGGATGGCTGCGCCAAATGGCCCTGTTACTTTTTTTCAAACAGCACAAATTTTCAATAATTCTATCTCTTTTGAAGATGGAAATGAAAAGACCAATATTGTTATCAACTACAATAATTACAAAGAAAATGGAATATTGCCAAACAGTGAACTTAAGAAAAATAATTTAAGCCTTAAGTTAAATCATAAATTTACAGATAAACTTACAGCAAATGTTTTTGCAAATTATTTGGCTCAATCTACGGTTGGAAGAAACTCTACGGGATACAGTGGAGATAATGTAGCAAGTAGTTTTAGACAATGGTGGCCTTTAAATGTTGATTTAAAAGAGCTGAAAACTGTTTTTGAAAATTCGGGAGGACAGAACGTAACATGGAATATGAAAGATCCCGCAAATGGTGATATATCTTCTAAATCTGCCAACAATCCCTATTTTACGAGATATAAAAATTTTCAATCTGATGAAAGAAACCGTTTTATTGGTTATGTGCAATTAGATTATAAATTAACAGACTGGTTATCTGCTACAGGAAAAGCAAGTACCGATAGTTATTCTGAACTGCGTGAAGAAAGAAGAGCCGATGGTGCAAGCAGTGCTGTATTTGGTGTAAGCAGAGCATCAGTACCTTCTGGTTACCAAAGATATAATGGAATGTTTTCTGAACAGAATTATCAATTCACATTGAATTTTAATAGAAAGCTAACGGATAATTTTTCTTTAAATGGTCTGGTTGGTGTAAATGGCTTAAGAACACGTCGTACTTCAATATTAGCTTCTACAGAGGGAGGATTAATAATTCCTGGAATTTATTCATTGACAAACTCTAAATCAGCAGCACCATTTCCTATTGAAAAAGAAGAAAATTCGGGAGTTAATAGTATTTATGCTTCGGCTTCATTAGGATATAAGGATTTCTTATTTTTAGAAGGAACGGTGCGTAATGATGCATTTTCGACTTTGCCAAAAGGGAACAATGCGGTTAATACTTTTTCTACATCAGCAAGTTATGTGTTTACCAAACATGTTCATCAAGATTGGCTTTCGTTTGGAAAACTTAGAGTAAGTTATGCCGAAAATCCACAAGGAAATATTGATTTATATGCATTGCAGGATACTTTTGATAAGTTCGACAATTTTGGTTCAAATCCTCTTTATTCAAAACCAAGTATTGCTGCTAATTCAAATTTGCGTCCTGTAAAAACAGCTTCTCAAGAAGTTGGTTTAGAGATGCAGTTTTTTAATAGAAGACTTGGATTTGATACTAGTATTTATAAAAGTTTGAGCTCTGATCAAATTTTTCCTGTTGATTATTCTACAGGAACAGGATATTCTTCAAAATATGTAAATGCAGGTTCGGTAGAGAACAAAGGGATAGAAGTCCAGCTTAATATGACTCCAGTAAAAATGAAAGATTTTCAATGGGATATTTTTGTAAACTGGTCTAAAAATAAAAATACTGTTGTTGAATTGACAGAAGGTATTGAAATATTGACATTAGGAACTTTTCAAGGCGGGGTAAGTATTGTTGCGAAAAAAGGACAGCCATATGGCGATATCATTGGCGCTGATTATGTGTATGCAAAAGATGGACAAAAAATAACGAATAATGGAACTTATGCAATCACATCAACGACTACAAATGTTATTGGAAATGTTACTCCTGATTGGCTAGGAGGAATTAGAAATAAATTTACTTACAAACAAGTTTCATTCGGGTTCTTGATTGATATGCAAAAAGGTGGAGATATTTTTTCATTAGATCAATACTACGGGCAAAATTCAGGTTTATATGAGTCAACTGCTGGTTATAATGAGTTAGGAAATCCGGTTCGAAATACATTAGCAAATGGTGGTGGAGTTATACTTCCAGGAGTTAATACTGATGGAACACCAAATACTACAAGAACTCCAGCTCCAGAAGTAGCAGGAGGGATCTATGGCTATACAAAAAATCCACAAAAAGCATTTATATACGATGCAAGTTACATCAAATTAAGAGAAGCAAGTATTACTTATAGTTTTCCTTCGGAGGTTGTATCTAGAATGAAATTGACAGGTTTGAAATTGTCATTAGTTGGGTCTAATTTATGGATTATTCATAAAAATCTTCCAGATGCAGATCCAGAAAGCGGACTAAGTTCAGGTAACTTATCAGCAGGATATTCAAGTGGTTCATTACCTACTACAAGAAACATAGGATGTAATATAACATTAAAATTTTAAATCATGAAAAAAATACTTTTACTGATATCTTTTATTGGCATCATGACTTCATGCAGTGATGATCTTACAGATAAAAATGTTGATCCTAAAAAGCCAACCATTACTAAGGCGGAATATTTGTTTACCAATGCTCAGAAAAAAATAGTAGACCAAATGGTAAGCACAAGCGTTAATAATAATGTTTTTAGATTGTTTGCTCAACAATGGGCAGAAACTACTTATCCTAACGAAAGTCAATATGATTTAACGGGACGAAAAATACCAGATAATCATTTTAATGCTTTCTACAGAGATGTATTGTCTGATTTATTTGAATCTAAATCAATGATTGAATCTCAGTCTGCTATGACAGATTCTGAAGCTGTAATAAAAGAAAATAAACTGGCACTTATTGATGTGCTTGAAGTTTACTCCTACAGCATATTGGTTGATACTTTTGGAAACATTCCTTATTCACAAGCCGGAGATATTATAAAATATCCTTTACCTGTTTATGATGATGCTAAAACAATTTATAAGGATCTTATAGCTAGATTGATAAAAGATGAAGCTGTGTTTAAAAAAAATGCTGCGAGCCCTAATTTTGGAAATGCTGATATCATTTACTCAGGAAATGCAGCAAGTAATTTGAAATGGGCAAAATTTGTTAATTCGTTAATTGTAAGATTGTCTGTAAATATTTCGGATGTTGAACCTGATTATGCAGCAGTTCAGCTTCAGGCTGCACTTACAAATGGTGTGCTTTCAAGTAATGCAGATAATACAAAATTGGTTTATTTAACTACTACAGGTAATCAAAATCCGTTGTACACGGATTTAGTTGCCAGTAACAGAACAGATTTTGTTCCTGCCGAGCCTTTTGTTGCAGCGATGGATGCTGTTGGAGATCCTCGAATGGTTAAATACTTTGTTAATGATACACCAATACCTGTTCTTCCAGCGGGGAGAACTTTTATTGGGGGGACTTATGGAGAAGCAAATGTATACAGTAGTTCTTCGCACCTAACGAAAACTTTTAATAGTCAAACATATCCAGGCACTTTGTTTGACTATGCGGAGTTGCAGTTTTTACTGGCAGAAGCAGTAGAGAAGAACTTAATTCCTGGAGGATCTGCTCAAGCAAAAAAATATTATGATGCTGGAATTACAGCATCAATGCTAGACTGGGGATTAACAGCGGCAGATGCGACCGCTTATCTGGCAAAACCTAAAGTTGATTATAACAATGTTCAAAGTGGTGCAACTTGGAAGGAAAAAATTGGAACCCAAGCTTGGTTTGCACTTTACAATAGAGGGTTTGAGGCTTGGACATCTTATAGGAGATTAGATTTTCCTGTTCTAAAAGCACCAACCTCTGCCATTAATAAAAATATTTTGACAGTCCCTGTTCGATATACTTATTCAGGAAAAGAGCAGTCCGTAAATGGAACTAACTATACAAAAGCGGCTAGTGATATTGGCGGAGATAAAATGAATACTAAATTGTTTTGGGATAAATACTAAAGCAATCTGATGATTAAAAAAAAGACTTATCATTTTTGATAAGTCTTTTTTTTAATCGAAAAAATCAAGTTCCAGTTGATCAGGTAAAAGTCTGAAGCTCATTCGGTGATATTTTGTTGTACCATATTTTCTAATAGCATCCCGATGTTCCTTGGTTGGATATCCCTTGTTTTTTTTCCAATTATACATTGGAAATTCTTCGTGAATTTGATCCATGTATTCATCTCGATAAGTTTTTGCTAATACTGATGCCGCAGCAATGCTTAGAAATTTGGCATCGCCTTTTATAATACTTTTATTTGGGATAGATTTCAATAATTCTATTTCGGCAGGAGAAAACTGTTTTCCAACTGTGTTTTTTAATCCTAGTTTTGCATTCAAAGCACGGTTTCCATCTACAATAATGTATTCAGGAACTTGACTTAATTTTAAGATGCATTCCTGCATTCCCTTCATTGATGCATTTAAAATATTTATTTCATCAATCTCATCAGGAAATAAATGTGTTACTGAAAAACAAAGCGATTGCTCTTCGATAATTGGTTTTAATAGTGCACGCGTTTTTTCAGACAATTGTTTACTGTCATTTAAAATTGTATTCTCAAAATCTTTTGGAAGAATTATAGCCGCCGCCGTAACAGGTCCTGCTAGACAACCACGCCCTGCTTCATCTGTTCCTGTCTCTAATGTAAATCCTGAATAATTAAGCTGCAGCATCTGGTTCTTTTTTGAAGTGCAAATATTGTATTTTTTTTTCAAAATTTATTAAAAAGGCAGATTGATCAATAATGGTAGAAAGTATGTTTTTTTTTTGAATTTTATTTAGATGGATAAGGTGCAGTTCGATAAAATAATTCAAAACGCAAATTGTATTTCGTGCCAAGATTTTGATTTGTTTTTGATGCATGTTTTTTAATACTGTTAAAATTGAAGGTTACTTTCATTTAGTTAAGATATATTCTAAGTTGTAACCGGATCATCTAAATAGTGTTTTTTTCTCAGTTGCATCTGTTATGTTAAAAAAAAATAAAAATTGTTGAGTTGAAAATGAGGTAATTTTCGGGCTATCAATTGTAAATAATGAACTTAAATAACTAGTTAAGTGTGGAAATGTGTCTTTTGCTATTTTTTTTGTTAGGATAATTGTTACATTTTAAACAAAATACACTCCATTTTAAGGGTTTTGTTACAGTTTAAAATGTTAATATTGTGTTAAAATTATAAAGTTAGATATATTGTAGATAGAGCTGTATTGTTATATATAATAGGGTTTTAGCTAAAAAATGTTGATTTACTGCGTTTTAGTGTTATTGCGCTATTAAAGTAATGTTGGTGTTCTGTTAAAAAGGTTCTTGTTATTTTAAGAAATAATTAAGATGTTTGTCGCATACTAATTCAAATATATACCAAAATGAAATTAAAATTACAATGGATCTATTCGCTATTGATAGCGCTTTCTATTCAGTTTTCTTATGCTCAAGAGAGGACTGTTACAGGTATCGTTTCGGGTGATACAGGAGTTATTCCAGGGGTTAATGTTATTGTTAAAGGAACAAAAGTTAGTACACAAACAGATTTTGATGGAGGTTTCTCTATTAAAGTTAAAACTGGTGATGTACTTCTTTTTTCTTATGTTGGGATGGATCAGGTTACAGCTGTTGTAGGACCTTCTTCAACAGTAAGTGTTAAAATGAAAGATTCAGGGAAATCTTTGGACGAAGTTGTTGTTGTTGCCTATGGTAAAGCAAAAAAGAGTTCTTACACAGGTTCAGCAGTTTCAATTAAAGGAGAAGATTTTGCTAATAGAGCAGTAACAAACGTCTTGTCTACAATTGAAGGAGCTTCTTCAGGTGTTCAAATTCAAAGTGCGTCTGGACAGCCAGGTGCTGCTCCAGCAATTAGAATCCGTGGATTTAGTTCTATCAATGGATCAAATGCTCCACTTTATGTTGTTGATGGAGTTCCATTTGCAGGAGATATTAGTACTTTAAATTCTGCTGATATTGAAAGCTTAACAGTTTTAAAAGATGCATCTTCAACATCTCTTTATGGATCGAAAGCGGCAAATGGTGTAATTATCATTACTACAAAAACTGGTAAATCATCAAAAGATAAGTTTTCATTAAATGTAAGTCAAGGTTTGACTTCAAGATTGATTAAAGAATACGACAGAGTTAATGCTTTTGATTACTACCCTTTAGAGTGGGAAGCAATTAGAAACAGCCGCCCAATGGGAACACCTGCTCAAGTAGATGCAGCTAATATATATGCATCTGGTAGAGTTCCAATCGAATTGGTTACAAACCCATTTAATGTTCCAAACGGACAAATCGTTGGTACAGATGGTAAATTAAATCCAAATGCTAAACTTTTATATCCAGATGATTTAGATTGGACAAAAGAGTTGGAGAGAGCTGGTACAAGACAAAATGCTGACTTTTCTTATCAAGGAAAAAGTGATAAATCAAACTATTTTGCTTCTTTAGGATATCTTAATGAAGAAGGATATGTTCAAAAATCTGATTATGAGAGAATTTCTGCTCGTTTGAATCTTAATACTTCTTTAAAAGAGTGGTTCAAAACTGGAGTTAATTTAGCAGGAACAACTACAGATTCTAATATGGCAGTAAACGGAGTTGATAATACAAGTTCTTTTAACAATCCATTTAGAGCAACTAGATATATGGGGCCTATTTACCCTGTTTATGACCATGCACCAAACGGAGATTATTTATTAGATCCAGTTACAGGTGAAAAAATTTACTCAACTCGTAGAGGTAGTGGTGCTGCACCAGGTAGAAATATTGTTTATGAAACACTAAACAATACTGATAATCAAAAAGGATTAGCTTTATCTGCAAGAACATATGTTGAAATTAAGTTTTTAAAAGATTTTAAATTTACTGCAAACGCAGCATTGGATAAAACATACTTAAACAGAACATATACTTACAATACAGAAATTGGAGACGGTGCACCTACAGGATTGATAGCTAAAGAAAATAGAGTTCTAACTGGTGTAACTTACAATCAATTATTAAACTATGATAAGAAAATTGGAGATCATACAATTTCAGTTTTAGTTGGACACGAAAGTTTTGATTATGAAAGAGAATGGCTTAATGGTACTAAAACAGGTCAGGTTTCTCCAGATAATCCAGAGTTTATTAATTATGCTACTGTAACTGACTTAACTTCTTATACAAGAAATTATGCTACTGAGTCTTACCTTTCAAGAGTTGGATATGACTATAAAGACAAATATATTGTTTCAGGATCATTTAGAAGAGATGGATCTTCAAAATTTACAAAAGACAATCGTTGGGGTAATTTCTGGTCAGTTGGAGGTGCTTGGGTACTTACAAAAGAAAGTTTCTTAGAAAATAGTTCTTGGATTAATGATTTGAAATTAAGAGCTTCTATTGGAGAAGTTGGTAATGATTCTCATATAAATCACGATGATTTAAGTTTTTATGCAGGTCAACCAACATTTAGTTTAGGTTATGATAATGGTAGTGAAGGTGGAGCTATTACAAGTGCTGCGGGAGCTGCAAATTTAAAGTGGGAAAAAAATACACAGAAAGATATTGCTGTTGAGTTTGGATTGTTTAAAAACAGACTTAGAGGTAGTGTTGAGTATTATAACAGAAGTACAGATGATTTGATATTTTCAGTGCCAAACCCATTATCTACAGGACTTGATAATAGAATCGAAAATATTGGTTCTATGTTTAACAGAGGTTTCGAAGTTTCTTTAGATGGAATTGTTGTAAAAACAAATGATTTCTCATGGGGATTGAATGTAAATGCATCAACAATTCATAATGAAATTACAAAGCTTCCACAAAAAGAGATTATTAACGGAACTAAAAAGTTAATGGTTGGACAGTCTATGTATGACTATTGGTTGAGAGCTTGGTATGGTGTAGATCCAACAGATGGATATGCTTTGTACGTGTCAGATCCAGCTTTAATTGTTGCGGGAGATGCTACTCAAAGAGTTGTTAATGGTGTTAATGTAACGACAGATCAAAATAAAGCGTTATACCACTATGCTGATTCAGCAATTCCAGATTTATATGGAAGTTTTGGAACTAACTTTGAGTACAAAGGTTTAAGATTAGAAGTTTTGTTTGCTTACCAAATAGGTGGAAAAATGTATGATTCTAATTATGCTGCGCTTATGCATACTGGAAATAATTACGGATCTGCTTTAAGTGTAGATGCTCTTAACAGATGGCAAAAACCTGGAGATATTACTGATGTTCCTAGAATGGATGTAAGTAGAAATACACAGTCTACAGCTGCTTCTGACAGATGGTTGATAGGATCAGATTATTTATCTTTAAGACAAGTTAATTTATCTTATAAAATGCCTTCAGAGCTAATCACTAAATTAGGAGTAGATAATGCTACCTTGTATATAAATGGTGAAAATTTATTGTTATTCACTAAACGTCAAGGGATGGATCCAAGTCAAACTTTTAATGGAACAACTCAAAATAGATATATGCCATCTAGAGCTATTACATTAGGTTTAAACTTAAACTTTTAAAAAATAATATTATGAAATCAAATTATATAAAACAGATATTTTTTGCAATATCGTTATTAGCACTCACTTCATGTTCAGAAGATTTTTTAGATAAAAAGCCTACGGAATTTGTTGATTACGATGGTGTTACAAAAACGACAGATAATTTAATGACGCTTTTAAATGGTATACACAGATCATTGTATATTAGATACGAAAGTAATCAGAATGAGAATGGATTAGGAGGAATGATGCAGCAAGTTGATATTGCTGGAGATGACTTAGTTTTTCCAGCTACTAACGGATGGTTTTTACAAGTTTACAACTGGAATGGTGTGGCAAATGAAAATTCTCAGGATGTTAGATTTCCATACCGTACTTATTATAGAATAGTTAGAAACGCTAACACTATTCTAGGTGCTGTAGATGCGTCAACAGGTCCAGACGCTGACAAAAAGGTGTTAAAAGGTCAGGCTTTACTTTATAGAGCATTTTCTCATTACCAATTGGTTCAGTTATTTGCTAAAAGATATGTTAATGGAGTTGATAATTCACAAATGGGAATACCTCTTGTTTTAACTGTTAGTGATGAACCTTTGGCTCGTGCAACTGTTGAACAAGTTTATGCACAAATCAATAAAGATTTAGATGAAGCAAATACGTTATTAGTAGGTTACACAAAACCAAATAATTCTCATTTAGGTTTAAGTGTAGCACAAGGTTTAAAAGCTAGGGTAGCATTAACTCAAGGAAACTGGGCTATTGCTGCAGATTATGCTGCTAAAGCTAAAGCTGGTATTGCATTAATGAGTGCTGAGGATTATGTAAAAGGATTCAATGACTTTAATGGTAAAGAATGGATGTGGGGAAGCCATATTAATGAAGTTCAAACAGATTACTTTGGTAATTTTGGAGCTTACATGTCTAGAAATTATAATTCAACTGTTATTCGTACTAGTCCAAAAGCAATTAACAGCAAACTTTATAATTTGATTCCTACAACAGATGTACGTTCAAAATTATTTGATAAAACTGGAGCGCATACTTCGTTAAATCTTGCTTCAAATTATACTAAATATCCTTATACAAGTCAAAAATTCTTGTCTATAAGTACTGGTGATAGTAGATGTGATGTTCCTTATATGCGTGTTGCTGAGATGTACCTTATCGAGGCAGAAGCAAAAGCAAAATTAGGACAAGCTGATGCAGCTGCGGTATTATTTGCTTTAGTAAAAACTAGAGATACTGGATATACTTTGTCTACAAAAACCGGACAAGCATTAGTAGATGAAATCTGGTTTCAAAGAAGAATTGAATTGTGGGGTGAAGGTTTTAGATTTTATGACTTAAAGAGAACAAATTCTCCTCTTGATAGATCTGGTGCTAATCATAATTCAACAATTACAAACGGAGTAATCAATGTTCCTGCAACAGACAAAAGATGGCAATGGTTGATCCCTAGAGCAGAGATCAATGCTAATCCATTACTTAAGCAGAACGAATTATAGTAAATTGTAAATTTAGTTTAATGGGGTTTCTAATTTTTGAAAGATTTTACGATTATTAGAAAATTAAAGTGATTGCTCAGATTAAGTTTGCTTTACAATAAACAATAAATATTTTGATTTTTCTTGAAAACCCCGTTTACGTTTGTAAACGGGGTTTTCATTTTAGAAGCGGTTATAAAAATGCAGGTATACTAACATTTTGTTTTTTTTCGTTTATACGTTTTTATCTTTTACCTTTGCTCGACAAATTTTGCCGAAATAATTTTATATAACATTATCAAATGAGAATATTCATTTTTCTATATCTATTAATTATACCAATCTTATTGTTTTCTCAAGAAAAGACTACTTCAAAAAGTAGTTTAGATATGAATTCAAAATATTCAAGTATAACAGACACTGTTAAAAAGAAGAAGGCTAAAATTGCTAAAATAGATCAATATCAGATTATTACTCTAGAGCATGATACTACTTATGTAGATACATCATTGACAATAAAAAGTGCATACAAACAAAACCATCTGCGAAAAGATCTTTTTGGACTGCTGGAGTTCTCAAATATTGGACAGCCTTTAAATGTTTTACAATACAGTTTAACTAGTTTTTCTCCTTATCCAGAAATTGGATTTTCGGCAATGCACTATAATTATTTGCAAGCAGATGATATTAGATACTATTCGGCAGCGACGCCTTTAACAGAGTTGTTTTTTAATACCACAATTAATAAAGGACAAAATGTAGACTCGTTTATTACTTTAAATACATCAAAAAATCTTAATTTTTCTATTGCTTATAGAGGTTTGCGTTCAGAAGGAGATTATATAAATCAGTTGGTAAGCTCAGGAAATTTTAGATTTACTACAAGTTATGCAACAACAGATAGAAGATATGCTTTAAATGCGCACTTTACTTTTCAAGATAATTCAAACGAAGAAAATGGAGGTATTACCACACCAGAGGATTTTGAAAGTGACAATCCAGATTTTAAAAACCGTCAGCGATTACAAGTTTACTTGACAGATGCAAAATCTTTTTTGAAAGGGAAAAGGTTATTTTTTGACCACGCTTTCAGGGTGAATCCAAAGAGCGGAAATAATAATTTGTATATAAATCATCAGTTTAACTTCGAAAATAAATTTTTCGAATACAATCAACCTACCGTACTTTCTACTGTAGATGGACAACAAGTGCAGCGTTTTGGAGCTTCATATACTACAAGTGGTATAAATGATCAAACTCATTTTGAAAGATTGTACAATAAAGTTGGATTGGCTTATGAAAATTCTTTATTGGGGAAGTTTAATTTTTTTGTAGATGATTACAGATCAAATTACAAATACGATCGAATTTTAGTTGATAAATCAGGAGGAGTTGTTCCAGATAATTTGTTTCTTCAGATCAATAATGTAGGTGGGCAATATGAATATCAAAAGAATAAATGGAATGGTCGTTTTTTATATACAAGATCCATCACTAACCAGTCACTTTCTGATCTTGACGCAAAATTAAGATATAACTTAAATGAGAGAATCCAGTTCGATTTTAAGTATAGAAACGTAAATAAACTGCCAAACAATAATTACAATTTATATCAAAGCAGTTATGTACAATACAACTGGTCGAATGATTTTAAAAACGAAAAAATTAATACGCTTGGAGCCAGCGTGTATACACCTTGGCTAAATGCCGAGGTTCAGTATACAGTTTTAAACGATCATTTGTATTTTAAAGATGTTTCAACTCCGGCTCAAGTATTAGCACAAACACAAATTGTAAGACCGGAGCAGTACGGAAACGCTATTAATTATTTAGAAATTAAAGCAAGCAGAGAATTTAAATTTGGGAAATTTGCATTAGATAATACTCTTCTGTATCAGAAAGTAGATCAATCTGATTTAATTTTAAATGTACCAGATTTTGTAACAAGAAACACATTCTATTATTCAAATCACTTTTTTAAGAAAGCATTATTTGCACAAGCAGGTGTTGTCTTTAATTATTTTACAAAATATTATGGTAATGGATATAATCCAGTTGTTGGAGAGTTTTTTGTTCAAAATAATAAAGAGATTGGAAATTATCCACTTTTTGATCTTTTTATAAATGCAAGAATTCGCCAGACACGTTTTTATCTAAAAGCTGAACATATAAATGCTCTTTTTGCAAAAAGCGATTATTATTCGGCACCTAATAATCCTTATCGTGATTTTGTATTGCGATTTGGTTTAGTTTGGAATTTCTTCCAATAAAACAATACAATTTATTTTAAAATACCACATATTAAAACTTAAACAAAATGGACTTTTCAAAAAATATTTTAGAAACAATTGGTAATACACCATTAGTAAAACTCAACAAGATTGTTGCTGAAATTGATGCATTAGTATTGGCAAAAGTCGAGACCTTTAATCCAGGAAATTCTGTAAAAGACAGAATGGCTGTAAAAATGATTGAAGATGCAGAGGCAGATGGAAGATTAAAACCAGGCGGAACTATTATTGAAGGTACTTCCGGAAATACAGGGATGGGATTAGCACTTGTTGCAATTATTAAAGGATATAAATTAATCTGTGTAATATCAGATAAGCAGTCTAAAGAAAAAATGGATATTCTTCGTGCTGTTGGTGCAAAAGTTGTAGTTTGTCCTACAGATGTTGAGCCAACAGATCCTCGTTCGTACTATTCAGTTTCAAAACGTTTAGCCGAAGAAACACCAAATTCTTGGTATGTAAATCAATACGATAATTTATCAAATTCATTAGCACATTATGAGCAGACTGGACCTGAAATTTGGAAGCAA
Organism: Flavobacterium sp. FlaQc-28; assembly: GCF_044007415.1. Lineage (NCBI taxonomy): Bacteria > Pseudomonadati > Bacteroidota > Flavobacteriia > Flavobacteriales > Flavobacteriaceae > Flavobacterium > Flavobacterium sp. FlaQc-28. Next base: position 169,389 of record NZ_JBIPCM010000009.1, read on the forward strand.
ACCGAAGGTAAAATCACTCATTTTGTTGTTGGAGTAGGAACAGGAGGAACAATTTCTGGAGTGGGAAAATATTTAAAAGAACAAAATCCAAATATTAAAATTTGGGGAATTGATACTTATGGTTCTGTTTTTAAAAAATATCACGAAACTGGAATTTTTGATGAAAACGAAATTTACTCTTATATAACTGAGGGAATTGGAGAAGATATTTTGCCTAAAAATGTTGATTTTTCATTGATAGATGGATTTACAAAAGTGACCGATAAAGATGCAGCAGTTTATACTAGAAAAATTGCACTAGAAGAAGCGATTTTTGTTGGAAATTCAGCTGGAGCCTGCATAAAAGGCTTGCTGCAGTTAAAAGAGCATTTTAAACCAGATGATGTTGTAGTTGTCCTGTTTCATGATTCAGGAAGCCGTTATGTAGGTAAAATGTTTAATGATGACTGGATGCGCGAGCGTGGATTCTTGGAAGAAAACGTTACCAAAGCTGAAGATGTTATTAAAGATCATATCGATAAAGAATTGATCGTTGTTCGTACAGAAGAATTAGTTTCTCATGCTATTGAGCGTATGCGTAAGTATAAAATTTCGCAGATTCCAGTAGTTGATATAAATGGTTTTGTTGGTTCTGTTGATGAAACAGACTTGTTTAGAAGTTATGTTGCAGATAAAAACGTAGCTGAAAAACCAATTAAAGACGTCATGGGAAAACCATTTCCAATTGTAAAATTAGGAACTCCAATCGAAGAAGTTTCTAAACTTTTTACAAAAGAAAATGATGCTGTTTTGATTGATTTAGGAAATGGAAATCATCACATCATCACTAAATATGACATTATTGGATCTATTAAATAGAACAAATTAATACTTTTACAAATCCATAAATCTACTTGTTAAAGACAGATTTATGGATTTTTTTATCCTATAAAATTTTTTAGAATGAACTTTACTGCAATTGATTTTGAAACTGCAACTGGTTATCATCCATGTTCTGTGGGAATTGTTACTGTCGAAAATGGAATTATTGTAGATGAATTTGTTACTTTAATAAAACCGCCAAATAACGAGTATAATCCATTTACGATTCGAGTACATGGTATTTATCCAAAAGATACCGTTAATTCAAAATCATTTTTACAGATTTATCCAGAGATCGAAAAAAGATTAAAAAATAGAGTAGTTGTGGCTCATAACGAAAGTTTTGATCGCAATGTTTTGGTGAAATCTATGTTACTTTGCGGGTTAAATTATGAAGATTTAAATATCGCTTCTAAGTGGGAATGTACAGTTAAGATTTATAAAGCAAAAGGTTTGAAGCCTACAAAATTGAGTGATTGCTGCAGGGAAATGAAAATACAACTTAATCATCATGAGGCGCTGTCAGATGCACGTGCTTGTGCAAAATTGTATATGCTTCGATAAAAATACTGTATAAATTTGTAAGAATAATAGTAAAAAATGTTTATTTTTAGTTTTTAATTTCACTTAAAATCTAAAAATGAAAGAAGATTTTCTTCATTATCTCTGGAAATTCAAGAAGTTTGATACTCTGAATTTAAAAACAGTTCAAGGTGAATTGGTTACGATTATTAAAACTGGCGACTATTTGCAACGCTCTGGGCCTGATTTTTTTAACACTCATATTAAAATTGGTGATCAAAAATGGGCAGGAAACGTAGAAATTCATTTAAAATCATCAGACTGGTATTTACATAATCATGAGAATGATTCAGCTTATGAAAATGTCATTTTGCACGTAGTTTGGGAGAATGATACTGCCATTTTCAGAAAAAATAACACTGAAATACCAGTTTTGGTCCTTAAAGATTATGTGAAAGCAGAAATAATTGCAAATTATCAAAACTTGCTTTCTACTAAAACTTGGATTCCGTGCGAAAAGCAAATAAGTGAAATTGATGAGTTTGTTTTAAAAAATTGGCAGGAAAGATTGTTTTTTGAGCGATTAGAGCGTAAATCAGAACTTGTTTGTAAGCTTTTAGAAGAATTTAATCAAGATTGGGAGGCAGTTTTATTCTGCCTATTGGCTAAGAATTTCGGCTTAAATACAAATGGTACTTCTTTTTTGCAAATAGCCAAATCAGTTCCTTTTTCGATTATTAGAAAAGAAAGTTTCGAGGCAGAAAATTTAGAGTCACTATTTTTTGGAACAGCCAATTTATTAAGTGAAGAGAAAGAAGATGAGTATTTTAAAGATTTAAAATTTAGATTTTTTTACCTCTTACATAAATACCAATTAGAGAGATCTTATATTGAACCTCTTCAATTTTTTAAGCATAGACCAGACAATTTTCCAACAATCAGGCTGTCGCAGTTGGCTATGCTATACCATAAACGACAGAACTTATTTTCGAAGATTATTAGATTGAAATCAGTTAAAAGTGTTTACGAAACTCTGAGCGTTTCTACTAGTTCTTACTGGAAAGGACATTTTCAGTTCGATAAAGAAAGTCCAAAGAAAGAAAAAACACTATCAAAGTCATTCCTTGATTTAGTAATCATTAATACTATTATTCCAATTCAGTTTGCATATTCAACAACGATTGGAGAATCTATTTCCGAAGACTTAATTAATTTTATGAATGAAGTCGCTCCAGAAAAGAACTCAATAATAGAAAAGTTTACTTCTTTTGGTGTCAAATCAATAAATGCGTTCGAAACTCAGACTTTATTGGAGCTTAAGAATGAGTATTGTAATAAAAAAGCTTGCTTGAAATGTGCAGTTGGAATGGAGCTTTTGAAAAAATAATTATATGATTAGAAAATGTGATAATGAGATAATTTGTACTTTTGTTATCCAGAGTATGTAGAAGGAGTCTAAAGTCTTAAGTATAAATCAAAAATCAAGATGTCAGCTATTTTAAAATTAAAATTCTTTTTCGAAAAATATGGTTTTCATGTATCGTCAAGATTAGCAGACAAACTAGGTATGCGTGTAACAAGTGTGAGGTTGTTTTTTATTTATATCTCTTTTGTAACGGCTGGTTTGGGTTTTGGGGTTTATTTAACCTTAGCTTTTTGGATTCGATTAAAGGATTTAATACGTGCTAAAAGAACTTCAGTTTTTGATTTGTAACTTATAAATAAGCATAAAAAAAAGGATCTTAAAGTGGTTAAAACTCTAAGATCCTTTTTTGTTTATATACCCAAAATTATTTTTCTGGATTATTTAATTTACTGTTTTTCTTACCATACATAAAGTATATTAAGACACCTAAAGCCATCCAAATAACAAGTCGTGCCCAGCTTTCGTTTGGTAAAGAATACATTAAAGCTAAACAAATTAAGATTCCTGCAATAGGTACAAAAGGAACTAAAGGAGTTCTAAATGATCTTGGCGCGTCAGGCATTTTATAACGCATTACCATAACTCCAATACATACAAGAACAAACGCTAACAGAGTTCCAATACTTACCATATGTCCTAAGTCACTTACAGGAACTAGTCCAGCAAATAAACTTACGAATATTAAAAAGAAAACATTGGTTTTCCAAGGTGTGCGGAATTTTGAATGTATTTCACTAAAGAATGGAGGTAACAAACCATCTTTACTCATAGTATAAAACACACGGCTTTGTCCCATAAGCATTACTAGAATTACCGAAGTGTATCCTGCTAAAATTGCAATGATTAAACCTGTTTGTAAAAAATCATATCCTGTAACTGCAAATGCGGTAGCAGCAGGTTTTGCATCTCCAGCAAATTTGTAGTAAGGTACAAGTCCTGTCATTACGTGAGCAAATAGCACATATAATATTGTACAGATTACTAAAGATCCTAAGATACCAATCGGCATTCCTTTTTGAGGATTTTTAGCTTCTTGAGCAGCAGTCGATACAGCATCAAAACCAATAAAAGCAAAAAATACAGTTGCTGCACCAGTTGCGATTCCTGACCATCCAAACTCTCCAAAAACTCCGGTATTTTTAGGAATATATGGAGTGTAGTTGCTAGTATCAATAAATTTCCATCCTAAAACAATAAAAACGATAACTACAGCCACTTTTACAACAACTAATACATTGTTGATAGTTGCAGATTCTTTTGTTCCTTTAATTAATAATAATGAAAGCAGCGAAACAATGAATATAGCGGGTAAGTTTACAATTCCACCTTCAATTACGGTACCATTACTAAGTGTTAAAGTTTCCCATGGAGAACAAATCAAGTCTGGAGGAAGATGAATGTTAAATTTTGCTAATAACTCTAATAAGTATCGAGACCAACTAACTCCTACTGTAGCGGCTCCTAAAGCATACTCTAAAACTAAATCCCAACCAATAATCCAAGCCATGAATTCTCCCATAGTGGCATAAGAATAGGTGTAGGCACTACCTGCAACAGGTATCATAGAAGCAAATTCGGCATAGCAAAGTCCTGCAAAACCACAACCTATAGCGGCTAATATAAATGAGATAGTTACTGCAGGTCCGGCATGTTCTGCGGCGGCAATTCCAGTTAAGGAGAATAGCCCGGCTCCAATGATGGCGCCAACTCCAAGTGCAACAAGCGAACGTGAAGATAAGGTTCTTTTTAGTCCTTTTTCAGATTCGGATGCTTCACCGAGCAATACCGAAAGAGGTTTAGTTTTCCAAATTGACATACTATAATATTGGTTTATTTGTTATTAAGCTCCAAATGTATCGTTTTTTATAAAAAATAAAAACAATTATCATGTTTTAAGTTATAAAATATTTAAAATTTTAAAGAAACACTCGGTAAAGCCTTATGACAAGCTGACAATCATTAAATTAATTGATAGAAATTTGCGGAATGTATAATTCTGACAAAAGTTAAATTTTAATGTATTTTCTTGTTAAGTTTGATGATTTTCTTGTATTTTAGATCCCTTGCAAATGGGTTAATTTATAAAAGTAATGAGTTTTAAGAAGATTAAGATGCATTTTAAGTTTACTAGTCAACAGCGAACTGGTATTTTTTTATTATTTGTTATCATAATTATTTTGCAGCTATTTTATTTCTTTTTTGATTTTGATAAATCAGAGATTTCTTTTAGTGGAGAAAAACAATGGATGTTATTGCAAAAAGATATAGATGCGGCTAGGATGGAGCAATTAACTGAAAAAGGAAAGGTGTATACTTTTAATCCAAATTTTATTTCGGATTATAAAGGTTATAAGCTAGGGATGTCAGTTCAAGAAATCGATAGATTACTGGCTTTTCGAAAAGAGAATAAATATGTAAACTCTGCAAAAGAGTTTCAAGAAGTGACACATATTTCTGATTCACTTTTAAAAGTGATTTCTCCATTGTTTAAATTTCCTGATTGGACACGGAAAAAGAATGAGTTTAAAATAGAGAAAAAAGAATATCCTGCGAAAATACCTTTTAATAAAGTGAATATTGTACTTTCAGATATTAATACCGCCAGTCAGGAAGATTTGATAAAAGTATATGGTATTGGAGAAGCTTTATCTTTAAGGATATTAAAACAAAAAGAAATTCTAGGAGGTTTTATTTCTATGGAACAGATGGAAGATGTTTGGGGACTTTCGCCAGAGGTGATAGTTGAATTAAACCGACGATTTAAAGCAGTTACTCCTTCAGGATTTAAAAAGATAGCAATAAATGATGCTTCTTTAAAAGAATTATCTCAGTTTCCGTATTTTAAATATTCTCTTGCAAAACAAATTGTAACTTATAGAAGCATGAACGGAAATTTTAATAATATTGAGGAATTATCAAAAATTAAAGGTTTTCCTGTTGAAAAAGCAAAAATAATTAGTTTATATTTGGAGTTCTAAAAAGATAGTACACAATGAATTTTGATTATAACGAGACGCAGTCAATGATTGCACAATCTATAAAAGATTTTGCCGAAAAGAATATAAAACCATTTATAATGGAGTGGGATGAAGCTCAGATTTTCCCAATTGATTTGTTTAAGAAACTTGGAGAAATGGGGTTCATGGGGGTTTTAGTACCTGAAGAATACGGAGGATCAGGATTAGGTTATCATGAATATATTACAGTAGTTGAAGAAATATCAAAAGTTGATCCTTCAATAGGTTTGTCGGTTGCAGCTCATAATTCGTTATGTACAAATCATATTTTAACTTTTGGAAACGAAGAGCAAAAGAAACGGTTTTTACCAAAGTTGGCAACGGCTGAATTTATTGGCGCATGGGGGTTAACAGAGCATAATACTGGTTCTGACGCAGGAGGTATGAATACAACAGCGGTTAGAGATGGAGATTCTTGGATTGTAAATGGTGCAAAAAATTTTATCACTCATGGTATATCTGGAGATGTGGCAGTTGTTATTGTTCGAACAGGAGAAAAAGGAGATTCTAAGGGTATGACAGCTTTTGTGTTTGAAAAAGGAATGCCTGGTTTTTCTTCAGGTAAAAAAGAAAATAAATTAGGAATGCGTGCAAGTGAAACCGCTGAATTGGTTTTTGATAATTGTCGTGTGCCAGATGCAAATAGATTAGGAGAAGTTGGAGGGGGATTTGTTCAGGCAATGAAAATTTTAGACGGAGGAAGAATTTCTATAGGAGCTTTGTCTCTAGGTATTGCAAAAGGAGCATATGAGGCAGCTTTAAAATATTCAAAAGAAAGATATCAGTTTGGGCAGCCGATTAGTAGTTTTCAAGGAATTTCGTTCAAATTGGCAGATATGGCCACTGAAATTGAGGCGTCAGAATTGCTATTACATAAAGCTGCTTTCTTAAAGCAAAAACACAAACCGGTAACTACATTAGGAGCGATGGCAAAAATGTATGCTTCAGAAGCCTGTGTGAAAATTGCAAATGATGCTGTTCAAATTCATGGAGGTTATGGCTATACCAAAGATTTTCCTGTAGAGAAATTTTATAGAGATTCTAAATTATGTACCATAGGAGAAGGGACTACTGAGATTCAAAAATTGGTTATCTCAAGAAATTTGTTGAAAGAATAGGTTTTGTGAATTGTAAAATGTAAAATAGCTTTAGATATTAAACCAGTTGTATTTTATTAGAAAAATAATTTAAAATTTATGATCCATAATTAATAATTAATTTTTACATTTGCAGCCTTAACGAGAGGAGGTGTCAATATTATGTTAATTATACCAATTAAAGACGGAGAAAATATCGATAGAGCATTAAAGCGCTATAAAAGAAAATTTGATAAAACAGGAACTGTTCGTCAATTAAGAGCACGTACTGCTTTTATTAAGCCTTCTGTAATCAAAAGAGCTCAAATTCAAAAAGCTGCTTACATCCAAACATTGAAAGATGGTTTAGAGAGTTAGTATACTGCTTTTTTAAAATAATTACCGTTAGTGATCAAAAAGTTTTAACTTTGATCCTAACGGTTTTTTGTTTTGTAATCTTTTCTAAATGATTTGTCTGTAACTGGGTAAGTTGAAAAAAAAAATTATGCAGTCTAATAAAGAAGCTTTTCGTGATTATTTGCAGTTGGAAAAAAAATATTCCTCACATACGGTTAGTGCTTATTTGGCTGATTTGAATTGTTTTGAAGAATTTAATAAAGTGCGGTTTGAGCAAGAGGGGATCGATTTTGTTAATTATAGTCAAATTAGAAGTTGGATTGTTTCTTTGGTGGATCAGGGAGTTTTAAATGTGTCTGTAAATCGCAAGATGGCTTCTCTGAAAGCTTTTTATAAATTTCTTTTAAAAATAAAACAAATTGAAGTTAGTCCTATGTTGAAGCATAAGACGCTCAAAACTCCTAAGATTGTACAAATTCCGTTTTCTGAAAAAGAGATGGGGGATTTTGTGTCTGAAGATGATTTTGTTGAGGGTTTTGAAGGGGTAAGAGATAGGCTTGTTGTAGAGCTTTTTTATACAACAGGTATTCGGCGTGTGGAGTTGATTGGGTTGATGTTGAGAAATGTTGATTTATCTTCTAATGTTATTAAGGTTTTAGGGAAGAGAAATAAAGAGAGAATTATTCCGCTTCTGCCTGTTGTTGCAACTCAGGTTAGTTTGTATTTAAAAGAAAGAATTCTGCTTGAGGGAATTCAGGATTCGGAATATTTTTTTATTTCGAAAAAAGGGTTAAAATTGAGTGAATCTTTTGTGTATCGATTAATAAATTCTTACTTTAGTAGGGTCTCTGAAAAGGTAAAAAAGAGTCCGCATGTGCTGCGGCATACTTTTGCGACTCACTTATTAAATAACGGAGCAGATTTAAATTCAGTTAAGGAGTTGTTAGGACATTCAAGTTTGGCGTCGACTCAGGTTTATACTCATAATAGTTTAGCGGAGCTTAAAAAAGTGTATGGTGATGCGCATCCTAGAAATAAATAATGATTCTGAAATGTTTAACCCTAAAATTAGTATTATGAAGGTAGATGTTCATGCAGTTAACTTTACTGTTGACAGAAAATTAGTTGATTTTATTCAAGAAAGAATGGATAAGCTGGAGAAGTATTATGATCGAGTTGTTTCGGCAGATGTTTTTTTAAAAGTTGAAAGAACGAGTGATAAAGAGAATAAGGCAGTAGAGATTAAGATTAATGTTCCGGGAGATGATTTTTTGGTAAAAAAGCAATGTAAGTCCTTTGAGGAGGCTGTTGAGAATTCAGCAGAATCGTTAGAACGATTGCTTGTGAAAAGGAAAGAAAAAATAAGAGCACATATATAATTGAAATTTTTTTTTAAAAAATGTTTTGATTAAAAGATAAAATAGCTACATTTGCAGTCCGTTAGAAATAGCGGACTTTTTTAATGTATTCGCCGATGTAGCTCAGCTGGCTAGAGCAGCTGATTTGTAATCAGCAGGTCGTGGGTTCGAGTCCCTCTATCGGCTCAAAAAAAGTTTCAAATGCGATTTGAAACGAGTTCTTTAAGAGATTGAAATTTTAAGAATTAGGGGAGATACTCAAGCGGCCAACGAGGGCAGACTGTAAATCTGCTGTGTGAACTTCGCAGGTTCGAATCCTGCTCTCCCCACAAAAAAAAGGTGAGATTTTAGGTTTTAGATTTTTGAAAATCTGAAATCTAAATTCAAGAATCTAAAATCAGAACTCTCTGCCGGTGTAGCTCAGGGGTAGAGTGCTTCCTTGGTAAGGAAGAGGTCTCGGGTTCAAATCCCGACATTGGCTCAAGTAAGTAGGAAATTGAAAATTAATATATAACTAAGATTAAAAATTAAGTAAAATGGCAAAGGAGAATTTTAATCGTTCCAAACCGCACTTAAACATAGGTACAATTGGACACGTAGATCACGGAAAAACTACATTAACTGCTGCAATTACAAAAGTATTGTCTGATGCAGGTTACTGTCAAGCAAAATCGTTTGATCAAATCGATAACGCTCCAGAGGAGAAAGAAAGAGGTATTACTATTAATACATCACACGTAGAGTATGAAACTGCTAACCGTCACTACGCTCACGTTGACTGTCCTGGTCACGCGGATTACGTAAAAAACATGGTTACTGGTGCTGCTCAAATGGACGGTGCTATCTTAGTAGTTGCTGCTACAGATGGTCCAATGCCACAAACTCGTGAGCACATCCTTTTAGGACGTCAGGTTGGTATTCCAAGAATCGTTGTTTTCATGAACAAAGTGGATATGGTTGATGATGCTGAGTTATTAGAGCTTGTTGAAATGGAAATTAGAGATTTATTATCTTTCTACGAATATGATGGAGATAATGGTCCTGTAGTTCAAGGTTCTGCTTTAGGAGGATTGAATAATGATCCTGCTTGGGTACCAAAAATCATTGAATTAATGGATGCTGTTGATGCTTGGATCGAAGAGCCAGTACGTGACGTAGCAAAACCATTCTTAATGCCGGTTGAAGATGTATTTACAATTACAGGTCGTGGAACTGTTGCTACAGGTCGTATCGAAACTGGTATTGCTAATACAGGTGATGCTGTTGAAATCATTGGTATGGGAGCTGATAAATTAACTTCTACTATTACAGGAGTTGAGATGTTCCGTAAAATCCTTGATAGAGGTGAAGCTGGAGATAACGTAGGTTTATTATTAAGAGGTATTGATAAAGAATCTATCAAAAGAGGAATGGTTATCATTAAGCCAGGATCAGTAAAACCACACTCTACTTTCAAAGCTGAGGTTTATATCTTGAAAAAAGAAGAAGGTGGACGTCATACTCCATTCCATAATAACTACCGTCCACAGTTCTACGTACGTACAACTGACGTAACAGGAGTTATTACTTTACCAGAAGGAGTAGAGATGGTAATGCCAGGAGATAACTTAACTATTAATGTTGCTTTATTAAGCCCAATCGCAATGAACGTAGGTTTACGTTTTGCTATCCGTGAAGGTGGTAGAACAGTTGGTGCTGGACAGGTTACTGAAATTGTAGAGTAATTTCTATAAAATTATAAAAAAAAAGCCAGTTGATTTTCTTAACTGAAGTCACTGGCTTTAATTACGGGCGTAGTTCAAGGGTAGAATAGCGGTCTCCAAAACCGTTGATGGGGGTTCGAATCCCTCCGCCCGTGCAATAAAAAAACATATCAAATGACAAAAGTTACTAATTATTTATCAGAGGCTTTCGAAGAGTTAAAGTCAAATGTTACTTGGCCTGCTTGGGCTGAGGTTCAAAAATTGACAATTGTCGTGGCTGTATTTTCGATTCTATTTGCTTTGGCAACATGGGGAGTAGACGAATTTTTTGCAAAAGCTTTGGCTGGATTTTTTAACTGGTTAAAAGGATAATTTTTTTGTGATGGCAGATAATAATGTGAAAAAATGGTACGTAGTTAGAGCGGTTAGTGGTCAAGAAAATAAAGTGAAAGCTTATATCGAGACTGAGATTGCGAGATTAGGTATGGAGGATTATGTTTCTCAGGTTTTAGTTCCTACTGAAAAAGTAGTTACTGTAAAAGATGGGAAAAAATCATCTAAGGATAAAGTTTACTTTCCTGGATATGTTATGATTGAAGCTAATTTAGTTGGTGAAATCCCTCATATTATTAAGTCAATTACTAGTGTTATTGGATTTTTAGGTGAGATTAAAGGCGGGGAACCTGTTCCTTTAAGGCTTTCTGAAGTAAATAGAATGTTAGGTAAAGTTGATGAGCTGGCTGTTAATACAGATACTCGTGCTATTCCTTTCAACTTAGGAGAAACTGTTAAAGTGATCGATGGTCCATTTAACGGATTCAACGGAACGGTTGAAAAAATTAATGAAGAGAAGCGTAAACTTGAAGTTATGGTTAAGATTTTCGGAAGAAAAACACCATTAGAGTTAAGTTTTATGCAAGTTGAAAAAGTATAATTTTTGTTACATCTATAATAACCACTATAATCGCTTCCTATGATTATAGTGTTAAATTTTTTAAAAAATGGCTAAAGAAATTAGTAAGGTAGTTAAACTACAAGTTAAGGGAGGTGCTGCGAATCCGTCGCCACCGGTTGGACCTGCTTTAGGAGCTGCTGGGGTTAATATCATGGAGTTCTGTAAGCAGTTCAATGCTAGAACACAAGATAAACCTGGCAAAATATGCCCAGTACAAATTACTGTGTATAAAGACAAATCATTTGATTTTGTTGTTAAGACTCCTCCAGCTGCTGTCCAATTATTGGAAGCTGCAAAGCTAAAGTCTGGATCAGGTGAACCAAATCGTAAAAAAGTAGCAAGTGTTACTTGGGACGTTATCAAAGCAATCGCTGAAGATAAAATGGTAGATTTAAATGCATTCACAATCGAATCTGCAATGAGCATGATCGCTGGAACTGCTAGATCTATGGGTATAACTGTATCAGGAGATGCTCCTTTTTAATTAAGAGAAAGAAATGGCAAAATTAACAAAAAAGCAAAAAGAGGCTGCTTCAAAAATTGAAAAGAACAAGCTATATACTTTAAAAGATGCAGCTGCATTAATTAAAGTTATTGCTTCTGCAAAATTTGATGAGTCTGTTGATATCGCAGTTCGTTTGGGTGTAGATCCAAGAAAAGCGAATCAAATGGTTAGAGGTGTAGTTACATTACCTCACGGAACAGGTAAAGATGTTAAAGTATTAGCATTAGTTACTCCAGATAAAGAAGCTGAAGCTAAAGAAGCTGGAGCTGATTATGTAGGTCTTGATGATTACTTACAAAAAATTAAAGATGGTTGGACAGATGTTGATGTAATCATCACTATGCCGGCTGTTATGGGTAAATTAGGTCCATTAGGTCGTATTTTAGGACCTAGAGGTTTAATGCCAAACCCTAAAACAGGTACTGTAACTATGGATGTTGCAAAAGCTGTTCAAGAGGTTAAAGCTGGTAAAATTGACTTTAAAGTTGACAAAACTGGTATCGTACATGCAGGAATTGGTAAAGTTTCTTTTGGAGCTGAGCAAATTTATGACAATGCACACGAAATTATTCAAACATTAATCAAACTTAAACCAACTGCTGCTAAAGGTACCTACATTAAAGGTATTCACCTTACAAGCACTATGAGTCCTGCAATTGCATTGGACCCTAAAGCAGTATAATTGGTAGTTAATAATTTTTAGTATGACTAGAGAAGAAAAATCAATCGCGATTGAAGATTTAACTGCACAGTTAGCTGGTACAAATATTATTTATGTATCTGATATTTCTGGATTAAATGCAGAAACTACTTCAAGCTTGAGAAGAGCTTGCTTTAAAGCAGGTATAAAATTAGAAGTTGTTAAAAATACTTTGCTTGCAAAAGCAATGGAAGCTTCTGCTAATGACTATGGAGATTTACCTTCAGTATTGACTGGTAATAGTGCTATATTTATTTCAGATGTTGCAAATGCACCTGGAAAAATAATCAAAGATTTCAGAAAAAAATCAGCTAAACCTGTATTAAAAGGAGCTTACATCAATTCTGAAGTTTATATTGGTGATGATCAATTAGATGCATTAGCAACTATTAAATCTAAAGAAGAGCTTATTGGTGAAATCATTGGATTATTACAATCACCAGCTCAAAGAATTATTTCAGCTTTACAAAACAAATTCGCTGGTAGCGAAGAAGAAGCTGAGGCATAATAATTCAAGCAGGGAATTAGTTTTCCTTGTTGCTTAATTAGCGCACAATAAATAAATTATATTTTACAAATCATTTTAAACGATAGAAAAAATGGCAGATTTGAAACAATTCGCAGAACAATTAGTTAACTTAACAGTTAAAGAAGTTAACGAATTAGCAACAATATTAAAAGACGAGTATGGTATCGAGCCTGCTGCTGCAGCTGTAGTAGTTGCTGCTGGTGGTGGAGAAGGTGCTGCTGAAGAAGCACAAACTGAATTTACAGTTGTATTGAAAGAAGCTGGTGCTTCTAAATTAGCAGTTGTAAAATTAGTTAAAGAACTTACAGGTTTAGGTCTTAAAGAAGCTAAAGATGTAGTTGATGGTGCTCCAAGTACTGTTAAAGAAGGTGTTTCTAAAGAAGAGGCTGAAGGTCTTAAAAAATCATTAGAAGAAGCTGGAGCTGTAGTTGAGCTTAAATAATTCAACACGGTTTTAAGAACTAGGTTTAGGTCCTGAGTTAACACTCAAAGGCCTAAACCATTTTTCGTATAATAAAATATATCAAGTTTTATTATCAAATAGTTTAAAATACGAAAAAGTTTTTGATCAATACGAAGAAAAAAAATTGAACTTACTTTTGGTTTATTTTTAAAGATGTATTGATTATAATAAGAAAGTATAGATTAAACAGTGTGTTTTACACAAAAAAATTACTTTTTTTTAATCAAAATTTTGTCCATTGATGATAACAAATCAGACTGAAAGATTGAATTTTGCCTCTACAAAAAATATTCCTGACTATCCAGATTTCTTAGATGTTCAGGTTAAATCTTTTAAAGATTTCTTTCAATTAGAAACGAAATCTGACGAAAGAGGCAACGAAGGGTTATACAACACCTTCATGGAAAACTTCCCAATTACAGATACAAGAAACAACTTTGTATTGGAATTCCTAGATTATTTTGTTGATCCGCCGCGTTATACAATTCAAGAATGTATAGAGAGAGGTCTTACTTATAGTGTGCCTTTAAAAGCTAGGCTAAAACTATACTGTACAGATCCAGAACACGAAGATTTTGAAACAATTGTACAAGATGTTTATCTTGGAACAATACCTTACATGACTCCAAGTGGTACTTTTGTAATCAATGGTGCCGAGCGTGTTGTAGTATCACAATTACACCGTTCTCCTGGGGTTTTCTTTGGACAGTCATTCCACGCAAATGGAACTAAACTTTATTCTGCAAGAGTAATTCCTTTTAAAGGATCTTGGATAGAATTCTCTACAGATATCAACAGCGTAATGTACGCGTATATCGATAGAAAGAAAAAATTACCTGTAACAACTTTATTCCGTGCTATCGGTTTCGAAAGAGATAAGGATATCCTTGAAATTTTCGACCTAGCTGAAGAAATTAAAGTTTCTAAAACTGGTATTAAGAAATATATTGGAAGAAGACTTGCTGCGCGTGTATTGAACACATGGCATGAGGATTTCGTTGATGAGGATACTGGAGAAGTAGTTTCTATCGAACGTAACGAAATCATCCTTGATCGTGATACTATTATCGATAAAGATAATGTTGAAGAGATCATTGATTCTAATGTTAAATCTATTTTGTTACACAAAGAGGATAATAACCAAGCAGATTATGCTATTATCCACAACACATTACAAAAAGATCCAACAAACTCTGAAAAAGAAGCTGTAGAGCACATTTACCGTCAGTTGCGTAACGCTGAACCGCCTGATGAGGAAACTGCTCGTGGTATTATAGATAAATTGTTTTTCTCTGATCAACGTTATAACTTAGGTGAAGTTGGTCGTTACAGAATGAACAAAAAATTAGATTTAGATATTCCTATGGATAAGCAAGTGCTTACTAAGGAAGATATCATTACAATCGTAAAATATTTGATCGAATTGATCAACTCTAAAGCAGAGATTGATGATATTGATCACTTATCAAACCGTCGTGTTAGAACAGTTGGTGAACAATTGTCTCAACAATTCGGTGTTGGTTTAGCACGTATGGCTAGAACTATTCGTGAGAGAATGAACGTTAGAGATAACGAGGTGTTTACACCAATTGATTTGATTAATGCTAAAACATTATCATCAGTTATCAACTCTTTCTTTGGTACTAACCAGTTATCTCAATTTATGGATCAAACGAATCCATTAGCTGAGATTACGCACAAAAGAAGACTTTCTGCACTTGGACCAGGTGGACTTTCGAGAGAGAGAGCTGGTTTCGAGGTTCGTGACGTTCACTATACTCACTATGGTCGTTTATGTCCGATTGAAACTCCTGAGGGACCAAACATTGGTTTGATTTCATCTCTTGGTGTTTATGCAAAAGTAAACGGAATGGGATTCATCGAAACTCCATACCGTAAAGTAACTAATGGTGTAGTTGATTTAGAAAGTACTCCAATTTACTTAAGTGCTGAAGAAGAAGAAGGTAAAATGATTGCTCAGGCAAACATTGAAATGGACGAAACTGGTAAAATTACAGCTAGCAATGTTATTGCTCGTGAGGAAGGTGACTTCCCGGTTGTTGAACCATCTGTAGTTCATTATACAGACGTAGCTCCTAACCAGATTGCATCGATTTCTGCATCTTTGATTCCTTTCTTGGAGCATGATGATGCGAACCGTGCGTTGATGGGATCAAACATGATGCGTCAGGCAGTTCCTTTGATCCGTCCTGAAGCACCAATTGTAGGTACAGGTTTAGAGCGTCAAGTAGCTTCAGATTCAAGAGTATTAATCAATGCTGAAGGGCATGGAACTGTTGAATATGTTGATGCTAATATCATTACTATTAAATACGATCGTACAGAAGACGAGAGAATGGTTAGTTTTGATGCTGATGAGAAAACATACAACCTTATTAAATTTAGAAAAACCAATCAAGGTACAAGTATTAACTTGAAACCAATCGTAAGAAAAGGTGACAGAGTTATTCCTGGACAAGTATTATCAGAAGGATATGCTACTCAAAATGGAGAACTAGCTTTAGGTAGAAACTTAAAAGTTGCGTTCATGCCATGGAAAGGGTATAACTTTGAGGATGCGATTGTAATTTCTGAAAAAGTAGTTCGTGATGATATTTTTACTTCTATCCACGTTGATGATTATTCATTAGAGGTTAGAGATACTAAGTTAGGAAATGAAGAGTTAACAAACGATATTCCTAACGTTTCTGAAGAAGCTACTAAAGATTTAGATGAAAACGGTATGATTAGAATTGGAGCAGAGGTTAAACCTGGCGACATTTTGATCGGAAAAATTACACCAAAAGGAGAATCAGATCCTACTCCAGAGGAGAAATTGCTTCGTGCAATCTTCGGGGATAAAGCAGGTGATGTAAAAGATGCTTCATTAAAAGCTTCTCCATCTTTACATGGTGTAGTTCTTGATAAAAAATTATTTGCAAGAGCCGTAAAAGATAAACGTAAACGTACTCAGGATAAAGATGCTTTAGGCGCTTTAGAAATGGAGTTCGAAACTAAATTTGTTGAATTAAAAGACAGATTAGTTGAGAAATTATTCTTGATCGTTAACGGAAAAACATCTCAAGGTGTAATGAATGATTTGGGTGAAGAAGTTTTACCAAAAGGTAAAAAATATACTCAAAAAATGCTTTACGCAGTAGAAGATTTTGCTCACTTAAGCAAAGGTCAATGGGTTGCCGATGACGCTACAAATAAAATGGTTAATGATTTAATTCATAACTATAAAATTAAGCTAAACGACTTACAAGGATCTTTAAGAAGAGAAAAATTTACTATTACAGTTGGAGATGAATTACCATCTGGAATCTTGAAATTGGCTAAAATCTATATCGCTAAAAAGCGTAAGTTAAAAGTTGGTGATAAAATGGCGGGACGTCACGGTAACAAAGGTATTGTTGCTAGAATCGTTCGTCATGAAGATATGCCTTTCTTAGAAGATGGAACACCAGTAGATATCGTATTGAATCCACTTGGGGTACCTTCACGTATGAACATTGGTCAGATTTATGAGACTGTTCTTGGATGGGCTGGTATGAACTTGGGTAGAAAATTTGCTACTCCAATTTTCGACGGTGCTTCTCTTGACGAGATCAACGCTTTGACTGATGAGGCTAATGTACCACGTTTCGGACATACTTATCTTTATGATGGTGGAACTGGAGAGCGTTTTGCACAAAAAGCAACTGTGGGTGTAATTTACATGCTTAAATTAGGACACATGGTTGATGATAAGATGCACGCACGTTCTATCGGACCATACTCATTGATTACGCAACAACCACTTGGAGGTAAGGCTCAATTTGGAGGTCAGCGTTTTGGAGAGATGGAGGTTTGGGCACTTGAGGCTTATGGAGCTTCTAGTACTTTACGTGAAATCTTAACTGTTAAGTCTGATGATGTTATTGGTAGAGCTAAAACTTACGAAGCTATCGTTAAAGGAGAATCTATGCCAGAACCAGGATTACCAGAATCATTCAATGTATTGATGCACGAATTGAAAGGTCTTGGACTAGACATTCGTTTAGAAGAATAATAAAAGTTTTGTAATCAGTCTCATTTTTTAATGGGACTGATTACTCATTTATAAAAGTTTTTAAAGATTTATACCCGTAAACCGTTCCGATTTTTTATAACAATGTAAGGCATTTTATAACTAGCGCTTCAAATTTAATTTTGAAGTTTAGAGAAGTAACCCGAGGTAGTAGCTGAATGATTAACTCTTCATTTTTAAAAGAGTAGATTATAAATCTAAATTCAATTTTTTAATTGCAAATAAATCAATAGTAAAAACTATGATGAATAATAGAAACAATAATAAGGATAAAAATCCAGTTAAAAGATTTAATAAAATCTCAATTGGATTAGCTTCACCAGAATCTATCTTGAAAGAATCAAGAGGAGAGGTGTTGAAACCAGAAACAATTAACTACAGAACTCACAAACCTGAGCGTGACGGACTTTTCTGCGAAAGAATATTCGGACCTGTTAAGGATTTTGAGTGTGCTTGTGGAAAATATAAAAGAATTCGTTACAAAGGTATCATCTGTGACCGTTGTGGTGTTGAAGTTACTGAGAAAAAAGTACGTCGTGATAGAGTAGGACATATCAACCTTGTTGTGCCGATTGCTCATATCTGGTATTTCCGTTCTCTTCCAAACAAAATTGGTTATATCCTTGGTCTTCCATCTAAGAAATTAGATATGATCATTTACTACGAAAGATACGTAGTAATCCAAGCTGGTATTGCTAAAAATGCAGATGGAGAATCTTTACAAAGATTAGATTTCTTAACTGAAGAAGAATACCTAAACATTTTAGATACTCTTCCACAAGAAAATCAATATTTAGATGATTTAGATCCAAATAAATTTGTTGCCAAAATGGGAGCAGAGTGTATTATGGATTTATTAGCTCGTATTGACCTAGATGCTTTATCTTATGAATTAAGACACAGCGCTAACAATGAGACTTCTAAACAAAGAAAAACTGAGGCTTTAAAAAGATTACAAGTTGTTGAATCTTTCCGTGAGTCTAACGAAAACCGCGAAAACCGTCCAGAATGGATGATTATGAAAGTGGTTCCAGTTATCCCACCAGAATTACGTCCACTTGTGCCACTTGATGGAGGTCGTTTTGCAACTTCAGATTTGAACGATTTATATCGTCGTGTAATCATCCGTAACAACCGTTTGAAAAGATTAATGGAGATTAAAGCTCCAGAAGTTATCTTAAGAAACGAGAAACGTATGTTACAGGAATCTGTAGATTCATTATTCGATAACACTCGTAAAGCTTCTGCTGTTAAAACAGAATCTAACAGACCATTAAAATCATTATCTGACTCATTAAAAGGTAAGCAAGGACGTTTCCGTCAAAACTTACTTGGAAAACGTGTGGATTATTCTGCTCGTTCGGTAATCGTCGTTGGTCCAGAGTTAAAATTATATGAGTGCGGATTGCCAAAAGATATGGCTTCTGAATTATACAAACCTTTCGTTATCCGTAAATTGATTGAAAGAGGTATTGTAAAAACAGTAAAATCTGCTAAGAAAATCATAGACAAAAAAGAGCCAGTAGTTTGGGATATTTTAGAAAATGTAATTAAAGGACACCCAGTATTACTGAACCGTGCTCCTACTTTGCACAGACTTGGTATTCAGGCTTTCCAACCAAAATTAATTGAAGGAAAAGCGATCCAGTTACACCCATTAGTATGTACGGCATTCAACGCCGATTTCGATGGTGACCAGATGGCGGTTCACTTACCATTAGGACCAGAGGCTATTTTAGAGGCACAATTATTAATGTTAGCTTCTCATAATATCTTGAACCCTGCAAATGGTGCTCCAATTACTGTACCTTCTCAGGACATGGTCTTGGGTCTATACTATATGACCAAAGAGCGTATTTCTACAGAAGATCACATTATTTTAGGTCAAGATTTGACTTTCTATTCTGCTGAAGAAGTAAACATTGCATTAAACGAAGGAAGATTAGAATTGAATGCTCGCGTGAAAATTAGAGCAAAAGATTTTAATGACGCTGGAGAATTAGTGTACAAAATCATTCAAACAACTGCAGGACGTGTATTATTTAACGAAGTAGTACCTGAAGCAGCTGGATATATCAATGACGTATTGACTAAGAAAAACCTTAGAGATATTATCGGTCACATTTTAAGTGTAACTGATGTACCTACAACGGCAGCTTTCTTGGATAATATGAAAGATATGGGGTATAAATTTGCATTTAGAGGAGGTTTATCATTCTCTTTAGGTGATATTAGAATTCCAGAACAAAAAACGAAGTTAATTGCAGATGCTAGAGAGCAAGTTGAAGGTATCTCAACTAACTATAACATGGGTCTTATCACAAATAACGAGCGTTACAACCAAGTTATTGACGTATGGACTTCAGCAAATGCTCAGTTAACAGAATTAGCAATGAAAAATATTAGAGAAGACCAACAAGGTTTCAACTCTGTATATATGATGCTTGACTCTGGAGCGAGGGGTTCTAAGGAGCAGATTCGTCAGTTAACTGGTATGCGTGGTTTGATGGCTAAGCCTAAAAAATCTACTGCTGGTGGTGGTGAGATTATTGAAAACCCGATTCTTTCTAACTTTAAGGAAGGTCTTTCGATCCTTGAGTACTTCATTTCTACTCACGGTGCTCGTAAAGGTCTTGCGGATACGGCTCTTAAAACGGCCGATGCTGGTTACTTAACAAGAAGGCTTCATGACGTTTCTCAAGATGTTATTGTTAACATCGAAGATTGTGGAACTTTAAGAGGTGTTGAAGTTGCTGCATTGAAGAAAAATGAGGAAATCGTTGAATCATTAGGAGAAAGAATTTTAGGACGTGTTGCATTGCAAGATGTTATAAACCCACTTACTAATGAAGTAATGGTTCAATCTGGCCAACAAATTACTGAAGCAATTATGAGAACTATCGAAGCTTCTCCAATTGAAAAAGTAGAGGTTAGATCTCCATTAACTTGTGAAGCTTTAAAAGGTATTTGTGCTAAATGTTACGGTAGAAACTTAGCTACTGGAAAAATGACACAAAGAGGTGAAGCTGTCGGAGTTATTGCTGCTCAGTCTATTGGAGAGCCAGGTACACAGTTGACACTTCGTACGTTCCACGTTGGAGGGGTTGCTGGAGGTATCTCTGAAGAGTCTAGTATTGTTACAAGATTCGCAGGTAGACTTGAGATTGAAGATTTAAAAACTGTTAAAGGTGAAGACAGCGAAGGTAATGCGGTAGATATCGTAGTATCACGTTCAACGGAATTAAAATTAGTTGATGAGAAAACTGGAATCGTTTTAAACACACATAATATTCCTTACGGTTCTAGTATTTTTGTAAAAGACGGAGAAAGTGTTGGTAAAGGTGCTGTAATCTGTAAGTGGGATCCATATAACGGTGTAATTGTTTCTGAGTTTACTGGTAAAATTGCTTACGAGGATTTAGAGCAAGGACAATCATTCATGGTTGAGATCGATGAGCAGACTGGTTTCCAAGAAAAAGTAATTTCTGAGGCTAGAAACAAAAAATTAATTCCAACTTTATTAGTTTATGGTAAAGAAGGTGAATTGATTCGTTCTTACAACTTACCAGTAGGTGCACACTTAATGGTTGAAAACGGTGAGAAAATTAAAGCTGGTAAAGTATTAGTAAAAATCCCACGTCGTTCTTCTAAAGCAGGCGATATCACAGGAGGTTTACCAAGAATTACTGAGCTTTTAGAAGCTCGTAACCCTTCAAACCCAGCGGTTGTATCTGAAATTGATGGTGTTGTTTCTTTTGGAAAAATCAAAAGAGGTAACCGTGAGATCGTTATCGAGTCTAAATTTGGTGAGATTAAAAAGTATTTAGTTAAACTTTCTAGCCAAATCTTAGTACAAGAAAATGACTTCGTAAGAGCGGGAGTTCCATTGTCTGACGGTGCAATTACACCAGATGATATCTTAAGAATTCAAGGGCCGGCTGCTGTTCAACAGTACTTGGTGAATGAAATTCAAGAGGTTTACCGTTTACAAGGGGTAAAAATTAATGACAAGCACTTTGAGGTAGTTATTCGTCAAATGATGCGTAAAGTAAGAGTTCAGGATCCAGGTGATACTTTATTCTTAGAAGATCAATTAATTCACACTAAAGATTTCATCGTTCAAAACGATAAATTATACGGTATGAAAGTAGTTGAAGATGCTGGAGATTCTAGCGTATTGAAACCAGGTCAGATTATCTCTCCTCGTGAATTGCGTGATGAAAATTCATTATTGAAACGAAATGATAAAAATCTTGTTGTAGCAAGAGATGTAATTACCGCAACTGCAACACCAGTTCTTCAAGGTATTACAAGAGCTTCGTTACAAACTAAATCATTTATTTCTGCGGCTTCATTCCAGGAGACAACGAAAGTACTTAACGAAGCTGCTGTAGCTGGTAAAGTTGATGATTTAGAAGGATTAAAAGAAAATGTAATTGTTGGACACAGAATTCCTGCGGGAACTGGTATGAGAGAGTACGATAATACTATCGTAGGATCTAAAGATGATTACAATGAAATGATGGCTAATAAAGAAGAATATATTTATTAATTAGGAAACTATGAGTAATCCGAAACAACAACAAGAGCAAATTAATATTGAGTTAGACGAAACTATTGCAGAAGGAATTTATTCTAATCTTGCAATTATCAATCACTCATCATCAGAGTTTGTTTTAGATTTTGTGAGCATTATGCCCGGTATTCCTAAAGCCAAGGTAAAGTCAAGAATTGTCTTGACACCGCAACATGCTAAAAGATTATTGCGTGCAATAGGTGAAAATATCCACAGATTTGAAGCCGCTCATGGCGAAATCAAAGAAACGGAACAAGCACCTATTCCGCTTAATTTTGGTCCTGCGGGACAAGCATAAATTTTAAAGCCCCATTAAATGGGGCTTTTTTTATATTTCAATTTTTAACAAATATGTAGTTTGTCTGATTTAATTTACTTTAGTCGACTAAATTTCTTTTTCTTTTTAGATTATTTTAAATTAATCCTTCCTATGAAAGATTAATTTTTGAAATATAATGACTTAGTAAGGTTGATTTAATTCAAAGTTTAAAAAAGCACTAATTTAATTAGTGCTTTTTTTATGCTTCAAAATGAACAGATTAAAAAATAATCTAAAAATATTTTCATCCCTTCCCAACCTTTTTAGAAAAAATGTACTCTATATAAGTAAGAGCCAATATTAAGGGTTTTAACATAAATAGCGTATAGTATGAAAAAGAAATTCACCTTAGAAATAGCAAGTCCATGTTCAGAAAATTTTGATAAAATGATTCCTAATGCGAGTGGTTCATTTTGTGATTCTTGTATGAAGAATGTAATTGATTTGAGCAAAAAAACAAATTCAGAAGTCGCTAAGTTTATTGCAGAAACAAAAGATAAAAACATCTGCGCCCGACTAAAAGTAACACAGCTGGAAGAAGAATTCCAATATAATGAAACCTCCAGAATGCATAATTTTAAATATGCAGCGGTTGCAGCATCTGTTTTACTAGCTTCAAATCTTACTGCGCAGGAAAAAGAGCCTGTGCAGACAGAAGAATCCTATGTAGCACCTACTATATATAGATTAGGTAAAGTAGCTCAGAATCAAACTGTAAATAAAGAGGTTTTGATCACAATAAAAGGGAAATTAATCGAAGCTAAGTCTAATAGACCATTTGGAGGAGAAACATATTCTAATTTAACGCTTTCCATTAATAATTCAGAAAACGCAGTAAAAGTAAATCCAAAAACGGGTGAGTTTTCTATAACAACAGAAGTTTCAAAAGACAGTAAAACACTTATGGTTACGATAAGCGGAAATGACTATTATCTTGCTAAAGAAATCCCTTTTGATATAAAATCAGTAAAAGGAAATGTATTGCAGAAAAATATCATAATTGCTTCTGAAGAACTGACTAAAATTTATATTGCTGGTGGATTAGGAATTAATTATACCAGACAATAAAATTTACATATTGGGGAATGTAAATAAAAAAGGCTGTCTAAAAAAATTGACAGCCTTTGTATTTTTTCTTCAAGAAAGTGATTAATCAAATTCAGAAGTAAAGTATAATTTTACGGTTGGATATTTACTTTGTGTCATTTGAATTGTAAAATCAGAATCAGCTAAGAATACCAATTGACCATATTTATCGTGAGCTAAGAATTTTTGTTTGATACGTTTAAACTCTTTAAATTCTTCGTTCTTCGCATCATCAGGTTTTACCCAGCATGCTTTGTGTACAGGGAAGTTTTCGTAAGTACATTTTGCACCGTATTCATGCTCTAAACGATATTGAATTACCTCATATTGAAGCGCACCAACAGTTCCAATAACTTTACGATTGTTCATCTCCAAAGTAAATAACTGTGCAACACCTTCATCCATTAATTGATCAACTCCTTTTTCTAATTGCTTAGCTTTCATAGGATCAGCATTATTAATGTATCTAAAGTGCTCCGGAGAGAAACTAGGAATACCTTTAAAGCTCATTACTTCACCTTCAGTTAAAGTATCTCCAATTTTGAAGTTTCCTGTATCATGCAAACCAACGATGTCTCCCGGGTAAGAAATATCAACGATTTCTTTTTTCTCAGCGAAAAAGGCATTTGGGCTTGAGAATTTTAAATTTTTCTTCTGACGAACGTGGTAATAAGGTTTATTTCTTTCAAAAGTTCCCGAAACAATTTTAATAAACGCTAAACGGTCACGATGTTTTGGGTCCATATTAGCATGGATTTTAAAAACAAAACCAGTCATTTTTTCTTCTGCAGGATCAACCAAACGAGTTTCAGAATCTTTTGGTCTAGGAGATGGGGCAATTGTAACGAAACAATCTAACAATTCGCGAACTCCAAAATTATTTAAAGCAGAACCAAAGAATACCGGCTGGATTTTTCCGTCTAAATAATCCTGACGTTCAAATTTGGGATAAACTTCATCAATTAATTCTAATTCTTCGCGAAGTTTTTCAGCAGCCTTTTGACCAACAATTTTATCTAACTCTGGGTTGTTTTGAACGTCAGAGAAAGCGATAGTTTCTTCGATATTTTTACGACTGTCTCCGCTGAAAAGATTGATGTTTTCTTCCCATAAATTATAAATTCCCTGGAAATCATAACCCATTCCGATTGGGAAACTTAAAGGTGTAACTTTTAGACCCAATTTTTGCTCTACTTCATCCATCAAATCAAAAGCATCTTTACCTTCACGATCTAATTTGTTGATGAAAACAATCATAGGAATGTTACGCATTCTACAAACCGAAACTAATTTTTCAGTTTGTTCCTCAACCCCTTTTGCAACGTCAATCACAACAATTACACTATCAACTGCGGTTAAAGTTCTAAAAGTATCTTCAGCAAAATCCTTGTGTCCCGGAGTATCAAGAATATTGATTTTTTTGTCTTTATAATTAAAAGCAAGTACAGAAGTCGAAACCGAAATACCCCTTTGGCGTTCGATTTCCATGAAATCACTAGTTGCTCCTTTTTTTATTTTATTGTTTTTTACGGCTCCAGCTTCCTGAATAGCGCCTCCAAACAACAATAACTTTTCTGTTAAAGTTGTTTTACCAGCATCGGGATGCGAGATAATTCCAAATGTTCTTCTGCGTTGTATTTCTTTTAAAAAACTCATATTTTATATAATATAGGTTGCAAAAGTACTATTAATTACGCCGATTTAAAAATAAATAAGACTCTGTTTTTGGAGTTGACGTTTTGGATTTTAGGCAGATATCGCATCAAAAATCCTTCAACTAATTCTTTTTAGTATATTAGTTTCTATAATGCATATAATTTTTTGTTAATAGTATGGCTGATAGTTGTATTATGTAATTGAATTGTTATTTTTGTTCGTTTTAAGTAAAAGAAATAGAAATTAACTATTTTGGATTTTTAGAAACTGCTTTTGCAGAAACTAGAATAGTTGGCTAGATTACAGACAATACAGATCTTTACATTCAAATTAAATTTAAAATAATGTTATTAAAAAAATTACAGCTAAAAACAATTGGTTATAGACTAGTCTTAACAATGTGTTTTTTACTTTTTTTCAACTCCGTGATTTCAGCTCAGGAAATTATTAAGGATCCTGTAGCCGAGAAACCTGCAGAACTTCATACGGGGCAAAAACAGAAAATTGATGGTATTATAGCAACTGTTGGAGATTATATTGTTTTAGATTCTGATATTGATAAAGGCTACTTAGAAATTGCAAGTCAAGGAGGTAATGTAAAAGATATTACAAGATGCCAAATGCTTGGAAAATTATTAGAAGACAAATTATATGCACATCAAGCAATTCAGGACAGTATCGTTGTAAGCGACGCAGAGGTGCGTGGAATGATGGATGAGCGATTGAATTATATGATACAACAAGTTGGAGATATCAATAAAGTTGTAGATTACTATAAAAAAAGCTCAGTTGAAGAGTTTAAAACGTATTTTGCAGACATCTTGAAAGAACAAAAATTAGCCTCAGAAATGAGAGATAAAATTGTTAAAGATGTTGAGATAACTCCTGAAGAAGTTCGTAATTTCTTTAAAAAAATACCAAAAGATGAATTGCCAACTTTTGGAGCTGAGATGGAAGTAGCACAGATTGTTGTTGATCCTACAGTTTCTAAAGAAGATAAACAAAAAGTAATAGATCGATTAAATGATATTCGAAAAGACGTTTTAGAAGGATCTAGTTTTGCAACAAAAGCTGTTTTGTACTCGCAGGATCCTGCATCTTCGCCTAATGGAGGGTATTACAAAATGAATCGTAAAACCCCTTTTGTAAAAGAATTTAAAGATGTTGCGTTTAGCTTACAGGAAGGTGAAATTTCTGCACCATTTGAAACCACTTTTGGATTCCATATCATTATGGTTGATAAAATTAAAGGGCAAGAAGTTGAATTGCGTCATATATTAATTGCTCCTACAGTTTCTGAAAATGCTTTAAAAGAAGCAAAAGAAAGGGCAGCAAACATTAGAGCTAAAATTGTAAGCAAAACAATCACTTTTGCAGATGCAGCAAGAACTGAATCTGATGAAAAAGAAACAAAAGCAAACGGAGGAACTTTAGTAAATCCGAATACGCAGGACACTCGTTTTGAATTGACTAAAATGGATCCAACTTTATACAGTCAGGTTTCAAACTTAAAAGATGATGAAGTTTCTCAGCCAATTTTAAATACCGATGATAAAGGAAAAAAAACGTATAAATTAATTACGGTTACTAATAGAATTGACGAGCATACAGCAGATTATGGTAAAGATTATACTAAAATTAAAGAATTAGCATTAAAAGAAAAACAAATCAATGCAATCGCAAAGTGGTTTGATGCTAAAATTAAAGATACTTATATCAAAATTATTGGAGAATACAGAGATTGTACTTTTGCTAACAATTGGTTGAAAAAATAATTTTTATTAAATAAAGAAAAAGAGTTAGTTTTATGAATTCATAAAGCTGACTCTTTTTAATTTTAAATACACTTATAAATGTCTGATGTAACAGCAATTCATAATTTAGTTCAGAAACGCAATGAATTAAAAAACGAAATAGCAAAAGTAATTGTAGGGCAGGATGCTGTAATTGACGAAATTTTACTTTGTATATTTTCTAGCGGACATGCACTTTTAATTGGTGTTCCGGGACTGGCAAAAACATTAATGATAAATACTTTGGCACAAGCTTTAGGTTTAGATTTTAAAAGAATTCAGTTTACGCCAGATTTAATGCCTTCAGATATTTTAGGAAGTGAAATTTTGGATGAAAACAGGCATTTTAAGTTTATAAAAGGACCAATATTTTCTAATATAATTTTGGCAGATGAGATTAATAGAACACCTCCAAAAACACAAGCAGCATTGCTTGAGGCTATGCAGGAACGTTCTGTTACAATTGCGGGGCATAATTATAAATTAGATTTGCCTTATTTTGTACTAGCAACGCAAAATCCAATCGAGCAGGAGGGGACTTATCCATTGCCTGAAGCACAGTTAGACCGTTTTATGTTTGCTATTAAATTAGAATATCCAACTTTTGAAGAAGAAGTAAAAGTGGTAAAGCAAACAACATCTGATAATAAAGTTGAAGTCAAACCTTTGTTTACGGCACAGGAAATTATTGATTTTCAGCATTTGATTCGTAGAATTCCTGTTGCAGATAATGTTGTTGAATATGCAGTTACTTTAGTGAGTAAAACACGTCCTGATAATTCATTGTCTAATGATTTTGTAAAGAATTATTTAGATTGGGGAGCGGGACCGAGAGCATCTCAGAATTTAATTTTAGCGGCAAAAGCTCATGCAGCTTTCAATGGTAAATTTTCGCCGGATATCGAAGATGTGAAAGCGGTAGCAACTGGAATTTTGAGACATAGAATTATTAAAAATTATAAAGCAGATGCTGAAGGAATAACTGAAGAAGTTATTATTAAAAAGCTGATGTAAATTATACGATTTAGATTGTAAAAAAGCCTGATAAATACTATCAGGCTTTTTTGTTTTAATTTGGAAAAAGTATTGATTTATTTAATTCTGAACAAAAGACAAAATTGACTCTAAAAAGTGTAACTATAACGTTATAATAGCTTATTTAGAACTGTTCTTTTCTAAAATAGAGGTAAAATCTCACTTACTTTATTACGTCTAATTTCGACTTTGCTAAAGAAAGGTTTTTAAAATATCAATAATTCATTTTTTTAATGCAAAACTGATATTTTGACAAAAACAAGTAGCGAAAATCGTTTTTTAATAATAATAATTTTTGAAAACGCGACTTCTATTATATTATTTTTAATTCTCGGCTTTAATATTTAAATTTGCGTACAAAAAAACAAAAATACTTCTAACATATTATGAATACTTACAAAGATTACATTAAAGAAATCGAAGAAAGAAAAGGCCAAGGACTTCATCCAAAGCCAATTGATGGTGCAGAATTAGTAAGCGAAATTATTTCGCAGATTAAAGATTTAGATAACGAATACAGAGAAGATTCTCTTAAGTTTTTTATCTATAATACTTTGCCGGGTACTACAAGTGCAGCTGGTGAAAAAGCTAAGTTTTTAAAAGAAATTATATTAGGTGAGTCAGTAGTAAAAGAAATCACTCCAACTTTTGCTTTTGAATTATTATCACACATGAAAGGTGGACCTTCTATTGAAGTGTTGTTAGATCTAGCTTTAGGTAATGACGCTGCAATTGCAGAGGCGGCAGCAAAAGTGCTGAAAACGCAAGTTTTCCTTTATGAAGCAGATACGGATCGTTTAATAGAAGCATTCAAAAGTAATAATGCAATAGCAAAAGAAATTCTTGAAAGCTATGCAAAAGCTGAATTCTTTACAAAACTGCCAGAAGTGGCAGATGAAGTTAAAGTTGTAACTTTTATTGCTGGTGAAGGTGATATCTCAACAGATTTATTGTCTCCGGGTAATCAAGCTCACTCACGTTCAGATCGTGAACTTCATGGGCAATGTATGATTACTCCGCAAGCACAAAAAGAAATTAGAGAGCTGCAAGCACAACATCCTGATAAAAGTGTAATGTTGATTGCAGAGAAAGGAACAATGGGAGTTGGTTCTTCAAGAATGTCAGGTGTAAATAACGTGGCTCTTTGGACAGGAAAACAAGCAAGTCCATATATTCCATTCGTAAACATCGCTCCAATTGTTGGTGGTACAAACGGAATCTCTCCAATTTTCTTAACGACAGTTGATGTGACTGGTGGTATTGGTTTAGATCTTAAAAACTGGGTAAAAAAGGTTGATGCAGAAGGTAATGTTGTTCGTAATGAAAATGACGAGCCAGTTTTAGAGCAAACATATTCTGTTGCTACAGGAACAGTGCTTACAATCAATATTAAAGAGAAAAAATTATATAACGGCGATCAAGAGTTAATTGACATTTCAAAGGCATTCACGCCTCAAAAAATGGAATTCATTAAGGCTGGAGGTTCGTACGCAATTGTATTTGGTAAAAAACTTCAAACACTTGCAGCAAAAGTTTTAAATGTTGAGGCGCCTCTTGTATTTGCTCCATCAAAAGAAATCTCTCATGCAGGACAAGGTCTTACAGCAGTAGAGAAAATCTTCAACAAAAATGCAGTAGGTATCACTCCGGGTAAAGTATTGCACGCTGGTTCAGATGTTCGTGTAGAAGTTAATATCGTAGGTTCGCAAGATACTACAGGTCTTATGACTGCTCAGGAATTAGAATCTATGGCAGCTACAGTAATTTCACCAATCGTTGATGGTGCATACCAGTCAGGTTGCCATACTGCTTCGGTTTGGGATAAAAAAGCGCAGGCAAACATTCCTAAATTGATGAAATTCATGAACGATTTCGGATTAATCACAGCTCGTGACCCAAAAGGTGTTTACCATGCAATGACCGACGTTATTCATAAAGTACTTAATGATATTACTATTGACGAGTGGGCTATTATTATTGGTGGTGACTCTCATACAAGAATGTCAAAAGGGGTAGCTTTTGGTGCTGACTCAGGAACAGTTGCTCTTGCATTGGCTACTGGAGAAGCTTCAATGCCAATTCCAGAATCTGTAAAAGTAACTTTCAAAGGAGATATGAAAGGTTACATGGATTTCCGTGATGTGGTTCATGCTACACAAGCTCAAATGCTGCACCAATTTGGAGGAGAAAACGTATTCCAAGGAAGAATCATTGAGGTTCATATTGGAACACTTACTGCTGACCAAGCATTTACATTTACAGACTGGACTGCAGAAATGAAAGCAAAAGCTTCTATCTGTATTTCAGAAGATGATACATTGATCGAATCATTGGAAATTGCAAAAGGCAGAATCCAAATCATGATCGATAAAGGTATGGATAACGAAAAACGCGTTCTTCAAGGATTAATCAATAAAGCGGATAAGAGAATTGCAGAAATTAAATCGGCAGAGAAGCCAGCTTTAACTCCAGATGCTAATGCTAAATATTATGCTGAAGTTGTAGTAGATCTTGATCTGATTTCTGAGCCTATGATTGCTGACCCAGACGTAAATAATGCCGATGTTTCAAAAAGATATACTCACGATACCATTAGACCTTTATCTTTCTATGGCGGAGTGAAAAAAGTAGATCTTGGATTTATTGGATCTTGTATGGTTCATAAAGGCGATATGAAAATCCTTGCTCAAATGTTGAAAAACGTAGAAGCGCAAACAGGAAAAGTTGAGTTTAATGCTCCTCTTGTTGTTGCTCCTCCAACTTATAATATTGTTGATGAGCTGAAAGCTGAAGGTGACTGGGAAGTTTTACAGAAATACTCTGGTTTCGAATTCGATGATAATGCTCCAAAAGGTGCTGCACGTACAGAATACGAAAATATGTTATACTTAGAGCGTCCAGGATGTAACCTTTGTATGGGTAACCAGGAAAAAGCGGCAAAAGGAGATACGGTAATGGCAACTTCAACACGTCTTTTCCAAGGAAGAGTTGTAGAAGATACTGAAGGTAAAAAAGGAGAATCGTTACTTTCTTCTACACCAGTTGTAGTTTTATCTACAATTTTAGGTAGAACTCCAACATTAAATGAATATACAACTGCGGTTGAAGGTATAAACTTGACTAAGTTTGCGCCTTCTAACAAATCGTTAGTAATGTAATCTTACGATTATTAATATATAAAGAGCCCGAGTGATAAACTCGGGCTTTTTCTTTTATTGCTCTTCTATTTTTTGTAACTTGTCATGTTCAAAAAAATAAAACAAAAAACAATTACTTATGGCTTTTGATATTGAAATGATTAAAAAAGTGTATGAGAACATGCCAGGTCGTGTTGATAAAGCACGCGAAATTGTTGGTCGTCCACTTACATTAACAGAGAAAATTTTATACAATCACCTTTGGGATGGAAATCCAACTCAGGCGTTTGGAAGAGGTATTGATTATGTTGATTTTGCACCAGACCGTGTAGCGTGTCAAGATGCGACAGCACAAATGGCATTGTTGCAGTTTATGCATGCAGGTAAATCTAAAGTAGCAGTTCCTACAACAGTACACTGCGATCACTTGATTCAGGCTAAAGTGGATGCTGCGACTGATTTGGCTAGAGCAAAAACACAAAGTAATGAAGTTTTTGACTTCTTATCATCAGTTTCAAATAAGTACGGAATTGGTTTTTGGAAACCAGGAGCAGGAATTATTCACCAAGTAGTACTTGAAAACTATGCTTTCCCTGGTGGAATGATGATTGGTACCGATTCTCACACTGTAAATGCAGGTGGTTTAGGAATGGTAGCCATTGGAGTTGGTGGAGCAGATGCTGTAGATGTAATGTCTGGAATGGCTTGGGAGCTTAAATTTCCTAAATTAATAGGAGTAAAACTAACTGGTAAATTATCAGGATGGACAGCTCCAAAAGATGTTATTCTTAAAGTTGCCGGTATTCTGACTGTAAAAGGTGGTACAGGTGCTATCGTTGAATATTTTGGAGAAGGAGCGACTTCTATGTCGTGCACAGGTAAAGGTACTATTTGTAATATGGGTGCTGAAATTGGTGCAACAACTTCAACTTTTGGTTACGATGCTTCAATGGGACGTTATTTGCGTTCTACAAATAGAGCCGAGGTTGCGGATGCTGCCGATAAAATTGCTTCATATTTAACTGGAGATCCAGAAGTTTATGCAAATCCAGAGCAATATTTTGATCAAGTTATCGAAATCAATTTATCTGAATTAGAACCGCACTTAAATGGTCCTTTTACACCAGATTTAGCTACTCCAATTTCTAAAATGAAAGAAGAAGCGATTAAAAACAACTGGCCGTTACAAATTCAGGTTGGTTTAATAGGTTCTTGTACGAACTCTTCTTACGAAGATATTTCTCGTGCAGCTTCTTTAGCAAGACAAGTAGCAGCTAAAAATTTAAAAACAAAAGCAGAGTTTACTATTACTCCGGGTTCTGAAGTAGTTCGTTCAACTATTGAAAGAGACGGATTTATTGATACATTCCACAAAATTGGAGCAACTGTTTTTGCCAATGCCTGCGGACCATGTATTGGTATGTGGGATAGAGAAGGAGCCGAAAAAGAAGAAAGAAATACAATTGTTCACTCTTTCAATCGTAACTTTTCAAAACGTGCTGATGGTAATCCTAATACATTAGCTTTTGTTGGTTCTCCAGAACTAGTAACTGCAATGGCAATCGCTGGTGATTTAAGCTTTAATCCATTAACAGATAAATTAATTAATGAAGATGGAGAAGAAGTGATGCTGGATGCCCCAACAGGAGATGAACTTCCTGCTAAAGGTTTTTATGCCGAAGATCCAGGATTTCAAGCTCCAGCAGCTGATGGTTCAGGAGTTCAGGTAGTAGTTAGTCCTACTTCAGAACGATTACAACTGTTAGCTCCTTTTGATGCTTGGGATGGAAAAAATATTACAGGTGCTAAATTATTAATCAAAGCATTCGGAAAATGTACGACAGACCATATTTCTATGGCTGGACCATGGTTGCGTTTCCGCGGGCATTTAGATAATATTTCAAATAATATGTTGATTGGAGCAGTAAATGCTTATAATCAAAAAACAAACTCTGTTAAAAACCAATTAACAGGAAAATATGATGCTGTACCTGCTGTTGCTCGTGCATACAAAGCAGCTGGAGTTCCGTCTATCGTTGTTGGAGATCATAATTATGGTGAAGGTTCTTCTCGTGAACATGCTGCTATGGAACCTCGTTTCTTAGGTGTAAAAGCAGTATTAGTGAAATCTTTTGCTCGTATTCATGAAACAAACCTTAAAAAACAAGGTCTTTTAGGATTGACTTTTGCAAACGAAGCCGATTATGATAAGATTCAAGAAGATGATACAATCAACTTCTTAGACTTAACTGAATTTGCACCAGGAAAACCATTAACGTTAGAATTTGTTCACGCAAACGGTTCTAAAGATATTATCTTGGCAAATCATACTTACAATGCTGGTCAAATTGGCTGGTTCGTTGCAGGATCAGCATTAAACTTAATTGCTGCTGGTAAAGCTTAATATATTTTAGATTAATTATATTAAAAACGTTCTGTGAAAACAGGGCGTTTTTTTTTATTACTACAATTAGAAGCTAATTTCTTAGAGTTTTAAGGTCTCAGCAGTTTTACTTCCCCATTGAGCTATGGCCTGAAGTAATGGAATAAGTGTTCTGCCAAACGAAGTTAATTCATAATCTACCCTCAATGGAGGTTTATTTGTGTGTACAGTTCGTGTAATAAGTCCATCTTCTTCAAGTTCTTTCAGTTGAAGGCTTAATGTTCGTTCGGTAATAACTTTACATTCTTTTCTTAATTCACTATATCGCTTTTTTTCGATTAAATGAATAAGAATTACTGCTTTCCATTTGCCGCCTATGTATTTCATTGTTAGGCTTGTGCTGCAAGGATATTGTTTGTTGTCTATACTATACATCTGTTACTATCAATTTTATCCGTTATTGCAAAGATAGTTTACTATACTTAGTTTTGTAACAATAAAAAGTATAGTATAATTAAAAATTTAAAAATATGAGTTTTTTAGACCTTGCTAAGAGTAGATACGCAACAAAAAAGTACGATGCGGCCAAAAAAATTACAGCAGAACAAATTGAAGAGTTGAAAGAGATCATTCGATTAAGTCCATCTTCTATAAACAGCCAACCGTGGAAGTTTACTTTTGTTACCAATGAAACAGTAAAAAGAGCACTAGCAGCTCAATCTTATATGAACGAACAATCGATCAACGATGTAGGTCTTTTAGTGGTGTTTAGTGTAATGGAAGATATTGAGCATTTTGAGAAACGAAATATCTCTATTCTGCCAGAAGCGTGGAGAACTCTTTTTTACGAACCAATGATAAAATCAAATGGAGATGTCGCAACGAAATCTTGGATGGAACATCAAGTATATCTTTCGTTAGGTTATTTTTTAAGTGCCTGTATAAGTATGGGACTTGATGCTACGCCAATGGAAGGTATAGACATTGAAGGTTATAAGCAAATATTGCCACAAGACGGGTATGCGCCGCTATTTTCTGTTACAGTTGGATATGCTGATTTAAGTGATTGGGCACATCCGACAGTTTTGCCAAAATCTCGTTTTGAACTAGATGAGGTTGTACATTCTATTTAAAGTAAAAACAGGTGTCATTTTTATGGTACCTGTTTTTATTTTTAGGCCGTTTCCATCTAGGTTAGGGCTGTAGTTTTTAAAAAGGCTATTAAAAAACTATTGATTTTCTTTAACTAAAGAAGTTTTCTGGATTAAGGTTTTAATACGAATTGGCTTCGTATTTTCGAATTCATCAACAGAAATACTGTAAGTGGCGGCAGAAGGATTTGTGCTGTATTCATTGTAGGTGTAGCCGCCAATTATATATAATTTGTCTCCATAAAAATGCATTGTTGAGGATTTTAATTCAAGATCAATTAAGTATTCTTTTAACCGATTTGATTTTACGTCATACACATACAATCTTCGATCATTAAAAATGTAAATTGTATTATTTTGAGAAGTAACTGCAGGATTTTCTATAGGAGAAAAAAGATCTCCCTCAGTTTGCCATTTTTCATCAAGCAAATTTAAACTTACTATTTCAGATAAAGGCTGTCCATTATTTCCGCCAATTAAATAAATTTTATCACCTATTAAAACACCATTTGCTTCTTTCGCAGTTGGCATATCTGAAAGTTCATACCACAAACCAGAAGGAATATTGTAAAAGCGAACTTTGTTAGTAAATGTTTTTTTGCCTTTCAGAGTCGTTTTTATTGAACCTCCCATAACAATAATATTGTCTTTATAAGTAAACGACGAAAAATTGACCGCCTGATGCGGATTAGTCTTATCAATCGTAATTGTATTTTTGCTTAAATCAAGAACTTCAATTTCATTTTCTAAATACTCAAATTTAGCATTCCTGGATATTCGCTTTCCTCCCAAAACATAAATCTTGTTATCGTAATAATGGAGTTTATTATAAGCTCTTTTTTTGAATTTTATTTCAGAAGTCTGCCAGCTGTCAGTATTGATGTCATAAATTAAAAAATCGCCTCTGTACGAATGAGAGCCTTCTTGACGACGAAGTTCATCATAAAAAGTTTTCATGAAAATTTCGGTATCTGTATTTACTGTTTTGTCCTTTGCTTTTTGAAAGGCATCAGATTCATAAGAAGCGTCGCCTCCAACAATATAAATTTTACCATCTTTTACAAAAGATCCAAAAGAATAAATGGCATTTTTTAAAGGAGCCAATTTCGTAAAAGCAATTTTCGATTTTAATTTTAATTTACCATTGGCAGAAACAGCTATTTCAGATAAACTCTCTGTTTCCTCTTTCAGTGAAATTTTAAAATTAAGCATCTTAAGCTCTTTAAAAGAAATTCTGGAAATTTGGTATCCAATATGAGAGAATTGCAAAGTGTCAGTTTCGTTAAAACTTGATTCTTTTCGGATTATAAACTTCCCTTTTCTATCACTCAATGTTTTAAAGTTTTTCGAAGAACAAACGATATTTACATCTGAAATAGGTTGATTGCTTGTAGAAACTACAGTTCCTTCAGTATTTTGTGCATTTGATAAAAACGATGATAAAAGAAAGATGAAGAGTAATTTTTTCACAAGTTTTTATTAGTTAAGTTAAGGATAAATCTCTTTTGAACATTATTTTTGTTTAAAAAACTGCAATTCAAAAAGTTGGCGCAATTTTAATGCCGTACTTGTTAAAATGAAGTGAATTAGTTGTTAAAAATAGTGTGTTTTTTACTTTAAAAAGTTAAATTCGCTTTTTAGGTAATATAGTTGCTCTTTTTGAGTTTAAATTGTTATCTAAACTTAAAAAAGATAGATAAACTTTAATAGGTGAGTATGGTTTTTAGATTAATTATAGTATTGTTTTTTTTTAGTGTTGGTGTTTTTTCTCAAGAAAAATTTACCAAACATAAAATCTCAAAAGGAGAAAACATTACTGTAATTGCTAAAAAATATGGTGTAAAAGTAAAAGATATCCAAGATGCAAATCCTAATGCACCTAAAGTTTTAAAACTAAATTCGGTTTTGCTAATCCCGAATAAAAATGTTCGTACTGCTCAGAAATCTCCTCAAAATGAAGTAAGTAAAACGCAAAATATAGCGAATAATACTCCTGGTTCACATGAAGTTTTGCAAAAAGAAACACTTTGGGGAATCGCTAAAAAATACAATGTTTCTGTTGATGAATTGAAAAAAGCTAATCCAGCATTAGAAACAGACGGTTTAAAAATAGGACAGCATCTAAATATTCCTTCTAATGCTGTAGTGAGTTCAGAAAATGCAGTTAATACAAATGGAGCAAAACCAGAAATTGTTCCTATTGCAAATACAGAGCTTAATGTTAAAGTACAGGTTAAAGAGACAAAATACTCAATTGCTAAGAAGTATGGAATAACAGTCGCAGAATTAGAGCGTCAGAATCCTTCAATCAAAAAGAAACTACGGGTAGGGCAATCTTTAAAGATTAGTACCACAGCAGAAAAAGCTAATCAATTATTAGAAATAGCCGATTTAAATGCTGAGAAGGAAGGTGATACTTCTTCAAATACGATTGCATCTGCAACAAATGGAATTAATACTGATGTAACAAAACCTGAAATTATTACTTCAGAAAATGCAGAAGTTGTCGTTGAGGTGCAGCCAAAAGAAACAAAGTATGCTATTGCAAAAAGATATGGAATTACAGTAGCTGAATTAGAACGACAAAATCCATTTATAAAAGGGAAACTTCCGGTAGGTTATGTTTTAAAGATTAAAACTACCAAAGAAAAAGCAGATGCTTTAAATGTGAAATCACCCCAGATAATTGATAGTGCACAGCCTTCAATAGAAGTTGCAGATAATTCAAATGCAGTTAAAGATTCGGGAGTTGTTAGAATAAGTAATCATTCCGATTTAATTAATCAGTTGATTAGTAATGCGACAGAAAATATTGGAACACGTTACCGTTCTGGTGGAACTACGAAAGCAGGTTTTGATTGTTCAGGATTAATGTTTTGTACTTTTGGTAACTTCGATATCAAACTGCCAAGAAGTTCAATAGAACAATCTCGAATAGGAACAAAAGTAGCTTCAGAAGAAGCTCAAAAAGGCGATTTAATTTTCTTTAAAACCAATGGAAGGCGTCATATAAACCATGTTGGTATGGTCGTTGAAAATGTTGATGGCGAGATTAAATTTGTACACTCCTCTACTCATGGCGGTGTTATGATTTCCTCAACAAAAGAAGCTTATTATACAAGGGCCTTTTCGCAGGTAAATCGTGTTTTAGAATAAATTTATTAAGTAGTTAAGTAAATTTTTGTTTTAAATTCATCAATTGAAAGAGGCTTGCTTAAAAAATCAGTTATATATTTACTATTCTTGATTTCTTGAATTTCATTAGTGTCTAATGTTGAGGAAAGTACGTAAATTTGAATTTCTCTTTTTAAATCTTCGCTTAGCTTGTGGAACTCATTTAAAAAATCAAAACCATTCATTACAGGCATTTGAATGTCTAATAAGATGACTAAGGCTTGATTCTTTTTTTTATTATTGTTGAGCCATAAAATCCCTTCATTACCATCATTAGTGATACTTAGCTCGGTTATATTAAACACTTTTTTTAGTAGTTGTTTAATAACAAGTTGGTCTATCAAATTGTCTTCAATTAATAAGAATTCTGGTTTAGTCATCATATGTATTTGGAATTGTTACAATAAATTTGCTTCCTATATTAGTTTTTGAGGATACAGATATGTTTCCTTTAATATTTTCGACGGCTTCTTTTACTATATACAACCCTAGTCCTGATCCTTTATTTTTGTTAGTCCCAAAGTACATTTCAAAAATATGATCCCTGAATTCCTCTTTAATGCCAATTCCGTTATCCGATATTTCTATTTTATGAAAACCGCCGTCAAAATAAGTTTTTATAGAAATAAGCATTTCTTGTTTGCTGTTGTCAGCATACTTTATTGCATTTGAGAGTAAATTACTTATGATAATTCTTAAGCGTAA
The DNA here is from genome assembly GCF_044007415.1 of Flavobacterium sp. FlaQc-28. Taxonomy (NCBI): domain Bacteria; kingdom Pseudomonadati; phylum Bacteroidota; class Flavobacteriia; order Flavobacteriales; family Flavobacteriaceae; genus Flavobacterium; species Flavobacterium sp. FlaQc-28. The sequence goes on from NZ_JBIPCM010000009.1 coordinate 207,948, forward strand.
ACGATCACTTTGAATTTGATCAAGTAATAATTCTTTGGTAAAAGTTATCTTGTTGGCATTTTCGATATGCATTAATTGCGCAATTGCTTCGTCAAATAATTCTTTTAGATTAACAGGTTCTATGATTGTTTGTATTCTTTTGTTTTTGGAATAATCTATAATATCACTTATAAATTGATCTTGTTTACAAAGACTCTGATGCATTAAATTTAAATAATCTTTGATTTGGTCTATATCATCTTCAAGCTGTGTAATTTGTATAAGTCCTTTTAGAGAGGTTATAGGAGATCTTAAGTCATGTGATGCGCTGTAAACAAATCGATCGAGTTCATGGTTGACTAATATTAGATTTTCATTTTTGACTTCAATTTCCTTTTTAGAAACAATTAATCGTTTAACCATGATAGAATAATAAAGAGAAACACTGCAAATAATTATTAATATAAAAACAATATTGATAATGATAAGAAGGTCTTTTATTGTACGAGTTCCTTCTCCTAGTGTGTTAGAGAAGTTTCGTTCATTGATAGTTAGTTTATCGCTGATACTACTAATTTGTTGAAGAAATTTTTGTTGATCAGCATCAGTTAGTTGGTCGCATTTTATTTTTGAATCTATTTGTTGTCCAATAATAAATAATTGATAGATTAATTTGTCACCTTGTTCCCATTCGTGAATTGCTTTTGCTAAAAATGGAATCTCTTTAAAATGAACAAACAGCCAAACAAGATCATCTAAATCAGCTTCGTTATTTCGGCCTGTAAGAAGACCTTTTCGAGCGACCTCATTGTCGCCAACTTTTAAAAGTGTTACCCTGGCAATCCCATCACCTTGCGGAACTTTTAATTCCTCTAAGTATAAATTCCATTGGTTTTCATCTTTTGTGTAGAGATAGGTTAAAAGATGTCTGGAAGCATCTTTTTGGCCTTTTGAATAATGTGATTCGCCATTTACATAAGCTCTATTTGCAGATAATATTTTGATGGTAAAAAAATTAATAAATATTAGTAAAGCACAAGAAAGAAATACGATTAATAAAAGAACAAAAACATTTGGGTACCGGAGTTTTTTAAAAAAATGACCTTTAGACATAGCTTTTGGATTAGTAGGTTAATAGTTTTAATTTCTGCCTTTAAAAGTATTTTTTGAGCTGTTTTTTTGTCTTAATTATATGTTTAAGATGATTGTTGGTTATTTGGTTAAAATGATAAACAATTGTTAATAAAAAATGTGGTATTTTAAGAAAATTGAATGTCCTTATCAAAATTAATAAAAAAAAGATTGGGTTTTACAAATGATCTGTTTTTTCTTACGATTAAATTTATTAAGTGAATTTATTGTTTAATTAATTGATTTTTAGTTGTTTGTGTTTTTGTTTTGTAAAATGATGTTTCTCTTTTTATTATTGATAAAGGAATTAAAAACGATTAGTGCTAATGTAGACATATATGTATAAAATGATGTTTTGATTTTTTTTGTTTAAGTGTTTTTGTTTTTTTTTAATTAAGTTTTATTGAAAAATAAAAAGAATTCTCGATCTGTTTCGATAACAAAGTATTTACAGGTTTTAGCTTTTGAAAGGTCAATATGATTAATCAATTTTAAATTTTAGAGTTAGAATTTGCAACTTTAAAAATTAGAAACTGAAATTATTAGATTTCAGAAAAAAGTATATCTTTAACCAACCAAAAACCAAAAAAATGCAAGAAAACGACCAAGAAAATTTTAAAAGAGAACTCGGATTATTAGACGGAACCATGCTTGTGGTTGGTTCTATGATTGGATCTGGAATATTTATTGTAAGTGCTGATATCGCCAGACAAGTAGGTTCAGCAGGATGGCTTACGCTAATTTGGTTAATCTCAGGATTAATAACTGTTATTGCCGCTGTAAGTTATGGTGAATTAAGTGCAATGTTCCCAAAAGCGGGAGGACAATATGTATATCTAAAAGAAGCGTACAATAAGTTAATTGCGTTTTTGTATGGCTGGAGTTTCTTTGCCGTAATTCAAACCGGTACAATTGCCGCCGTTGGAGTTGCTTTTTCAAAATTTGCGGCATATTTGTATGAACCTTTCAGCGATGAAAATATATTGTATGAAATTGGTTCTTTCAAGCTTAATGCAGCGCAGTTAGTTTCGATATTCACTATCATTTTATTGACATACATTAATAGCCGCGGGGTAAAAAATGGTAAAATTCTGCAAACGGTTTTAACAATTATCAAAATTTTATCGTTACTGGGATTAATTGTATTCGGATTTACACTTGCTGCAAAAGCTTCAGTTTGGGATGCTAATTGGGCGGACGCTTGGAATACACGTTCATTTGACAAAGAAAGCGGTTCGTGGATGCCAATTGGAGGTATGGCTTTGATTACTGGAATTTCAGCAGCAATGGTTGGCTCTTTATTCTCAAGTGATGCATGGAATGGTGTTACTTTTATTGCCGGTGAAATTAAAAATCCAAAACGTAATGTTGGTTTCAGTTTGTTTTTAGGAACTTTTATAGTTACGATTATTTACGTTCTTACAAACATTATGTATTTGGCAGTAATTCCGCTTGATGAAATTGCGACAGCAAAATCGGATCGTGTGGCGGTTGTAGCATCACAATATATTTTTGGAAATATAGGAACTTTGATTATTGCAATAATGATTATGATTTCGACTTTTGCCTGTAATAACGGATTAATTATGGCTGGCGCTAGAGTTTATTATACCATGGCAAACGATGGTTTGTTCTTTAAAAAAGCTGCCGTTTTAAATAGTTCAAGTGTACCAGCTTGGGCATTATGGGCGCAGTGCATATGGGCTTCTGCTTTATGTCTTACAGGTAAATATGGTGATTTGTTAGATTTTGTAATCATCATTGTTTTGATTTTTTATATTCTAACGATTTATGGAATTTTTATCTTGCGCAAGAAAATGCCAGATATTGAAAGACCTTATAAAGCGTTTGGATATCCTTTTTTACCAATGTTGTATATAATAATTGCAACAGCAATTTGTATATCATTGCTTGTTGTGAAATTTTCAACTTGTGGTTGGGGCGTATTGATTATGCTTACAGGAATTCCAGTTTATTATCTAACAAAACCAAAAGAAGATTAGTACCGTCTTGAAGCTAAAATTAATATTTAGATATAAAAAACGCCTTATTCATAAGGCGTTTTTTCGTTATAATTAAGCTGAATGATTTAAATATACTGAATTTCCATGAAGAATTTTTTTATGAGGTTTATGCCAAATCATTATTAATTCTTTCCTCAGTTGGTCTTAAAAAAATCAGATATATTATAATAAGTATCCCAAATAATATAAAATCAGGTTTTAAAAATAATATTAAAAAAGCAGCACCTTCAAGAACTGTCCATCGCATTATAGAAGCAGTTTGATAAACAGGCAATTTGTCTTCCGTTTTTAATTTAGGATCTATTTGTTTTAATTGTGATTTGAACAAAAAAGCACTTAAAACAAAAGCTAGAATAGGTATAAAAACGTATGCAATTGAGGATGAATCTATACTGGGAATATTTTTTAATTTTTCAATTGAAAGCTCGCCTAAAAAGAAATAGACAAGAATTGTTCCTGCACAAACAGCAAGATGAATAATTTGCAAGGTTTTGATTTTTTGGGTCATGGTTTAGTTTTTTGAAGGTACAATATAAAACTAAAATTGCTGCTTGCAATAAGTTATTTAAGCTTAATCATAAAAAAAGACACTGCTTAGAAAAACAGTGTCTTTTGATGTCAAATAATCTATTGAGATTGTTATGCAATAACAGGTTCAACAGAAGATTTTATAGTTGAATTAATAATAGAAATAGTAAGCGGGTCTGATTCTCCCGAGAAAAAAGCATCTAATATTTCCTGAAATATCGGATTTGCGTTTTCAGTCATAGAAAAAAGTGTCATAGATGAACGCAGCTTTCGAGCATCTAAATCTCCTAAAATTCCATCAGCTGATTTTCTTTTAAAAGTTAATAACAGTTCTGAAATTTCTATAAGATGCTTTCCTAAAATAGGATGCTCTAGAAATTCTGAAGCTTCTTTTAAATCGGCAATTGCATAAAGATTTGCAGTATCGCTCTTACCTAATCCTTTTACCTGTGGGAAAATGAACCACATCCAGTGAGTTTCTTTCTTTCCTTTTTTAATTTCTGAAAGTGCGGTAAGATAAAGTTTATTCTGCGCATCTAAAAAGCGCGCTAAATCATTGTTTGAATATGCCATTTGTGGTATTGTATTTAAAAAAGGGTTGCAAAAGTACTAAAAAAGAAAGGGTCTGCCTAATAAAAGATGCACGTAGTGAGTAATTTAACTTTTTTTTGCAGAATTTTCCTCATCGTTATTAAGTAAGAAAAAGCTCATTTAGAGTTGTTTATATATCATAAACTCGTTTAGTTTGTCTAAAAGTCAGATTTATTCTGGGCAAAACATCCCGAGCTGTTTTCGGAACTTGATGCTGCCAAAAACTATTAGTTGTTCCAGCCATTAATAAAAAAGAACCGTGATGCAACGGAATCTCAATCTGCGGAATTTCTTTGCTGTATTTATGACGAAGTCTGAACATTCTGGTCTCGCCAAAAGTCACCGACGCAATAATAGGATTTGGTCCCGAATTATGTTCTTTGTCGCTGTGCCAGCCTACGCCATCATTTCCGTTTCGGTATAAATTTAAAAGAAGACTGTTAAAATCAACTTGTGTCTCTTTTTCAACACGACCTCGAATCGTCAATAAATCATAAGTCCAGTCTGGCCCTTTTGGATCTGCCCCAGGATTATCTTTGTCTTCATACCATGAAATCATTCGGGGAACTGTATAGGTTTTGTCATAAATTTCCATTTCATATTCCCTCCATTTGGTTTTGCGAAGTATTCTTTCATAAAAACGATCAGATTCTTCTTTTGTGAAGAAATTATCGATCAAAATCAATTCAGAATCAGGAATGTCAAATACTTTTTTTCCTCCTAAACCTGCAGTAAATAGTTCGGTGTCGTTAAATAGTGTCATAATTCAGATTTAGTTTTATAGCTCTATTTTTATGTTTTATTCTGTTTAGGAAGCTTTACTTAAAAAATGTTTGTTAAAGAATACTTTGCCAGGATATTTCTCAGCATAAGTAAAAATTAATTGTTCAATATATTGATTACTTTTATAAAGCGTAACATAACTTTTTACATCTTCTGGGTCATGAATGGCAACATCTCTCGGAATATATCCCATTCCATGAAAATGGCCATTTTCAATCCAGATACAACTGCGTTCCTCTTTCGATCTTCCTTTGTCAATAATGGCAAAAGTGGGCCTGTTGTTCAAGAAAAAATCAATAGCATTGTCAACTTGTTCGTTGTGAAGCAGAATATCAGGCAGGCTTTTTATATCGTTATTTTGAGGAAGCTCTGCTTCTTCAGGTCTGGAATATTTGCAGAATCTTTGATCAATTTCAAATTGTGCAGACAGATCTCGGAGTAGATTTATAGCGTTATACATGCTGTTAAATTCATGAATGCAAGTCTGAAATTTGCTCAGTTTTCCAACAGCTAAATATTTATAACCGTTTCTGGCTTCATACTGATAAATGCCAAATTTTGCTTCAAAACGTTTTAATGCTCTATTGTAGGTTGGCCAAAGCTGTTTTATTTCGGTACATTCCAGCAAAAGTGCCATTAATTCAGTAGCGCAGATTTCAAAGGAAATTCCGTGAATATCTCTCAAGAAATGCTGTCTTTGAGAATTGATATTATTGCCGCTAAAATGCGATGCCACACGTTTTTTTACATTGATAGCTTTTCCAACATAAATCACTTTTTTTGCCTGATTATAAAAATAATACACACCTGGTTTTTCTGGTAAATTGTTAAAATCATCTGGAGGAAGGTTAGGAGGTAAGCGCTGATCTTGAGCTGTTTTTTTGATCATATTCCCGATTTCTCCCGCATCATCCCATTCTAACAGAAGAGAGAATAATACAGCAGTCGCATCTGCGTCTCCGCCGGCGCGGTGTCTGTTTTCTAGAGATATATTTAAAGAATTGCAAAGATTTCCTAAACTGTAAGAACCTAAACCCGGCTTGATTTTTCTTGCTGCACGAACTGTACAAAGTTTTTGTGCCGACCATTTAAAACCCGCTTGCTCCAGCTGATGGTGAATAAATGAATAATCGAAGTTTACATTATGAGCAACAAAAATACGATCGGTAAGCATTTCCAATACTTTTTCTGAAATGTCATCAAAAATAGGTGCATTCGCCACCATTTCGTTATTAATACCCGTTAATCCAAAAATAGACAACGGTATATCTTTTTCTGGATTTACAAGCGTTTCATAACGGTCAATTACATTTTTGCCATCATGAATAATGATTGCAATTTCTGTAATGCGACTGTCACTGGCATTTCCGCCTGTGGTTTCAATATCGACTATGGCATATTCCGTATTTTTCATCTGTATATAACGTAAATTCTTCTTTAGTTATTTAAAATTTAACACATAGACTTAAAGTTAAAAATCGCACTTCTACAAGCTAAAAAACTATTTCTCTATGTGTTAAAACTATGATACTCGTTTAAAATTTCATTCGATGTCTTGGCAGATTAATTTCGTGCCCCTGCGGATAAGGTTTACGATGTGTCAGGCTTATATCTTCTTTAATTTGGTTTTGTGTTTTATATTGGTCTTTAGCATCCATATAACGCGGATCTGGAATGAAAGGCATTTTCGCCATTTTAATGATGGTGATGGTTGGAAAATGATAATCGACTTCGACATTTCCCAACAATAAATAACAACCTCCGCCCTGAAAAGGATGTTTTTCTAAGCTATCCGGAAAATGAGCCGTATCAAAATAAGTGCCTTCATGATCGATCCAGGTTCCAAAATACATGGTTCCTTTTTTTGTTGGAACGTGTTTTCTGGAAATTAGATAAGCCAACATTCTGACTTGTTTTTTATGATACTGAACCAAATCTTTAGCCATGACATCACCGCGGTGTTTGGTTTGCAAAAGATCGAAAACAGTACAAGAAACAGGAAAACTCAATAATTCAATTTCGTCAAAAGCATCTTCAAAAACGGAACGTTCTAATTTTGGAAGTTTGTATTCTTTAACGGGTTCCTGTAGTAATTTTAAATTCCTGTTTTCAGGTTTAAAATTGTTCAAAAGCAGACTTGCAGTGACCAAAAGCTGATTTTTGGTTTTTCCTGTAAAACGAAAAGCATCGATAAAAATCAGAGTTTTAACACCTTCAATCCCAATTGGAATCCGATTGATAAAATCTTCCAGAGAAAGAAAATCACCTTTTTTATTTCGATCTTCTTCAATCAAATGAGCGATTTTAGATTCCAGACTTTGAATGTGCATAAAACCTAAATAAATATCAGTTCCGTACAAAGTAGTCTGGTATTCGCTTTTATTCACACACGGATTATGAATCGTTCCGCCAGACATTCTTGCTTCGTGTACATAAACTTCGGTTCTGTAAAATCCACCTTGATTGTTGATTACCGCTGTCATAAATTCAACAGGAAAATTAACTTTCAGATATAAACTCTGATAACTTTCAACTGCATAAGAAGCCGAGTGCGCTTTGCAGAAAGAATATCCCGCAAAAGATTCAATCTGGCGATAAATTTCCTGACTCAACGACAATGGATGTCCTTTTTGGGCACAGCTCGCAAAGAAATTATCTTTTACTTTTTGCAACGCTTCCAAAGATCTTCCTTTTCCCGACATGGCGCGACGCAGAATATCTCCGTCTGGTGCAGGAAGTCCACCGTAATGCTGGGCAATTTTAATGACATCTTCCTGATAGACCATAATGCCGTAAGTTTCGCCAAGATGTTCTCTGAAAACTTCATGAAAATATTCAAACTGAGTTGGATTGTTGTGGCGAAAAATATACTCTTTCATCATTCCCGATTGTGCAACGCCGGGACGAATAATAGACGACGCGGCGACAAGAATTTTATAATTATCACAATTTAAACGACGCAGTAAACCACGCATAGCAGGACTTTCGATATAAAAACAGCCAATTGTATGTCCTTTTGCTAAATAAGAATTGCAAACGGCTTCGTCTTTGGAAATTGAAGTATCACGAATATTAACTTTTATGCCTCGGTTTTTGGCAATCAGTTTTACGCTGTCATCAATATGGCCAATACCACGCTGACTTAGAATATCAAATTTATCAAAACCAATTTCTTCGGCAATGTGCATATCAAAAAGTACGATTGGAAAACCTTTTGGAGGCATTTCCAGAGGTGTATAATTCGTAATTGGTTCTTCAGAAATCAGAATTCCACACGCATGCATGCTTCGTTGATTGGGATATTTTTCCATCATTTGTCCATATTCCTGAACCAATTTTACAATTTTATTGGTCGGATGAAGTTCTTGCGGATTTTTTGCCAAAAGATCTAATTCTTCTTTAGGAAGACCAAAAACCTTTCCGACTTCTCTAAAAATAGAACGGTATTTAAACTCGACATTCGTACCACAAAAAGCTACATGATCTTTACCATATTTTTTGAAGATATATTCAAGAATTGTGTTGCGTTCCTGCCAGCTCCAGTCAATATCAAAATCAGGTGGTGTTTTACGGTTTAGATTTAAAAAACGTTCAAAATAGAGATCGAGTTCAATAGGGCAGATATCTGTAATTCCGAGACAATAGGCGATGATGCTGTTGGCACCGCTTCCGCGACCGATATGCATAAAGCCTTGACTATTGCTGAATTGAATAATATCCCAAGTAATTAAAAAATAACCGCTGAATTCTAATTCATCAATAACTTTTAATTCTTTTTTTACGCGGGCTTTTGCTTCAGTATTTTCGTTTCCGTAACGTTTTTCAAATCCTTCCCAAGCCAATTCCGTCAGTTTTTCTAAATCTTTTTGACGGTTTTCAGTATAGAATTTTTTATTTCTTTTAGCTGAAAAATCATATTGAAAATTACAATCGTCAATGATACGTTGTGTATTTAAAATGATTTCACTATATTTTTCATAGAATGGCAGAATCGATTCTACAGGTTTCATCACATCAGAAACTTTGCAATAATCTGCTTCTGTAAGTTTCGATAAAATAATATTAGTATCAATAGCCCGAAGCACTTTATGCAGATTGTATTCTTTTTTATTTCTAAAAGTTACAGGTTGTAAAATCACCATTTTGGAGATTTTATTTTTATGTTTTGAAGTCAAAAGACTTGAAACTTCTTCAGGACGAACTCCGATAAATTCATTTTCAAAAAGTGTTTCAGGAGCATTTTCTAAAGTATAAATCACAAAAATCGATTTGAATTTTGGAGCACGCAAAGGCAAAGTTTCTCCGCTGAAATTATGGTCAGTTAAGAATCTGTTCATTTCAGCTAAACCTTCTGCATTTTGCGCCAGACCAATATATCGGAATTCATGATTGTATCGAAATTCCATTCCAATCAAAGGTTTGATTTCTTTTTCCTGACACGCTTTTATAAAATCGTAAATTCCGGTAACAGTATTAATATCGGTCAATGCCATTGCTTTTATACCATGCAAAACGGCTTCGGCAATCAAATCCTTAAGCGGAATTGTGCCGTAACGTAATGAATGATAAGAATGACAATTGAGATACATTATTTCTTGCGTTTTAAAATTTCGTCTTTAGTGTTGGGTTTAAAGTGAGCTCCGGCGCAACGCATTACGGCATCAAAACCATAACGGCTTTTCATTTTGTCCATCGCTTCATAAAGTGAAAGCATTTCCTGAGTATCTTCAAAAAGATCAATTTGATAGGTTCCGCGCACGAGTCCGCTAAAGCGAACGCCAATCAAGCGCAGACGCATACGACGCTGATAGACTTTTTCAAAAAGTTCTATTACATTTTTCGTCAAAATGTGATCGGCTGAGGTATAAGCTACTCGGCATTGTTTGGTTTCAGTATCAAAATTAGCATAACGTATTTTTACCGTAACAGTTGAAGTAAGCCATTGTTCAGCACGAAGCTGAAAAGCCAGTTTTTCGACCATTCCTAATAATATTCTTCTCAACTTTGCAAGATCAATAGTATCTTGAGAAAAAGTCGTTTCGGTCGAAATTGATTTTCTTTCGGTATAAGGTTCAACTGGCGTGTGGTCAATTCCGTGTGCTTTTTTCCAAAGTTCTAAACCGTTTTTACCAATCATTTGCTGTAAAACTTCGGCAGGCATTTCGGCCAAAGTCTGAATTTTTCGAACGCCAATTCGGGACAAAAGCTGAAAAGTCACAGCGCCAACCATCGGGATTTTCTGAATCGAAAGCGGATTTAAAAAGTCTTGTACTTCTTGTTCGGGAATTTGAAGATTTCCGACAGGTTTGCCTTCTCCGGTTGCAATTTTAGAAACCGTTTTGTTAATGGATAATGAAAAACTAATTGGCAGTCCGGTTTCTTTAATCACCTTTTGAGCCAATTCATTTGTCCATTTATAACTTCCGTGGAATTTATCCATTCCGGTAATGTCCATATAAAATTCATCGATGCTCGCTTTTTCTAAAACAGGCGCTTTTTCCTGAAGAATTTCAGTCACATCATGAGAAAGTTGCGAATATAATTCCATGTCGCCTTTCATCACTTTTGCGTCAGGGCAAAGTTTTAACGCCATACGAATTGGCATAGCAGAACGCACTCCATATTTACGGGCTTCATACGAACAAGATGCCACAACACCGCGGTCTCCGCCACCTATAATAAGCGGAATTCCGTTAAGTTCTGAGTTGGTGCGTCTTTCGCAGGATACAAAAAAGGTATCCAAATCCATATGTACAATTGCCCGTGCCATTTTCCTTTGTTTTTGTATGGAACAAAATTAGCACAGGTGATAACAATTTTTTGTATATTTGCTGTTCCAAATTATAACAAATTAATTATGTCCTTATTTTCAGACAACATCAGAGCACTAAGGGTTAAGCATAAAATATCACAAGAAAAATTAGCTGAAAACCTAAGTATTACAAGAGGAAGATACGTGAAATACGAAGACGGAACTTCGGAAGCACCGTATGACATTTTAAAGAAGATTGCATTATATTTTCATATGAGTATCGACTTGATATTATCTGTCGATATACGTAAAATTGATGTGCAAAATTTGATAAAACTAGAAGGCAACCGACTTATTTTACCTATTCAAGTGGATAGTTTTGGAGAAAATTTTATTGAAATTGTATCTCAAAAAGCAAAAGCGGGTTACCTCAACGGATATGCTGATCCAGAATATATTGAAAGTTTACAGCAGATTACGCTTCCGTTTTTAGGACCAGGAAAACACCGCGGATTTCCCGTTGAAGGCGATTCCATGCCTCCGCACGAAGATGGTTCGATTATTATTGGCCGTTATGTGGAAAAGCTGGGAGAGGTGATGGATGGAAAAACTTATATTCTGATTACCAAAAATGAAGGAATGGTTTATAAACGTCTCAATAAAAACAAAAAGAACGCTCTGGTTTTAGAATCGGATAATAGTTTTTATCCGAATTATGAAGTGAAAGCTTCTGATATTTTGGAGATTTGGGAATACGAATGTAATATCGGCCGTTCAGACAAAAAACAAGAAATATCGGAAACTGGAGCAATGAAAGATTTGCTTTTAGAATTGAAACGTGAAGTTCGAGAGATTAAGAATAATACTTCGAATACTTAAAAAGTTTTTTGCCACAGATTTGCTACCCCTGTTCGCTATCGCTCGAGTCACAGATTAAAAGGATTATTTTTCGCCACGAATTGCACAAATTTTCACTAATTTTTTATTCAGAATACAATCAATATAATTCGTGAAAATTTGTGGAATTCGTGGCAAATAAATCTACACAAAGCGATTAAAAAATCCTTTTAATCTGTGAAATCTGTGGCTTAAAAAACTTAGAGCCTTTGTGGCAAAAAAATCTAAAAAACTTTCACAAAACTCAAACCATATTGCTGTCCGTTATAAAAAGGCGCAATCATAGAAGTTGATTTATTTTCCGCTGATGATTTGAACAGCTTTTTAGTGATATATGGATTCATCCAATAGGCAATTTTGGTGCTTAAAATCCCGATTCCAGCTCCAGCAGCAACATCAGTTAACCAATGGCGGTTGTTGTAAATTCTAAATAATCCCGTTCCTGTTGCAACGGCATAACCAGCAATTCCGTACCAAATCGATTTGTCTTTGTATTCTTGGTATAAAAATTCGGCACCCATAAATGCAGTTGCGGTGTGTCCGGAAGGGAAGGAATTGTTCGAACTTCCGTCAGGTCTTTCTACATGTGAAATCGATTTTAAGCCTAAAACTGTTGTAGCCATAATTGCATATGAAGTCACAAGTATTACAGAACGATCTCGCATATTATTTTTGCCTTTTACTCCAAAAGCATTCAGCGCATAAACAGATACGGCAGGCGCATATTGCGAGAAATCGTCAATGGTAACTTTCTCGTCAATGTCTTCGGTAACTTCATCCTTAATTTGATGATTAAAACTCAAAAGTTGATCACTTTCTAAACCAATTACGCCATAACCAATTAATACACTCGGAATAATTAGTTGTTTGTAATTGAATTTTAAATTATGTGAAGTACTGTCAATTTTTGTGATCGAATCATTTTGTTGTGCATTCGCAGAAAATAATCCGAATAGGAATACAAGGTAAATCGTTTTGCGGAACATTGTTTTTGTCGTTATATTTTGCAATAGTAACGAATGTTCGATGCAGGTATTTTGTGCTTAATTCAACCTTAAGCGAATATTAATTTGTTGGTTTTAAATGAGGTAGTTGAATTAAGATTGGCTAAATTTTATTTAAATTCTGCAGGAATGATTTTCATATTATAGCAACGGATTTCAATCCGTTGAAGTTTGATTAAACCATGTTTTAAAGTCCCGTAGGGACGATTTATATTGTAGGGCTGGATTTCAATCCAGTTTAATATGAATCGAGCCCACGGCTCTTTTGCATTGCGGAATTTCTTTGTCAACCGGATTAAAATCCGGCCCTACAAAATGGTTTGAGCCTACGGCTCTTTTATATATTTTTCGTTTTACAATTCACAATTCACAATTTTTTTATACTTTCAACGAAAACCAAAACGTGCTTCCTAATCCCAAATTACTCTCAACCCCAACACTTCCATTTTGAGCTTCAATAAACTCTTTACTGATTGCTAAGCCCAATCCCGTTCCAGATTTCTGACTTCCCGGAACCTGAAAATATTTATCAAAAACTTTGTCTTTATATCTTGTGTCAATTCCTTTTCCAGTGTCGATAACCTGAAATACGATTTGATTATTTTCTTTTTTTAGTTTGATGTGAATCGTACTTTTTTCAGAAGAATATCGAATGGCATTTGACAAATAATTAATCAAAACCCAGCCGGTTTTTTCACTGTCCGCTTTTACGTCTTGCAGGTTTTCATCGGCATCAATTAAAAGTTTAATTTGTTTTTGATCGGCCTGAACTTTTACAGCTTCAACAGCATAATTTACAATTTCATGCGGATTGCTTTTTTCGATATTCAGCTGAATATTTCCCGTTTCTAATTGTGATAAATTAAGCAATTCGCCCGTAATTTTCAATAATCGCTGACTGTCGTCTTTTATGCTTTCTACCAATTGTTTTTGGTCTTCGTTCATGTCGCCCGTTTTTCCATTTTCAAGCAATTGAAGACTTAATTTTATAGAAGCAATTGGTGTTTTTAATTCGTGTGAAACTGTCGCAATAAAATTAGTTTTGGCAAAATCCAATTCTTTAAAAAGCGTAATATTTCGCAGAATAATAACATCGCCAATATTGATTTCTTTTTCTTCTCCCGTTGGAATTATGGTAATATTTAGAATTTCTTTTTCGAAATAACTTTCTTTTCCGTGCGCATAAATTTTCAGCGGTTGCTTTTTAGGAGAATCTGTATCCTCTTTCAAAATCAAAGACCGAATCAAATCATTTGATAACGCTAGAGTAGAAGCCGATTTCCCGATAACATCTTCCAATTTCAGACCAATAATTTTCAAGGCTTCATCATTGGCAAACAAAACAATTTCTTCATGATCCAGACCAATAATAGGATCGTTCATATTATTGATTAAAGTTTCCAGTCGTTTCTTTTCGAAAAAGAGTTTGTACAAATTACTATCGTTATATTCCTGAAGTTTCTGCGCCATTGTATTAAACGATTTGGCCAAATCTCCAAATTCGCTATGACTTGTAAAATGAACACGTTCGGAATAATTTTTATTGGCAATTTCCTTAATACTCAGCGTCAATTCCTTTATTGGATTGGCAATATTATTGGGCAGATTAACCAGCAAATTAAAAGCAATCAAAAAACATAAACTTCCCACAATAGCAATCCATAGATTGGCATTTTCAGCGGTATGTTTGGCAATATCGCTTTTCTGTTTTATAGCATCCAGATTCAGTTTCATGATGGCAAAAATATCCTGTCTGATTTTTGCTTTTATGGTTTCGTTTGCTCCGTTTTGTTCTAAAAGCGTAAAACTTTTTTCAAGGTTTTCGGTTGCTTCTTTTTCTCCGGGTTCGGTAACATTTTGTGTTTGTTTTTCAAGATATTCCTTGAAAACATGAATCTTGCTATCAGGGCTCGCTTTAATTTCATCCAAAGACAAAATCATATTTCGCGAATATTCCAGCGTATTATAATTCGCTTTCAGAATATTCTCGGTATCTGCTTTTATCAAAAAAACAGAATAACCGCTCACTAACGAAAGTATGATGATCATTAAAAATAACAATCCAACACCCAGATTCAATTTGGTTTTAATTCTCATATTTTATTTTTTGTGTGAAATGTTGTTTGTAAAATGTGAAATGAAAAACAACATCTTACATTTCACATAAAACATTTTACGATAATATCACAAGATCAACATTTGATAAAGACAATTTGTTTAGCAAACGCCTGAAAATTGTTGTAGACAAAATTACTTTAAATAAATTCAAATGTGGTTTTCCGATACACACAGTTGTAATTTGTTTTTCTTCTACAGTTGCCAAAATCGCATCTGTAATATTACTGTTTTCCAGTTTAATAACTTCTGCGCCTAATTGCACAGCGAGTTTAAAGTTATTAATTAAATGTCGCTGTTTGTCCAAAGCAATTTTATTACTGTTTTCCTGCGGAGTTTCCACATATAAAACATACCACAATCCGTTATAATAACTGGAGAGTCTTGCTGTTTTTCTAATCACAATTTTAGCCGTTTTATCATTACTGCTAATGCAGGCCAAAAGTTTCTCATGTCGTAAAGCATGAAGATTCGGGACTTCATTTTCAACTTTTCGAACGACCTGACTCGCTACTTCTTTCAAAGCCAATTCTCGAAGTTGTAAAATCTGTTCCGATTTAAAAAAGTTCGTTAATGCCGTCTGAATTTTATCCGGAGTATAAATTTTCCCTTCTTTCAAACGCGCAATCAAATCTTCAGATGTTAAGTCGATATTCACGACTTCATCTGCCAATCGCAAAACATTATCAGGAATTCTTTCCTGAACATCAATGTTGGTAATCCGTTTTACATCTTCATTTAAACTCTCAATATGCTGAATATTGACAGCCGAAATCACATTAATTCCAGCTTCCAAAATCTCCAAAACATCCTGCCAGCGTTTTTCGTTTTTGCTTCCTTCAACGTTCGTGTGCGCTAATTCATCAACAATAACTACTTCGGGGCGAAGGTTGATAATCGCCTGAACATCCAATTCTTCCAGTTCTTTTCCTTTATAGAAAATAGTACGTCTCGGAATTATCGGCAAACCTGCTAATAATTCATGCGTTTCCTTTCGCATGTGTGTTTCGATGTAACCAATTTTGAGATCGATTCCGTTTTTCAATAACGAATGCGCTTCCTGAAGCATACGAAAAGTTTTGCCCACACCGGCGCTCATTCCAATGTAGATTTTAAACTTCCCTTTTCGTGATTTCTGAATTAAATCGAGAAAGTGCTGTGCGTTATTATTTTCGTTTTCCATATTTTTTGCCACGAAGGCGCTAAGTCACAAAGTTTTTTTTTTAAAGCCACAGATTACACAGATTAGAAGGATTATTTGAATGGCTCTGCGTTGATTTATCTGCCACGAATTACACAAATTTTCACGAATTATATTTAATAAAAATTAGCGAAAATTTGTGTAATTCGTGGCGAAAAAAAAATCCTTTTAATCTGTGTAATCTGTGGCAAGAAATATTCCCCTAAAAACTAATCGCTAAGGAAGTCGTTACAAACGTATTCGTATCCGTTGGAAGATTGTCTTTATTGGTGAAGATCTCATCTTTACTTGAAAGATTTCTGGCTTCAATTCTAAACATAACATTATCAGTAACTAAGTAATCAAAGTTAGCCGAAAATCCGTAAGTTTTAAAACCGTTTGGCGTTTCAGTTGCGATAATTACACCTTTTTCATCACTATAATATTCACCTCGTACTGCAAGCTGAATCTTGTCAACTGGTTTATATTGCAGAATCAAAACAGGCGAAAACCAAGTATCGTATTTATCACTTCCTTTAGCCGATTGCTGAGATCCGATATCAAAACCAGCTGTAATATTTGTCTTTTCCGTTACTTTAAATTGTCCGTAAAAGTTGTTGAAATAACGCCATTTTTTATCAATATCCGGCTGTTCATTTCCAACATACGTACTCCAGTTCAAAGCAACCCGATCAGAAGGTTTGTAAGTAATCTGAGTTCCAAAAGCAGGAGTTTGATTGCCTTCTACTTTCTCAATTCTCTGCCAGCCATTCAAGTACATTCCGGCCAAATACCATTCTCCAGATTCAGATGTATAACCAATTTTAACTCCCGTTTCATAATAAGGCGAATTCTCAGCCAGAATACTTCTCGTTAAAGTCTGACAATCTTTTCCAATCGCACTTTCAAAACCAATATGCGAAGGCATAATTCCCGCATCAACCCATAAATTATGGTTTTTGGAAATCTTTACACCAACATTCGCCTCGTAAACATTTTTCAATAAACCTTGTTCGGCAGACATATTATATTCGGCATAAGTTCCCGCCATCAGTGCAAAATTCCCCCGAATATTTTCTTTCGAATAATTCACTTTTGCCATTCCCAAATTCAGGTTTACTTCGTTGCTTTTATTATAACTGTAAAAAAAGTTTGGCCGAGTATGATTTTCAGGTTTCCCGAAATCATAACTATAATAAGCGTCTACATATCCTGAAAATGTTAGTGGACTTTTAGATTCTTCCTGTGCATGTAAATTGCTATAACCAAAAGCGATTAAAGCAGTAAGTATTATTTTTTTCATTTTTGTGGTATTCAATTATTTATTAGTAGTTTTTTTAGGAGCTAATCCCGCTATCCACTACAATCTTTTGTTTGGAAGCCCCAAACAAAAGGATTTTCGTTTCTATCGGGGCTAGGGCATTTGGGGTAAAAAGGCGTTTTCGTTTCCTGCAAGGTTTCCAAAACCTTGTAGGTATTTATTTTTAAAGATTAGTTTTTATCGTTTAGTTTGTCATTTCGACGAAGGAGAAATCACACTAGAAACTCCGCACAGTTAATCGCCAATCTTTGTCGAATTACGAGTGTGATTTCTCCTTCGTCGAAATGACAAGAATGCGCATAGAAAAACTTAGAATCTCAGTATCTCAGTATCTCAGTATCTTAGAACCTTAGCATCTTAGCGAAGCTGATCCAAAGCCACATTCAATTCCAAAACATTCACAGTTTCAGGACCAACAACAGCTGTATTAATTTTAGATTCCACCAAAGCTTTTACTTTAGCTTCAGCTAAATTTCTTTCTTTAGCAATTCGTTTTACCTGAATCAAAGCGCCTTGCGGAGAAATATTCGGATCTAAACCACTTCCAGAAGCCGTAACCATATCTGCCGGAACATCAGATTTTTTCAAGTACGGATGAACCAATAAAAGTGTGTCAATTCTTTTTTGAACCAAAGCCAAATAATCAGCATTGCTTGGCCCTTTGTTGCTTCCGGCACTTCCCGCCGCGTTATAATCAACAGCCGAAGGTCTTCCCCAGAAATAATTCGACTTATCGAATTTCTGGCCAATTTTTTGGTAACCAACCACTTTTCCGTTAACCGAAATAGTTTCTCCTTTTCCTTGATTTGGAGCCATTTGTGCGATTCCGTAAATCGCTAAAGGATAAATAACTGCAAACAAGATTAAAGTCGCCACAGTAAGTTTTATTATAGAAAATAGATTTTTCATTTTTTTGAGATTCTAAGGGACTAAGTTGTTAAGGTTCTAAGTTTTTTTTCAGAAGCTTAGCAATCTAAAGTCTGTGTTTTTTATTTGAGTTTTTAAAGATTCCTGAATTTTACGATTCTAAGGGAAAAACCTTAGTCCCTTAGAATCTTAGCATCTTAGAACCTTACATAAAAAGTGCTACCAGTAAATCAATAACCTTAATTCCGATAAAAGGAACAATCAATCCGCCAAGTCCATAAATCAAAAGGTTTCTTTTTAAGATTGCACTTGCTCCAATTGGACGATAATCAACACCTTTCAGCGCAAGCGGAATCAATATTGGAATGATAATCGCATTGAAAATTACGGCTGATAAAATGGCGCTTTCAGGACTGTGCAAATGCATAATATTCAAACCTTGCAGCGCAGGAATCGCAGTAATAAAAAGAGCAGGAACAATAGCAAAATATTTCGCAACGTCATTTGCAATAGAAAAAGTAGTTAAAGTGCCTCGAGTCATTAAAAGCTGTTTTCCAATTTCAACAATTTCGATTAGTTTCGTTGGATCATTGTCAAGATCGACCATGTTTCCGGCTTCTTTTGCAGCTTGAGTTCCGCTGTTCATCGCAACACCAACATTGGCTTGGGCGAGGGCAGGAGCATCATTTGTTCCGTCACCCATCATGGCAACTAGTCTTCCTTCGGCCTGTTCTTTTCTGATATAATTCATTTTATCCTCAGGCTTAGCTTCAGCAATAAAATCATCAACACCGGCAGCCTCGGCAATAAATTTAGCCGTAAGCGGATTATCTCCTGTGACCATTACCGTTTTGATTCCCATTCTGCGCAAGCGCTCAAAACGTTCTTTCATTCCAGTTTTGATAATATCCTGAAGTTCGATAACACCTTGAACTTCATTGTTTTTGATTACTACTAATGGAGTTCCTCCATTAGACGAAATAGAAATTACTTGTTGTGCAGTATCTTCAGGAAAAGAATTTCCAGCTTGCTGTGCAATATTCTTCGCAGCATCCTGAGCACCTTTTCTAATGTTTGTTCCGTCTTTTAATACAACACCAGAAGTTCTGGTTTCTGCAGTAAATTTGATTGTGTGTGAGATGTTATCTGTAAAATGTGAAATGTCTGATTGCATTTTACTACTTACATCTAACATTTTACTAAGTTCAATGATGCTTTTCCCTTCAGGAGTATCATCAGCAAGCGAACTCAAAACAGCCGATTTCACGAAATCATCAAAAGAAATTCCTTTTGTTGGATAAAAATTGGTTGCTTTTCTGTTTCCAATGGTGATGGTTCCAGTTTTATCCAAAAGTAAAACATCAATATCTCCTGCAGTTTCGACTGCTTTACCCGATTTTGTAATTACGTTAGCACGCAACGCTCTATCCATTCCCGCAATACCAATTGCAGAAAGTAAACCTCCAATTGTAGTTGGAATTAAACATACAAACAAAGCAATGAAAGCCGCGATCGTGATGGGTGCGTTTGCATAGTCGGCAAACGGTTTTAGCGTAACGCACACAATCACGAAAATTAAAGTAAATGCGGCTAATAAAATGGTTAAGGCAATTTCGTTTGGTGTTTTCTGACGGCTCGCACCTTCAACCAAAGCAATCATTTTATCTAAAAAGCTTTCGCCAGGTTCAGAAGTTACTTTTACTTTGATTTTATCAGATAATACTTTTGTTCCTCCAGTTACAGATGATTTATCTCCGCCAGCTTCGCGGATTACAGGAGCACTTTCTCCGGTAATGGCACTTTCGTCAATGGTAGCCAGACCTTCGATAATTTCACCGTCGGCAGCAATTAAATCACCGGCTTCGCAAACGAAAATATTGTCTTTTTTTAATGCCGAAGAACTGATGTTTTTGATTTCTCCGTTTGGCAGAATCTGTCTTGCAGGAGTTTCTTCTCTTGTTTTTCTTAAACTGTCAGCTTGTGCTTTTCCTCTTGCTTCGGCAATGGCTTCGGCGAAATTGGCAAATAAAAGCGTTGCCAGTAAAATTAAAAATACAATTAAGTTATAAGTAAAACTTCCTTGGTCATTTGCGCCCATTAATATCGAAACGCAGACAGCAAACATAATTGCAGTTCCAATTTCTACGGTAAACATTACCGGATTTTTGATCATCATTTTTGGGTTCAGCTTGACAAAAGACTGCGCTAAGGCTTCTTTTACCTGTTTACTTTCAAACAATGATGTGGATTTATTAGTTGTCATTTTTTATATTATTTTGTTTAACTGATTTATTTAAACACATAGAGACATAGATTTTTACTTTGTGGTAAAGGCGTTTCACTTGCATCAATACACATAGCTATGTGTTAGAAACTGGTTTCTTTTGATCTCCTTTTTTAGATAAAAGAAAACTATGTTTCTATGTGTTTAAAATATTTTCAGCATTGAAAAATGAATTGTTATTTTAAAGTAAAGAATTCTGCTAATGGACCTAAAGCCAATGCTGGAAAGAATGATAAAGCAGCGATAATTGCGATTACGGCAAAAGTCATGATTCCGAAAATTGAGGTGTCGGTTTTTAAAGTTCCTGCACTCTCTGGAATGTATTTTTTACCTGCCAGTAAACCTGCAATTGCCAATGGACCAATGATTGGAATAAAACGGCTTAACAGTAATACGATTCCTGTAGTGATATTCCAAAACGGATTATTGTCTCCCAAACCTTCAAAACCAGAACCGTTATTGGCAGCACTTGAAGTATATTCGTATAACATTTCTGAGAATCCGTGATTACCAGGATTATTTAGCCAGCCTGTTGCATTTCCGCTGAACCAGTAACCCATTGCAGTATCATGCGCAGCAAAATAGGATGCTAAAGCAGTTCCTGACAATATTAATAAAGGGTGAAGAATGGCAATAAAGGTGGCAATTTTTACTTCCCGAGCTTCGATTTTCTTACCTAAAAATTCAGGAGTACGACCTACCATTAATCCGGAGATAAAGACAGCCAGAATAATGAAAACATAGTAGTTCAAAATACCAACACCGCATCCGCCGTAAAAGGCATTTACCATCATAGATAATAATTGCATAGCGCCAGAAACAGGCATCGAACTATCATGCATACTGTTTACAGAACCTGTAGAAATTACCGTTGTAGCAATACTCCAAAAACCTGAAATTGCTGGACCAAACCGAACTTCTTTTCCTTCCATCGCTCCAGTTGTTTGTGCAATGCCCATTTTCTCAATAGCAGGATTTCCGTTGATTTCACTCATAACTGTTGGAATTACTAACAATAGGAATCCAACTGTCATTACTCCGAAGATTATGTAGGATAGTTTTCTTTTCTTTAAATAAAAACCTAGCGCAAAAATCATCGCAAACGGAATAATCATTTGCGCCCAAAGTTCAACTGTATTTGTGAAATAAGTCGGGTTTTCTAATGGATGTGAGGAGTTGGCTCCAAAAAATCCACCACCGTTTGTACCAATATGTTTGATAGCAATAAAAGCCGCAGCAGGGCCTCTTGAGACTTCTACTTTATCACCTTGTAAAGTTGTAATAGCATCCTTTCCTTCAAAAGTCATTGGAGTACCGCTAAAAACTAATGCGATAGCTACAATTGCTGAAAGCGGTAATAAAATACGAGTGCAGCTTTTGATAAAATAATTATAAAAATTACCCAATTGTTCTGTCGTTCTTTCTTTCATTGCTGTAAAAATCATAGCGGCAGCCGCTAATCCAATACCAGCAGAAACAAATTGAAGGAACATCAAGACGATTTGTGAAAGGTAAGAAACCCCGCTTTCGCCTGAATAATGTTGTAAGTTACAATTGACTAAAAACGAAATAGCAGTGTTAAATGCCAAATCAGGAGTCATAGATGGGTTGTTGTCCGGATTAAGAGGTAAAGAACCCTGAAATAATAAGACAAAAAAGCAAAGAAAGAACCAAACCATGTTAATACTTAAAAGTGCTTTTAAGTGTTGTTTCCAGTTCATTTCTTCAGCCGAATTAATACCGCTGATTTTAAAAATAAATTTTTCAATTGGATTGAAAATTGGGTCAAGAAGTGTTTTGTCACCTAAATAAACTTTAGAGATGTATTTTCCTAAAGGAATCGCTAAAACAATAGTTAAGATGAAAATACCAATGACGCCTAATAATTCTGTGTTCATAATTTTTATATTTTTTAGTGAAAGGAGAAGTGATTTGTAAAATGGATTGATGAATAAAATTTAAGTTTACATTTCACATAAAGCATTTCACTTTTTACATGATTTAAAATTTTTCGGGTTTGATTAATACGTAAACCAAATACACGAAAACAGCGATTGAAATAATAAATAGTGCGGTCATGATTTAGATTTTTTCAAAAAATTCAACAGAGAGAAAACAAATTGCAAACAGCACAACGGCCAGCCCGAGTAAAAGAAATGTGATCATAGGATTTATTTTAGATTTAAGATTGTAGACTTTAGATTTTTCCGATTAAACGATTAAACGCCAGAGGCATTAACCTGTTTGTTATATTCGCTTTTAAGTGTTTGTGGAAAAAGATGTGAAATATTGCAATGACGCACTTCCATAAAAGAAGAAACGGAAAAAACATACACATTAGAAATGGCATTTTTAGTTTCGATGCTTCCTGTTACAAATAGGCGTTCGGCAAGAGCCAGACATTTTTTTGCACGAACGATGTTTCCGGAAATAATCGATTTTTTGGTTATCTCGGCAAAGCGTTCAGCTTGTTTGTAGATTGAGGTGACTTGATTTTTCATTTGGAATGAATTTTTAATGTTCTCTCTCCTTATGCCAAAATATGTTCCGAAAAAATCAAGTTATAGCTAAAGTGTTGTCAATAAAAGGAATGTAGTTGTGTGCCAAAAATAAGGCATAAAAAAAGCCTATCATTTTGATAAGCTTTTCTCGTTTTGATATGTTATTGTCAAGCTCCGGAGGAGCGAAATATTTATAGAAAATAAATTGAGGCAATTAGTTAGAGCCCCAGCGGGGTGGCATATTTTTTTAGATTGCATAGGTTGTCGCTCCGCTGGAGCTTTTTATCATTGGCAATAAATAATCTATAAATATTACACTTCTCCGAAGTTTTGAAAATTGATATTCATATTGATATTGAAATTGCCATTGAAATTGGAATTTAATTTTTCTCTATCCCATATTCTTCCAACTTTCTATACAAAGTCGCAATCCCAATTTCTAACAATCTAGCCGTTTCCGCTTTATTTCCTTTTGTATAATTTAAAACCTTTTGAATATGCAGTTTTTCAACACTTTGCATAGAGAAAGCCGACATTGGTTTTGAGTTATTTTCAGCTTGATGCTGCATTTCGTAAGGCAGAACATCTGAAGTTAAAGTATCGCCATTACTCAAAATAACCGATCTTTCGATGATGTTTTTAAGTTCACGAATATTTCCCGGCCAAGAATAACTTTCTAATTTTTGTAGAAAATCATCCGCAATATGTAATGTTTTTTTATTCGTTTTTTCTGAAAACTGTTTGACGAAATAATGTGTCAATATCCCAATATCTTTTATTCGTTCTCTTAATGAAGGTAATTTTATTTCGAAAATATTTAAACGGAAATACAAATCAGAACGGAAACGATGTTCATCGCTTTCTGTTTTTAGATCTCGGTTTGTAGCGGCAATTAATCTGAAATTCGATTTTTTTGGAGTGGTATCACCAACAGGAATATATTCAGAAGTTTCTAAAACGCGTAATAATTTGGCCTGAAGATCAATTGGCATTTCACCAATTTCATCCAGAAATAAAGTACCGCCGTTTGCTTCTTCAATAAAACCTTTTTTATCTTTTACAGCTCCCGTAAAAGCGCCTTGTTTATGACCAAAAAGTTCGCTTTCTAAAATTTCTTTTGTAAAAGTACTGCAGTTTAATGCCACAAAAGATTTCCCAACACGATTACTATTTTCG
Organism: Flavobacterium sp. FlaQc-28; assembly: GCF_044007415.1. Lineage (NCBI taxonomy): Bacteria > Pseudomonadati > Bacteroidota > Flavobacteriia > Flavobacteriales > Flavobacteriaceae > Flavobacterium > Flavobacterium sp. FlaQc-28. The sequence continues at coordinate 232,081 of NZ_JBIPCM010000009.1, forward strand.
TGAATGGCCTGCGCAAAAACTTCTTTTCCGGTTCCGGTTTCGCCGGTAAGTAAAACAGTCGAATCTGTTTTGGCAACTTTTTGGGCAAGATCAATAACCTGTTCTATTCCTTTCGATTTTCCAACAATGGTATTAAAAGAATATTTATCGTTAATGCGTTTTTCAAGCTGCTGCACCTTTTTTTGCAAATGCACCTTTTCAACTGCTTTATAAAGAAGCGGAATAATCTTGTCGTTGTCGTCGCCTTTTACAATATAATCGAAAGCGCCATTTTTCATCGCCTGAACACCATCCGGAATATTCCCAAAAGCAGTCAGCAGAATAACTTCTGTCAGCGGAAAACTTCCTTTTATGTTTTGAAGAAAATCAACGCCATTTCCGTCAGGCAGTTTCACATCACATAAAACAACATCAACATCCGTTTGTTCCAGTTTCTTAAAACCTGATTTCAAATCTTTGGCTTCAAAAACTTCAAATCCTTCCGATTTTATAATACGCGCAAGCAGACTTCTCAGTTTTTCTTCGTCGTCTATAATTAAAATTTTGTGTGTCATTTGCAGATAAGCTAAAAACCGAATTGGTATTTTGATGTACAAATGTAGGTTTTAAATCATTTTCCTTTTTTGATTCAGCTGAAATAATTTTTTTGCCACGACTCGAACGATAGCGAACAGGCGAAGCAATTCACGAATTTCTCTAATTCCTATTTGTTGACTGGTTTTTATTTCAAACATAGCCCGTGGTTTCAACGACGAGTACACAATAATAACACCCAATTCGTAACGTTTCCCTCGGTTGAAACCGCGAGCTATATTTTGAACATTTGCGAAAAACTAAAATTTAAAATTCGTGGAAATTAGTGGAATTAGTGGCAAAAAAACTAATCAATTTCCTTTTCGTTGTCCTTTATAAAAGTATCAATATTCATTAAATACGGATCAATCACAATGCGTTGAGGTTTTGTTTTGAGTTTGATTTTACCTTCAATTTTATTGTTTTTGATAGTGAAAGGATAACGAAATAATTTTCCGTTTTCATCGTAAATTCCAATATCTATTGTAGCATCGTTTGCAATTGGTTTCCGTTCTCCAGTTGCATTTTCTTTGAATTTTTCAGAAACTGCTTTAAAAGAAACTTCATAAAACCCATTCTTTCTATTACTTGAAACGGATTCTATTTTTGAAGAATAAGTGATAATCTGTTTAAACATTTCATCTAATTTAGAATACAGTTTTTGATCTGTAACCCCATAAATTTCTTTTAATAGATCTTCAGAATCAGGAAACGGATTTGGATATTTATAATGATTCAGAAAATTTTTCAAAGCCAGATTTACTTTTTCTTCACCAATTAAAACCCGAAGCTGATGAATCACCAGCATTCCTTTGTCATAAGGTAAATGCGGAGTTTCGTAATTTGTTTTATACAAAGGCGTTTCAGGATCATAACTTCGACTGCTCAAATATAAATCGAGATGAATTTTTAAAGTTTCGAGCGCTTTTTCCACACCATGTTCTTTTTCATATAACATCAATTCCGTGTATTGCGCCAAAGTTTCGGTCAAAATCCAGCTTCCTTCTTTTTGTTCCGGATTGATCTGCGAATTTCCCCACCATTCATGTGACAATTCATGCGCCGTTAATTGATTAATTACATCTTCTTTATCTCTGTTGTTGAGGTTGCTGTAAAATCCGAAATTCTCTTTCATAAAAACCGTCGACGGATAAGAAGTCGCCGCAAATCCATCGGCAAAAGCAGAAACTTCGGCATAACGAATCGTTTTATACGGATATTTACCGAAATTATTTTGGCAGTAATCTAAAGTGTTTTTTACATCCTGAATTAGTTTTTTGATGTTTCTGGAATGCCTTTTATCATAAAAAACTTCAATCGAAATGCCTTTATAATTCGTTTTTTGAATTTCATATTCCGCAGAAGAAAAAGCAAATCGAAACGGAATCTTACCATTAGATTTATAATGAAAATAATTGCGGTTGTCTTTTGTCCAATTTTCAATTAAATCTCCAACACCAATTGCCGTTTGATTTTTTGAGGTCGAAACCACAGCATCATAATCAACAAAATCATATCTAATTTCCGATTTGTCTTCCAGTTTTTTAAGAGGTGTCTGTGGTTTCAAATGCCTTTTCGTACGTTCTTTTTTACTGCTGATTTCATTCGATTCCTGATAACCAAAAAGCGGAAAGTAACGGCTTATTCGCATAAAAGTGCCATTTTCGATTATAGAATTAAAAGCAGTATGTCCTTTAAATGGCGACCACGAAGACTCAAAAGAAAAACTCATTTTCATTTTTTGCTGAGGTCGCAAAGGTTTTTCCAAATGATACCAATAATGCTGAAATACCGAAACATCATCCAGATTTTTAGAATTCGGAATTTCAACAGAAATCAGTTTTGAATTTCGATCTATATATAGGAGTAAACTATCAATAGGTTTTTCAGAATTATTGATCAATTCATAAGTGCCTTTTACTTCATAACGATTTTCCTCAGGAAATAAATCGACTTTACTTTTTACAGAAACGATCGTGGGCTGAGGCAGATTAGTGTATTTTTTAAATTGAGTTTCATATTTCTCGCTCCAGTTATTCTGATCTTCTTCGGTCAAATACGGATATTCGATATTGGTTTTATAAAAAAGATAACTTCCAAAACCGATAAAAAGAATAATTCCCAATGCAAAAGTTACTTTCTGAATGCCATTAAATGAATTTCTTCGAAAGGTTTTTACAATTGAAGCATTTCTTTTCCACAAAATTCCAGTCAAAGTAAGAAGTAGTAAAGCCAATCCGAAATTGTACAACATCAAAATATGAAACGGGAAAGTGTATTTTCCGAAACCATTCAAATCAAAATATTCTCTTTTAAAAGCATCTCCAAATCGCAGTAAAGGATGCGAAATTCCCAATTGCTCTCCAATTCCGGTGCAAAATAGAAGACATATAAAAGAAGCAACGGAAAGTCCGATATATTTATTTTTAATAAAAGTCTGAATCGCAATTACCAAAATCGAGATTAACAACAACGGAAATCCTAGATAATAAAACAAAGAAAGATAAAGACCCATTTCGATTGGAGCATTGGCATTCGCAATCTGAAAACTGCATCCAATTAAAATACTAATGCTGATAATGATTAACGGAATGATAAAAAGTGCTGTCAATTTGGATAGTAAAACTACGAACTGAGAATAAGGTGCGGTATTTTCTAGCATTTCAAATCTCGAATTTTCGCTTCGGTTTAATAATTCACTACTGTAAAAAAGGAGAATCAAGATCAGAATAAACGGCAAACGATCCATTATGGTGGAAATCATTAAAGCTGTATCCGTAATTTTTTCCGCTAATCGGATTCCGCCATCAATTTCATCTGAAATTTCGATTGCCAATAATCCCGAAAACAAAAGAGCAATCAATAAAAACGGAATTCCTTTTAGAACTAAAAAAATATCCAGCTTGATATTGCTTTTAAAAACCGCAAAATTATGTCTGAAAGTTTTAAATTCAATGTTTTTTGGAATTTCCGAAGAAAACATTTTTGCTTCTTTTGAAATAGTTTTTGGTGTTTTTACCTTTTTAGTTTTAGTTTTTCGGAAGGAAAACAATCGATACGAAACAAAAAGTAAAAGTATCGCAACAGAAATCCACAACAATCGGTTAAATAAAAAGTTCCCCGAAAGCGAAACCAATTCGGTGTTTTTTTCAATTGCAGTCCAATATCTTGTTTGTTCTAAAAACGCTGCCAAACCAAACGGATCTATTTTTGCGGACAAAGACATGGCTTTCGCCGAAGACGGAGAAGCATTTGCAAAGATGGGCGAATTCGAAAAAATCGAACCTGCAATATATAAGATGTAAATTAATAGCCCGCCGACATAAATAAAGAGTTTGCTTCTCGTAAGCCAGGCCAAAGCCGTTAATATCGAAAGGCACAGGAAAATATTCGGAATCACAATAACAAAATACGGCCAGATATAATTTATAATTTCAAAAGGACCGATTTCGCTTTTAGAAAGCCACGACATTTGATGGCCAACGATCATTCCAACGATAAACATTCCAAAAGAAACTAAGGCGATTGCAAATGCGGTAATAAATTTTGGAGCCAAATAATGAAACTTAGAAATAGGAGAGGAGAAAATAATCGAATCAAATTTCGTTTCATATTCTTTTAAAAAACTTTGTGCGACCTGAAGTGTAATCGAAAAAATCGTGATTAGCGAAATCAGGCCAATCGCATACGTAAGCACATACGGACTATTTTTGTAAGCACCCGAAAAAGAAAAGTTCGCAAAAGCACTCACAAAAAATCCTAAAACCAAATAAATAATAAATGTGGCATAAAATGTCCAGCTTCTGGTATTGTTATGCCATTCAAATTGAATTAATCTAGAAAGCATAACCTTAATTTTTAAGTTGATTTTGAGCTAAAACACTAAAATAAACATCGCTTAAATCTGGCGATATCAATTCGAAACCAGAATCTGGTCGTTCATCTGAGAAAACATGAATATTGATTTTCCCTGAATTTAAGTTGGACGAAATGATATTAAAGTTTGATTGATGTTCTTTCAGTTCTGCTTTTTCAATCGCTTTCATCCAGATTTTATCTTTCAACGAATCGATCGCTTCATTTGGTTTTCCTTCCAAAATCAATTTTCCGTTAGAGATAATGGCCATCTTAGGGCATAAATCACGAACATCTTCTACAATATGAGTCGATAGAACTACAATAATGTTTTCGCCAATTTCACTCAGCAAATTATTAAATCGGTTTCTTTCTTCTGGATCAAGTCCTGCAGTAGGTTCATCCACAATAATAATTTTCGGATTTCCAAGCAAAGCTTGAGCAATTCCAAAACGCTGACGCATCCCGCCAGAAAAAGAATAAACCGCTTTGTCTTTATGTTGTAGTAAATTCGTCTGCTGCAATAAATACAAAATTTGATCGTGACGTTCCTTTTTATCAACGATTCCTTTTAAAACCGCCAAATGATCGAGCAGGCGATAAGTAGAAATTTTAGGATAAACGCCAAATTCCTGAGGCAGATACCCCAAATTTTGCCTAATAAACATTGGATTTTCCAGAATATTAATTCCGTTAAATTCAATAATTCCAGCAGTAGGTTCCTGCAAAGCGGCAATAGTTCGCATTAAAGTTGATTTTCCAGCGCCGTTTGGCCCAAGTAAACCAAACATTCCGTTTGTAATTTCAAGCGATAATTGGTCAATCGCTTTTGTGCCGTTCTCATACGTTTTGCTGAGATTTTGGATTGATAAACTGTTCATTTTTTGATTGATTTTGGTGATTGAATTAAACTATGATTTGAAAAAATTAGGCAATAAAATACCTGTCGGCTTCAAAAACCGATTTATTAAGAGTGAAATAAGATTTAAAAGAAAGCTATTCTGCCACGTATTCTAAAATATCGCCAGGCTGACAATCCAATATTTTACAAATAGCTTCGAGAGTATCAAACCGAATTCCTTTTGCTTTTCCAGTTTTTAGAATCGATAAATTGGCAGGCGTGATATCTAGTTTTTCTGCCAACTCTTTACTCTGCATCTTGCGTTTGGCAAGCATTACATCAACATTTACAATTATTGGCATAGTTATATAAATAAGTCTTGTTCGTTCTGAAGGTTTAAACCTTGTTTAAAAATGGCTGCTAAAAAATAAGCAAAAACACCAAGCATTCCGTGTAATAGTATAAAAAGTGAAACTTCATTATCCAGTGGCACAAAAAAGAAAGCTAAAAATATTACAATACTCGGAATTAATAAGTTTGATAAATAGAAACGCCTTAAATGAGAAATTCCATTTTGAGTAAACAGTTTAGGCTGAAAAAATACTTTGAAAACATTACTGCTCAATAAAAAGAAAAGCCCGTACAAACTCAGCGGAGCCAAAAAATCAAAAAGAATATAAGGCAAATTGTAATCACCAAGCATTAAAGGATGAGAAGTAAAAGGATAACAAACCTGAAAATACTTTCCGTTATCCTTAAAAGTCAAAAATAACCCCGTCATCAAAGTAAAAAGAGAATATACCGCCAAAAAGAAATAAACAACAGACAAAAATCGGGTAAAGTAAAATAATATTTTAGATACAATATGAGTTGCCTTCATATAATGAAAAGTTAGATTGATATTGCAAATGTATAATTGATTATCGTAAAACAATAATTAATTATTAAAAATTACTTGATTGTGCATTTTGGAGAATATTATAAATCTATTAACATTAGAAAATAAAAGGCATCCGTATAAATGAGTTAATTTTGTAGACTAGCATTTTTTTATATGAAAAACCCAATTTCAGTCTCATTATTAGAGCTCGCTATCATCACTCAGGATAGCAATGCCACAGAAACATTTCAAAAAACAAAAGACATAGCGCAATTAGCAGATACTTTAGGATACAAGCGATTTTGGCTGGCAGAACATCACAATATGGCACACGTTGCAAGTACAGCAACAGTTGTTTTAATTGGTTATGTAGCAAGTCAGACCAAAAACATTCGTGTAGGTTCTGGCGGCATCATGCTTCCGAATCATTCTCCTTTAGTAGTTGCAGAACAATTTGGAACCCTGGAAACACTTTATCCAAACCGAATCGATTTAGGTTTAGGAAGAGCCCCGGGAACAGATCAGCCAACCGCCGAAGCAATTCGAAAAGACTTTTTTGAACAGGCACAGCGTTTTCCACAAAACGTAAGCAAACTCCAAGAGTATTTTTCAAGTGAAAATGCAACAGGAAAAGTACGTGCATTTCCAGCCGAAGGTCTAAAAGTGCCAATCTGGATTTTAGGTTCAAGTATGGACAGTGCGGCTTTGGCAGCAGCTTATGGATTGCCTTATGCTTTTGCTGGACACTTTGCGCCAAAGTTGATGATCCAAGCATTTGAATTTTACAGAGAAAATTTCCAAGCTTCAGAATATTTAGATAAGCCAAAAACAATGGCATGCGTTAATATCATTGCAGCGGACACAAACGAAGAGGCAGAACTATTGTCGACAAGTTTGTATCAAATGTTTCTGAACCTAATTAGAAACGACCGTAAAGGTTTACAGCCGCCCGTTCCATCATTAGATGATATAATGAATGAACAAGAACGTTTCCATGTGAATCAAATGACAGCTGGAACCTTCACAGGAAATAAAGAGCAATTAATAACCGATTTGAAAAAGTTCATTGACTATGCAAGAATAGACGAACTAATGGTAACAAGTCCAATCTTTGATCATCAGGCAAAACTAAAAAGCATTCAAATCACGAAAGAAGCTATCGATAACTTAAACGATAGTATACATATATAAGTATACTATATATAAGAGTAGATTTCATTTCACAACCCGACAGTTTTCCAAAACCTGCCGGGTTTATTTTTTATACATATATATAAGTAGAGAAGTTGCTGTAATATATAAGAGTAAAAGCGAATATTCCTGTTTGAGCGAATCGGAAGCTCTTTTGCAGCAGTAATTTTGGATTTTGGGATTTTCGTATTGGGATTTTTAGGAGCTTAATTGCACTATCGGCTTCAGTCTTTTGCTTTTTAAAGAAAAAAGCAAAAGGATTTCCGTTTCTATTGGGGCTTGGGCACGAGTTTCCAGAAGAAAATATCAGGAAAAATGAAATCAGAGAAGGAAAACGATGCTCGTTGGGATTAAAAATGGCAGAAGCGGTGCTTTCAGGCTTTGATTTTTCATTAAAGAACAGCTCAAAGGGCTAAAAACTCTGCAAAATAGGAGGAGGTAAAAGATGAAAAAATAGAGGAAAGACAGTGTAATGTAGAAAAATCTTACGTAATATTAAAAAAAGA
>NZ_JBIPCM010000010.1:0-226783 GCF_044007415.1 Flavobacterium sp. FlaQc-28
GGAAGCCCAGATGCAGGAGGAACTTGGTCTCCAGCTTTCGCAGGAGCAGGAACTTATACTTATACTGTGGCGGCTACAGCTCCATGTACTGTTGATGCTGTTTCGACAGTTTCAGTAACAGAGCAGGTCGTGACAGTTCCAAATCCAATACTAAGTCAACCAACCTGCACGATATCTACAGGAAGTGTATTATTGACAGGACTACCATCAGGAAACTGGACTATTAATCCTGGAAATATTACAGGAAGCGGAACTAGCACTACAATAACAGGATTAGTACCTGGGAATATTTATAGTTTTACAGTAACGACTGAAACAGGATGTGCTTCACTACCTTCAGCAGATATTATTGTAAGGAATGTTATCTGTGGAAATACAGAAACAACAGCTTCAATCAATGGATTTACAGGAGGAACAACTCCAGCCTTAACATCAAACGATAAATTAAACGGAGCTGATGTTGTAATAGGAACAAATCCTGGTGAAGTAAAAGTAACTCCAGTAACTGTGCCAACAGGATTAACTCTGAATGCAGACGGAACAGTAACTGTTGCAGCAAACACAGCTGCAGGAAATTATGATGTAACGTACAAAATCTGCGAAGTAACCAATCCAACAAATTGTGATGAAGTAACTTCAGTTATAGTAGTTAGCCAGCCGACAATCGATGCAGTAACAGAAACGACAGCTTCGATCAATGGTTACACAGGAGGAACAACACCAGCCTTAACGTTAAATGATAAATTAAACGGAGCAGCTGTAGTGGTGGGTACTAACCCAGGAGAGGTAAAAGTAACTCCAGTAACTGTGCCAACAGGATTAACTCTGAATGCAGACGGAACAGTAACTGTTGCAGCAAACACAGCTGCAGGAAATTATGATGTAACGTACAAAATCTGCGAAGTAACCAATCCAACAAATTGTGATGAAGTAACTTCAACTATAGTAGTAGGTAAATCAATTATAACTGCATTGACTGAGACTACAGATCCAATCAATGGAAGACTTGGTGGAACGACATATTCATTAGTTAATAATGATCTTTTAAACGGAGTTGCAGTTGTTATTAGAAATAGTAATGGAGGAGTAATCTTGACAAGTGTAAGTGTACCATCAGGATTAACTTTAAATGCAGACGGAACTGTAAAAGTAGATGCGGGAACGCCAATAGGACTTTATGAGGTTGAATATACAATTTGCGAATTTTTAAATCCAACAACAAATTGTGCAACTGTCAAAAGTTATGTTCTTGTTACAGGTTCAGCTCCTAGTGTAGGGGTATTAAAAGCAAATGATGACAATGGAGGAACTATAGATACTAATAAAGGTGAAAAACCAAACGTAAATGTTTTCAAAAATGATACTTATAATGGTTTACCATTAGATCCTTCAACTGTTATTTTAACAACAGTAGTTTCAAATCCTAATTTAATTTTAAAGGCGGATGGATCAATAGAAGTAAAAGATGGTACTCCAGTTGGGGATTATGAATTGACATACCAAATTTGTGAAGTCTTAAGTACAGATAATTGCAGTCAGGCAAAAGTGAAAGTTTCAGTAGAAAACAGTGTTGATCCTGAACCGCCAGTTTCAGAAATTGTTTTAGGCAATGATACTGCTGCTGCCGATGGAATAAATGGTTCTCTAGAATTTATAAATGTTTTAGATAATGATTTCTTAGATGAGAAGCCAATTAACTCTCTAGATATTATAATTACTAACATATCAAAAAGTCCATATTTTGAATTTAATTCAGATGGAACTGTAAATGTGAAACCAAATACGCCGGGAGGAAATTATACAATTGCATATCAAGTTTGCGAAAAAGCAGATTCATCTAATTGCAGTACCGGAATGTTAAATGTTTTTGTTGAAGTTCCAGAAATTGCACTTGTTAAAACAGCTGTATTCAATGATGAAAATGGTAATGGAGTTGCAAATGCAGGAGAAACAATTACATACAAATTTGTAGTAACAAATACAGGAAATGTTCCATTGAAAGGAGTTATGATTACAGATCCTTTAGTTGGTGTTAAAGTCTTTGGACAAGCAATTGACCTAGATGTAAACGAATCTAATGATACCAATTTTACTGCAGAATATAAGATAACACAAAGCGACATTAATCACGGAAGCGTAAGTAACCAAGCAAGTGTAAAAGGAAGCAGTGCAAGAGGAGTTGTAGTTGAAGATATTTCTGATGATTCAAGTCTTACAGATGATAAACCAACTGTTTTAGGTCTAACCGGATGTGTAATAAAAGTCTTTAATGCTTTCTCTCCAAATGGAGATGCTAAGAATTCAAGATTCTACATTCAAGGATTAGAATGTTATCCAAACAATACAGTAGAGATCTACAATCGTTGGGGAGTATTAGTTTTTGATATTGACCGTTACAATAATGAAGATCGAGTGTTTACAGGATTTTCACAAGGACGTACAACTATTAGTGAAACTGCTGGATTACCTGTTGGAACTTATTTTTATATTATTAAGTATACTGATAGCGATTCTAACCCTCACGAACTTTCAGGTTATTTATATCTAAATAAATAAAAATTACAAACGGCTTAGTATTAAGCTAAGCCGTTTTTTTAAAATCTTTTAAATGAAAAAATTAAGCTTAATTTTTATATTCTTTTCCGTTGTAGGCTTTGCGCAGCAAGATGCTCAGTATACACAATACATGTACAATACTATAAATGTAAATCCCGCATATGCCGGTTCACGAGGAGTAATGAGTGTTTTTGGATTGTATCGTACTCAATGGATAGGGCTTGACGGCGCACCAAAAACCAGCAGTTTTTCATTAAACACACCAATAAATAACAGCGATATCGGAATAGGTGTTTCGCTTGTAAATGACAAAATTGGACCTACAAATGAAAATACCTTATCAACAGATATATCGTATTCAATACCAACATCCGAAACCTTCAAACTTTCGTTTGGAATTAAGGCAACAGCCAATTTATTCAATTTAGACATAAACAAACTTAATCCCGAAGATCAAGGAGATCCACAGTTTCAGGACTTAAATAATAAGTTCTCACCAAATATTGGAGCAGGAGTTTATTGGCACTCAGATAAAGCCTATGTTGGGTTTTCCATTCCAAATTTCATAGAAACAAATAGATATGATGACAATGATGTCGCAATTTTTAAAGATAAAATCAACTATTACTTAATGGCAGGTTATGTGTTTGATCTTAATTATTATCTCAAATTTAAACCAGCTGTTCTAACAAAAATGGTTCAAGGTGCCCCTTTACAAGTTGATTTATCAGGAAATTTTATGTTTAATGAAAAGTTTGTCGTGGGATTGGCTTACAGATGGAGTGCTTCATTAAGCGCAATGGCAGGTTTTCAAGTCTCAGAAGGAATGTATATAGGTTACGCTTATGATCGTGAGACGACTAAGTTAAATAACTATAATTCAGGTTCTCACGAAATATTCCTTCGTTTCGAGTTTTTTAATAATTACAATAAAATGATATCTCCAAGATTCTTCTAATATATGCCATAATGAAAATTAAAAAAATAAGTTATTCAGTTCTATTACTATGCTTCTTTTTCCAAATAAATGCGCAGACAAAACTTATAAGTAAAGAAAATAAAACTAAAAGCAGCAAGGAGGTTAAACTTGCAAAAAAAGAAGAGAAAGCAAAAAAAGCATATGCAAAACGAGTAAGTAAAGCGGATAAAAAATATGACAATTATGAATATGTAGACGCTATAAAAGCCTACAGAAAGGTAATGGAAAAAGGAGATTTTGATGAAAAACTGCTTCAAAGACTTGCAAACTCTTATTATTTTACAGCCGATTTAAGAAATGCAGAAAAATGGTACGGAGAGCTTTACAGAATCAATAAAAATCAATTACCAGAATATTTATACAGGTATGCACAATCCTTAAAATCAGTAGGACATTATCAAAGAGCAGATCAAATCTTAGAAATATTTAACACCAGAGCTGCGTCAGAAAACAGAGCTACTTTAGTTAGAAACGAGAAAAATTATTTAGACGAAATTAAATCCAATTCGGGACGATTTGTAATCGCCGATGCTGGAGTTAATTCTGAATTTTCAGATTACGGAGGAGTAATTTATGATAACAAGATTGTTTTTACTTCTGCAAGAGATACTGGCGGAATAGCCAGAAAAAACTTTAAATGGACAAATAAGTCTTTTTCTACTTTTTTTACGGCAGATTTATTACCAGATGGAAGTGTTGGAAAAGTGAAACTTTTCTATAAAAAAGACCATGGAAACTTTAATGAATCTTCTCCAGTGTTTACAAAAGATGGACGCACAATGTATTTTACCCGAAATAATTTCATCGATGGTAAAAGAGGAGAAAATAATAAGAATGTAACGCTTCTTAAACTTTATAAGGCAGAATTGGTTGATGATAAATGGGATAATGTAAAGGAGTTGCCTTTTACAAGTAATCAATACAGTACTGCACATCCTGCTCTAAGCATAGACGAAAAAACGTTGTATTTTGCTTCAGACATGCCTGGAACTCTTGGAGAATCTGATTTGTACAAAGTAACCATAAATACAGATGGAACTTTTGGAGCTCCTGAAAATTTAGGAGCACATATAAATACAGAAGGCAGAGAAACATTCCCATTTGTCTCAGGTGATAATGAATTGTATTTTTCTTCAGACGGACGTCCAGGTCTAGGAGGCCTTGATGTGTTTGTTGTAAAAATGAATGAAGACGGAACGCTGGATGAAGTTCAAAATGTTGGACAGCCAGTAAATAGTAAACAAGATGATTTTGCTTTTATAATAGACAGTAGAAAGAGAAATGGATTCTTTTCGTCAAACCGCGAAAACATGCATGATTCAGATAATATCTATCGATTTACAGAAATAAAAAAATTGGTATGCGAGCAAGGACTGTCAGGAGTAATTACAGATGCTGAATCAAATGAAATTTTAGCAAATGCTTCTCTTATTTTGTTTGATGAAAATTTCAATACGCTGCAAAATGTTGAATCTGATGAAAAAGGGAATTATACTTTTGAAAACGTAAAATGCGGAAAGAAATATTCTATCAGAGTTGTTAAAGACGGTTTTAACAGAAAAGATGTTTCAATTGCTTTAAAGAAAGAAAATGGTAAAACTGAATTACCAATTGGATTGCATAAAAATGTGCAGCCTGCCGAAATTAAACAAATAGCGGTAAATAAACTAGCAATTAAACCTTTGAAAATAGGGACTATTAACGTTGGTTCAGATTTGGTAAAATTACTTCACATTCCGATGAACTTTTTTGATTTAGGAAAAGCTACAATTAAAAAATCATCCGAAGCTGCACTAAGTAAAGTTGTACAGGCCTTAAATCAGTATCCGAATTTAAAATTAGATATTCGATCACACACAGACAGCCGATCTTCATCTGAAAGTAATCAAATTTTATCTGATAAAAGAGCCCAGTCAACAAGAGACTGGCTAATAAGTAAAGGAGTTGATGCCAGTAGATTAACGGCAAAAGGATATGGTGAAACACAGTTAGTTAATAAATGTGCAGACGGTGTAAAATGTACCGAACAACAGCACCAGTTAAACAGACGCAGCGAATTTATTGTAGTTGCAATGTAAAAAATAAATTTCTTTAAAATCTAATAAGCCCTTTTCTAAATCTAGAAAAGGGCTTTTTTTAAAGAACTCTTTAAAAGTTAAAAAAGCTGATTTTTGGCAAAAAAGAGCCGTAAATGTTTTTGTTCTTTAGTGTATAGTTTTAAAAAGTTGAAAAACAATGTATAATGTTTAAAATGAATGTGTTGTGTTTTTAAAAGATAGTGTTAGAAGTAAATAGTGTGCAATTTTTTTTTAACTTTATAAATCTAAAATTTTTCAGATATGACTGTAGATCAAATACTAAACGCAAAAGGTAAAAATGTTTATTCGGTACATTCAACAACAACAGTTTATGAAGCTTTGAAAGTAATGGGCGAAAAAAACATAGGAGCAATCCTTGTTATTGACGGAAATGACTTAAAAGGAATTTTATCTGAAAGGGATTATGCTCGAAAAATTGTTTTAAAAGATAAATCTTCCAAAGAAACTCTTGTACATGAAATCATGGAAAGCAATGTTTTTTCGGTTAAATTATCTAATAATATCGAGGATTGTATGGAGTTGATGAGCTCAAAGAGAATCAGACACCTCCCAGTTTTAGAAAACGAAATTGTAGTAGGAATAATTTCGATCAGCGATGTGGTAAAAGCGGTTATCGAAATTCAAAAAGACACCATTAACCACTTAAATTCCTATATCTCGCAGTAAATAAATTTTATGAAACATAACTTTTTAAATAGTCCATTATGCCGTGGACTATTTTTTTGACGTTATTAATTTAACATTTTAACAAAAGAAAGTAGTAAAAACATACCTTTTTAAGCTAAGACTTATATCTTTGTAAGCTAGAATAAAAGCTAAAAATAATGAACAAAGAGAGTAAAAAAAGAGAGGCATTACTGTACCACGCAGAGCCAACTCCAGGAAAAATTCAAGTAGTTCCAACAAAAAAATATGCAACACAAAGAGACTTATCACTGGCTTATTCGCCAGGAGTTGCTGAACCATGTTTAGAAATCGCAGCAAACAAAGAAGACGTTTATAAATACACAGCAAAAGGAAATTTAGTAGCTGTAATTTCAAATGGTACAGCTGTTTTAGGTCTTGGAAATATAGGCCCTGAGGCTGGAAAACCAGTAATGGAAGGAAAAGGTTTACTGTTTAAAATCTTCTCAGACATTGATGTTTTTGATATAGAAATCGATACCGAAAATGTTGAAGAATTTATTCAAACGGTAAAAAATATTGCCCCAACTTTTGGAGGTATCAATCTTGAAGATATTAAAGCACCAGAATCTTTCGAAATTGAAAGAAGATTAATAGAAGAATTAGACATTCCGGTAATGCATGATGATCAGCACGGAACTGCGATTATTTCTTCTGCAGCCTTAATCAATGCACTTGAATTAGCAGGCAAAAAAGCTGAAGAAGTAAAAGTCGTTGTTTCAGGAGCAGGATCTGCTGCAATTGCTTGTACAGATTTATATGTTTTATTAGGAGTAAAAGTCGAAAATATTTTAATGTACAATAGCAAGGGACTTTTAACAAAAGACAATCCTTCGCTTTCAGAATTACAATTAAAGTACGCGGTTAACGGTCCTAAAATTGATTTAGCAGATGCAGTAAACGGAGCAGATGTTTTCATCGGATTATCATCAGGGGATATTCTGTCACCTGAAATGTTATTGACAATGAAAGAAAATCCGATTGTGTTTGCAATGGCAAATCCAAATCCGGAAATCGATTATAATTTAGCTGTTCAAACGCGAAAAGACGTTATTATGGCTACAGGACGTTCAGACTTTCCTAACCAAGTAAATAATGTTTTAGGTTTTCCATATATTTTTAGAGGAGCGTTAGATGTACGTGCAACTAAAATTAATGAAGAAATGAAAATGGCGGCTGTAAAAGCTTTAGCTATTTTAGCAAAAGAACCAGTTCCAGAACAAGTTAACGTAGCTTATGGTGCGACAAAACTAGGTTTTGGTCAAGAATATATCATTCCTAAGCCTTTTGATCCTCGATTAATTACTATTGTAGCGCCTGCAGTTGCTAAGGCAGCAATGGAATCTGGAGTAGCAAAAAAACCTATTACAGATTGGGCAGCTTATGAAGATGTGCTTCGTGAGCGTATGGGTAACGATAACAAAATGGTGCGTTTAATTACCAATCGTGCTAAATTAAATCCTAAACGAGTTGTTTTTGCAGAAGCAGATCATTTAAATGTTTTAAAAGCGGCTCAAATTGTTTATGAAGATGGTATTGGTTCGCCAGTATTATTAGGAAATAGAGAATTAATTTTAGAATTAAAAGCTGAATTAGGTTTTGATGCTGATCTTGAAATTATTGATCCTAAAACTAATGAAGAAGAAGCAAGACGAAATCGATTTGCAAATTCTTATTGGGAAACCAGAGAGCGTAGAGGAGTTTCATTGCTTGATGCTCAGAAGTTTATGCGCGAAAGAAATTATTTTGCGGCAATGATGGTTAATGAAGGAGAAGCTGATGCTGTAGTTACAGGTTACTCAAGAAGTTATCCAAGTGTTGTAAAACCAATGCTTCAGCTAATCGAAAAAGCGCAAGGAGCATCTCTTGTTGCAACTGCAAACATGATGCTTACATCTCGCGGACCAATGTTCCTGTCAGATACAGCAATTAATATCAATCCAAGTTCAGAAGATTTAGTAAACATTGCTATTATGACGGCAAAAACAGCAAAAATGTTTGGTGTTGAGCCTGTTATAGCGATGGTTTCTTATTCAAACTTTGGATCATCAACAAGTCAAAGTGCTTCAAAAGTAAGAGAAGCAGTTGCTTACTTGCATAAAAATCATCCAGACATGATTGTTGATGGTGAAATTCAAGCAGATTTTGCTTTAAACCCAGATATGCTTAAAGAGAAATTTCCTTTCTCTAAATTAGCAGGTAAAAAAGTTAATACACTAATTTTCCCTAATTTAGAGTCAGCAAATATTACATACAAATTGTTGAAAGAGTTATATAAAGTTAATTCTATTGGACCAATTATGATGGGAATGGGTAAACCAGTTCACATTTTTCAATTAGGGGCAAGCGTTGAAGAGATGGTTAACATGGCAGCAATTGCGGTAATTGACGCGCAGCAAAAAGAAAGTAAAAAAAACAAATTAGCAGAGTAGTACAATAAAGTAAGGATCAAATAATATTGTCTTAATTTTATTGCATTTTTGTTATATTTGATACTTATAAATAATACTATGATAGCACATTTACAAGGGAAATTAGTTGAAAAAAATCCCACAGAAGTTGTAATTGATTGTGGCGGAGTGGGATACCATGTAAACATATCATTGCATACCTTTTCATTAATTCCTAATGCTGATTTTATAAAATTGTATACGCATCTTCAAATCAAAGAAGATGCGCATACTTTATTTGGTTTTGTCGAAAAATCAGAGCGAGAAATATTTAGAATGCTTTTATCTGTTTCAGGAATTGGAGCCAATATTGCAAGAACAATGCTGTCTTCTATTGAGCCTAGACAAATTATCAATGCCATAGCATCGGGAGATGTCGGTGTTATTCAATCGATAAAAGGAATTGGAAACAAAACAGCACAGCGAGTAATACTTGATTTAAAAGAAAAAGTGTTAAAGTTGTACGATTTAGATGAAGTTTCCGTGGTTCAAAACAATACAAATAGAGATGAAGCGTTATCTGCTTTGGAAGTTTTAGGTTTTGTTAGAAAAACTTCAGAAAAAGTAGTCGAAAAGATTGTAAAAGAAGATCCAGAAGCTACCGTAGAAACGATTATTAAAAAAGCATTAAAAAGCTTGTAAACCCAATCTTGATAAACGAATTGTATGCGTAAAATTTGTATTTTTTTGCTGGTTTTATTATGTGGTAACGTTTTGCGATCACAAGTAAATCCGGTGGCTCAAGATACAACCAAAACTCAGTTTTCTGTTGGAAAATTAGAGTTAGAAAATCCGCCTAGTATACTCTCGGCTTATCGATATGATCCAATTACAGATCGTTACATTTATACAAAATCAGTCGATGGTTTTTCCATTGATTATCCTCTTATTTTAACACCCAAAGAATATGAAGATTTAGTTTTAAAAGAATCCAGAAGAGATTATTTTAGAAAAAAATCCGACGCAATCGATGGCAAGAAAGCAAACAGCGAAGCTGCCAAAAAAGATTTACTGCCACGGTACTATATTAATTCAAGCCTTTTTGAAAGTGTATTTGGAAGTAACACTATCGACGTAAAACCTACCGGATCTGTTGAGATGGATTTAGGTATGCGTTATACAAAACAAGACAACCCTTCGTTCTCACCTCGTAATAGATCAAGTCTTACGTTTGATTTCGATCAGCGAATCAGTATGAGTTTAATGGGTAAAGTAGGAACAAGATTAGAGGTAAATGCAAATTACGATACACAATCAACATTTGCTTTTCAGAACTTGTTTAAACTGGCGTACACACCATCAGAAGATGATATCATCCAAAAAGTAGAAGTTGGAAATGTAAGCATGCCGCTTAATAGTACCTTAATTCGTGGAGCCCAGAGTTTGTTTGGAGTTAAAACACAGTTGCAATTTGGAAAAACAACCATTACAGGCGTTTTTTCAGAACAAAAATCACAAACAAAAAGCGTCGTTGCCGAAAACGGAGGAACAGTTCAAAACTTTGATTTGTATGCTTTAGATTATGATAACGATCGACACTTTTTCTTATCTCAATATTTTAGAAATAAGTATGACGCATCTCTAAGGAATTATCCAATTATTGATAGTCGTGTGCAGATAACGAGATTAGAAGTTTGGGTAACCAACAAACAAAATCGTATAAGCACAAACAATAATAACTTAAGAAACATTATAGCACTTCAGGATTTAGGTGAAGGCCAGATTAGTGGTATTCCAGATAACGAAGTTGTTGTAATAAGTTCTAGCACTGGATTTTTTAATAATCCTGTAGATACACCAACAAATAATACCAATAATAAATATGATCCAGCGACCATTGGTCAAGCAGGAGCATATTTAAATTCTAATATTAGAGAAATTGTAACTGCAAAATCGGGATTTAACAATACCAATGTAAGCGAAGCTACTGATTATTCTGTATTAGAAAATGCTCGAAAATTAACAGCCGCAGAGTATACATTTAACCCTCAATTAGGATATTTATCGTTACAGCAGCGTTTAGCAAACGACGAAATTTTAGCAGTAGCTTTTGAATATACAGTTGGTGGAAAAGTGTACCAAGTAGGAGAATTTGGAAGTGATGGTATTGACGGAACAGTAGTTACTGGAAACAATAATGGCAATCAGGCAATTATAACACAGAGCTTAGTTTTAAAAATGCTGAAAAGTAATTTGACAAACGTTAAAAATCCAGTTTGGAATTTGATGATGAAAAACGTTTATCAAATTCCACAGGCCTATCAAATTAAACAAGACGATTTTAGGTTAAATATCCTTTATACAGACCCATCGCCTATAAACTACATTACACCAGTTCAAGGAACTACTTTTCCTCCAAATCCAGCGCCAGATAGTAAAGTGGAACAAACACCATTATTAAATGTTTTCAACTTAGATCGCTTAAACTACAATAATGATCCGCAAACAGGTGGAGATGGATTTTTTGATTACATTCCTGGAATAACAGTCGATGTTCAGAACGGGCGTGTAATTTTTACAACAAAAGAACCTTTTGGAGAGCTTATCTTTAAAAAATTACAAAACAGCGCAGGAGAAACATATAACGATCCAACAACTTATAATGCTAATCAGCAAAAGTATGTTTTTAGAAATATGTATAAAAACACTCAGGCAGGAGCATTACAAGACAGCGATAAAAATAAATTCTTATTAAGAGGAAAATATAAATCATCAGGAAGCAACGGAATACCTATTGGAGCATTTAATGTTCCTCAAGGATCTGTTGTGGTTACTGCAGCCGGACGAAGACTAGTTGAAGGCATCGATTATAGTGTTGATTATCAACTAGGAAGAGTGCAAATTTTAGACCCTTCTCTTCAGGCATCAAATACCCCAATAGAAGTTTCGTTAGAGAATAATTCAATCTTCGGGCAGCAGACTAGAAGATTTATGGGGTTCAATGTCGAGCATAAAATTTCGGATAAATTTGTTGTTGGAGGAACTTATTTAAAAATGACCGAAAGACCATTTACTCAAAAATCAAGTTATGGTCAAGAGTCAGTAAATAATACCATTTTCGGTTTTAATGGAAATTACTCAACAGAAGTTCCGTTTTTGACAAGATTAGCAAACAAATTGCCTAATATTGATACTGATGTACCTTCAAACTTATCTATTCGAGGAGAAGTTGCATTTTTAAGACCAGATGCTCCAAAAGCAAGTGATTTTGAAGGAGAAGCAACCATTTATGTTGATGATTTTGAAGGTTCACAGACTACAATCGATATGCGATCTGCTTATGCATGGAGTTTAGCATCAACACCATTTGTGAATTCTATAAACGATAATACATTTAATGCCAATTCAAACACTTTAGAATACGGTTATAAAAGAGCGAAACTATCTTGGTATACCATTGATCCAATTTTTTATTCCTCAAAACCATCTGGAATTTCAAATGATGATTTGTCTTTAAATACAACAAGAAGAATTTACAGTCGAGAATTATATCCAAATACTGATATCGCTCAAGGACAGATTCAGGTAGTTAATACACTTGATTTAACATACTATCCATCAGATAGAGGTCCTTATAATAATAACCCAAATTTTAGTTCAAGCAATCCATCGTCAAATTTTGGTGGAATCATGCGAGCTTTAAACTCAACAAATTTTGAACAAGGAAATGTAGAGTATATTCAGTTTTGGGTGCTGGATCCTTATGTTGGAAATGGAGAAACGCCGGGAACTAATACAGGTAAAATATATTTCAACTTAGGAGAAATCTCCGAAGACGTTTTAAAAGACGGAAGAAAACAATATGAAAATGGATTGGGGCCAGATCAAATTATGGTTAACCCGCAGCCGCTTTGGGGAGATGTCCCTGCATCACAATCTTTAATTTATGCTTTTGACACCAATCCAGAGAACCGAAAAAATCAAGATGTTGGTTTAGACGGTCTGCCAAGTTCAAAAGAGGGTGCAATTTATACAAATTATGCAGGAGAAGTTGACCCTGCTGCAGACGATTATACCTATTACTTAAATACTGACGGTGGTGTTCTTGAACGTTACAAAAATTACAACGGAGTTGAAGGAAACTCAGCAGTAAGTATTAATGATCCAAATCGTGGTTCAACGACTCTTCCAGATGTTGAAGATATTAATCGAGATAATACGATGAGTACCATTAATGCTTATTATGAATATAGTATTGATGTTAAGCCGGGAATGCAGGTAGGACAAAATTATGTTACTGATATTAGAGAAGTAAGCAATGTTGAACTGCCAAACGGAGGAACAACTACAGCAAGATGGATTCAGTTTAAAATTCCAGTTTCTCAGCCACAAAACACAATTGGTAACATTACAGATTTTAGATCTATTCGTTTCATGCGTATGTTTATGACAGGATTTAATAATCAGACTACCGTGAGATTTGGAGCCTTAGATTTAGTAAGAGGAGAATGGAGAAGATATACAGGAACCCTTGACGCAAATGATCCAAATCCAGACGATGATGGAGTAGAGTTTGATGTGGCGGCAGTAAATATTCAAGAAAATGGAACAAAGTGTCCAGTAAATTATGTAATTCCACCGGGAGTTCGAAGAGAGCAGTTGTATAATAACAATACTGTTATCAATCAAAACGAGCAATCTTTGGCGGTGCGAATTGGCGGTGTAGGCTTGCAATATCAAGATTCAAGAGCGGTTTTTAAAAACGTAAGTGTTGATATGCGTCAATACAAAAAACTTAAAATGTTTTTACATGCCGAATCTCTGCCAAATGAAAATACACTTGAAGATGATGAAATGGTTGGTTTCATTCGTTTCGGAAATGACTTTACACAAAACTTCTATCAAGTAGAAATTCCATTAAAAGTTACCAGAACCGGAGGTTCTTGTACGATAAGTCCAGACTTAGTTTGGATGGACGAGAATAATATAGATTTAGCTCTTGATTTGTTGACCAGAATGAAAATTAAAGCCATGTCTATCGATATCAATTCGGATAAGCGCGATATTAATGGAATTTATTATCCTGATGATGATTTATCAAGCGGAGGAGATGGTGACGGCAGATTAAAATTAGGTATAAAAGGAAATCCTAATTTTGGTTTAGTGCGAAACTTAATGGTAGGAGTAAAAAGCAGGGCCGATCATAAAGATATAAAAGGAGAAGTTTGGTTTAACGAACTTCGATTAGCTGATTTAGAGAACAAGGGCGGAATGGCAGCCATTTTGAATGTTGATACTAATATGGCCGATTTTGCAACTGTTTCTGCAACTGGTAGAAAAAGCACAATAGGTTTTGGATCTTTAGAACAAGGAGCAAACGAACGCAGTCGTGAAGACGTGCAACAATACAACATTGTTACCAATTTAAATTTAGGAAAATTACTGCCTCCAAAATGGGGAATCAACCTGCCGTTTAATTATGCAATCGGCGAAGAAGTAATTACGCCAGAATATGATCCGTTTAATCAAGATATTAAACTGGATCAGTTAATAAGAGAAACAACAAATGAGGCTGAAAAAGACAATATCAGAACTCGTGCTGTAGATTATACGAAACGTAAAAGTATCAACTTTATTGGTGTTAGAAAAGACAGAGCTCCAGAGCAGAAACCTCATGTTTATGATGTAGAGAATTTTACATTTTCACAATCATACAATCAGGTCGAAAGACATGATTATGAAGTTGAAAGTTATGAAGACGAACAGTCTAGTACAGCAGTAAATTATGCCTATACATTTCAGCCCAAAGAAGTAGTTCCATTCAAGACTACAAAGTTTATGAAGAAAAGTGATTATTGGAAAATGTTAAGCGATATCAACTTTAATTATCTGCCGTCAAACATATCTTTTAATACTAATATTTTAAGACAAAGCAATCGTCAGCAGTATAGAATAGTTGAAGTCGAAGGTATTGGACTTGATCCTCTTTATAGAAGAAATTTTGCGTTTAATTATCAATATGGTTTTGGTTTTAACTTAACTAAATCATTAAAGCTAAATTACTCAGCAGCATCAAATAATATCGTTCGAAATTTCTTAAACGATGATAATTCTCCAAAAGAAGATTTTAATATTTGGGATGATTATTGGGATATTGGTACGCCAAACCAGCACGTTCAGCAGTTAATATTGAACTATGATATTCCAATCAATAAAATTCCAATCTTTAGTTTTGTAAAAGCGAGTTATTCTTATACGGCTGATTACAGTTGGAATCGTGCTTCAACAGCATTTACTCAATACGAAGACACCAATGGTAATATATACGATTTAGGAAATACAATCCAAAACGCAAATTCTAATACACTTACTACAACCTTAAACATGAATATGTTGTATAAGTACTTAGGATTAACGCCGGGGGCAAAATCTCCTGCAAAACCTAAAACAGCAGCACCTCCAAAGCCAGGTGAGAAAATTGTTAATACAGCCAAACCAGTTGTAAGCAGCAGTCCTTTTTATGATGGTTTAATTGGGGTGTTGACAAGTGTAAAAAATGTTCAAATTAACTATACAAAAAACAGCGGTACAGTTTTACCTGGATATACGCCAAGTATTGGTTTCTTAGGAACATCAAAACCAAGTTTAGGATTTGTATTTGGAAGCCAAGATGACGTTCGTTACGAAGCTGCAAAAAACGGATGGCTGACAACTTACCAAGATTTCAATCAAAGTTTTACACAAGTTTCAAATAAACTTTTAAAAGTTACAGCAAACATTGATTTGCTTCCGGACTTAAAAATTGATTTGTCGATGGATCGTGCTTATTCTGAAAATACATCAGAGCAATTTAGTGTTGACCCAGCAACAAGAGAGTATATGCCGTTGTCACCTTATACTTACGGAATGTTTTCTATTTCGACAGTTTTAATAAAAACTGCTTTTTCAACGAGTGATGAAACACAGTCTGCAGCATTTGATGATTTTAGAAATAATCGTTTAATAATTGCAAACCGTTTGGCAGGAGAACATTATGGTGCAGGAGTCGAAATTCCGAGATATGGAGATGCAAATAATCCAATTCCGGCAGAAACAGATCCTAATTATAAAATATATGTGGCTAATCAAGGATATCCTATAGGTTATACAAAAAGTAATCAAGCTGTTTTATTGCCATCATTCTTGGCGGCGTATACAGGCGCTGATGCTTCTGGTTCATCTACAGATATTTTTAGAAGCTTTCCAATTCCAAACTGGAGTATTAAATATAATGGATTAATGCGCTATAAGTATTTTAAAGATAAATTTAAGCGTTTCTCATTACAGCATAATTATAGAGCATCTTATACTGTGAATCAGTTTAGATCTAACTTTGATTTTAATGATCCTGCTAAGACGCAAGACGTTAATACTAATTTCTATAATCAAATTATTATGTCTAACGTTAACTTAGTTGAGCAGTTTAGTCCATTAATTCGAATGGATTTTGAATTGAAGAGTTCTTTACGAGTGCTTTCTGAGATTAAAAAAGACAGAGCATTATCAATGAGTTTTGATAATAACTTATTGACAGAAGTTAGAGGAGTAGAATATATAATTGGATTAGGATATCGTTTTAAAGATGTTATTTTCTCGTCAAGATTAGCAGATTCCCCAACAGGAATTATTAAGAGTGATATAAATATTAAGGCCGATTTCTCATTTAGAAATAATGAAACATTAGTGCGATATTTAGATTACGATAATAATCAACTTGCAGCAGGACAAAACATCTGGTCGTTGAAATTAACAGCTGATTATTCTTTTAGTAAAAACTTGACAGCAATATTTTATTACGATCATTCATTTTCAAAGGCTGTTATTTCAACATCATTTCCTTTAACGAATATTAGATCCGGGTTCACACTTCGATATAATTTCGGAAATTAAATTTGAGTTTCTAAACAGGAATTTCTTAGAAGATTATTACATTTGTTGCAGAATTATTAAATTATCAATTTTCAAACACACAATTATGAGCATACCAGCAAATTTAAAGTACACAAAAGATCACGAATGGGTTAGCATCGAAGGAGATGTTGCAACAGTAGGAATTACTCATTTCGCACAGAAAGAGTTAGGAGATATTGTGTATGTTGAAGTAGAAACTTTAGATCAAACACTTGATAAAGACGAGGTTTTTGGAACAGTTGAAGCTGTAAAAACAGTTTCAGATTTGTTTTTGCCTTTAACAGGAGAAATTATTGCTTTTAATGATAGTTTAGAAAGCGCTCCAGAAACAGTAAACTCTGATCCTTACGGAGCAGGATGGATGATTAAGATAAAAATTGCAGATGCTTCAGAAATAGAATCATTATTGTCTGATGAAGCATACAAACAATTAATAGGTGCCTAAACAAATCCTTTTAATCTGGGCGATTATTTGCTCGGGAATTATTGCATACTTTTGTTTGATAGATTCGAGCAAAATACCAGTAGTCAATTTTCCGAGTATAGATAAAATCGTGCACTTTTGTTTTCATTTTGGATTTACAATTTCGTGGATCTGTTTTTTCAAAAAAGAACTCAAAGGAAAAGAAGCAGATGATTATAAAGCCTATTTGATTTCGTTTATATTCTCCGTTTTTTTCGGAATTACAATCGAAATTTTGCAAAGTATTATAACCGTTACAAGAGCTTCAGATGTAACAGATATTTTAGCAAATGCATTAGGCGCAATTGTAGCAGTTTTTTCTGCTATAGCTTTCAAAAAACAGATTGACAAAATGTAAGAATATAGTAACCCACTTCGGTGGGTTTTTTTTATGGCTTAAAAATAAAGATTTGTAAAAAAAAATATTTTGTCAGAATTTTAATGTATTTTTGTAGAATTCGATCTAATTTAAAAATTATGAATGTTAAGCAATATTTAGACTCAACTTATTTAAAAACAGCTTCCCAAGCCGGACTTACGGAAGAAGAGAATACTATTGTCGTAAAAAAAGCAATTGAAGAAGCAATTCAGGAGAAGTTTAAATTAATTATGATCAGGCCAAATTTTGTGGCTATGGCCAAAGAAATGATCGTAAAAGCAAACTCAGCTTTACTTGTTGGTACCGTAATAGATTTTCCAGAAGGAAAATCAAGTTTAGAAATTAAGATAAAAGAAGCCAATGAAGCAATTGAAAATGGAGCCGACGATTTGGACTTTGTTTGCAATTATGAAGCTTTCAAAAATGGTAATACTGAATTAGTGAAACAAGAAGTTCTAATAGGAACTCAGATTGGGCTGGCAAACAATAAAACCGTAAAATGGATTATAGAAGTTGCAGCTTTGAATGAAAAAGAAATTATTCAAATTTCGTCACTTATAAAAAATGTAGTTGTATCCAATTTTAATGAAGAAGATTATGCGTCAGTTTTTGTGAAATCTTCGACAGGATTTTATAAAACCGAAAATGATCTGCCAAATGGTGCAACAATTCCTGCCGTAATTATAATGTTAGAAAATGCATCTCCATTGTCTGTAAAAGCTGCAGGCGGCGTTCGTTCTTATGAAGATGCAGTCGAAATGATTCGTTTAGGAGTTAAACGTATTGGAACTTCAGCAGCAAAAGTAATTTCAGACGGTGGCAATACTACAAATCAGTATTAATTATTTAAGTCTAAATTTACGTGAACAAGATTTTTTTGCTTGTTGTTGCTCTTTTATGTTCTAATTTTCTCTTTTCGCAAGAAACAAAAGTAAAAACTAGTTTTTCTGCAGAGCAATTTCCGGTCTTTTCAAATTGCGAAAATCTTCAATCTAAAAGTCTTGAAAACTGCTTTTATAAAGAAGTTCAGGATTTTGTATTTAATAATTTTAAAGTTCCCGAAAATCTTCAACACAACAATTATGAAGGAGAAGTTAAAGTGCTTTTTGAAGTTGATGCCAATGGCAGTTTTAAAGTAATTTATGTAAATGCAGCAAATGATTTATTGTCTGATGAAGCCAAACGCGTTTTTAGTAAATTTCCTAAAATAAAACCTTCTACTTATAGTGGAAAACCAACTTACTCTCAATATACCATCTCCATTGACATACCTTTAAAAAACGCAGATCAAATAGCTCAAGAAGCTTTGGCTGTCGACGAGATTTTAAGACCGGTCGAAAAACCTATGACAGAATTAGACAGTATAGTCTATAAAAAGTACAAAATGCCTGAGTTTGAAAGTCATTTAAATGTGCCTTTTTCACACAGTTATTATGCGCAGTTTGATGGAGCTTTGAATCAAGTTGGAATTAATAATCATACAGCTTCAAAACCCTATACTTACACAGAAGTGTCTAGATATTATAATCTGAAAGCAGTAAATCAATCACTTCAAAAAAACATTTCGACTTGGTTAGGGAGAAAATTTTGGAATGAAAATATGGTTCAAATTCAAGGAGAAGATTATTGGTTGGCATTAAATCCAATTGTTGATTTGCAAATGGGAAAAGCATCAGATATTGATGCTTCATATACTTATGTAAATACTCGTGCGTTGAATTTTAGAGGAGGATTAGGAAAGCAAATTAATTTCACTACAACAGTTTTTGAAAGTCAAGGTCGTTTTGCAGGTTATTTTAATGATTATGCCGAATCGATAAAACCGTCTGGAGGAAATTCTGCAATTATTCCAGGAGTTGGAATTGCCAAGCGATTTAAAACCGATGCTTACGATTTTCCTTTGGCAGAAGCTGATATAACTTTTACACCAAGTAAAGTTTTCGATTTTCAGTTGGGTTACGGAAGAAATTTTATTGGAGACGGCTATCGCTCTTTACTTGAAAGTGATGGAGCCAGTCCATATCCTTATTTTAAAATTAATACTACTTTTTGGAAGATAAAATATACCAATACATATATGTGGCTTAAGGATGTTCGTCCAGAAGCAACAATCGAGAAAACATATGCATCAAAGTTTATGGCAAATCATTACTTAAGCTGGAATGTTTCAAACAAATTAAATTTTGGCTTTTTTGAATCTGTGGTTTGGACAGATTCTAATAATAGAGGATTTGATGTTAATTTTGTAAACCCAATTATTTTTTATCGCACAGTTGAATTTACATCTTCCTCAAAAAGCGGAAATGCACTTTTAGGGATAACGTCAAAGTACAAATGGAATAATCAGATCAATTTATACGGACAGTTTTTAATAGATGAATTTTCCGTATCAGATGTAAAAGCCGCAAATAAAAGTTGGAAGAATAAATTTGGAAGTCAAATTGGTGCTAAATATTATAATGCATTTCAAGTAAAAGACCTGTTTTTGCAATTAGAATATAATCATGTTCGACCTTATGTATACTCGCACAGTGCTGTAATTACAAACTACGGACACAATAATCAAAGTATTGGGCATCAATGGGGAGGTAATTTTGAAGAACTAGCCGCAATCGCGCGTTATCATAAAGGACGTATTTTTGCAGATGCCAAAATTACAACTGGTACAAGAGGATTAGATTTTGACTCCGCAGAAGACAATTACAATT
Source organism: Flavobacterium sp. FlaQc-28 (assembly GCF_044007415.1). Lineage (NCBI taxonomy): Bacteria > Pseudomonadati > Bacteroidota > Flavobacteriia > Flavobacteriales > Flavobacteriaceae > Flavobacterium > Flavobacterium sp. FlaQc-28. Next base: position 20,209 of record NZ_JBIPCM010000010.1, read on the forward strand.
ATGGTGGAAATATTTATAAAGGTTATGATGAAAAAAGACCTTATAATACTGGTGTAAAAGTAGGGCAGGGAAATAAAACAAATGTTTTTATTAGCGATATTCAAGGTGGTTATTTAATAAATCCAATTACTAATTTAAAGTTATTTGGGAATTTTATTTATAGAAATTTTGATCCAACAAAAGAAACTGCGTCAACTTTTAAACAAAATACGACTTGGTTTACGGTAGGATTACGCTCTGATATTTTTAATTGGTACTTCGATTATTAGAATTTTTAATAAGATTTTTCGAAGTAATTGTGTTAAAGAATTGAAACTTCTTGATTTGGGACAGTTTTATTGAAAAAAATCTAAATTTATAGTTCTAAATTCTACAATCAAATTTGTACATTTGCACCACTCAAAAAAAATACAAACACTACGGTATTGAACGCTTCAAAAAAAACATTTTCAATAAAAGCAATATTTCAGGATTTCAAAGAGATTACTAAAGCAGGTTTGGCTATTAGTGTTTTGTTTTCTTCAATTGCGGGATATTTACTAGGTGTAAATGATGAGCATCCTTTTAAATGGAGTGTTTTGGCGGTTTTGGCAGTTGGAGGTTATTGTATGGTTGGAGCATCAAATGCTTTTAACCAAGTAATCGAAAAAGATATAGATTCTTTAATGGATCGTACAAAAAATCGTCCAGTTTCTTCAGGACGTATGTCGCCAACAACAGCGTTAATTGTTGCTAGTTTACTTACCATTATTGGTATTTCATTGCTTTATACAATAAATGCTAAGTCAGCAATGTTTGCTGCAATTTCAATATTTCTATACACAAGTATTTATACACCATTAAAAACAGTAACTTCATTGTCTGTATTTGTAGGTGCATTTCCCGGAGCAATTCCTTTTATGTTAGGCTGGGTTGCTGCAACAGGAGAATTTGGCATAGAAGCAGGCACATTATTTTTAATTCAATTTTTCTGGCAGTTCCCTCATTTTTGGGCAATTGGCTGGTTTTTATATGAAGATTACGAAAAAGCAGGAATCTTTATGCTTCCAACCGGAAAAAAGGATAAAGGGACAGCTCTGCAGGTTATTCTATATACAGTTTGGCTTATTATTGCTTCATTACTGCCGGTTTTAGGATATACAGGGCAATTGTTTATTTCGCCAATTGCTGCAGTTCTAGTGTTTTTATTAGGTTTATGGATGTTATTTTTTGCTGTTCGTTTGTATCAGCTTCGAACTGCAAAAGCAGCAAGAACATTAATGTTAGTTAGTGTATCTTATATTTCGCTGTTGCAGATAGTATATATAGTAGATAAATTTTTAAGATAGTTATTTATGGAAATGACAATGACAAAAAGTGAAGAGCAAGTAAGGAAATCAAAATCAGCTAAGTTGATTTTGTTGTTCGCAATGGTTAGTATGACCATGATGTTTGCTGGACTTACAAGTGCATTTGTGGTGAGTAAGTCAAGAGCTGACTGGTTGAAGAATTTTGAATTGCCAACAGCGTTTTATTATAGTACAGCAGTTATCATTGGGTGCAGTGTTACTTTTTATTTGGCTAAAAAAGCCATTCAAAAAGGAAATAGAAGCGCTACAACTGCTTTTTTATTAGGAACATTAGCCTTAGGAATCTTGTTTGTTGTGCTGCAATTTGCTGGTTTTGGACAAATTGTTCAAAGCGGGTATTATTTTACAGGAGAAGGTAGCTCAATTACTACAACTTTCTTGTATGTAGTAACCGTTACGCACTTATTGCACTTGGCTGGAGGGTTAATTTCACTTTTAATTATAATTTATAATCATTTTAAACAAAAATACAATTCGACTCAAACTCTTGGAATAGAACTAGGTGCGATGTATTGGCACTTTTTGGATTTATTATGGTTATATTTATTTTTATTTTTATATTTCTTTAAATAAGAAAAAAACGTAAATTTGGGAACTTTTTAACGAATATCTTTTATGGGAGCGACAGTTACTACTGCAAACAACGACGAAAAAACTTGGGGAGGCGGTCATGAGATTCAGCCACTAGGAGCAAGTTATGGTAAAATGATGATGTGGTTTTTTATCGTATCAGATGCCTTGACTTTTTCTGGATTTTTAGGAGCCTATGGTTTTTCTAGATTTAAATTTATTGAAACTTGGCCATTGGCTGATGATGTGTTTACACACTTTCCTTTTATGCATGGTGTTTCGGCTCCTATGTATTATGTAGCCTTAATGACTTTTATTTTGATTTTTTCATCTGTAACAATGGTTTTGGCTGTTGATGCAGGGCATCAATTAAAGAAAACAAAAGTTGCAATTTACATGTTCTTAACAATTATTGGAGGTTTAATCTTCGTGGGCTCACAAGCTTGGGAGTGGAAAAACTTCATTAAAGGTGAGTACGGTGCAGTTGAAACAGTGGGAGGAAGTTTATTACAGTTTGTTGACAAAGACGGTAAAAGAGTTGCTCTTGCAGATTTTGCTGTAAAATTACCAGAACAAAGAGAAGCTTTGACAAGAAATAAAACAACTTGGTTCATGGAAGATGCTCATGCATTGCCATCATACACAGTTGCCGAAGTTCAAGCAGGATTTAAAGCGCATCCTGAATTATTGATCAGAACAGAAAAGCTTACTGAGAAAAAGAAGAAAACTATTCTAAATAGAGCAGAATCTGAAACTCATTTAGCAAGTGCAAAATATGTAGTAGAAGGTGCAAACTTGATTAGAAATGAGTACGGTAACAAGTTGTTTGCTGATTTCTTCTTCTTTATTACAGGTTTCCACGGATTCCACGTATTTTCTGGAGTAATTATTAATATCATTATTTTCTTTAATGTATTATTAGGAACTTACGAGAAAAGAAAAAGCTACGAAATGGTAGAGAAAGTTGGTTTATACTGGCACTTTGTAGATTTAGTTTGGGTATTTGTATTTACAGTTTTCTACTTAGTTTAATTTTAGATTTTAATTATTATGTCACACGAGCACGTATCAAATACAAAAAGAATCTGGTTTGTTTTCGCTTTACTATCAGTAGTAACTACAGTAGAAGTTATTTTAGGTATTCTAAAACCAGAATCATTAGAACTTACTCATTTTGTTGGTTTGAATTTATTAAACTGGATATTTTATATCTTAACTATTTTCAAAGCATATTATATAGTATGGGCATTTATGCACATGGAAGGTGAAAAAAGCAACCTTAGATGGTCTGTTGTATCGCCTGTTATATTCCTAGTTTTATATTTATTGTTTATTCTATTAACAGAAGGGCATTATATTTATGGGGTTTTTAAAGATTCTACTATTAAATGGAATTTTTAACATGATATTAATTCGAAAAGAAGCTCCGTTTTGCGGAGCTTTTTTTATTTTTGTACCTCAATAACTTCTGTTAATACAATGAAAAAAAATATAGTTCTTTTTGTACTTTTTGTTTTGCCAATTGTAGCCTATTTGTTTTTTGCTTCAGGCGTAAATAGTTTTACAACACTTCCGGTAATTACACCAAAGATTGCTGATTTTGGAGATTGGAAATCTTTAGATGGCAAAAAAGTTTCTCTCGATAAAAAAATTACGGTTTTAGGATTTTCGGGTTCTGATATTTTAAGTAACAGAGGAAATTATTTTAATCTCAACGAAAAAATATACAAACGTTATTATGGTTTTGAAGATCTTCAATTCGTAGTAGTCTGTCCAGAAGGTACAGAAGAAGAAGCTCAAAAAGTACTTGACGCTCTTAAGCCTTTTACAGATGTTAAAGGATGGAATTTTATTTTTGCTCCACCTGCTGAAATTGAAATTTTTTACAATCAATTGCATTTAAAAGGAAAACTAGATAAAAACCTTGGGACTCCAAATGTTTATATCATAGATAAAGAAAGAAACTTAAGAGGTCGTAAAGGCGGAGACAAAGATAAAAAGGATGAGTATAAAGAAGGTTATAATACTTTTCATCCGTCAGAATTGAGTAATGAAATGCTGGATGATTTTAAAATTATTTTGTACGAATACCGTGCAGCATTAAAAAAGAATCATAACGCTACTAAACAACTTTAAACGCATATATAATGTTCAAAAACAAATCATACATAGGGATTTCATTTATTATTCTAATTTTTGGAATTTATGCAGTACCTAAAATAGTAGATAGAATAAAGAATGGTGAAGTTGTAAAAGGAAACCGTTTGGATAATGTAGGATTGAAAAATTCTAAAGCAGATGGAAAATTAATAACCATAGGGCCAGCTCCAAAATTCGAATTGACAAATCAAGATAACGTTAAAATATCTAACGCTGATTACAAAGGGAAAGTTTATGTATTAGAATTTTTCTTTACTACTTGCCCGTCAATCTGTCCAAAAATGAATTTAAGTATGTTGGAGATTGAGAAAACATTTTTTGGTAATCCAAACTTCGGAATAGTTTCCATTACTATTGATCCAGCTCACGATACACCACAAGTATTAAAAGATCATGCAAAGCTATTGGGAGTGAAATCATCAACTTGGAATTTTCTAACTGGAGATAAAACTACAATTATGGATTTATCTAATAAAGGGTTTAATCTTTATGCAGGAGAAAATGAAAAAGTAAGCGGTGGTTTTGAGCACTCAGGTTTATTTGCTTTAATAGATAAAGACGGAAACATTCGCTGTAGAAAAGACGAATATGGTAATCCAAGTATTTATTACGACGGTTTAGATAAAAAAGGAGTTAGAGAAATTCAACAAGATATTAAAATATTATTAGAAGAATAAAAATGGAAGATCAGTCTTTAGAAAAAAAGTTCAGCAAATTTATTATTGCCGTTTCGATTGTGATACCTGTGGTTGTTGCAATTTTATTCGGAATTAAATTAAAAGATTTCGGAATTAATGTAGAGCCGCTTTCTTTTTTACCTCCTATATATGCTACAACAAATGGTATTACAGCTGTTGTTTTAGTTTGGGCAGTAATTGCCGTTAAAAATGGAAAACGAAAGCTGCATGAAAGATTAATGACATTAGCAATTGGTTTATCCGTAGCTTTTTTAGTGATGTATGTGGCCTATCATATGACGGCAGATTCTACTAAGTTTGGAGGCGAAGGTTTAGTGCGTTATGTATACTTCTTTATTTTATTAACCCATATTTTGTTGTCAATTGCAATAATTCCATTAGTGTTAATCACATATGTAAGAGCACTTGCAAAGCGATTTGATAAACATAAAAAGATAGCTAAAATTACTTTTCCGCTTTGGTTGTATGTTGCGGTTACAGGTGTTGTAGTTTATTTAATGATTTCTCCTTATTATGCTAATTAAAAACAAAAATAAGTTTCAAGTTTCAAGTTTCAGGATGCAGAGAATATCTTTTGTAATCTTGTTATTCTTTGTTGGAGTTGTTACAAATGCCCAATGTGCAATGTGTCGAGCAGCACTTGGCGGTGATTCAAATGTAAAAAAAGCGGAAGCAGTAAATGATGGAATCGTTTATTTAATGGTTATTCCATATTTACTTGTTGGTATAATTGGTTATCTTATTTATAAGATGTATCAATCTAAAAAGAAAAAGGCAGAATAATTATTCTGCCTTTTTTTATTTCAATCCGTTAACCGATACATTAACCGTTCCATTGATTTTTATAAAAGCAATTATAGCTTGATTCGTCAGCTGTATTTTGTCAAACTGAATATCTTCCATTTTTCCATTTACAAAAACTCCAGGCATTGGCGAGTAGTTTTTAAGATAAGCTGCCATGTTTTTTTTACCTTCTTCTAAATTTGGCTGTATAGAATAACGACAGCTTTGTTCCATTTTTCGAATTACATATCCTTGTGCGAGCCAGCTTGCAGTTCTCATTAACTTGCTTTTGGTGTCTAGAACGTAATCAAGTTTGTCGAAATAGATTTCTTTAGTCTGAGGATTGTATTGCGGAAATCCATTCAAATAAAGCGTTCCATTTATGGAGCCTAAAACATCTAGAGCGATTACCATTTTCCCATCTTTATGCCAAATAGTAACGTTTTTAACTGTTATTTTTTTGCTTCCAGAACCAAACTCTTGTCCGGCAAAATTCCTAGTCATAATTTTTGAAGCATCTACATAGCTCGAGATTGCAGCAATATTTGCTGAAATCTGATTCGGAATTTTTGTAACGGGCTTTAAAACAATTTTATTAACATTGAATTTAGATTCGGGCTGTTTACCTACAATAGTTTCCATATTGCATTTCATACCCATATCCATTAAAAAGGAATCATTTTTAAGTTTTGCATTAGTCGAGTAAATTTCGACAGGAACAATTCTCAGCCAGCTTTCATAAGTGTCACTCATTTGAAATGGTGTACAGATTTTTTCTAAAGCAGATAAAACATTAGGTTTAAAATCCATTGACTTTTCAATTGCGTCATCTATTTTGCGCTCCAATTTAGATTTGAAAATGGAGATAGCAGGATTTATTAAATAAGTAATAGGCATGTTTTTTCCAAAAACACTCATTGTAGGACTTTCGTTCCAGTCAAGTGATTTGAATTCCGTTTTGGTGTTTAATTTCCAATTTGTCAAAGCAGCTTCGCTGGATAAAGTAATTATGCCGTTTAAATTAAATTCGCGGATATCATATAGATCAACTCCTAGTTTCTTGGTTCCAATTCTGTATTTTATATTGGCTTTTAACGGCAGAATTGTTTTGATTTTTTTATCTGGATTAGCAGGGTCATTTTGAATTTTTATAGGAGCCTGTTTCCAAATTTTCATTTGAATGTCGTCATCTTCGATATCATTATCCTCATAAATTAATCCCGTTAATAAAGCGTTTGTCTGGCTTTCAATATCGGTGAGTTTCACTGTTATTGGTAAATTTATAAAAGACGGGTTTGCATCATAAACCAACGGGCTTGCGTCATCTGGCTCAGGCTTTAGTGTTTCAAGTTTTTGAGTTGTTGAACAGCTGGAAATTACTGTAAATACTGTAAATAGTGATAACCTTAAAAGAAATTTCATTTGTATTAAATTTTTAAAGTGCAACAAAATTAAGAAAACAATTAAATTATCTTAAAAAAGTGTAACAATTGGTTAAGATCGCCGTCTTATTTAGATATGGAAACGAAATTATTAACGTTTTGTTATCATAAATTACTTATAAAAAATATTATTATTGTTTAAAAATTTAACAATACCATGATCGAGATCAAAGATTTACACAAATCCTATAAAATGGGGAGTTCGGAGTTACATGTGTTAAAAGGAATAAATTTTAATATAGCCGAAGGAGAATTAGTTGCGATTATGGGATCGTCTGGATCTGGTAAATCTACGCTTCTTAATATTTTGGGAATTTTAGATGAGGCAGATTCGGGAAGTTATATTTTAGACAAAACCCCAATTAAGAAGTTAAATGAAACTTTAGCTTCAAAATATCGAAATAAGTTTTTGGGTTTTGTATTTCAATCCTTTAATTTGATAAACTACAAATCAGCTCTTGATAATGTTGCAATGCCTTTATACTACCAAGGAATAAAAAGAAAAGAGCGTTATGATATTGCTTTAAAGTATCTTGAAAAAGTAGGTTTGGGTTCACATTCACATCATTTGCCTAATGAGCTTTCAGGAGGTCAAAAACAACGTGTTGCAATTGCGAGAGCATTGGCATCAAATCCTAAAGTTTTATTGGCTGACGAACCAACAGGTGCATTGGATACTAAGACTTCATACGAAGTTATGGAACTTATTCAGGGAATTAACGACGAAGGAAAGACTATTTTGATCGTTACGCATGAACCAGATATTGCCGCAATGTGCAAAAGAAATGTTGTCCTGAAAGATGGATTAATTATCGATGATAAATTAGTAGAACAAGTTAGAGCTTCATCTTATGTTTAATATTGAGCGTTGGCAAGAAATATTTGAGGCAATTTCTAAGAATCGACTGCGAACCTTCTTAACTGGAGTTTCAGTTGCTTCGGGAATTTTTATTTTGGTGATTTTACTAGGAGCTGGTAAAGGTCTTCAAAATGGTATTGAAAAACAATTTGAACGTGATGCCGCTGGTCTTATTGAGGTTTGGTCTGGTACAACAACAAAGGAGTATAAAGGGCTTAATCCGGGAAGACGAATTCAGTATCGAAACAGTGATTTTAATCAAGCGGTTCAAAAGTTTGAAGATAAACTAGATTTGAGAGCTTCAACACAGAATTATTGGGGAGCGCCTTTTGCATACGGAAAGGAATCAGGGAATTATCAGTACAGAGGGGTTGATCCAGATTATGGCGATGTTGAAAACCTTACGATAGTTCAGGGACGATATGTAAATGCTAAAGATTTACAGAATAATGAAAAAGTTGCTGTCATCGGAATGAAATTAAAAACGGATTTGTTTAAAGACAAAGAAGCTCTTGGGAAAGAAATTTCAATTAATAAAATTAATTTTAAAGTAGTTGGAATTTTTAGTGATCCGGGAGGAGAAAGAGAAGAAACGAGAGCATATCTGCCATTGAGTACTGTACAAAGAACCTTTGGGGCCGGAGATAAAATCAGCAATTTGTTTTTTACTTTAAAAAAGACAAATGATTATGATGAAGCTTTGGCGCAATCTGAAAAATTTACTCAGGATCTTAAAGATTTATTGAAGAGTAAAAATATAGTTGCTCCAGATGATGATGGTGGAGTAGGAGTTTACAATTCGGTTAAAGATGCAAAGCAGTTTTATGATTTAAATTTATACATTAGATTGTTTTTTTGGTGGGTTGGTATCTGTACTATTATTGCTGGAGTTGTTGGTGTTAGTAATATTATGCTGATTATTGTAAAAGAAAGAACAAAAGAAATTGGAATTAGAAAAGCCTTAGGAGCATCTCCGTTTTCTATTATTACGATGATTCTTCACGAGTCAATATTTATTACCACAATTGCTGGTTTTGTAGGTTTGCTTGCGAGTTTGTTATTGTTAGAATTTGTTGGACCGATGGTTCAGAGTGAATATTTTCAGAATCCTGAGGTAGATTTCAGTGTGGCATTAACAACACTTGCTCTGCTTGTATTTGCGGGAGCGCTTGCTGGATTTTTTCCAGCATACAGAGCAGCTAAAATTAAACCTATTGTAGCACTTAGAGACGAATAATTATGTTTAAGAAAGATAATTGGGACGAGATTTTACAGGCCTTAACGGCGAATCCTTTCAGAACGATTCTGACGGCTTTTGGTGTTTTTTGGGGAATTTTTATTCTAGTAATTCTACTTGCTGCAGGTAATGGCTTGGAAAACGGAATTAAAAAAGGATTTGACGGAATTGCCACTAATACCATGTTTATGTGGAGTCAGACGACTTCAAAAGCCTATAAAGGACTTCCGAAAATACGTCGTTATGACTTTAGAAATAGTGATGTTGCAGCCTTAAAAGCGGCATTGCCAGATTTATTATATGTTTCGCCAAGAAATCAGTTAGGAGACTTTAACGGAACAAATAATGTGGTTCGTGGTACTAAGACGTCGGCATTTACTGTATATGGTGATTATCCAGAGCTGATTAAACAGCAGCCGATGGATATTATAAAAGGTAGATTTGTAAATCAGCAGGATATTCAGGAAAGAAGAAAAGTTGCGGTAATTGGTAAAGGAGTTATCAGCGAACTTTATGGCAAAGAAGAGGAATGCATTGGAACCTATGTAAAAATTAACGGCATAAACTTTATGGTTGTTGGCGTTTACAATTCTAAACAGCAAGGAGGAAATGCAGAGCAGGAGCAAAAGAATATCTTTATTCCTTTTACTACTTTTCAGCAGGCTTTTAATTTTGGAGATAAAGTGGGCTGGATGGCTATTACTGCAAAAGATGAAACTTCGATTACGTCATTAAAACCAAAAATTCTAGAATTAATTAAAGCGCTTCATTCTGTAAATCCAACTGATGACAGAGCAGTGGGGAATTTTGATTTGTATGAGCAATTTAATAAAGTACAAAGTTTGTTTAACATTTTGAAAATCATTGCCTATTTTGTTGGAACTCTGGTTTTGATTTCTGGTGTTATCGGAATTTCAAATATTATGCTTATCGTGGTTAAAGAACGAACCAAAGAAATTGGAATTAGAAGAGCGCTGGGTGCAACACCTGCCGCTATTCGCGGACAAATTTTAGCTGAATCTATATTTTTAACTATTATTTCAGGTATGTTAGGAATAGCCGTCGCAACAGGAATTATTGCGATTTTAAATATGGTTTTAGACTCGATGCCTCCCGGCAGTAATACTATGTTTGCAAATCCAAGTGTGGATTTAGGAGTTGTATTTGTTGCCTTACTTATACTAGTAGGATCTGGTTTGCTGGCAGGTTTTATTCCTGCACAAACTGCCATTAATGTTAAGCCGGTAGATGCTTTACGAACAGAATAAAATTATCAATCAAAAATAATCGATTAAACCAAAAACAAAATGAAAAAAGGATTTACTGTAACCATTTTAATTTTAATTGCCGTAGTTTTTTTTGGCGCACTTTACTATTTGTACGCAAAGAATCAAGAGCCGCCTATAGTATTTAAAACTGAGAAAGCAGAAATTAAAACAATTGTAAAAAATACAATTGCGACTGGGAATATTCAACCTGATGAAGAAGTCTTAATCAAACCAAACATTTCAGGGATTATTGAAGAAGTTTATATCAAAGCAGGAGAAAAAATCAAGGCAGGCGACATGATTGCAAAAATTAGAGTCGTTGCCAATGTATCTAATGTAAGCAGTACTCAAAATCAAGTGCAAACAGCAAAAATTGCATTAGATAATCAAGAGAAAATTTATCAAAGACAAAAAACACTTTTTGATAAAGATGTAATTTCTGCTAATGATTTTGATGCAGCACAATTAGCTTACAAACAAGCGAAGCAAAATTATTTAGCTGCAAAACAAAGCTTAGATATTGTTAAAACAGGAACAACAACATCATTAGGAAACTATGCAAATACCTTAATTCGTTCAACTGTAAACGGAATGGTTTTAGCAGTTCCGGTAAAAGTAGGAAATCAGGTTATTGAAAGTAATAACTTTAACGAAGGTACTACTATTGCCAGCGTTGCCGATGTTGGAAGAATGATTTTTATTGGAAAAATTGATGAATCTGAAGTAGGTAAAATTAAAGAGAAAATGCCTATCGAAATTACAGTTGGAGCAATCGAAAACAAAAAATTTGAAGCCGTACTTACTGATATAGCGCCAAAAGGTGTAACAGAAAATGGAGCAATTCAGTTTGAAATTAAAGCCAAATTAGAAAATAATGATGGTACTTTCATTAGAGCTGGTTTAAGTGCAAATGCCTCTATTATTCTTGAAAAAGCAGATAAAGTAATGGCTATAAAAGAGTCATTGGTTCAGTTTGACAAAAAAACACAAAAACCATATGTTGAAGTCGAAACAGCTCCTAAGAAATTCGAAAGAAGAGATTTAGTTTTGGGAGTAAGCGATGGAATTTATGTTCAGGTTAAAAGTGGTATTAAAAACACTGATAATATTAAAATCTGGAACCAAGGTTTAATCAACGAAGGCGAGAAAAAATAGATTGAAATTGTAAGAAGTTTTTTGGTTTTAAAAAATGTTAAATTTGTGCAGCTTGGCTGCTGTACTTTCACTCAAAATATATGAAAATAAATAAATATAATAGTCTTGTTTTCGCCATGTTGTTCGGTTTAGGATTATCAGGGCATGCTCAAACAAAACAATGGACACTAGAGGAATGTGTACGATATGCATTAGATAATAATATAACTATAAAGCAAACAGAACTAGATGTTAAAACAGCTGATATTGACAAAAAAGGAGCATTTGGCAACTACTTACCATCAGTAAGCGGAAATGCTTCGCATTCTTGGAATATTGGTTTGAATCAGGATGTTACAACGGGACTTTTGCGTAATCAAACTACGCAATATTCTTCTGTAGGACTTAATGCTGGGGTTGATATTTACAAAGGTCTGCAAAATCAAAACGCATATCGAAAAGCTAAATTATCGATTGTAGCTTCAAAATATCAATTGTTAAAAATGCAGGAAGATATTTCACTTAATGTGGCAAATGCTTTTCTTCAAATTTTATCGAATAAAGAAGATTTGAAAATAAAAAAAGAGCAGCTTATTATTGATGAAAAGCGTTTAAAACGTTCTGAAGAAATGGTAAATGCAGGAACAATTCCGCGTGGCGATTTATACGATTTAAAAGCTACAGTTGCTACCGATCAGCAAAATATAACCGTTTCAGAGAATAATTTACTGATCTCAAAACTAAGTTTAGCGCAGCTTTTGCAGCTTAAAGAATTTACAGATTTTGATGTTGTTGATGACACGAATGCAAAAGATGAAAATAACATCATGGCGCAAAATCCTATTGATATTTACAATAAAGCAAAAGAGACTAGAACAGAGTTAAAATTGGCTCAAACTAATCTTGAAATTGCTGAGAAAAATGTTGCAATTGCAAAAGGAGCTTATCAGCCTACACTTACCGGCTTTTATGGGTTTAATACGAGAGCAAGTTACAGCGATCAGATTAAACTAGATGCAAATGATAAACCTTATACAGTTGGACCTGATCCTATTTTTGATCAGTTTAGTAAGAATAAAGGACATAACTTTGGTTTTCAATTGAATGTTCCTATATTTAATGGTTTCGCTACTAGAAATAATGTTGAAAGAAACAAAGTAACTTTAGAGAAATCTAAAATAGATTTAGAGCAAAAAAGTTTAGATTTGCAACGTAACGTTTATACTGCTTTTACAGATGCAAAAGGAGCTTTAAATACTTATGAGTCAACAGTAGTAACGTTAGAAGCGAGACAGCAGGCATATAATTATGCTAAAGAAAAGTATGATGTTGGTTTAATGAATTCATTCGATTTTACACAAGCACAAACTTTGTTGACAAATGCACAGTCAAATGTTATTAGATCGAAATATGATTATATGTTTAAGATTAAAATAATCGAATTCTATTTCGGAATTCCAATTGTTCCAATTATTTCAAAATAATTTATTATGTCAAAAAAAACAATTTACTTCTTACTCGGCGGAGCTGTAGTACTTATCTTCGCATTAGTTGGTCTTTCCAAAGCAGGAGTAATAGGAAGTAAAGATGAAGGAAAAGAAGTTGAAATTTCTAAAGTAGCATCATCAACAATTGTTGAAACAGTTTCAGCAACTGGTAAAATTCAGCCTGAAATAGAAGTAAAATTATCATCAATGGTTTCAGGTGAAATTATTGCTTTAAATGTAAAAGAAGGTCAAGTTGTAAAAAAAGGAGATTTACTAGTTAAGATAAATCCTGATTTGTATACTTCTGGTTTAGAGCGTTCAGTTGCCAATTTATCTGGAACAAAAGCAGGTTTAACGCAATCTGAAGCAAGTTTTAAAGAAGCCAAAGCAAGTTACGAACGTAATAAAACGTTGTACGATAAAGGTGTAATTTCAAAATCAGATTGGGACAAAGCCATTTCAACCTATGAAGTAGCAAAAGCGACAAAGCAAAATGCTTATTATAATGTTCAAAGTGCATCAGCATCGGTAACAGAAGCACGTGATAACTTGGGACGTACAACAATTTACGCTCCCGCAGACGGAACAATTTCAGTTTTAAATGTTGAGTTAGGAGAACGTGTTTTAGGAACACAACAAATGGCTGGTACAGAGCTTTTGAGGGTGGCAAACCTAAACAATATGGAAGTTGAAGTTGATGTAAACGAAAATGATATTGTAAAAGTAAAAATTGGAGACGAAGCTAATGTTGAAGTAGATGCTTACTTAAAAAAGAAATTTAAAGGTACTGTAACCAGTATTTCAAACTCAGCGAGTACAACTTTAACATCAGATCAAGTAACGAATTTTAAAGTTAAAGTTCGTATTTTAAAAGAATCTTACCAAGATTTATTAGAAGGAAAACCTAGTACATATTCTCCTTTTAGACCTGGAATGACTGCTACAGTTGATATTATTACTACAACTAAAACTAATGTTTTAGCAGTGCCAATTAGTTCTGTAGTTGTAAAATCAGATACTACTGCCGTAAAAGACTTTAAAGTTGAAGATCCAAATGAAGACAAAAAAGCAACTCCAAAAAGCGATAAAAAGTTTGAGTGTGTTTTTGTAAAAGTAGGAGATAAAGCAAAAATCAGAATCATTAAAACTGGAATTCAAGATGATACCAATATCGAAGTAATGTCTGGTTTAAAAACAGGGGATGTTGTAATTACAGGTCCTTATACAACAGTCTCTAAAGATTTAAATTCTGGAGATAAAGTGAAGCTTAAAAAAGCGGATGCTCCAAAGAAGTAAAGCATTTATGAGATGATGATTGCACTGCACGGTGGTTTTTCTGAAGAAATGCTTTATGGATTAGGAGGGGGATTTATTGTTGCAGTTTTGTTTCTTATAATTATACACTTTAGAATCTATCAGAGTGCATACTATAATGAAGAATATGTGTATTTTTCATCTTTAAAAAAAATTGCTCTTTATTTGGGGTTTATCACTATTAATCTTATTGTAGCATACTTTTTGTTTTTTGTCTTTATGCTTTTAATTGGCGGAATTTCAAGCTATTTTATTAGAAAATTTTAATAACATTATAAAATTATACACATTGTCTTTTATTCTCAATATCGAAACAGCAACCAAAAATTGTTCAGTATCCATTGCAAAAAATGGGGAGACTATTTTATGTAAAGAGATCGCTGAAGAAGGATACTCACACGCTGAAAAACTGCACGTTTTCATTGAAGAGGTTATTGCTGAATCTGGAGTTTCAGTTCAAGATTTAAATGCAGTTGCAGTAAGTCAAGGGCCAGGATCTTATACGGGCTTAAGAATTGGAGTTTCGGCAGCAAAAGGATTGTGTTTTGCATTAAATATTCCGCTAATTGCTGTTGATACTTTGCAAACTTTAGCTTCGCAGGTTTCTATTTCTGAGGGAAAAATTATCCCAATGCTTGATGCCAGAAGAATGGAAGTCTACAGCGCTGTTTTTAATGCCAAAATTGAAATAGAAAGACCAATTCAAGCAGAGATTATAAACGAGGATTCTTTTGCAGAATATACAGATACTATTTATTTTGTTGGAGATTGTGCTGATAAATGCAAAGCTGTTTTAACAAAAGAAAATTTTATCTTTTTAGAAGAAATTAAATATCCGTCAGCTAGAGAAATGAGTAAAATCAGTTATGATAAATATCAAAAAAGCGACATTGTTGATGTCGCTTATTTTGAACCGTATTATCTAAAAGATTTTATGATGACACTGCCATCAAAAAAATAACACTTATTTTATTTTTGAATTGTATATGGCTGGATAGAAATTCCTGCTTCATCTAGAGCTGTTTTGCAATTCTCTAATGTTTCAGAAAAAACAGTACCATAATTAGCATTTTTTGCCCATGGACGTACTGCAAAATCAACAGAGCTGGCTGACAGATTTTTTACAAAAACTTCTGGAGCCGGCGTTTTAAGTACATTTGGATTTTTGTTTAAAACATCTAAAAGGATATCTTTTGTTTTTTTAATGTCAGAATCATACGAAACTGAAAATGTCAAATCGGCTCTTCTTTCTCCCTGCATTGAGTAGTTGATAATTGTTCCGTTTGATAGCGCCCCATTTGGAACAAAAACCGTTTGGTTATTTCCTGTAAGCATTTTGGTAACAAAAATCTGAATTTCTAAAACAGTTGCAATAACTCCTTGAGCTTCGATAGTATCGCTTACTTTAAAAGGTTTGAAAACAATAATCAGCATACCGCCTGCAAAATTAGAAAGAGATCCTTGCAATGATAAACCAACAGCAAGACCCATAGCTCCTAAAATAGCTACAAATGAAGAAGTTTCAATTCCTAGTTTTGAAATAAAAGTAACAAATAATAAAATTCTAAGTGCCCACAACAAAATGTCGGCAAGAAATTTAGTTAAAGTAGGATCAAGATTTCTCTTAACCATTATTTTTCGAATAACTCTATTTATTAATCGTATTGCATATAAACCTACAAATAAAATTAAAAAGGCTGAGATTAGCTTTGGAGAATAATCGATTAGAATGTCAATAAATTTTGCTGCGTAATTACTCAGTTGTTCTGGACTCATGTTCATCTTTTTTTGAATAAAAAAACCTTCTCTCAGAGAAGGTGTATTAGTGGTGCAAATATAAAAATATTTCTTTTTATAGAAAAGCGATGCATTCTTAATCTTTGTCCGTTTTATCAGAAATTTTGTCTATTTCTGCAGCGCTGGCTTCGCTTGCATCGGCAACGGTTTCTGATGCAATTGTTTTAGTATTGTTGGTAAACTCGTTCGTTTTTTCTTTTACAGACTCAACCACATTGTCTAAAGCATCAGATGCTTTATCGGCATACTCACTTACAATGTCTTTTGCCTGATGTGCATAATCAGAGGCATTTGCGATTATAGGTTCAGAAGCTTCTTTGACTTTAGAAATAGTTTCATCGGCAAAGGTTTCTGCCTTATCAATATAAGGAGCAGCGGCTTCTTTAGCTTGTTCAAAAGTATTTTCGGCTTGGTCAGCCAGATCAACCACAGTTTCTTTGGCCGTGCCAAATAAATTTTTAAAGAATGAATTTAATCCCATAATTTTCTAATTGATTGGTTTATAATACAATATTAACGAATTTTTCGTGAAATAGTAATCTGATTGCTTAATAATTTGTTGAAAAACAATGAGATATAAAAAAAGCGTCCGAGATTATCGAACGCTTTTCTTTATTTAAAGCAAAACTATTGTTATGCGTTTACTGCTTCAACTTTAATGGCTTCATCATTAAGCATACTTTTCAGCATATTTTCTATACCACTTTTTAAAGTAAAAGTAGATGACGGGCATCCGCTGCAAGCTCCTTGTAAAATCACTTTTACCGTTTTATCATCTTCATTATAAGAATCAAAAGCGATATTTCCACCATCTGCAGCAACTGCAGGTTTTACGTATTCTTCAAGAATATTAATAATCTGCTGTGAAGTAACATCTAGTTTGTCAAACGCCTCATCTTTAGTAACGTCGTTTTTGGTAGCTGTCTGGATCAAACTTTCATCTAAAACGGTTCCGCCATTCTCAATAAATTGTTTAATAAAAGTTCTTAATTCCAAAGTGATTTCTGCCCAGTCGTTGATTTCATATTTAGTAACAGAAATATAGTTCTCATCAATAAAAACTTCTTTTACGTAAGGAAACTTAAATAGTTCCTGTGCTAACGGAGACGAAGCCGTTTGATCGATGTTTTTATACTCAATTGCATTTCTAGTCAGCATTCTGCTTACCACAAATTTTAAAGCTGCTGGATTTGGAGTTGTTTCTCCGTAAACCGTAATAGGCTGTTTTTTTGTCTTAGTTTCATCGATTGTTATAATAACACCGCCTTTGTCTACAAATGCTGCGATTTGTTCTGCAACAGCATCTTTTACGTCATCCCATTCAACAATACTGTATCTTTCGATAGCAATAAAATTTCCTGAGATATAAACCGTTTTTACAAATGGTAAATAAAACAATTGCTGTGCTAAAGGAGAAGCTTGTGCTTCATCGATGTTTTTGAACTCAAAGTTTTGATTTTGAGTAATGAAGTCTTCAAATTCGAACTTTAATATAGTAGGATTTTGTGTTTCTTTTATAGTGATTTTTGTCATGGTAGTAATTTTTTGCAAATTTACTAAAGTTATTTTCTACTAATACCTATATTTGATTTTTTAATAAAATAATTATGACTCTTTTCAAGAAATTCGTACTTAATTATTAAGAGTATAAAATATTTGTAAACTCATCGGTTATTATGATGTTAAGAATCAGGTTTTTATTTGTTTTTTTAATCACCACTTTTTTTTCTTATTCGCAAGAAGGAATTCCGGTTTATTCAGATTATTTATCAGATAATTATTACTTGATTCATCCATCAATGGCAGGAGCTGCAAATTGCGCAAAAATTAGATTGACAGCTAGGAAACAATGGTTTGGTCAAGAAGATGCGCCTTCGCTTCAAACTTTAAGTTTTAATGGCAGAGTAGGTGAGCGATCAGGAGCAGGTATTATTGTTTTTAATGATAAAAACGGGTATCATTCTCAAAAAGGTGTAAAAGTTACATATGCACATCACCTTATGTTTTCGAGAGATGAAATCGACTTAAATCAGCTTTCATTTGGTATCAGCGGTGGATTGATTCAAAGCCAGTTAGATGAAACTAAGTTTGGAGGAACTTTTGATCCTATTGTTTTTGGTTCAATTCAAAAAGACTCTTATTTTAATGTAGACATAGGTGCTTCGTATAATTTTCTTGATTTTTATGCGCACGCTACAATTCAGGGGCTGCTTGAAACACGACGAGAGTTATATACAGATTACGAAAGTAATAATTTGCGAAAGTTTCTTTTAAGTGCTGGATATGTATTTGGTAAAAGAGAAAAGATTACTTGGGAGCCTTCAATTTTATTTCAATTGTTTGATCAAACGAAAGAAAAGTCAATCGATTTAAACATGAAAGCTTACAAAAATATGGATTTTGGAAGTCTATGGGCGGCTTTGTCTTATAGAAGAAGTTTTGATGGTGCGCAATTTACTTCTGGAGGTGGTGTTTCATCTCAAAAACTACAATATTTCACTCCTATTATTGGAGTAAACTATAAAAATTTTATGTTTGCTTATACCTATTCTCAAGTTATGGGTGATGTAAAATTTGATACTGGAGGATATCATCAAATAACTTTAGGAATTAATTTATTTTGTAAAAAGGAGCGTTACGATTGTAACTGTCCTGCAATTAATTAAAAAAATATCATGCTTATTAAATCTGTAAATGGGAAATCGCCTTTGATTCCAGAAGATTGCTATGTTGCCGAAAATGCTACAATTGTTGGAGATGTTACATTTGGTGACTCTTGCAGTGTTTGGTTCAACGCCGTTATTAGAGGAGATGTTCATTTTATAAAAATTGGAAATAAAGTAAACATTCAAGATGGTGCAATAATTCACTGCACCTATCAAAAACATCCAACAATTATTGGGAATAATGTTTCTATAGGGCATAATGCTATTGTTCACGGCTGCACCATACAGGATAATGTATTAATTGGCATGGGAGCAATTGTAATGGATAACTGCATTGTAGAAAGTAACTCGATTGTTGCCGCTGGAGCAGTTTTAACACAAAATACCGTTGTTCCTTCGGGAACTATTTTTGCGGGTGTTCCTGCGAAGAAAGTAAAAGATATTGATCAGTCTGATTTTGCAGGTGAAATCGAACGTATTTCAAACAATTATGTAATGTATTCTGGATGGTTTAAAAACGAAGAGTAGTATATAAAGTTTAAAAAAAGAAAATTCCAAATTCCAAAAGAGCCCAGCCTTGGAATTTGGAATTTTCTTTTTTTGGGATTTAAATAGTTTATAAATTAATTTTCTCAAAGAAAGCATTTTTGTAGCTTTCACTTATAGGAATTCGTTTATCGCTAATCAAAACCTTATTTTTTTGTATCGATTTCACATGTTTTATATTGATGATATAGGATCTGTGAATTCTGGAGAACCCTTTGCTTGAAAGTAAGTTTTCAAGTTTTATTAAGCTGATTAATGTTAGTGTATATTTATTATCGGTCGTATATATTTTTACATAATCCTTTAAACCTTCGATGAATAAGATATCGGCAAAATTCATTTTAACATTTTCGTATTCAGCTCTTACAAACATAAAATCCTGTTCTAGTTCTGGAGTAAGAGTGTTTTCTGAAATTGAAGAAACAGCTGCCGCAGGATTAACAATTTGCTGTGCGCGAACTACCGATTTTAGAAAACGATGAAAAGGAATTGGTTTTACTAAATAATCGACAGCACCAAGATTAAATCCTTCGACAGCATAATCAGAATAAGCAGTTGTAAAAATTACAAGTGGTTTTTTCTCGATCGTATTTAAAAAGTCTATCCCAGAAAAATGCGGCATTTGAATGTCTAAAAAAATTAAATCAACATTATTTTGATTGATAAATGAAACGGCATCAATAGCATTGTTAAAAGTACTAATCAATTCAAGCGAATCGACTTTTTGTACAAAATCTTCCAATAATTCAACAGCTAATGGCTCGTCATCTATAATTACACATTTCATCTGCGGGAGTTTAAATTTATTCAGTTTGGAGTTCAAAAGTAGTTTTAAACCAGTAAATTAAGTTTTAAAATTATCATAAAATACTGATTTTGATGTCAATTATCCGTTTACAGTAATTGTTTTGGTCAAAGTATAACCATCAGTCAAATTACCTGTTAAAACTGCCAGTTCGCTGGCAAGACTATCTGCAAAAACATTATCTCTAGTATTAGAAGTATCAGCTTGTCCGTGAGCGGCATAATTAGTACTTGAGTAAACAGTACTCGAAGTGCTTTCAGGAAAAGCAATTTGAGTAACTAATAATGAAGATCCGCTGCTTGACAAAACTTCAACATGTACATGCGGAGCTCTGCCTTGGTACCAGCCAGGATAAATAGAAATAAAAGAAACTTCTCCTTTGGCATTTGTTGTTTGTCTTCCTCTTAAAAAATGAACAGAAGTATAATCTGTCTGCTGCATTTGAGTTCCGCCGTATTCAGAATAATTGCCATCTTTGTCGCAATGCCATACATCAACTAAAACATTCGACAGAGGCAGGCAGTTATTGTTTTTATTTTCAATAATTAAATTGATTAATAAAGCAACTCCAACTCGGTCCGATTTTATATTTTCTAAAACTAACTGACTTGGTGTTTTGATAGGAAAAGGACCTTTAGTTTCAGATGGTGAAACTGTGCAGCTTCCGTCACCAGATAAGTCTGTGCCAGAATCATCATTATCACTTTTAGAGCACGATTCTAATATTTTTGAAGCACCAGCCAAAGCTGTGATGCCCAAAAGACCATTTCGGATGAATTTTTTTCTGTCCATAATTTCAATGTTTAATTTACAGTAGTTTTAATTTCATCTAATTTTAGATTTAAATGCACGCGGTAAAATTGGCTGTCTTGGTTTATAGTTAGTTCATGAGCATTTGGGTAAAGTAAATCCAGTCTGTTTTGAATATTTACTAGTCCAATCCCTGAATTTTCAGGGTCTTTTATATAATTTTCAATTGTATTTTCAATCCAAAAATCAAGATTGTTTTCTGAGATGAAAATTTTAATTTTGATATGTGCTGCACCTTTATAATCTGTTCCGTACTTAAAGGCATTCTCAACAAACGATATCAGCAGTAAAGGTTCGATAAACTTGTTTTTAGTGTCGCCATGAACATTAATTACAATATCTTCAATGTTATTAAGTCTTAGTTTTTGCAGTTCAATGTAATTCTGAATATAATTTATTTCCTTTTCTAAAGCCACCGTTTTATTATCTGTTTCGTACAGCATGTAACGCATTAACTCAGATAATGTCACGATGGCATCAGGGACCAAATCAGATTTTTTATGTGCTAGAGAATAAATACTGTTTAGAGAATTAAACAAAAAATGCGGATTGGTTTGTTTGCGCAAGTAAGTCAGTTCCGTATTTGTTCTATGGGTTTCGGCAATTAGTTTATTCTGTTCGTTACTGTAAAATTCTGTCAAAGTTCTAATAATAGCGCTTATAGTGAGGATCAAAATATAGAAAAACGAAGGGCCGATTTTAAAGAAAAGCGGACGTTTCATTTCGATTTTTAAGTTGTCAGTTTTTCGATAAAGAATAGTTTCATTTGGCATGAAATGAGGACGAGCAATATTTGAGGGAGGTAAATGTCTGAATTCAGGAATAAAATAATTAATTCTGATGATCATAAAAACTGCAATAATTATAAATGCAAACAGAAAATACTGCCAATACTTTTTTTGTAAAAGAAGAGACGGAACCATGTAATAATAGTTGAGGTAAAACAACATTATTCCTGATGCCCACTGAACATAAAAATCATTATTGATCCTAAACGGACTTTCGTAAAACTGAATTAAAGAAGTCAGAATGAAGAAAACCCATATAATACAATGAAATAGAATTTTGTTTGAGTTAGTATTTTTGATGGCTCCGATTTTCATTTATAATTTTATTTTTAATAAAATTAATTCATTTTTAGTTACTGTTGGTGATAAGTTTTGGCTGAGTTTTTCAACTACTAAATAAGCAGTTTTTAATGCATCTTCTTGAGTCGAAAAACTTTTGTTGTCACTTATTACTGGTATAATCGATTGTTTGATAATGATTTTATCTTTATACAAAATCGAGTATCCCCAGCCAGATTTTGTTTGAAATGTCTCTGTTCTATAAATCTCTTTTTTCCCGCAAGAAACTATTTGTAAAACAAGACACAAAAGCAATAAATTCTTCTGGATGTTCCTCCAGAAGAATCGTTTAGTATTAATTATCATTGTCATTTTGTTCCTCCAAAGGTTTAAATTCCCAAGCATCATCAAAGTATGAAGAGCCAATTCTTCCTAGCATATAAAAACCGCGATTATTTATAGCAAAACCTACAGCATCAGTTCTTGTTGCGCCTTCAAGCGGAGTTCTTTCAACCCAAAGATCAGTAGTTGGGTTGTACTCCCAAATTGTTTTTATGTTTTCACCTCCAACTACATATCCTAGTCCATTCATGCTAAAACTTGATGCATTGGCACGTACAATTGCATATTCGTCATTATACGAATAATCATCAGTGGTATTTTTATCAATATCTCTTTTTCTTGTCCAAGTATCAGTTGCAGGGTCAAATTCCCAAAAATCTCCCTGATAAACACTATTATTAATCCCTGTTGCCAGATACGCTTTATCAGCAATTACAAATACAGTTGCATTGCGTCTTTTATTACCGCTAAAACCGTTTACAAGTGTCCAGCTGTTTGCTTGATCATCATATTGATAGAAATCTTTTAGATAATTTCCATCATAACCCGTTCCAAAATAAGCTTTTCCTCCAGCCTGAAAACCTACAGCAGCATAACGAGCTGTTCCAGCAAAATCTGTTTTTTGATTCCAGCTGTTGTTGGAAGGATCGTATTGATAAAAATCCTTCAGTTTATTAGTTCCGTCATAACCAAGTCCAATATAGCCTTTATTGTTTAATGCAAAGCTAGACGCAGAGCTTCTTCCTACACCAATAAAGTCTGCTTTTTGCTCCCAATAGTCTCCATTTGAGTTGTAAGCCCATAAATCTTTCAAGTATACATCACCGGTATAACCAGCGGCAACATAAGCATAATCACCAATTACAAAACTTGTGGCGCTAGACCTTGCCGGCCCATCAAAAGCCGATTTCTTTACCCAGTTTCCCATTAATTCATCATCCTCGTTGTCATTGCTGCAGCTTATAAAGAAGAGACTAGAAAGTAATGAAGCGAATAATATTCCTTTTTTAAAATTATTCATAGTGTATTAAAATTTATTTATTGGCTCAAAAGTAGGTTGGAGAAGGATTTAAAAAAAAGAAGATATATGTATTGCCCATTTTGATAGACTAAATCAGGCTTTTTAAAGGCGAATGAGTTATTGACAGTACTTTATCTATTATAGATGCTTTTTTGCCTTTTATAGAATAAAAATGTACGACTGTATATGTTATGATGCCGTCTAAACCCCACCATTATATATTTGTGCAAAAAATTGATTATGCGTAAGTTATTGTTTGTGTTGTTTATTGCTTTTACATTGTTTTCATGCGGAACAGATACTGATGCGGGAGAGTTTGTAGTTGGATCAGATTATTTGGCTTTGAACAATAAGGTTGTTATGATTGATACGGTAACGGTTGAAATGTCTACCATAAATTTTGATTCGCTGGTGACTTCAAACCAAAGCCGAATCTTGGTTGGAAATTACGATGATCCTATTTTTGGGAAGGTAAAATCGAGTAGTTATTTTCAGTTGTCATCAAGTAATTATGCTTTAAATAATGAAGGTTCCGATACCGAGAATGTTAATTACGTTTTTGATTCCATTTCTATGGTGTTAAAGTATGATAACTATTTTTATGGTGATACAACGAAAATTCAAACATTTAATATTCATCGCTTAACGCAAAAAGTAAAACCAAATACTGATTCTGGGAGTTTTTATAATAATTCGAGTTTGAGTTATGATGAGGAAAGTTTGGGAACATTTTCATACAAGCCGCGCCCAGTTGGAAAAGATTCGATTAATATAAAAATGAGTAATGCATTTGGAGAAGCTCTTTTTCAAAAAATAAAGAAAAGAGATATTACAGATTTTGACACTTTTACAGAGTATCTAAAAGGGCTTGTAATTGTACCATCATCATCTAATTCGTCAAGTGTTATTGGATTTAATACTTCTAAGAGTTTAGTGCGTATGTATTACTCCAAATATCAAGCGGGCGTTGATGAGGTTCCTTTTGTGATCGATTTTTCCATTTTAGATGCCACGAAGCAGTTTAATTCTATTTCATTAGATAAAACAGGAACTTTAATTCAAAATCTGCCTATATCGAGCAGTAAACTTTCGAGCACAGCGACTAACGGACAGGGATTTATTCAGTCTGGAACAGGAGTGGCTTGTCGTATCGATTTTCCAAACTTAAGACAGTTGAAATATATTTCAGATAATGGCGCGATTGTCGACGCACAATTGATTTTGAAACCGGTCAATAATTCTTATTCTGAAAAATATCCGCTGGCTGATTCCTTAAAAATATATGTAGGCGACAATTTAAATAGAATAAGCAGTTCGTTACTAAATTCTGCAGGTGCGCAAGTTTATGGTATTTTAAATAAGAAAAGCGATGAGTTTAATGAAAACATCGGATATACTATTCCGTTGGGTAATTTTTTACAAAAGGAAATGCTTCGAGCTTCCGATTCTAAATCTTCTTTAATCCTTACGCTTCCGGGTATTTCTAAAACCGTAAATAGAATTGTTTTAGGAGATCAAAAGCATTTAAACAATAAAATTCAACTAAAAATATATTACATCTCTTATTAAATGAAAAATAGAATAGTTTTTATTTACTGCACCCTTTTAATATCGTTTGCATCATTTTCTCAAAGTATTTCAAGCTCACCATATTCATTGTATGGAGTAGGCAGTTTGTATGATGCTGATTTTGGATTGCTTCCTTCAATTGGATCAGCAGGAATTGCCCTGCCATCAGATAGTTTTATTAATAATCTTAATCCAGCTTCATTAGGTTCACTTCCATTAAATCATTTTATGTTTGATGTTGGCGGAAAAGCTATTGCGACAACCTATCAAAACAATTCAAAAAAGGAGAATCGTAACAATTTTCAATTTTCTCATATTGCTTTTGCTTTTCCAGTTACTAAAAATTCTGGTTTTAGTGTTGCATTACGTCCGTATTCTAGCTCGGCATTTAAAATTTCTAATCTTATCTTACCAATCTCAGATAGTCAGGAATCATATAGTTTATCAGCAACAGGTTCAGGAGGATTAAATAATTTTGATTTTTCTTATGGCTATCGATTTGGTAAAAAACTTACAGTAGGAGCATCTGCAGCTTTGTTGTTTGGAAACACTGTTGATAACAGGGTTTTTACAATTCTCAATTCAATCACTACTATACATAAAAAAACAGATTATAATGGACTTCGTGCAACGTTGGGTACTCAGTATAAAATTGATTCTACGTTTACTATTGGTGCAACAGTTAAATTACCAGCACAAATTAAAGGTTCAAAAGTACAGTCGGTTGAGTCGATAAATGATGATGTGGTGAGTGATATTCAACCTGAAACAGTTTCTGATGTAGACGATTATTATATGCCTTTAGAAATTGGAATTGGTATTAGTAAACGATTCAAAAAAGTCTTGAATATGACTTTTGATTATGAAAAAAGTCTATGGAATGATACAAAACAATCTGATTTCTATGGAGATTATGTAAATCAAGACAGATTTGCGTTAGGTTTTACTTATTTCAACGAAAAACGAAATTACAGAAAATATTGGGACAAGGTCAAATATTCTGCGGGTGTCAATTTTGATACGGGATATCTCGAAATAGACGGGAAAAGGATTAACAATGCTTCAATTTCAGTTGGGGTTAATCTGCCTATCGAAAATACTTTTTCCGCTTTAAATATTTCATATTCGTACGGACAAAAAGGAAGTATTTCAAACAATTTAATTAAAGAAAATTATCATAAATTGTCTGTAAACTTATCTTTAGATGGTATTTGGTTTGTTAAGAGAAAAATAGAATAAAATTAAAAATCTTTTTGGACTACGTTGTATTTATGCTCTAAAATGGAGTCTAAAACAACTGGATTTGAATTAACGTAAAATATAGGTTCACTTTTTTGAGCTGTTGTAAAACCAACTTTTTCGCGTAAAATATTTTGAGTTTGTCTTGCTACTGCTTCTCCAGAATCTATAATCTGAATATGTTCTGGAAGTATTTTTTTAATCTGCGGAATTAAATAGGGGTAGTGACTGCATCCTAAAACAAGATAGTCAATGTTTGCATCTATCATAGGCTGTAAGTATGATTCTAAAAGCTGTGTCATTTCAGTAGAATACAAATTTCCATCTTCAATTAACTGAACTAGTCCATAACCAACCTGTTCAATAATTGTTGTATTTTGAAACATTTCTGCAGTCTTATTAAACAACTCGCTGTTTAATGTTCCTTTTGTAGCCAGGATACCAATAACTTGTGTTTTAGAGTTATTGGCTGCAGGTTTTATTGCAGGTTCAATTCCAATAAATGGAATGTCATAATCATTACGGAGTTCACGAATAGCATTTGTTGTCGCCGTATTGCACGCTACAACAATTAATTTGCATTTCATTTCCAGTAAAAAATCAACATTTTTTTTACTTAAGGCAACAATCTGCTCTTTGGTTTTTTGACCATACGGAGCATTTTTACTATCGGCTAGATAAATTGTTTTTTCATTTGGAAGTAAGTCATGAATAGCGCTCCAAATTGAAGTTCCCCCAATTCCAGAGTCAAAAACACCTATAGGATTATCGTTTGTCATAGTGCAAATTTAGTATTTTTTGAAACAAAATGATAGTTGAAATTAATTGTAATTTGCGAATGATACGTCTTTTTTATTTTAAATAAATGTAAAAAAAAACTGTTCAAATTTTTAAAAAATTTGAACAGTTTTTAATTAAAGAATTCATTTTTATTAGAATCCTAAATCTTTTTTTACATCAGCAGTAATGTTTGGACCATCAGCTAATAAAAGAGTAGAACCATCTAAAACATATTGGAAACCTTTAGCTTTTCCAATTTTTTGGATAGAAGCTCTTACTTTTTCCATTAATGGTTTTACGATGTCAGTTTCTTTTTGTTGCAATTCTTTTTGAGCATTGTCTCTATAGTCAACAATTCTTTTTTGCATGTCTTGAACTTCTTTAGAACGATCTCCATTAACAGCTTCTGTTACAGTTGCAGCTTCAGCTTCGTACTTTTTGATTTTAGTTTGATATTCATCAACCATTTTTTTGTATTCAGCATCATACGTACCACTTAATTTTTGCAGTTGATTTTGAGCATCAAGCATAGCAGGCATTTTCGACATAATGTCGCTTACATCAACATGGGCAACCTTCGCCTGTGCGTTCATTGTGTTACTTGCTCCTAAAATTAGTATTGCAGCAATTAGTAAAGTTTTGATTTGTTTCATCATTTTTAAAATATTAATTAATTATTGGTCGTATTAGTTTTTTGTGTTTCGGCCTCTCTTGCTTTTTTCGCCGCTTCTCTTTCTTCTAATATTTTTTTTCTTCTTTCTTCTAATTCTTTTTTACGCTGTTCGTAAAGTTTTTGTCTTTCGGCAGCTTTATCTACTGCAGGTGCAGCTGTTGTTGTTTCAGTTGCTGCTGCAGGTTTTGCTGTCGTACCATCAGTTTTAACTGCTTCGGTTGTTTTTGCTGCCTGAGTTGATTTTGCTGGTTCAGAAACCGTGCCATTTTTTTTAGCTTCTCTTTCTTCTAGTATCGCTTTTCGTCTGTCATCATACTCTTTTTTCTTAGCTTCTTGTTCCAGTCTTCTGTCTTCAATAAGCTTTTCTCTAGCTGCTTTTCTTTCGTCTAGAACTTTTTGTCGATCAGCCATTGCAGGATTTTCATCGATGGCATTTTCTTTACTTTCTTGTACTTCCTGATCTTTCAATTGTTTTTTCGTCAATTGTTCTCTTTTGTCAGTTCTGTTCAAGATACGTATAACCTGATCGCTGATATCAAATCTTTTGTTGCTGAAAAGCATTGTCAAATCTGATGATTTATCAAAAACAAAATCGTAATTTTTAGCTTCTGCAATATCTTGAACGGCAGTAAATACTTGATCTTGAATTGGCTTTGCCAAAGCAGCTTTTTGTCGAATTAAATTTCCGTCAGCTCCAAATTGTTTTTGCTGATAATCCAGCATTTCGTTTTCTAAGAACTTAATTTCAGTTTCCTTTTCATCAATTAATTCTTTGGTTAACAAAGCTTTTTCTGCTTTAAGGTTTTCCTTAAGCGTATTGATGTTTGTTTTTTTTGTTTCTATTTCTTGTTTCCACTTTTGAGCTTTCAACTCTAATTGTGATTTTGCTTCTTTATAATCAGAAACATTTTCCAAGATATATTCCATATCAATGTAACCAATTCTAGTTGTCTTGCCTTGAGCCTGACTTGTATTAGCTACAATCAAGGCTAAAAATATAAATAAAAATTGTTTTCTCATAACATTACTTTATTCGATGATTTTTAACCAAACGTATTATTTCTAAAATTGTTGTCCAATTATAAAGTGAGTTTCCCAGCCATTTGCTTTGTTTGTAACAGATCCTGGCAGAGCATCGAAACCATAACCAAAATCGATACCTAATAATCCAAATGCAGGCATGAATACACGTAAACCAGCTCCAGCAGAACGATATAAATCGAACGGGTTGTAATCCCTGAATGTTGGATATGAAGAACCTGCTTCTAGAAACGTCAAGGCATAGATCGATGCAGATGGTTTTAGTGTTATTGGATAACGTAACTCCATTGAGAATTTGTTGTAAATAGTTGCTCCAATTTGCTGCCCGTATCTAGAACTTGTTTTGTCTTCAATAATTGGCGTCAATGAGTTGTTTGGATACCCTCTTAACTGTATAGTCTCTCTACCATCCATAGAATACTGTGCCATTCCGTCTCCTCCTAAATAAAAACGTTCAAATGGTACAACACCTCTAGATTGATCATAAGCACCTAAGAAACCAAATTCTGTTAATGTTCTTAAAACTAATTTTCCATATACCTTAGTATACCAGTCTGCTTTAAATTTAACCTTATAATATTCTAACCAATTGTATTTTTTCTGATCCACTTTTGCTTGATCTGTATCTGCATTTGCATAATCAGAGCCCACACTTACTGTTTGATTACTACCATTTATAGATTCACTTTTTGTGTAATCTCCAGGATTTATCGGTTGTCCGTCAGCTCCTGTCATAGTTGTTGTACCAGTATATCTTGTTTTGTATTCTTTTTCATTAGCTAAATTTCCATAATCTACTCCGTTAAATAAAGAATATGGAGGTGTTACTTTAGCCGAGATACTGAACTCAGAACCATAAGTTGGGAATATTGGGTTAACCCCTTTATTACTTCTTGAAATTCCAATAGTGTAAGCTAAGTTTCGTGATGCTCCATTACCAAAGGTAAACAAACCAGTAAAGTAATTGTTCAAATCATAATGCTGGTAACTTACAGATTGTGATAATACGAAATAATCATCCGGCACAGTAAGACGTTTTGCTAAACCAATTTGTACTGTAAAAATATTAAAACTTTGGCTTCTATCAACAGTTCTTGTAACATAATTATTATTAAACTGTTTACTGTACGAGATAGATGAGCTAAATTGTACAGGTTTTTTTCCTCCAAACCAAGGTTCAGAGAATGATAAACTGTAAGTCTGGAAATAAGTACTTCCTTGTAAACGTAATGCTACTTTTTGTCCGTCTCCCATCGGTAGCGGTTTGTAAGCATCTTTGTCAAATAATTTACGTGCCGAAAAGTTGTTGAATGATAAACCTAAGGTTCCAATGAAACCGCCGCCGCCGTAACCTCCTTGAAGTTCAACCTGGCTAGATCCTTTTTCTACTAATTGGTATTCGATATCAACTGTTCCTGCTCCGGGATCAACATTTCTAAATTCAGGTTTGATAGATTCCGGATCAAAGAATCCTAATTGTCCAATTTCACGAATTGTTCTAACTAGTTCTTCTTTGCTGTATTTGTTTCCTGGTTTTGTTCTTAACTCACGATAAATTACATGGTCATTTGTTTTGTCGTTACCAGTAACGTATATTTTGTTGAAATATGCAATTGGACCTTCGGTAATTCTAATTTCAAAATCAATAGTGTCATTAACAGTTTTTACCTCTACAGCATTGATTTTTGAGAATAAATAACCATTGTTTTGGTACAAGTTTGTAATATCTTCACCATCAGGTTTTGTATTATCGGCAATTCTTTTTTCAAGCATTACACCGTTATAAACTTCTCCTTTTTTGATTCCTAAATAACGATTTAACTGCTGATCTGAGTAAACGGTATTTCCTAAGAATTTTATGTTTCCAAAGTAATATTTGTTTCCTTCTTCAACATTAATTTTAATGCCAAGCATATTTTTCTCTTTGTTATATTTAACAGAGTCATAAATAATACGTGCATCACGATATCCTTTTTCTTTGTATGCCGAGATAACTTTTTCTAAGTCGGTTTTATATTTTTCGGGAATAAATTTAGAAGCTTTTAAAACACGGAAAACATTTTTCTGTTTTGTGTCTTTCATCGCGGCTCTCAACTGACTTTCTGTAAGTTGTTTATTTCCAGTGAAATCAATATTGCTGATTTTTACTTTGTCACCTTTATCTATACGCACTAACATATTAACCTGATTACCGGCAATTGTATCTGGTGTTGTTGTAATGGTAACTTTAGTATTGTAAAAACCGTCTTTTTTGTATTTGTTTTCGATGTAGTTTTTTGTGGTAGTAATTAAGTTTTCGTTTACAATTTTGTTTTTGGTTAAATTGTTATCCTTAATTAAAGCTTCGATTTTGCTTTTCTTTACACCAGTGATTTTAACTTCATTAAGCTTTGGGAGCTCAACAATATTTAAATCTAAATAAATACTGTCATTTTGAACTCTATTAATGTAAAAAGCGATTTCGTCAAAAAGACCAAGCTTACCCAATTTTTTAATTGCGCCCGTGATTTCTTCTCCCGGTACAGTTATTTCTTGACCTGTTTGAAGTCCAGAAAACGTTACTACAGTTTGTTCGTTAAAGCTAATCTTACCAACTACAGAAACTTTGGCCAGTATATACTTTTTTCCTTGATCAAAAGGAACTCTTTCTTGTGCTTTAATTTGTGAAAAACTACCCAAAAGTAAAAGGGTAAAGACTATTTGTATTCTTTTTTGTAACACTAAAAAATTATTTAATTTGTTCACTGGTTTTTCCAAATCTACGTTCTCTTTTTTGATAACTAATAATAGCCTCATATAAATCTTGATCTTTAAAGTCTGGCCACAAGACATTAGTAAAATACAATTCTGCATAAGCGATCTGCCATAGCAAAAAATTACTTATTCTATGTTCTCCACTTGTTCGTATTAACAAATCTACATCAGGTAAATTTTGCGTGTAAAGATGCTCATTTATAATTGAATCGTCAATAGCGTCTATTGAAATTATATTATTTTTAACTTTATCACTGATGATTCTAACGGCATTTACCAATTCTTCTCTCGATCCGTAACTTAAAGCAAGAGTAAGAGTAAGACGAGTGTTGTTTTTGGTTTTATCAATTACATCAAGCAGTTCTCTTTGTGCAGATTTTGGTAATTTTTCAAGATTCCCAATTGCATTAAGTCTAATGTTGTTTTCCTGAAGTGTAACTAGTTCTTTTTTTAATGAATTGATTAAAATTTTCATTAATGCTTCAACTTCTAGTTTAGGGCGGTTCCAGTTTTCTGTAGAAAAAGCATATAAGGTTAAGTACTCGATACCAAGCTTAGCGCAAGTTGTAATTGTTTTTTTTACAGATTTTGTGCCATTTTCATGTCCAAATGCTCTTAGGAAGCCTTGTTGTTTGGCCCAGCGTCCGTTTCCGTCCATAATAATGGCCAGATGTTTTGGTAAGTTTGATTGATCTATAGAGTCTATTAAATTCATTGTATTATTGTGCGCAATAGCAAGGTTTTTGTCCAAAGGTATACGTTAGTGTTAAGCCTGAGAAAACATACCAATCATTGTTGTTTAAATTTCCAAATTTTAAAATGTTTACATTGCTGGTGTTTGGATTGCTGCCATCAATGTTATCTGTAAATGTATATCGTGCTCCAACTTCGGCCGCTAAGACAAAGCGAGATGTTATGTTTGATTTTATACCCAGTGTCATTGGTATTGCAAATGAATTTGAGTTTGTACTTTGTGTAATATTTGGGGTTGTCTTATAGCGATACAATCCATCATAAATAAAAAAACTTAATCCAGAGTATATATAAGGTGTAATTTTTCTGTGATAATCATGCAAATTAAAATCAAAAAAATTAAACTCCAAACCTGCAGAGATTTCTTTTACATTATTTTCAAAGCGATATCCTCTTCCGCTTCTTCCTGTTTCATCGGAGTCTAAATCATTTCCTGTAATGGTAGATTGCGTGTAAGAAATTCGATAAGAGTGACGAGGGCTTTTGTTCCATTTATACAAAACGCCAAAAGCCAGCTTATCTGGATTTATGTAAGTTGTGCTTCCTACATCGCCTACAAAGTTGCTTCCACCAAGAAAAACACCAATCTCATTGATTTGAGCATTTAGTGTAATAAAGGGAAAAAAACATAACAATAAATTAAAAATTTTCTTCATTTAATTCAGAATTGCGTGCAAATATAATAATTATCGATACGAATCAACGTTCCTTTACATAAATGTGCTTTTTTTTCAATTTACAATATGAATTTGAGACATTTAATGATGATTCACTACAGGCAGAACGAGAAAATGTTCTATTATCGTATAGTGTTAAGTAAGAAATAGGGTTAGTTTCTCTTGTCTTCGCCCCAAAGCAGTTTGTTTCTTAATGTTTTTAAGAAAGTTTCGCCTGGTATTTCGACCATTTTTATTTTGTAATCAGTTTTTTTGATCTTTAAAATTGATTCGTTTTTTACAGAAGAAGTTCTAGAGTCTAATGAAACCAAATATTGATCTTCTCTGCCTGAAACGCGCAATGTAATTTCTGTGTCGTCTGGTATAACAAGTGGTCTTGCGGTTAAGTTATGCGGTGCAATAGGAGTAATGACTAGACTTTTTACATCTGGCGTTAAAATTGGTCCGCCGCAGCTTAATGAATATCCTGTAGAACCGGTAGGGGTAGAAATGATTAAGCCGTCTGCCCAATACGAACTTAAGTATTCGTTGTTTAGGTGAGTTTCTACAGTAATCATCGAAGTAGTATCTTTTCGGCTTACGGTAACTTCATTCATTGCGAAATTAAGTTCTGCAAAGGCATCGTTTTTAGGTTCGCACGTTAAACCAAGTAAAGTTCGTTCAGATGTGGTGTAGTTTTGGTCGATAACATACTGCAGTAAGCTGTCGATATTTTCTTTTTGAACTTTCGCCAAAAAACCTAATCTGCCTGCATTTATACCTAAAAGCGGAACACCTGAATTGCGAACTAAAGCCGCTGCTCTTAACATTGTTCCGTCGCCTCCAATACTAATCAACATCTCAAAGCTATCATCTAAAATTGTACTTGATGTAAAAGTGGAATATTCTTTTTTGACAAGCTGCTTTTCGTAAAGCATTTCCAAGAAGTTTTCTTCAATTACAATTTCGACATTGTTTGAAGTAAGAAACAAGAAAATGTCTTTTATAATTGGTTCAGTGCTGTTTTGATAGTATTGTCCGTAAATGGCTATTTTCATTCGTCTTAATTAGATAATGAGGAAATGTGTTAATTTGATAATTTATTTAGATGAGAACATTTTCTAATTTTCTCATTGACCAATTTTCTAATTTAAATATTAAGATATTTGTCTAAATAATCAGAGCGTTCTTTTAAGCTGTTGATATAAGTGTCTTCTTGATGTTCTGAGATTATTTTGTAACCATATCTTCTGTAAGTTTGAATTATTTCATTCATTGCACCTAATCCTATTTTTATGGTAATTTGAACATTTTCTAAATCAGCTTCAGAGACAAAGCATCCTAGTATTTTTCCGTTATTGCTTTCAACGATTTGTGTAACCTCACTCATCGAATAATCTAAAAGACCTTTTTGAACAATAATAATTCCGCCTTGCTCTTTTATAAAAGGAGTTTCTTGAAAAAACTTCATTATGTCTTCTATTTCATAATAGCCTACATAGGAGTTGTTCTCGTCAAGAACAGGAATTGTATTGGTGTGGTTTTTTGCAAAAACTTCTAGAACATCCAGCCAAATCATTGATTTTCTAGCAAAAAAACGTTCTAAAGTATATTTGTAATCAATTATTTTTTTATCTGAATCAAAAGTTTCAACATCATCAGAAGAAATACTTCCAATGAAAATTCCTTCCTCCAAAACAGGGAAATGAGAAAAATTTACCTCGGCAAAAAAGTCTTGAACCGATGCTATAGTTTCCTGACCATCAATTGGTCCGAAATCATTGGTGATATAGTTTGTAATTTCTGTCATAAATCAATTGGAGATATTTAATGCAAAATAATCAAAAAATACCAAAAACTGCTGCGTTTTACTTTGTATTTTTGTCGTAACAAATATAGTGTTACTAGAATTAATTATCTATTTATATGACAAAGTTAAGTGTAAATATCAATAAAATCGCAACGCTTAGAAATGCACGCGGCGGAAATGTTCCTGATTTATTAAAAGTTGCTGTCGATATACAACGTTTTGGAGGACAGGGGATCACGATTCATCCACGTCCAGACGAACGACATATTCGGTATCAAGATGCGCGTGATTTAAAAGCAATTGTTACTACAGAATATAATATTGAAGGAAATCCGCAGCATAATTTTATTGATTTAGTTCTTGAATGCAAGCCTGATCAAGTTACATTAGTTCCAGATGCAATTGGTGCGATAACCTCTTCGGCAGGTTGGGATACAATAGCAAATCAATCTTATTTAACAGAAGTTATTCAAGAGTTTCAACGAAACGGAATCAGGACTTCTATTTTTGTAGATCCGGTTTTGGAGGTTATTGAAGGAGCAAAAAAAACAGGAACAGATCGAATTGAATTGTACACTGAGGCTTTTGCACATCAATATGATTTGGGAAATAAAAACGGAATAGATCCTTATGTTGAAGCTGCAAAATTGGCAAATGAATTAGGTTTAGGAATAAATGCCGGACATGATTTGAGTTTAGATAATGTTCAGTTTTTCAAACAAAACATTCCGGGGTTACTAGAGGTTTCTATAGGCCACGCTTTGATTTCAGAAGCACTTTATCTTGGTTTAGATAATGTTGTAAATATGTATTTGAATAAATTGAAATAAGTTTCCTAAAACATTCTTAGAAAGGATAAATAAATATTTAATGTAAAAATAAATGTTATACTCAAAAATAGAAGGCGAAGGAAAACCCTTTATCATCATGCATGGATTTCTTGGTATGTCTGACAATTGGAAAACACTTGCAGGACAATATGTAGAAGCAGGATTTCAGGTTCATATTTTAGATTTACGAAATCATGGGCGCAGTTTTCATTCAGATGAATGGAGTTATGAAGCAATGGTTCAAGATGTGTTTGAATATTGTCAGGCCAATAATTTGACTAGAATTGATATTCTCGGGCATTCAATGGGAGGAAAAGCAGCTATGCTTTTTGCGGCAACACATCCTGAAATTGTAGATAAATTAATTGTTGCAGATATTGGTCCTAAATTCTATAAACAGCACCATCAAGATATTTTGGCGGGGTTAAATGCGGTTGATTTTTCTGTAAAACCAAGCCGAAATGATGTTGAGGAAATAGTAGCGCAATATGTGCCTGACTTTGGAACTCGTCAGTTCTTGTTGAAAAATTTATATTGGGCAGCACCTGGACAATTAGCGTTTAGATTTAATCTCGCTGTTTTTAATAATAATTTGGATGCAATTGGAAAACCGCTGGCAGATAATTTGGTTTTTGATAAGCCGACATTATTTATTCGCGGCGGAGCATCGGGTTATATTTTAGATTCAGATCTTGAAGATATTCAAAAACATTTTCCAAATTTAAAATTAGAAACCATTCCAAATGCGGGGCATTGGCTTCATGCTGAAAATCCAAAAATGTTTTTTGAATTGACAACAGCGTTTTTAAAAGAGTAAATTTTTTGATAAAAAAATTATTACTTTTATTAAAATTTAAAAAGAAAAAGATATGAAATTATTACTTAGACTTCTTATTACGGCTGCTTTGGTTTTGTTAATTGCTAACTTTCTTACAGGAGTGCATGTGGCCAGTTTTACTACAGCAATTATCGTTGCAGTGGTTTTAGGATTATTGAATCTTTTTATAAAACCAATATTGGTTATTTTGACATTGCCGGTAACAGTGGTTACATTGGGATTGTTTTTATTGGTTATTAATGCCGTCATCATTTTGTTGTGCACTAATATTGTAGGAGGATTT
Organism: Flavobacterium sp. FlaQc-28; assembly: GCF_044007415.1. Lineage (NCBI taxonomy): Bacteria > Pseudomonadati > Bacteroidota > Flavobacteriia > Flavobacteriales > Flavobacteriaceae > Flavobacterium > Flavobacterium sp. FlaQc-28. The sequence continues at coordinate 56,790 of NZ_JBIPCM010000010.1, forward strand.
GCAGTTGATTCGTTATGGACAGCTTTATTGTTTAGTGTTATATTATCTATTCTGCAATCTATTACATATAAAATAGTAGGAGACGATAAATAAAAGGTATTAAAGTGACTTAAAAACCGCTTCAAATACAATATATTAAAAACTTGGTTGGGTTGCAAAAATTTTATAATTTTGCAACCCAATTTTATTATGTAAATTAAAGAAGAAGATGGATATTAAAAGAGTAGCAATAGACGCTGTGAATGAAACGATTGTATTAAACGTTGTTCACATGGATTATAAAGGTCAAGTAGCAAAAAGAATAAACGAAAAAATGCCATTGGCTACCGTGAAAGGTTTTAGAAAAGGACAAGTTCCTAAAGACCTTGTTGAAAAACAATACGGAAAAGCAATCAAGCAAGAAGAAGTTAAAAAAGTAGTTGATTTAGCTTTAGAGCGTTTTGTTCAATCTGAAAGATTAAATCTTTTAGGAACTCCTCTTGCTAAAGAAAACGAGAACTTTGATTGGGATGCTGAAGAACTAACTTTCGAATATGAAATTGGATTAGTTCCGAACTTCGAAATTGATTTAGAAGCAAAAAATAATATCGTAAAATATATCGTAACGGCTGATGATAAATTAATCGACGGTCAAGTAGAGCGTATCCAAAAACAATTCGGAAAAGCAATCCCGCAAGAAGTGGTGTCTGCAGATTCTGATTTAACTGGAACTTTCTCAAACGAAGAAAAAGGTATCAACAATACAACTACAATTTCATTATCTACTTTCAATAAAGCTGCTGGAGATAAATTCATCGGTAAAAAAGTTGGAGATGTTGTTGCAGTAAGTACAAAAGGTTTATTTGAAGACGATCACCAATTAATGGATTACTTAAAAGTATCTCATGATGATGTTCACGGTTTAGATATCGAAGTAAACTTTACAATCGAAGCTATCAACGGAGCTGAATTAGCTGAATTAAACCAAGAATTATTCGATAAACTTTTTGGTGAAGGAAAAGTTGCTTCTTTAGAAGATTTAAAATCTAAAATCAAAGAAGACGCTGAAGCTCAATTTGCACAACAAGCAGATCAAAAATTATTATTAGACGTTCAAGATTTCTTGATCGAAAGCACAAAATTTGATTTACCAGCTGAATTCCTTAAAAAATGGCTGCAAACTGTTGGAGAGAAAAAACTTTCTGCAGAAGAAGCTGAAGTTGAATACGCAAGATCTGAAAAAGGTTTACGTTTTCAATTAATTGAAGGAAAAGCTATGGCTCAAAGTAATATCCAAATTACATTTGATGATTTGAAAGCTTTTACAACAAACGCTATCAAACAACAAATGGCTCAATTTGGTCAAACGAACCCAACTGACGAAGAAGTTCAAGGAATTGTAGCAAGAGTTTTATCTAACCAAGAAGAGGTGAAAAGACTTTCTGAGCAAGTTGTAGCAGAGAAATTGTTAGAATTGTTTAAAGAAAAAGCAAATCCAACAACTAAAGAAGTAACTTACGAAGAATTTATTGCTGCTTCTTACGGAGAATAATTTCTGAAAAATAATTATATTTGAGCGTCGGCAGTTTTACTGCCGACGCTTATTTTTTGTTTCAAGTTTAAGGTTTCAAGTTTTAAATGTAATATATAGTTAACTTGAAACAAACTAAACCTGAAACCTGAAACAAAAAATAAGACAAATTGACATCCTTTAGAAAGAGGTACAACCTTTGATGAAAGAATATATACATTAAATAAAGTAAAACTTAGAACAGATACATATGAACTACGGTAAAGAATTCAAAAAATTTGCTACAAAGCACCAAGGAGTAAACGCGATGTACTATGACAAAATCATAGCTGCGATGAATCCAACTAATATGACTCCATATATTATCGAAGAACGTCAGTTGAATATTTCTCAATTAGATGTGTTTTCAAGATTGATGATGGATAGAATTATTTTTTTAGGAACAGGTATCGATGATCAAATTGCAAACATCGTTCAGGCTCAATTACTATTTTTAGAAAGTGCTGATGCTTCAAAAGATATCCAAATTTACTTAAACTCTCCAGGTGGAAGCGTTTATGCAGGATTAGGAATTTACGATACGATGCAATACATCAAGCCAGACGTAGCAACAATTTGTACAGGAATGGCAGCTTCTATGGGAGCAGTTTTATTATGCGCAGGAGCGGCAGGAAAACGTTCAGCTTTACCACATTCAAGAGTTATGATTCACCAGCCGTCAGGAGGAGCCCAAGGAGTTGCAACTGATATGGAAATCAACTTACGCGAAATGTTGAAATTGAAAGATGAATTATACAACATCATCTCGCAGCATTCAGGACAAACTTTTGATAAAGTACACAAAGACAGTGAGCGTGATTACTGGATGATTGCTGACGAAGCAAAAGAATACGGAATGATTGATGAAGTATTAAGAAGAGGATAATTTTTTAAAGGTTGAAAGTTGAAGGAACTAATGTTCTAAGATTGACATGAAACCTGAAACAAAATTAAACTTGAAACAAAAAATAAATATTAAGCTGTAAAGGAGTTAAGTTTTTAAGTTTTAAATTAAAAAGCTTAGAAACTTAGTATCTTTGCAGCTTAGTAACTTAAATAAAGAATGGCAAAAGTAGTATTAGAATGTTCGTTTTGTGGAAGAAAAAAGCCAGAAACTAATTTATTAATCGCGGGTATCAATGCACATATCTGTGATAAGTGTATTGAACAAGCACACGGAATTGTATTAGAAGAATTAAAATCAAGCGGAAGCTCAAAACTTGTTGGTGACTTAATTTTAAAGAAACCAAAAGAAATTAGAGCGTTCTTAGATCAATATGTTATCGGACAAGACCAGACTAAAAAAGTAATGTCGGTTGCAGTTTACAATCACTACAAACGTTTAATGCAGCAGCAATTAGACGACGAAGTAGAGATTGAAAAAAGTAACATTATCATGGTTGGTCAAACCGGAACAGGAAAAACATTAGTTGCTAAAACAATCGCAAAAATGTTAGACGTTCCTTTGGCTATTGTTGATGCAACTGTATTAACAGAGGCAGGTTATGTAGGAGAAGATGTTGAAAGTATTTTGACACGCTTACTACAAGCAGCCGATTATGATGTAACCAAAGCCGAAAGAGGAATTGTGTTTATTGATGAAATTGATAAAATTGCCCGTAAGAGCGATAATCCATCAATAACACGTGACGTTTCTGGAGAAGGTGTTCAGCAGGCATTATTAAAATTATTAGAAGGAACAGTTGTAAACGTACCGCCAAAAGGAGGACGTAAACATCCAGATCAAAAATTTGTAGAGGTAAATACTCAAAACATTTTGTTTATTGCTGGTGGTGCTTTTGATGGAGTTGAGCGTATTATTTCAAAACGTTTAAACCGTCAAGCAGTTGGATATTCAACATCTAAAAATGTCGATAATATTGACAAAGACAATTTACTGCAATATATTATTCCAAAAGATATTAAGGATTTTGGATTGATTCCAGAGATTATTGGTCGTTTGCCAGTTTTAACACATATGGATCCGTTAGATCGCGAAACACTTCGTGCGATTTTAACACAGCCTAAAAATGCATTAGTAAAACAATATCAGAAATTATTTTTAATGGATGAAGTTGAATTTACCATTACAGATGAAGCATTAGATTTTATTGTTGATAAAGCATTAGAGTATAAATTAGGAGCTCGTGGATTACGTTCGCTTTGCGAAGCAATCTTAACAGATGCAATGTACGAACTGCCAAGTTCTGATGATAAAGTTTTATCAATCGATAAAGATTATGCAGAGCATACTTTGAGTAAAAACTTATTGAAGCGTATGGAAATTGCTTCGTAAATTTTAAAAGATATTTTTTTAGAACCTGTTCATTTTTTGAGCAGGTTTTTTTTATGCATAATTTTCAAGATGAAAATATCTTTGTCAAAGTTTTAGAATTTTGACAAAGGCGGCAGTTACTTAGTGAATAAAGTTTCTATTGCACTCTAAACTTCTCTCGATATTCGATAGGTTTCATTCCAACCATTTTATAAAATACCTTTCTAAACGCCTTCGGGTCATTATATCCAGTTTTTTCAATAATTTCTGAAATCGAAAGCTGCGTTTGTTCAAGATATTTTTTAGAGCTTTCAACTCGAATGTTTTGCAGATACTCAATTGGTGGAATTCCAGTAACTTGTTTAAAACGACGTGTCATGTTTCTGGCACTCGTAGGAATGTCTTTTGTAATTTCTTCTAGTTTTTCTATGCTGTGATATTGACTTTCAATTTTATGCTGTAACATGGCAACCAAAGTATCATTATGCAAATGGTTTGGCCTAAAAGTGCTGAAATAACTTTGTTTGTATCGATTTAAATCAATAGAGAAAATCTTGGCAATTTGTACTGCAATTTCATTACCGCAATATTTTTGAACTAAAAGAATCAGCAAATGAAATGTTGAGGTCGAACCGCCGCTTGTATACAAACTGCCATCAGCAGTTAAAGTTTCTTCGGGTTTTAATTTTACCATCGGAAAAGCTTTTGTAAAAGCACTGCAGGCATCAACATGAGTAGTAGCCAGTTTTTCGTTTAATAATCCGGATGCGGCAAATAAAAATGCTCCTGTACAAAAACTCGCCAGCTCAGCTCCAGATTGGTGCTGTTTTTTTAACCACGGAATAAAGTTTTTATTTTTCACTATCATTCCGCTCATATCATCAGTAGTGAAAGCAGGAATCAAAATCAAATCTAAAACCTTGTTTGAAGTTTCAATCGAGTTCGTTTCATATCCAAATAAAGTTTCTTGATTAATTTGTTCTGCCGACTGAAAAACCATAATATTAAATGGTTTTTCGGGTTCTTTACTTAGTTTATTGGCTGTTTCAAATACTTCTAAAATTGCAGCAATACTCAACAATTTATAGTCGTGAGGGACGATTAAACCTACTCTTTTGCTCATGATTCTGTGGTTTTTTGGAAAATTAACTGTGTAACAAATGTAAGTAAAATGTCTTAAATGCCCCTAAAGATGACTTTTATTGTATCCTAAAGCCGATAGTAATATTCTAAATTTGCTTTAAATAATTTGTAACTTTAGATATTATGGAGACAAAAATTTATATAAATCTTGCTGTAAAAGATTTAAAAAGAGCAATTTCATTTTTTAATGAATTGGGGTTTTCTACCAATTTGAAATTTACAAATGAAAAAGGAGCTTGTATTGTTATTGGTAAAAACATAAATGTAATGCTTTTGCTTGAAGAGTTTTATAAAACGTTTACTGATAAAGAGATTTGTGATTCAAACACAACCAGCGAAGTTCTTATTTCTATTTCTGTTGAAACACGTAAAGAGGTCGACAAAATAATAGACAAAGCAGTCAAAGCAGGAGGAACAGATTATCAAAAAGCAAACGATTATGGATGGATGTATCAAAGAACTTTTTTAGATTTAGACGGACATCACTGGGAAGTTTTCTTTATGGATGAAACTCAGATTCCGGATCAAATGTAATTACAGTATAAATCAAAGTATAATTTTAAAAAATATAAACAATGATAACAGTACAAAATACAGTCAATGCATCAATAAACAAAGTTTGGGATTTTTGGACTTTACCAGAACATATTACAAAATGGAGTTTTGCCTCTCCAGATTGGCACACACCTTATGCCGAAAATGATTTGCAAAAAGGAGGAAAGTTCAAATCGACTATGGCAGCAAAAGATGGCAGTATGAGTTTTGATTTTGAAGGTGAATACACACTGGTGCAGCCAAAAGAAAATATTGAATACATAATGGCCGACGGCAGAAAAGTTGAAATTACTTTTAAGGAAACAGAAAATGGAATAGAAATAATTGAAAGTTTTGACCCAGAAACTCAAAATCCTGAAGAAATGCAGCGCGGCGGATGGCAGGCCATTTTGGATAACTTTAAAAGTTATGTAGAGAACAATTAATTTTTTTAAGGAACAAAGTTGTAGAGAAGCAAAGATTCAAAGGGAAAAACTTAGCGTCTTTGCAGTAAAAAAATAACAAAAAACATCAAAAAATGACAAAGCAAATATGGCTGAATCTGCCGGTGAAAGAGGTGGCAGTTTCAAAAGCTTTTTTTTCGAAAATAGGATTCTCTTTTAATGAAGAACATGATACGCCAAGTTCGACTTGCATGATCGTTGGTGAAGGAAAATTTGTGGTAATGCTTTTTGAAGAATCGCTTTTTGCGAGTTTCTCTCAAAACAATTTAACAGATACAAAATTAAGCTCTGAAGTTTTGATTTCGATTGATGCAGAAAGTAAAGAAGAAGTCGATGAACTAGCTCAAAAAGTGCAAGATGCCGGCGGTACTATTTTTGCTCCGCCTGCTGAAAGTCAAGGCTGGATGTATAGCTTCGGTTTTGCTGATACAGACTGTCATCGATGGAATGTTTTATTTATGGATTTTGCTAAATTATCTTAATTATGGAAACCTTAGAATTTAAAATACGAATTAAAGCTCCAGCCGAAAAGGTTTGGAGTGTTTTATGGGATGAGGAAACGTATAAAAAATGGACAAGTGTTTTTTGCGAAGGATCTCATACCATAAGCGACTGGAACGAAGGTGATAAAATACATTTTATGTCACCAAACGGAGAAGGAATGTATAGTATAATCGAAACAAAAACACCAAACGAATATATGGCTTTTAAGCATATAGGCGAAATAAAAGATTTTAAAGAACAGCCTCTCAATGAAGAAACAAAAAAATGGAGCGGAGCAATGGAAACCTACAGATTAATTCAAGATGATGAATTTACAGATTTGATTGCTCAGGTTGATACAGGCGAAAAATTTGTAGATTATTTTAAAGATGTTTTTCCTAGAGGTCTAGAAGTTGTAAAACAACTTTCAGAAGAGGAAAGATAGAAGAAAGAAAATAGAAACAAACAAAAAAGCAAAGAGAAGACATTTAATAATTAACAATTAAACAAAATATCATGACAACAGTAAATCCTTATTTAGTTTTTAATGGAAATTGCGAAGAAGCATTTCTACATTACAAATCCGTATTTGGCGGAGAATTTCCATATATCGGAAAATTTAAAGACATGCCTGCTGCTGAAGATGGCGGTTGTACTCAAGTTTCAGAAAAAGAAGCCAACCGTATCATGCACGTTTCACTGCCTATTGGGAATACCATCTTAATGGGAAGCGACAGCACCGAACAATCAGGTGATGTTAAATTTGGAGGAAATTTTTCTGTTTCGGTTAATGTTGAGAGCACAGAAGAAGCAGACCGAATTTTTAACGGACTTTCAGAAGGCGGGAACGTTTTTATGCCAATGGATAAAACATTTTGGGGTGCTTATTTCGGAATGTTTACGGATAAATTTGGTATCAACTGGATGGTAAACTTCGACCAAAGTCCAAAATAATTTTTAGCACTGTGAATTCACGAATTGTATAAGCATAGTGTTTAAAAAAATCACGAATTCGAAGCTGAAAAAAAATCAAACTTAAATTTTGTTACGTTATTTTAATAGCGGAACATAATTGTTAAATTACTCAAAAAAGCACATTATTATGTGCTTTTTTGCTGTAAAAAATAACTGTTATTCTTTTTTATCATCAAGAGATTGTCGATTTTTGTCGCTTCGTAAAATCAATTCAGATAACATGGCAATAGAGAATAAAGAAATTATTTTGTTAAAAGTTTCAGGACATGATAAACCAGGAGTTACAGCTGGTTTAACAGCAGTATTAGCGGCTTATGATGCTGTTATTCTTGATATTGGACAAGCCGATATTCATGACACGCTTTCTTTAGGAATTTTGTTTGAGATCGAAGCAGGTTCTACTTCTGGTCCAGTTTTAAAAGATTTATTGTTTAAAGCTTATGAATTAGAAGTAAAAGTAAAGTTTATTCCAATTTCTCTTGAGGATTACGAAAAGTGGGTAAAAACACAATCCAAGCAGCGTTATATCATTAATATTCTAGGAGAAAAATTAGCGGCTTCGCAATTAGCTGCTGTAGCAAAACTTTTGTCCGATCAAAATTTAAATATCGTTTCTATAATAAGATTAACAGGAAGAACTTCTGTTGTCGAAAAAGAAGAATATCCAAGATCTTGCATACAATTATCCCTAACAGGAGATATTGTAGATAAGATTGCCATGACAGCAAGTTTTATGGAAATTTCCAGAACCTTAAACGTAGATATTTCTTTCCAGGAAGATAATATTTACAGACGAAACCGTCGTTTAGTATGCTTTGATATGGATTCAACTTTAATTCAGACAGAAGTTATTGATGAACTGGCAGAGTTGAATGGAGTAGGGCCTCAAGTAAGAGCAATCACAGAATCTGCAATGAATGGCGAAATTGATTTCAACGAAAGTTTCAAACAACGTATGGCTTTGTTAGAAGGTTTGAGCGAAGAAGTTTTGCATAATGTTGCTGTAAACTTACCAATTACACAAGGAGCGCATCGTTTGATGAAAGCCCTAAAATATTACGGTTATAAAACCGCAATTCTTTCAGGAGGATTTACCTATTTTGGCGATTATCTTCAAAAAGAACTTGGAATCGATTATGTACATGCTAATCGATTAGAGATTAAAGACGGAAAACTAACAGGGAAATATTTGGGTGATATCGTAGACGGACAAAAGAAAGCTGAATTACTAAAAGCTATCGCCGAAAAAGAAGGAATTCACATCAACCAAACCATTGCTGTTGGAGATGGAGCAAACGATTTACCAATGCTTAATTTAGCTGGTTTAGGAATTGCTTTTCACGCAAAACCAAAAGTAAAAGAAAGCGCTTCAACCTCAATTTCAAGTTTAGGACTTGATGGCGTTTTATATCTTTTAGGATATCATGATCGATATATTGATATGATGTAAATAAAACAGTTTGTCATTTCGACGTAAGGAGAAATCCTCGCAAGTAACTCCACAACGTGAGTCCAATCTTTGTTGAGCTTCTCGTGAAGATTTCTCCTTACGTCGAAATGACAAATAGAATCTAAATAAAATAAACAAACCTTAGTTTTTCAATAAAAGCTAAGGTTTTTTTATGGGCATGCCCCTCTGGGTCGGGCTATCCGTTTCAATCTTTTGTGCCGAACCCTGGCACAAAAGGATTTCCACTGCTATCCCTCATGCAAGTTTGTGGAATTATGTATTTTTAAAGGGAAGAGTAATTTTTAATAAATATCTTCATAAGAGAAAGACTCGTTAGTGAGATAAAAAGAAACTGTTCTAAAAAAATTATATTACTTTGAAACTCTGCATAATTTTTTCCATTTGGTTTTGAAATTTTTTAAAATCATCTTTTTTACCAGTATAAGTTAAGATGTATGCTTTATTGTTTTTAACAAAATCATATTGCAAAAACTTTAATTCAAAGCCATTCATTTTTGCTTCATAAATAAATAGATGGAATTCATTTTGACCAGTTTTATTTCGTTTGCTTTCAATTAGTTTTCCATAAGTATTAATTTGCTCTTCAGATATTTCTACAAACTTATTTAAGTCAATATCTAAAGTTTCTAAATTTTGAATAGTTAAGTTTATATTTTCTGTAAAGTTGTCTTCCTGATTTTCTTTGGGACTAAACAAGTAAAACTCTGTTCCATTTCTTCCACTTTCATCCAATCTCAAATCAGGACTATAAAAAATCTTATAGCCATTTCTGTTTATTTCTTTCAAATTGTTGTTTGGCTTCGATTGAGAACTGACAAATTGAAAAAGGAAAAGTGATAACAATAAAAATTTAAATTTCATGAATCAGATTTTTTGATTTAAGGTTATTTTAGTTTAAGTAATGACAAATTCTACATTTCTTTCAACTGCTCCAAATAGTCCCTCTGATTCGAAAGTCTCGGAATCTTATGTTGTCCGCCTAATTTATCTCTTTCTTTGAGCCAGTCATAAAACAAGTTTTCGCGAGCTACATTAATCACCAAAGGATTTAGTGTCATATTGTTGTAGCGCTTCGCTTCATAATCAGAGTTTAAAGATTGTAAAGTTTCATCCAGCACTTTTTGGAAAAGACCAACATCGGCAGGTTTTTTCTTGAACTCTATCATCCATTCGTGTGCGCCTTTTTCCTTGTCCTGCATAAAAATAGGAGCAACCGTATAATCGATAACTTCAGTATGTGTAATTTGGCAGGCTTTTGCAATTGCCTGATCTGTGTTTTCGACCATTAATTCTTCGCCAAAAACATTAATATGATGTTTCGTTCTGCCCGTAACTCTTATTCTATAAGGATTTAAAGAAGTAAAGCGAACCGTATCTCCAATTAAATAACGCCATAAACCAGAATTGGTTGTAATAACAATAGCGTAGTTTTTATTCAATTCGACATCAGCTAAACGAACCACTTTTTGATTTGAAGTTCCAAAAGTCTCCATTGGAATAAACTCGTAGAAAATGCCGTAATCCAGCATTAATAACAAATCGCTGGAATTGTTTAAATCCTGAATCGCAAAAAAGCCTTCAGAAGCATTGTAAATTTCGTAATATTTAAAATCTTTACTAGGCAAAATTTTCTTGTATTGTTCTCTGTAAGGAGAAAAACTTACACCTCCGTGAAAATAAACTTCAAGATTTGGCCAAAGTTCTAATAAACTTTGCTTGCCCGTATTTTCTAAAACTTTGTTCATTAAAACCAGCATCCACGACGGAACTCCAGCAAAACTCGTTACATTTTCGTTTTTTGTTTCATTTATAATTGCCGCGATTTTAGTTTCCCATTCGCTCATTAACGAGGTTTTGCTGCTTGGCGTACTGCTGAATTCTGCCCAAATGGGCATATTCTCGATTAAAATTGCCGATAAATCGCCAAAGAAAGTATTGTTGTTTTCATAAATTTGAGAACTTCCGCCTAAGCGAAGACTCTTTCCAAGAAACAATTCAGAATCCTCATTATTATTCAAATACAAACAAAGTAAGTCTTTGCTCCCTTTATAATGACAATCTTCTAAAGCTTCATTACTAACAGGAATAAATTTGCTTTTTGCATTAGTAGTACCGCTTGATTTTGCAAACCATTTAATTGGCGACTCCCAAAAAACACCTTGTTCACCCTGACGCGTGCGTTCAATTAAAGGCTGCAGTTCTTCGTAACTTGAAATAGGAACCCTTTCAGCAAAAGTTTGATAAGAATTTATAGAAGCAAAGTCATACTGTCTTCCTACAACTGTATTTTCTGATGCAGTCAATAAATTGTGCAAGAGTTCTTCTTGAACTTCATTTGGATATTTTAGAAAAAGTTCTATTTGATGTATCCTTTGTTTCAGGACCCAAGAAGCGAAAGAATTTATAATGGATAAGGGCATGAGTGAATTTTAGATTTTAGATGTTAGTCTTTACAGATTGACGTAAAAAACACGAAACTTAAAATTTGAATATCGACAGACAAATATTAACTTTGCCGTTGTATCAAAAATAGTGTTTTTTTGCAAAAAACAATTCTATTTAAGGCAAAGATTCTACTTCAAAAGCCGAACTTCTCAGAACTGAATCTAAAATTTTTAAATCAGCAATCTAAAACCTAAAATTAAATGCAATATCAAGGCGTACTTACAAAAATGCAGACTGAACTAGGAAACCCAATTCAATATTATTTGGTTTTCGAGGACAGTTTTATCAACGTTAATCAGTTATTGAATAAAGAGATTGAGATTAATTTTGCAGGTTACGAATGTTTGAATTGCCATAAAAAGAAAAAAATCTACAGACAAGGTTTTTGTTACGAGTGTTTTTATTCCAGTCCAGCTGTGGGCGACTGGATCATGAGACCAGAATTGAGTACTGCTCATTTAGGGGTTGCTGATCGAGATTTAGAATACGAACAAAAAGTACAATTGCAGCCGCATATTGTTTATCTGGCATTGTCGAGCGAGATAAAAGTAGGAGTAACGCGTAAAACGCAAGTTCCGACACGATGGATCGATCAAGGTGCGACACAGGCAATTACAATTGTTGAAGTTCCAAATCGTTATTTGGCCGGTATTACTGAGGTTGCGTTAAAAGATCATTATGCTGATAAAACAAATTGGAGAAAGATGCTGCAGAGTACCGCAGAATCTTGTGATTTGATTCTTGAAAAAGCAAAAGTAGAAAACCTAATCCCTGCTGAGGTTAAAGATTACTTCTACAGTGAGAAAAACGATGTATACGAGCTAAATTATCCTGTTTTAAATTATCCATCAAAAGTAGCAAGTTTGAATCTGGATAAAACACCTTCATTTCAAGGAAAATTAATTGGAATTAAAGGGCAATACTTAATTTTCGAAAATGGAACGGTCTTTAATATTCGCGGTTCTGAAGGTTATGTTGTCAATATAAACGTCTAGAAAATTCGTTCATCTGTCGATTTTAATTGTGTAACTATCTAGTATTTTGTTGTTTATGAAATTAATATTGTAATTTTATAGTTCTTTCCAAAGACATAAAGATGCAAATATTGATACATTTGATTACAATTTTGTAATAAATGCTTATTGAAAGAATTTATTTTTAGAAAAATAAAGAACCTAGATTTGGAAACAAGTCATTAGAGGTTTTGTTCTAAAATTAAGAGCGATTTAATAATTCATAAATTATTCGATACAGATGAGTGTTCTAACAAAAGTAAATCAATACAGGCGCAGTATAATGCGTAGTCTGACTAAGAATATTGGAAAACCAAAGGAAGATCCCGGTTTTGTTTTAGTAGACAAAATGGAGATAAAAAGGGTTTTAGTCTGCAGACCAAATGCCAGATTAGGAAACCTTTTACTGATCACTCCTCTCGTTCAGGAAGTCAGTGAAATGTTTCCAAATTGTAAAGTCGATTTGTTTGTTAAGGGAACTTTAGCGCCGGTAATTTTTGAGAATTACGACTGTATCGATAAAGTTATTGATTTACCCAAAAAGCCATTCAAAAGTTTATTGAAATATCTAAATGTTTGGATTTCGATAAAAAGACGAAAATATGATATTGCGATCAACGTCGATCAAAATTCTTCTTCAGGACGTTTAGCGGTCCAGTTCTCAAATGCTAAATACAAATTCTTTGGAGATTTATTTGAAGAATCTAAACTTGTAAAAAGTGACTACAATCATATTGCAAAATATCCAGTTTATAATTTCAGATATTATCTAACGAAACTAGGATTTGCAAAAAGCAATAAAATCATAGCTCCAATAGATCTTAAATTATCTTCTTCTGAAATTGCTGAAGGCAAAGAAATTCTAAATGATTTAGTTTCTAATGCCAAAAGAACAATTTGCATTTTTACTTATGCAACTGGCGCAAAATGTTTATCTGTAGAGTGGTGGGAATCTTTTTATTCGCAGCTTACCGCAGAATATAAAAACTATAATATTGTTGAAATTTTACCCGTAGAAAATGTCTCGCAAATTGATTTTAAAGCGCCGACATTTTATAGTAAAGATATTCGCGAAATAGGTTCGGTTATTGCAAATGCAGATTTGTTTATTGGCGCTGACAGCGGAATTATGCATTTGGCAAGCGCAGTTCAAACACCTACAATTGGTTTGTTTTCTGTTTCAAACATACAAAAATATGAGCCTTATGATAATTGCAGCGTAGGGATAGACATCAATTTGTATTCTAAAAAGGATTATATAAAAACCATTAATTCAATTCTAAACAATGGTAAATTAAATATCTTTTCGAAAGCTATTTAAAAAACCATATATAAAAAGAAAGGCATTCGTTATAGAATGCCTTTCTTTTTGCGTTAATTTTTCTTCTTAAATAATCCATTCAATAAGTCACTTGCTTTTTTAGTGACTTCTTGAGTTTTTTGTTCTTTTTCGGTTTTTGCAGCCTGCGTAGTATCTTTTGCTTTAGTGTTTTTATTGATTAAATCAGTCAAAGCAGCGGTGCCTTTTTGTGTCAGTTTTTCTTTTTGCTGATTTGCGACTTGTGTTGCTAAACTAGAAACAGCCGTTTTCATATCTGTAGTAATTTTTGGATTAGAAAAATTACCCGTAATTATAGCATTTATTGGTATGTTTTGCAATTTTGCAGCATCTGCAGGCGACATTTTTGCAATAAAAGCGTTTGCTTCATTTCCTAAATATTTAGCAGGAACATCAAGTTTTAAATTGTAGTTCATCGTTTGATCAAAACCGTGAGTTCCGCCAACCGTAATTTTTATGTCTTGATATTTAATGTCAAACGGTTTTACGTTTACTTTTCCGTTATCAAAAGTCAAAGCCGCTTTAATATCATTCAAATTGACTTTATTCATATCAATAAATTTGATGTTTGAACCTAAAGCATTTAATAAAGTTGAATTTTTAGAGTTTATTGTAGTCGAAAGCAGCTGCCCTAATAAATCTCCCGAAATTGATTTTAGATCTGGAGTAAGTTCATTTGCATCAAGATTACCGTTTAGTTTTACAGTCGAATTTAGCTTACCATTTATGATTCCAGCAATTGGAGCAATTTTTTTCATCATATCCAATTGCGTAAAAGTCTGGGCAATATCAACTTGGTTAAAACCTAAATTCATATCAAATGTTGGAACTTTGGTTTTAGTCGAAACAGCACCGGTTAAACCAATTGTTCCGCCAAAAATTGATGTTTTAAAGTTTTCCAATAAAGCTTTTTCGTCTTTAATGATTAATTTTCCAGAAACATCTTTAAGCTTCAAATTGTCGTATAAAACAGTTGTTGCTTTTGCATTTAAAGTACAGTTTAAAAAAGCTGGAATTTTCATTGCTTCAGCTGGTTTTGCGGCAGTTTTTGTTTCTGCTTTTGCAGGTTCGCCGGCAGTCATAAAATCATCAACAGCCAGTTGATTTGAACTCATATTGAAGTTTCCTCTTAATTCCTGTTTCTTGAACATAAAACCATAGAAATTTTCCAGAACACCATTTATTGCAAGATCACTTTTTCCAGTAGTTGCATTAAATTGTTTCAAGTTAATTGTACTTGGATTGAACTCAACTAAAGCCGTGCTGATGTTCATCGATTTATTGTTTTCATCAGTATATTTAAATCCTGATAAACTCATTGTTCCAGCATTTTTAATATTTTGATATTGGCTTTTTTCTACAGAAGCCATATCAAATTGTGTAGTAACATCAGCTTTTAAAATACCTGCCAAAGGTTTGTCCATTTTAATAGGATATGCTTTTGAAAGATTCGCCAAGTTTATTGTTCCCTTTAAAGCCGCATTAACAAAAGGGTTTACAGTAATGTTTCTGATATTTGCTTTAGCGTTAAAAACATCTTGATCGATTCTAAACGAAAGTTTGTCTAGATTAACATAAGTATCATTTAAAATCCCTGTTTCATTTATAATTTTAGTGTCGATTACAATATTTTGAACAGATTTTGGCAAGTTTGGATATTGAAACGAAGCATTATTTGATGCAATGGCAATATTAAATTTTGGTACAGTAGTATCTGTTAATTGCCCTTTTGCAAAACCTGCAACCGTAAAGTCTCCAGTTGTTTTTACGCCATCTAGGCTTGATGAATATGCTGAAGGAATTAATCCTAAGAAATTAGTAAACGATGAGGTTGGTGTTTTAAATTTTAAATCATAAATCTGTCCCGCTTCAACCATTTGTATAAAGCCGTCAAACTCTAATGGTAATTGATTAATTAAAGCTTTGTTTTCTTTAAAAGTGTATTTGCTTTGATCTAAATCAATTCCTAAAACTGCATCTAAAGTCAATTTTACATTTTTCATGTAATTAATTTTATCCATATCTAAAGATACTTTAGCAGTTGATTTCGTTGTTAAATCTAATTTTGAATTGGTAAAATCGCCGGTTCCTTCGTGGTTCAAACTGTCAATAACCATTTTTATTTTTGATCCTTGATCAATATATCTAAACGTGAAATTTTCGATTTTGTAATTTTGAATTTTTAAAGAAAGTGGTTTGCTTGCATTATCCGTAGCCGTTTCTTTTTTGTCTTTCAAAGCAATATCAAAGTTGCCTACGCCGTCTTTATTAAAGATAATATTTACCAAACCATTTTCAGAAGTAATTCCTTGAATGCTCAGCGGTTCGTCTTTTCCTTTAAAAAGTTCTTTAATGCTCATCTTTAAATTCAATTCGCCCAAAGACACAAGTGTATCCCCTTCAAAAGGGGCTTTATTTATAATAACCAGCTTTTCAATTCCTACCGCTGCATTTGGGAAGTTTTTAAACAAACTTAAATCAGCATCAGCAAAACTTACTTTAGCGTCTACACTTTCGTTTATAGCGGCGGCAATTTTTGCTTTGATTTGGTCTTTAAAGAAATAAGGAATGGCGAATAATGCGGCAACAAAAACCACAATTACAATGGCGCTTATTTTTAGAATTTTCTTTAACATATTTATAGATTTGAGATTTAATTTGAAATTATGACTCTTGCAAAAATAGTTTTTTTTGAATGAGACAGGAGATAAAGTTTTCTTAAAAATTGTAAGAAATGGATGTAATATTTAAATAAAAAAAATCCGCCTGATAAGTTTCAAACGGATTTAAATTTATGATATTGCATTTATTTTTTAATAAAGGAGACTATTTTTTCAATCAATACCTCTGAAATTGGCAGGGTTTCATTATTATAACTTTCCATATTTTCCTGCTTATCGCCGTCAATAATTTTCATAATATGATTCATTTTATCAATGATTGCCAATTGCGAGTTTTTGTTGGCTTGAGCCAAACTTTCGGCATCTTTAACACTTACTTGCATATCGTTGTTTCCTTGTAAAATTAAAATGGGAACGGTAATTTTTTTAATCTCAGTTTGAGGATCATATTTAAACCATGAAATTAAGTAAGGCTGAATGCTTGGTCTAAAAAGCGAATTTAGAAGCGGATCAACTTTATTTACTTTATTGCCGCTTTTTAAACTGTCAATAATAGGAAACGTCATATCCTCTAATTGCTTGTTTGATTTAGAAGCTATTTGCGATTTTATAAGTTTATCTGCAGATTCTCCTGCGCCTGCAATAGAAACAAATTTATTCGCTTTTGCTCCCGCAATCATTCCAATTAAAGAACCTTCGCTGTGACCAATAACAGTAAGTTGTGTAAAACGTTTGTCAAGTTTCAAAAAGTTAATCCAGCTTTTTACATCTTCTGTATAATTTTCAAAAACCAAGCTCGATTCTGTTATTGCAGAAGCTTTACTCTCTCCAATTCCTCTTTTGTCGAATCGTAATGATGCAATTCCATTTTTTGCCAAAGCCTCTGCCAGCATTTTTAAGGAATTATTTTTCATCATCGGATTGTTCCCATTTCGGTCAGTTGGCCCTGAACCTGCAATTATCAAAGCAACCTGACATTTTTTGACTTCATCAGGAACAGTTAGAGTTCCGTACAGCTGATCAATATTGATTTTTAAAGTTACATTCGTTTCTTTAAAAGTATGCTGCGTTGTACTTTGTGCATTTGCAATTGTCAGGAATAAAACGGAAAAGAAGAGAAATATAGTTTTCATTTTTTTAGATAGCATTACTTAATGTTTATTCCAAACGGCATCATTGCCTGCACGCCTTTTTGTCTCTGAAATCTTTTAACTTGCTCGATAAGCAGATAGTTTTCTTCTCCGATTTCTTCTTTTATAAAAGCTTCTTTAGATTTTGCAAAAGGAAGGTTAGCCATTAAATCACTAAAAGTTTTTTCGTACTCAGGATAATTTTGTGTGCTGTAATCTTTAACCTTAGCAATTTTAGCAGCTTCAGCAATAGCGTCATTAAGACCTCCAATTTTGTCCACTAATCCAATTTTTACCGCTTCAGATCCAGACCAAACTCTTCCTTGAGCAATAGAATCAACTTGTGCGAAAGTCATTTTTCGACCTTCGGCAACATGCGTAACAAAATTTTTGTAGATCTGTTCAACTCCTTCAAGTGTAAAAGCTTTAAATTTTTCATCAAGCGGCACAAACGGACTATAATTTGCTGAATTTTCGTGTGTTTTAACTTGTTCTGTGTTAATTCCTAATTTATTAGCCAACGGCGTGAAATTTGGCAATACTCCAAAAACACCTATAGAACCGGTAATAGTATTACTTTCGGCAAAAATCTTATTTGCATTACAAGCAATATAATAACCTCCAGAAGCTGCATAATTTCCCATTGAAACCACAACTGGTTTTACCTTTTTAGTGATTTCAATTTCTCTCCAAATTAAATCTGAAGTTAAAGCGCTTCCGCCTGGGCTGTCAATTCTAAGAACGATAGCTTTTACATCTTCATTTTTTCGAGCTTCTTGCAGTGAACGACGCATTGAACCCTCGCCAATTACAGTTACATCACCTTCGCCGCCAATAATTTCGCCTTGAGCATAGATAATCGCAATTTGATTATCAGCTGTATTTGTTAATGCAGTAGTGATATTGTTTTGCGTGTAATCTAGGATAGAAATTTTATTATAATCATCATCTCCAGTTACTTTCAAAGCTTTTTTGATGGCATTATGATAAACATCTTCATAAGCAACAATGTCAACTAAACGTTCTGCTTTTGCCATTGCAGGAGTTCTAGCCAATAGACCATTTGCTATTTCATTTAATTTCGCAACAGGAATATTTCTGCTTTTTGAAATGTCGCTGCAAACCGTTGTCCAAATAGAGTTTAAAAGCGCAGTAACTTGTTCTCTATTTGCATCGCTCATTTTATTTTCTAAAAACGGCTCAACCGCACTTTTATACTTTCCATGGCGGATAACTTCCATATGAATTCCTGATTTTTCCTGAAAATCTTTGAAGAACATAACTTCAGACGAAAGTCCTTTAAAATCAAGATCTCCGGCAGGATTCAAATAAACAGTATTGGCAACAGAATTTAAATAGTATTCTTTTTGAGAATAAGTATTAGCATAAGCCCAAACAAATTTTCCTGATTTTTTGAAGCTTTCAAGAGCGTTTCGCAAATCTTTATATTGAGCCAGCCCTAAAGACGATTCATCATTTAAAATCGAAATTCCTTTGATATTGCTGTCCGTTTTTGCCGCTTCAATAGCATTAATAACATCAGTTAAACCAATCCCCTTTTTATCTGAAAAAACTGTTACCCACGGATCTTTATACTTACCCGCATAATCGTTATTGATTTGTTTTAGATTTAATTCTATAACTGAATCATTTTTTACAGAAACCTTGTCTTCTCCCCCAAAAATGGCTCCAATTAGAATTACCCCAAAAAAGAAGATCATGATAAATACAAAAATACCAATAACAGTAGCGATTACATTTCCTAAAAATTTCATATGTATATTTTTTTAATAAGTATCAAAAAGATGGATTTGTTACAAATATAATCTAAAATCGATTTAACTTTTGTATCCGCATCAGCGAAATATTTGTAGTTTTTACATTTTTAAGTGTCTAAATAAAGATAGCATAATTTGTAAGATAAGTATGGTTTGAAGTTGGAATATTTTATATTTGATAAAAATAAATACTGCAATATGAAAGATAAAATTGCCTTGTTGAGCCTTTTTTTTCTCATTGGTTTTTATGCCGAAGCGCAAAAAGTACAAACTAAAAAAGTGGTGGTTGATAAAGTGACAAAACTGCCATTGGAAAAAGTAAATGTTTATAATTTAAAAGATAACTCTATAACTAATGAAGAAGGTTATTTTTCTTTTATTACAGATTATAATGAATTGAATTTTAGCTTGATTGGTTATGAAAATCTAAAACTTAGTTTTGAGGAAGTAAATAAACGAGATACAATTTTTTTACAAAGCAAAACAATTGAGCTTGAAGAAGTGGTAGTAGGCGGTGAAATGGCTATAATGAAAAAGGTATATGCTAAAATGAAGGAAAATTATATACTTGAACCTTATAATGAAAATTTCTTTCTGCGATGTGTTTTAAAAAGAAATGATGAATTAATGAGGCTGCAGGATATTTATGGAAAAGTATCAAGAAAAAGTATTTTTAAGACGAAAACCCAGCCGGATAACAAATGTGAAGTTGAGATTTTGAATATGAGAAAAGTTGGAATTAAGGATAAAGAAGATTTTATTTATTTTGAATTTCAAAGTTTTGAAAAATTATTTGACATCAATGCGATGATATCTATAAAATTGGAAGATTTCGAACTTACGCAGGAAAAAAATGCAGCGAATAATTTTTTTAAAATTAGTTTTAGTAAAAAAATAGATAATTCTGTTGGGCAAAAAACAAGCGGCTATTTTATAATTAATAAGGAAGATTATGCAATTGTCGAAACACACTTTGATCTTTATGATGATGGAGAAAAAGTGCCGTTTCAAAAAAAGGGTAATGTAGAATATCGAACAACGATTTTTAAAACAACATCAAATTATAGAAAGAGCAGCAGTACTAATAAATATTATTTAAATAATGCAAAATCAGATGTTAGAGTTGAACTGCTTGGTAACGAAAAGGTTCCAAAAGCTTTTTATGATTATTCGACCAATTTTTTTGTAACTAATAGTTTTATTGCCGAAAAAGCAAAATCAAATTTGTCTATGGATAAAGATATTTTTAAAGTAAAATATCCATATTCAGAACAATTTTGGAAAAGTCAAAACCAATTACCTCTAACGAGCGATTTAAATGCATTTTTAAAACGAGTTTCAGAAAATAAAGACAATAAGAAAGAGTTTGAAGTGGTTGGAAACTTCTAATTCTTGAAACAAATAATGTAGTTAATTCTAAAATAGTTTTAGTTAATTTGCATTTATTATGAAGTCACAGCATCAAGTCGTTTTATCTATAGGCAGCAATCAAGGAAACAGATTAGAAAACATCGAAAGTTGTATCAATTTGATACATCAAGAAGTGGGAACAGTAATCAAGGTTTCAAAATTGTATGAAACACCTGCCTGGGGTTTTGAGAGTGATGCTTTTTATAATTGCGCTTTACTTTTGCATACGGCTTCATCTGCACAAAAAATACTAAATCAAGTTTTAAAAGTCGAAAAACAATTAGGTAGAATTCGCTCTAATAAAGAAGGGTATCAATCTAGAATTATTGACGTTGATTTAATTATTTATGATGATGAAATTATAGAATCTGAAAAACTTCAGGTTCCGCACCCATTAATGCAGAACAGAAATTTTGTTTTATTACCAATTTCAGATTTAAAATTGGATTGGAAGCACCCGGTTTTTCAGAAATCAATTTCGGAGTTAATTGTAGTTTCACCAGATGACAGCGTTTGTACAGTCGTTCAGGATCTAAAAAATCCCTTGCAGGAAATTGCATTTGAACACTTTAATTATATTGCTTTCGAAGGTAATATTGGTGCAGGTAAAACTACTTTGGTACATAAAATTGCTGACGATTTTAATGCAAAAACAGTTTTAGAACGTTTTGCTGATAATCCATTTTTGCCCAAGTTTTATAAAGACCAAAATAGATATGCGTTCCCGCTCGAAATGTCTTTTCTAGCGGATCGCTACCAGCAATTATCAGATGATTTGGCACAGTTTGATTTGTTTAAAGACTTTATCGTAGCCGATTATCATATTTTTAAATCGCTGATTTTTGCTAAAATTACATTGGCGGAAGATGAATATCGCTTGTACCGAAACTTGTTTGATATTATTTACAAAGAAATGCCTAAGCCGGATTTGTATGTTTATTTATATCAAAATACAGAACGACTTCTTCAAAATATAAAGAAAAGAGGCAGAAGTTACGAACAAAATATAGAAGCCGAATATTTAGATAAAATCAATAATGGTTATTTAGAATATATTAAATCTCAATTTGATTTAAATGTTTTGATAATAGATGTTTCTAATCGTGATTTTGTAAAAAAGCAAGAAGATTATTTGTTTGTTTTAGATGAAATTAGAAAGAAATTGAATTAAGATAATTAGAAAATGTGCCAATTAGATAATTTTCTAATTGGCACATTTTCTAATTGACATATTCTCTCTAATTAGAAATTATCTTTTCAGTGAAAAATGACCTCTTAAAATGGGTTGTGTATTATCAATCATTAAAGCGTACCAATAGTCGGAAGCAGGCAAAAGAGTTTTGTCGAATGTTCCGTCCCAGCTCATTTTAGATGCATTTAGCTGAGCAATCAACTTTCCGTATCGATCAAAAATAGTAACCTGCGCCTGAGGATAATTTTCCATTCCGGTAACCTCCCAAGTGTCATTATAAGAATCATTGTTTGGGGTGAAAAATGCTGGAAAAATAAGAACAACAAAATTTTGCATATCCAATCCGCAGCTATTTTTATCTCGAGCATATGCTGTTTGCAATCCACCAGGAACATCATAAAAAGTATTTGAATCCTGAAAGTTTATTCCATCAACAGAATATTCAAAATAAGCAGTTTCTTTTTTAAGATAAATCACAACTTTTGTTCCGCTGACACCAATTCGATCTATTTGCGGAATTTCATGTTCTTCAACCGTAATTGTCTTTCGACTTGTACAATTTTCAGGAGCGGGACTGGTTACATCAACAGTGTAAATGCCGCCTTGAGTAATGTCGGTAGTCTGCGTTGTCGCTCCATTAGACCATAAATAACTCATTCCTGCAATTCCAGCATCTAATGTTATAGTTTGAAATTGGCATAAAGGCAAAGTTTCATCTGTAACAACAGGAGGAGTGTAGATAGTAATGGCAACTGGAATACGATTCGTGTTAATGCAGCCATTATTTGAAGCTTCTGCGTAATAAGTTGTATTTGTAGAAATAGCAGGAGTTTGAAAACTATTGCCTGTAAAAATACTTGTACCGCCAGTTGAGTCAGCATACCAATTAATAAGTCCAATATTTGAACTGGCTTGTAAAGTTACGCTTCCAGATCCGCATCTTGAAACATTTGAAGAAACAGCAGTTGGAATATTCGGAGTTTGATTAACCGTTGCAACTACTGATTTTCTATTTATTTCACAGCCCGCATCAGCATAATAAGTTGTAGTTACTGTTATTGGTGATGGAGTTGTATAACTGTTTCCTGTTCCTAATAAAGTTCCACCTGTAGGTGAATCGTACCAGCTAATAGTGACGCCGCCAGTTGCAGTAGCGTTAAGAGTAAAGTTTCCTGCGTCACAAACTGGACTTGGAGTAAGTAAACTAGTGATTTCTGGAATTGTGATTTTTGTACTTGAAGCAATTTGTAAAGGAACTTCTCCCGGCATTCCACCATATTCAACAACGTAACCTTTTGGCTGATAAGCATCACCTGTAGTTAATGATCCCGTATTTGATAAATCGTTCCAAGAACCTTTTATTCCTATGCCGGGCTGCGTAATATGAGCGTAATCTTCATTTCCTTGATTGTTTGGTTCTCCGGTGTTCCAAAAAGCAAAATTTGGTGTTGAGCCATTTGCGCTTCCGTTCCAGAAAACAGTGCCTGCTTCAGGGCCCGTGACCCATTTCCAAACACCTTCGGTTTCTGCATCGCTTCCTCCAATCCATCCCGTTCCAGAGGCTTGTTCACCAATTAATTTAGCTTCATCAGCAGATAAAATAGTAGCAAGATAACCTTGTAATCCATAATAAGTGCTTGCTTCGGCTGCGGTTTTAGCGCTCGACCACGTGATGCCAATACTTGGTACAAATAAATAAAAATGTTGTGTTGACGGAAGGTAATTGGCTTGGCCTATCGTTATAGAAAATGTTCTAGTGCCAGAAGCTGTGGCTGAGGAATTAGAATATACAACATCTTCAATTGCATTAACAAAATCAGAGTACAAGATATTCGCTCCAGTTGAACTGTATAATCGTAATTTTCCAGCGGTGGGATCCCAGCTTGTTGTAATTGCAGGATGTAAAGCTGGGTTTGAAAGTTCTAGTTTGTCAAGACCGCTTGAATAACCAGATGAAATTTGAATATAAACTGCCTGAGTTGATGGTTCAGCAGGATCGTGAGTTATGCTAATAGTCTCTACGATTTTTATTGCGCTTTGCGGACAGTAAAATTGATTTCCAGTTGCAGTTATAACAGGAGGTGTGATAGCAAAATCTAACGTGGTATTTCTTTTTTTATTCGTTTTAATACTGTCGTGTAAGTATGTGTCTGTATACTTGTTTTCAGTTTTAAAATTCTCATTTGCATGAGTTTTTACCACATTTAAAAGAAGTAGTAAAAGCGATATTTTAAAGAAATTAACATTTTTCATTTTATAAAAGTATCAATTTTATAAGAATAAAAAAATATATTTAAAAATCTAACATTTACAGCTGCTTTTCGATTTAAAATCACAGTTTTTTGTAAAAGAATAATTTCTTAATCGTTATTTGGCCAGTTTAGTTTTTGAAACAAATCCCAGACTACAATTCCTGCGCTAACCGCTATATTTAAAGAATGTTTCGTTCCTAATTGAGGAATTTCGATACAGCCGTCGCAAATAGCTACAGCTTCTTGTGCAACACCGTATACTTCATTTCCAAAAACCAAAGCATATTTTTGATTTTTTTCCACTTTAAAATCTTGAAGAAAAATGGAACTTTCCACTTGTTCAATGGCTAGTGTCATTACATTTTCTTTTTTAAGATTCTCGATAACTTCTAATACATTTTCGTGGTGTTCCCAAGCAACTGTTTCAGTAGCGCCAAGAGCTGTTTTGTGAATTTCTTTATTTGGAGGTGTTGCAGTGATACCGCATAGCATTATTTTTTCGATCAAAAAAGCATCCGAAGTTCTAAAAACAGATCCAATATTGTGCAAACTGCGAATATCATCCAAAACTAATATTAAAGGTGTCTTGTCTGACTTTTTAAAATCTTCAATTGATTTGCGTTCTAGTTCGCTGTTTTCTAGTTTTCTCATTGGTATAAATTCAGGTCATAAAAAAAGCTTCCAAAGATAAGGAAGCTTTTTCGATTATTTTATTGTTTTTCAGATTAGCTTTTTACTGGATCTGGTAAAACTGTACCTTTAATAGTAAGTACTTTTGTTGGTTGTCCTTCAGCGTTAGAAGTAACAGTTACTGTTTTTGTAAAAGCACCAACTCTGTCAGTAGCGTATTTTACACCAATAATACCTTTAGCACCAGGAGCAATCGGCTCTTTTGGAGTTGTTGGTACAGTACATCCACAAGATCCTGTTGTGTTTGTAATGATTAACGGTTTTGTTCCGTTGTTAACAAAAACAAACTCACGTTTTCCATCAGCATTGTGAGCGATAGTTCCGTAATCAATAGTTTCAGTTTCAAAAGCCATTCCAGCTCCTTCAATTTTAGCTACTTTGGCAGCTTTAGCAGCAGCTTTTTTAGTGCTTTGAGCGTTAGAAGCTGTGATACCAACAACTGCTAACATAGCGAATAAAATTATTTTTTTCATCTTTTTAGATTCTTAGTTTAAATGATTGAACAAATCTATATAAAATTCTTAAAAGTGAGCTTAAAAATAGCTTAAAATATTTTAATTTTTGAAGCCTTCAATATGCCGTTAAAAAATTATAAATTCGCTGTCTTAATTTTCATTTAAAATATATCAATTTTGGCAGCTAAAGAAAAAGTAGTGAAGGAAACACCTTTAATGAAACAGTACAACGAAATCAAGAGAAAATATCCTGATGCATGTCTGCTTTTCAGAGTAGGAGATTTTTATGAAACATTTGGAGAAGACGCCATTAGGGCTTCAAAAATTCTTGGCATTACTTTAACAAAAAGAGGTGCAGGTTCAGATACAGAAACAGCGCTGGCAGGTTTTCCTCATCATTCTGTTAACACCTATTTGCCAAAATTGGTTAAAGCCGGACTTCGTGTTGCCATCTGCGATCAGCTGGAAGATCCTAAAATGACTAAAACTATCGTAAAACGGGGTGTTACTGAACTTGTAACGCCCGGAGTTTCTTTAAACGATGAGGTTTTGCATTCTAAAACAAATAATTTTCTAGCATCAGTTTATTTTGCGAATAAAAATATCGGAATCTCTTTTTTGGATGTTTCAACAGGAGAGTTTTTAACAGCTCAAGGAAATGCTGAATATATTGATAAGTTATTGCAGAATTTTAATCCGAGTGAAGTTTTAGTTCCTAAAAATAATAAAAGCGATTTCAGAGATGCATTTGGAGATGATTTTCATAGTTTTTATTTAGAAGATTGGATTTATAAAGAAGATTATGCACTCGAAACGCTTACCAAGCATTTTCAAACCAACTCTTTAAAAGGTTTTGGAGTAGAAGAATTAAAAGAAGGGATTATTGCTTCTGGAGCGATTTTGTATTACTTATCCGAAACACAGCATAATCGTGTGCAGCACATAACAGCTATACAGCGAATTGCAGAAGATGCATATGTCTGGATGGATCGTTTTACAATTCGTAATTTAGAATTGTATCATAGTTATAATCCAAATGCTGTTACACTTTTAGATGTTATCGACAGGACGCTTTCTCCAATGGGAGGGAGATTGTTGAAGCGTTGGCTGGCTTTGCCGCTTAAGGACAGCAAAAAAATAAAAGGACGTCATGATGTGGTTTCGTATTTGAAATCAAATCCAGAAGTCTTACATAATATTCAATATCAAATTAAACAGATTTCAGATTTAGAGCGTTTGATTTCTAAAATAGCAGCAGGAAAAGTTTCTCCTCGCGAAATTGTTTATTTAAAAGAATCTTTAGATGCTATTATCCCTATTAAAAGCTTAGCGCTGGAAAGTAAGCAGGAGGCGGTAAAAATTATAGGAGACAGTCTGCATGCTTGCGATTTGCTGCGTGAGAAAATCAAAATAACATTAAATCAAGATGCGCCAGTTGCGATTGCAAAAGGAAATGCAATTGCCAAAGGTATAAGTGAAGAATTAGATGATTTACGTGCTATCTCAACTTCAGGAAAAGAATATTTAGAAGGAATTGAAAGGAGAGAGTCAGAAAGAACAGGGATTTCTTCTTTAAAAATTTCATTCAATAATGTTTTTGGTTATTATATCGAAGTTAGAAATACGCATAAAGATAAAGTTCCAGAAGAATGGATTCGTAAGCAGACACTTGTAAACGCGGAACGTTATATTACTGAGGAATTAAAAGAATATGAAACAAAAATTTTAGGAGCAGAAGAGAAGATTCATAAAATTGAAACAGAACTTTTTGAGCAATTAATTGCTTGGATTGCAACTTATATTAAGCCTGTTCAAATGAATGCAAATTTGGTGGCGCAACTAGATTGTTTGTGTTCGTTTACTCAGTTAGCTGTAGAAAATCAATATGTGTGTCCAGAAATTGATGAAACTTTTGAGCTTGATATAAAAAACGGAAGACACCCAGTAATCGAGAAACAATTGCCGGTTGGAACGCCTTATATTGCAAATGATGTTTTCTTAGATAGAGAAACGCAGCAGATTATTATGATTACCGGTCCTAATATGTCTGGTAAATCGGCTATTTTAAGACAAACGGCTTTAATTGTTTTACTTGCTCAAATGGGAAGTTTTGTTCCTGCAGACAGCGTAAGAATGGGAATTGTAGATAAAATTTTTACTAGAGTTGGAGCTTCTGATAATATTTCGATGGGAGAATCTACTTTTATGGTAGAAATGAATGAAACAGCTTCGATCTTGAATAATTTATCTGATAGAAGTTTAGTGCTTTTAGATGAAATTGGAAGAGGAACCAGTACTTATGATGGAATTTCAATTGCGTGGGCGATTGCTGAATTTTTGCACGAGCATCCTGGCAGAGCAAAGACTTTGTTTGCAACGCATTATCATGAATTGAATGAAATGACAGAATCGCTGTCTAGAATTCAGAATTATAATGTTGCTGTAAAAGAGCTAAAAGATACCGTTCTTTTTGTTCGTAAGCTCGTAAAAGGAGGAAGTGCACATAGTTTTGGAATTCACGTAGCAAAAATGGCTGGAATGCCTCAAATTGTAATTTTGAAAGCGCAGAAGCTTTTAAAGAAGTTAGAAAAAAATCATTCTAGCGAAGCTTTAAATGGAGTGAAAGAGGTTAATGATGAAATGCAGATGAGTTTCTTTAATTTAGATGATCCTTTGTTAGAAGAGATAAAAGAGGAGATTCTGGGGCTTGATATCAATGCGATTACACCTGTTGAAGCACTGATGAAGCTTAACGAGATAAAAAGAATGTTGGTTAAAAAATAATTTCATATTTAAAGTTTAGGTTATCAGAAAGTTATAAAATAAGTTGATTTTTTTTTGAAAAAACGCTTGTGTAATTGAATAAATGTCCTAAATTTGCACTCGCAATACAAGACAAGTCAAGTGTTGCAGTTCTTAATTAGAATTTGAAATGCGAAAATAGCTCAGTTGGTAGAGCGCGACCTTGCCAAGGTCGAGGTCGCGGGTTCGAGCCCCGTTTTTCGCTCAAAACCATACAATGCTCGGATGGTGAAATTGGTAGACACGCTGGACTTAAAATCCAGTGAACAGCAATGTTCGTGCGGGTTCAAGTCCCGCTCTGAGTACTAAAGCCTCTTCTTTTGAAGAGGCTTTTTTTGTGGTGTAAACTCAATGATAAAATCAATTTGCAGAGTAGATTGGTTTTGAAGATTCTAAGGAAATCTAAAAGCAATAATTTAAAATCTAAAATCAACAATCAAAATATGGGGGCTTTTGTAATTAGCAAGCGGTTTAATGATGAATATAAGTTTGTGTTTACATCTAGGAAGGGAAAGGTTATTTTTACGAGTTTGAGTTATGAGTTGAGGTTTGAGTGTGAAGAGGATATTGAGAAGTTTAAAAAGACAATTGAGCTTTCGAGGTTTTTAAAATTTAAAGGCTCGGGAGGGAAGTATTTTTTTAAATTGATGCTGGGTGATATTCACTTTGCGACAAGTCGAAAATATACTACGGAATTGCTTCTTCAAAAAGGAATTAAGGAAATTGTGACTTATGCTTCGAGATCGGAGATTTTGGATTTCTCATCTGGTGAATCTATTTTTGGGGATGAGGAGGTTTCGGTTGAGGAAGAGGTAGAAGAATAAAAAAAAGCGTTCACGGAAGTGAGCGCTTTTTTTTATTTGTAAAAACCAAAGGTTGAATTTTGGTCAAAAAAAAACCATCGAATCGATGGTTTTAAAATTTTTAGAATTTAGGTTCTAATTATTTTTTTACTTCTTTAGCAGCTTCTTCTACTTTAGTAGCAGCAGAATCAACTTTAGCAGCAGCAGAATCAACAGTTGCAGCAGCAGAATCAACTACAGTAGCAGCAGAATCAACAGCAACAGCAGTAGAATCTACAGCTTCAGTAGCTGCAGCGTCAGCTTTTTTACAAGATACAACAGTTAAAACAGCAACAACAGCTAAACTTAAAAATACTTTTTTCATCTTACTTTATTATAAAAGGTTAATTATTAATTCGTGGCAAAGATATAAATTTTTTAATATGTAAAATATTTTTTTATTTTTTTTTTAAAATATTTTCATTGCTCACGTTTATCTTAGTTAACAAATAATGTGCCAGAATGATAAAATTATCTTAAATTGTTTATTTTTCTGTACAAATTATTATTTGCTGAATATTCTTTATGGAAATAGGTGGTTTTGATCCTCTTGATTAAAGTTTATTTTGTTTTCTTGGTGAATTTATAAGATGGTAAAAAAAAACAAAATGGGTAAATTAGTGTATAATGTGAAAATAAGAGCCATAATAATGAGTAAAGAAAAGATTGTTTATGAAACGATTCTCATTATAGTATCTGTTGCGCCTTTGTTTTCTTGAATAAACGACTTGCATATTTTACTTTTTTCTTTAAAAAAGGCAGCATCATTTAATAAGCGGTCAAAAACAGTTTTTAATTCGTTAAAAGTAGATACAGATACGCATCCTTCAAGTTCTACTAAAGAAACAGCTTCTGCAAAATTTGCAAAATTTGGTCCAATTACAATTGGAATTCCAAATGTGGCCGGTTCTAAAATATTATGAATTCCTGGATTTCCAAAACCGCCGCCCACGTATGCAATTGCAGCATAACTATAAATCTTGGTTAGAAGTCCAATAGTGTCTATTATAAAGACATTGTAATTTGATAGGTCTTTCTCTTCTTTTTCAGAATACAAAATAGTAGATTTTGTAAGGAGCGATTTCAATGCAGCAATTTGATCGGTCTTAATATTATGTGGGGCAATAATGAATTTTATATTATCAGGTGCTTGATTGATATATTCCGCTATTAAAGCTTCGTCTTTCGGCCAAGAACTGCCTATAACTATGATTGGCTGATTGTTTTTGAAATTTTCGATATAATCAAGCGTGTTATCTCTTTCTAAAATTGCTACCACTCTGTCAAAACGAGTGTCGCCGGAGATAATTACATTTTTAAAGCCAATTGTTTCGATTTTTTGTTTTGAACTTTCGTTTTGAACAAAAAAGTAGGTAAAAGCTTTTAAAGCATTTCTATAAAAACCTCCATACCATTTAAAGAACATTTGAGAGTCTCTGAAAATTCCTGAAATGAGATAAGTTGGTGTTTTGCTTTTCTCCAGTTCTTTTAAATAGTTCAGCCAGAATTCATATTTAATGAAAAAGACGAATTCAGGATGAACGAGTTTTAGAAAACGTTTTGCATTGCTTTTTGAGTCTAATGGTAAATAGACAGTAACATCGGCAACAGTGTTGTTTTTACGTACTTCATATCCTGAAGGCGAAAAAAAGGTTACAATAATTTTGTGAGAAGGATATTTTTCTTTGATTTTTTCAATTACAGGCAGACCTTGTTCGTATTCGCCAAGTGATGCAGAATGAAACCAAATAGTTTTGTCTGAAGGTTTTATTTTTTCTTCTAAAATTGAGAAAACGTTTTTTCGTCCCTCAACGAAAAGCTTAATTTTCGGACTAAAAAGGGCGACAATTTTCAGAAAAAAGCCCGCAATAGAAATAACTAAATTATATAGAAAAAGCATCTGTTTATTTTTGTGGCTAAAATACATTTCTTTCGACTATTTTCATGGTTTGAAGTTATTAAATAACTATTTTTGTTCCTCCTTTTAGAGAATCTGATAGTAAAACAGATCTTTAATTTTAAAATATATTGAAAATGAAAAAAATTCAAATGGTTGACTTAAAGAGTCAATATGAAAAAATAAAAACTACTGTTGATGCTTCGATTCAAGAAGTTTTAGATACTAATACTTATATAAACGGACCTTTAGTACATCAATTTCAAAAAAATCTTGAAAATTATTTAGGTGCCAAACACGTAATTCCTTGCGCAAACGGAACAGATGCTTTGCAGATTGCCATGATGGGATTAGGTCTTCAGCCAGGTGACGAAGTTATCACTGCCGATTTTACTTTTGCAGCAACCGTTGAGGTTATTGCTTTGTTACAATTAACTCCGGTTTTAGTTGATGTTGATATGGTAAATATGAACATCGATATTGAAGCAATTAAAAAAGCAATTACGCCAAAAACAAAAGCAATTGTTCCGGTACATTTATTTGGACGCGCTGCAAATATGGATGCGATTATGGAAATTGCAGCGGAACATAATTTATATGTAATTGAAGATAATGCGCAGGCTATTGGTGCTGATTATATTTCAAAATCAGGAGTGAAGAGCAAAGTAGGAGTTATTGGTCACGTTGCAGCAACTTCATTTTTCCCATCTAAAAACTTAGGTTGTTATGGAGATGGTGGAGCAATTTTTACAAACGATGATAAATTAGCGCACATTATTCGTGGAATTGTAAATCACGGAATGTATGAACGTTATCATCATGATGTTGTGGGAGTAAATTCGCGTTTAGACAGTATTCAAGCTGGAGTTTTAAATGCAAAACTGCCTTTGTTGGATGAGTATAATAAAGCACGTCGTTTAGCGGCAACAAAATACAATGCGGCTTTTGCTGGAAATGCACATATTATTACGCCAGATTTTGATGCAAACGAAAATGATCACGTTTTTCATCAATATGTATTAAGAATTTTAGATGCTGATAGAAATGCTTTGATGCAGCACTTATTAGATAAAGGAATTCCATGTGCAATTTATTATCCAATTCCGCTGCACTCTCAAAAAGCATATGTAGATTCTCGTTATAAAGAAGAGCAATTTCCAGTTACCAATCAATTAGTAAAAGAAGTTATTGCTTTGCCAATGCATACAGAACTTGATGATGAGCAAATTAAATTTATAACAGATTCTGTGTTAGAATTTTTAAATAAATAAAATAATTAAACCAAATAAACAACAGCACAAAACAACCACAAAATGAAAGTATTAGTAACAGGAGGATTAGGATTTATTGGTTCTCATACCGTAGTCGAATTGCAAAATGAAGGCTTTGAAGTTGTGATAATTGATAATCTTTCAAACTCTACCGAAGATGTTTTAAAAGGAATTACAACAATTACAGGAAAAACACCTTTATTCGAAAAAATTGATTTAAGAGAAAAGAGTGCCGTTCAGGATTTCTTTAAAAAACACAACGATGTTACAGGAGTAATTCATTTTGCAGCGTCAAAAGCAGTTGGAGAAAGTGTTGAAAACCCATTGCTGTATTATGAAAACAACATCAGCAGTTTAGTTTATCTTTTACAGGAATTGCAGCAAAAACCAGAAGCGAGTTTTATTTTTAGTTCGTCTTGTACAGTTTATGGTCAAGCCGAAAAAATGCCAATTACCGAAGATGCTCCAGTGCAAGCTGCCATGTCGCCTTATGGGAACACTAAACAAATTGGGGAAGAAATTATTACAGATACAGCTAAAGTAACTAATATCAATGCTATTTTGCTGCGTTATTTTAACCCGGTTGGAGCGCATTCTACAAATGAAATTGGAGAATTACCAATTGGTGTTCCTCAAAATTTAGTACCGTTTATTACACAAACTGGAATAGGACTTCGCAAAGAATTGTCTGTTTTTGGAGATGATTATCCAACTCCTGATGGAACTGCTGTTCGAGATTACATTCACGTGGTAGATTTGGCAAAAGCGCACGTAATCGCTTTACAACGCTTGTTGAATAAAAAGAATTTGGCAAAAGTAGAAACCTTCAACTTAGGAACAGGAAAAGGAAGTTCGGTTCTAGAAGTAATTCATAGTTTCGAAAAAGTAAGCGATAAAAAACTGCCTTATAAAATTATGCCGCGCCGCGAAGGTGATATTACCGAAGCTTATGCAAATACAGATAAAGCAAACAATGTTTTAGGATGGAAAGCTGAATTGAGTTTAGACGAAGCAATGGCAAGTGCTTGGAAATGGGAACAAAAAGTTCGCTCGTAAAGAAAGAACTAGAAGAAAGATATATTGTCGAGACGCACAATAGTGTGTTTTAATTAATAAAAAAATACCAGATAATCGATTTTTGATTATTTGGTATTTTTTTTAAATGATTATTTCATTTTTATGAAACAAAGTTTAGATTATAAATTGATTTTTGCTCTCGCAGCGGTTGGAATTATTTGGGGGACAACGTTTTTAGGAATCAGGGTTGCGGTTGAAACTATTCCGCCTTGGTTTGTCACTTCAATTCGTCAAGGATTGGCGGGATTGATTATGATGACGATTTTGCTGTTCAAAAAAGAAATGAAATGGATTGGTTGGGGAAATTTCAAGCAACAGCTTATTCCGTCAGTTTTAATGATTGTAATTGCAAATGGTTTTACCACAATTGCTGAAAAGACTTTGCCAAGCGGATTAGCATCTGTGATAAGTGCCTTATCTCCAATATTGATATTTCTTGGAAGCATTTTAGTTGGCCTGCAAAAAATGAGTTTTAAAGGTTTTGTTGGAGTATTAATTGGATTTTCGGGAGTCGTTTTTATATTCAAAGACGGACTTGGATCGTTTTTAGATGCTGATTACAGAAGCGGAATGATGTTTATGGGATTTGCAATTTTGGCTTGGGCCATTGGAACAATTTATACTAAAACACACGCCAATAAATCAAACAATATTGTGCTTAACTTGTTTTATCAATTTACAACGGCGTCTTGTATTCAGTTGGTTTTAGCTTCTATTTTTTCACCAAATCCAGATTTTAGTTCATGGAGTTCAAGAAGTATTTTTGCAGCTTTGTATTTGTCGATTTTCGGATCTGTAATTGCTTTTTTTAGTTACAGTTATGCTTTGAAGCATGTTACAGCGGTTCAGGTTTCTATTTTAGCTTATATAAATACGATAATTGCTGTATTTTTAGGTTGGCTTCTTTTAGATGAAGTCATTACAATCGACTTTATAATTGCGACAGCGCTTATTATTCTTGGCGTTTTTATTGTAAATTACAAGAAGAGAGAAAAGAAAGCATTTGAGTCCGAAGTTTAGTGTTTCCTTTAGGTATGTCATTTCGACGAAGGAGAAATCTCCACAAGAAATTCCACAAACTTTGTCGAGCTACTCGCGAAGATTTCTCCTTCGTCGAAATGACAAAAAGCTCTGAAAAATATATTTTTCAGAGCTTTTTTCATGTAATATTTGATTTAAAAGACGAACTGCAGTCTGCCTCTGTGATTAAGCATTCGCAGTAACCGCTTCTTTGTCAATTTTATTAATCAAACCAGCTAATACTTTTCCTGGTCCAACTTCTGTAAACAAAGTTGCGCCGTCAGCGATCATTTGCTGTACAGATTGTGTCCATTTTACAGGAGCAGTCAATTGAATGATTAAGTTCTTTTTAATTTCGTTTGCATCAGAAACTGCATTTGCAGTTACATTTTGATATACTGGGCAAATAGGAGTAGAGAATGTAGTTGCTTCAATTGCAGCAGCCAATTCTTCTCTTGCTGGTTCCATCATTGGTGAGTGAAAAGCTCCTCCAACAGGTAAAATTAAAGCACGTTTTGCTCCTGCAGCTTTCATCGCTTCACAAGCTTTTTCAACAGCTGTAGTTTCTCCCGAAATTACTAATTGCCCTGGACAGTTATAATTTGCAGCAACCACAATTCCATCGATAGAAGCACAAACTTCTTCAACAATATTATCCGCTAAACCTAGAACCGCTGCCATTGTAGATGGCGTAATTTCGCAGGCCTTTTGCATAGCAAGGGCACGTTGAGAAACCAATTTCAAACCGTCTTCAAAAGATAAAGTTCCGTTGGCAACTAAAGCTGAAAATTCACCTAAAGAGTGTCCAGCAACCATTTCTGGTTTAAAATCTTCGCCTAAAGTTTTAGCTAAAATAACAGAGTGTAAAAATACAGCTGGCTGTGTTACTTTAGTTTCTTTTAGTTCTTCGGCAGTGCCTTCAAACATAATATCTGTAATTCTAAAACCTAAAATCTCATTAGCTTTTTCGAATAATTCTTTGGCTAAAGCCGAGTTTTCATATAAGTCTTTGCCCATTCCTGTAAACTGTGCGCCTTGACCTGGAAATACGTATGCTTTCATTTGTCTAATTTGTTTTTTTATTTTTTTGGAATTGAAAATTAGCTTCAATTGAAAGGCAAAAATAACACTTTTTTATTTCGTATAATCCTTAAACATATAAATCCATGCTAACCTAGAGAATCTCAAATTGAAAGAAGTTAGTAAAGTAATAACAACAGCAATGATTGGAATGATTCTTAAATCGAAATTTTTCTCAAAGAAAAACTGAGCAATACAATACGTCGCAATTCCCTGAGCGACTGTTAATCCGTAGTTTACATACATAGCCCCAAAGAAATAACCAGGCTCTTTTTGAAATTTGTAATTACAATGACTGCAGTATTCATTCATTTTTGGAAGTCCGAAAGTCAAAAAAATATTTTTGTCTGTAAATACTTTTCCTTTATGACAAATAGGACATTCGTTGCTTAATATATGAGTTAATGCGCTTGACATGATTTTGTTGTTTTTTATTTATACAAAGGTAATTCAGAGTATTATAAAAGGCTTTTTTATATCTTCGCTGATTATAGCACAATAAAGACATTTTTATGAAGAAATATCCCGTTTATAGTGTTCAGAATTTTAACTGTAATGATATTCATCGTGATTTTTATGTGAATACGTTTAAAGAGCATCTAAAAAGTCACAGTTTTGTCGAAGAACCCCATCGTCATGATTCTTATTTAATGGTGTTTTTTACCAAAGGCTCTGGATTGCATGAAGTCGATTTTGATCAATTTGAAATAAAAAGAGGCAGTTTGTTTGTACTGCAGCCTGGGCAAATGCATCATTGGAGTTTGTCTGAAGATGTAGAGGGTTTTGTAATTATTTTTTCTCAGGAATTGTATAATTTATATTTCGGACAAAAAAATATCAACGATTACAATTTTTATCATTCTATTCATAATCGTCCCGAAATGGTTTTTGAAGAAAAAGAAATTCCCAGAATTCTTTCATATTTTAATTTGCTGATTCAAGAAAGTAATGAAAATGCGAAGTATCAATTAGATAAAATGCTGAATTTATTAGATTCAATTCATATCGAAATCGCTCGCAAGTACAGCGAAACCTATTCACATCAAACGCATTCGTATAATATTAAAATCAACAAGTTTGAATCGTTATTGGAAGAGTATTTTAGAACAGAAAAACTCCCTTCTTTCTACGCAGAAAAGCTAAATATTACGCTAAAACATTTAAACCGAATCTGCAATGAAATTCTGCAAAAAACAGCCACAGAAGTAATTACAGACCGCGTAATCCTTGAGATTAAAAGAATGTTGATCGATAAGCAATTAGCGGTAAACGAAGTAGCGTTTAAAGTGGGTTACGAAGATTACTCGTATTTTTCCAGATTCTTCAAAAAACAAACAGGAATCTCACCGACAGAATTTCGAAATACAATACGATGATTAGTTTGCCACGAATTACACTAATTTCCACGAATTATTATTTTAGTTTTTGCCACAGATTAAAAGGATTATTTGGATTTTAATCTGTGGAAATCTTCTAATCTGTGGCAAAAATCATCCAGTTTTGAGAAAAAAAATTAGTGGAAATTAGTGTAATTCGTGGCAAACCCAAAAAAAAGCCTGCACTCCCGAGAAAAAGTGCAGGCTTCTTAACCAACCAAATTAAAACCTATTGTAAAGTATTAAGCTTGTTTTACAAATTGTAATTCAATGTTTAATTTCACTTCTTCTCCTACTAAAACACCTCCAGTTTCAAGAGCTGAGTTCCAGTTTAAACCCCAATCTTTACGGTTAATTTTTCCTTCTATGTTAAGACCTACTTTTGTGTTTCCCCAAGGATCAGTCATAGTTCCGCTAAATTCTACAGGAAATTTTACAGTTTTAGAGATACCCTTAATATCTAAATCACCAGTTAATTCATATTCTCCATCATTTACTTTTTTGAAAGAGGAAGCTTTGAACGCTAATTTTGGATGATTTTCAGCATCAAAGAAATCCCCGCTTCTTAAGTGACCATCTCTGTCTGCATTTGCAGTATCGATAGAAGCGATATCACCCGAAAATTGGATATCTGCATTTTCGAAATTATCTCCGTCTGAAGTAATTGTTGCATCATAAGTTCCAAATTTACCTGAAACATTTGTAAACATCATGTGTTTAACTTTAAAACCAATTTCTGAGTGTGTTGGGTCAATTGACCATTTTGTAGTTGCCATAATTTTATTTTTTAAATAATTAATTTCAT
The DNA here is from genome assembly GCF_044007415.1 of Flavobacterium sp. FlaQc-28. Lineage (NCBI taxonomy): Bacteria > Pseudomonadati > Bacteroidota > Flavobacteriia > Flavobacteriales > Flavobacteriaceae > Flavobacterium > Flavobacterium sp. FlaQc-28. The sequence goes on from NZ_JBIPCM010000010.1 coordinate 94,179, forward strand.
TTTGATAGGACAAAGTTACGCTCGTAGTAAGTGTAATGCACTTAACCTAGATTAAGAAATAAAAAAGGAGATATTTTTTTGATTGTCAAATTTTTGTTCTCACTCTGAGCGATCCTGATCCCGAAGCCTCAGGACGGGAGAAGAGTTTTTTTTCTGCCACAGATTAAAGAGATTTCCACAGATTATTTATTCCCATGCTTCTGAAACAAAATCATTTTAATCATTTTAATCTGTGGCAAAAAAACTTGATAAAATTTGAACAAAAAAAGAAACGATAATAAGCTGAAAATCAACTTAAATATCGTTTCTGAAAAAAAATATTAATTGTAATCTTTGAATTAATAGTTCATCGGAATGTCCATCAATAAAAATTCAGCGTCTGTGTTGGCTTTAATGTTTAAAACGTCAGTTTCTGAAATTCCAACCGCATCGCGAGTGTTTAATTCCTGACCGTTGATCGTAACATTTCCTTTCAAAACAAAAGCATAAACTCCGTTTCCTTCTTTTTTGATTTTATATTCTGCTGCTATTCCAGCATCAAAATTCCCCATGTTAAACCAAGCATCTTGATGAATCCAAACTCCGTCATCATCAGCATTTGGAGATAAAACCTGAGCTAATTTATTGTGTCTGTCAGCAACATTCAAAGTAATTTGTTGGTAACGCGGCGTAACATTTCTTTTATTTGGAAACAACCAGATTTGTAATAATTTAGTCTGTTGATCAGCATTTGGGTTAAACTCACTATGCTGAATTCCGGTTCCGGCACTCATCACCTGAATATCTCCATTTTTGATGATTTCGGTATTTCCCATACTGTCTTTATGAGCCAAATCACCTTCTAATGGAATTGTAATGATTTCCATATTATCGTGAGGATGAGTTCCAAAACCCATTCCGCCCGCAATTGTGTCGTCGTTCAAAACACGAAGCGCTCCAAACTGAATTCTATCTGGATTGTACCAGCTCGCAAAACTAAAGCTGTGATAAGCGTTCAACCATCCGTGATTTGCGTTTCCTCTTGTTTCTGCTTTGTGCAATACTATATTTTCCATGATTTTGTATGTTTGTTAATTTTATAGTACAAAGATACAGTTGATGTAAGCAAAAAGGACTTAACCTAGATTAAGAAGTTATTTTGAGAGGTTCGAACGTGCAAAGTTGCAGAGGTTCAAAGGTTTTTTGCTGCACAGTTTGTCATCTCGACGGAGGAGAGATCACACAAGAGGCTCGACAAATATTGGCGATATTGCATGATGAGTTTCTTGTGTGATCCTTCGTTTCTCAGGATGACGACATTGCGAAAAATATCTAAGAAGTTTAACAATCTAAATTAACTATACTGAGAAATAAACTGCTGCACAACAGCATCTGTATTCTCATGACGTTTTTTCTTTTCCAATTCAATTGGCGGAGAAGCACGTTCCAAGCAATCTTTTACATCACAAGTCTCACAAGTAACACCCACAATTCTCTTGACTAAAGGTTTTCCTTCAATGAATTTGAATTTCTTTTTCATAGTCGGATTAATCAAAATTCCAACAGAGATACTTCGAATAGTATTATGCAAAAAAGGATCTTTAGTTGCCGATGAAAAAACCAAATATTCATTTCCGCTATGAATGTAACTCGAAATTTGCGCATCAAAAAAGTGTGGTTTATTTTGTTTGATGGCTTCGTCGATGGTTTTCACCGAAACCCATCTTCTGCAATAATGTTCGTTCGTTTCGTTGGCGTGCGGTTCCTGCTGATTGGTAATATGTAATTCTTTTTTAATATGATAAACATCAGATCCTATTTTATGCGACATTCTTAAAAAGAATAAGTTTTTGAGCTGAAAATCCTTTGGCAATAAATTAGTTAATCGTTGATAAAAGGATTCTGGAGAAACTTCAAAACTTTCAATCAGTGAAACAAATTCTTCAGGATTTGGTTTCTCATTAGTTAAAAAAGCATTCACTTTGTTTACAACCAATTGTCTAGGTAATAATAAAGCACCTGCAAAATAAGAAGCATAAAAATTATTTAAAACCTGATCGAAATTTTCAAATTTAATCCAACTGAAAGTCAGTAAACGATCTGAAATTTTTAAATAATTATAAGCGATTTCTTTAGCTAGAATAAAAGCTCTTTGCGGCGCATCGATTTCTGTCGAAAGTAATAAAGTTTTGCTTTTTGGAACGTAAATAGAACGCAAATCGCCCAAAGCTTCCTGATCTGTAAAAGCAATTTCTTGAATTTTGTATTCGTATTCTTCTTTTAAAATTGCCTCTAATTCTTCAATTGTGATTTTAGAATCCAGATTTATCTGAAATGATTTAGAAAACGTAATTACTTTTTCTTCTAAATCTTCAAAATAATTACTGTGTGCTTCCTGATACGAGCGTAAAGCAGCCAGAAAGAAACTTTCACGGCTAAGATTATAATGCTGTGCAATTTCGATTATCGTACTAATAAACGCATTGACTTTTGCAGGAGCATTTGCAATTATATCAATTAAATCGGCTTCCTGAATGCCGAAAAGCTCTAGTGGAATCTCTTTTAAAATTCCAGATTTTAAGATTTCACCAATCGGAGCGAGGTTGTTATCTAGTTTTAAAGACACCATTTGGTCGTAAGTCACGTCCAAATGTTCGCAGAGCAATAAAATTTTATCTGTTTTTGGATATTTTTTTCCCTTTTCAATCTCGTTTAAATACGATTTTGAAAGATTTGTCAATTTGGCTAAGCCAAAAAGTGATAGATTTTTTTGTGTTCGAACTTGCTTCAATTTTAGTCCGAAGATCAGCTTTATATAGTCTTTTTCAATATCCATGAACCAAATATAGCCATTATAAAAATAATCGCCAAAAAAATATTTTTAATATTTAGCGAACGTTCGCTTGTTTTGTAAAAAACTTTTTTCTAATATTGTTATGTAGAAATTATTAAAAATCAAAACGTTATGATTTCGATATTCTGAAATGAATAGAAGACAATGTAACGATGAGATTTTTTTATAATAAAAAAATAAAATCACAGCTATGAAAAACCAATTAGAAATTACCGAAACGGCAATGGAATTTTTAGCCGAAAAGAAGCTTCGTTATCCAAAAATCTGGACAGAAGAGGCAATTGTTTTTATAACCGAATTGCATAGAAAATTCGAATCACAAAGAAAATTATTGCTTTTGCAGCGAGAACAAAAACAAGTCACTTTCGATCAAGGAATTCTGCCGGTTTTTATTCCAGAAACTAAAAGCGTAAGAGAAGGCAATTGGACAGCTGGAGAAATTCCGAAAGATTTGTTAGACCGAAGGGTAGAAATTACTGGACCAGTTGATCGCAAAATGATTATCAATGCGTTGAATTCGGGAGCAAAAACTTTTATGGCCGATTTTGAAGACAGCACGTCGCCAACCTGGCAAAATTTGATGGACGGGCAAGTAAATCTAATCGATGCGGTAAACAAAACAATTACTTATACGGATTTGGTAAAACAGAAATCCTATCATTTAAATGAAAAAATTGCCACGCTGATTGTTCGACCAAGAGGTTTGCATTTGCCTGAAAAGCATCTTTTGGTTGAAGGAAATGAAGTTTCGGGTTCTTTGGTAGATTTTGGTTTGTATGTATTTCACAATCATAAACGACTTTTAGAGAACCATTCTGGACCGTATTTCTACATTCCGAAATTAGAACATTATCTGGAAGCTCGCTGGTGGAATAATGTAATTGATTTTACCGAGGATTATTTGAAACTGAAAAGAGGAACGATAAAAGTGACGGTTTTAATTGAAACCATAACAGCAAGTTTTCAGCTTGATGAAATTATTTACGAATTGAAAGAACATATCGTGGGATTGAACTGCGGGCGTTGGGATTATATTTTCTCATACATCAAAAAGTTCAGAAAAAATCCAAAATTCATTGTTCCAGATCGTGATCAGGTAACTATGACTTCACCTTTTATGAATGCCTATTCAAATTTAGTTATTCAAAGATGTCATAAAAGAGGAATACATGCGATTGGAGGAATGGCAGCGCAAATTCCGATTCGAAATAATGAAGAAGCCAATGCAATTGCTTTCGCCAAAGTAAAAACCGATAAAGAACGTGAAGTTCGAAACGGGCACGACGGAACTTGGGTGGCGCATCCAGATTTGGTTTCGCTAGCAAAAGAAATTTTTGATAAAGGAATGCCAACTCCAAATCAAATTCACATTAAAAGAGAGCATCGAAAAATTACAGAAGAGGATTTAATTGAGCCACCAATTGGAATCATCACTGAAAACGGTGTTCGAAAAAACATTAACGTAGGAGTTCTATATTTGGCTTCCTGGCTAAATGGACAAGGCGCCGCCGCATTGCATAATTTAATGGAAGACGCCGCAACGGCCGAAATTTCGAGATCGCAATTGTGGCAATGGCTTCAGAATAAAGTGGTTTTAGATAATGGACAAAAATTAGATTTGGCTTATTATCACGAATTGGCTTTAGATGAATTCAGAAAAATTAAAGAAGAATTAGGGGAAGAAAATCACGAAAAACAACAATTTCCACTTGCTGAAAAAGTATTGGAAAGATTAGTAGTAAATACTGAGTTTGTTGACTTTTTGACTATTCCATGTTACAAATATTTATAAAGAAAACGTTGAGTTTAATTTTAACGCATAGAGACGTAGGTTCAAAATGTGAAAAAAGAGGTTTTTAATAAATCTAGATTTTCACACATAGCTATGTTTGTTTAAACAAATGAAATGCCTTTAACCACAAAGAGAATCTATGTTTCTATGTGTTTAAAAACTCAACATAACAATAAACTTTACTAACCAACTTAACAATAATTACTTATGAAAACAACAGAAGATAGAATTCAGGAATTGATTAACGATTGGATCACGAACCCGAGATGGAAAGGTGTTGAACGTCCTTACACTGCGAGTGAAGTAGTTACACTTCAGGGTTCTTATCATATTGAGCATTCTATTGCCAAAATGGGAGCGCAAAAATTATGGAGAAAGTTAAAAAGTCAGGATTTTGTCGCTGGTTTGGGGGCGTTGACTGGAAATCAGGCGATTCAGGAAGTCGATGCGGGTTTAGAAGCGATTTATTTAAGTGGCTGGCAGGTAGCTGCTGATGCAAACCTGGCGGGCGAAATGTATCCTGACCAATCGCTTTATCCGGTAAACAGCGTTCCGATGGTGGTAAAAAAGATAAATAATGCGTTGTTACGTGCTGATCAAATTCAGACGGTTAACAATATTGAAGATAAAAAAGATTATTTAGTTCCGATTGTGGCTGATGCCGAAGCAGGTTTTGGGGGAAATCTAAATGCTTTCGAATTAATGAAATCAATGATTGAAGCCGGAGCTTCTGGAGTTCATTTTGAAGATCAATTGAGTTCGGCTAAAAAGTGCGGACACTTGGGAGGAAAAGTTTTAGTTCCAACTCAGGAAGCAATTAATAAATTAATTGCTGCGCGTTTGGCTTCAGATGTTATGGGGGTTTCAACTTTAATTGTGGCTAGAACTGATGCAGAAGCAGCGAATCTATTAACAAGCGACGCAGACCCAAGAGACAGAAAATTTTTAACTGGAGAAAAAACGGCAGAAGGTTTTTTCTACGTAAAGAACGGAATCGAACAGGGAATTGCAAGAGGTTTGAGCTATGCGCCTTATGCCGATTTAATTTGGATGGAAACCAGTAATCCGGATTTAGAATTTGCGAGAAAGTTTGCAACAGCTATGAAAAAAGAATTTCCAGATAAAATGTTGGCATACAATTGTTCTCCGTCTTTCAATTGGGCTGCGAAATTAACAGTTGCCGAAATGGAAACGTTTAGAGAAGATTTAGCTGCAATGGGGTATAAATTCCAATTTATTACTTTGGCTGGATTTCATGCTTTGAATACAAGTATGTTTGAATTGTCAAGAGCTTATAAAGAGCGAGGTATGGCAGGATATTCTGAATTGCAAGAACGTGAATTTGCTTTACAGAAAAACGGATTCAGAGCTGTAAAACATCAAGCTTTTGTGGGGACTTCTTATTTTGATGCGGTTCAAAATACGGTTATGATTGGAAAATCAACCCTAACAGCGATGGAGCATTCTACGGAGGTTGAGCAATTTTAATTCAAAAAGAAAAGCCAGTTCATTGAACTGGCTTTATTTTTTTGCAGCAGATTATAAGGATTTTTTTTAGCCACGAATTACACTAATTTACACTAATTTTCTTTTAATTTAATTCGTGAAAATTCGTGTAATTCGTGGTAACATTTTTTTTAATCCTTTCAATCTGTGAAATCTGTGGCAAAAAAACTATTTCTTCAAAAGACGAGCTTTCATTTTGCTGAAGAATTCTGGTGTTACTCCAATGAAAGAAGCGATTTGTTTTTGAGGAACTTTATGAACTAATGTTCCGTATTTTTTAGTGAATTTTTCAAATCGTTCTTCGGCAGGTAAACTCAAGTTATCCATTAATCTTTGCTGATTCGCAACGAGTGAATTTTCTATTAAAATTCTAAAAAAGCGTTCCAGTTTTGGAATTTCAAGAAAGAGTTGTTCCTGATTTTCTTTGGATAAAGAAACAACTTCTGCGTCTTCCAGAACTTCAATAAAAAGCTGTCCTGGTTTTTGTGAAAAATAACTGTACATATCGCTCATCCACCAGCCTTCGCAGGCAAATGAAAGTACATGTTCGACAATATTATCGTTGATATTGAAACTTCTTAAAATACCCGAGTTTACAAAATAAGAATGTTTGCAAACTTCGCCGGCGTTTAATAAAATCGTTTTGGCTTTATAAATCTTAGTTTCTGTTTTAGACAAAAAAAGAGCCTGTTCTTCGGGTGTTAATGAAACGTGTTTGGCGATATTTTCAAGAATTAACGCCATTATTTTTCGTTTACTAAAGTGAATGAAGTAGCTTTAAAACGATTTTTTTCGATTGTTCCGGTTACTGTTGCCTTTTTGACTGCATTGCAAAATCCGTCTTCAGCGTGAGCATCACCATGATCATCGATTTTTGTTCCGTCAACGAAATAGGTTTTTCCATCAATACGAACGGCTAAATCACAGCTTTTGCCTTTCATTCCAAATTGACATTCTCCACAAGCAGCTTCTACAACTGTTGGTTTGTCAATTACTTTTTTTGATTGAGCCTGAACTGCGATTCCGATAAATAGGAAGAGCATGAATGTTAGTTTTTTCATTTTTAAGAATTTATAGTTATTAATTTTGCCGTTTCTTTGGCACGGTCTGTTACTTTTTCGATTGGAGTGGTTAATGAATCATGACTTAAAATAACTCCCATTCGGCGATACGGTCTTGAAGTTGGTTTACCAAAAATCCTGAAATCGGTTTTTGGTAAAGCAGCCACTTTTTCGATTCCGGTAAAAGTTGGATTTGTTGAATCTTCTGATGCTAAAATTACAGCACTTGCTCCAGCTTTTTCTAAAGTAATTTCGAAAATTGGAAGACTTAAAATCGCTCTTAAATGTAATTCGAATTCGTTGAAATTCTGCGTTCCGGCCAAAGTTACCATTCCGGTATCATGCGGACGCGGCGAAAGTTCAGAGAAATAAACGCCTTCTTTCGTTAGGAAAAATTCAACGCCAAAAAGTCCAGCGCCGCCAAGTGCTTCGGTAATTTTTTCGGCCATGTCCTGCGCTTCGTACAAATCGGCTTCAGAAACTTGTGCCGGCTGCCAGCTTTCCTGATAATCGCCGCGTTCTTGTCTGTGGCCAATTGGAGCGCAAAACAAAGTTGGATTACCATTTTGAGTAACTGTTAAAAGCGTAATTTCTGAATCAAAATCAACAAAAGCCTCAACAATAACTTCAATAACATCGCCACGCGAACCTGCAACAGCATATTGCCATGCTTTTTCGATATCACTTTCTGTTTTGATTGTTGATTGCCCTTTTCCTGAGGATGACATTAAAGGTTTTACGACGCAAGGAATTCCAACTTCCTGAACGGCTTTTTGCAATTCTTCTGCTGAAGTTGCGTATTGGTATTTGGCTGTTTTTAGCCCGAGTTCTTTCGCTGCTAAATCACGAATTGCTTTACGATTCATAGTGAAATTTGCCGCTTTCGCTGAAGGAACAACGGTGATTCCCTGTTTTTCGTAATCGTAAAAACGTTCGGTGCGAATGGCTTCTATTTCAGGAACGATAAAATCGGGTTGGTGTTTGGCTACAATTCGATCAAGCGCTTCACCGTCAAGCATATTGATGACTTCAAAACCGTGGGCAACTTGCATGGCTGGTGCATTTTCGTAACTGTCAACTGCAATTATGGTTTGTCCGATTCGTTGTGCGGCAATGACAAATTCTTTGCCTAATTCGCCTGAACCTAGAAGGAGTATTTTCATTTTGAAGTGTTGTATTGTTTGAGTAGTAAAAGTACAGAAAAATGCTTTTAACCGCAAAGTTCGCAAAGAATTACGCAAAGAACGCTAAGTTTTTGTTTTTAAGTTAAAAGAAATGTGCAAAAAGGTTTTCACGCAGATTTTGCCGATTGTGCAGATTTTAATTTTATTTTTTTAGAAACATTAATCATGCAGTTTGTCATTTCGAGGAACGAGAAATCTCCACGAGTAACTCTACAAAGATTGGCTTATTGGAACGGAGTTACTTGCGAAGATTTCTCGTTCGTCGAAATGACAAGATTGTGTGTATATGAATACTGGAAAACGAAAACGCTCTTATAAAACCGTTCGCGTGAGGGATAGCAGTGGAAAGCCCACAGCCTGACGAAGGAAGTGCGAGGACTTGTAACGGATAGCCCGACCCGGAGGGACACGCCAAAATAAAAAACCGATACTTCTTTTAAAAAGTATCGGTTTGTATATTAATGAAAATGATCTTCCTCAATCTCAAATTCGGCATCTTTTTCCCAGATTTCCATTTCGCAGGGTTTGCAGTTGAATTTTAGTTTGTATTCAAGTTCTCCCTGTTTCAATACTAAAGGCTCTTTTACCTTAACACCAACGATATCTTTTTGGTGTATCGGGCATTTTTTTAATTCGTATTTGATGCAATATTTGGTTGTCATTACACGAGATTTTCCTGGATCCCATTGTAATTCGAATGCTTTTTCGATTTCGGTTACACCGTGGCGTTCGTAGAATTTACGAGCCGTTTTGTTTGAAACGTTGTACATGAAATCCAATTTGGTTTCAGGATACGGATGTGAAGTTTTTACCATTTGGTGTTCCTCACGTTTGTAATTTGCCAAACGAATTTCGCTCAACTGATCGTAAACCGTTCTTCTCATTTCGTTGATTTTTGAAATAGGAAGGAACCAGTTTTGAGAGAACATAATGTTGATTTCATTCGCCGTATAAGGCGTAAAACCTGTTTTTGCCAATTGCGTTTTGATGTTTTCTTCGATTGATTCGCCCGTTTTTGTCTGCTCTTTAGCATGTTCTAAATTCACAATACTTACATTTCCGTCTTCGTCGGTTGCGATTAATTCGAAACCAGTTTCAGTTTCTGTCAGCAATAAAGAGGTGCTTAATTTACGAACAGCACTATCTTCTCTTTCCACAATTTTGATGAAAGCGGCGTCGTTATTTCTGTAGATGAAAGTTCCATCTTTTATTTCTTTTAAAACGTTCGGGTAAATTTTACCGTTTTCGGCTTTGTTTACATAAATTCCGTCCGCTTCGTTGTTTTCGTTGATGAAACAAAGTCCGTCACCGTTGTTTAGGAATTCGCCGTTTTCAATTTCGTAAGCGTTTCCAACCGTTCTAATTAGTTTACCAATATATTGACCTTTTGATTTTGGGCTTTCCCAAGAACCAATTGAGCTGTGTCTTTCGTTTACGAAATAATCCGTATAACCACGGTTGAAAGTTCTGTTCAAAGAGGAGTCAAAAGTATAAGTGCAAGTTCCAGAAGAGGCTTTCATGTATTTTTCGCTTCCTTCTCCTTCTAAATAATTGTCTAGTTTTTGACGTAAATAAGACACGTTATTTTTTACATAAACCACATCTTTCAAACGTCCTTCAATTTTAAAAGAAACGATTCCAGCTTCAATTAAATTCGGAATTTGCTCTGAAATATCTAAATCTTTTATCGAAAGCAAGTGACTGTTTCTGATTAAAGTTTCTCCGTTTCCGTCGATTAAGTTATACGGTAAACGACAGTTTTGTGCGCAAGAACCACGATTGGCGCTGCGTTCTCCGTTTGCCACACTCATATAACAGTTTCCACTGAAGGAAACACATAAAGCTCCGGTTACGAAAAATTCTAATTCAACATCAGCTTCGTCGTAAATCGTTTTAATTTGATGCAAGTTCAATTCACGGGCCAAAACCACACGTTTGATTCCGGCATCTTTTAAGAATTTAATTTTATCGGCATCTCGATTATTGGCTTGTGTGCTGGCGTGAAGTACAATAGGAGGTAAGTCCATTTCCATAATAGCCATATCTTGAATGATCAAGGCATCAACACCAATATCGTATAACTCCCAGATCATTGAGCGACACGTTTCAAGTTCGTTATCGTATAAAATAGTATTCATAACGACAAAAACCTGAGCGTTAAATAAATGCGCATATTGTACTAGAGCAGCAACATCTTCAATAGAGTTGTTGGCGTTAGAACGTGCACCAAATTGTGGCGCTCCAATATATACTGCATCGGCGCCACTGTTGATGGCTGCCATTCCTCCAATTAAATCTTTAGCAGGAGCTAATATTTCGATTTTCTTCTTCATTTCTAAAACTTTAGACTTTTGTGGTATTCCCGAAAAAAAGTGTGCAAAGGTCTTATAAAATATTTGAGTTTGCTAATGCTGAAGCGATTTTTTTTGAGTTATACTAAAAATAAAAGCTTCGAACTTAAAGGTCGAAGCTTTTTGATGTTAACTTTATTAAATACCAAAAAAGGGGGTATTTGTACCATATTGTTTTGAAGTTAATATTCAAATATAGTTATTGAAGAAGCTGTTCCATTTGTGTAATCGGTAGTAGTGATCTGTTTAATGAGATAACCTTCTTTATTATAAATATAATACTCCTTTATTGGTCTATTGGCATACCAAAGCCAATCTGTTATGTGAGTAGTTGGTGTGCATAAGTAGTTACTATAATCCTCACCCTGAGTTTTCATATAATTTAGAATTGGATAACCTGATATTTTATACCAGGCTTCATTTGCATAAACTCCGGGTTTACTAGTATCAACATTATATACATCTTCATTAAGGCTGTAATGTTCTTGACCAGCTACTAGGTGACCTGTTTTGTCATAAGTTTGCATCCAGTAAAATGCTAAAACTTTAGTTTTGTTATCGCCCAGATCCATGTGAACTAAGTCTATTATAAACCTATGACCCGAAATGTTAGGGAAGTTAATGTTGTTGTATGGGACATATCTTTTTGCTTGAGTGATTCTATCTAAATTATCATAAGAATACTGAACAGTAATACCGTCTTTGGTATTTAATTCGCTAATATTACCTCTTGTGTCGTACAAATATCTGTCTTCGGTAGTGGTATTTACTTTTCCGTTAGAATAAGTAAAAGTATCCATGAAATCTATATTGGTACTTGCCTGATTACCATTAAAACCAGCTAAGTATTTTTTAGTCGATTTTAATTGTTTTTTTTCATCATACTCGTAATCAGTTCTACTTCCCCACCAACGAGTCAGGGTGTCCTTAAATGTGTTTAATGAATCTTTAATAGCGGCTTCTTGGCTGAAGTTAGGCACATTTTTATAATAATAAACTCTTTTTACTAATTTTAAATTATCTTCAACTTTCTTTGCTGTTAATGATTTAATATTATTAGTAATTGCTGGTTTAAGTTGAGCTTTGACGATTGGAGGTATTGATGGTATAATAGGTTCAGCTGGAACATTACCTTCTGGTGCAGTAGGAGTAGGAGTTTCTTCGCTCGCACAACTAATTACAATAAAGGTTAATATAATTGCGAGTAGTGTTTTTTTCATTTTCGATTTGTTTTGGTTACAACGAAAGTAGGATTTTTTTTTATTTTAACAATAAACAAAAAATTACTTCGTCAAAAGTCATAAGTGGTTAGCATAAAAAAACAGCTTAAAGTATAAAAGTGATGAAACTTTTGAACCTTAAGCCGTTTTCAATAAAACTTATTTATGTTGTTATGCAGTCAAAGCTTCTTTGATTCTGCGTAGTGCTTCTTTTAAAATATCGTCGCTTGTTGCGTAAGAGAAACGAATACAATTTGGATTTCCGAAAGCATCACCAGTTACGGTTGCAACGTTGGCTTCAGCTAAAAGATACATTGAAACATCGTTTGCATCTTTAATTTCAGTTCCTTTTAAAGTTTTTCCGAAGAAAGAAGAAACGTCTGGGAATACGTAAAATGCTCCTTCTGGAACGTTGATTTTTACTCCAGGAATTTCTTTTAATAATCCAACTACTAAATCTCTACGTGTATGGAAAGCCTGAACCATGTGGTTTAATACACTTGGATCTGCATCTACAGCCGTAATTGTAGCGCGTTGTGCTACAGAATTTGCTCCAGATGTTACTTGTCCTTGAATTTTTGTACATGCTTTTGCGATGAATTCCGGTGCTCCAATATAACCAATTCTGTATCCTGTCATGGCGAAAGCTTTTGCAACTCCGTTTACAGTGATTGTTCTTTCTAACATTCCTGGGATTGAACCTATACTGCAGAAAGTTCCAGAGAAATTAATATGCTCATAGATTTCATCTGCAACTACGTAAATATTTGGATGTTTTTCTAAAACTTTAGCCAGTGCCGTTAATTCTTCTCTACTGTAAACAGATCCTGAAGGATTACAAGGAGAAGAAAACCACATCATTTTTGTTTTTGGTGTGATGGCAGCTTCTAATTGTTCCGGTGTAATTTTGAAATCTGTATCTACAGAAGTCGGAACTTCAACAGGAACTCCTCCTGAAAGTTTAACGATTTCGAAATAAGAAACCCAATATGGTGCAGGTAAAATAACTTCATCACCATCGTTTAACATTACTTGTGCAATGTTATATAAAGATTGTTTTGCTCCTGTAGAAACTACGATTTGAGTTGGTTTATACTCTAATCCGTTGTCTCTTTTAAATTTTCTGCAGATTGCTTCTCTTAATTCAAGGTAACCTTCTACTGGAGAATATGTGCTATAATTTTCGTCTACTGCTTTTTTAACAGCTTCTTTAATAAAGTCAGGTGTATTAAAGTCAGGCTCACCTAAACTTAAACTGATAATGTCTTTTCCTTGTGCTTTTAATTCGCGAGCTAATGCTGCCATTGCTAATGTTTGTGAAGTCGCAAGGTTGTTGATTCTGTCTGAAAGAATATGGTTCATTATAAAAATTTTGAATGTCCTTAATTTTCAACTTTTAATTAAGGAAGGTTATTATTAATAGATTTTTTTTAGCTTAAACTGATAATTCAGGTTTCATTCCTAAATCGCGTAAATGCTTAAAGTGTGCAATAATAGCACTTCGCATTGTTTTGTATTCATAATAAGGTAAGTTGCACTCCTTTGCAGTTTCTTTTACGATTTTTGCAATTTTACCATAATGTATGTGACTTATATTTGGAAAAATATGATGTTCGATTTGATGATTCAATCCTCCTGTGTACCAGTTAACAATTGCATTTTTTGGAGCAAAATTTGTTGTAGTAAACAATTGGTGAATTGCCCAAGTATTGTCCATTTCTCCTAACTCATTTGGAGTTGGATTTGTAGTGTGTTCTACAACGTGAGCTAATTGAAAAACAACACTTAAGATTAATCCTGCAGTGTAATGCATTACGAAAAAGCCAAGAAGAACTTTCCACCAAGTAATTCCTATTACAATTGGTAAAACAATCCAAATGGAAACATATATGATTTTGGTTATGATTAAAGTTGTCCAAAGAATTTTTGGGCTTTTTGGTTCACCATAAGATAATTTTCTTTTAAGGTAGTTTCTCATTTGCTTAAAATCGGTAGTAATGGCCCAATTAAAAGTCAATAACCCATACAAGAAAACAGAATAATAATGTTGAAAACGATGAAAACTATGCCATTTTGCATCTTGAGTAAAACGGATAATTCTTCCAGCGTCTAAATCTTCGTCATGCCCTGGAATGTTGGTATATGTATGATGAAGCACATTATGCTGTACCTGCCAGTTATAAACATTTCCTGCCAGTACATAAATAGTACCTCCCATAAATTTGTTAATCCAGTTTATATTAGAATACGACCCATGATTTCCATCATGCATTACATTCATTCCAACACCAGCCATACCAATACCAATTACGATCGATAAAAGAAGCATTACCCAAAATGGCATATTAAGTGTAAGGATTAAAAAATACGGAGTAAGAAAAACCGCGAACAGAATAACAGCTTTTAAGTGCAGCTTCCAGTTTCCGGTTTTCTGAATGTTGTTCTCTTTAAAGTAATTGTTTACCCGAGAGTTAAGTGTTCTGAAAAACTTCAGATTGTCTTGCCTTGCAAAAGTTGGAGCAGTGTTATTCATAATTAATTTAAATAGGTTTCAAAGGTAATTATTATAAATTCTCAATTTGCAAAATTGAGTTAAATATTTCAATCGTAAAGTAGTACTTTTGTTAAAAATTTAGAGCAATGGATGAGATATTGAAATATTTTCCTGATTTGACCGATCTTCAAATCGAACAATTTCAAAAATTAGACTTTTTATACCACGATTGGAATGAAAAAATCAATGTGATTTCTAGAAAAGACATTGATGCCTTATATACAAAACACATTTTGCATTCTTTAGGAATTGCTAAAATCATGAAATTTGAGCCGGGAGCAACAGTTCTTGATGTTGGAACTGGGGGAGGTTTTCCTGGAATTCCATTGGCGATTCTTTTTCCTGAAACACGTTTTTATTTAATTGATGTAATCGCAAAAAAAATAAAAGTAGTTCAAGGTGTTGTTGATGCATTAGAATTAAAGAACGTAAAGGCTGAACAAAAGCGTGCAGAATTAGTAAAAGGTGATTTTGATTTTATTGTCAGCCGTGCCGTAACCAATATGCCAGATTTTGTCTCTTGGATAAAAGATAAAATTAAAAAGCAGCACAAGCATACTTTGAAAAACGGAATTTTGTATTTGAAAGGTGGAGATCTGACAGAAGAATTAAAGGATTTTCCAAATACTACTCTGTATGACTTAGCAGAAATATTTGACGATGAATTTTTTGAAACTAAAAAAGTGGTTCATCTGCCTTTAAAATTTAAAGCTTAAATTAAATATAAAAAAATAACCCGAATGAGTTTTCTTTCGGGTTATTTTTTGAATTAATATTATCTTGATTAAGAGGCTTTTTTAGCAGAATTCAAAAATGGATTTGCTTTGAGATCTAAATTATCGATAAAATTGTGAATTGCATTTTCTGATGCTTCAAGACTGTATTTAAACTCGGGATCAAAGAAAAAATCGCGGCATATTACGGGCTCATTTGATGAATTGTAAACTGCCTCGTCAGATTCGTCTAAATCAATATAACTATAAGTACAAGGATAAATTGAAACTAAGTTAGAGATCGTGCTGTTAAGCCATTTGTCAAAAGTTTTCTTTTTTGGAGTAATATGACGCGCTAACAATGCTAATCCTAAAAGTTCATTTTGTAAAAAATAAGATCCTTTTCTATATCTAACATCAATCATAGTCACGTTCATTAAAGCGATCCATAATGCACCATCTACAGGACCTGCGGCAGGAATTTCAAGCTCGGTATCAAACAATAAAGGATTTGTCTGCTCTCGGTTATTAATACAGCACCAAAGAGCTTCAATTCGTTTTTGAGTGTCATTTGTTGTTTGCGTGAATCCTGTAAAGCGCCAGTAAATCCATTCTAATAATGCCGCAGTTAGACCAATAGAGCCTTTATGGTTAATATGTGTTAGCGCATTTTCCAACTCTTGATTTTGTTCAAGAGGGTCTAAAAATTTGTCTATTTTCTTCCTAGTCCACGTAAAATCAATTGAATGACCGATACTTTTTGATTCTAAAATTATTTTAGGGACATTGTTTAAATTCCTCATTTGATTAATGTGTTAAATTATTTTAGACAAATTTAGAGGGATGTTTTTTTACGAAATGTTACTATAAGTTTTTAAAACAACAAAATAAGTTTTTTAACAAGTGTATGGTATTAGTAATCAGCAATATAAGAAAAGTACTACAATAGCTATTCGAAAAGTATTAATTAAAGTAATGCTATTTTGTGTAAATTTAATTCGGTAAAATTGTAAGAAATTTTGTTTCCCTTTGATTGGTTATTTGAACTTTTTTTATTGTTTAATTTAAAAAATATCTATGATGAATAAAATACTTTGTACGATTTGTTTAATGATGTTTTTCGTAGTTTCTTGCGAGAAAAAACAAGCAAAAAAAACGCAAGAGCCTGAAGAATTACATGAAAATGTAATGATCGAAACAGCTTCAAAATTAGTTCCATTAAAAGAAAAAGTTCTAACTGCAGAACAACAAAAAGCACTTACTCCCGATTTGATTATTCAGAGTTTAAAAGAGGGAAATAAGCGATATATGAATAACGATTTAACTTTAAGAGATCATTCAGCATTGGTTCGCGATGCTGTTGAAGGGCAATACCCAAAGGCAGTTATTCTTTCTTGTGTTGACAGCAGAATTCCTGTAGAAGATGTTTTTGATAAAGGAATTGGAGATCTTTTTGTTGGAAGAGTTGCCGGCAATTTTGTTAATGAAGATTTATTAGGCAGTATGGAGTTTGGCTGTAAAGTTTCTGGAGCAAAACTCATTTTGGTTTTAGGACATGAATCCTGCGGAGCAATAAAATCAGCGATTGACAATGTAGAATTAGGGAATATCACGGCAATGCTTGCTAAAATAAAACCGGCAATAGCAAAATCTCAAGATTTTAAAGGAGACAGAACTTCTAAAAATGATGAATTTGTAGCGCATGTTGCAAAAACAAATGTACTTGAAACAATCGAAAATATCAAAGTAAAAAGTCCTATTTTAAAAGAAATGGCAGATAAAGGCGAAATCAAAATTATAGGAGCTTATTATGATTTGCATTCGGGAGAAGTTGTTTTTCTTTAATTCTAAAATCATTAAAAATAAAAGCCGAATCTTGAAAATGGATCCGGCTTTTTTCATGCAGATAAAATTTTGAGCAAGAAAATTTCATTTATCACCTATTATTTTTCTTTCGTGTACTTTTATTTGTTCGCTCTACAGTAGAGAAATACCTTTACCAAGTCACTAATATCTTTTACTTTAAAAATGAATAAAACAATATCGACTTATTGGAAAATTCAACTGGCAGGATGGCTTACAGCTTCTTTATACTGGGGATTTCAGGCTTTTTTCAGCGGTAATTTTATCTGGGAAATTGGTGTTGCCGATTTAATACTAGATGTTTCGATTGGCATTGGACTAACACATCTTTACCGAAATTTTGTTTTAAAAAAGGAATGGAATAAATTAAATCTAAAAAAAATAATTCCAAAAATGATAATAGGTGTTTTGATACTTTCTTTGTTATATACAGTTTTGATTGCTGGTAAATTATATCTGGTTCGTCTCTTTATACTAAAAGGTGATCTTTTACCTTTTACCGTATTTTTTAAATCGATGCAATTGCAAATTTTTATTACAGGAACCAGATTAATGTCGATTTGGGTATTAGCGTATCACCTTTATCATTATTCAAGACTTGAATTGCAAACAGTAAAAGAAAACGCTAGACTGTCTATTATTGTAAAAGAAGCACAACTAAATAATCTAAATGCACAGCTTAATCCGCATTTCTTTTTTAATTCACTAAATAATATAAAATTTTTGGTATTAGAGAATCCACATTTAGCCAGAAGAGCAATTGATCTTTTGTCTGAATTGTTAAGGAATTCTTTAAACTGTAATGTTGAGAAATTAATTTTTTTAAGTGATGAAATTAATTTGGTTAGAGATTATCTTGAATTGGAAAAAATGCGTTTTGAAGAACGCTTGCAAATCAAAATTGAAGCAAATGAAGAAGAATTAACGCATTTGATTCTGCCTTTTAGTATTCAGTCATTAGTTGAAAATGCCGTTAAACATGGAATTGAAAAAAGAAAAAACGGCGGATTTATAGAAGTAAAAGTAAAAACCGAAAATGATTCAATAAAAATTACAGTCCAAAATTCAGGTAAACTCAGCAAAGAAATGAAGGATTCTGGCATTGGACTAAAAAATCTGAAAGAGCGATTGCTGTTGCAATATAATGGACAAGCTTTTTTTGAAATTAAAGAGATGCAGGATGAAACAGTTTTGGCAACAATTTTAATACCATCGAAATGAAAAAGATAAAAGTTGTAATAGTTGATGACGAACGTTTGTCGAGAGAAGAACTTAAACGAGCTTTACGATTGTATGAAGATTTTATTCTAATTGGTGAGGCTGAAAATGCGTATGACGCCAAAGATCTGATTGAAAAGAAAATGCCTGATTTGATTTTTTTAGATATTGAAATGCCTGAAAGATCTGGCTTTGATTTATTAGAATCCTTAGAGAATGTTCCAGAGGTATTATTTATTACAGCCCATAATCAATTTGCAGTACAAGCATTTGAAGTAAATGCATTAGACTATTTACTGAAACCCATAAGAGATGAACGTTTTTCGAAAGCAATTGAAAAAATAAGAAATACCATAGGCATGAAATCTGTTTTGAGCAATGCGACAGAACAAGACCGAAGGATTTTTATTAAAGATGGCGAAAAAAGGTTTTTCATTCCATTAGATGAAATTTATTTAATTGAATCTTTAGAGAATTATACTAGACTTTATTTTCAAGACAAAAAAGCGATGCAAAGGCGGTCACTCCGACAATGGGAAGAGATGCTGGATAGAACTGTTTTTTTTAGAATAAACAGAACGGAAATTGTAAATATTAAATACATTCAGGAAGTTAATAGTACAATCGATGGCGGACTTGAAGTAAAACTTAAAACAGGAGAATTATTAAAGGTGTCCAAACGTCAATCAGCAAAATTCAAAAAAAGCAATGGGATTTAATAAAGCTATTCAATGAAAACAATTTTAAATTTTGTATTTCTTATTTTAATAGTATCAAATACATTTTCGCAACAAACTGACAGAATAAAATCTGAAGATTTAAAAAGTGCTTATGATATTCAAGATAGTGTGATGATTAAAACACGAGATGGCGCTTTTATATCGGCAATAATAGTGAGAAAAAAAGAAGCTCTTATTCCAAAACCAGTACTATTTCAATTTACGATTTATGTTAGAGATAAAGGTAGAGACATTAAATCTTTAAAAGAAGCTGTTGATAATGGCTATGTAGGTGTAATTGCTTATACAAGGGGAAAGCGATTTAGTCAAAGTGACATACTTCCTTATGAAAATGACGGTAATGATGCTTATGATATTATTGATTGGATCAGCAAGCAAAAATGGTGCAACGGAAGCGTAGGAATGTATGGTGGCAGTTATAACGGATTTACACAATGGGCTGCTTGTAAAAAAATGCATCCAGCACTTAAGACGATAGTTCCGTATGTTGCTAATAGACCTGGAATGGGTTTGCCAATGGAAAACAATGTATTTATAAATCCTAATTATGAATGGTCATTTTATGTTGGTAATAATAAATATTTGGATACAATTGCGGGAAATGACAGACAGCGTTTTAGAAAAATGCAATGGAAATGGTGGGAAACGGGCGAAGCTTACAAAAAACTAGACAGTCTAGATGGAAGTCCCAATCGACTTTTTCAACGGTGGATCAAGCATCCTTCATTTGATGAATATTGGCAAAAAATGGCACCCTATAAAAATGATTTTGCACAAATAAATATTCCCGTATTAGTATTTGATGGTTATTATAATGATTCTCAAAATTCAAGCTTATATTATGTAAGAGAACTTCAAAAATACAATCCCAAAAACCCAGTCTATGTGGTTATTGGACCTTACGATCATTTTGGGACTCAGGTTGGAGGTGAAAAAGAATTGTATGATTACAAAGTTGATCCAGTGTCGATAATCAATATTAAAAAAATAACCTACCAATGGTTTGATTACATTTTGAAAAATGGTGAAAAACCAGAAATACTTAAAGACAAGATTAACTATGAAATAATGGGGGCAAATGAATGGCGAAGCGCTCCCTCTCTTGATAAGATGGCTAATGGTTTTCTTAAATTGTATTTGTCAGATAGTAAAAGAGGAAAGTTTTATTCTTTGAAAGATAAAAAAGCAGCTCAAAAAAAGTACCTGTACCAAGAAGTTGATTTTGCGGACCGACAAGTTCAAAATAATGAGTATTATCCAGATCCTATTATCAGAAAAGAAATCGATACAGCAAATGGCTTTGTTTTTGTAAGCGAACCGTTGAAAGAACCGATCTTGATTAATGGTTCTTTTTTTGGCGAAATAAAAGCCAGTATCAATAAGAAAGATATGGATGTAGGAGTTACTTTATATGAAGTAATGCCAAATGGGGAATATTTTCATCTTTCATACTTTTTAGGACGTGCGAGTTATACTAAAGATATTGCTAAAAGAAATTTACTGAAACCAAATGAAATTGAATCAATTCCTTTTTCAAATACGCATTTGGTAAGCAAACAATTAAGTAAAGGAAGTCGTTTGCTGGTAGTTATCAATGTTAATAAAAATCCGTTTTCTCAATTAAATTATGGAACAGGAAAAGAAGTCAGCGATGAAACAATTGAAGATACAAAAGAACCATTAAAAGTTAAATGGTATAATGACAGCTTTGTGAAAATTCCAATTTGGAAGTAAAGAAAAAACAAAAATCCGAATCTCGATAAAAAGATTCGGATTTTTGTTACGTGATTGTATTTAAGTGAATTAACCAGTTTTCTTTGTAGCTATTCCCAATTGGAATTTCGACGGAATTTATTTCAATTTCATTTTTAGAATAAGAGGTTAATTTTTTTGCATGAATAATGAATGAGCGGTGAACACGAACAAAATCTGGATTTAATAACTTTTCAAAAACAGAAATATTTTGTTTGATGTGATACGACCTGCCATTTTCGAGATGTATTGTTATGTAATCTTTGAGGCTTTCAATAAATAATATTTCATCCAGAATAATTTTAATATTTTTATTGCCGCTTGTAACAAAAATATAATTTTCAGTCGTTGAATTACTCTCTTTTTTAAGAGTTTGTAATTGCCTGAATTTTTCAATTGAAGCAAAAAAACGATCAAAAGTAATTGGTTTTAAGAGATAGTCAATTACATTTAGTTCATATCCTTCTAACGCATATTCTCGATATGCAGTAGTGAAAATTACTTTTGGAGGATTCTTTAATTTCTTTAAAAAATCATTTCCTTTTAATAAAGGCATTTCTATATCTAAAAAAATAAGATCGACAGCATTGTTTTCTAAGAAAGTGTAGGCTTTCAGTGCATTTTCGAAAGAATCAATTAGTTCAAAGTTTTCGAAATTTGCTAGATGTGAAGCGATTAATTCTCTTGCTAAAGGTTCATCGTCAACTATAATACATTTATGTTTCATTTTTTTGAATTTAGTTCAATCACTTTTTTATAGTTTCTCTATTAGTACTTTTACACAATAAGCTAAATTAAAGAGTAAGGCAGAGTTTTGCAGTATAGTGTGTTTGCGTTTCTCTGATTTCTATTTTATGTTTTTTGGGATACAACAAATTAAGTTGTTTACGAACATTTATTAAGCCTATTTTTGACTTGTCTGAAATTGCGGCAAAATCGTTTTTGGGTTTTGTATTCTCAATACTAAAAATAATCTGCTGATTTTTGCTTTCTAGTTTTAACCGAATTGAGGCTTTTTCTGTTTCATTAATTACACCGTGTTTAAAAGCATTTTCGATAAAAGTTAATATAATTAAAGGAGAAATTTTATTACTTTCTTGAATGTCTTTGGTAAACAAAATATCTAATCTGTTTTCGCTGTAGCGAAGTTTTTCCAAAGCAATATAATTCTCAATTAAAGCAATTTCTTTTTCGATAGAAACATAATTGTCATTACATCGATATAATACAAAGTCTAGAATTTCAGATAGTTTAGCAATTACTTCGGGTGCTTTGTCATCTTTTTTTAGTGTT
Source organism: Flavobacterium sp. FlaQc-28 (assembly GCF_044007415.1). Lineage (NCBI taxonomy): Bacteria > Pseudomonadati > Bacteroidota > Flavobacteriia > Flavobacteriales > Flavobacteriaceae > Flavobacterium > Flavobacterium sp. FlaQc-28. The sequence goes on from NZ_JBIPCM010000010.1 coordinate 116,259, forward strand.
AAAGTGTATAAGTTGTTTAAGGTATTAAATAGGAAATGAGGGTTTAGTTGATTTTTCAACACCTTTAATTCCATTGATTTCTTCTCTTCTTCGAGTTTTAAAATACGCTGTTGTTTTCTGTTGAAACTAATAAAACCTAAAATAATAATCGGATAAGTGATAAAAGAAAACTCTCTTACTATCAATTTTACAGAAGTTAATCTTTGAGGAATGTCCATTTTATGTCCAAGCCAATCATTAAAAAAACCTGGAAATTTTGGTTCTAGATAATAATATTTAAGAATCATCAAAAAAGCAAAAACAATATAGAGCCAGCTTAAAGCAGAAACTATAAAAAGCAGGTATTTTTTTTTATTAAGCGTCTGAGGAATGATCCAGTAAATTAATCCGTAGCCGGCAGCTGCCTGCGCTAGAATTTTCCAAGTATATACAAACGTAAAATCATAAGTACTGGTGTCATCAGATTTATTTGTAACATAAAAAAACAAGAAGAAAACCCAGTATAAGCAATGAAGAGCAACTCTTTTAAGATCTATTTGTTTGATAAAATTCATAAGATATTTAATTGAGAGCAAGATAATAAAATATAGAAAAAAGCTTTGTTTAAAGGTGTGAATAATACGTTTTTGCGTTTAAAATGAGGGTTTGAGCATACGAATTCAATATTTATCAAAAATCGATTATTTGAATGCTGAAGCAGGCTTTTCATTTGTAAGTGAAATTAGATATCTACACTACGATTATATTCGTCTAAAAATAGAAACAATGATCAAATTTATTATTCTGCTAGCAGTAATTTTAAGTAATGCATTAAAATAAAAACCTTTTAACCAAGAAACAAGTAAAACTAAAACAAATGAAAAAAGTAATTAAAATGGCGATTGGGATTCTAATTTTATTCAATGCCTCGAATTTATTTTCACAAGCAAGCAATCAAGAAATTACATATAGTAAGAGTTCTAAAGTAATAAAGCCAACTTTATTTGCTGATTTGGGAGAGACCTGTCAAACACCTGATGGTATGGCTTTGGATAAAAAAGGTAATTTGTTTTTATCGATTACAAATCCAATTTCATTTGAAAAATATGGGAGTAAAATTCTAACTTTTGATAAAAATGATAGGCCGATAACTTGGTTTGATAAATTGCCATTACATCCTATAACAAAAAAAGTACATCCTATGGGAATGGAGTTTGGTCCTGACGGTAATTTATATGTAATGGATAATCAGTTTTTTGCTGGAAAAGAGAATTTTTCCAGATTGATTAGAATTATTGTAAAAGAAGGAAAACCGTTGAAAGCCGAGGTCTTAGTTGAAGGGTTTAATTTTGGAGAAGCTGTAAGATGGTCAAAAAATAGAATTTATATAACAGATGCTTTATTTGAAAATAGAAGAGAAAGCGGAATTTATAGTTTTTCGTTAGATCAATTAAACAAGAAAAATATTGTTTTGGATTCATCAAATAAAAAAGATTACCTGATTGCAACTTTTACCTTAAAACCCGAAGTCACTAAAAATACAATTGGTATTGATGGAATTGCTTTTGATAAAAAAGGAAATTTATATGCAGGAAATTTTGGTGATGGAGTAATAACTAAATTAGAATTCTATAACGATGGAAAAGTAAAATCTCAAAAAGTTGTTTTTGATTCGGATAAATTAAAATGTTGCGACGGCTTTTTTTATGATGAAAAAAGAAACTCTATTTTTATTGCCAATTATGAGAATAACAGTGTGCATCAACTCAATTTAAACACGAACACAATTTCTTTAATTTGGGAAAATGACGCCGCCGATGGTGCTGATGGGAAATTAGATAACCCATGTGAAACTATTATTTATAAAGGAAAATTATTGGTTGTTAATTACGATACTTTCCCAGGAGAAAAAAATAAAGAAGCGGATGCCTTTCATACTATTTCAAGTTTTGATTTAGGGAATTAAAGGTGAAATTATGTTGAAAAACAAAATTTAAACAAATAAAGAAGCCGAATCTTAATGAAAAGATTCGGCTTTTTTATAATCTAAAATCTGAACTCTAAATCAGATTAACCTAAGAAAGGGTATCTGTAATCTTCTGGAGTTACAAAAGTTTCTTTGATAGTTCTAGGAGAAGCCCAACGCAATAAGTTCAATGCAGAACCTGCTTTATCGTTAGTTCCAGAAGCTCTTGCTCCACCAAAAGGCTGCATTCCTACAACTGCTCCAGTTGGTTTGTCGTTGATGTAGAAGTTACCAGCAGCATTTTGCAATTTAGTAGTGGCTACTTCAATTGCGTAACGATCTTGGCTGAAAACTGCTCCAGTTAAAGCGTATTCAGAAGTAGTATCAACTAATTCTAAAGTTTCTTCCCATTTAGCATCTTCGTAAACATAGATCGTGATAACTGGTCCGAATAATTCGGTTTCCATTGTTGTATATTTTGGGTTTGTAGTTACAATAACCGTTGGCTCAATAAAGTATCCAACAGATTTATCGTAATTACCACCAACGATAATTTCAGCGTCAGCATCTTTTTTAGCTTGGTCGATATAACTAGCTAATTTATCAAAAGAACCTTCGTGGATAACTGCAGTAATAAAGTTTCCGAAATCTTCTGGAGAACCCATTTTCATAGATTTTACATCAGCAATTAATTGTTCTTTTACAGCCGGCCATAAACTTTGCGGAATATAAGCTCTTGAAGCTGCAGAACATTTTTGTCCTTGAAATTCAAATGCTCCACGAGTAATTCCAGTAACTACTTGTTTTACGTTTGCGCTTGGATGTGCAATGATAAAATCTTTACCGCCAGTTTCTCCAACGATTCTTGGGTAAGTTTTGTAATTATGGATGTTTGCACCAATTTTTGCCCAAATATCTTTAAATACGTGAGTTGAACCTGTAAAGTGAACACCTGCAAAATCGCGGCTTGCTAATACAGTATCAGTAATCATTAAAGCATCTCCGAAAACTACGTTGATAACGCCGTCAGGAACACCAGCTTCTTTGAAAACTTCAAGAATAATTTTTGTAGAGAATACTTGACTGTCGCTTGGTTTCCAAACCACAACGTTACCCATCATTGCAGCACTTGCAGGAAGGTTTGCAGCAATAGCAGTAAAGTTAAAAGGAGTAATTGCGTAAACAAAACCTTCAAGAGGTCTGTATTCTAAACGGTTCCAAACAGAAGAATCTGATTTTGGCTGATCGTTATAAATTTGAGTCATGAACTCTACGTTGTAACGCAAAAAGTCAATTAATTCACAAGAAGCATCGATTTCAGCTTGGTGAATATTTTTAGATTGACCAATCATAGTTGCAGCATTAATACGTGCTCTGTAAGGACCAGCGATTAATTCAGCAGCTTTTAAGAAAATAGCAGCACGTTGTTCCCATGCCATGTTTGCCCATGCTGTTCTTGATTCAAGAGCATTTGCAATAGCTTTTTCGATATGTTGTTTTTCAGCTAAATGATACTTTCCAACGATGTGTTTGTGATCATGCGGTGCTGTAATGTTTCTAGTATTTCCAGTTTTGATTTCTTCACTTCCAATATATAAAGGAACATCAATTTGAGAGTTCCACATTGTAGTGTAAGCCGCCTGAACAGCTGCTTTTTCTGGAGAGTTAGGTGCGTAGCCTTTTACGGGTTCGTTTACCGCTTTTGGTACATGAAAGAATCCTTTTAGCATGTTATTTAAAATTAGATAATTAGACAATTTACAGGTTAGATGATTTGATTGTTACGAATAATCTAACGTCGCACAAAAGTACAAAGGATAAATTAATAATTTGATAAAATTATGATTTAGATAACGATAAAAAGAAGATAGTCTTTAAACTATGATTTAGTTTAAAGCAAAAGGAGCGCACATTCTAAAAGTAGGAACAATTACTTTAAATGTTTTTGTAGTAGTAAAATTGATCATATTAAAATGACCTTTCATAGCGCCATATGGCGATGATAATAAACAACCTGAACTATAAGTGTGATTTTCTCCCGGTTTTAAAACTGGTTTTTTACCAATTACACCTTCTCCGTCAACAACTTCTAAATCATTTAGAGAGTCAAAAATTTCCCAGTGACGAGAAGTTAACTGAACAGAATCTTTACTATGATTTTCAATTGTAACTACGTAACTAAAAGCAAAGTGAATTTTGTAGTTTTTGAAGTAAGTTCCTTCAAAACTAGTCAAAACAGATATTTTTATGCCTCTTGTAATTTGAGAAACCATACTAACGTAGTAAATATGTGTATATTATATATGCAAATCTACAAAAAAAAATCTTTTGTCCTAAAACCTTAACAAGGTTTTAATTTACGATATTTATTGAGTTTGCATTTCCTTTTCCTATAACTCTTTGATAACGATCTATGCTTTCTTTATAGTAAACCAAAATCGTATATTCATTTTCTGTTTGATAAAAATTACCGTCAATAGCATTTTCATTATCGATGTTTCCTTTTTTATCAGCTACCGTATATTGAAAATTAGTAAAACCTTGTTTTATCATTACAGCCTTTTCATAGATACCTTTTTCAGTATTATAATCCATTTTGTATTCTGGCGATAAACTATAATTATTAAACATTCCTGTTATATAAATATCTTTATTAAGTCTAAAAGCAGGAGCCGAAAGCGAAAAGTAAACCCATGCATAATCAGCCTCAATATCGTTATTTGATCCGTTTATGTTCTTAACGACAAAATTACCGTTAACGTCTTGATATAAAGTATAGATTTGATTCCCTCGAGCACGATTTGTGTACAGATAAGAATTATAAACATCGTTGCTGGTTCCTACTTTTCCAACATTATTATTGGCAGCGCGAATATCTTTGTTTTCAAAATACAAAAATTCATTCCCACCCCAAAACTGAGTTTCAGCATCGTATTTGTAAACAAGTTGATTTCCAATTGTATATTGTGGTGGAACATTTTTTATTCCAGTGTTGAAATTTCCGTTTTGGAGTAAAAGAACTTTTACATTTTGTGTCGGCGTTTGAAAAGTAATATCATTTGAAACTATTGCAAAATCAAGATTCTGTTTAAAATCAATATTGCTGAGGTTACGGCTTCTTTTTACCTGAGCTGCAACGGTACAATGGTTTTCAAATAAAATAAATTTTCTCGCAAGTACAACTTCTTTATCTTCATTTAAAATTTTTAAAATGTAGTTTCCAGAAATTCGCAGCTGCGTAGTAAACTGATTTGGAAACGGAAGTCTATAATGCGAATATATTTGAAGCGTATTAAAAGAATTAGAATAATCAGTTATTCGCTGACCATCAAAACCACGTAAGAAGTCAGTTTTTGGAATGTCTGACGGAATCCAATTGTAATCGCAATGGGTAATTTCGAAGTAATAATTAGCTTCATTTCCAAATAAATCATCAAACTGAAATTCAAATGTAGATCCTAATTCAAAAATAGGAACTACATTACCGCCATTTTGTACAAACGAAACAGTTTTGATATTATAAGGAGGATCAATTTCTTTCTGAACATTTTGGGCTTTCGCCAAAGTGAAAATTAGAATAAAAAATAAGCTTGTATATAAAAATTTTGGCATCTTATTACGTTGTAAGATTGTAAATATAACAATTTTATGTAACGAAAAATAGACTGTTTTATTGGTTTAACGTATTAAGAATTTAAAATGTACTCTAAATTAGCTTCAATTTCGTCATTAATATAACTTTCTTCTAAAAGCGAATCAGACAGCAGTTTTTTGTTTTCCTGCAGCTTGATTATTTTTTCCTCAACCGTATTTTTCGAAATAAATCGTATAACATTGACTTTGTTAAGCTGTCCAATTCGATGCGCGCGGCCAACTCCTTGTTTCTCTGCAAAAGGATTCCACCACGGATCTAAAAACAAAACATAAGAAGCTTTGGTAATATTCAATCCAACGCCGCCGGCTTTAAGTGAAATAAAAAACAACAAAGGATTTTCTTTTTCCTGAAACAGTTTTACCTGTTGTTCTCTTTTATGAGCAGGAGTTTCGCCTGTAATTTCGCAATACTCTATTTTATTTTCCTTACACCAATCAGTGTAGAAACTTAGATTCGTAACAAATGAACTAAAAATGATCGCTTTTTGTTTACCTTTTACTAAAGTTTCTAAATAATTTGTTACGGCAATATATTTTCCAGAATCGATTTCTGAATTCTGATCTATCATTTTCGGATGATTACTTAATTGTCGCAGCTTCATTAACGTATTGATAATGCTGATTTTGTCAGGACTAGAGCCATCAGTTTTAAGTAAAAAATTACGCGCTTTTGATTTTTCTTTTTCGTATAATTTCTCCTGTTCAGGATCCATATTACAGTAATAAATCTGCTCCGACAATTCAGGTAAATCTTTTAAAACCTGTTCTTTGGTTCTTCTTAAGATATAAGGCTGAACAAGATTTTTTAGTTCAGACAGAATATTTTCATCTTGTTTTTTTTCAATCGGAATTTTAAAATTGGCAGCAAAGAAATTGTAACTGCCCAAAATATCTGGATTTATAAATTGCATCTGCGACCATAAATCGTCAAGCGAGTTTTCTATTGGAGTACCGCTCAAAGCGATTTTATGAGCCGTGTCAATTTTATTTATAGCTTTAAAAATCTTAGAATCTTTGTTTTTTATATATTGACTTTCGTCCAAAATCAAATAACGGAAGTCGTATTTTTCTAAAATCGAAATATCACGATGTACGATGCTGTAACTCGTAAAAATTAAATCAGTTGAAGCTAGTCTGCTCACTAATTGTTTTCGGTCATTACCCACATATTGCATTTTTGTGAAGTGCGGAGTAAATTTTGCAGATTCGTTGTACCAGTTAAAAACCAATGAAGAAGGTAAAACAATTAAAGCTTTAAGAGGCTCTCTTTCGATAGTAGTTTCATTGGCAAACAAATCAAAATTTGTGGTTTTTGTTGTAAAACCTAATTGTTCCTGAACAGCAACAAGAACTGCGAGAGTTTGCAAAGTTTTTCCAAGTCCCATATCATCCGCAAGACAAGCGCCCAAATTGGAGTTGTGATGACCTAAAAGCCATTTTACACCATCAATTTGATAAGGTCTCAAAGTTGCTTTCAGTAACTCAGAAGAGGTATATTCAGCTTTTTGAATAACTTCGTTTTTGATTTCTGTAATCGTGTCTAAGGCCGCAAAATTGCTTTTGCGCAAAAGCAGATTTCCATTTTCTGTTTTGGCTAATTTTGCCAGCGAACTGTATTTGCTGAACCATTCTAATGGAATCAAGAAATAGTTTCCGTCAGGCAGTAAAAAAAGTCTTTCTTTGCTTTTTATATTGGGAATAATTTCACTAAAATTGATTGTATACGTCCCAATTTTGATGATTATTTTGATATCAAACCAATCTCCAGCAGTTTCCTTTGACGTTAAAACGGAATGGTTTTCGGTAATAACTTCTTTGCTTTCCAGTTTTAGATTTTCAATTGTAAAGCCCAAACTTTCAAGTTCTTCTTTATGATCAATAATAAATTGAATATTGAGATAAGGATCTGGAGTTTCTACTGCAGCATTTAATCCAAATAATTCGTTTTTGACTTTTATTAAACCAAGTTCAAGCAGTTTTTCTCTATATAAAGTTTCATCAGAACTTCGTTTAAACTGAATAATTTTAGGTTCGTCTGCAGCGTTGAAATCTACAAACGAATGTGTTTTTTTTGTTTTGCCTGCATCAAATGTATAACCGTTGTAGTCAAAATAAAGGTTGAGGTAATAACAGTTTTTAAAGAAATCATAAACAGGTTGAATCGTGCAGGAAATAATCTTGTCACGATTTTCAACTTCAAAACCTGTTGCTTCTATGTCGATTTTTTTAGCGATTTCAGGAATGAAATTCTTGAAAAAATTATCGACTAGTTTTGAAGGTATTTCTATAGATTTTTTAGTTAAAAAAGGCTGTAGTTTTTTAGTGTTTAGATCTTTCAGCTGTCCTAATTTTTTATTGATAATCAGCCAGCCCGGTTCATTTAAAAGAATATCAATTTTACTGTTCATCGGCAGAAAAATAGTTTCGTTTTCTTTTAAAGAAAGGGTATAAGTGATTCCTTCAGAATGTTTGTTGAACTGAATCAGCGGTTCAAAATGCATCGGATTTACATCAACTCTGGAACGATAAAAATCCTTTTCAGGTCCAATGTCAATAGACAGCGGAAATTGTTCTTTTACAATTAGACTATAAAACGAACTTAGGTTAAAATTTAAATACTGACGAATGGCAAAATCAATTTTGGAATCTTTTTGCAAATCAGCAATGGTTTTCGCCGATTTTACTTTTGCGCTGAATTTTTTAAAAATGAACTCCAATTTTAAAGATTCGCAGGCAGTCAATATTTTTTTTGTATTAGAATCTAAGCTTTCAAATGCGATTCCAAAACTTTCAAGGACTTCAGTGCTTGCCTTTTTGTTTAAGTATTTGATTTCATCAGTGTTCTCAATAATATATGCGGTCGGGATGTGAGTGTTTAGGTTTTTTTCAAAACTGATGTCAAAACAAAATTGATATGATTTTGCAGGTTCCAAGATTTAAGATTTGGTTTGATTTGGTAAGGCGTATAAAATTAAAAAGTTTTCAAATTATTGCTATTTTGAAAACTTTTTAAATGAATTTGTGTCACTTATATGGGGAGAAAAAATTAATTTTCTGGTTTGAAGCAAAGCGGGATGATTTCTCCTTTTGCTAAACAATATTTTTCTACCAGTTCTGGTGCAATTTTATTGGTGTAATCTTCTTCAATTACAATAAAACCAATACTTCTTAATTTGTCGAAATAATCACGTCCGTAAATGCGAACATGATCGTATTGTCCAAAAATTCTAGCACGTTCTTTTTGATCTGTAATGGAATCATCAGCAAATGTAACTTCACGGTTTAAATCCTGTGGAATTTGAAGAATAGCCATTCCGCCCGGTTTTAAAACTCTAAATAATTCCTGCATTGCTTTTGTGTCGTCTGGAATGTGTTCTAAAACATGATTGCATAAAATCACATCGTATTCGCTGTCTTTAAAAGGCAAATTACAAATATCTGCTTTTACATCTGCCAAAGGCGAAAACAAATCGGTTGTTGTATAATCAAGATTTTTCTGTTTGCGGAATAGTTTATAGAAAGCTTGTTCTGGAGCAAAATGAAGTACTTTTTTAGGTGCTGTAAAAAAATCAGTTTGATCATTTAAGTATAGCCAAAGCAAACGGTGTCTTTCTAACGAAAGTGTGCTTGGCGAAAGTACATTATTACGCTGTTTTCCATATCCATAAGGCAAAAACGATTTGAAACTTTTCCCATCAATAGGATCAGTAAATTTAGTTCCTTTCAGCGATAAAGCTAAAATAGGACGTGCCACGTAACTTAAACGAATTAATATAGGTCTTGGAATAGTATTTAAAACTAATTTGAAAAGTTTTTTCACAGGTTTGATTAGGGTTGTATTATAGTACTAATGGCACTTTTCTAAATTCGTCTTCTTCGTTGCTTTCGATTCCTAAAGCTTTGTAGATGTATTGGAAAGTAGATAATAATTCAGGTTTACCATCAACTAGTGCCACGTCATGCTCGAAATGTGCACTGGCTTTTCCGTCTGCAGTTGTAATTGTCCAGCCGTCTTTATGTTGTTTAATGTTTTTAGTCCCAAGATTGATCATTGGTTCAATTGCAACCACCATTCCTTCAACAAATAGTTTTCCACGACCGCGTTTTCCGTAGTTTGGCATTTCTGGCTCTTCGTGCATTTTTTGCCCAACACCATGTCCAACTAGTTCACGAACAACTCCGTAACCATGTGCTTCTGTATATTTTTGAATCGCATTTCCAACATCTTCAACACGATTTCCTGCTTTAAATTCTCTAATTCCAACGTAAAGAGATTCTTTTGTCACCTGCAAAAGTTTTTTAACTTCAGGTGCAACTTCTCCAATTTCGAAACTATAGGCGTGATCTCCGTGATATCCATTTTTAAATGCCCCACAATCTACCGAGATTACATCACCGCTTTTTAGAGGAGTGTTATTCGGAATTCCGTGAACAACCTGAGAATTTGGACTCATACAAAGTGAATTAGGAAAATCATATAATCCTAAAAAGCTTGGAACTGCACCGTGATCACGGATAAATTCTTCGGCTAATTTGTCAAGATATAATGTTGTAACTCCTTCTTTTATCTCAGAAGCAATCATTCCTAATGTTTTTGATACGATCAAAGCACTTTCGCGCATTAATTCAATTTCTTCTCTAGTTTTTTGGATAATCATATTTTTCCCATTTTCAGTTCGCAAAAGTACAATTTTATATTATTTTTTTCGCCACGAATTTCACGAATTTACACTAATTGTATTGTGTGAATAATTTTATTAAATTGTAATTCGTGTAAATTCGTGAAATTCGCGGCAAACTTTTTAAATTTAATATCTCAGAAAAAAGCCATAAATTAGTAGTAAAATGTCAATAATCATGGAAATTTCAAATGATCAGGATATTGCTAAAGTAAAAGCATTAAAGAAAATGAAGAGAAATGCTTTATCGCTTTTAGGTATTGCCGTTTTACTTTTTATCATAGCAATTTATTATAAAATACCAATGCTCCAGGCGTTCAGTGAAGCAGCAATGGTAGGTGGAATTGCCGATTGGTTTGCGGTTGTGGCTTTGTTTCGTCATCCGCTTGGAATTCCGATTTGGCATACGGCTATTATTCCGACCAAGAAAAATGAAATTGGAGAAAACCTTGGAAATTTTGTTTCGGAAGAATTCCTAAATCGTGAAAAACTAGAGATTAAATTGGAAGAATTCAATTTTGCAGCAAAAGCATCAGATTGGCTTTCGCAACAGGAAAATGCAGATAAAATTGCAAATGTTGTTGCTGTAAATATTATTCCAGGAGTTTTAAGAACGATAAAAGATGAAGATGTTAAGCGATTTATTCAGGTTCAATTTGCGGCAAAATTAGAAGGGATAAATTTTGGAGATTGGGTGGCCTTGGCTTTAGAGCCGTTGCAAAAAGGAAATGTAAAAGATCAGTTATTGACGAATCTTTTGACGGTTATGAGTGCCGAACTGACTAATAATAAAGATTTGATTCGAAAAAAAGTAAAAGCGTCAACTCCGTTTTTGAGTTTTGGTCTTGCTGATAAAAGTATTACTGAAGGCGTTTTTAATGGATTGCAAGACTTTCTGAATGAAGCCAAAAATCCCGAAAGTGCGGTACGAATTAAAATTGATGAATACGTTTATAATTTTTTAGAAAAGGTAAAAAATTCTGAAGAAATGAGAGTTAAGATCAATAATATGATTTTAAGTTTTGTTGGAAAAAAAGAAGTTCAAGATTATATCAATGGAATTTGGGACGAAATAAAACTCTCGATTTCTAATGATTTAAATAAAGGGGAAGATTCGTCTATTAAAAATAGTATTGCTGGATTAATTCAAAGTTTTGGAAACGGAATAAAAGAGGATTCACATATGATTGATAAGATCAATAATTTTATTAAAAATGATCTTTTGTCTGTTCTTTTGAATAATAAAAAAGTTATAGGCGATTTGATTTCTTCGACTGTTAAAAGCTGGGATGGAAAAGAGGTTTCTGAAAAACTAGAATTGGAAATTGGTAAAGATCTTCAATACATCAGAATTAACGGAACTTTAGTTGGAGGACTTATTGGTCTTGTAATTTATGCGGTCGAGTGGACGTATCATTATCTTATAGTTTAACCAATTATTTTAAACCATATAAGTGATATAAGTAATTTTAAGTTGCTGCTTTTATTTAAATGAACGTATATCACTCATATGGTTGAAGTTCTATTAATCAGGATTTGCCATGATTTTGAACAAGTCAGAATTAGAGATGTAAAAACGGTTTTCTAGTGCTATTGAGGCAAGTTTTGCGCTTACTAAATTGTTTTCACGAGTGTTAATTAAGAACAAAGAGCTTTCGCCAAATGAGAATAAACGCTCTTCAGAATTTAGCATTGTCAAGTTGTTCTCGACTAAATCTTTGGCTAGTTTTTTCTGTTTTATAAGCGAATTGATTTCTAATTTTTGAGCACTGATTTTGTTAGTCAATTGTGTTTTTTCTAATGCTAATGCAAATTCGTTTTCTTGAAGTTTGTATTTTGCTAATTTCAAACTTCCTCTTTCTTTTCGCAGAAATAAAGGAAAGTAAAATTCCAGACCAATTTTGTAGTCGTCAAATTTATAATTGTCGATGTAATTTGGTTCAGATAAATAGGCGTAGCCAATGTTTATTTTTGGCAGCAGCATATTTTGTTTTAGATCTTTTTCTACATTCAAGATGTCTATTTTGTTCTGCATCGCATTTAGTTTTGGATGCGCTTCCAGGCTGAAATCTTTTTGTAGAAGATCGTTTGTTTTTAGTGTTTCCTGCAATGTACTTTCTAGGGTGCTTTCTGGTACAAGTTCATCTGAAATTTCAAGTGGAATATTGTTGTCAAGCCACATAAAATTTGATAATTCTAGTTTTGCTTTGGCTAATTTTAGTTTTGAATCTTCAAGACTCAAAGCTCTGTTTTTTACAATAATTCCTGCTTCAATACTGTCAATCGCAGGTTTGTCGCCTTGATTGATCAAAGATTTAATTCCTTCCAAACGTATTTCGGCATTTTTATTATAAGTCTCATACAATTTCATTTCTTCAAAATTCTTTTTCCAATTGAAATAAGCAAGAGAAGCATCGTACAAAACACTGACAGCCTCAATTTTTCGTTCAGATTCACTTAGTTTTATCTGGATTTTTGCCTTGCGAACATCAGCCATTCGTTGATTAATGAATAGTCCTTGTCCAACAGGAACACTGATTCCAAATGAAGTTAAACCTTGATTAGGTGTTGTGTTTTCGGGATTAAGATAAACGCCTTCATTGTTGTCAAATCCAGCTTTTAACTCAATTCCATACCAAGTTGGGATTTTAAAACTGCTGTTTAAAATAGAATAATATTCTTTGTCTTTAAATTGTTTTTGACTAAAATCTACTTCAATTTTTGGATCAAAACCACCTCTTGCCATCATTAAATTGGCTTGTGCTTTGCTGATTTCTAAATTGGCGTTTTTTACCAAAGGATGGTATTTTTTTACATATCCAAGAAACTCATCGTAGGTGAGTTCTTTAGATATGGGCTGCTGGCCAAAAACCGTACAGCTCAAAAATAGAAAAGCTATAAGTATCCGTTTCATTATTTTTTCTCTTTAGTTTCTTTTTCGCCAGTTTTGTAATAATTAGGAGGGAAACCATTTAAAGTTCTCCAGATTTCGAACCAAATTGGCACTGTGTCTAATAAAGCAATTGTTTGGGCACCAGAACCAATGCTCAATTGCTTAGGCCAATGTGCTTCTTCAGGATCGGGAGCAATTAAAACTCTGTATTTACCATTTGTGCTGATAAAGTTTTCTATCGCTACAACTTTTCCTCCAAAAGTTCCGTATGATATATCCGGCCATCCTGCAAATACAATTGTCGGCCAGCCGTCAAACCAAACGCGGACTTTTTCGCCTTTTTTGATTAAAGGTAAATCTATTGGGTTTACATACGTTTCAACCGCAATATCATAATGAGAAGGCATTATCGTTACAATTGGAGTTCCCTCTTTTACTGTTTCGCCCAATCCTGCTTGCAAAGCTCGGTTGATATAGCCGTCTTGCGCAGCTTTAATGTAATACATGCCATTTCTTAAGCTGTAATTTGTGTATTGGTTTTCTAATTTACTTACTTGAGCTTCAGTATCAAATTTGTTGCTTAGCGTGGTAAATTGATCGCTTTTTGCTTTAGCTGCTTTTTCAGCATATTCAGCCGAAATTCGGTTAACTTCAACTTTAGCGTTTATATACTCATTTTTACTGGATAAAAATTTGTTTTCTTGCGTTATGATTTTGGCATCAACATCTTGCAGTTTTAAACGTTTCTCTTCAACATCAGTAAGCGGTTTCAAGCCTTCTTTGTTTAATTGAACAGAACGATTGTATTGTGTATTTGCGATTCGCAGTTGTGTTCTTGCGGCAACAAGATCAATACTGTCGCTTTTTATTTTTAAAAGAGATTGTCTGACTTTGTTTTTTGCTTGTTCTAGTTTTAACCTTTTTTCACTTTCAATAGCTTGAATTTGAGTAGAAAGAGTTTGTACTTTTTCGTCATACGATTCTAGAGAGTTTTTCTTTGCTTCTACCTGATTTTTAGTGTTTTCGACCAAATTAGGATCCATGTAATCCTCCTTTATTTCAGAAATAAATAAAATGGTATCTCCTTTTTTTACAAAATCACCTTCTTGTACATACCATTTTTCAATTCGACCAGAAATAACACTCTGAATTGATTGTGGTCTTTGATTAGGTTTTAAAGTGGTTACAGATCCTGATCCCGAAACATTTTGTGTCCATGGCAGAAAAAGAGCAATTATTCCTAAAATTGAAGTGCCTATTATAATCTTATTTAAAATTTTATAATGACTTCTATTGTTTAGGTTTTTTACAGTTTCGTATCGTTCTAGAGACTGCAGTCTGGTTTTATTGTCAGAAATGTTTAGCATGGCATATCGTTTTTTTGATCAAGTAGAATAAGACCGTTTTGCATTGTTATTTTTCGTGTTGATTTTGTTTTCCAATGCGGATTTTTGGATGAAACAATAATGGTCCACTTGTTTTTATCTGAAGTAAGGAAGTCTATGATTTCGTTAGCGACATTTTCATCCATAGTATCAGTTGGATCTTCATAAAAAAGTATTTTTGGTTTATGAATGATGCTTCTGGCTAATAATATTTTCTGCGCATTAGAGGATGATAGTTGTCTTCCTTCAGGATAAATATGTGTATCTAAACCTTTTGGCAGTTGCTTTATAAATGAACTCAGCTGCACTCCGTCAAGTGCCCATTTTAAATCTTCGGAACTTATTGTGGGATCATTAAAAGTTATGTTTTCAAGAATGGTTCCTTCAAATGGTGTTTCATTATGAATAATTGTTCCAATTTGTGAACGATATTGCTTAATATCTATTTTTTTGAATGTATCGTCATTGATGTAAAACGCGCCAGAATTTTGTTTTAATAAGCCAGATAACAATCTAATAAGAGTTGTTTTTCCAGACCCGTTTTCACCGTCAATTACAATTTTTTCACCTTGTTCTATTTTAAGAGATATAGAATCTAGAGCATAGATTGGAGAATCTGGAAATTTAAATTTTAAGTTTTCAGTTTCTAAGGTGATATTCGTGTAACAAGTGTCGTTTTTAGACTCAATATATTCTTCTAATTCCAAATCAGTTACTTGTCCAATTTTTTCAACAGAAGTCAAAACGTCATAAAAAGTTTCGAGTCCAAGAATGATTTTTTCAACCGAGGTAATTACTAACAATATAATGATCTCTGCCGCTACAAATTGTCCAATATTCATTTCCTGACTTAGTACTAAATATCCGCCAATAGAAAGTAAACTTGCTGTAATTATGATTTTAAAAACAATCAATTGGGTAAATTGTTTTTTGATCACATTAAAATGTTTCTCGCGATAATTGATATAGTTGTTTACGATCTTATTGTTTTTTTGAAGTGCAAAATCATAGTTTAATTCATTTCTAAAACTGTAATTATTACGCGCCATTTCTTGCAGCCAGCCCGCTACTTTGTATTTGAATTTGGATTCTTTTAAACTTGTTTCTAAACCTGATTTATACGAAAACTTGAAAATGAAAAACAAAAGCAGGAACAGCAATAAACCAAATACAATAAAGGAAGGATGATATAAGGACAGTAAAATTAATCCAAATGTAATTTGGAGTAAAGCTGCCGAAAAATCAATCAGTAATTTTGATGTACCTTTTTGAATGCTTAAAGTGTCAAAAAAACGATTTGTTAACTCCGGTGGATAAGTGCCGTACAATTCCTCAGGTTTTATTTTTGGTAAACGAGCCGCAAACTCAAAGGAAGAACGAACAAAGATTTTTTGCTGTAAATTTTCAGTAATTCGCAATTGCATCAATGATAAAAGTCCAACAAGCGCAACTCCAGCAACAACCAAAATGATAAGTACAATCCAAGATGCACTTACTCTTCCAGATTGTATAAATGCTATAATAGCCTGGATTCCTAAAGGAAGCGACAAACTGACTAAACCAGCAAAAATGGCGTAGAAAAAGATTTGGTATATGTCTTTTTTGTCTAATTGAAGTAAATTGTAAAATCGTTTTAAAGGTGTCATGTTGATTTTTTTATAGTTAGCGTAAAACGTTTTCTGCAAGATTGATGTAAAACTGTGTGGTTGTTACCGTTTCATTACAATTGGTAATTGTTTTTAAATGATCTGTTAAAAAGTGCTGATGTAAACTTCCTTCAACAATTGTTGAAACTAGTGATTTTGCATATGGATAATCGGGATTTACCTCTTTTACAATGGCAACAATCCTATTGATAACCCTTTTGTAAATTAAGAAAAAACCTTCTTTGTTTTCCTGATCAACTTCTTTAGTATGAAGTGTTTTTGTAAATTCAGCAATTATTATCTTGTTTAAAACAGCTTCATTTATATGATCTGTTGCAATGTCATCTGTTATTTTTTCAGTAACTAATGTGATGGCTTTTCTTAGTTTTTCATTTTTATCTATAATGTTGGTCGTAGTAAATACTAATTTGTACTCGATCCAGCTCCAATACCAAGAAGATAAATAAACTAAGAGTTTATGCTTGTTCTCAAAATAACGATAAATCGAACTTTCGTTTGATCCTATTTTTTCTCCTAATTTTTTAAATGTAAAGTTGTCAAAACCAATGGTGTCGATAAGAAGAATACTCTGTTCGATTATTTTTTTTCCCAATGCAGATGTTTCGGGATCTTTTACATAGATCTTTTCGTTTATTTGGATTTTTAGATTTGATAGTATAATTTCCATAAAAATTATTTTAAATGCAAAGATAATAGTATTACTATTAATAAAGAATGTTTGGCTTTTATTTTTGCAAAAAAAAAGCTGCTCTAAATCAAGAACAGCTTTTAAAAAATTATCTAAACGGAGTTTACAGTAATGAAAGACAGGTCATTGCATTTGGTTGTGGTACTCCCATTAATTCTAAAATAGTAGGAGCAATATCTCCTAAAACACCATTTTGAATGTTTTTCAAATCCTTATCAACTAAAATAATCGGCACTGGATTTGTTGTGTGTGCGGTATTTGGACTTCCGTCAGGATTAATCATTGTTTCGCAATTTCCGTGATCGGCAATTACAATTGTAGTGTAATTATTTGCAAGAGCAGCTTCGATAACTTGTTTTACACAAGCATCAACAGCTTCGCAAGCTTTGATTGCAGCACTCATAATTCCAGTGTGTCCAACCATATCACCGTTTGCAAAATTCAAACAAACAAAATCTACTTCGCCTTTATTTAATTCAGGAACAAGTGCGTCTGTAAGTTCATAAGCACTCATCTCTGGTTGTAAATCGTAAGTAGCTACTTTTGGTGAGTTTCTTAAAATACGAGATTCGCCTTCAAAAGGAGTTTCTCTTCCGCCAGAAAAGAAAAATGTTACGTGAGGATATTTTTCGGTTTCAGCAATACGAATTTGTTTTTTGCCTGCTTTTTCTAAAACTTCACCAAGAGTTTCAGTAATATTATCCTTGTTGTAGACCACTTTTACATTTTGGTATGTTTCGTCGTAGTTTGTAAGTGTAACGTAATACAAGTTTAACTTGTGCATGTTTTGTTCGTGAAAATCTTGTTGTGATAACGCTTCAGTAAGTTCACGTCCTCTGTCAGTTCTAAAATTGAAGAAAATAACAACATCGCCTTCTTCAATTGTTGCAAGAGGTTTTTCGTTTTCATCAACCATAACGACCGGCTCGATAAACTCGTCTGTGATGTTTTTTTCATAACTTTCAAGAACGCTTGCAACTGCATTTTTTGATGGAGTTCCAACTGCGTTAACAACTAGGTCGTAGGCTAATTTTACACGTTCCCAACGTTTATCACGATCCATTGCATAGTAGCGGCCAATGATCGAAGCGATTTTTACAGGAGTGTCTTTAATATAATCTTCTAAATCATGAATGTATTTAGCTCCAGATTTCGGGTCAACATCACGTCCATCAGTAAAAGCGTGTACGTAGACTTTGTCTAAACCATATTCTTGCGAAGCATCGATTAAACCACGTAAGTGAGAAGTATGCGAGTGAACACCTCCGTCAGAAACTAATCCTAAAAAGTGTACTTTTTTATTGTTTTCTTTAGCATAAGTAAAAGCGTCAATCAAAACTTGTTCTTTAGCAAGTGTTTTGTGGGCTACTGCTAAATTTATTTTGGCTAAATCCTGATACACAATTCTTCCGGCACCAAGATTCATATGACCAACCTCGCTGTTTCCCATTTGACCTTCAGGTAAACCAACGTTTAAGCCGTCAGTACGAAGTTGTGCGTTTGGGTAATCTTTATAAAGGCTGTTTATAAAAGGAACATTTGCATTGTCTATTGCAGATACTTTAGGGTCAGGAGATTTTCCCCAACCATCTAAAATCATAAGGATAACTTTTTTGTTCATTACTTTTTGTTTTTTACAAAGATAAGTCATTTCTAAAATTTGCGTGAAAGCATCGATACATTTATGGTTAATAAAATGAAGCGTATTAAAAAATAATAATTTAATTATAGAAGTCTTTATTTTTTAAAATTAATTCACACTAAGGTCTTTTTATGAACTTTATTTTGACAGCATCAAAGTGTTGAAATGGTGTGTCGGCTTTTAAAATGAAGATTATATTGTGATTTTTTGTAAAATCTCTTTATGTTTTGTTTTGAAATTTGCCTTTCTGATAACTAGCAGGAAAGGGTTTAATTGTGTTTTCTTTAAGAATTTCGGCGGGAAAGTTTGTGTTTTAGAGGGAAGTAAATATCTTACAGGAATACCTTTTTTTATGTTAATTATGTTAAAATTTAAACAAAAAAGGCCTGATTTTCAGGCTTCTATTTTGACGACTGTAAATAATTTATATTTTTGCCGTACCCAAATTTTTTATTAACCTAAAGAAATTCAATGATTTACAAAATTTATCCACTGCTTGTGTTTTTATTATTATCTTTTGGAAAAGATTCAAAAAACACACCCGAACTTAAAAATGCAACGACTAAAACCATTGCTAAGGTTGAAAAGAACCTTACAGTTGAGGCAAAAATCGAAAATATTTATAAAACATTAGATACTAATAATTTTAATGTTCCGGAACTTAAAACTTTTACCGAAGCTTTAAAAGGTTTTTACCTTTTGAAAGAAAGAGGGATTGTTCAAAAAAACATTTTAACATTAATTGATTTTAGTTTGTCATCAAATACTAAACGTTTGTGGGTAATTGATATGACGACAAATAAAATTTTGTTCAATTCGTTAGTTGCACATGGTCGAAATACGGGAGAAGAATTTGCATCAGCGTTTTCAAATATAAACTCATCGTTTAAAAGCAGCTTAGGGTTTTATGCTACTGGCGAAATTTATCGAGGAAAACATGGGGCTTCATTACGTTTAGATGGTTTAGAAAGAGGTTTAAATGATAATGCTCGCGAAAGAGGGGTTGTAATGCATGGTGCTGATTATGTGTCTGAATCGTTTATTAGAGATCATAAAAGATTAGGCAGAAGCCAAGGCTGTCCTGCGCTTCCAGTTGAATTGACAGATGAAATAATTGAAACAATAAAAGATAAATCATGTTTGTATATTTATCATCCATCAAGAAGTTTTACGATGGAGGAGAGGCTAATTTCTTAGTTTAGCATACAAATCTAAATCTAGATTATAAATATCAGCTCTAAAAATGAGCTGATTTTTTTTGCTCCAAGCGGTCCAGTACCATTGGTACAAGGCATATTTTTTGGTGATTTTTGCGCTGGTTGTCTTTTTGGAAGCAATTATCGTGTCGATTTTCTCTTTTGAAAA
Organism: Flavobacterium sp. FlaQc-28; assembly: GCF_044007415.1. Taxonomy (NCBI): domain Bacteria; kingdom Pseudomonadati; phylum Bacteroidota; class Flavobacteriia; order Flavobacteriales; family Flavobacteriaceae; genus Flavobacterium; species Flavobacterium sp. FlaQc-28. Next base: position 136,177 of record NZ_JBIPCM010000010.1, read on the forward strand.
CTTTTCAGAATCATCCAAAATATGCTCTGCCAATTCCAGTGGATTTTCAACACGAACGCAGCCAGAGCTTAAAGAACGATTGTTTCTTCCAAAGTAATTGCGATGGTTTGTGTCATGAAGATAGACGCTGTGACGATTTGGGAATAAAATTTTCATCAATCCTAATGAATTATTATAACCAGGACTTTGTACATAACGGTAATTATGAGGTTTGTTTTCGTTCCATGCGGTTGGCTCCACTTTATTTCCAGCGGTATCATAAATTGTGATGCTCTTATTAGCTAAATAATTTCGATTGCGTTTCATTGCAGGAACGACATCTTCTTTTAGAATTGTAGGAGGAACTGTCCAAGTTGGGTTAAAAACAACAGTTTTTAGGACCGATGTAATAATTGGTGTTTTTCTTTTACTGGTTCCAACGACAATATTTCTTGATAAAATAGTGTCTTGATTCTCGACAACATCTAAGCTGTAATTCGGAATGTTGATAATGAAGTATTCTTCGGCTAAATCAGTAGGGAACCATCTCCATCGCTCTAAATTGGCAATAATTTGCTGTTTTCTTTTTTCTTTAGAATAGTTTAAAGCATTTATAGTTCCTTGTCCTATAACTCCATCGGGAGCAAGGCCGTGTCTTTCTTGGAATTTTTTAACTGACTCAAATGTCTTTTGATTATAAATGTTTGTCAGGCTGTCTTTTCCTGACATATCATTCCAGAATAAAAGCCTTTTTTTTATGTTTATTAAAGCAGAATTGGTATCATTTAAAGTGATTTTTTCAAGAGATTGAATGTTTTTGATTTCATCATCAGGAAAGGTTTTAATGATTTCTAATGCTTTTAATAGCTGCTTATAGGTTTCTGATTTAGGTTGAATATTATCAACAATACTGTCTAATTTGTCTTTGTTAAAAGCTTTAATTAAAACATTGTTAACATCAAATGTTTTCTCGTCTAAATCCCAGTCTGTGTATATTTTTTTAGGATCAAGTTTGCCTTTGTAAAGATGATTTAGGTATTTTTCAAAATTATAAGTCAGTAATATATCATAAGTAGCCAAGTCAGAATCGCTCAGAGAGCTTATCTTGCTTTCGAACTTTTTTAATCTAGATGCTTTATAGTCTTCGGGGTCTAATCCTAATTCATCTGATTTTTCTAATTGTGATAATACGTAACTTCTCTTTTTTAAATTTCCCCAGACCGTTTTGTTCTCAGAAGAGTTGTAGAATTGTTTTAAAGTTTCGCTTTTAAAAGTACCAATTAGTGCAGTGTCAATTTGAACCGTTCTTTCATCAGTAAGTATGATTGCCGGCGTTTTTTTTACGACAACAGGTGTTGTTTTAGGAGTGTCTTTTTTACAACTAATCAAACTGCATAGTACTAATAAAAGGTAAAATTTTCTCATTCTATATTTTTTTAAACATCAAATAATGTTCTCCAACGTCTTTTATTTCAAATGGTTCGCCAAGAGCTTCATAGTTCATTCTTTTGTAAAAACCTACTGCTGCGGTTCTAGCGTTAAACCAAATTAAATCGACTTTGTTTTGTCTGCAATAATCTTCACAATGTTTTACTAAAGCTTCTCCGAAACCTTTTTTTTGGTAATTCTCTAAAATTGCCATGCCTCGAATTTGACCCTGTAAATTTTCGGCAAATATAGGGTTGGATTTAGTAAATAATGAAATAATTCCTGTTAAATTTTCGTTTTGAAACAAACCAAAATGATGAGTCGTTTCTAAATCGTCTCCCTCAAAGATGCAGCTTTCTATAGGTTTTCCTTTTCTTAAAACTGGTTGACGTACAATATAAGTTTCTTTTGATGGGATTTCTTTGATGATATTCATGATTTTTGAAAAATAATTGTTTTTATAACTTTTTAATTTTAAATATGTTATAATTAAATATTGATTTTAGTTGATTTTTTTTGCGAAAAAGCTTGTTTTGAACTTAACTTATTTTCTATATTTGCACCACAGTAATGCGAAAGTAGCTCAGTTGGTAGAGCTCCAGCCTTCCAAGCTGGTTGTCGCGAGTTCGAGCCTCGTCTTTCGCTCTAAAAAACCGAAATTTAATCGTTTCGGTTTTTTTACCAAAATTAAATAATTTTTTGATTTTTATTTTTTAGAATGATTTAATTGTTTATATTTGCACCCTGTTAATGCGAAAGTAGCTCAGTTGGTAGAGCTCCAGCCTTCCAAGCTGGTTGTCGCGAGTTCGAGCCTCGTCTTTCGCTCTTCAAAAGCCTCAAACAATGTTTGAGGCTTTTTTTTTTTTTTTTTTGAACCATATAAGTTATGTAAGTAAAATAAGTTTTTTTTTTGAAAAGCTTTATTTAAATGGGCTTATTTAACTTATAGGATTCAAAAGATTAATTTAAATTACTCAAATCGCTTTCGGTTTCTAGTTCTGTCGGCGTTTCGTTTTGTATAAATAAACGAGCTTGTAAACTTCCTTTTAAGGTTATTTTTTCGCCTTTTACTTCCAGCCAGCTGCCTTCTCTTAAACCTAAAACCGGAATTGAGTTAAAAGCATGAAACTCCTTGATTCTTGTTTCGCGCGTTTCTCCCATATGTTTAGAGTTTAAATCGGGATCCAAGTAATGTGGATTTAAGTTGAATGGAATTAGTCCTAAAGTTTGAAAACTTGGCGGATAAATAATTGGCATATCGTTAGTTGTCTGCATAGACAATCCGCAAATATTGCTTCCCGCGCTTGTTCCAAGATATGGAGTTCCGTTTTTTACTGTTTCAGCAAGTAATTGCATAATGTTGTTTTTGTACAATTGTGTAACAAGTAAAAAGGTGTTTCCTCCGCCTGTAAATATTCCTTCGGCATTTTTTAGGGCGTTTTCAGGGCTTTCAAATTCATGAATTCCTTGCAGTTTTATATTGATTGATGCAAAAGCCTGTGCTGCTTTTTGTGTGTATTCATCATGAGAAATTCCGCCGGGACGTGCATACGGAATAAATAAAATGCTTTTACAATTTTTAAAATGTACTTGTAATGTAGGTAATAAGTATTCTAAATAGCTGCCTTCGTGTAAAGTAGAGGTGCTTGCAATGATAATGCTTTTCATAATTTTTAAACTCTGATTTTGTATGTTAAAGGTATTAAAAATCTAGCTTTGTGAGTGTGTTTAACGTTGGTTAATTAACATATTTTTACCAAGTCATTAATATTAAATTTGGAATACATTAGGATATTTTTACCTTTTTAATAAAATTCTAAGTTTTTTTATTTTGATTACAAAAGTTGTCTGTTTTTTTGTTGCTGTTATGAGTCAAAACGTGTGGTCTCAAAATCAAGAACGCTCTGTTTTGAATGGAAAAATTATGGCTAATACCAATGATTTGGAAGGTGTTTATGTTGTAAATGCACAAACAGAAACAATGACTGCTACAGATGTTTCTGGTGCTTTTTCGATTATGGCAAAAGCTGATGATACGCTTGTTTTTTCATCTATACAATTCAAAGAAAATAGAGTTTTATTGTCTGCTGCTGATTTTACAGATTTAAATTTTACAGTAAAAATGAGTATGGTGATAAATCAGCTGCAAGAAGTAGTGGTAAAAAGATACGATAGAATAAATGCTGTTTCTTTAGGGATTGTTCCTGAGGGACAGAGAACATATACAAGTGCCGAAAGGAAATTGAGAACTGCTTCGGCTTTAGATGCTACTGCAAATGCGGGAACAATGGCTGGAGGTTCAATCTCTGCAGATCCTTTACTGAATATTTTTTCTGGTCGTACGGCTATGCTTAAAAAAGAAGCGATTGTAGAAAAGAAAGAGGCTTTTATGAGACTTTTGGAGAATATGTTTAGTATGGATCATTTTGTTAACAGGTTGAAAATTCCGTTAGACTATGTAAAAGGGTTTGAATATTATGCTGTGGATAATGAAAGATTTACAGCTATTTTGAATTCGAAAAATAAAACTTCTACAGAGTTTTTGTTAGGTGAGCTGGCGGTAAAATACAAAGAAATAATTGCAAGTGAACTTAAGTAATACTTTATATATAACCTTTTTTATGTGCTTTGTTCAAATTTGTTTTGGGCAAAATGGCAATGGAAAAGTAATTTTAGGACAAATATTTGAGCAGTCTACTCCAATCGGGGGTGTAAATATTATCAATAATGATACACAGATTGCAACTGTTTCTGACGATGATGGGCGTTTTTCAATTTCGGTAAAAGAAGGAGATGTTTTGGTGTTTTCGGCAGTAAATTTAGATCCTGTAAAACGTCGGATTACAATTGCTGATCTTGGTTTGAGTTTGCTTTCGATTAAAATGACTGCAAAAGAAATTGAGTTAAAAGAAGTTGTGGTTAATGATAATTACGGTATTACGGCTGAAAATTTAGGAATCGTACCGCATGGGCAAAAAACGTACACGCCTGCTGAAAGAAAAGTGTATACCGCAACCTCTACGTCGGTAGATAAGATATTGAACAGTATTTCGGGGCGGACTGCAATGCTGAAAAAGGAGATAAGTGTTGAGAAAAAAGAGATGCTTTTTAGAAAAATAGAATATCTTTTTGAGGAGAACTATTATACTGAAAGATTAAAAATTCCAGTTAATGATATTAAAGGATTTCAATTATTTTGTGTAGATGATACTGAATTTGCTGTATCTTTGAATACTAAGAATAAAACAATGAGCATGTTTTTAATTACTGATTTGGCTCGAAAATATCTTATAATCCTTGAAAATGAAAAATAAAATTACAATTGTTGTTATCTGCTTGTTTTGTCAAGTAATGTTTGGTCAAAATAATTCTAGAACCTCTTTGCATGGTCAGGTTGTTAACGGATCGCTAGCTATAGAAAGCGGTTATGTTATGAATGTAAATGCCAAAATTAGAACATTTATTGGTTCTGGCGGGTTGTTTGATATTATGGCAAGACCTAAAGATACGCTGTTGTTTACAGGTTTAGCTTTTCAGTCAAAGAAAATTGTTTTGACAGAAAAAGATTGTGCTCAAATTCTTTTTTCAGTTCCATTAGATTTAGTAAGTAATGAATTGAAAGAAGTTTTAGTTCGAAAAGATTTAAAAGTTAAAGCTTTTCAAGGCGGAAACTCACAGGCTCTTGTTGATATGCAGTTTGAAGATGATAAGCAGTCTACAGCAAAGAATACTGTAATGTACTCTGATCAAACAATTAAATACGGAACTGATTTCGTTAGAATATTTAAGGATGTTAAAAAGCTTCTTTCGAAAAATAAAGAAATAAAAGAAGAAGTAATATCTGATATTGCTTTTGTAGAATATTCTAAATCCAATTTTAAATCAGATTTTTATACGAAAACCCTTGGCTTGAAAGAAGATGAAATTGATTTGTTTTTAATGTATTGTTCTAATGATCCTGAATCTAAAAGGCATCTTAAGCCAGAAGAAAAATTTGAATTGATCGATTTTATGATTAATAAAAATAAGGAGTTTAAAAAGGTGAATTCTCCGCAATAATGAAAAAAAGGTTCGTTTATCCTTTAATAGGGATATTATTTCTTTCGCTTTCAGCTTTTGCCTTTCATAAGTTTTATGTAGGTGTTTTTCAGGTTGAATATGCGGCAGAAAAGAAAATGATTCAAATTACATCTCGAATTTTTATTGATGATTTGAATAATGGTATGGAGAAAAAGTACCATAAAAAAACATTTGTAGGTACAGAGCGCGAAACTCCTGCCGATGCTGATTTGCTTAAAAAATATCTTTCTGAAAACTTTACGATTAAAGTAAACGGACAAACAAAACCAATTGCCTTTTTATCTAAAGAGGTAGAAGGTGATGTTTTGGTGTGTTATTCGAGAATAAAAGATGTTGAAAAGTTTAAGACAATCGAAATTGTAAATACCATTTTGGTCGACTGGAATGCTGAACAGCAGAATATTACACATATTACAGCATTTGGAACTAAAAGGAGTGTACTTTTTACAGGATCTTCAAGGAAAGAATTGTTAAAATACTAATTTATAAGTTAAATGAGTATATTAATTATTATTTTCACACCCAGATAAAATTACCATTAAATTTTCATGAAAAAACTTTTATTATTATTAATTTTTCCTGCTATGTTAATTGCTCAGGAAAAAGGAGCGGCACCTAGACAGCAAGGCAAATACGATACAAATAAGTTTAGTCAGATGTACGATTTGCTGGCAACACCCAATATGTTTCGTACAGCATCTGGTGCACCCGGACCAGCATACTATCAGCAGCAGGCAGATTATAAAATTGATATTGAATTAGACGATAAAAATTCAAAATTAAGTGGTTATGAAACGATTACTTATTCTAACAATTCGCCAGATAGTTTAGAGTATTTATGGGTGCAGTTAGATCAAAATCAGGCTAAAGCTAACACACAGACTTCATTGGCTGAAGGTGAAAAAATTAATCAAGTTTTACCGCTTGAGGGCTTTTCTACTAAATATTTAAAGAAAAATTTAGAACGTGGTTTTAATATTGAACAAGTAAAAGATGTAAAAGGAAATGCAATGTCTTATACGATCAATGAAACTATGATGCGAATTAATCTGGTTTCGCCTTTAAAACCTGGAGAAAAAATTTCGTTCTCAATAAAATGGTGGTACAATATCAATAATTATAGAAAAGAGGGCGGTCGTTCAGGATATGAATTATTTGAGAAGGACGGAAACAAATTATATGTAATCGCACAATTCTATCCGAGAATGGCAGTTTATAATGATGTTGAAGGATGGCAGAATATGCAATTTTGGGGCGGTGGTGAATTTGCACTTCCTTTTGGAAATTTTGATGTAAATATTACGGTTCCTGCAGATCATATAATTGATGCGACAGGGGAATTAACAAATAGAAGTGAGGTTTTTACAGCAGAACAAGTTAAACGTTACGAACAGGCTCAGAAATCATTTGACAAACCTGTTGTAATTGTTACACAAGCCGAAGCCGAAGCCGCTGAAAAAGGTTTTTCTGAAAAGAAAAAAACTTGGAAATTCAGCGCTAAAAATGTTCGTGATTTCGGAATTGCATCTTCAAGAAAATTCATTTATGATGCAATGGCTGTAAAATTGAACAATAAAGTTGTAATGGCAGAGTCTGTTTATCCAAAAGAATCAAATCCGCTTTGGGGAGAAACTTCTACAATGACCGTTGCACATACTTTAAGAAGTTATTCATCACATACTTTTGATTATCCTTATCCAAAAGCAGTATCAGTTTCTGCAGAAGATCAAGGTATGGAATATCCGATGATTTGTTGGAATTATGGGCGTCCTGATGAAAACGGGGTGACTAGTAAAGAGGTTAAAAACGGAATGATTGGTGTGGTTATTCATGAAGTTGGCCACAACTTTTTCCCTATGATTGTAAACTCAGACGAGCGTCAATGGACTTGGATGGATGAAGGTTTAAATTCGTTTTTAGAATATTTGGCTGAACAAGAATTAGATCCAAACTTTCCATCAAGACGTGGGCCTGCAAAGAATATTGTTCCTTATATGAGCGGCGATCAAAAGTTTTTAGAGCCAATTATGTCTAACTCTGAGACAATTCACCAGTTTGGAAATAACGCTTACGGAAAACCTGCAACAGGTCTTAATATTTTAAGAGAAGTTGTTATGGGAAGAGAGCTGTTTGATTATGCATTTAAAACATATGCAAACAGATGGAAATTTAAACACCCAACCCCTGAAGATTTCTTTAGAACAATGGAAGATGCTTCGGCTGTAGATTTAGATTGGTTCTTTAGAGGTTGGTTTTATTCAACTGATTTTGTGGACATCGGAATTAAAGATGTTAAACAATATTACGTTTCTGATACTCCAACGGCAGATATTAAAGATGTAAAAGTTAGAAAAGGTCGTTTTGGTTTTGAAAAAGGCCCTTTTGTGTATTTAGTTTCAGGAGATAATGCAGAGGTAAGTTCTTCAAAGAAAAAAGCATTAGATGTGGAGGATATTAAGCCTCTGGCAGATTATGTTGATCAAACATTTACGGCTGAAGAAAAAGCGAGCATAAAATCGCCTAAGTATTTTTATGAAGTTGAGTTTAATAAGCCGGGAGGTATGATTATGCCAATTCTTGTTGAAATAACTTATGAAGATGGTACAAAAGATAATTACAAATATCCTGCGCAAATTTGGAGAAAAAACAATGATACAGCTAAGAAAGTATATGCAGTTTCAAAAGCAATAAAAAGTATTCAGATAGATCCAAAATTATTAACTGCTGATATTGATGTAACGAATAATTCTTGGCCAAAAGTAGAACAAAAGTCAAAATTTGACTAAGAATAAAGCTAAAAGACTCTGAAAAGAGTCTTTTTTTTTAAGGAAATTTTAAAACGGCAAGCTGCAAAATTTAATATCTTTGTGGCACACAAAAATAAAAGTTATGTTTGGTATAGGAGGAGGAGAATTAATTTTCATACTGTTTATAGTTTTAATGCTTTTTGGTTCTGATAAAGTGCCGGAAATTGCTCGTACTATGGGTAAAGCAATGGCTCAGTTAAAAAATGCAACCAACGATATTAAAAGCGAAATTCAAAAAGGAGCTGAAGCTAATGGGCTTGACGCAAAGTCTTTGACTGATATAACAGGTAATATTAATGCACAGATAAATGATGCAAAATCAAATATATTAGGAGATACTGGTAATTTGCTTGGAGATACAGCAACAGAAATCGATAAAGTAAAAGAAGATATAGATTCAATTTCAGGACCAGTAAAACGTCAAAGATAATATGCTTGAAAAAATACAAGAATTAGATGTAAATTTATTAGTATATCTAAACGGACTTGGTTCTGAAACTTACGATAAACTTTGGCTGATTATTACCAATCAATTGTATTGGACTCCAATATTTTTATTAATGTTTTATCTTATTTATAAAAAAATAGGAGGAAAGCAAACTTTGTATTTACTGCTCTTTATTGCAGTTTTAATTGCATTTACAGATCAAACTACTAATTTATTCAAACATACGTTTCAGCGTTTGCGTCCTTGCAATAATCCTGATATCAATTCGATCATTAGAGTTGTTCAGGTTAGAAAATCATTCAGTTTTTTCTCAGGACACGCAGCAAACACAATGGCAGTTGCTACTTTCTTGTTTTTGGTCTTAAAACGCCATTTCAAGTATTTAGGCTTCTTGTTCTTATGGCCTTTAGTTTTTGCTTACAGTAGAATTTATTTAGGATTGCATTATCCAGGTGATATTCTAACAGGGTATTTCTTTGGAGCTCTTTTTGGTTTCTTGATTTATTTAGCCTACCGAAGATTAAAACCACAATATTTTCCAGGATAGTTTTTTTAAGGTTCTGAGTTTCTAAGATACTAAGGTTCTAAGTTTTCATAATCTTAGAACCTTAATTGTTTTTGAGAACAGTTCTTTCACTCCATTGTAATTCTGCAGGAAGCTCTTGTTTGCTAAATTCAATATGAATAACCCTTCTTCTTTCGTTGTTTGTAGTTTTGTTTGAAGCATGAAATAACAGAGGTTTCATTATCATAATACCACCTTTTTCAACTTCGCAGATTGTTTCTTTTTCATTTTCAAAATCCAGATTTTCAATTCTTAAAATTCCTTTTGAATGTGAATTATTGATGACTTTTAAAGCGCCATTGTCTTTTGTGGTTTTATCAATATGGATTCTGATTGTGAAATTATTTTCTAATATTTCTTTTGGAGGTTGAACTGCATATTGATTTTGTTTTACAGTCCAATTTTCAAAATTTTCAACATCAATTTTCTTATCCACAGAAATCGTTAAATCTTGATGATAAGCCACAAACCAATTTGATTTTTCAGGTTTGTCAAAATAAATTGATTTGGTTATGAAGTATCCTGTTCCAAAATTAGATTTAATAATCTCTTTTAAATTTTGATTGAAAATCAAGTCTAAAGTTTCAGGAATTTCTTTGTGAAATTGTCTGATCGCAAATAAATCTTGAGATTTTCTAAAAGTTGAAATGTTAAATTCGTTTTTAGTGGTATTTTCTATTAATGAAATCAATTTTTCAATTTCATTTTTAGTATAAATATTGTTTATTATTGAAAAACCTTCATTGTTTATCTGGTTTAAATAATTCATTCTAAATGGATTAAAATGTAAAAAGAAAAAAACTTAGCACCTTAGCACCTCAGAATTTTAGAAGCTAAAAAATCTACAACACTCTCGAAACCGTTAATCCATCACGAATTGGCAGTAAAACCGTTTCTACTCTTGGATCATTTTTTAAGTGTAGATTATATTCTAAAAGCACTTTTGTACTCACATCATTAGGATGAACGGGTTCTAGTACTTTACCGCTCCATAAAACATTATCAGATAAAATAATACCGCCTTTGTTCATTTTTGGTACGATCATTTCCCAGTAATTAAGATAGTTTTCTTTATCAGCATCAATAAAAACTAAATCAAACTTTATATCCAAAGTGGGGATAATATCAATGGCTTCGCCTAAATGCTGAAAAATTTGGTTTCCCCACGGAGATGCATCAAAATATTTACGCTGAAAATCGATTAATTCTTCTTTAATATCAATGGTGTGTAATTGCCCGTTTTCCTGCATTCCTTCGCATAAGCATAAAGCGGCATAACCCGTGTAAGTTCCAATTTCAAGAATATTAACCGGGCGGATCAATTTAGAGAGCATACTCAAAACACGGCCTTGAAAGTGTCCGCTCAACATTCGTGGTAAAAGTATTTTCTGGTACGTTTCTTTATTGAGTTTCGCCAGTAATTCTGGTTCGTTTTCAGAATGTTGTTCGATATAATCTTCTAGATCTTGTGATATAAAATGCATCTTGTATTTGTTCTAATTTAAAGCAAAAATACAAAAAATATCTGCTTACTATTTTGCATAAAAAAACCATTCGTGTAAACGAATGGTTTCAGTATTAGTTTCGAGATAAAAATTATTTTTTCAAAGCTTCATTTACTTCTTTAGCTGTTTTTACAGTTCCGTCTTTAGCAGCTTTAGCAGCATTTTCTACTTTTTCAGCGCCTTTTTTAGTGGCATCTTTTACATCAGCAGCTGTTTTTTTAGCCGCAGTTTCAACATCGTCGGCAGCTTTTTTAGTAGCATCTTTTACATCTTCAGCTGCTTTTTCTGTTTTAGTAACAGCGCTGTCTTTTACTTCTTCAATATCTGTTGTTAAAGAGTCAACTTTGTTTCCAAGAGTTAATTCATCTTCTGCAGGTTTTGGCTCTTTCTTTTCACATGATTGTACTGCGAATGTTAATAATGCAATTACAGCTAAAGTTAAAATTTGTTTTTTCATAATAAATTGTCTTTTTAGGTTAAAAATTTTAAAACGTTATAAAGTGGAATAATAAAAATACAAATTTTAAAATGATTGCGCACTTTGTAAGATTATATTTTCTTTTGAGTGCAAGACAATTCTCGTGCCAAATTTTTAGATTTTGATCAGCCGATGCATTTTTTTTTAATGACAATTGGGACTTTAGTTTTTGTACAAACTAAAGTTTATAACAATATCATCTTTAACTTTTATAAGCCCGGCCATTTTTACCGGAGGTTCTAATTCAAGATCAGAGAACTTTAAAGAGAGTGTACCTTGAATTTTATCATCAACATTGTATAAAACAAAGTCTTTGTATTTTAGTGTTTTATTAGTAATGAGAAAGTTTAGATTGCATTTGTAATTTTTACCATTAGGTTTTATATCGGTAAGACAAACTGTACTGTTAGGGAATGTTTTAGCCTTAACAGTTCCTTGTAAATCTTTTGTCATTATTTTATTACCACAATCAAAGTTTGTCATTTTAATAGCAGTATTAAAAGTATTTTTCTTGTTTGAGTTTAAGTATACCGTATCTTTTATAGAAAAAGTATTAGAACAGTTATACTTGCCAACAGTTGATATTCCGGTAATTTCTATTTTAATTTTATTTATTACCAAAGTTGTATCGTCTGCTAAAAAAGTGGGTTTAGCACTTCCTAAGAAAAAGAAAATTACTAAACCCGGAATTAAAAAAATAAATCTATTAAGCATTTTTTTTATATTAGAATGCAATTACAGCTTCGAATACTAAACCTTCAAATTTACCGCCATAAAAGTTGTTTAGATTTCCAGTAGCGGGATCTCCTGTAAATTGTGAATAATCTTTATATTTTTGATTTACGTAGTTTAATTTAGCTAAAATGTTTTTAGTCATAAACCAGCCAGCACTTGCTTCAAATTTGTCTACGGTAACCTTTTTAGCATCAGCATTAGATAATTTTCCAGATACAGTATTGTATTTTCCTCCGATGTAGAATTGTTCAGTTCCTCCAAATCTGTAAATAAGCTCTGAAGCATATTGATTAGCTGTACGTTTGTCGTCAGTACCGGCTTTATCACCTCCTGAAGCTAATTCGATTGTTCCAAAGAATTCAAGTCCTTTATATTTTACAAAAGGATTAATCATGTATGTAGTAGCCCAATTTTTGAAATTAGGATTGAACGTTGCTTCTGGCGTAGATGTTTTGCTGAAACTAGTAGGAACATCAGTAGTAGTTGTAGAAATAACAGTACCATTTGCATCGGTCTTTGTAATAGTGTTTTTATAAGCGTTATTATTCAATATACCCCAATAACCAAATCCTGATCTATTAGCAGAATATATGTTTGCGTTACCAAGATTTGCATTATGGTAATAAGAACCAGTTATTCTTACTCTTAAATCTTGATTAAGCTGTTTGTCATAACCAAGTTTAGCTAAGATTGAAGGGCTGTGTGTTGTGTTTGCGTTTGGACCATTAGGATAAAAAACTTCTTCATTACTTTGATTTAAATTTCCATTTGTAACACCTAACATGCTTACCAATCCATTTCTGTTGTAATAAACCTCCATACCCATTTCTGTAGTAAAAGAATACATAATGTTGTTTCCAACAAATGCATTTCTGATTGTATTACCATTATCAGAACCTCTGAAGTGAGCATCACCAAAATTGTTCTCCATCTGTCCAATTTTAATTGTAGTATATTTCATTACATCAGCTAAAAAGTCTTTTTTGATGAAGTCTAACTTGTCAATTTGTAAGTATCCACCTTTTACATAAGAATCATTGTGGTGTCTTGAAGCTAAATAAACATCTAAATTTACTCTTACTCCATCAAACAATTGAGCACCAATATACATATCAGCAGCAGGAAGAGTAAAATTGTTTTCATTATTCATTAAGCGATATCCAGTAATTGATCTAACAGTAGTTCCGGTAGCTGTATTAGTCGTAGTTGTAGCACTAGCAGGTTGATTGTTGAATGAATTTGTTGCTTGGAAATCCATGTTAAAAGCACCACCAAGGTCAATACTAAGACCTTTAAATTCTCTAGTGTCTTTCTGTACGTCGAAAACATTGATACCATCTTTTCCTCTAGAAATTTGGTTTTGCATGTTTCCAAAACTAACTTGTGCATTAACAGCAAATGAGCCGACTAATGTTATTGTGAGGATATAAATTTTCTTCATGGCGTTTATAAATTAAAGTTTAAATTGAATTTTATTGTTAAATCTTGTCCCGTTTTAATGGTTCCGAGCATTGCAGTTGGAGATTTCATTCCAAAATCAGCAAAAGTGATTTTGTTCGATCCCTGCATGTTTAATCCATCTTTCGTAATAGTTGTTTTAACCGTAGTTTTATAAACTTTACTTACTCCCGCAATGGTATAAGTTCCAGTTAATTCCCAAGTGGTCTCATTTACTTTTTCTGCAGATTTTAAAACATATTTAATGTTTTTGTTTTTATCTGTCTTTAAAGTTGTATAAGCAACCTTGTCCATACTTTTTTTCTCACTTTTAATGCTCTCTGCTAATAGAGTTACAGACAACGCTTCAATATCTGTTAGTTTTGAATTGGTAATTGTTAAAGTTGCCGTTCCAGTCCCTGAACCTGATTTCATTTCCCAGTCATGAAGTGTTGAGGTTCCTGCAACAGAAAAACTTGATTTGGCGTCTAAAGTGTATGATTTTTGTGCTGTAGCAAATGTGGTAACTCCAAAGAGTGCAATTACAAATGCAAATAGTTTTATTTTGCTGATTTTCATTTTTTTTTGTCATGTTTTTATTATGAAAAATAAGTTAAATAATTGGCCTTTTCTATACTAGTACTAATAATGATGTTTTAACTTGTATCAAAGATCTCTTTATAAATCAGTATCAGACATGATAAAAATCATTGTTAAAATTTTATTAAATTGGTATTTAATAACTACAACGTTTTCATTTTTTGTATAATCAATATTATTATTAGGTAAGAATTTGAATTTTTATCAAATAGGCAGTTGTTAAGCTTTGATTTTTATAGCTTTTTAGGACGAATAATTATTTCTGTATGAGAAAAGTTTCTGATTTTTTTGTAGAAATTATTTCAGCTTAAAATAATGTTGAAAATCACAGTTAAATCTTTTCCCGTTTTTACAACTCCAAGAGCTGCCTTTGGGGGAGCCATTTCAAAATCGCCAAAAGTAATTTGGTTGGAGCCTTGCAGCATAAAAGTGCCGTTATTGGCGGTTATCTTTACTTGAGTTTGATATTCTTTGCTGACACCAGCAATGGTATAAATTCCTGTTAGAATCCAAGTTGTTTCGTTTATTTTTTCTGCAGATTTTAAAACATACTCAATGTTTTTGTTTTTTTCTGTATCTAAAGCTTCGTATGCCACTCTGTCCATACTGGTTTTGCTGCTTTTTAAGCTTTCGGCCAGTATCGAAATGGATAAACTGTTTATACCAGCCAGTTTAGATTCTTTAACCGTTAAATTGGCTATACCTGTTCCTTCTGTAGATCTCATTACCCAATCATGTACGGTAGAAGTTCCTGCGACTTCAAAAGTTGATTTTGCCTCTACTACTGAATAGTTTTTTTGTGCGCTTAATTGTAATGAGATTGTTGTAAAAATCACTGTAAATAAAATTGATTTAATTGTTTTCATTTTTGAGAATTTTAGGTTGATCTTTTAACTTAGAAAGCTTAAAACATTTGCAGTGGTTAAAGAGTTTAAAGCTTTCCTTGAATTTCTTAGGTCAAAATTATCAGGCATCCGCAAAAAATAGAATGATAAAAATCAGGGCAAAAGTGATATAAATTGTTATAGTAAATAATAGGGAGACTAATTGAACTTAATTATAGGTTTGAAACAAAATGTTTGTAATAGTAAGTGTTTGTTTCTTAGTGAATTATTTGTGTTTTTAAGAGAGATGTAAAACTCTTTTTATTTTAGAGGATTTTTTTGATTTAACTAAGAATGTGTTTAAAAATCAAAAAAAAGGACAAAAGTGATTAACTTTGCAGCATGCAAATGGAGAAAAAAGACATACGAGCCTTATCAAAAGAGCAATTACGAGATTTTTTTGTCGCAAATAATGACAAAGCTTTTCGCGGAAATCAAGTCTATGAATGGTTATGGAGCAAAGGAGCTCATAGTTTTGAAGATATGACAAATGTTGCTAAAGCAACACGATCTATGCTTGAAAATAATTTTGTAATCAACCACATTAAAGTAGATACAATGCAGCGCAGTACAGATGGTACTGTGAAAAATGCAGTTAGACTTCATGACGGACTTGTTGTTGAGTCTGTTTTGATTCCTACAGAAACTAGAACCACCGCCTGTGTATCCAGCCAAGTTGGTTGCAGTTTAGATTGTAATTTTTGTGCTACTGCTAGATTAAAGAGAATGCGAAATCTTGAGCCAGGAGAGATTTACGATCAAATTATGGCGATTGATAAAGAAAGTCGTTTGTATCACAATCATCCGCTTTCAAATATTGTTTTTATGGGAATGGGAGAGCCTTTAATGAACTATAATAATGTCATTAAAGCCATAGATATGGTTACATCGCCTGAAGGTTTAGGAATGTCTCCAAAACGTATTATGCTTTCGACATCTGGAATTCCAAAGATGATTAAAAAGATGGCAGACGATGAAGTGAAATTCAAATTAGCAGTTTCATTGCACTCAGCAATAGATGAAACCCGAGCTAAGATTATGCCTTTCAGTAAAAACTTTCCTTTAAAAGACTTGCGAGAAGCACTAGAATATTGGTACAGAAAGACAAAAAGTAAAATCTCGTATGAATATGTGGTTTGGAAAGGAATTAATGATGACAAAGCTTCTATTGATGCATTGGTTAAATTTTGCAAATATGTGCCTTGTAAAGTTAATTTAATAGAATATAACCCTATTGATGACGGTGAGTTTCAACAGGCTTCAGAAGAGTCAATTTTAGCTTATATTAAAGCTTTAGAAAACATTGGAGTTGTGGTAAAAGTTCGTCGCAGCCGCGGAAAAGATATTGATGCTGCCTGCGGTCAATTGGCAAACAAAGAAGGATAGAAATTATCTTGAAATATAAAAAAAGCATTAAAAACAAAAATAGTCTTGTTTTTAATGCTTTTTTTCTGGGCAAAAAGGATTCTTATTTTTTCAAATCGATTTCTTCCGTTACTCCATCTTTTGTTACTTTAGCAAGCGTATCACAGTCTCCGTTGCCATAATCAATAATTGCTTTTGCTTCATTTTTAGTTATTGATACAATACCTTTTACAGGGAATGGAGTTTTGCATGAAGCTTTAAATTCTAGAGGGGTTGTAATTTCTGCCGAAAATGTATCTCCATTTGGAAAAGTAGTTGTACCGCTTCCGGTTACTACATAAACATTATCTTCCCAATCAGACCAAGTTTTATAACCAGCAGTCATTTCTTTAATTAAAGTGCCTTTTCTGGTGTAAACACTTCCATCATCAAAAGTAATAGTCATATCTATTGCAGCTGTTGAAACCGGATGTGCTTCGGCAAGTAAATCTGTTGATTTTACAGATCGAACTATGCTTTTGCTTCCTTGAAGTTTTTTGCCATTGTGATAAAATCCATCAAAAGTATAACTAATGGTTTGAGTTGACGCTGAAAAATCATTAGAGAAAGAAATAACCATTTTTCCTTTCACCGTATTTCCGTTTTCCAGAGTACAGCCTTCTACACCAAAATCAACAGTAATTGTCCAGGTGTTATTAGTTAATGCCGTTGTAATAGTAGCACAGCTCGGAAGGAAATTTTTTACCGGTCCGCTTGGTTTTGCAGTTAAATTTTGCTGTGCAGTAAATTGATCTTCGGCAATAGCAGTTACATCTTCAATCGAGGCATCAATTTTAGAATTTGTAACTATTTCAGTATTTGTAATTGCGTCAGATGATCCGTCATTTGTTTTTTCATCAGAATTACAGCTGATAAAAAAAGATAAAGCGACTAATGTTCCAATAAATAAAAATTTTGTTTTCATAATAAATAGTTTTCTTGATTTTAATTAATGAATACAAATTAGGCTTTAACTAGAATGTGTTTTTGGTGTTTTTTTAGGCGGGTAGAGAAAAATGTTGATATACTAACATAAAATAGACAACGTTTTTTTATTTAAAATAGTATATTTGGAATCGAAATGAATATTACCTCACAAATAAAACTACCCATTTTTAACGAAATGGAACTTTTTGAAAAAAAGTTTCATGAATCGATGACTTCAAAGGTGGCGTTACTGAACAGAATTACGTATTACATTGTCAACCGCAAAGGTAAGCAAATGCGTCCAATGTTTGTGTTTTTAACCGCAAAAATGGTCTCTGGAGGTGTTGTAAACGAGAGAACGTATAGAGGAGCTTCGGTAATTGAATTAATTCACACGGCAACTTTGGTTCATGATGACGTTGTGGACGACAGTAATCGACGTCGCGGGTTTTTCTCGATCAATGCACTTTGGAAAAACAAAATTGCAGTTCTGGTTGGAGATTATTTACTTTCAAAAGGGTTATTGCTTTCTATTGATAACGGAGATTTTGATTTACTTCGAATTATCTCTGTTGCCGTTCGCGAAATGAGCGAAGGCGAATTACTTCAAATAGAAAAAGCCCGAAGACTTGATATTACTGAAGATGTTTATTACGAAATTATCCGAAAAAAGACTGCCACACTTATAGCAGCTTGTTGTGCGCTTGGTGCAAAATCAGTAATTGAAGATGATGTTCAAGTTGAGAATATGCGAAAATTTGGGGAGCTTATCGGAATGGCTTTTCAAATCAAAGACGACTTGTTTGATTATAGTGAAGAAGCAATAGGTAAACCAACGGGAATCGATATTAAAGAGCAAAAAATGACTTTGCCATTAATTCATGTTTTAAATACTTGTACTCCACAAGAAAAAAAGTGGTTGATAAACTCCATCAAAAACCACAACAAAGACAAAAAACGTGTAAAAGAAGTTATTGCCTTTGTAAAAAATAATAATGGTTTGGCTTACGCCGAAAATAAAATGGTGCAATTTCAGCAAGAAGCACTTTCACTTTTAGAGAATTACCCAGATTCTGATTTCAAAGCGGCACTTACTTTAATGGTAAATTACGTTATTGAAAGAAAAAAATAATTAGAAAATTAGAAAATTTGTTAATTAGATAATTGATTTACTTTGTTGTAAATCAGTTGTTTGTTTTGTGTGTATTGGAGTTTCTAATTTTTTTATTGATTTTTTTTCATGTCTGATGCAACCATTTCAAATCGACAATCGTCTATGCTAATAGAAGACTGTTTCTAAAACCAAAAACCGAAAGCTTATTAATGAAAATTATTCCGTTACATCAAGAAGAAAACGAAATCATAAAGTTGGCAGTCGAAAATAATCGGCAGGCACAACAACAGATTTACAGCAGGTTTTCTTCAAAAATGCTGAGCGTTTGCCGTCAATATATAAAAGATATTCAGCTGGCAGAAGATGTAATGATAACAGCTTTCATGAAAGTGTTTACCAATTTAAACAAATTTGAAAATAAAGGAAGTTTTGAAGGCTGGATTCGCAGAATTATGGTTAACGAATGCATTTCGTATTTAAGAGTTCAGAAAAAAGTGAAATTTGCCGAAGATGAATTTTTTGTTGAAGAAAGTTTCAACGCAATCGACAGCCAGTTTACCGTAGATCAGATTCAGTTTTTAATTGACGCTTTGCCTGATGGTTATAAAATGGTTTTCAATTTATATGCAATCGAAGGATACAAGCACAATGAAATTGCCAAGATGTTAGGAATTAATGAGGGAACATCAAAATCGCAGTTATCGCATGCTAGAAAAATGCTGCAAACACAAATTACTATTTTAAAAAAACAAGATAATGGCACCGAATAATTTTGAAAAGGATTTCCGTGACAAACTAAATCAACGCAAAATTGAGCCAAGTAATAAAGCTTGGGATCGATTGGATGCAATGTTAAGTGTAGCTGAAGAAGAGAAAACAACAGTTGTACCTCGCTCAAAAAATGATTCAAAAAGGAAATGGCTTTACATAGCTGCAAGCATCGCTGGTTTTTTACTAGTTGGAACTTTCTTTTTAAATCAAAAGGAAGATTTAATCAAAACTCCAAAAAATAATGTTGTAATAGAAGAGAATGTTGAGAAAGATACAATTGTTCAACCAGCTTTAAATGCAATAGATTCAGTAAAGCAGGAAGTTGTAGTTTCAGAAAAAGAATCTGTTGAGAAAAAGGAAACCTTAAAAAACAATCACTTGCAGATTTCGGGACAAAAATCAAATAAAAATAAATCAAATCAAATAGCGGAGTCTTCAATCATCATCAAAAACAATCAAGAAAAACAATCAAAAACAAATCAAACTGCAATTGCTGATACTACAAAAAAAGAGAGTGTAGATCAATTATTAGATTCGGCAGAAAAAACAATTATAGCAGAAAATTCGGCTAAGCCAAAATCAAAAGTAAAAGTAAATGCTGCTGATTTACTTAATCAGGTCGATGGCGAATTGGAGCTTTCCTTTAGAGAAAAGGTAGTGACAAAAGTCAACAAAAATTATCAATCGGTAAAAGTGGCTTTGGCAAACCGAAATCAAAAAGAGTAGAGAATTAAGAGTGTAGGAAAGAAGCAGGAATATAGATATAGATTTTTAGTTCCGAAGGAACGATTCATATTGTAGCGCCGGGTTTTAACCCGATGTTGGATATGGAATAAAGAAATTACCATTAATAATTCAAGAATTAAAGAATCATCATCAATCAACAATCAAATTAAAAAATCAATCATGAAAAATTTTACCATTTATCTAGTAGTTCTAATTTTCTTATTTGTCAGTAAAGTTTTTGGTCAGGAAACTTTCGAATCAAAAGCAAAGAAAATTGCAAATCAAATAGAAAAAGTTACCAAAGAGGAAAAAGAAAAACTGAAAGAAGAAGTTGAAGCTGTAAATGTACAATTGTCTGAAGGGAAAATTACACAAGAGCAGGCAGACAAACGTAAAAAAGAATTGGCAGAAGCCAGAGCCGTAATTATTGAAGAAAAAGTGACTTTGGCGCAGAATGAACTCAATGACTTGGTTCAGCAAAAAGTAGACGGAAAACTGAAAGAACAGGATTCAACAAGGAAAGGCAAGATTGTTATTTACTGGAATAAGAATGACTGGAATAATAAAAAAATCAAAGATTCGATTCGAGGCGAAAAAAGAACCACTTCACAATTTGTATTTGCTGCTGGTTTAAATAGCACAATGGTCGATGGTAAGCTTCAAGATTCAAATTATGATTTTATTGGGTCTCATTTTTACGAATGGGGTCTTACATTTAATTCGAGAATATTGAAAGACAATAATTTATTGCATGCAAAGTATGGGCTTTCGTTAATGTATAACAACCTTCGTCCGTCAGATAATCGCAGTTTTGTCGTAAATGGCGATCAAACAAATTTAGTTACAAATCCGATAAATTTAAAAGAATCTCGTTTTAGAAATGTGTATTTAGTAGCTCCTGTTCATTTAGAGTTCGATTTTTCAAAAGATGGTCATTCAGATGGAAAAACCTATTATAGAACGCATAAAGGCTTTCGCGCAGGATTTGGCGGATATGCTGGAATCAATGTAAAATCGAAACAGATTTTAAAATTTGAAGACAACGACTATAAAACAACACAAAAAACAAAAGGAGATTATAATGTAAATAATTTTATTTACGGACTGAGTTCTTACGTAGGTTACAAGGAAATAAGTTTGTACTTAAAATATGATTTGAATCCTTTATTTAAAAATAATACAGTTGACGAAAATAATGTTTCGTTAGGTATTCGTTTTGATTTTAATTAGTATAAAATTGAGTTTAGTTGAGAAGAAAAGCGTTTCGAAAGAAACGCTTTTTTTTGCTCGAAAATTCTAAAAATTCAAGTAGGATTTATGTACTTTTACAAGCTCTCATTTTTAAAAATAATTTAAGTTTTGATTTCACAAAATACAATAGATACTGTTTTTGAAACTGCTCGCGTTGAGGAGGTTATTGGTGATTTTGTCAATTTAAAACGTGCAGGAAGTAATTTCAAAGGTCTGAGTCCTTTCTCAGATGAGCGTTCTCCATCGTTTATGGTGTCGCCTGCAAAAGGAATCTGGAAAGATTTTAGTACAGGAAAAGGAGGGAATTCTGTAAAATTCCTAATGGAACATTCTCAGTTTACTTATCCAGAAGCCATTCGGTATTTAGCTAGAAAATATAATATTGAGATCGAAGAAACCGAACAGACAGATGCTGAAAAAGCGATGACAGATGTTCGTGAGAGTATGTATTTGGTTTCTGAATTTGCGGCTAAATATTTTCAAGATGTTTTAGTAAATTCTGAAGAAGGAAAAGCGATAGGACTTTCGTATTTTAAAGAAAGAGGTTTTACCAATGAAACCATTAAAAAATTCGATTTAGGATATTCTCCAGAAACTTGGGATGCTTTGACTAAAGAAGCATTAGGGAAAGGATATAAATTGGAATTCTTAGAAAGCACAGGTTTGACTATTGCGAGAGAAGATCGTCCTTTTGACCGATTCAAAGGGCGTGTAATGTTTCCAATTCAAAGTATGTCGGGTCGAGTTTTAGGTTTTGGAGGGCGTATTTTAACCAATGATAAAAAAGCCGCAAAATATCTAAATTCGCCAGAAAGTGATATTTACCATAAAAGTAAAGTGCTTTACGGAATTTATCATGCCAAACAATCTATAGCCAAACAAAATAACTGTTATTTAGTTGAAGGTTATACTGATGTCATCCAGTTTAGTCAGGCCGGAATTGAGAATGTTGTGGCTTCGTCTGGAACTGCTTTAACGCCAGACCAGATTCGATTGATTAATCGTCTGACTCGAAATATTACAGTGCTTTTTGATGGTGATGCTGCAGGTTTGCGTGCCTCTATTCGAGGAATCGATTTGATTCTGGAAGAAGGGATGAATGTAAGAGTTTGTTCTTTTCCTGATGGAGAAGATCCAGATAGTTTTGCGCGAAAAAATTCGCATGACGATTTAGTTGCCTATTTAGAAAATAATAGTAAAGACTTTATACAGTTTAAAGCTTCGATTTTGATGAACGAAGCTAAGAACGATCCAATTAAAAAAGCCGATTTGATTCGGGATATGGTTACCAGTATTTCTAAAATACCAGATCGTATTCAGCGTGAAGTTTATATTCAGGAATGCGCCAGAATTATGGAAATCTCAGAGCAGGTTTTGGTGAGTACTTTGGCACAGTTGATTCAAAAAGATTTGGCTGAAGTGGCTAAAAAGCAAAAACAGGAACAAAAACCTTTTGAAGTTTTTAGAAACCAACCTCCAAAAAATACAAGTTTTTCAGGAGGAGATCCAGAAGACCCAAGAACAGGACCGCCGGATGATTATTATCCAGGTGAACCAGGTTATCCTCAAGAGCAAGCAGAGAAAGTGGATATTTTATACGGTTTTGAAAGAAAAATTATTGAAATATTACTGCTTTACGGAAGTGTTCTAGAGGATTTTGAAGATGTATTTTTAAAAGCTGATGAAGAAGGTGTTGTAAAAGAAGTCAGTGAGAAGCGAAAATACAAAGTATATGAAAAAATCTATTTAAGCCTGCAGGAAGATGAGGTAGAACTTTCAAATGTATTGTTTCAAAATATTTTTGCGGGGTTAATTGATTTTTACAATCAAAATGAGACTTTTAGTTTAGATAAATATTTGATGCACTTACAGCCAGAATTTGCGCAGGAAGTAACCAATATTTTAATGGAAGATGAAAGATTAACCGTTCATAACTGGGAAGGACAGAATATTTTTCCAAAGCATAAAAATGAAACTATTGAACAAAATGTTTCTGATACGATATTTTCTTTGCGTTGGTATTTGGTTTCAAAAATCATTCATGATTTAAAAAACTCGCTCCTGACAGATCCGCAAGACGATAATTCAGAATTGTTGTCTATGGTTATAGATTATTCTAAATTATTAAATAATTTTTCTCGAAAATTAGGAAGAGTAGTAGTTCCTTATCATCAATAAAAATCAAAAAGCTCTATAATGTTAAACACTATAGAGCTTTTTTTTAGGTTTATGATTTTACCAAAGCAAAATCAGATGCCTGTAAATTAAATAATTTCTAAAGTCTTAGCTTTGTTTACTAAGTCAACTAAATTAGTAACATTCAATTTTGTCAATAATCTTAATTTGTAAGTACTGATCGTTTTTTCGTTCAGATTTAAGATTTTAGAGATTTCATTGTTTTTCTTACCATCACTTAAGTAACGTAAAACCTCGATTTCACGATTAGAAAGTTTTCTGTACAAACGTTCGCTTTTGCTTTGTTTAGCAATAAGTGCCATGTTTTTACGTACAGTTTCGTTGATAATAATTTTTCCTTCGTGTACTTTAATAATAGAAAGACCTAAAGTTTCAAGTTTTTCTGTTTTGTGTACATACCCAGATACTCCAGCTTTAATAGCATTTGGAGCATACATTTGCTCAGCTAAGTCACTGAAAATTACAATTTTTGTTTTTGGGAAATTTTTCAAGATTGATTTCACTTCGAAGATGCTAGAAAGACCTTCTAACTCTAAATCTAGAATTAAAATGTCAATTTCCTTCGTCTGAAGGATATCTCTAACCATTGAAAAATTGCCTACATTGGCAACAATTGAAATTTGATCGTGGTCTTTAAAATAAGACTTAACGCCAAAGTGAGTCACAGGATGATTGTCTGCAAGACATACTTTAATCATAATTTTTACCTTTTTTAGAATTGTTCATGTTTTTGGAACTGTAAAATTAATAAATAAATTCTGTAATTAATTGCAGATGAATGTTAAAAGTTTTATTTTAACGTTTTTGGTATCAAACAAACGGGTATTGCATCCATTTTGTGCTTGTTGCTGGTGTTTAATCTTTTATAAATTTCAAAGACAGATTTTTCTCTCCCGGTAAAGTTATCTGGCGTATTTCCTGACTCCGCGGCTAACATTGCCCATTCAAGTTCGTCATAACTGGCTCCTAATTGATCTTCATCGGTTCTATTATCTCCAAAAAGACCATCTGTTGGCGCTGCAGTTAAAATTGATTCAGGAATTGTTAAAAATTCTCCCAAAGCATATACATCCGATTTCATTAAGTCGGCAATTGGACTCAAATCGACACCTCCGTCACCATATTTTGTGTAAAATCCTACACCAAAATCTTCTACTTTGTTTCCAGTTCCTGCAACCAGTAATCCATGAATTCCGGCTAAATAATATAAAGAAGTCATTCGTAAACGAGCACGTGTATTGGCAAATGATAAATTTACTTTTGCTTGATCATCAGTTTCTGGTACTGCAGCTTTAAAAGCTTCAAAAACAGCTGTCAAATCAGTTTCTACACTCGAAACATTTGCAAAACGTTTTTTTAATTGTGTAATATGTTCTCTCCCTCTAGAAACTTGGCTTTCAGCTTGATGAATTGGCATTTCGACACATAAAACATGCAAACCGGTCTGTGCGCACAATGTAGAAGTAACGGCAGAGTCGACTCCGCCCGAAATTCCAATAACAAAACCATTTACTTTTGCATTCTCAGCATAATTTTTTAACCATTCTACAATATGTTTGTTTACTTTTTCTGTTTGAATAGTGCTTTTTTTAGCCATAATAGTTTAAGTTTTAAAATACAGGGATGTATATTTGCACAAATATTTTTGAGTAAGCGATTATTTAAATTTATGCAACACAAATCTAATTAAAATAAAATGAAAATATATCGCTTTGCAGTGGTTCTGTGCGTGTTTTTTTTGTCTTGCAGCCAGAAAACAAAGGTTGAAAAAGAAGTCGAAGAAATTCCAATTGATATTAAAGTAGAACGTTTTGATAAGGCGTTTTTTGAAACTAAACCAGAAGATCTGGAAAAAGTAAAAAAACAGTATCCTTTCTTTTTTCCAGCTGGTAATGATGATTCAGTTTGGTTGAAGAAAATGCAGGAACCAATTTGGCGTGAAGTTTATGAAGAAGTGCAAAAAAAATACGCCAATTTTGAGCCGGTTCGTCAGGAATTTAATTCACTTTTTCAACATGTGAAATATTATTTTCCTAAAACAAAAACGCCAAAAGTAATTACTGTTATTGGAGAAATGGATTATAATGCAAAAGCAATTTATGCAGATAGTTTGGTTATTGTTGCGTTAGAACTGTATTTAGGAAAAGAGCATAAATTCTATGAATTTCCAAATTATTTAAAATACAATTTTGAGGAAAAACAAATTATGCCGGATGTCGTTTCGAGTTTTGCTTATCGAAACATTCCTGCATATCCTGATAAGAATTTAGTTTCTCAAATGATTTTTGAAGGGAAACAATTGTATGCAAAAGATTTGTTACTGCCAGAATATACAGATGCTGAAAAAATTGGCTATTCGCCAGAGCAGGTTAAATGGTGCGAAGAAAATGAAGCCTATATGTGGCGTTATTTTTTAGAAAAAGAAATGTTGTACAGTACAGATCCTAAATTAACAACACGCTTTATTGCGCCGGCTCCGTTTTCAAAATTTTATTTAGAAATAGATAACGATTCCCCAGGGAGAGTGGGAGCGTGGATTGGCTGGCAGATCGTTCGTTCTTATATGAAGAACAATAATGTACAGCTGTCGGAATTATTAAAAGTGAATGCAAAAGAAATTTTTGAAAAGTCAAAATATAAACCTAAGAAATAATGTCAAATACAATAAACTCAGAGATTAAATTCAATATAGAATTAGATGAAAATCGTGTTCCAGAAAAATTAACGTGGAGCGCGCAAGACGGCGGTGTTCAGGCTGAAGAAGCAAAAGCGATAATGTTGTCTATTTGGGATAGTAAAGCCAAAGAAACCATGCGTATCGATTTGTGGACAAAAGATATGCCTGTTGATGAAATGAAAATTTTCTTTCATCAAACATTAGTAGCAATGGCGGATACTTTTAAGCGTGCAACAGATGATGAAAAAATGTCGGACACGATGAAAGATTTTTGTGATTACTTTGCAGAAAAACTGGAACTTACTAAGTAGTTAAAATTCCAATATTATAAATCCCAAATTCCAAGCTTAAAATTGGAATTTGGGATTTTTTTTGCCTGTTTTTATTTTACAGATCTTTTTTTCAAATCTTTAAAAATTCGTTTTAATGCTCCAGTCATTAAGTTGTCTGAATTTTTATAAAGTGTTATGTTGTCTATAAGTTTATCGGACTTTTCGGTTTCCCACATCGATTTTGTATTTCCTTTATTGGTAATGCCTACTACTTTTTGGGAGTAAATAATTTGTTTTAAATTTAAATCATATATCTCTAAAGTCACCGAAGCTTCATTTCTTTGCGTGGAGTATTCGTCCTGATAAAGTTCTATCGAAGATAAGTCGCTTCTGTCTTTTTTAGTAGAAATATTGATAAAGAAATCAAAACCAGTTCCGTCTTTTAGTTCTTTTAGTTTTACACTATTAGGATTTAAATTAATTTTTCTGGTTACGAGCAATCCATTAACGTCATGAATATAAAAAACGCGATCACCTAAGTTTTTTTTAAAGAATTCTAAAGATTCTTCGGTTAACTTATCTTTAGCATTTTTTGGACAATCTAATTCGTTTAAAAACCATTTTCCAGAAGAGAAATCAACTCCGGTTCTTTGTCCGGTGGTAAATATATAATGAGATGATTGGCAAGAGAATAAAATAAAAAAAGAAACAAAACAAAGCGTGAAATTAACTGATCGAAAATTACTCATGGATTATATTTGGTTTACTTCAAATATAAACTAAAAAATATTTTTTTAAGATTTTTCTTTAAAATAAAAATCCCAAATTCCAATTGTAAAACCTGGAATTTGGGATTTTTTATATGTAAACCTTTTTGTCTTCTTGAGCGAAGTCGAAGGAATGGAATTTAGAATTTTTTAATTGGAATTTAAAACCCTGAATTGTTTTTAAAAACCTCCTGATTTACTTCGTCGATGTAAGTTAAAAGTTCTTCTTTTCCGATCGATTCTGTAGATGAGGTTACAAAGTAATGCGGCATTTCGGCCCAGTTGTTGGCGTACATTTGTTTTTTGTATGCCGCAACATGAGAGTCGATTTTTACTTTACTGATCTTATCTGCTTTGGTGAAAATAATGCAAAATGGTATTTCGCTTTCACCCATATACGACATAAATTCAATATCGATTTTTTGAGCTTCATGGCGAATGTCAATCAAAACAAAGGCGCAGACTAGTTGTTCTCTGTTTTCAAAGTAGTCAGTAATAAATTGTTGAAAAACAGATTTTGTTTTTTTAGAAACCTTAGCATATCCGTATCCAGGTAAATCGACTAAAAACCAATTATTGTTGATCTTAAAGTGATTTATTAATTGTGTTTTTCCTGGTCTTCCAGATGTTTTTGCTAAATTTTTATGATTGGTAATCATGTTGATCAAAGAGGATTTACCAACGTTTGATCGGCCTATAAAAGCGTATTCCGGCAGAAATTCGGCCGGGCATTTTGAAGCATCAGAATTACTGATAATAAATTCGGCGGTATTAATTTTCATGTTTTTTGTTTTAAAACCTTCTTAAATTCGAAAGTTAGATGCTATAGATTCTTTGCAACAAGCCATTCTTCAAGAATTTTATTGAATTCCTGAGGGTGTTCCATCATAGCAGCGTGTCCGCATTTGTCTATCCAATACAAAGTTGAATTAGGCAATAAGTTGTCAAATTCTTCAGCAACATTAGGTGGTGTTACAGCGTCATTTTTACCCCAGATGATACAGGTTTCAACTGTCATTTTAGGTAAATCTTTGGCCATATTATGGCGAATTGCACTCTTAGCAATCGTTAATGTTTTAATTAATTTTATGCGGTCATTAACAGTTGCGTAAACTTCATCTATTAATTCTGGTGTCGCAATTTTTGGGTCATAAAATACATCTTCAGCTTTCTTTTTGATATATTCGTAATCACCTCTTTTAGGGTAGCTGTCGCCCATGGCGCTTTCGTAAAGTCCAGAACTTCCTGTAATTACAAGTCCGGCTACTTTTTCGGGATATAGTTTGGTGTGGTAAAGTGCAATGTGTCCTCCAAGTGAATTTCCCAGTAAAATAACTTGGTCAAAACCCTTGAAATTAATAAAGTCTTTTACGTATTTGGCAAAGCTTTTTACGTTTGTTTTTAAAATACTCTGCGTGTATATTGGCAAATCTGGGATTACAACTTTGTATCCTTTCGTTGGAAAATATTCCGCTACAGCATCAAAGTTACTAAGGCCTCCCATTAACCCGTGTAAAATAACGATAGGAGTTCCCTCTCCAGCTTCATAATAGCTGTATTTGCCTTCTTTTTTGTAGTTTTTGTCCATCTAATCTAATGCCAATTTCATTTGGGACAAATATAGGGTTAAATAAATAAAAATGAATTTTTGCTGCCCTTTTTTAACTAGATTATTTTGCTAGAATTAGTAAGTGGTTATAAATCAGGTTTTAGTGATTATTTCGCTAAAAATTGAGTTGTTAAAATAATTGCATAATATTTACTTTTTTAAGAGAAATAAAGCAGATTTTTTGTAATTCTTAAATGAAAAGATTTTGAAACTGATTTTTGTCTAATGTATTGATTGCTTATGATTTAGCTGAGGTGGTAGTAAAGTGGTTAAACTTATTAACAAAGTGGTGTATAGTGGTAATATGTGGTATTTTTTTTTATATTTTTGCTGTGTAACATATTAGTACGTTTTTCTTGAATACAATTGTTGGAACATATGAGTGTAAAGTCGATGCTAAAGGGAGGTTAATGATACCTGCACCTTTAAAAAAGCAATTGGCTGCTTCTCTTCAGGACGGTTTTGTCTTGAAGCGTTCCGTTTTTCAGCAATGTTTAGAGTTGTATCCGATGGAAGAATGGAATCTAATGATGGCAAAAATTAATAAGCTGAATCGTTTTGTAAAAAAGAACAATGATTTCATTCGCAGATTTACTGCTGGAGTTAAAGTGGTAGATATTGATGCATTAGGGAGATTGTTGGTGCCAAAAGATTTAGTGACGTTTTCGGGTATTTCTAAAGATGTTGTTTTTTCATCTGCGGTTAATATTGTGGAAATTTGGGATAAAGATTTATACGAAAAATCAATAAGCGGCGAAGATATGGATTTTGCAGATTTAGCCGAAGAAGTAATGGGAAATATTAATGACGACGACAATGGAATATCATAATCCAGTTTTACTTCATCCAACAGTTGATGGTTTAAATATTAAGCTAGACGGCATTTATGTAGATGTAACGTTTGGCGGCGGCGGTCACTCAAAAGAAATTTTGAGAAGATTGGGGCCAAATGGAAAATTATTTGCTTTTGATCAGGACGAGGATGCGCTTGCAAATGCATTGCCTGACGAAAGATTTACTTTGATTAATGAGAACTTTAGATTTATAAAAAGATTTCTTCGTTTTCATGGTGTTAAAGCAGTAGATGGAATCTTGGCAGATTTAGGAGTTTCATCACATCAATTTGATGTTCCAGAGAGAGGTTTTTCAACCAGATTTGATGCCGAACTGGATATGCGGATGAGTCAAAAAAATGATTTAAATGCTTATCGAGTGGTTAACGAATATGAAGAACAGGATTTACGTCGTGTTTTTTTTGATTATGGGGAGTTGAAAAACGCACCAGTTCTGGCAAGAACGATTGTTGAGGCAAGGCAAGATTACCCAATCAAGACAACCGATGAATTAAAAGAAGTTCTAGCAAGATATTTACCAGAAAGAGTTAAGAATAAAATATTGGCTCAGATTTATCAAGCGATTCGTATTGAAGTAAATCAGGAAATGGATGTTTTGAAAGAGTTTATTGAGCAGTCTTTAGAAATTTTGAAACCAGGCGGGAGATTTTCGGTAATCTCATACCATTCATTAGAAGACAGGCTGGTAAAAAGATTCATTAAAAACGGAATGTTTGAAGGAGAACCAGAGCGCGATTTTTATGGAAATTTTTCAGTGCCATTTAAAACGATCGGAAAATTGATTGTTCCAGATGATGCCGAAATTAAAATCAATAATAGAGCAAGAAGTGCGAAATTAAGAATTGCTGAAAAGATATAATATATATAGGTAGAAAATGAAGAGTGGAGTATTTGGAATATTAAAAGCAAGATTTCTGCTAAATGATGATGCTGTAAAGAACTGGCGATTCATTGTTTTTATAATTCTGCTGGCGATTTTGATGATTGCAAATACACAGCGTTATGAACAAAAGGTTTTTGAAATTGCAAAATTAAACAACGAAGTAAAAGAATTAAGATCTGAATTTGTAGATCGACGTTCAGAATTGATGAAGTTAAAAATGGAGTCAACCATATCGGATAAAATGCTCGAAAAGCAAATTTTTCCGTCGACAGTTCCTCCAGTGAAAATAGAAGTTAAAAAAGAAGAAGAAAAAAGTTTCTTTAAAAGAATATGGCAGTAGACGATAAACATATATCCTACAGAATTTACCTCGTAGCAGTTTTCATCTTTTTGATGGCAATTGCTATTGTTGTTAAATTGACCAATATTCAATGGGTTGAAGGAGATTACTACCGAAAATTAGCAAAACAGCGTACCGTTAGAAATTTTGTAATTCCGGCAAACAAAGGAAATATTTACTCTGCTGATGGAAGTCTTTTGGCAACGTCAATTCCGAATTACGAGATTCGTTTTGATGCTAAAGCTCCAAAAACAGAAACTTTTGAAAAACATGTAAAAGCATTGTCAGATTCGCTTGTAACGGTTTTAGGAAAATCTGGAAGTTATTTTGAAAAAGAATTAAGAAAAGCCAGAGCAAATAAAAATCGTTATTATTTGATTGCTAGGAATTTAAGTTATACTGAATATGTGAAAATAAAAGGTTTTCCATTATTCAACTTAGGAGCTTTCAAAGGAGGGATTATTGTTGAGCAAGAAACAGTTAGAAAACATCCGATAGGAAAAATTGCTGAAAGAACAATTGGATATGACAGAATTGACCCGGCAACAGGAGTTGAAGTTGGAAAAGGAATTGAGTGGGCTTTTAAGAATTATTTGAACGGAAAAGACGGGAAAATCTTAAAGCAAAAAATCGCAAAAGGACAGTGGAAACCAATTCGTGATTTGAACGAAGTTGATCCTATTGATGGTTATGATGTTATTTCAACAATCGACGTTTTTATTCAGGATATTGCACATCATGCTTTATTAAAACAATTAGAAGACTACGAAGCAGATCATGGTTGTGTGGTGGTTATGGAAACAGAAACGGGGCATGTAAAAGCAATTTCGAATCTGGGAAGAGCTGAAGATGGGTCGTATTATGAAACCACAAATTACGCAATTGCAGAATCTCAAGAGCCGGGATCGACTTTTAAACTAGTTGATTTAATGGCAATTCTAGAAGATAAAGTGGCTGATACAAGTACCGTTTATGACAGTCATGGTGGTGAAATTAGATATTATGGACGTGCTGTTCGTGATTCGCACAGAGGAGGATATGGGAAAATTACATTAGCCCGCGGATTTGAACTTTCGTCAAATACAGTAATGGTTCAGGCGGTTTATGAAAATTACAAAAATAACCCATCTAAGTTTGTAAATCATATTAACAGTTACGGATTAAATAAGACATTAGGGTTGCATTTTAAAGGAGAAGGAAGGCCTTATATTCCACAGCCTGGAGACAAACACTGGTCAGGAATTTCGCTTCCTTGGATGGCTTTTGGTTATAATGTTTCGGTTACGCCAATGCAGACTTTAGCCTTGTATAATGCTGTTGCAAATAATGGTGTAATGGTAAAACCGCAATTTGTGTCGGAAATTAAAGAATGGAATAAAACGATTAAAAAGTTTGATGTCGAAGTAATAAATCCAAAAGTTTGTTCGCCTGAAACCATCAAAAAGGTGAAAGCAGTTTTGGCAAACGTGGTAAAAAAAGGAACTGGTTCTAAATTGTATTCGAAAGATTTTTCGATGGCAGGAAAAACAGGGACAGCTCAGGTAAATTATGGCGGAAAAGAAGGTAAATCTGCTATGTATTATGCGTCCTCTTTCGTTGGGTATTTTCCAGCAGATCATCCTAAATATTCTTGTATTGTAGTGGTTCATAAGCCAAATACCTCTAGAAATAATTATTACGGAGCAGACGTTGCAGGGCCGGTTTTTAAAAGAATCGCTCAAAAAATATTTACAGACGCACCATCAACAAATAAGATTAAACAACTTGATTCTAAAATCGCAAAGCAGGAAAGCAGTTACGATAAATACGATGTAGAATCAAATAAAAAATCGAAACAAATTCCTAATTTAAAAGGAATGCCGGGAATGGATGCAATTGCTTTACTAGAAAATTTAGGTTTAAAAGTGAAAGTAACAGGAGTAGGAAAGGTTAAGAATCAATCGATTCAAGCGGGACAAAACATTAGTAAAAACTCAATTATAGTATTAGAATTATCGTGAAAATACTAAAAGACATATTATACAAAGCGGCGATTGAATCTGTTATAGGTTCAACAGAAGCTGCTATTCATAAAATTGAATTTGATTCGCGTAAAGTAGAATCAAATGATGTTTTTGTGGCAATTCGAGGAACACTTTCTGATGGTCACGATTATATCAATAAAGCAATTGAGTTAGGGGCTGTTGCAATTATTTGCGATACGCTTCCTGAAGCAATTCAAAAAGGAATTACTTATGTTCAGGTAAAAGATACCAATACAGCTTTAGCTTTTATGGCGGCGAATTATTTTGGCGATCCATCGGCAAAATTAAAATTGGTAGGAGTAACAGGTACAAATGGTAAAACAACCATTGCATCATTATTATTTCAGTTGTTTCAAAAGGCAGGTTTTAAAGTTGGTTTATTGTCAACTGTAAAAATAATGGTAGATGAAACGGAATATCCAGCAACGCATACAACACCAGATTCAATTACAATCAATCATTATTTAAATGAGATGGTTGAAGCTGGAGTAACGCACTGCTTTATGGAAGTAAGTTCACATGGAATTCATCAAAAACGTACAGAAGCATTGCATTTTGTAGGAGGGATTTTTACAAATCTTTCGCACGATCATCTAGATTATCATCCAACTTTTGCTGAATACAGAGATGTGAAAAAATCATTTTTTGATTCTCTGCCAAAAACAGCTTTTGCATTATCAAATATTGATGATAAAAACGGAACTGTAATGCTGCAAAATACGGCTGCAAGAAAATTTACGTATGCTTTAAAAACATATGCAGATTTTAAAGCAACAATATTAGAAAGCCAATTATCAGGTTTATTGCTAAAAGTAAATGACAATGAAGTTTGGGTAAAACTAATTGGAACTTTTAATGCATACAATGTTTTAGCGATTTACGGAACAGCAGTAGAATTGGGTATGGATAGCCTTGAAGCGTTGCGCTTATTGTCTGATTTAGAAAGTGTTTCGGGTCGTTTTCAATATATTGTTACCGATTCTAAAATCACAGCAATTGTAGATTATGCACATACGCCAGATGCTTTAGAAAATGTTCTAAAAACAATTGAAGACATCCGTACTAAAAACGAGCAATTGATTACAGTTGTGGGCTGCGGCGGAAATAGAGATAAAACAAAAAGACCAATTATGGCAAAAATTGCTACAGATCTTAGTGACAAAGCAATTTTAACATCAGATAATCCTAGAAACGAAGATCCTGAAGTGATTTTGGATGAAATGGAAAAAGGTGTAGAAGCACATAATTACAAGAAAATATTAAGAATTACTGATAGAAAACAGGCAATAAAAACTGCTTGTCAATTGGCTCAGCCAAATGATATTATCCTAATTGCAGGAAAAGGTCATGAAACCTATCAAGAAATAAACGGAGTTCGTCATCATTTTGATGATATGGAAACCGTAAAAGAAATTTTAGATCAACTAGCAAAGTAAAGTTTAAACGGTTAATTGGTTATTCGTTTAATCGAGTAATTATTAAATGAACAATTAACGAATCAACAAACCAACGATTAAACAAATAAACCAAGATATATGTTATATTATTTATTTGAATATTTTGATAAAACACTGGATTGGCCAGGAACAGGAGTTTTTCAGTACATCACTTTTAGATCAGCTTTGGCTTTTATGCTTTCGCTGCTTTTATCAACGATTTACGGGAAAAGAGTTATTAACTTCTTGCGTAACCAGCAAGTAGGGGAAACAGTTCGTGAGCTTGGTCTTGCTGGACAAAATGAAAAAGCAGGAACACCTACAATGGGAGGTTTGATTATCATTTTTGCAACCTTAGTTCCCGTTTTGTTATTTGCAAGACTGCACAACATTTACATCGTATTGCTTATTGTAACTACGTTGTGGATGGGTACAATTGGTTTTGTTGACGATTATATCAAAATATTTAAAAAAGATAAACAAGGACTTAAAGGTATCTTTAAAGTTATCGGGCAAGTTGGTCTTGGTATTATAGTAGGAGCAGTTCTTTATTTTAATCCTGCAGTTACCGTTAGAACGGATACTGGACGAGCGGATATTTTTAAAGTAAATGCAAGCACAGCTGTGGTACTGCCAGCTCCTGCTGAAGAAAAATCTACGGCAACAACAATTCCGTTTGTAAAAAATAACGAATTTGATTATGCTGAAGTTTTATCATTTTTAGGAGATGGATATGAAAAATGGGCTTGGTTAGTATTTATCCCAGTAGTAATTTTTATTATCACGGCGGTTTCTAATGGAGCTAATTTAACAGATGGAATAGATGGTCTCGCAGCGGGAACCTCGGCGATCTCAGTCCTCGCGCTCGGAATTTTTACGTTTGTTTCAGGTAATATTATTTTCTCTAATTATTTGAATATAATGTATATACCCAATTCAGGAGAAATGACCGTCTTTATCTCTGCTTTTGTAGGTGCGCTGATTGGTTTTCTTTGGTATAACTCCTATCCCGCATCTGTTTTTATGGGAGACACTGGAAGTTTAACAATTGGAGGAATCATAGCCGTTTTAGCAATTGCGGTTCGTAAAGAAATATTAATCGTTTTGTTCTGTGGAATTTTCCTAGCAGAAAGTGCTTCAGTAATTATTCAGGTAGCTTATTTTAAATATACAAAAAGACGTTTTGGAGAAGGTCGAAGAATTTTCCTGATGTCGCCATTACATCATCATTATCAGAAAAAAGGATACCACGAAAGTAAAATCGTTACAAGATTCTGGATTGTTGCAATCATGTTAGCTATATTATCAATCATTACTTTAAAATTAAGATAGATGAGATTGGTAGTACTAGGAGGAGGAGAAAGCGGAGTTGGAACCGCGATCCTTGGAAAGAAAAAAGGTTACGATGTTTTTGTATCTGATTTCGGAAAGATAAAAGAGAGTTATAAAGAAGTTCTTATCATAAATAAAATTCCTTGGGAAGAAGAGCAGCACACTGAAGATTTGATTCTGAATGCTGATGTGGTGATGAAAAGTCCGGGAATTCCAGAGAAATCTCCGATAGTAAAAAAGCTGATTGCGGCAGGAATAAAAGTGATTTCGGAAATTGAATTTGCTTTTCCATTTACAGAAGCAATGACAGTTGGGATTACAGGAAGTAATGGTAAGACAACAACAACAATGCTGACTTATCATTTACTAAAATCAGCGGGACTCAATGTAGGTTTGGGAGGAAATATAGGAAAGAGTTTTGCCTGGCAGGTTGCCGAAAATAAATACGACGCATACGTTCTTGAATTAAGCAGTTTTCAGCTGGACGGAATTATAGATTACAGGCCAGATATTGCGATAATAACAAATATAAGCCCGGATCATTTAGATCGATATGAATATAAATATGAAAATTATATCAATTCGAAGTTCCGAATAACAATGAACCAGACTGAAAGCGATTATCTCATTTACGATGCAGATGATGAAGCAAGTGCAGAATGGTTAAAGAACAACAAAACAAAAGCAAAATTAATTCCTTTTTCATTGACTCAGAAATTTGATGAAGGGGCTTCTATAAATAACAACAAAATGGAAATAAAGATCAACCAAGAAGAGTTTACAATGGAAACAGAACACATTGCGTTAGAAGGAAAACATAACATGAAAAACGCAATGGCAGCAAGCTCCGTAGCAAAATTGATGCAGATTAGAAATGCAACAATTCGCGAAAGTTTATCTAATTTTCAAGGTGTTGAACACCGTTTAGAAAAAGTATTAAAAATTCAAAACGTACAATATATCAACGATTCAAAAGCAACAAATGTAAATGCTACTTTCTTTGCTTTAGACAGCATGAATGTTCCAACAGTTTGGATTGTCGGCGGCGTTGATAAAGGAAATGATTACAACGAATTAATGTCATTGGTTCGTGAGAAAGTAAAAGCAATTATCTGTTTAGGAATCGATAATCGTAAAATTATTGATGCTTTTGGAAACGTTGTTGATATTATGGTTGAAGTAAATAATATGAACGATGCTGTAAAAACAGCTCAAAGATTAACAGAAAAAGGTGATGCTGTTTTATTGTCTCCAGCTTGCGCAAGTTTCGATTTATTCGAAAATTACGAAGATCGTGGAAAGCAATTCAAACAAGCAGTGCACAACTTGTAGAAAATAGTTTAAAGTTTCAGTTCTGATAGCTATCGAGATTGAAACCTGAAACAAAAGAAACTTGAAACAAAACAACAATGAAGGAGTTAGTTAACAAACTAAAAGGAGATAGAGTAATATGGTCATTCGTGGCTCTGTTGGCGTTGTTTTCATTTATGCCGGTTTTTAGCGCGAGTAGTAATCTGGCATACATAGGTCATGGAACTGGAAATACATTGGGTTATTTGGTAAAACATTTGGCACACGTTTGTATTGGTTTTTTGATTATTTACTGGGTTCACAAAGTGCCATATCATTATTTTAGAGCAATTTCTAAAGTGGCGCTTCCAGTAGTTTGGTTGTTGTTATTATACACCTTGTTGAAGGGGACTGTAATTGCGGGAGCAAATGCAAGTCGTTGGATTCAGGTGCCGTTCATTGGAATTACATTTCAAACATCAACATTAGCAGCAAGTGTATTGTTTATTTATGTTGCCCGTTATTTGTCGAAAACCAAAGAAGAAAACGAGCCGTTTCAAACCTCATTTATTCAGCTTTGGGTTCCAGTTTTTATCACCTTGGCACTTATATTACCAGCTAACTTTTCGACCACAGCGTTGATTTTTTCGATGGTGATGATGTTGACCTTTATTGGTAAATATCCTTTAAAATATATTGGATTTATTATTGGTTCGGGAATTGCGATGCTGGCTTTTTTCCTTTTGGTGGCAAAAGCATTTCCAGATTCAAGATTTTTCAGCAGAGTATCAACTTGGGAAAGTCGTATTATGAACTTTACCACTGATAAACCAGATGAAGATGATTATCAAATTGAGAAAGCAAAAATTGCAATAGCATCAGGAAGATTAGGCGGTTTAGGACCTGGGAAAAGTGTTCAGAAAAACTTTTTGCCCCAATCATCTTCAGATTTTATTTATGCTATTGTAGTAGAAGAATATGGTTTGGTAGGAGGAGTTTCGATATTGGTTCTTTATTTATTGTTGTTATTCCGATTTGTAATTGCATCGCATAAAGCCAATACGCTATTCGGAAAATTAGTCGTCGTCGGTCTCGGATTCCCCATGATATTTCAAGCAATGATTAATATGGCGGTTGCAGTAGAATTGCTGCCGGTAACAGGACAAACGCTTCCATTGATAAGTTCTGGAGGTAGTTCGATTTGGATGACTTGTTTCTCACTTGGAATTATCATCAGTGTAACCAAGAAAGACGAGGAGATTGCTGAGGAGATGGAGGAGAAAGAAAGACGAAAAGAAGCACTTCAAAGATTAATTGATAAAGAATTGGCTGAAGAAGATTTAGCTGTTGATGAAAAAGAAGTTTATCAAGATGCAGAAATGTATTCAATCGAGGATAGTTCAAAAAATCCAATGAATGCCGTTTTAAACAAATAAAAAAGGGTAAAATAGTTTATAATAATAGCTATTAAAAAATATGACAAAGTATAAATTCATACTAAGCGGAGGAGGAACAGGAGGACATATTTATCCTGCAATTGCGATTGCAAACGAATTAAAATTACAATTCCCTGATGCTGAATTTCTTTTTGTGGGCGCCAAAGATAAAATGGAGATGCAAAAAGTACCACAGGCAGGTTACGAAATAAAAGGTCTTTGGATTGCTGGTTTACAAAGAAAGTTAACATTGCAAAACATGATGTTTCCTTTAAAATTGGCTTCAAGTTTATTAGAGTCAAGACGAATTATTAAAAAGTTCAAGCCAAATGTAGTTATTGGAACTGGTGGTTTTGCCAGCGGTCCATTATTGCAGGCAGCTGGTTCAGCAGGGATTCCGACAGTAATTCAAGAGCAAAATTCTTTTCCGGGAATTACCAATAAATTGTTGAGCAAAAAAGCAAATGCAATTTGCGTAGCCTATCAAAACTTAGAAAGATTTTTTCCAAAAGAGAAAATTGTTTTGACTGGAAATCCAGTTCGTCAGGATTTGATTGATATTGAAAGTAAGCGTGATGAAGCGATTGCATTTTATGGTTTAGATCCGAATAAAAAAACATTGTTGGTTCTAGGTGGAAGTTTAGGTGCACGAAGAATCAATCAGTTAATTGAAAAGGAATTGCCAAATTTTCTTTCGCAAGATGTTCAGATAATCTGGCAGTGTGGAAAATTATATTATGAAGAGTATAAAAAATACAATCAGCCGGGTGTAAAAGTGGTTGATTTCATTGAAAGAATGGATTTTGTATACGCTGCTGCAGATGTGATTATTTCAAGAGCAGGAGCATCATCAGTTTCGGAATTGTGTATTGTTGGAAAACCGGTAATTTTTATCCCGTCGCCGAATGTAGCTGAGGATCATCAAACTAAAAACGCACAAGCTATTGTAGAGGCGAAAGGTGCAATTTTATTGAAAGA
Organism: Flavobacterium sp. FlaQc-28; assembly: GCF_044007415.1. Classification (NCBI taxonomy): domain Bacteria; kingdom Pseudomonadati; phylum Bacteroidota; class Flavobacteriia; order Flavobacteriales; family Flavobacteriaceae; genus Flavobacterium; species Flavobacterium sp. FlaQc-28. Next base: position 175,410 of record NZ_JBIPCM010000010.1, read on the forward strand.
ATCTGAATTGGATAATGAATTTAGCATTGTTTTTGAAGCGCTGCTGAAAGATGAAGGTAAACAAAAACAATTGAGTGCAAACATTAAAAGATTAGCAAAACCAAAAGCAACGCAAGATATCGTTGCAGAAATTGTCAAGTTAATTCAATAAGCTTTAAGCTTGATGCGCTGTCTAAAGAATAGCAAAGTGTAAAGGAATATAATAGAATTAAGTAATAAAGATAAAGGTTGAAGGCTTAAAGCAGAAGAGAAATGAATTTAAATCAAATACAAAACGTTTATTTTATTGGTATTGGAGGCATCGGAATGAGTGCTCTGGCCCGCTATTTCAAATATATTGGGAAACAGGTTTCTGGTTACGATAAAACGCCGTCAATGCTTACAAGTGAATTGATTGAAAGCGGTATAGATATTCATTTTGAAGATAATATTAATTTAATTCCAGCAAATTATCATGTAGAAAATACATTGGTGATTTTTACGCCTGCGGTTCCTAAATCGCATTCGGAGTGGAATTATTTTATTGAAAGAAACTACGAAATTAAAAAGCGTGCCGAGGTTTTAGGAATCATTACCAAAGACACCTTTAGTTTTGCAGTTGCAGGAACACACGGTAAAACAACAACGTCTAGTATTTTAGGACATATTCTATATGAAAGCGGTGCTGATGTAACGGCATTTGTGGGTGGAATTGTAGAGAATTATAACTCTAATTTAATTGGAACTGGGAAAACGGTTACTGTTGTTGAGGCAGACGAATTTGATCGTTCGTTTTTGCATTTACACCCAAATATTGCATGCATAACTTCTATGGATGCCGATCATTTGGATATTTATGGAACAAGTGAAGCTATTGAAGCTTCGTTTGTAGAATTTGCAGCGAAAGTTGAAGACAAGAATAATCTGTTTATAACTAAAGAATTACCTCTTGAAGGTGTTCAATGTGCTATAAACGAAGATGCAGTATATAAGGCATATAATGTTAGAATTGAAGATGGAGCTTATGTTTTTGATGTGCAGACGCCATCAGAAATAATAAAAGATCTTCATTTTGGACTGCCTGGTAAACATAATTTAATGAATGGGTTAATGGCTATTGCGATGGCAAAAACTTATGGCACCCCGACCAGTGCTATCGCAAAAGCCATTGCTTCATTTAACGGAATCAGAAGACGTTTTTCTTATCAGATCAAATCGGATAAGTTGGTTTATATAGATGATTACGCACATCATCCTACTGAAATAAATGCTGTTCATCAGGCGGTTAGAGAATTGTATCCTGGAAGAAAAGTTTTAGCGATTTTTCAGCCTCATTTGTTTAGCAGAACAAAAGATTTTGCTGACGGATTTGCTGAAAGTCTTTCTCAATTTGACGAAGTGTTTTTAATGGATATTTATCCAGCACGCGAATTACCAATGGAAGGGGTTACGTCGCAATGGTTGTTGGGTAAAATGACAAATTCGAACAAAAAAATTGTTGCAAAAAATGATTTATTAGCGGAAATCAAAGCCAGTGATGCGCCAATAATTGTAACAATAGGAGCTGGAGATATTGGAGAGATGGTGCCGTCAATTAAAAAAATGCTGTATGAAAATATTTAATTGGACAAATATTCGATTAATACTAATTTTTGGATTGGTACTTTTTTTATATTCTTTCGCGCAACACCGAAATGGAGAGCGAAAATTAAAGAAATCTGAGGTCGTTTTTGTAGGAGAAAATACGCTTTTTGTTAAGCCGGAAACGGTTAATAAATTGTTGATAGAAAATAAAAGAGACGCTTCCAGTATTAGAAAAGATGAGTTAGATTTGAATAAGATTGAAAAAACCCTTGATACGCAAGACATGATTGAGAAGTCGAATGTTTTTGTAAGTATCGATGGTGTTCTAAAAGCGGTAGTAAAACAGAAGACAGCCATAGCAAGAGTTTATGATGGTGATCAGTCTTTTTATATTGACTATGAGGGCGGTAAAATGCCTTTGTCTGACAATTTTACTGCTAGAGTTCCTCTTGTTTCAGGGGCAATAAATGAAAAAAATAACGAAGATTTAGCTGCTTTATTTCGCACAATTTATGACGATGCGTTTTTGAAAAAAAACATCATTGCAATAGAGATTATGCCGAATGGCAGCCTAAAAATGTTTAATAGAAATTATAATTACTTCATCGATTTTGGCAGAATGATGAATGTTGATAAAAAATTTAGAAACTATAAAGCCTTTTTTCAAAAAGCGGTTTTAGATAGTTCGTTATATAAATACAATAAAATTGACCTTAGGTTTACGGAACAAGTAGTTTGCACAAAATAATAGAAAATGGAAAAAGATAACATTGCAGTAGGTCTAGATATTGGAACGACAAAGATAGTTGCCATGATAGGCAAGAAAAATGAGTATGGAAAGCTTGAAATTTTAGGTATTGGTAAATCTAAAAGTTTAGGAGTTGCGAGAGGAGTTGTAAACAACATTACGCAAACTATTCAATCAATTCAGCAGGCTATACTTGAAGCAGAAAACAATTCAGGTTATAAAATAAAAGATGTTGTTGTGGGTATCGCCGGACAGCATATTAGAAGTATTCAGCATACAGATTACATCAGCCGTAATAATCCAGAAGAGGTAATTGGAGAGAAAGATATTCAGCTTTTGATTGATCAGGTAAATAAATTGGCGATGCTGCCAGGTGAAGAAATTATTCACGTTTTACCTCAGGAATTTAAAATTGACGGACAATCTGAAATTAAAGAGCCAATCGGAATGTACGGCGGAAGATTAGAATCTAGTTTTCACGTTGTAGTTGGTCAAGCGTCTTCAATTAGAAATGTGGGACGCTGCATTCAAAGTTCAGGAATTGAATTGTCTGGATTAACATTAGAACCATTAGCTTCAGCAGATGCGGTTTTAAGTCAAGAAGAAAAAGAAGCCGGTGTTGCACTAATCGACATTGGAGGCGGAACAACAGACTTGGCTATTTTTAAAGATGGGATTATTCGCCATACAGCCGTAATTCCTTTTGGAGGAAATGTAATTACAGATGATATTAAAGAAGGTTGTTCGATTATCGAAAAACAAGCTGAACTTTTAAAAATAAAATTCGGATCAGCTTGGCCGGGAGAAAATAAAGACAACGAAATTGTTTCTATTCCAGGTTTAAGAGGCAGAGAACCAAAAGAGATTTCGCTTAAAAACTTGTCTAAAATTATTCACGCACGTGTAGTGGAAATTGTTGAGCAGGTTTTCGCAGAAATTAAAGCTTACGGGCACGAAGATCCTCGTAAAAAGTTAATTGCAGGAATTGTTCTTACTGGAGGTGGTGCTCAATTAAAGCATATTAAACAATTAGTAGAATATATTACTGGAATGGATACCAGAATAGGATATCCAAATGAGCATTTAGCAGGAAATTCAAGCGAAGAAATTTCAAGTCCATTGTTTGCAACAGCTGTTGGTTTAGTAATGAACAGTATTGAAAACAGCACGCAAAGCGCGGTTAGAATGGAAATTGTAAACGAACAGCCAAAAGTTGTTTACAGAAATGTTCCTCCGCCAGTGCAGCGATACGAAGTAGAAGAAAATTACGTTGAAAGAGTAGAAACTATTGAAGATACTCGAGAAACAGTAAGCAGAGTTGAAAAACCTGAATCTACAGAAACAAAAATTAGAAGATCATTTTTTGATAGATATGTCGATAAAATCAAAGATTTTTTAGACAACGCAGAATAATAAAAGAAAAGGATTACTCTTTGCCCCAAGCCAAGAAGTAAAAGATGTATTAAATAAGAATTTCAAAAACCAAAAAGATGATGAGCAACTCAGAATTTGGAAGTATTTCATTTGATTTACCAAAAAACCAATCAAATGTTATCAAAGTAATAGGTGTAGGTGGAGGTGGTAGTAATGCCATTAATCACATGTTTAAACAAGGTATTAAAGGCGTTGATTTCATCGTTTGTAATACCGATTCACAAGCGCTGCAAAACAGTTCAGTGCCTAACAAAATTCAGTTAGGTATGAATTTAACAGAAGGTCTTGGAGCAGGAGCAAATCCTGACGTAGGACAGCAGTCTGCTATTGAAAGTATTGCCGATATCGAAAAAGTATTGGATCGTGGTACTAAAATGGTATTTATCACTGCAGGTATGGGTGGTGGTACTGGTACTGGTGCTGCTCCAGTAATCGCGCAATTAGCAAAAGAAAGAGAAATCCTTACTGTAGGTATCGTGACAATTCCATTTCAATTTGAAGGGAAAGTACGTCAGGAGCAAGCGTTATTAGGAATCGAAAAATTACGTAAACAAGTTGACTCTTTAATCGTAATTAATAATAATAAATTAAGAGAAGTTTACGGAAACCTTGGTTTCAAAGCTGGATTCTCTAAAGCCGATGAAGTTTTAGCAACTGCCTCTAGAGGTATTGCTGAAGTAATTACGCATCACTATACTCAAAATATCGATTTACGTGATGCTAAAACAGTTTTAGCAAACAGCGGAACAGCTATAATGGGATCGTCTGTGGCAGAAGGTGAAAATAGAGCTAAAGATGCAATTATATCAGCATTAGATTCACCATTATTAAATGACAATAAAATTACAGGTGCCAAAAACGTATTGTTGCTTATCGTTTCTGGATCTAATGAGATAACTCTTGACGAGATTGGAGAGATCAATGATCATATTCAAGCTGAAGCAGGTTATAACGCTAATATTATCATGGGAGTTGGTGAAGACGAAACTCTTGGTGAAGCTATTGCAGTAACTATTATTGCTACTGGTTTTGATGTTGAACAACAAAATGAAATCGTTAATACAGAACCTAAAAAAATAATTCATACGTTAGAAGATGAGCAAAGAAGTGTTCATAATTTAACCAATAAAACACTTGCTTCTTTTGATCTGAATGCAGATACACCTATTGCAAAATCAGAGGAAAAAGTTATTTTTGATTTAATGGACGATACGGATACGGTTGCTCCCGTAAATGAAATTCCAGCTGCTCCTGTAACAACGCCAACAATTAATCAAGAAGAATTGGTGGTAATGTCAGAGTTTATTAAAAACCTTGACGTAACTTTTGAAATCGTTTCGCCAATTACAGATATTGATTTCAAAATTTCAACGCCTGCAGCAGAAATTGTTCAAGAAGTAAAACCTGTACAGCAAAGAACATTTGAGAAAGAAGAACAAACGACTTTTTCTTTTGATCTTCCTCTTTTTAGATCAGAGCCTGAAGTTAAAAGAGAGCCGGTTGCTGAGCAGGAATCAAAAATTATGTTTGAGCTGAGTAATGAAACTCGCAACATTAAAGTAAATGATCCTGTACAATTTGTGCCAGTAACAGAACTTTCAGATAAAGGTGTAATAAAATATTCTTTAGAAGAATATATGGAGGTAGAGAATGACTTAATGTCTTCAAAACCTGCAGAAAAAATAATCGAAGATGTAGTCCCTGAAGAGCTAAACATTACTTTGAAGCCGAAAGTTGATTTTGCAACAGATGCAGATTATACAACAACTTCAGAAGTTTCTCCAATGGAATTAACAATTGAAGAAACATTACGTTTAAGAGCTGAAGAAAGAAGAAAGAAACTAAAAGAGTTTAATTATAAGTTTCATAATAATGTTTCTAGAATTGATGAGTTGGAAAAAGAGCCAGCTTATAAGAGATTAGGAATTGATTTGTCAAATTCTCAATCTAACAATACAAATTCTAGAATTTCAGTTGGAACAGATAGTAATAATGATCTTCAATTACGTTCAAATAATTCATTTTTGCACGACAACGTAGATTAATTTTACAATCATAATATTAGGGTAACCCGAAAATTGGATTTAATTTTCGGGTTATTTTTTTTATCTTCGCACAGAATTTAGGAATTTGACTTCTTTGCTTTAGTTTTAAAGTTAATTCTGTTGTTAGCTCAACTGAAGGCAAAATACTTTCGAGTTAAATATCAATTTATAAGCAATTGCTTATTCAAATAAAAAATATAAAGATGAGTTTACAAACACAAATCATGGACGAGATTAAAACGGCCATGAAAGCAAAAGATACTGTAGCGCTAGAATCATTAAGAGCTATTAAATCGGAGTTATTGTTGGCTTCAACAGCTTCAGGATCTAAAGAAGATTTATCAGAAGAAGATGAAATCAAATTACTTCAAAGATTAGTAAAAACTCGTAAAGAGAGTGCTAGAATTTTTACGGAGCAAAATCGTCCTGATTTAGCTGAACCAGAATTGGCTCAAGTTGCAGTAATCGAGAAGTTTTTACCAGCGCAGTTAAGTGAAGAAGAAGTAGAAGCTGTAGTTGCAAAAATTATTGCTGAAACAGGAGCTTCGGGAATTGCTTCAATGGGTAAAGTTATGGGATTAGCATCTGCTCAATTAGGCGGAACTGCTGAAGGAAAAACTATCTCTGCAATTGTAAAGAAACTATTAGTTTAAAACATAATTTTAGCGTTCAGATTTTAGATTGCTGATTGTAATCTAACATCTGAACTCTAAAATCATAAATCACCTGACCGCGTAGTTCAACTGGATAGAATATCAGATTTCGGCTCTGAGGGTTGGGGGTTCGAACCCCTCCGCGGTCACTATAAAAATTGAAAGCCTGCAAAGTGTATATTTTGCAGGCTTTTTTATGGTTCGAAAATCCTTAGTGATTTCTTTAATTTTACAAAGTCTCAATGTTTGCAAGTAATTTTGGTTCGAATCCCATCAAGGATTTTGTTTTCTGCATAAATGATCTAGTTAATATCATCCAAACACAAAACCATCATTCCATTAAGCCTATTGCCAAATCCGTAGTAGCTGTTGGGTGCTGTTTTTTATTCTTTCGTAAATTTAATTTGTCCACCGCCTTGAAATAAAATCATTGTCTTGTCTATCGGATTAAATTCAAATTTAGCTCCTGCTTGGTCAAACTTAAATTTGTCTTTTTCCGTTGCTTCAAGAGAGAATGCTGGCTGTCCTGTGCCTTGTGCGATTAAAGCGTTTCCATCTTTTGTAAATGTAATTTTAAATGGAATTTCTTTGGAAGCATAAACGCCTAAATAATTATTAAAATCTTCCGAAGTCAAGTTGTAAGTTGTGAAGACAGGTATATCGTAAGGTTTGCCGTAAATTGCACTTAAAACAGTATTAGAAATATCATCCATATTTAACTTTGTTCCGTTTGTAATTAAAGCATACGAAATTTTGTCGTCTGCGAAATGAGAATAAACTGAACTAAAGCCATCAATTCCGCCTCTGTGTCCATAGCCGATCTTGTCATGGAAAGGCATTTGAAACAGACCAATTCCGTAACCATCTTTAACGGATTTCATTATTTCAAGACTTTCAGGTTTTAAAAGTTTTCCTCCAAACAAGGCGTCTGCGAATTTTGTCAAATCACTTGGCGTTGAAATTATTGCTCCTGCACCTAATGGAATTGTAAAGTCGGTTTCGGTCACTGCCTTCCAAGCTCCTGTGAAGTTGTATGATTTGCATTCATTGTTGTTTGTATTGATTTTTCCAAAAACATACGTATTTGTCAAACCAAGAGGCTTTGCAATATATTTTTGCAATAATTCAGAATACGATTTTGAAAAAGTTGTTTCTAGAATATAAGTCAAAAGCACAAAGTTTGAATTGCTGTACTCTGCTTTGCTGTCTGGTTCGAAATCGCTGTCTCCTTTTGCTATAATTTCAAGCATTTCTTTTTCTGTTTTTGGCTGTGTGTTCCAAGTTAGATATTCATTGTCATCTGTGAAATTGTGTATCCCGCTTCTATGACTAAGTAACTGTTTTATAGATATTTTATCTGCATTTTTTAGTGTTGGAAACCATTTGTTAATAGTTTGGGTTAAGTCCAGCTTTTTTTCTTCAGTTGCTTTTAAAATCAAAACTGCTGTGAATGATTTAGAAATTGAACCAATTCTGTATTTTGAATTTTTGGTTGCTTTAATGTTTTTTTCAACGTCTGCAAATCCAATTGATTTTGTGTAAATGATCTCACCATTTTGTGATATTGCTACACTTCCCATAAACTTGTCGTTTTCTTCAAGTACATTGAAGTAATTGTCTAATTTTGCTGTGTAATTTGTTTGAGCAAATGCGATTTGACATAATACCAAAAGTAGTACTGTTGTTAAGATTGTCTTTTTCATTATTGACTTGTTTTTATCGTTTACGAGGTGCTATGTCTGACAAATGTCAGTATTTATTTGTTTTCAAAAATAGTTTTTTTATTTTATAAACCACCAAGCGGACTTTTATTTATTGAATAGTTTTCGTACTAAAATTAATATGGGTTTTGTTGCTCTTGCTACTGTGATGAATTACGGGAACTTGACTTTAACTAATAATGATATTAAATTCAAATAGCAAAATTACACATCCCCCAAAATCTTTAAATCTACTAACATATGGGGCGAATTCTGTACCGTCAAGGTCACTACAAAAAAAAAGCCTGAGAATAAAATTCTCAGGCTTTTTTTGTAGTTCGAAAACTTCTTCAAAATGTGTTTACTTTTTAGAAAGGCAGTATTTGTAGAGAACATTGGTTCAGATCCTGTCAAGAATCTTCAATTTCCAGATATATCGGTTTTAAGTTTTGTAGAAAAAAAACTCTTGTTTTGAAAAAGTTAAATCAACTATTGTAAATTAATTTTAATAATTAATCACCTCTAATTTATATCCAATGCCATGGATATTAATAATATTTACTAATGGATCTTTATCCAATTTCTTACGAAGCTTTGAAACAAACATATCCAAACTTCTTGTAACTATTATACCCTCATTTGTCCATACTTCTTTCTGCAGTATGTTTCTTTCGATAATTTTATTGGGTGATGAGAAAAAAATATGCAGCAATTTTGACTCCTTCGACGTTAATAAAACTTTCACACCTTCATACTCAACATAATGCTGTTCATAGTAAAAAATATATTTCCCAATTTGGATATTTTTAGCAGACTCTTTTTTAGGAGTTATTTTTTCTTTTTTTCTGTTAAATAGGTGCCAAAGCAAAGCAGATAAAACTAAAATTACAATAACAAAAAAGATAAATTTATTGTTTAAAAAAGCATTTTCATTTGAGCCAAACTTAATAATAATATTGTAGCAATTATTAGGCATGCTTCTCCCAATACACGGAATTATATTTTCTTTATTATCTAATGATATTAAAAAACTATAGATAATTTCTTTATTTGAGCATTTAAATACATTTACAGAATATTCACTTGGAAATGTACTTTTCTTAATGTTTCTCTGGACAATTGTTACCAATGAATCTGGTACAAAAGAAAACTCATTTTCAAAATTAATTTGGAACTCATTTGCTGATAGAATTTTTATCGGCATTACTTTAGAAATGCTATCCCTAGAGCTATTCAGTAATTCATGACCTATTTTTCTTAGTAGTATTTCGTTTCTGGGATTTTCAACATATGATTCTTGCAGAAAGGCTGGATAAATAAAAATTAGCAATAAAATCAGCACAGGTACAAATAAGGCAAGTAGGTATTTTTGTTTCATGATTCAAAAGTATTTTTTTTAATGCTTATTAAAAATAGATTTAATGAAATTTTACTTTTTTTACATTTCTTTTACATTGTACATTGTAGTGTATTTATAAAATGACAGTAGGTTTGCTGGAATAAAATAAATAACATGACAAAAATATTTACTTCAAATGGAACTTGGGATAATGGCATTTTTATTATCCGAATAGTGGTAGCTTTTTACATATTCAGACATTCTCTAGAATTGTTTGATATGCACATACTCATTAAATTTCTAAAGGAAATAAATTTTCCATTTCCTGTTTTTTCTGGGTATGCTGCCAAAATTATTGAGTTTATAGGATCAATATTATTAGCCGCAGGTCTTTTTACTAGATTTATTACTCCGCTATTAATTGCTGTAATGGCTGGTGTTATTTATACTATGAGTGAAGGCGATATTTTTAATGGGGAACTTCCTTTTTTATTTGCTCTGCATTTTGCTTTATTCTTTTTTATTGGACCAGGAAAATGGAGTTTGGATTATTTGCTATTTGATAAAAGAAACAACAAAAAGATATGATTTTTTTCTAAAGATGAATTGAAAATAAAAATGGGTATTTATGAAAATAAAAATTAGGTTCCTGAAATGTATAATTCTGTTAACAGTATTCAATAATCAACTTTTCGCGCAAGACGCTATCGATAAAAAAATCCTTTGGACTACTGATTGGAGTTCTGATGGGAAATTCATGGCTGTCGGTGGAAACTTAGACACTCTGAAAATTTACAGCGGAAAGAATTTAAAATTATACAAATCATTTCCAATAAAAAGTACAATAACTCGTATAAAATGGCATCCCTCAAAAAACAGTATTGCAGTTGCAACCCAACTATCGGAAGATAAATCATGCATTATAAATTTGGATACCAATGAAAAAATTGAATTGAACGGAATTTCTCCTGATGGAGCAAGAGGAATAGACTGGAATTATACAGGGGAGTATTTAGTTGTTGCTGACAATGAGGGGCAAGTATTGATTTACGATGTGAAAGGTAATTTAGTAAGGAGTTTTAAGAATGAAAACAGTAAAGGCATTACTGCTGTTGATTGGCATCCTAAAAAAAATATAGTAGTAGCGGTTTCAGACAAAATACGGTTATTTGACATTCAAGGTAATTTGATAAAATCAGTTAAACATAGAACAGAAGAAGTAATGTTATTAAGCGTTGCTTGGCACAAATCAGGCTCGTTTTTTGTTACAGGCGATTATGGTGACGCACAAAATAAATCATTACTTCAATATTGGAATGAACAAGCGGAACTTTTAAGATCAATTGATATTAGCAAAGGTGAATACAGAAATTTAACTTGGAATTCAAAAGGAAGCAGATTGGCAGCGGCAAGTGATGCACTAAGAATTTTTGACGCCAAAGGCAGACTCATTTCAGAAGGCAGATCTAAAGATTATTTATGGGGCGTTTCTTGGAATAAGGAAGGAAACAGAATTATTACATCAAGTATGGAGCAAAATATAATACTTTGGAACAAGAGAGCCGAAAAAATAGGATCAATAGAATAGGGGCATCATTAATATATTAAGCAGTTTATAAATTTGGTGAAGTTTTTACTTTTAATTGTGTTTTATTTTAACGGAAAATACTTGTTTTATAAGGTGTAAAAGGAAAGACAGTTGTAAAAAAAAGCCCCAACAAATTGTTTTGTTGGGGCTTTGAGTTAAAGAGCGTTAAGTGCCTTTGTACAATGGGTTTTGTTCTAGAGTTGGATCACTGTTTAAAGTAGGAACATCTATTGGCCATATTATTTTATGGTTTATCCCATCAATATTTTGCAGTACACCTACTAAAGGAAGGTCTATTCTAAATGCTAAAGGAGTTCCAGTTGCGTCTTGCATACGACGCAGGTCGTACCAAATTTTTCCTTCGGCTACAAATTCCTTTTGTCTTTCAGCGAAAATAGCTAATTCGTTTTGTTCGAAGGAACCATTTGCATAGACAGGAGCCGTACCTCCTCCGCCGGCATAAGCGCGGGTTCTGATGATGTTGATTTCGGCAGAAGGATCTTGATTTTGCTTGTTTTTTATTTCAGCCAGCATCAAATAAGCTTCAGAAAGACGGTAAACAGGGAAATCATCTGAAAAAGTACGCGCACCATCGACAATAGTTCCGATGAATTTACGCAAGTTGGTGGCGTGAACTGTTCCTTTGTTGAAATTTAGGAAAGTAACATTTGCTCTCGTATCTGCCGCCTCATATTTTTGATATAAGTCATATTTGTACTCATATCTGATGATGGTTCCGCCTCCATTTACCTTTAGCGGATCGTTAGAAGGAATAGCAGCACCTTTGTCGTCAACATAACCTGCTAACGGATCTGTAATAGCGTAAATAAACTGACCGTAGCTGCTTGTTGCTTCTCCAAAGCCAAATCTCAAAGCAAAAATAATTTCACTATTTCCTTTTATTGAAGCTGTAGCGGCTGAGTTAAATATATTGGCAAAGCTTGATTGTAAGCTGTATTTAGGTATAACAGCTTCTACTGCAGTTCTTGCAATTGCTAAATCAGCAGCTGTAGATGTTGGGCTGGCACCATCAATTTTTACTTTTGCAGACCATAAATAGACTTCGGCTTGAAGCATTTGTGAAGCTCCCAAAGACCATTGTCCTTTTTGCATTTTAGACGTGTAATCTCCAGAAAAACTTGCAATAGATTTCGTTACATCTTCTTTGATAAAGTCTAAAGTTTCTTTTTCTGTTTTTGTACGGGGCAAATAAGCATCTTGAGCTGTTGTAGGTGTCGTGATAGCAACTTTAGGTTCTTTGGTTACAGGAAGTCTTCCGTAAGTACGATACAATTGAAAATAATAAAACGCTCTTAAACCATAAGCCTGACCAAGATAATAACTTTTATCAGCAGCAGTCAAATATTGGGCTTTTTCTACTTGATAGATGAAGTTGTTTACCTGAAATATCGGAGCATAAAGTCCCGCCCAGCCTGTAATACCAGGAGATGATTCTCTAATATCCTGACGAACTATAGATCCTGAGTTTAAAGATGCAGTTCCGGTAAAGCTGGTTCCGTCTCTTAATGTTCCTCCTCTAAGTTCTCCTAATGTAAACAATGTAAATTGATAGCTTCTTAATTGGTTATGTAATCCTACCATTGCTCCATCTACTTGAGAAGGAGTTTTCCAAAAGCTTTCACTAGCATAATAATCTTCTGGAGCTAAATCCAGTTTGTCGCAGGCATTAAACGTAATTGACAACGCTAAAAATGCAATTCCTATTAATATCTTTTTCATATCTTTTTTATAAAATAATTTGAACACCAAAAACCATAGTACGAGGTAACGGATAACCTCCAGTAACATTTATTCCTTGATCTGTTTTCTCTGGTGAAAACAAAGTCGATTTACTTATGTAGCCTAAATTCTGCCCAGTTAAAGTAAGTTTGATTCCCTCTATTTTTAATTTAGTCATTAAGTCAGCAGGCAATGAATACGATAAACTGATTTCTCTAAAGGATAAATAATCTGCCTTATTGTAAAACATGCTTGAAGTACGCATAGTGTTGTTTTTAAACAATTGATCAGCCCAGTAATATGTTGGGTATTTCGCATTTGGGTTCTCAGGAGTCCAAGTGTCAAAAACTTCTTTAGTAGTATTAAATGTTCCTTGTGCATTACTTAAGAACCAAGATCTAGGACCGTCATACTGAACAAAACCTAAAGCATAGTCAAAACGAGAGCTAAAAGCGAAACCCTTATAAGTTGTATAGAAACCAAAACCACCAGTTACTTTAGGAACAGTTCGTCCCATATATTCTCTGTCGTAACTATTGATGATGCCGTCTCCGTTTACATCTTTCCATTTTACATCACCTAAAGCGATAGGGTAAGCCAGCGCTTTTTCAGAAGAGCTCATAGCATTATAAACATCTGGATGAACTAAAACTTTTGCACCAATTAAATCTCTTAGTTTTAAAGCATAGGAATCTAAGTCGGCTTGAGTTCTAATAATACCTTCGGCAACATAAGCATACGCAACGTTTGGATCTTGACCTTCTTGTAGACCGCCAACCCAAATTAAATTACCATCTTTATCCGTAACCTGACTTCCGCCAACTCTATTATTTTCTAAACCGTTGCTTGGCAGTTTCAATATTTTGTTAACATTATAAGCTGCATTTGCATTAAAATCTAATGAGAAATCAGCCGTTTTGATGACTTTGTAATTCAAATCAACCTCCAAACCTTTGTTTTGCATATTACCTAAGTTTGTAGTAATCGACGTTATACCTGAGGTAGCAGGCAGAGTGAAGCTTGAAATTTTGTCTTGTGTTTGTCTGTTGTAATAAGCTACAGAAAGATCTAATCTGTTAAATAAACGCGTGTCTAAACCGAACTCATATGTGGCAGAACGTTCCCATAATAAATCTGGAAAAGGAAGTCCGTTAAGTTGGTAGCCAACAGTTCCGTCGTATTTGCTGCTTCCGTAAGATCCTTGTAATTGATATGGGCCGATAAGGTTGTCACTTACGTTTCCGTTTTGACCATAGCTCGCTCTTAGTTTTAAAGTATTGATTATTTTAGAATCGCTTAAGAAACTTTCTTTATGCACATTCCAACCTACCGATATTCCAGGGAAATTACCCCAGCGATTGTTTAGCAGTTTAGAGTATCCGTCACGTCTAATAGTAAAAGTTGCTAAGTATTTTTCATTATAATCATACGTGACACGACCAAAGAAAGATAAAATGCGTTGACGCGTATGGTAAGTATCAATAGTTCTTTTGTCTTTGTCTGAACTAGTGTACTGTAAATCCATAAAATCATCAGATGGCGCGCCCGAACCTGCAGCGAAAACACCATTTGAATAGATGTCGTAGTATTCTGCTCCAATCATAGCATCAACATGATTTTTTCCTAAGAAATCAGTATTGTAGTTCAAAGTACCATTATAAGTCTGGCTGAATGATCGGTCAAATTGAGCCGATGAAGAACGGGTTTTGTTGATGTTGTTAGGGCTTGACAAGAAGTCTTTATTGAACGATTCATAAAAACCTTCATTATAAAACCAGTTGGCACTAGTTCTAAAATATAGATTTTTTAATATATCAGCCTTAAAAGATTGCGTCATTGTAAATTTATCAGTTTGGTTCTTACGGATGAACTTATCATCGTTAACAGCTGGATTACCATCTGTATAATCTCTTCCTACTAATAAATCTCCATTAGCATTTGTTCCTCTCATTGTTGGCGGTGCACCTAAAGAACGAGTTAGATAATTGCTTTCGCCATTTGTTTGCGGGCCTCTCCATTGCGCTGTTGCGAAGTTCAAACCAGAAGTAGAAGTCAGCCAAGACTTTATTTTATAATCACCGTTAAAAACAAAAGTCAGCCTTTTGTAAAAAGTATTAATTGGTAAACCCTCTTCGTTGTAAGAACCAATACCGGCGTAGTAACTTCCTTTTTCACTGCCGCCTGTCATCGATAAATTAATATCTTTAGTTATACCTTGAGGTCGAAGAGCGTAGTCTTTATAGTTAAAATCTTTAAAAATGATTTCCTTGTTAGTCCCATTCGGGTCATAAGCACCAGCTGCATTTGTACGAACAGGATCAGTCATGCTTTGCCAGCCTTGTCCCAATAATTCTTCATTACTCGGGTTTCTAAACATTGGGCTCCATACGGCAGATGCATTTTTATTGCCATCAAGAATATTTCCAGATGCATCTTTATATAAATTTCCAGTACCAAATGGGCCAGTAGAATTTAACTGACTAAGGCGGCTGGCGTCATAAGAACCAGAAGTTTGAATAGCTTTTCTAGACCAGTATAAATATTCTTGCGCATTGATAAAATCAAACGGTATGTTTAAAGTATTAATACCAAGATTTGTATTTATAGTGATGTTTGAAACACCCGCTTTACCTTTTTTAGTAGTAATTAAAATTACTCCATTATTAGCTCTAGCGCCATAAATAGCAGTTGCTGATGCATCCTTTAAAACTTCAATAGACGCAATGTCATCAGGATTGATTTCGCTGAAACTAGCTCTCAAAAAACCGTCGACCATTACTAATGGAGATCCGCTTCCGTCATAATTAGTTCCTCCACGTAAAGTGATGATAGGAACAGCACCAGGACTTCCTGAAGCTTGCTGCACTCTTAAGCCTGGGATTGTACCAGCCAAAGCAGAAGCAGGATTAGAACGTACTCCAGTTTCTAAAACTCTATTGTCTAGTTTTGATACAGAACCAGTTATTTTAGATTTTTTCTGAGTACCATAACCTACAACAACAATCTCATTTAGTTTTTGTCCCGATTCTTTTAAGACAACCGTAATTGATGAAGCTCCAATAGTTAATTCCTGTTGATCCATACCGATGTAAGAAACGATAAGTTTTGTAGCGCCCTCAGGAACATTTAATTCAAAGTTACCATTGAAGTCAGTTTGAGTTGAAACCTTGGTTCCCTTAACAACAATATTTGCTCCAGGCAATGGGTTTCCAGCCTCGTCAAGTACCTTTCCTTTTATTTGTTTTTGAAATAAAGATGATTTAATTGCTGTTCTGTCATTTGCTGCTTTTACTATTTCATTTTTTTCGGATAAAATAGTCGCTGCAGTAGATTTTGCTGTCGATACCTGTATGGTAAAAGGGATCAAAAATAAGGGCGTTAATTTGATAACGTTCCCGAATTTAGGCATAAGCCAGTAATTCTCAGGCTTGCTTTTTGGTAGTAATTTCATACTTTTGTAATGGTTTGGTTAATAATAATTTCCTTCGTGGTCATGTTTATTTTTTCCAATCTATATTTCTTGATAAGAAGAAATCGGCCAGTAGTGTTCGCAGCATCTGCTGGCTTTTTTATGAAAAAAAAGTATAAAAATGGGTTTCCCCGTTTTAGTCAAATTGGCTTGTTGTTTTTATATTGATATCCTTTCTTTCTAAATATTGGTTTAGAGTTCCTTTAGTACTTATAAACTTCAATCAAAACGTTCCAGTAAAACTTCCTTTTCTTTTTGATACGTTTATAATCAAATCAAGTCAGTTATTTCAATGTAAATAACTTTCAAGATTACCTATTGCTCAAAGAAGGGAGGATTCTTTTTTTTTGCGATAGTATTTCTATGTTGGTTTTAGTTGATTGCGCTAAAATATTTTAGTTCCATTTTTACTGCGTAAAAGAGCAAAAGATTAAAAAAAAACTAAATGATTTTGACTAAAACGTTTTTCTAGGTTGTAAACGTATGAAATGTTTTTAATAAATCAATCTAATTATTAAAAAAATTTATTAAGTATTTTTTAACAATGAGGTAAACCGTAAAGAAATCAGCTCATAACGCTTATATTATTGTATTGTAATTTTTTATCTTAAAATAAAACATTTTAAATATTTTTATTAATTCGTGTTATCATGTAATCTGTTCGAACACATTTTTACTATTTTGCTTTTTTTCTTAAATAATAATATATACATTTGTTAAATATTAAAATATTTTATTAAATAGTGACGGGTTTTAGTTTTCTGTTTCAGCTAGAAAAAAGAATGTTTTTAAAAATCAGAGAGGAGGAATGATGTTTAGGGAATATTCAATTTATTGAAATGAAAAAGGAGAAAAGACAAGGTTTTGTTTAGTGAAATGAAAGAAAAAGAAAAATGAAATAAAAAATTTTAATAATGGCCAGCTGTAATTACGCTATGATGATGAGAGTTTGAAAATAATCTTGCCAAAGGAAGATAGAGCAGGTTTGTTGATGTGTAATTCTCTAAATAAACAGTGTAATTGTAAAAGAATAATTAAGGGGAGAAGAAGTAATTATTGTAGAAGGTTTTAAAATTAGATTTGAAGAACGATTATTAAAAATGGGAAAATTAGAATTGGATTATGGACTATTATAAAAAATACAGCTGGTTTCATTTTACAATGATTGTTATGCTGTGTACCACGATAAGTGCAAATTGTCAGATAAAAAAAACAATATTGCCAGATAGCTTGTTTTCTACTTTTTATCATCAGCGCGTTTCTCATTTTAGAACACTGCCATTGACAAAAAACGACATTGTTTTTGTTGGAAACAGTATTACAAATGGCGCAGAGTGGGCTGAATTATTTGCGGATAATCGGATAAAAAACCGTGGAATAAGCAGTGATGTAAGTGCCGCAGTTTTGAATCGAATTGATGAAATAGCCATTAGAAAACCGGCAAAGGTTTTTTTACTGATTGGAGTTAATGATTTGTCAAGGAATATTTCGACCGATAGTATTTTTAAAAATATTGCAAAAATTGTTTCGTATTTAAAACAAGAATCTCCCTCGACAAAATTATTTGTGCAAAGCATATTACCTGTAAATGATTTCTATAAAAAATTTGAAAATCATACGGGTAAAGGAGAACAGATAAAACGTTTAAATGCTGTTTTGAAACAAAATTCGGCTGTTTATCAGTATACTTATATTGATTTGCATGCTTCCTTTTGTGATGAAAACGGAAAGTTAATAAAAGAGTTGACTAATGACGGTTTGCATCTTAAGGGAGACGGTTATTTGTTGTGGAAGCATTTAGTTTATCCTTACGTTTTTGATCTAGAATCAAAACCTTCGTTACTGCCAAAGCCACAACAGTTGAATTGGAAAACAGGCGCTTTTTCGTTAACTGCAGAAACAGCAATTCTTGTAGATAATCCAGCTTTAGAGAAAGAAGCTTCGATGTTGAAAGAAGCTATGGAGCAAAAAGGATTGAGAGTAAAAGTGACAAATAAAACGGCATACAGTGAAAAATATATTCAGCTGTGTTTAGGAAATGTTTCTGCTCCAAAAAATCAATCAGAGGCATATCACTTAGAAACGACATCAGATAAAATAGTCCTTACCGCTAATACCTCGCAGGGAATTTTTAATGGTATTCAAACCTTACTGCAATTAATGCGGGACGATACTTTTGTAGATGCTTCTGATATTACCGATTGGCCTGCTTTTGAGTGGCGTGGATTTATGGTTGATGTGGGAAGAAATTACCAATCTGTTAAGCTTTTGAAACAGCAAATAGATGTTATGGCAGCGTATAAATTAAATATCTTTCATTTTCATCCTACAGAAGATGTTGCATGGCGTTTACAAAGTAAACTATATCCGCAGTTAACAGCTCCAGAATATATGCTTCGTGATAAAGGAGAATATTATACAGAAAGCGATTTAAAAGAGCTTATTAAGTATTGCAAAGAGCGATACATAACTTTAGTTCCCGAAATTGATATGCCTGGACATAGTGCAGCATTCAAAAGAGCAATGGGAGTTGATATGCAAAGTGATGCAGGTTTAGAAATTGTAAAAAATATAATCAAAGAATTTTGTACCATTTATGATGTTCCTTATCTGCATTTAGGTGCTGATGAAGTTAAAATAACCAATCAGAAATTTTTACCCGAAGTTATTGCTTTGACTGAAAGTTTAGGTAAAAAAGTAATAGGATGGGAGCCCGGCGGAAATTTTAACGATGGTGTAATTCGTCAGCTTTGGATGGAAGGCGCTACAAGTGTTAGTAAAAATAAAAACATAAAATATTTAGATTCTAGACACTTGTATCTGAATCATATGGATCCTTTAGAAAGTGTTGTTACAATTTTTAATCGTCAAATATGTAATTTGACTGAAGGTAATGAAAATGCTTTAGGCGGGACTGTTTGTGTCTGGAACGATAGAGCTGCGGCGAATGAAGAAGATGTTATGAAAATGAATCCTGTTTATCCCGGTATGCTGGCTTTTGCAGAGCGCAGCTGGCAAGGCGGCGGTTATGCAGGCTGGACGGCAGCTATTGGTCAGCCCGAAACCGAAAGAGCTAAATCATTTGCAGCGTTTGAAAACCGTTTATTAGATCAAAAAAAGCAATATTTTAAAAACTTGCCTTTTAATTATGTTAAACAGGCAGATTTGGTTTGGGATATTTATGGACCTTATGATAACAAAGGGGATTTGTCGAAATCTTTTGCATTCGAAAAACAGTCATTTAATACAGTAAAAGAAAAACCAGTTTACAAAGCTGTTGGCGGTACTCTGGTTATGAGGCATTGGTGGGCGCCGCAAATTTCTGGAGTGATTGAGAAACCGCAAGAAAATACAACATGGTACGCTCAAACTCAAATTTGGAGTGATGAAGACCAAGAACAGGAATTTTGGATAGGTTTTAATAATTTATCACGTTCAATGAGTACAGATTCGCCGGCTGCAGGTACTTGGAATAATTTAAATAGCGCAGTTTGGGTAAATAATATGTTAATTAATCCGCCGGTTTGGAAGCATCCTGATATGAAAGGTAATTCAGAAATTCCATTGATTGATGAAGGATATGAATTTAGGGATCCAACGAAAATTGTATTAAAAAAAGGGTGGAATACTGTTAGGGTTAAGCTGCCGGTAGGGAGTTTTAAAGGTAAAGATTGGCAAAATCCAGTAAAGTGGATGTTTACTTTTGTTGAAGTAACTAAATAATGATTATTGTTTTCTAGAAAATAAATTTTCAACCACCCAAGCCGGGCCAATTAATAAAAACTGAAGATCTTTTAAGAACGAAGGTTTCTTGCCTTCGATATTATGTCCGTAAAATTGCCCAATCCAAGCAATTGCAAACACGCCGATCGAGAAAATCCATAACGGGAAAACCTGTCCGATATAATAATTTGCAATTAAACAAAGAGCCGAAAAAACGGCAATTTTAACCGCCATTGCAATCGATAATCGGATGTAGAAAATTAGAACAAAAAGTAAAACGATAAATGCCCAATTCTCGATAAGCGGAGCATTTAGTTTTAGCGTATTTGTAATTAAACCGCTAGGAATACTCATTAATAAACCAACGATAGAAAAGAAAATCGCGGGCACACAAATGTAGTGTATCGCTTTGTTCTTTGGGTTTTGATGACTTACGGCATATTCGGTAAACCATTGGTCTAATGTTCTCATTCTCTTTGGATTTAGGTATTTGTAAATCTAGTAAAATTTTCTTTAGATTTTACTTATTCCGTTTTGAATGTTTCATTGAGAATGATAATAATAAATAGGCAGATAGAATTTATGTAGCTATTATTCTTGATCTGTTTTTTTTAGGTAAGAACTTCGGTTTGTAATTTATTATGCTCATTATAATCAAAAACACCATCCCATAATTCGTCAATCTTTATCAGTGCTTCTTTTAACGGAATAACGTTCCATTTTCCGCTGGTTTCAATTCCAATTCCAATGTTTTTTAATTTGAATAAAGCATCGTTGACATCAAAATCCAATTCTGTTTTTAATTCCGAGGCAAACCAAGCTTCTATTTGTAAATCCAATTCTTCGGCAGTTAACGGATATTGACTTCGGTTTAAAAAAGAATAAGCCAAAATGGTTTCTTTCAAAGCTTCTTCTTCAGATGAATTTAAAAGCGAATAAAAAGCACCGCTGTTGTTTCCTAAATTTTTGAAATACAAACTGTCAGAAAGCATTTTAGAATACCTGATTTTTTTGTTTACAAAGTTATTGTACTGTCGAAAACAATAGGCAGATAATATTCCTAAGGCAATCAAGCCTTGATTTAGCGAGGTTTTGCTGTTAAGTAAATCAATAGCTTCTCTTGTTTCATAAGCGCCGTACATATTAATTAAAGCCGGAATTACTTTAGCACTTAATAAGGAAAGACCGCCAAAAATTCCAGGAACCCAAAGCAGTAATTTGTCTTTTAAAGACATTTTCGGAATAGCATTTGGGAAAATGGTTTCAAGATCGTTTTTAGGAACGCGTTTAAAGATTTTCAATGCAATCGAACCCGGATCAATAGGCATTTTTCCTAACTTAACTTTCTTCTCGCTCAAATAATCAGCTTCGTTGTAATTAAGAAAAATCATAACCCGATCATAATATTCAATCTCAACTTCTTTCTTCCAGAAAATGTATTTTGTAATTTTTTCTTTGGCTTTATGATGACCGCGAACATAAAGTTCGTAATCTTTAAAAGCATTAAAATCGATTGATAAATCGAGTCCAATCAAGTCAGATTCCTTAAAAGCAACTTCCAGTGTTTCTTTGTCTATGCGATGATAATTGCCGCGTTCTAGAACCGTAAGTAAAGTGTTTTTGAAAACAGAAAAATCACTTTTTCCTATAAAACCCTCGCGTTCTTTTTCGCTCAAATCAGGATCAAAAAGAGAATAATTTTGTTTTAAATTTCGATTTAGATTAAAAGATTCGTAATGATAATAATGTTCTATGATGTCGAATAATTTCTTGAAATCGTCAACTTTCTTTGAGTTTTTAGCGAAAGCAGTAATTTGTTGTTCGAGTAAAAATTCCTTGTTAAAGGGAATATAATGTTCTCGTGTCATATCGATTTTTGAGGCTTTAATTTTTGAAGTATATATGTAACGCAAAAATACTGCTCCAAATTTGATTTTTTAAGTTTTTTTAGAAAGGAATAAAGATTTTAATACTCATTTAATCAAAAATAAGAATCTGTATAAAAAGACAAAAGCCATAAAGAAATTTCTTTACAGCTTTGACTTTCTTGAGAGGATACCTTAGATATGTGCGGATCAGTTACATATCTAAAATCGTTTCTATTGCATGAATAGATTTGCATCGACCCTTCTTATAGTATTAATAGCAGAGAGTGAGGATTCTTCTGTGTTTATATTATAAGCACTATTATGGAGACTAGTGTAGGGTCTGTTTTTTGTATAATTTAGTTTTATCAGTTTAAAATCGAGTAACTTTTGATGGCAGCGGTTATTTTTTTACATCTTTTAATTTGCTTATTTGGCTTTCCATTAGTTTTTTATACTCATTAACAAGCTTGGAATATTCAGCTTTAATAAGGTCACAAGTAATCCCAGTTCTATCGCCTCGAATAGACTTTCGAATGTAATCGTAAGAATATCCGTATCTATTTTTGATAATCTTTAAGACATCTTGGTTGTAACTTGGTTTAGTTTTCATATTTTTGTCCATTGCTTAATTTGTATTAAAAACGAGACAAATATAGTAAGATATTTCTTAATTACAAAATAAATAGAATATTTTCTAATAAAATAATGTATTATGTCAGAAAACACTTTACAGAGAATAAAACAATATATTGATTATAAAGGCATTAGGATTAGTGCTTTTGAAAGAGAAATTGGTATGTCTAATGGATCTTTTGCAAGTCAATTAAAGAAAAATAAAACAATAGGGCTTGATAAGTTAGAAAATATTCTAAGAAGATATTCGGATATTAATCTCGAATGGCTTCTGAAGGGTACAGGCAGTATGATAAAGTTGGATGCTTTTCGTGAAGAACCGGTTATATATTACAAAACGGAAAAGGCAGATAAAGAAGAAGCTGTCAATTACAAAGATCTTGCAGAAGCTCGAAAAGAGACAATTGAAAGCCTTCAAAAAGTAATTCAATATTTAGAAGCACAAATTGCAGAAAGAGATCAGAAGTAAGAAATTGTGTTTTTAACTATTTCAACGACAATTTCTTTTCCTTACCAAAGGTAAATTACGCTTGATTCAGTTTTGATTCCATAACAAGAAGAAGATATGGCAGTGCGAAAACAGGTATAAATACCTAGTTATTTATACTGTTTTATAAATAATTTTGAATTTTAATTTCTTATAAAAGTCAAAAATAGATTATGATAAATTTTATTCTCTCTGTTTTAGTTTTGGTATTAAAGCAGTTGTTCTAAGTTAAAATTTTCTTTATTGCTATCACTTTAGTATTTTTTATAGAAGAAAGCTTTGTTTACTTTATGGGCATTATTTTTTACATTTGTGCCCTATGAAAAAAGCTTTTCAACTCTTCGATTTTACTCAAAAAGTCAACTACAAAAACGAAATTTTAGCGGGTTTAACCGTTGCAATGACAATGATTCCAGAATCTTTGTCATTTGCAATTTTGGCTGGATTTCCACCTTTAGTTGGGTTGTATGCTGCTTTTATAGCTGGATTAGTTACCGCGGTTTTTGGCGGAAGACCCGGAATGATTTCTGGAGGTGCAGGAGCTACAGTGATTGTTTTGATTGCTTTAATGAAATCGCACGGATTAGAATATGTTTTTGCAGCTGTTGCGCTTGGCGGACTGGTGCAAATAACTATTGGACTTTTTAAACTGGGAAAATTTATACGTTTAGTGCCACAGCCTGTTATGTTTGGTTTTGTAAACGGATTGGCGGTTGTGATTTTTATGTCGCAGCTGGAGCAGTTTAAAACTATTGTAAATGGCGAAACGACTTGGCTGCAAGGGACACCGCTGTATATAATGTTAGGTTTAACCGCGCTTACAATTAGTATCGTTCTGCTTTTTCCGAAACTTACAAAAGCAGTTCCAGCTTCTCTAGTGGCAATTATGGTAGTGTTTGCCATCGTACTTATTTTTAATATTGAGACCAAAACAGTCGAAGATATCGCCTCAGTTCAAGGTGGATTTCCTCCGTTTCATATTCCGAATATTCCTTTTACTTTTGAAACTCTTAAAGTGATATTTCCATATTCCGTAATTGTTGCGGCCGTTGGTTTGACCGAAGGCTTGCTTACATTGAATCTTGTTGACGAGATTACGGGAACACGAGGGAATAGTAATCGTGAATGCATTGCGCAAGGAAGTTCGAATATCTTGAATGGTTTCTTTTTCGGAATGGGCGGCTGTCCAATGATCGCACAAACTTTGGTAAATCTTGGTGCCGGTTCCAGAGCAAGACTTTCTGGGATTATTGCTGCTTTAACGATTTTACTGATTGTGCTTTTTGGAGCTCCTGTTATTGGTAAATTGCCAATGGCGGCTTTGGTTGGTGTTATGATGATGGTTGCAATTACAACATTTGAATGGTCGAGTTTTAGAATTATCAATAAAATGCCTAAACATGATATTTTAGTAGGTATTTTGGTTGCTCTTATTACAATTGTGCTGCACAATCTAGCTTTAGCAGTTTTAATTGGAGTAATTATTTCTGCCTTAGTTTTTGCATGGGAAAGTGCCAAAAGGATTAGAGCAAGACAATATATAGATGAAAACGGAATAAAACATTACGAAATTTATGGACCTTTATTTTTTGGTTCGATAGCTGCTTCTACAGAGAAATTCGACATCAAAAACGATCCAGATCATATTATTATAGATTTTAAAGAAAGTCGAGTTTCGGATATGTCAGCAATCGAAGCTTTAAATAATTTGACTAAAAAATACAATCAGCTAAA
This sequence comes from Flavobacterium sp. FlaQc-28, assembly GCF_044007415.1. Taxonomy (NCBI): domain Bacteria; kingdom Pseudomonadati; phylum Bacteroidota; class Flavobacteriia; order Flavobacteriales; family Flavobacteriaceae; genus Flavobacterium; species Flavobacterium sp. FlaQc-28. The sequence goes on from NZ_JBIPCM010000010.1 coordinate 200,134, forward strand.
CAAGGTTGTAGAATTGCAGCATTTAAGTGCAGATTGCAGGCAATTGCTTAAAAATGCTGATGCCGTTATCAACGTAAATGTAATAGAAGATCCTACGTATAAAGTGGTTTCTTAATTAGAGAATGTGTCAATTTGATATTAGATAATTGTATTGATAATGTATATTGTAGAGGCGTACTGCAGTGCGTCTACGCAATGTATATCAAAAAAACGAGCCCGACAGATTTTAGTAATCTGTGGGGCTCGTTTTTTGTCAGGCTGATAATCAAATTATTATTAAATTATCGAATTGGCACATTTTCTAATTGACACATTCTCAAATTAACGAAGCTCTTGCTAATTGGAGTGCTCTTCGACTTCGCTCAGGATGACAATCAGATCATTATCTAATTATCAAATTGACACATTCTCTAATTAGCGAAGCATCGATTTTACGTCGCTGAACTTTCCGTCAATTTCGTCAATTTGCAAGCCTAAAATATGTGCAATTAAAGGATAAACTGAAACGTTTTGAAACGTTTTTACCGTTTTATCTACTTTAAATGCTGGGCCTTTTGCATAGAAAATAGCATGCATATCTTTTTCGTTATTGTCATAACCATGAGTTCCGCCTTTTATATTTTGACTTTCTTTGCTGACTAGGCTGTATCCTTTTTTAGCTTCGATAACAAAATCATGTGCGCGCGGATTGGTGCCATAGTGAAGTCTTTTTGGAACTTCGGTTGATTTCCAAAACTTAATATGCGGTACTTTTTTTAAGGCTTTTGCAATTGAATCTTGACAGCCGGCTTTTGCTTGAAGACTCATAATTGGGTTAACTACAGCTTTGTATCCAAGCCATTCTGGTTTTAAATAATCTAAAACAGCTACTTTTTTATCATTGCTTATGTTTGCCATTCCGTGATCTGAAACAATAATCAAATTGATTTTTTTTCCAATTTCTAATTGATCTAGCCTGTGAGACAATGCACCCATAATCGAGTCCATTTTTATTACTGCTTTTTTAGTCTCTGCCGATAATGGTCCAAAATTATGACCTGTATGATCTGGCTCATCAAAATACAAAGTAACAAGATGAGGTCGTTGCTTTTCTGGAAGCTGAAGCCATTTCAGGACAGTATCGATTCGAGCTCCGTATGGAATTTTACTATCGTATTTTTTAAAATAACTAGGGTTTCTTTTGTCAATGTCAGAACCCGGCCAGAAAAAAGAAGCAGTTTTTACACCTTGCTGTTCTGCTAGATTCCAAATAGGATTTCCACCGTAATAGCGAGAATCAGTTTTGGCATCGCTTGATAATGAAAAAGATTCGTTTAAAGCGGCATCATAAAAAACATTGTTGATAATACCATGGTGATCAGGGTAAAGTCCGGTAACAATAGAATAATGATTTGGAAAAGTTTTACTCGGGTAAGAAGGTTTCATCGATTTTGCATGAACACCCTCGGCAGCAATTTTTTTTAAATTCTGAAGCTTAAATTGTTTTGCATAATCCCAGCGAAATCCATCCATAGAAACTAGAACTACATAATTGTCTTTGCTATTTTGGGCTTGTAAAAAAGTAGTAAGAAGTAAGAATGTAAAAGATAAAAGGTGAGTTGTGAATTTTCGCATTTTGTAATTTTAATAGAACAGCAAAGGTATTGATAACAGAGTTTTTAAAGAAAAAGAGAATGTTAAATAAAAAAGGCTGTCACAAATTACACGAATTCCCACGAATGCTTTGCGCAAAAAAAAGTGCCACAGATTAAAAGATTCACACAGATTATAATCTTTTTAATCCTTTTATCCCGATAGCTATCGGGAGTGGCTAAAAAACAATTCGTGAAAATTCGTGTAATTTGTAGCAAACAAAAAAAAACGCTGGATAGAAATCCAGCGTTTTAAGTTTTAAGAAGAGAATGAATTACATCATTCCTGGCATTCCGCCTCCCATTGGCATTCCGCCAGCGTTTTCTTCTTTAATATCAATTAATGCACATTCTGTAGTAAGGATCATTCCAGAAACAGATGCAGCATTTTCAAGAGCTACACGAGTTACTTTCTTAGGATCGATAATACCAGCTTTAAGCATATCTACATATTCGTCAGTTTTTGCGTTGTATCCAAAATCGCCAGAACCTTCACCAACTTTTGCTACAACTACAGAACCTTCAAGACCTGCATTTTCAACAATTGTTCTTAATGGAGATTCAACAGCGCGAGATACAATCTGGATTCCAGTTGCTTCGTCAGCATTATCAGCTTTAAGAGAAGCTAAAGCAGCTTTTGCTCTTAATAGCGCCACACCACCACCAGCAACGATTCCTTCTTCAACAGCAGCACGAGTTGCATGTAATGCATCGTCAACTCTGTCTTTTTTCTCTTTCATTTCAACCTCAGAAGCAGCACCAACATAAAGAACAGCAACGCCGCCAGCTAATTTAGCCAAACGCTCTTGTAATTTTTCTTTATCGTAATCAGAAGTAGTAGTTTCCATCTGACCTTTAATTTGGTTTACTCTGTTTTTGATAATGTCAGCTTCACCAGCACCACTTACAATAGTAGTGTTATCTTTATCGATAGAAACTCTTTTTGCAGTTCCTAACATTTCGATAGTAGTATTTTCAAGAGTATATCCTCTCTCTTCAGAAATTACAGTTCCACCAGTTAAGATTGCGATATCTTCTAACATTGCTTTTCTTCTGTCTCCAAAACCTGGAGCTTTTACAGCAGCAATTTTAAGAGCACCTCTTAATTTGTTTACTACTAATGTAGAAAGAGCTTCTCCGTCAACATCTTCAGCAATAATTAATAAAGGTTTTCCAGATTGAGCAACTGGCTCTAAAACTGGAAGTAATTCTTTTAAAGAAGAAACTTTTTTGTCGTATAATAAGATGTATGGAGAGTCTAATTCAACTTCCATTTTCTCTGGGTTTGTTACGAAGTAAGGAGAAAGGTATCCTCTGTCAAACTGCATTCCTTCAACAACATCTACAAAAGTGTCAGTTCCTTTAGCTTCTTCCACAGTGATAACACCTTCTTTACCAACTTTAGCAAAAGCTGTAGCGATTAATTCACCAATAACTTCGTCATTGTTTGCAGAGATAGACGCAATTTGTTTGATTTTGTCAGAATCGCTTCCAACAACTTTAGCTTGAGAAGCCAAGTCAGCAACGATAGCTTCAACAGCTTTATCGATACCGCGTTTTAAATCCATTGGATTTGCACCTGCAGCAACGTTTTTAAGACCTTCTTTTACGATAGCTTGTGCTAAAACTGTAGCAGTTGTAGTTCCGTCACCCGCTAAATCATTAGTTTTAGAAGCTACTTCTTTAACCATTTGCGCACCCATGTTTTCTAATGGGTCTTTTAATTCGATTTCTTTTGCAACAGAAACACCATCTTTAGTAACTGTTGGTCCGCCAAATGACTTTCCGATGATTACGTTACGACCTTTTGGTCCAAGAGTTACTTTTACAGCATTTGCTAATGCATCAACACCACGTTTTAATCCGTCACGTGCTTCAATATCAAATTTTATATCTTTTGCCATTTTAATTTTTGTTTAAAGTTTGATTTGTTTCAAGTTATTGAAGTTCTTAATTCTTAAGACTTCGGTACTTAATACAATATGTATTTTTAGATTATCGCTAAGATGTCGTCTTCACGCATAATCAAATAATCAGTTCCTTCTAGTTTTAATTCAGTTCCTGCGTATTTACCGTAAAGTACCGTGTCACCAACTTTTACAGTCATTGTGTGATCTTTTGATCCGTTTCCTACTGCAACTACAGTTCCTTTTTGTGGTTTCTCTTTGGCAGTATCTGGAATAAAGATTCCTGAAGCAGTTTTAGTTTCAGCTGCAACAGGCTCAATAAGTACGCGGTCTGAAAGCGGTTTTATGTTTAAAGCCATGATTTTATTATGTTATTAGGTTATACGTTTTTTAATGTTCTATAAACTTTCAGAAACTGTGCCATGCTCATAAAACTGACATTATTTCTTAAAAAAAATGCCAGCTTTGACAGGCTGGCATTTTAATTTATATCAAAATTATTATTTTGTAGCAGGTGCTGCCGGAGCAGGAGTTTGCTGTGCTGGTGCAGCTGGTGTAGTTGCAGCAGGAGCTTCTGTTTTTTCAATAATTTTAGATCCTGTATCGTTTAATGATCCTGTGAAGCTTAAGCTTGAAAGTAAAATTAAAACAATCAAAATAGTTGCTAATGTCCAAGTACTTTTATCTAAAAAGTCAGTTGTTTTTTGAACACCGCCTAACATTTGAGTTCCGCTGATAGTAGAAGATAATCCTCCTCCTTTAGGGTTTTGAACCATGATTACTACGATCAATAGAAAACAAACTATTGTGATTAAAACTAAAAAAATTGAAAATGTGCTCATTGCTTAATTGTTATTGTTATTTTGTTGTAAAATCTTTATATCCGAAATGCGGTCTGCAAAGAAAGTAATTTTTTCTGGATATTTCAAAATTAATATTTCATATGCTTGTATCGCTTTGGTATATTTTTTTTGTTCTAAATATACTCTGGCTAAAGTCTCTGTCATTAAGTAAGAATTATCCTCTTTATTGATGTCGAATTGTACTGCAGGGGTTATTGCAGTCTGTTTTATTGGAGATATTTTAGGATTTGTTTCGATAAACTTATCTATTATTTCTGCCTTTTTCTTTTTTTCTTCCTCAATTCTCTCAAGTTCCTCAGCTGTTTTGGCTTCATTATTATTTGCCATGTCCTCAGTTCTGTCTATAGGTTCAGTTTTTGCCAATTGCAGCCATTCTTGAAAAGAGTGTTTTTCATTGTCAGAGAAATCTAATGGTTTTCCTATTTCAAGATTTTTCTCGGCATTTTTTACAGGTTCAGAGCTCTCTGTTTCTTTTGGTTCTTCTTCTGTTTCTACCTTATCAAAAACAACCGTTGATGCCTCTTTTATTGAACTCAAAATTGATTCTTCGATTGGAGAAACTCTTACTTCTTCGATTTCGTCGTCTACAATTTCTTCGAAGAAAGTTGGAATTGCTCCTTTAATAGGTGTAACCGCTTTCTGTTCAGTAACAGGTTCAATTGTTTTTTCTTCTGATTTTGTCACTTCTTCAAAAGTATTTAGTATTTCTTCTTCAGTAGGACTTATAATAGGGGACTCAATAATAGTTTCTGTTGGAGTGCTTTCTATTTTTTCAGCCTCTTTAAAAGTGTTTAAAATTTCTTCTTCGCTAGGGCTTGCAATTACTGATTCGCTAACAAGAGTTGTTGGTTCTTCTGTTTTTATTTTTTCTTCAAAAGTATTTGCTGCCGCTTCTTTTATAGAGCTTAAGATTGATTTTTCAATAATAGGATCAATAGGTTTTTCTATAATTTTTGCTGGTTCTTCAAATACTACATTTGAGGCTTCTTTAATCGAATTTAAAATAGACTGTTCAATTGGGTCAATTTTTGTAAATGTAACTTTGTCGATTGGTTTTGGCGAGACAATTTCGCTGTCAACAACAGTTATTTCCAGTAAATCTTGAAGCTTACGATCGTAATATTCACCTTGAATTGTGGTGAAATTTTCTGAGGTAATAAAATCAAATAATACCGAACGATCAGCTGTGTGAGCAGCAGTAACTTTTAAGGCGTAGTTATACTTAAAGCTGTTTTGGTTGTAAAGTCCTTTTAGTCGTAGTGCTCTGGCACTTTGAAAATACGGAAATTCATTCAAAACACTTCCTAATGCTTCTGCCTGCTGTTCTGTAATAGCATCGGGTTTGTTCATTAAGTAAGTATAATCAGTTACATTCATTTCTCTTTTTATTTAATCGTCTAATTATTATTGTTTTTGATTTGAAAGGTTTATCTATTAAATCATTTTATCGATTTTACGAATAAACGATTTAACTAAAAAAAACTACCATTTTGCTAATGATTCATTAAAGACATCCTGAGTAATTCTCTCAAAAATAGTTTGAATTGCTGTATTCAAAACACTGCCTGTTGGTAATTCATTTCCAGGGAAATCGAAATAAAACTCAAATGTTCTTTCGAAATCATCTGTTTCTTTCTTTTTGTTTGTGAAGCGAACATTTATACGAATCGTCAAACGGTTTTGTGCTGCTCCCACGTCACCCGTTGGTGTAACAGCAGTTGCTGTCATTGGCGTGATTCTGTAATCTACAATTTCTCCCTCGTATGTTAATTCTCCACCAGTACTTACCAAGTTTAAATTGGTTTGATTTTGAATTAAATCTTGCAATGCCAATGTAAATTGTCTGTCTATTCCGGGTTCAATCAAATCAGCGTTGTTTTGGAAAAAGTTAACTTGAAAAGTTTTCGCGTCAATTGCTCCAGTTCCCGTAAAATTGTAAACGCCGCAGCCGCTGAAAGTGGTTGCTATTAATAGAATAAAAAGATATTTTAAGTTTTTCATTTTTTATTTTAAGTATTGCTTCGCCAGTTTACTGACGCTTGGATCAAAGGTATTGATTTTTCGTTAAAAATGTTTTGGTGTATTTTTGACTCAGCACTAAAACTATAAATCAAATTGTTTAATTTTTCGGTATAAAGTTCTTTCAGAAATACCTAATTCGTCAGCGGCAGCTTTACGTTTTCCCTTGTTTTTTTCTAATGATTTTTTGATCATTTCGATTTCTTTCTGTTCTAAACGTAAAATCTCTTCTTCTTCAATAGTTTCAGCAAACAAATAATTGTCCTCAGGCATTTGATAATTTTCTTCGCGGCCTGCAGGAGTCATAACAGCAGTTCTTGGTTCTTCTTCAAAATCAATCTCACTTTCATTTTCCTGTGAACCGTATATTTTCTGAATTAAATTCGGATTAATATCTTGCACTTTTGAAGTGCCGTTCTTCATTAATTCTAAAGTCAATTTTTTTAGATCATTCAGATCGCTTTTCATATCAAAAAGGACTTTGTACAAAATATCTCTTTCGGTACTAAAATCACTTTCTTTTTTACTGTCGCTTATTACAGATGGCAGATTGCTTCCTTCAGCAGGAAGATACGATTGTAAAGTGGCTGCCGAAATATCGCGATTGGTTTCTAAAACCGAAATTTGTTCAGCTACATTTCGAAGCTGACGGATATTTCCGTTCCATCTAAATTTTTGCAATACGTTTACAGCATCGTCATCTAATTTTAAAGGAGGCATTTTGTATTTATGAGCAAAATCTGCCACAAATTTCCTGAACAATAAATGAATATCGTCATTTCGTTCACGCAGTGGAGGTAATGTAATTTCGACTGTACTTAAACGATAATATAAGTCTTCACGAAATTTTCCTTTTTCGATAGCATTAAACAAATTCACATTTGTAGCAGCAACAATACGAACGTTGGTTTTTTGAACCTGAGACGAACCTACTTTTATAAATTCTCCATTTTCCAAAACACGAAGTAAACGAACTTGTGTTGTTAGAGGTAATTCTCCAACTTCATCCAAAAAGATAGTTCCGCCGTCGGCAACTTCAAAATAACCTTCACGTGTGCTTGTTGCGCCTGTAAAAGCTCCTTTTTCGTGTCCAAAAAGTTCACTGTCAATTGTTCCTTCCGGAATCGCTCCACAGTTTACCGCAATATATTTTCCGTGCTTTCTATGCGAAAGCGAATGAATAATTCGAGGAATATTTTCTTTACCAACACCACTTTCCCCAGTCACCATTACCGAAATATCAGTAGGAGCAACCTGAATGGCTTTTTCGATAGCACGATTTAATTTAGGGTCATTGCCAATAATCTCAAATCGTTGTTTTATTGCTTGAACTGTTTCCATATGTTTTGTTTCAAGTTTTTGTTTGTTTCAGGTTTTATACTTTGCCCTTAACTTTTAAACTCTTTTTTATGTCGATTGAATTAAAAAGTTGTTTTAATTCGTTGTATTGGTTGTCTTTTAAGTCTGATTTATTAAGTACTTTGGCGGAATTTTTTTCTAGATATATTAAAAACCAATCCTTTTTTTCTGTTATCTTTTTGAGATCTTTCCAAAAGAATTTCATATTGAAACTATCTCCAACTTCTTCCATATAGTTCTCATTGAAATGAATTGATAGGTTTTCGTTTAATCTTGGATTTTTAAATATTCTTTTTGTGTGTCTATAAATAGAGTAGATGATTAGTAAAGGATATAATAAGATGAAAACAAATGAAGAAGTAAAAATATCCTTCAAATTGACTTCATTTGAAAAAATGTTTGTCACATTAACCAATATAATCAAAAAAATAACAACAGAGATTATTACGAAGGCCGGTCTTGTCAAATAAATATATAAATTAGCTTTAAAATAATCTTTGAAAGTAAAACTTGGCTTTACAATAATTTCTTTTTCCATATTTTAATTATAGATTAAATTTTGATTTTTTTTTTTTTTTTAATTTTAAGTCAAGTTACATAAAACTTGAAACAAATAAATCTTAATTCATTTCACTTAGACTAACCGCTTCACCTTTTAAAGTTCCACTGGTACAGCTTGTAATTTTTACGTTTACGAAATCTCCAATTTTGTAACTTTCTTTCGGGAAAACCACTGTTATACTTTGAGAATTTCTTCCAGAGAATTCTTCTTTTGATTTTTTAGAAACTTTTTCTACCAGAACTTCAACAACTTGTCCAACAAATTCCTCACTTCTAAACCAAGCGTGTTTTTGCTGTAAATCGACGATTTCCTGTAATCTTCTGGCTTTAGTTTCTTCTTCAACATCATCTTCCATTTTTCTTCCTGCCAAAGTTCCTGGGCGCTCAGAATACGAATACATATAACCGAAATTATATTTCACATATTCCATTAAACTCATAGTATCTTGGTGATCTTGTTCCGTTTCTGTTGGGAAACCAGCGATCATATCTTGTGAAATCGAAGCATTTGGAATAATCGCTCTAATTTTGTCAATCAAAGCCATATATTCTTCGCGAGTATGCAGACGATTCATTTCTTTTAAAATTCGGTTACTTCCAGATTGAACTGGCAAGTGAATGTGTTTACAGATATTTGGATATTTCGCAATAACATGTAAAATACTCTCGTGCATATCCTGCGGATTCGATGTTGAAAAACGGATACGCATTTTAGGAAAACCAACCGCAACCATTTCAAGTAATTGGTCAAAATCAACCGCAGTGGCTTTTTGCATTTCAGAAGCATTTACAAAATCTTTCTTCAAACCGCCGCCGTACCAAAGGTAACTGTCAACGTTTTGGCCTAAAAGTGTAATTTCTTTAAAACCTTTATTCCATAAATCCTGAATTTCAGCCATGATACTTTGCGGTTCACGACTGCGTTCACGTCCGCGTGTAAAAGGTACAACGCAGAATGTACACATATTATCGCATCCGCGAGTGATCGAAACCAAAGCTGTGATTCCGTTGCTCATTAAACGAACCGGCGAAATATCTCCGTAAGTTTCTTCTTTTGATAAAATTACATTTATGGCGTCACGACCTTCTTCGACTTCTGCTAATAAATTAGGAAGGTCTTTGTAAGCATCAGGACCAACAACAAGATCGACTATTTTTTCTTCCTCTAAAAATTGACTTTTTAAACGTTCAGCCATACAGCCTAAAACGCCTACTTTCATTTTAGGATTTGTACGTTTTACTGCGTTGTATTTTTCTAGACGTTTACGAATCGTTTGTTCGGCCTTGTCACGTATAGAACAAGTGTTTACCAAAACCAAATCAGCCTCTTCAAGAACTGAAGTTGTATTGTATCCGCCGTCAGACAAAATGGAAGCTACGACCTCGCTGTCTGAAAAATTCATTGCACAGCCGTAACTTTCTATAAAAAGTTTTTTAGTATTCTCAGGTTTATTTTCTAAAACAAGATTTTCGCCTTGTTTGCTTTCTTCAATAATCTTTTCCATTGTAAAAATTCAAAGTGCAAAGATAGCGTAAATACGGTCAATATGACAAGATGGCAGGGAAAGAATTAACAAATTTAATTTTCAAAGATTATAGTTCTATTTTTAGATTAGAAAAGGAATATAAATGGTTGTTTAAATTCATAAATAAAAAGCATATTTCTCGGTTATCGAATAGTAAAAGTTACACCTATATATATTATAAAGAATAGTTCAGATAAATCTTCAATTTTAAGAAACATAATACTAAAATAACTCAAAAATGAATTGACGAGGTTAATATTTAAAAAAAATAAATACTTTTGTTGCAGAAAAATAGAGCAATGGCAAAGAATTTAGTAATAGTGGAGTCACCTGCAAAGGCGAAAACAATCGAGAAATTTCTAGGGAACGATTTTCAGGTGGAGTCAAGTTATGGTCACATAGCCGACTTACCATCAAAGGAAATAGGAGTAGATGTAGAGAATGGTTTTAAACCTAAATATGAAGTTTCTCCAGATAAAAAAGCCTTGGTAAGCAAACTTAAAACACTATCTAAGAATGCCGAAACGGTTTGGTTAGCAAGCGATGAGGACCGCGAGGGGGAGGCTATTTCTTGGCACCTGGCGGAAGAATTGAAACTTGATAAAAAGAAGACAAAACGTATTGTTTTTCATGAGATTACAAAATCGGCGATTCTTAAAGCAATCGATAATCCAAGAGAAATTGATTATAATTTAGTAAACGCACAACAAGCACGTCGTGTTCTGGATCGTTTAGTAGGTTACGAATTATCTCCGGTTTTATGGAGAAAAATCAAAGGCGGACTTTCAGCAGGTCGTGTACAATCAGTTTCTGTGCGTTTGATTGTGGAGAGAGAGCGCGAAATTCAAAACTTTAATGCAGTTGCAACGTATTCAATTGTTGCCGAGTTTGTAAACGAAGCTGGAAAAGCTTTTAAAGCAAAACTGCCAAAAAACTTCAATACTAAAAAAGAAGCCGAAGATTTCTTAAATAAAAATATCGGTTCTAAATATAAGGTAGCTGATTTAGAAACTAAACCTACCAAAAAATCTCCAACAGCACCTTTTACAACTTCAACGCTGCAACAAGAAGCAGCGAGAAAATTGTATTTACCAGTTGGAATCACCATGCAGTTAGCTCAGCGTTTATACGAAGCCGGACTTATTACTTATATGAGAACGGACTCGGTAAATCTTTCAAAAGAAGCAATGGATGCTGCTGAAGCTGAAATTATAAAATCATACGGGAAAGAATTCTCGAAACCGAGAGTTTTTGCAAACAAGAATAAAGGGGCACAAGAAGCGCACGAAGCAATTCGTCCGACTGATATGTCTCGTCACACGGTAAACATTGATCGTGATCAGGCTCGTTTGTACGATTTGATCTGGAAAAGAACTTTGGCTTCACAAATGAGTGATGCGCAGTTAGAAAGAACAAACGTGAAAATCGAAGCAGATAATCACAGCGAAATTTTTACAGCTTCAGGAGAAGTTTTGCTTTTTGAAGGCTTCTTAAAAGTTTATTTGGAAGGTCATGATGATGATGAAGAGGAACAAGAAGGAATGCTTCCCGCATTAAAAGTAAACGAAAAACTGGCTAACAATTATATTACAGCTACAGAACGATATTCAAGACCGCCGGCACGTTATACTGAGGCATCTTTGGTGAAGAAACTAGAGGAACTTGGAATTGGGCGTCCGTCAACTTATGCGCCAACTATTTCAACTATTATCAATAGAAATTATGTTGAAAAAGGAACTCTTGAAGGTCAGGAACGTAATTATACGCAGCTTACTTTGCAAAATAGCAAAGTAGGAGAGAAGCTTTTGAAAGAAAACACTGGTTCTGATAAAGGAAAATTGGTTCCAACAGATATCGGAACTATTGTTACTGATTTCTTGGTTAAAAATTTCGGAAATATTTTAGATTATAATTTTACTGCAAAAGTTGAACAGGATTTCGATGAAATTGCCGAAGGAAATATCGACTGGGCAAAAATGATGCAGGATTTCTACAATAAATTTCACCCAAATGTAAAAGAAGTTGAGGCAAATGCTGAACGCGAAAGCGGTGAAAGAATTCTAGGAAAAGATGCTGACGGAAGACAGGTTTCTGTTCGTTTAGGAAAATTTGGTCCAATGGCTCAAATTGGAGAAGCAGACGACGAAGATAAAAAGTTTGCCAGCTTAATGGCAGATCAAAACATTGGAAATATAACGCTTGAAGAAGCTTTGAATTTGTTTTTGCTTCCTAAAAATTTAGGCGAATATAAAGGAGAGGAAGTAGAAGTCAGCAACGGTCGATATGGTCCGTATGTTCGTCACGGAAGTGTATTTATTTCATTACCTCGTGGAGAAGATCCTTTAGGGGTTTCAAAAGAAAGAGCACAGGAATTAATTGACGAAAAAGCACTTGCTGATGCGCCAATTGCGATGTATAAAGGAGAACCTGTTCAAAAAGGTGTGGGGCGTTTTGGTCCATTCATCAAATGGAATGGTCTTTTTGTAAATGTGAGCAAAAAATACAATTTTGATAATTTATCTCAGGCTGATGTTGAAGAACTGATTGAAGATAAATTGCAAAAAAATATAGATAAAGTACTTCACAATTGGGAAGACGAAGGGATTTTGGTTGAGAAAGCGCGTTGGGGGCGTTCAGTGATTACAAAAGGTAAAATCAAAATTGAATTGAGCAAAGATGTTGATGCAACAAAATTAACATTGGCAGAAGTTCAAGAAATGATTGCCAAGAAAACTCCAGCAAAAAAAGCGCCAGCGAAAAAAGCGGCAACAACTAAAAAAACTCCAGCTAAAAAACCAGCTGCTAAAAAGAAATAATAAATGGAATTTGATTTTCTACAACCGTTAAATGAAGGTATGGTAAACTTCATTAGTTCATTGTCTTCACAAGAACTCGGCAGTAAAATTGTGTTGCATACACAAGATCAATTTCCTGATATTGATAAAATTAATATTGCTATTGTCGGCGTTCTTGAAGACCGCCGAAATATCAATATGATAAATGAAGTAAACCTTACTGCGGTTCGTAAAAAACTGTACGGAATGTTTCCTGGTAATTGGGATGCATCTATAGCTGATCTTGGGGATATTCTTGCAGGTGATTCAGTAGAGGATACTTATTTTGCCGTAAAAAAAGTTACTTCGACTTTAATTAAGAATAAAGTGATTCCTATAGTCCTTGGAGGTTCACAGGATTTGACCTATGCTTTGTATCGTGCTTACGATGATTTAGAGCAAATGGTGAACTTGGTTTCTGTAGATAATAGGTTTGATTTTGGTAAAGAAAACGAACTGGTTTCAGCTAATTCTTATCTGACTAAAATCATTATTGATGCGCCAAATAATCTTTTTAACTACTGTAATATTGGTTATCAGACCTATTATAATTCACAAGAAGAAATTGATTTAATCGAGAAGTTGTTTTTTGACGCTTATCGTTTAGGTGAAATCTCAAATAAAATTACGCTGGCTGAACCAGTATTCAGAGATGCTGATTTAGTGAGTATTGATTTGAATTCTGTTAAGTCTTCTGCTTCAGGTAATGTTGTTACTTTTGAGCCAAATGGTTTTAATGGAAAAGAAATTTGTGCTTTGGCGAGATATGCTGGAATTAGTGATAAAGTTTCTTCATTTGGAATTTTTAATCACAATAGTACAGCGCAGGAATCGCCTATTATTGCTCAAATTGTATGGTATTTTATTGAAGGCTATCATTATCGTTCAAAAGAGTATCCTTTTGGAAGCAGAACGAATTACTTAAAGTACATTGTGCCTTTGGAAGAAGAGGAGTTGGTGTTTTATAAAAGTGATAAAACAGACAGATGGTGGATAGAAATTCCATTTGAAACAAATGGCAGCAATAAACTAAAAAGAAATACGTTATTACCATGTTCATATGAAGAATATTTGAGTGCTTGCAACCAAGAATTGCCAGAAAGATGGTGGAAAGCACAGCGAAAAAATGCTTTGTAGAACAAAAAATCAATAGAATTCTTAATTTTTTTGAATTACAAAATATTACAAAATATCTTTTAGTAAGATAAGGTTTATATATGATAAAAAAACGTGTTTTACGTCGATTTTTTCGGTTAGTTTGTCGATGAAATATTTTTTTTTTATTTTATTTAACATTATTTTTGAACGGTAAAATAAATTTCGCGAGTAGTATTGTTTTTTAGATAAATAATAAATACGTTTACGAACTATAATAATGAATAGATAATCCCAAATTTATATGAAGAAGTTTATTGCATTTACAGCAATGTTAACACTAGTAATTGGCTGTGGTAAGTCAGGTGACAAAGGTGAGTTAGTCGGTGTTACAGGAGGGAAATGGCATCCTGAAAAGCCTTACGGAATGACATTGGTTCCGGGTGGATCTTTTATTATGGGTAAATCAGATGCTGATTTAGCTAATGTGGAAGATGCTCCAACTAAATCAGTAACGGTTCGTTCATTTTATATGGATGAAACTGAGATTACTAACAGTGAGTATCGTCAATTTGTAGAATGGGTAAAAGATTCTACAATGAGAGTTCGTTTGGCTATTTTAGCTGATGAAACTGGTCAAAAAAGTACTGGTGGTAAAGGCAGTAAAGGAGGCAGTATAGCTGATTATGCATTTAATGATTCTGAGCCGGATAAAATGACAGCTTATGATAAATACATGTATGATAATTATTATAGTGTAGGAACAAAAGATGATCCGTATGCTGGTAGAAAATTAAACAAAAAAGTTAAGTTAATAAAAGATACAAAAGCTTATCCAGATGAGTATTATGCTGAGGTAATGGATTCGATGTATTTGCCAATTGAAGAATCATACAATGGTTTAAGAACAATTGATGTAAATAAATTGAAATTCCGCTATTCTTGGATGGATATTCAGGCTGCAGCAAAAGCTAAAGTTGGAAAAAGAAAAGACTTTGTTAAAACAGAGCAAGTAAGTGTTTATCCAGATACAACAGTTTGGATTAAAGATTTCGCTTATTCATACAATGAGCCAATGCATAATGATTATTTCTGGCATAAAGCTTACGGAGATTATCCAGTAGTTGGTGTAACTTGGAAACAAGCTAAAGCATTTTGTGCTTGGAGAACACTAAACAAAAACGGTTATATTAAATCAAAGAAAAAAGGACGTGATTTAGTTAATGCATTCAGATTGCCAACAGAGGCAGAATGGGAATATGCCGCTAGAGGTGGTCTTGAATCTGCAACTTACCCTTGGGGAGGTCCTTATACTAAAAGCGATAGAGGTTGTTTCTTAGCAAACTTTAAGCCTAACAGAGGAGATTATGCAGCTGACGAAGCTTTGTATACAGTTGAAGCAAAATCATACGATCCGAATGGTTACGGATTATACAATATGGCAGGAAACGTTTCAGAGTGGACAGATTCAGCTTACAATCCAAATGCATACGAATATGTTTCTACAATGAATCCTAATGTAATTGATGGAAACAATCAAAGAAAAGTTGTTCGTGGTGGTTCATGGAAAGACGTTGCTTATTTCCTACAGGTAAGTACACGTGATCACGAATACGCTGATTCAGCAAGAAGTTATATTGGTTTCAGAACTGTACAAGATTACATGGGAACTCAAGTAACTGGAAACGGAACAGCTAAAAAGAAATAGTATATTACAATTAAAATCAATACAAATCCAAATCGAATCTATTTAAATTAAAACCTAAAAAAAAGAATTATGGCATTATTAAGTAAAAAAGCAATGAATTTCGCTTATGGTATGGGAGCGGCAGTAGTAATTATTGGAGCTTTATTCAAAATTACTCACTTTGAATTGGGGCCATTAACAGGAACTGTTATGCTTTCAATCGGATTGGTTACTGAAGCAATAATTTTTGCATTATCTGCTTTTGAACCAGTTGAAGATGAACTAGACTGGACTCTTGTTTATCCTGAATTAGCTAACGGTCAAGCGAGAAAAAAAGCTGAGAAAGTAGAAACTCCAACTGATGCCCAAGGATTATTATCTCAAAAATTAGATGCAATGTTAAAAGAAGCTAAAATTGACGGTGAGTTGATGTCAAGCTTAGGAAACAGCATCAAAAACTTTGAAGGAGCTGCAAAAGCAATTTCTCCAACAGTTGATTCTATTGCAGGACAAAAGAAATATGCAGAAGAAATGTCTATGGCTGCTGCTCAAATGGAATCATTAAACAGTTTATATAAAGTACAATTAGAAAGTGCTTCAAGAAACGCACAAGCAAACAGCGAAATCGCTGAAAATGCTTCTAAATTAAAAGAACAAATGCAATCTATGACTGCAAACATTGCTTCATTAAACAGTGTTTATGGTGGTATGCTTTCTGCAATGAGTAACAAAGGATAATTAGTTTTTGACTATTATATTAAATTTATTAATAAGAACTAATTAGAAAAAATGGCAGGAGGAAAATTAACCCCTAGACAGAAGATGATTAACCTGATGTATCTGGTTTTCATCGCAATGTTAGCAATGAACGTATCAAAAGAAGTTATATCTGCTTTTGGTCTAATGAACGAAAAATTTGAAGGTTCAAATAAGAGTTCAATTGAAACAAACAAAGGATTATTAACTGCTTTAGATCAAAAAGCTGCAGAAGCAAAAGGAGAGTTTACAGCAGCAGCAACAACAGCTCATAAAGTAGAAACAATTTCAAAAGAATTTTATGATTATATAGCTACTCTTAAAGCACAGGCCGTTAAAGGTTTTGAAGTTGATAAAGCAACAGGAAAAATGCCTTACGAGTCTATGGACAGAGGTGATAATATCGATGACTGGTTTACAGGAGACGGGTACACTAAAAAAGGTACTGAAATTATCGCTAAAATCGAAAAATACAAATCAGATATTAAAGCGGCTTTAGGAACAGATAAAAAATATGCTGCAATTATTTCAGAAGTTGAAAAAAAATTCGACGTTTCTGATGTAAAAAATAAAGACAGAATTAAAGAAAAATATTTAGCTTATCACTTCAAAGGATTTCCTGCAATTGCATCTGCTGCAAAGCTTTCAGCTTGGCAGAATGATGTTCAAAAAGTTGAAGCAGATGTTTACAACAGTGCTTTAGGAAAAGCGGCAGTTGCTGCGGCATCTTACAGCAATTATCAAGCAATTGTTGTTTTAGATAAAAATGCTTATTTCCAAGGAGAAAAAGTGACTGGTAAAGTAGTTTTAGGTCGTTATGATGAAAATACAACACCTACTTCATTCCAAGGGCCAGGACAAATTGTTAATGGACAAGCTGTTATTTCGTTAACTGCAGGTGGTGTTGGAGAGCAAGACATTAATGGACAGTTCACTTTCTTAGAAGATGGAAAAACTATTCCGCTTAAGTTTTCTGGAAAATATGTTGTTGTACCACGTCCAAACTCTGCTACAATTTCTGCTGATAAAATGAATGTTGTTTATAGAGGAGTTGTTAACCCAATCTCTGTATCATTCGCAGGTGTTGATGCTAATAAAATTGTTGCAAGTGCTCCTGGTTTAGCTTCAGCTGGAAAACCTGGAAAATATAATATGAGCCCTGGTCAAGGTACAGAAGCTACAATTTCTGTAACAGGAACATTACCAAATGGAGATAAAGTAACAGATAAGAAAACGTTCAGAATTAAAGGTATTCCTGGTCCAACAGGAACAATTAGAGGTGAGATGGGTGTTGTAAAAGGACCTAAATCTAACTTAGAAATTGCTACTATTGGAGCTAAATTACTTGATTTTGATTTTGAAGTTGGTTTAGATGTTGTAGGATTTAATATGAAAATTGCTGGACAGCCTACGGTTGTTGTAAGTGGAAACAGATTAAATGCTCAATGTAAACAAGTTCTTTCTAGAGCTGGTAAAGGAGACCAAGTTACTATTTCTGAAATTAAAACTAAACTTGTTGGAGCTGGTAGTTATTTATTGCCAAGAACTGCTCCGGTAATTTACGAAATACAATAATATAAGTAGTGAAAACTACATTCAATATCTTATAATGATACCACGATGAAAGTAAGAAATTTTTTAATAGCTATTGTTTCTATCGCTGGAGGTTTAACTTCTAATGCGCAATCTAATTTGCTTAACGCGAAAACACCAGCCCAAATTGGACTTAAAACTCCTGCTCAGCTTATCTCTGATAACGATAAGCCCTTAGCTTATGGTTATGTGGATGATAGAGATGTTTTGATGGGAAAAACTACTTGGGAAATTATTGATTTAAATGAAAAAATCAATTTTCCATTATACTTTCCTATTGATACAGCTAATATTGGTTCAGATAGACGTTCTCTTTACGACGTTTTGACGAAGGCTATCAAAAAAGGGAAAATAACTGAAGTGTACAGCGATAGTTATTTCAATACTAAAAAGTCTATGAAGGACATCGAAGGTGCATTGTCTCGTATTGATACAACAGATGCTGGTAGAGAATTAATCAACCAATATCCGGATGATTATAAAACACGTGTCGTTAAGAAAAAAGTTGTTACTGGTACTGGTAAGAAAAAAGTTGTTTCTTACGTAGACGAAACAGTTGGTCCAACAAGATCTGTACCTGCAGAATATATTTTGAAACAAGACTTGACTGCTGCTGATGTTACACAGTACAAGATTAAAGGATATTGGTACTTTGACAAACGTCAAAGTGAATTGAAGTATCGTTTGCTTGGAATTTGCCCTGTAACGCCAGATGTTTATACAATGAACAGTGACGAAAAAGATTATATCGAATTATTCTGGGTTTTCTTCCCAAATGCACGTGAAGCGCTGCATGAAGCAAAAGCTTTCAATGATAACAATTCGGCACTTCCAATTTCATTTGATCAGATATTAAATTCTCGTCGTTTCAACGCAGTTGTTTACAAAGAAGAGAACTTGTATGGAGACAGAGCAATCAGTGATTATATGAAGGATAATGCTCAAAATCAGTTGTTAGAATCGGAGCGAGTAAAAGAGAAGATTCGTAACTTCGAGCAAGATATGTGGAACTATTAAGTATCTATATTAAATTTTAAGAAAAACTCTTACTACCTTTGTAGTAAGAGTTTTTTTATTTTGTCTGCATTTTAAAGAGCTTCGGATTTAGTTGTTTTTTAAGGTTGAATTTATTTTTCAACTTGTTGTAGGAAAAATAACAACAAACTTTGTATTTTTACGTTATAATGTCTTAATAATATGATTATGATGAAAGTAACAAGGTTTTTAATGTTTTCTGTTTTTATTGTGGGAAGTTTTGCTTCAAATGCACAATCAAATTTGCTTAATGCTAAGACAGTTGATCAAATTGGGCAAAAATCTCCTGGAAGGCTTATTTCTGATAACGATAAGCCATTATCTTATGGCTATGTGGATGATAGAGATGTTTTGATGGGCAAGACAACATGGGAGATCATTGATCTAAATGAAAAGATCAATTTTCCGTTGTATTTCCCTGTAGATACTGCAAACATTGGTCCAGATAGGCGTTCGCTTTATGATGTTTTGACAAGAGCAATCAGAGAGGGTAAAATAACCGAAGTATATTCGGATAGTTATTTTAATACCAAAAAATCAATGAAAGATATTGAAGGTTCGTTGACTCGTATTGATACTACAGATGCAGGAAGGGAACTTATTAATCAATATCCAGATGATTATAAAACTCGTGTTGTAAAGAAAAAAGTAGTTACCGGAACCGGTAAAAAGAAAGTTGTTTCGTATGTAGACCAAACCGTTGGTCCAACAAGAACAGTTCCTGCCGAGTATATTTTGAAGCAGGATCTTACCGCTGCTGATGTTACACAATATAAAATTAAAGGATATTGGTATTTTGATAAACGTCAAAGTGAATTAAAATATCGTTTGCTTGGAATTTGTCCTGTTACGCCAGACGTTTATACTATGAATAGTGATGAAAAGGATTATATCGAATTGTTTTGGGTATTTTTTCCAAATGCTCGAGATGTTTTGAATCAGGCAAAAGCTTTTAATGACAAGAATTCTGCAGCACCAATTTCATTTGATCAGGTTTTAAATTCTAGACGATTTAATGCTATAATTTACAAGGAAGAGAATATGTATGGCGATCGTGAAATTAAAGATTATATGAGAGATAATGCACAGCAGCAATTGTTAGAATCTGAACGAGTAAAAGAGAAAATTCGTAACTTCGAAGAAGATATGTGGAACTACTAATGCTCTAATATTAAATTATAAGCGAAACTCTTACTACCTTTGTAGTAAGAGTTTTTTTTATCTTATCTATACAACACATGTTTGATTATATTATCGTTGGATCTGGTTTAGCTGGAATTTCATTTGCAGAGATTGCACTTAGAAACAACAAATCTATTTTAGTAATTAGTGATAACTCTCAAAATTCATCTCGAGTTGCAGGAGGATTATATAATCCTGTTATTTTAAAGCGCTTCAGCGAGGTTTGGAAAGCAGAAGAGCAGCTTGTATTAATGGAAGATTTTTATAATCATGTTGAAACTAAACTAAAAACAAAATTTAATTTTAAACTGCCAATTCTTAGAAAGTTTTTCTCTATAGAAGAGCAAAACAATTGGTTTGCAGCCTCAGATAAACCTCTTTTGGCACCATTTCTTTCAACGAATTTAATCTTTACAAAATATTTTGGTATAGATTCTCCCTTTGATTATGGTGAAGTTTTACATACTGGTTATGTTGACACCTCACTTTTATTAGATAAATATAAGGAGTATCTCTTAGAGAATAATTTGTTATTGCAAGAGACATTTGATTATTCAAAAGTAACAATTAATGATAATTCAGTTCAATACAAAGGATATCAAGCAAAAAATATAATTTTCGCAGAAGGCTTTGGGCTTCATGCCAATCCTTTTTTTCAAGAATTACCACTTGATGGTACAAAAGGAGAGCTTCTTATCATAAAAGCACCAGAACTAGATCTAGATGTAATTGTAAACACCAGTGTCTTTATTTTGCCTTTAGGCGATCATTTGTACAAAGTTGGAGCAACTTATAATTGGAAAGACAAAACAGATCTGCCAACAGAAGAAGGTAAGACTGAATTAGTCGAACGAATTAAGGAAATTATCAATTGTGAGTTCGAAATCGTATCTCATTTTGGCGGTGTTCGTCCAACGGTTCGCGATAGGCGACCTATTATCGGAACACATGATAAACAGCAATCACTTCATTTACTGAATGGTTTAGGTACGCGAGGTGTTATGCTAGGTCCTGCAATGGCTAAAGATTTATTTGATTTTATCGAAAACAAAAAGCCGTTAGATCCAACAATTGATATTCAGCGATTCTATAAAAAGAGAAAATAAGTTACTTTCGATTTGTTTCTGGATCATAAGAAACAAACATATTAATGTATAAGTTTCTAGAAAGTCGTAAAACGAATGGAAACAATAGAATTAGTGTAATTACTATGGCTATAAAAGACTGTTCAATATTGGCTCCAAAAAACACAAATGAAACAATAAAAGCAGCAATTCCTACTGCAACATTTAAACCATAACTTACATACATTGCGCCATAAAAAAACGAAGGTTCAATTTGATATTTGAAACCGCAATGGCTGCAATTCTCGTTCATTTTTAGAACATTAGTCAAATGAAGCAGGTTTTTGTCTGAATACATGCTCTCATTTTGACATTTTGGACAACTTCCTGTTAAAATACTATTTAGTTTGGATCCTTTTTTTAACATTTGCAAAAAATTTAAAACAAAGGTACATTTTTGTACGAATACTGCTTGCAACAATAGTCACAAATTATGCTTAATATACACAATCTTTCGGTTTCTTTTGGAGGAACATATTTATTTGAAGAAGTTACTTTTCGTTTAGGTGCCGGCGACCGCGTAGGTCTTGTTGGTAAAAACGGAGCTGGTAAATCGACAATGCTAAAAATGTTAGCAAGAGATTTTGCTCCAGATTCAGGAGTTATCTCTCAAGAGAAAGATATCAGAATGGGATTTCTGCGTCAGGATATTGATTTTGAGCAGGGAAGAACCGTACTTGAAGAAGCCTATGAAGCTTTTACCGAAATTAAGGTTGTCGAAAAAAAACTGGAAGAAATCAATCATCAATTAGTTACCAGAACTGATTATGAAAGTGAAGAATACAGTCAGATCATCGAGGATTTATCTGATTATACACATCGTTTTGATCTTTTAGGAGGTTATAATTATGTTGGAGATACAGAGAAAATTCTTTTAGGACTTGGTTTTAAAAGAGAAGTGTTTAATAATCAAACCGAAACGTTCTCTGGAGGCTGGAGAATGCGTATAGAATTAGCAAAATTACTTTTGCAGGCAAACGATGTATTGCTTCTAGATGAGCCAACCAATCACTTAGATATCGAAAGTATCATTTGGTTAGAGAACTTCCTTCGTAATTATCCTGGAGTTGTAGTAATTGTATCGCACGATAAAATGTTCCTTGATAATGTTACAAACCGTACAATCGAAATCTCTTTAGGAAAAGCATACGACTTTAATAAACCGTATTCTCAATATTTAGAATTGCGTCATGAAATTCGCGAAAAGCAACTAGCAACGCAAAAAAATCAGGCAAAGAAAATTGAAGAGACAGAAAAATTAATCGAGAAATTCCGTGCAAAAGCTTCAAAAGCTTCAATGGCGCAATCGTTGATTAAAAAGTTAGATAAAGTTGAACGAATCGAAGTTGACGAAGACGATAATTCAGTAATGAATATCTCATTTCCAGTTTCAAAAGAACCTGGAAAAGTAGTTATTGAAGCCGAAGATGTTACAAAAGCTTACGGCGATAAGACGATTTTAAAAGATATTAGTTTATTGGTTGAACGAGGCAGTAAAATTGCCTTTGTCGGTCAAAACGGACAAGGAAAATCGACTTTTATTAAAGCATTGGTTAATGAGTTTGAGTACCAGGGAAATATCAAACTAGGACATAATGTGCAATTGGGTTATTTCGCACAGAATCAAGCGGAATACTTAGATGGCGAAATTACTTTGCTTCAAACTATGGAAGATGCGGCGACAGATACGAATCGTTCTAAAGTTCGTGATATGTTAGGTTCGTTTTTATTCCGTGGCGACGATGTAGAGAAAAAAGTAAAAGTACTTTCTGGAGGAGAACGTAACCGTTTGGCACTTTGTAAACTGTTATTACAGCCAATCAATGTGTTGTTAATGGATGAGCCAACAAACCACTTAGATATTAAATCTAAGAACGTTTTAAAGGCCGCTCTTCAAAAATTTGGTGGAACTTTACTGTTGGTTTCTCACGACAGGGATTTCTTGCAAGGAATGTCGAATATCGTTTATGAATTCAAAGATCAAAAAATCAGAGAATATTTAGGAGATATTAATTTTTTCTTAGAACAGCGTAATTTAGAAAATATGCGTGAAGTTGAGAAAAAAGATGTTGTAAAAACAGCAGCTCCAAAAGAAAACAATAAAACTTCTTATGAAGATCAGAAAAAAGGAAAAGCGCTTCAAAACCGTTTGAGTAAAGTAGAGAGTCAAATCAAACAATTAGAGAAAGATATTCAGCATGACGATAAAATGCTGGCTTCTAATTATGACAAACATATTGAAGATGCTTCATTCTTTACTGCTTACAATAAAAAGAAGCAGGATCTTGACCAATTGCTTTTAGACTGGGAAATAGTTCAGGAAGAGATTGATAACTTTAATGCTTAATATAGATTTGTTTCAAGTTTAAAGTTTCACGTTACAGAACCTGAAACCTGAAACAAAAAATAAACATATAAACCTTTGGCAAAGTTTCAAACTTTGTCAAAGGTTTTTTATACTTCGCTCAGCCTGAAAATTCTATATCACTTCCTACTTTATTTACAGCTAAAAACTATTTAAATAATCCCAATAGATTTAGAATGCGCAATTGCTTCGCTGCTTTCCTTAAAATAGCAAACGGCAACATCTAAAGATTCTAAATTTTGCAGCACTTTTTTTACTTCACTCTTCTGAGATTTACCAGTTTGTCTTATGTAAACAGCAACTACAGTAACAGGGAAAATTTTACAAATTCGTTCATATAAAACCGGATCTTGCTGTGAATCGTCACCCAATAATACATATTTAAGATTGGGATAGAATTCTAAAACGTGTTTTATTTTATCAAATTTATGATCATGATTACCCCGTCCGCTCATAAAAAAGTCAGTAAGACTTCGTTTAATGTCTTTTAATAGAATTACAGCTCTCGGTAAATGGTGTATTTTGGCAAATTTTACAATAAATCGGTATAAATTCCATTCACTGCTTGAGATAAAGAAAAAAGCATTTTCGCCCTCAGTATTATGACGTCCGGCAGAACTTAAGGCTTGATAATGCGATACAACATCTTTGAAGACTCTGCGGTCATTTACATTTTTAAAGAGTAAAATGTATATTTTCCTAAAGATATTCTGAGTATGCGAAATCAAAAAAGTATCATCAATATCAGATATAATTCCTAGATTTCCTTTATGCGGTCTAATGAAATTTGCTTTTGAAACAATAATTTTAGATTCATATTTTATGCTTACTTCATACTCGATCCATCCAAAATGCGTTTCCTTTTCAAGCGGAATACAAAATTTAAAATAACCATCATCCAATGTTTTTGTGTGAATCTCTTGGTTACCGTATTTTAAATAAACATCAAAATTTTCAAGCGTTTTTATCCTAAACTGATTGATAATCGAGCTGGCATTTTTGAAGTTTTTTTTCTGAAAATCGTAGTCGTAAGTTCTTTTAAAGACATGCCCCATTACAATTAATTCCTCTTCATTGGCGTAACCTCGATATAATTGTAAAATTGGTTTCATTAATTCCGTACTTTTATAGAGTACTGTAAATTAATTATTTTAATTGGTTTTAAAAATAAAATTTTGAAAAAGAATATACTATTTGTTGTAAATCCTATTTCTGGAGATCTTGATAAAACAGATTTAATCGATGCTGTTAGAGAATTTGCAGCAGTAAATCATTTTAATTTGAAGGTTTATGAAACCACAGGGAAAAATGATCTAAAAGAAATACAAACACTATACAATCAATATAATCCAGAACGAATTATTATAGCTGGAGGTGACGGAACCATTAAAATGGTGGCGGAAGCAATGGAGCAATACGACATAATTCTGGGAATTTTACCTGCAGGTTCTGCTAATGGTCTTTCAGTCGATTTAAACTTACCATCAAGTATTGAAGAGAATCTCAGAATTGCATTTTTGCACCATTATATCGAGATGGATATGATTTGTATAAACGGTAAAAAAAGTATTCATTTAAGCGATCTTGGATTAAATGCCAACTTGGTAAAAAACTACGAGCAAAGTGATTTAAGAGGTTTTTGGGGATATGCCTTACAGGCGTTTTCAGCTCTAAAAGAGTCAGAGGAACCTTTTATTGCAACTATTTTGGCCAATAATGAAGAAGTTGAGCATACGGCTAGAATGCTTGTAATTGCCAATTCACAAAAGTATGGAACAGGAGTAGTCATTAATCCGAATGGAGCGATGAATGACGGAAAATTTGAATTAGTAATTTTAAAAAGTCTCGATTTATTGTTGATCGGAAAAATTATTACAGGTAATATGCCAATTGATTCTGATGATATTGTTATTATTTCGACAGATAAAGCAACAATAAAAACAGACTATCCAGTCAATTTTCAGATTGATGGTGAATATTGTGGAGCACAGACTAATCTAGAAGTTCATATTTTGCATAAGCAGATGAAAATAGCAATTCCGTAAGTAAAAATTGAACTTTGCCAAAGTTTTTTATAACTATTTAAAAGGATTTCGTTCCTGCCATTCTGTTTTAGGTTCCAGATAATTAAAAAATCTGGCAATATTGTGATTGATTAATGCATTGCTGTGCGTAATTAAACCATACATTTTTACTGGTTTTGCACCAACAGAACTTTTAATTTCAAGAGCGGTTCTAGCAAATACAATTGATGAAAAACCTTGATTAATGGAATAGGCAATCATATCATAAAGCATATTTAAATAAAGCATTTTTTCGCGTTGAATACTTTCATCATACCCTAAAAAATAGGTGTCCATTACAGCACCATTTTTTATCAATGTATTAAAGCCAATTAGTTTTTCATCTAGAAAATAACCGTAAAGCAAAAAATCATCTTTCATGATTTCTTTAAAAAAGCTAAAATGATTTCGAGCTAAGAAAAAAGTATTAAAAGGCGCATTTTTTGCCACATGAAAATACAACTCATAAATAACATCTTCATATTTTCGAATATCAGCAAGTGACATTTTTTTCTTTTCGACTCCTTCAGATTTTTTTCGAGCCCGCTTGTACTGATCTCGATATTTTTTTGACAAAGCATCGATATAGTTTTGTTCGGTTTTCCAATTTTTATTGATTTCAAAAACCATATTGGGCTGCGTCGAAAAAGTATAATTGTTTTTAAATTCGGCTTGTAAAGGCTCAATTTCTTTTGCAGTAAAATCTTTTATACTCGTTATATGCACTTTTTTACCTTGTGCTTTTAAATCTTTTTTGAGCTGTGTAATTGCTTTATGAAGTGTTTTAATTGCTTTTACCTCTTTTATGTTTGGACTAAAAGCAAAAGCATTTTGACCTGTCAGCATATTATTGCCAACAAATAAAACGTGCGATGCAAAGTTTTTGAGAGCAAAATTGCGGACAGAAGTTTTTAAGCATTGATTGATTATTCCGGTGAAAGTGTACACCTAATTCCGGTTTAAACTGGACAGTTTATTCTTTAGAAAATGAAGAGTTATTTTACTGATGTTTTTCTTGGTTTAAAATTAGGTAAATTTTTTACTGCTTTT
>NZ_JBIPCM010000011.1:0-183495 GCF_044007415.1 Flavobacterium sp. FlaQc-28
GTATAAAAAATAAACCCGGCAGGTTTTAAAAACCTGCCGGGTTGTGAGTACTATATATTATAGTATTAGTTTTTATTGACCGCTTTTGCTTTCGCTTCCCAATGCTCCATCAAATTGTCATAATTTACAGGATTAGCTGGTGTTTGATTGAGTAAACGTCCAGATTCAAAAGCACGAACCAGAATTGCTTCTATTAGATAGTCTTCATTTACTTCATATGGTTTATACTCGGTTTTCAGACTTATATCAAACAAATTCGCTGTTGTATTCGACACAAATGCTTTAAAACCGCTTTTTAAAGTCTTAATCAGCTCATAGGTTGTAATCCCCGTTTGACGATGAATCAATTTTACAAGAATCTGACCTTGTTTTCTGGACAGCTTCTTTAACCTGTCTTCAAATTCATTATTAAGATAGTCCTCAACGATCTTAAAATACTTCTTCTTTTCCCGATTACTATTCAAACAAGACATACCTTGATCCTAAAAAACCCAAAGCCACAATTCGAATTCCTCCATCAAGAAACAAACCTCATCCTTCATACATCTGAACACTATTACCATAAAGCACAAATAAAAAAACCATCACAAATGTGATGGTTTTCTTTTGGAGCCGATAGAGGGACTCGAACCCACGACCTGCTGATTACAAATCAGCTGCTCTAGCCAGCTGAGCTACATCGGCCTATTTTCCGGGTGCAAAGATAAAATTGTTTTTTAATATTCCAAAAAAAATTTCACACCACTCTTTATTATTAAAAAACCACCACATTTCTGTGATGGTTTTTGTTGAGCCGATAGAGGGACTCGAACCCACGACCTGCTGATTACAAATCAGCTGCTCTAGCCAGCTGAGCTACATCGGCCTCATTACGGGTGCAAATATAAAGCGGTTTTTCGTTTTACCAAAATAATTTTGCCCTTTTTTATACTTTTTTTTTGCTTACAATTCGTTGATTTTAGCAATCAATTGATTAGCAGTTTCTTCCAATTCAACATTTATTTGTTTGAAGTGCGCTTTTTTATTTTCAACGTTCTTTGCGTTCACTTTTGTGATCAAAGTATCGAAAGCTGTGATCGCTTCATCAACTAAAGCATTCGTTTCTGGAGTAGGATTTCCTGTTGTAGACATTTCAAACAAGTAAACCGCCTCAATAATATCTCCTAATACAAAATTGATGTCTTTCTTTAAATTTTTAACGTTTGCCATTTTTATTATAATTTTAATTTGCGTCTGCAAAAATACACATAATCTTTATATTACACGCTATGAAATGTAAATTTCTAAAATTGAAGCTTTTCCATTCAAAACAAACGATCTTATAGCTGCAGGAATTAATACTGTATCTCCTTTTATATAAGTATGCTTGAAGCCATCATATTCAATTTCAAAACTTCCATCAATACACATATAAACGGTAAATGTTTCACTAGATTTAGAAATTTCAGTATTACTTTCTAATGGAATAAAATTCGTGGTAAAATAAGGACAATCAACTACAACATTTGAAGTGTTTGTTTTTGAATCGTATTCTTTCTGTGTATTAACTTTATTGTAATTAATTGCATCAAGTGCTAAATCTACATGAAGTTCTCTTTTATTTCCTTGCGCATCTACACGATCAAAATCGTATAAACGATAGGTAATATCTGATGTCTGTTGAATCTCTGCAACTACCAAACCAGCACCTATTGCATGAACAGTTCCTGTTTCTAAAAAGAAAACATCTCCTGCTTTTGCTTTTACATTGTCTAAAATAGAAACTAAAGTATTATCTTTTAAATGTTTTAAATATTCCTCTTTACTCGAGTTCTCTTTAAAACCAACAATAATTCTAGAATCAGCATCGGCCTGCATTACATACCACATTTCGGTTTTACCAAATGAATTATGACGCTCTTTTGCTAATTTATCATTTGGATGAACTTGAATCGAAAGATCTTCTCGTGCATCTAAATATTTAAAAAGCAACGGAAATTGTTTACCGAAACGCTCATGAACTTTTGTTCCTAAAAGCTCATTTGGAGTTTCAACAATAAGCTCCATTAATGTTTTCCCTTTTAATTCTCCGTTAGACACAATACTAACATCACCTTCTACTGTAGACAATTCCCAACTTTCACCAGTAATTTTAGACGTAATGGACTTATTTAATATTGTTTTTAATTTTTCGCCTCCCCAAATTCTTTCTTTTAAAATTGGTTCAAATTGCAAAGGGTATAAACTTGATTTCATATTTTTATTTTGAGACTAATAGCTTAAATAAACAACAAACTAAAAGCATTTATTTTTTATAGTACTAACTCTTTAATTATTTCTAATGCTTTTGGAATGTGTTTTGATGCATTTACACTATCAAAAATATAGATAACAACACCATTTCGATCAATAATATAAGTAACACGTCCTGGCAAAAGACCAAACAAGTTGTTACGAACACCAAAAAGATGACGCAGTTTTTTATCTTGATCTGAAAGTAAGATGAAAGGCAGTTGGTGTTTATCTGCAAATTTATGATGTGATTTTACACTGTCACTGCTAATACCAATTACTTCTGCACCTAAAGTTGCAAAATCTTCATATTGATCTCTAAAACTGCAAGCTTCAGTTGTACAACCAGGTGTATTATCTTTTGGATAAAAATAAATCACTAAAGGCTTGCGGCCTAAAACACTCTGGCTTTCAAAAATATCCCCGTGATTATCTTTTGCAGTAAAATTCGGAACTATATCTCCTATTTTTAATGACATTTATTATTCTCCTTTATAAGTTACAAAATTGCGATCTGTTTCATAAAGCACGATTTCTAAATCAAAATCAGGCTGAATTCTTTTTCTAATTTTATTCCATATCACAACAGCAATATTTTCTGCGGTTGGATTCAAATCTTGAAATTCTGGAACATCCAGATTCAGATTTTTGTGATCAAACGGAACTTCTACTTCTTCAAGTATAATATCCGCTAATACTTTCACATCTAAAACAAAACCAGTTTCTGGATCAATTTTACCTGTAACACTTACTGTTAAACCATAATTATGACCATGAAAATTGGGATTATTACATTTTCCAAAAACAGCAGTGTTCTTTTCTAATGTCCAATCTTTCCTATGCAATCGATGTGCAGCATTAAAATGTGCTTTTCTTGATATGGTTACTCTCATTTAGGTTTGGTTAGCTTTGGTTATAATTTGTGATCTTCGAGATAATGATCAAATTCATCAAAAATTATCTTAAACCACACGGTATAAAGTTCAGGCTGTTTTTCAATATCAGCTTTAACATCTTCTATTTTCATCCATTTCCAGTCTTCTACTTCATCTGGATTTATTAAAGGCTCTTCATTATAATACCCAATCATTACATGATCAAGTTCGTGCTCTGTTAAACCGTTATCGAAAGGTGCTTTATATATAAAGTGAAATAATTCTTTCAGCTCCGCTTTAAAACCCATTTCTTCAAACAGCCTTCGACTTCCGGCTTCTATATTGGTTTCACCTTCACGCTGGTGACTGCAGCATGTATTAGTCCAGAGTAATGGAGAATGGTATTTATGATGTGCACGCTGCTGCAGCATCATTTCATTTTTATTATTTAAAATAAAAACTGAAAAAGCTCGATGTAAAACAGCTTTTTCATGAGCTTCTAATTTTGGCATCAAACCAATCTGCTCATCATTTTGGTTAACTAATATTACGTTTTCTTCTGTCATATGGCGCATTAATCAAACAAAAATACGAAAAAAGAAATGGCTTAAAAATCTCAGCAGACATTGTGAAAAGTTTAACTTGCCTCGAATCCATACAAAATACTGACTTACAATACAATGTATATTGCCTTTTCTTTAAAAATCCTTTAAAAATAAGATTTAAAAACTGTATTGCTGAGTTTTACGTAGATAATAAAAAGTTAAAACATACTTAAATATATCTGAATTGTAAAATACACGACATTTGATGGAAAAATGTAGTTGTATCTTTGAAAAGAAACAGAATTAAAGCTTTAAAAAAATGAAAACAAAAAAACAAATTCTTAGTCTTTGCTTTTTAATTCCACTTTTTATTTTACAGGCATGCGGGCAAAATACTAAAAAACAAACTACAAAAACTGTTACTGCTATGGAAAATAAAATCAGCAAACCCGGAAATCCATACTATTCAAATACTGACACAACTAAATTAAATGTGAGTAATGGGGCATGGAAAAAAGTACTTCCTGAAGATGTTTATGCGGTTATGCGCGAAGCTGACACTGAAAGGCCTTTTACTGGAAAATATTGGAATACTGATGAAAAAGGAACTTATTACTGCGCTTCATGTGGAAACAAACTTTTTAGATCTGGTGCAAAATTCGCAAGCAGCTGCGGCTGGCCAAGTTTTTTTGAGCAAGACAACAAAAAAAGTGTGGTATACAAAAATGATAATTCACTTGGAATGGAAAGAATCGAAGCACTTTGCGGTCGCTGCGGAGGACACTTAGGACATTTATTTGATGATGGCCCCGCTCCCACTGGAAAACGTTATTGCATGAATTCGATTGCTCTAGATTTTATTCCTGACAACAAATAAACTGAAAAATGAAAAATACAATTTTAATCTTCCTTTTTGCTCTAACCTTAAACGGATTTTCACAAACTAAAAAAGCTTCGAATCTAGATACTATTACACTTGGCGGAGGATGTTACTGGTGTGTTGAAGCTGTTTACGAAAATCTAGATGGCGTAAAATCTGTTGTTTCTGGGTTTTCTGGTGGAAAAAATGCAAATCCTACTTATGAAGAAGTTTGTACAGGTACAACTGGTCATGCAGAAGTAGTTCAAATTACATTCAACAAAAATGTAACAGACTTAAACGAAATCTTCAAAGTATTTTTTACTGTCCATGATCCAACTACACTAAACAGACAAGGTGCTGATGTTGGAACACAATATAGATCTGTGATTTTTTACAAAAATACTGAGCAGAAAAAAGCGGCTGAATCTATTATTGCCGAATTGAACAAAGCAAAAGTTTACAATAATCCTATTGTAACTAAGATTGAACCTTTCAAAGCTTTTTATAAAGCTGACGATTATCATCAAAATTATTATTCAAACAACAAGAATCAACCCTATTGCAAAATGGTGATTCAGCCTAAACTGGAAAAATTTGAAAAAGTTTTTAAAGACAAACTAAAGAAGAAATAAAAAAAGGGCATAAAAAAGGGGAAATGATTTTTAATTTCCCCTTTTTTATGCCCTTTTAAAACTATTGTTTAGCTACTTTTTTAAATCTCATCATTGGCACATCGCCTTGAATTAAATTTAATTTTCCATCTTTATCAACAGAGTAACTTGTAATTTTTCTCATCTGCTGTAAAAATTGCTGTTCACCGCCGCCTTCACAAAACATCATTGTAGTAGGCCCCGGTTCTCCAAAAGTCAGCGATTTTCCGTTTAAAGTATACGGCGCACTGTAACCATTACATCCATTATTACCAAAAACTTTGGTTTCTTTCTGATCAAAAGTAATTTGTGGCTTTTTATTTGGATACAAACCTTCAAAAGCAATTCTAGGCCCCGAAATATATTCTAATTCCCAAGTTGTATCATAAATATTCGCTGTGCTTTTACTCTCTTTTGATGCCATACATGAAGTAAGTAATAAGGTTAAAACTGAAATGACTGCAAGTGTAAGTTTTTTCATAAAGATGTTTTTTTTAGATTAATATTTTTTTGTTCTCGAAAATCAAAATTCTTCTACAAACAGCACTTTCTCAATATTCATGCCTATTTGCACAGATTGCTAAAAATTCTAAATCTTTAAAATTTTAATTTAAGCATGAAAAATGCACATCAGCAACAAATCCCATTTCAATATAAATCACACTTTTCTGATCTCTAAGTTACATATTTTTATTGAAAATACTACCAATCAATTATTTAACACAAAACATTCTGTTGTGCTTTTTTTATTCTTAATCATTTTAACTACAATTCATCCTCAAAAAAATCTTAATAATCCTTTTATATAGATAACTATTGGGAACGACTGAGAGAAAATAAATCAAAGCCTCAAATATTCTGAGACTTTTTCTTTTGATTTTTTCCGAACTTTACATCCTTAAATAAGTTTAAAATGAAAGCACTTACCTTCTCTACTTTTGGAAATTCAGATGTTTTAGAATATCTTGAAATTCCGAATCCACAATTAAAGAACGATGAAATTCTTGTCGAAATGAAGGCTATCGGATTAAATTTTGCGGATGTTTACAGACGAAAGGGAAATTACCATTTAAAAGGAAATCCGCCTTTTATTGCTGGTTATGAAGGTGCAGGAATTGTTGTTGATTCAAATAATTCAGATTATAAAATAGGAGATCGTGTAGCTTTTGCCGATGTTCCTTTTGCTAATGCTGAATTAGTTTCCGTTAATACAAATCATGTTATTCCTTTGCCAGACGATATTTCTTTTGAAACCGCTGCTGCTGTTTTACTGCAAGGCTTGACTGCACATTATTTAGCAACCGACAGCCATAAAACCACAAAAGGCGAAACTGTTCTAATTCATGCTGCTGCCGGAGGTGTTGGTCAGCTTTTAACACAGATCAGTAAATTGCTGGGTGCGAATGTTATCGGTCTAACCTCATCTGCAGAAAAAGCAAAAACAGCAATTAAACAAGGAGTAGATCATGTTTTACTATATAATGAGAATTGGAAATCAGATCTTTTTAAAATAATCCCAAAAGGTGTCGATGTCGTTTACGACAGTATTGGAAGTACTTTAATGGAAAGTTTTGAAGTTACGAAAGAATGTGGTCAAGTTGTTTTCTTCGGAATGGCGGGTGGAGATCCTGAATTTGTAAATCCAAGAATGTTAATGGACAGCTCTAAAACTTTAACTGGAGGTGATTTGTGGAGTTATTTAAACTCTAAGGAAGAAAGAATAAAAAGAGCCAATCAATTATTTACCTGGATAATCGAAGGAAAAATTACACTTGCTGAGCCAACTTCTTTTAAACTATCAGAAGGTAAATTGGCGCACGATTTCTTAGAAAGCAGAAAAAGCACTGGAAAAATAATTTTGATTCCTTAATTTTTTTTTCGCCACAAATCCATGAATTATTTAAAATAAAATTTGTGAATTCGTGGTGAAAAATATACTTTACAATTGATCAATTTCGATTTTAGTTAATTCTGATAATTCTAAAATTCTATCAACTTCATTTTTGTTGGCAACAAAAAACAGATAACTATCTCCTTTTGTATCGTAACTCATTAACTCTAATTCTTGCTTTGCCAACTCTTTTTGTATATAAGGAAACAAATCGTGACTATAAGTTTCTTCAGGATAATCAAATTTAAAATCTTGATCAATCAAATCAGACACTATGGCTTCAGCTTCTTCTGCATCAAACTTCCAGTCGCTTTGCCAACTGTTTATTCCTTCGAAAAAATCAAACTCATCATCGTAATCATAGTCCTCAACTCCTTCCTCATAAGCTTCAAAAAGAGTCCTTGCTTGATCTTCTAATAATTCGTCTTTCATTTCGCCTCTCGAAATCAATCGTAAAAATTCTTGAAAATGCTCAACCGAAGTACTTTCAGCTATTAGACTTTCTGTTGAAGGTTTTGCTACTGTTGCAGGTATTTCGGCTCCTAAATATTCGCAAATACCCTGCAAAACAATTTCAAAATCTTTAAAACCTATTTTCTGAATTTCATTAGCAGGTTCTTTTATATCGACTGCTTTAAGTTCTAAAAGTCCGCGTGTATAATCATAAAAATAACTGTTATTATACAGTAATTTAAAATCGTTTGTTTCAATGCTGTCTGTACAACAAAAGAAAACAATGAAATTATTTAAAACATGCTTCAAATGTTTTTTCGTTTCTGGAGCAGGTTTCGAGAAAAATTCGATGTGAATGTAGTAATAATTCAATCCTTCCTTTATCTCTTCATCTGAAAGCGGTCCTATATTTACCTTTTTATATACCTCATTTAAAATTTCGTATGCATTATTAAAACCCGCTTTTTTGATTTCTGCTTTTCCCTCATCATGATCAAATGAATCTGGAACAGAATATAAGGTTACAGAAACAGTGTCATGAATTCCTTTCATCTTAAAATTCAATCTGCTGGATTCGTGGTATAAATGAGAATAAACTTCGTATAAAACATCAAAAGAAACAATCGATTTGGGGTCGTTATTTCTATTAAACAAATTAGAGAAAAAACTGCTCATTAAAATTAGGATTTAAAGAATCGAAATAATTACTAAATTAACTATTCAAAACTATGGTTTATTTACTACAAAAAAAATAATCCAATATGTTTTTTCTACCTAAAATATCTTATCAAACCACTTATAAACGAACCTAAAATGCGTTAAAGCAAAAAACATCTATCTCAACATTTTTTATAGCACTAAAAAACAAGCAATTATTTCAATGTTTCGGCAATCATTAAAGCACATTTTTCTCCGTCGATTGCTGCAGAAATAATTCCTCCTGCATAACCTGCTCCTTCGCCACACGGATACAATCCTTTTATTTGCAAATGCTCTAAAGTCTGAGCATCTCGTGGAATTCTGACTGGCGATGAAGTTCTGCTTTCTGGTGCATGTAAAATTGCTTCATTGGTCAAGTAACCTCGCATTGATTTACCAAACTCTTTAAAACCTTCACGCAAAATCTGCGATAAAAATCCCGGAAAAACTTGTCCCATTTCAACTGAAGTAGTTCCTGGAACATATGACGTTTTTGGAATATCCGCAGAAACTTTATTTTGTGTAAAGTCAACCATTCTTTGTGCTGGAACTTTTTGAGTCTGTCCGGCAAGATGCCATGCTTTTTGTTCAATACTTTTTTGAAATTCCATTCCTGCTAGAGCACCAAATTTTGCAAAAGGTTTAAAATCTTCTAACTTCAACTCAATTACAATTCCTGAATTTGCTGTTGCTTGATCTCGTTTCGATGGCGACCATCCATTTGTAACCACTTCGCCCGGACTTGTTGCACAAGGTGCAATTACTCCACCTGGACACATACAAAACGAATACATTCCACGACCGTTTACTTGCTTTACAATCGAATACGGAGCCGGCGGCAAATGTTCACCTCGGTAATCACAGCTGTATTGAATACTATCGATTAATTCCTGTGAATGTTCTGCACGAACTCCTAAAGCAAAAGGTTTTGCTTCGATTAAAATTTTCTTTTTATCTAATAATTCAAAAATATCTCGTGCTGAATGCCCCGTTGCTAATATTAATTTATTAGCTAGAATTTTATCTCCATTTTGGGTTACAATTCCCTCGACTTCATTGTTTTTTACTAAAATATCAGTTACTCGCGTATCAAACAAAACTTGACCACCAAACTCAATGATTTTATTTCGAATATCTTCAATAATTTTCGGCAGTTTATTAGTCCCAATATGCGGATGTGCTTCAATCAAAATATCTTCTGAAGCGCCAAAAGCAACCAGAAGTTCTAAAATCCTTGTAACGTCACCGCGTTTTTTAGATCGCGTATATAATTTGCCGTCAGAGTAGGTTCCTGCTCCGCCTTCTCCAAAACAATAATTTGAATCTTCATTTACTATATGTTCAACATTTATTGCTTTTAAATCACGTCGGCGTCCTCGAACATCTTTTCCTCGTTCCAGTACAATTGGTTTCAAACCCAATTCAATTAATTGTAAAGCGGCAAAAAGCCCTGCTGGACCTGCACCAACAACAATGACTTCTTGTGCAGAAGAAACGTCTTTATATATAGGAAGCTCAATTTTAGTTTCCTGAAAAGGTTCACCCTTTAAATATATGATAACTTTCAAATTGATTTTTATCGCTTTTTGACGCGCATCAATTGAACGTTTTAAAATTGTAATATGCTGAATTTCTTGTGGAGAAACTTTAATTTGTTTAGACAAATAATCTTTAAGCAGCAATTCGTTTGCAGCAATTTCTGGAGTTACCTGAAGTAAAAGTTCTCTTGGCATTGTATCTTATTTATTCTATTAGCTTTTCTTTCTATGAAAAGAAGATGCAAAAGTACTATTTTGAACTGACTTTATATAATTAACCTCAAAGTACGCATCAAATTTTCTCTTCCTAAAATCTTTACTATTTATTTTTAGCCACAGATTATTTGGATTAAAAAGGATTTCTCTTTAGAACAGTTAGACGCACTGCAGTTCTTCTCTACAGAAAAAACTCAGAACCTTAGCATCTCAGAACCTCAGAACCTTTTTTTTCAAAATAGACTTTGTACCTTTGCAACTCTGAACCTTTGCACCTTAAAAAAAATGTCTAGAAAAATAAAACTAATCTGGGATTTTCGCGGCCCCGCTTCTGCAAAAACGGCCGAACATCACGAAATTCATTTAAAAGAATATATCACAATCGAAAAACTTCCTTTAAATATTACGGGATTTAAAATTATAGACGATATGTATGCCATAGCTTTTATGGTGGTAACCGATGAAAATATGATTCCGGTTAGGGATGCTTTGAAACCACATCGGGGAGAGATTTATTCTGAGTAAGATGTAAAATGAAAAATGTGAGATGATCAAAATATATTTAACATCTCACATTTTTCATTTTATATTTAACTTATAACTAGTTAGCTACTTCACTGATAAACTTAATACGCATTAAACGTAATTCATCAATATCATAATCACCGTCGAATTCTTTTAGGGCATCTTCGATTTTGTCTGATTCTGATTCCATGAAATAATCATGAATTTCTTCTTGCTGATCATCATCGAGCATATCATCAACCCAATATTTGATATTCAGTTTTGTACCCGAATATACAATTTGCTCCATTTCTTTAATTAAAGCATCCATCGAAAGTCCTTTTGCAGAAGCAATATCGCTTAAAGGCAATTTTCTGTCAATATTCTGAATAATATATAATTTGTTGGCAGAATTTACTCCGGTAGATTTTACCACTAAATCGTCTGGACGAATAATATCATTATCCTCAACATATCTGCTGATAAGCGTAACAAATTCACCACCGTATTTTTTAGCTTTCCCTTCACCTACTCCGTGAATGTTGTACAATTCAGTTAATGAAATTGGATATTTTAAAGCCATATCTTCAAGCGAAGGATCCTGAAAAACAACAAATGGTGGAACACCTAATTTTTTAGCCACTTTTTTGCGCAGTTCACGCAGCATTCCCATTAAAACTTCATCGGCAGTACCTAATGATTTTGATGACGCAACAATAGCTTCATCATCAGCCTCACTGTATTCATGGTCTTCTGACATCAGGAATGAAACTGGTTTTTTGATAAAATCTAAACCTTGTTTCGTGATTTTTATTACGCCATAAGTTTCAATATCTTTTGACAAATAACCGCTTACTAAAACTTGTCTAAGCAAAGCCATCCAATATTTCTCGTCATGATCTGAACCTGAACCAAAAAAAGACTGCGTATCTGTTTTATGCGCTTTTATAACGGCATTGACACGACCAATTAAAGTGAAGACAATTTCTTTTGACTTATATATATGTTTAGTATCGCGAACAATTTCAAGCAATTTAACCACTTGATCTTTGGCTTCAACTTTATTTTTAGGATTACGAACATTGTCATCCATATCTGCACCTTCACCAGTTTCACTGTCAAATTCTTCTCCGAAATAATGGAGTAAAAATTTACGGCGTGACATTGAGGTTTCTGCATAAGCAACAACTTCCTGCAAAAGGGCAAAACCAATTTCTTGTTCAGCAACTGGCTTACCAGACATAAATTTTTCTAATTTCTCTACATCTTTATAAGAGTAATATGCCAAACAATGTCCCTCGCCGCCGTCACGACCTGCGCGGCCTGTTTCTTGGTAATAACTTTCTAATGATTTTGGAATATCGTGGTGAATTACAAAACGAACATCGGGTTTATCAATTCCCATTCCAAAAGCAATTGTTGCAACAACTACATCAACATCTTCCATCAAAAACATATCTTGATGTTTTGCTCTCGTTTTTGCATCTAAACCTGCATGATAAGGAACAGCACTTATTCCGTTTACTTGTAAAACCTCAGCAATCGATTCTACTTTTTTACGGCTCAAACAGTAAATAATTCCTGATTTACCTTTATGTTGTTTGATAAATCGAATAATATCCGACTCAATATTTTTAGTTTTTGTACGTACTTCGTAATATAAATTAGGTCGGTTAAACGAAGCTTTAAAAGTATTTGCATCCACCATATCCAAGTTCTTCAAGATATCTTCTTGTACCTTTGGTGTGGCAGTAGCGGTAAGTCCAATAATAGGAACTTTACCCAATTGTTTAATTATGTTTCTAAGATTCCGGTATTCTGGTCTAAAATCATGACCCCATTCTGAAATACAATGTGCTTCATCGATAGCAACAAATGAAATGGGTACACTTTGCAGAAAAGTAACATATTCTTCTTTTGTTAAAGATTCTGGAGCTACATACAAGAGTTTAGTCAATCCAGACGAAATGTCTTTTTTAACTTGTGCAATTTCTGTTTTAGTAAGTGAGGAATTCAGTACATGTGCAATTCCGTTTTCTGAAGAAAGGCTTCGAATCGCATCTACCTGATTTTTCATCAAAGCAATTAAAGGAGATACAACAATGGCTGTTCCTTCCTGAATTAAAGCGGGTAATTGATAACAAAGAGACTTTCCTCCGCCAGTAGGCATAATTACAAAAGTATTCTTTTTATCTAAAATACTCGTAATGACTTGCTCTTGCAAGCCTTTAAATTGGCTAAAGCCGAAATACTTCTTTAATTCCTTATGTATTTCAATTTCGTTTGAATTCATTCTTTATTTAAATGGATATTTTTGTATAAATTTGCAACACATAAAGATACAACTTTCTTTTATACATACAAATTTTAAATATTCTGTTTTGATCACAAAAGAAAATATATTGGCGATTGCCAAAAAAACCATACTCTCTGAAAGTGAAGCAATTACAAAGTTAATCGATTTTCTTGATGAAAATTTCTTCGAAGCAACCCAGCGCATATATGAAACTAAAGGTCGTTTAATCGTTACCGGCATAGGAAAAAGCGCCATTATTGCTCAAAAAATGGTTGCTACTTTCAACTCTACCGGAACGCCTTCTATGTTCCTGCATGCTTCAGAGGCAATTCACGGCGATTTAGGAATGATACAAAATGAAGACATCATTATTTGCATTTCAAAAAGCGGCAACAGCCCTGAAATTAAAGTACTAGTACCGTTATTAAAACGCTTCGGAAATACTTTAATCGCAATTACAGGAAATATAACTTCGGCTTTAGCCAAAGGTTCTGATTATGTTTTAAATACTACTGTAGATACTGAGGCCTGCCCTATTAATCTAGCTCCAACAAACAGCACTACTGCACAACTTGTAATGGGAGACGCACTTGCTGTATGCCTTATGGAAATGCGTGATTTTAAACCTGAAGATTTTGCGGTTTATCATCCGGGAGGTGCTTTGGGTAAAAAATTACTGCTTCGCGTAAAAGATATGATTGAGCATTCGTTAAAACCAATGGTAACTCCTGAAACGTCTGTTAAAAAGGTAATTTTTGAAATCTCTGAAAAAAGGCTAGGAGTTACAGCAGTTATTGAAAATGACAAAATCGTAGGCATTATCACTGATGGAGACATTAGAAGAATGCTGAACGACAGAGATTCTATTGCAGATTTGACTGCTAAAGACATTATGTCTAAAAACCCAAAATTAGTATCTTCAGAAACTATGGCTGTTGACGCCTTAAATATTCTAGAAGATTTTTCTATAACACAGCTTATCGTTGCAGACAACGGCGAATACAAAGGAGTACTGCATTTACATGACATTTTAAAAGAAGGAATCGTATAATGGCAAAGAAAAATCTTGGCGAAATGTCATTTTTAGATCATCTTGAAGAACTAAGATGGTTATTAGTTAGAAGTACTTTTGCTATATGTATTATGGCATTTGTTACTTATTTTATTAGTGATTATTTGTTTGATGAAATTATTCTAGGTCCAACAAGACCTACTTTTTTCACTTATCAATGGTTTTGCGACTTATCTCATCAATTAGGATTTGCTGACAGCATTTGTATTACTGAATTGAATTTCATTATTCAGAATACAGAAATGGAAGGACAGGTTAATATTTTTGTATGGATGTGTCTTTTGGCTGGTTTTATTTTAAGTTTTCCTTATATTTTATGTGAAGTTTGGAAATTCATCAGTCCTGCATTGTATGAAAAAGAAAGAAAAAATGCGAAGGTTTTTATATTTACCTCTTCGTTACTTTTCTTTTTAGGAGTAATATTTGGTTATTATGTTGTAATACCAATGTCAGTGAATTTCGTCGCTACTTTCTCTATAAGTAAAATGGTTGTAAATCAGTTTACAATAGAATCTTATATGGGAATGGTAAAAACGAGTATTCTGGCGAGCGGATTGTTTTTTGAACTGCCAATTATCATTTATTTCTTAACTAAATTAGGTTTAGTAACCCCTGATTTTTTAAGAAAATATTGGAAATACGCTGTTGTTATCATTCTAATCGTAGCCGCAATTGTTACTCCGCCAGATGTAGTGAGCCAAACAATTGTAGCTATACCAATGTTAATCATCTACGAAGTAAGTATTCTAATATCTAAAATTGTTTATAAAAATAAATTGAAAGAGAATGTCTGATATTATTCAAGAATTCAACGACTACCGTTCTAAAATGAACGAAAAACTGCTTGCTGATAACAACAAAATTGTAAAGCGAATTTTTAATCTTGACACTAATGCTTATGCGCCAGGAGCTCTTGATGTAAAAACCAAAGAACTTTTAGGATTAGTAGCATCTGCAGTTTTGCGTTGTGATGATTGTGTAAAATATCATCTAGAAACAAGTCATAAAGAAGGCGTTACAAAGGAAGAAATGATGGAAGCGATGGGAATTGCAACTCTTGTTGGAGGAACAATTGTAATCCCGCATTTAAGAAGAGCTTACGAGTTTTGGGAAGCTCTTGAAGAGCAGGGCAATTAGAAAATGAGACAATTAGTCAATTAGATAATTTTCTTGACAATATGTTAATTCATTTATCCTATTGATTTATTTTCCTTTATTTTGCCCATTGGAGATGTAATCATCTCATTATCAAATTGACATATTATCTAATTAAAAAAAATGAAGCTAAGAGCCGATAATTTAATCAAAACGTATAAAGGCCGTAGTGTTGTAAAAGGAATCTCTGTTGAAGTAAATCAAGGAGAAATCGTTGGACTTTTGGGACCAAATGGTGCTGGAAAAACAACTTCTTTTTACATGATCGTAGGATTGGTAAAACCAAACTCAGGAAATATTTATCTTGACGATTTGAACATTACTGATTACCCGATGTACAAACGTGC
This sequence comes from Flavobacterium sp. FlaQc-28, assembly GCF_044007415.1. Lineage (NCBI taxonomy): Bacteria > Pseudomonadati > Bacteroidota > Flavobacteriia > Flavobacteriales > Flavobacteriaceae > Flavobacterium > Flavobacterium sp. FlaQc-28. The sequence continues at coordinate 15,375 of NZ_JBIPCM010000011.1, forward strand.
TCAGCAAGGAATTGGCTATTTGGCACAAGAAGCATCTGTTTTTAGAAAGTTAAGTATTGAAGACAATATCTTGAGTGTTTTGCAGCTGACAAAACTTTCTAAGGAAGAACAATATGCTAAGATGGAGAGCTTAATTGAAGAATTCAGTTTAGAACATATTCGCACGAATCGAGGTGATTTACTTTCTGGAGGTGAGCGTCGTCGTACCGAAATTGCTCGCGCATTAGCAACAGATCCCAAATTTATTTTGCTTGATGAACCTTTCGCTGGAGTTGACCCTGTTGCGGTTGAAGATATTCAGAGAATTGTGGCACAATTAAAGAACAAAAATATCGGAATCTTAATTACTGACCACAACGTTCAGGAAACTTTAGCAATTACCGATAAAACATATTTAATGTTTGAAGGAGGAATCCTAAAAGCAGGAATTCCAGAAGAACTTGTTGAAGACGAAATGGTTCGCCGTGTATATCTTGGACAAAACTTCGAACTTCGTAAAAAGAAATTGGAATTCTAATTTATAGTATTAAGTGTTCAGGTCTTTAGTGATCAGTTCTTAAAAAAGTAATCATTGATCAGTTTTTTTTAAGAACTGATCAATGTCAATCAACTGTAATAAACTGCAGCTGTTCTAAATCACCATTATAAATATTCACATCTACACGATGTTTTATTCCCGGCAGAGAAGCTTTTTCTGTAAACTGCCAAAACAGCCATTCTTCATCAATTTTTTCTCTATAAAAGTTGTAATTGGCGATCCAAAATAAATATTCTCCAAATTCTTCTTTTAAAAAATCTGAGTAATACCGTTCTCCTGAGTAAATGATAGGGCGAACTTGATAATGTGCTTCTACTTTGTTAAGCCAGCGCTTTAATCCTTTTTTTAAACTATCAATAGATTGATTTTTTGGAAGCTTTTCGATATCAAGAACCGGCGGTAAATCGCCTTTTTTCAACTTTACTGTTTTTATAAAAAGATCTGCTTGCTCTATAGAATTTTCATTCGGGCGATAATAGTGATAAGCACCTCGTATGATTTTATTTTTTTTAGCTTCTTCCCAATTGTATTTAAACTGCCTGTCAACTCTGTCATTTCCTGCTGTTGCACGAATAAAAACAAATTGCACAGGGTATTTTTCTTCTAGAATCTCAACCTCATCCCAATCGACAGTTCCTTGAAATTCAGAAACATCAATTCCAATTACCTTTCCTTTATGATTTTCAAGAACTTGAATATTTCTAACGTCTGAAAGGTGTTTATCTACCGCATCTTCTTCTAAAACTTTATCTGACTTAAAACCTAAATAATAAGCCAATCCTGAACGATAATGATAAATTGTTCCAATGAAAATTAATCCTAAAAAACTAAATATAATGAAACGGAATAATTTACTAAAAACAGATCTGGCAGGTTTCGTTTTTCGTGTGTAAGAAGTTCGTCGTGTCGTTTTTCTTGCCATTCGAATAAAACTACTTTTTCAAAAACATATTATTTATGATCGATAATAGCACATAAAAAATAATGATTAAGGGAACCGCTCCAAATTGAAACAATAAAAGTAATACCAAAGAAATAACTAAAAATCCAACTTGCAATGCATTATCTTTAAGATTGAATTTCTTGAATTTTAAAGAAAATAACGGAATTTCGGCATTCAAAATATAGGCACTGCATAAAGTAATTGCAAGCAAAACCCATTGATTACTCAGAATTTCTAACAGCATTAAAGAATCTGAAAATTTAAGAACCAAAGGGAGACTCAAAATAAAAAGAGCATTTGCTGGTGTTGGCAAACCTATAAAAGAATCTGTTTGTCTTGTATCAATATTAAAATTTGCTAAACGGTAGCAAGAGCCTAATGTTACAATAAATCCTAAAAAAGGAATAAACTCGGATCCAATTATATCATGTGGATGTGCACTTTTTACAAACAAAGAATACATTACATATCCTGGAGCAACACCACTGGTTACCATATCTGCAAGTGAATCTAATTGAAGTCCAAGCGGACTCGAAACTTTAAATAATCTGGCAAAAAAACCATCAAAAAAGTCAAAAAAGATTCCTAAACAAACCATATAAAAAGCCATTTCATAATTAGCTTTAGAAATAAAGACAACAGCTATACAACCACAAAAAAGATTAATTAATGTAATTAAATTTGGAATGTGCTTTTTAATATTCATGTTTTATAAATTTTGATAATCTTGGTCAACAAATTTAGCATAATATGTCCATGAAAAACGTGTTTTTACAATTGTTTTTTAATACAAATTAAAGCTTGATCAATATTTCTCGAAACGAAGAAATTAGATGCATAAATTATCATATTTTTGAAAAAAAATAAAAACAGGCTCTCGTCTGCAAAAAAATATCAGTTGAAGAAACTTTTAGCGTTTTTACTATTTTGGAGTTTTACTTCTCAGTATGCACAAACTGTTCGAAAATACTCGAATGAGTTTATGAATATTGGTGTCGATGCGGCGGCGTTAGGAATGTCGAGTGCTGTTACTGCGTCTACAAATGATGTTAATGCGGTTTATTGGAATCCTGCTGGTTTAACGCATCTAGAAGATCATCAGATTTCATTGATGCATGCCAGCTATTTTGCCAATATTGCTCAATATGATTTTATAGGTTATGCAAGCCCAATTGATGATCAAAGTGCTTGGGGAATTTCGATGATTCGTTTTGGTGTTGATGATATTCTTGACACAACACAGTTAATCGATAATCAGGGAAATATTGATTATAATCGAATTCGTTTATTTTCTACGGCTGATTATGGTTTTACTTTTTCTTATGCCAGAAAACTGCCTGTTGACGGGTTCCAATATGGTGTTAACGCAAAAATAATTAGACGAATTATTGGAAAATTTGCAAATTCTTGGGGTTTTGGTTTTGATGTGGGATTGCAATTCGAACGCAATAATTGGAAATTTGGTTTAATGCTTCGCGATATTACTACTACTTATAATGTCTGGAATATTGATGAAGATGAATATGCCAAAATTGCAAATGCTATTCCGGGCGAAAACAATGAATTACCAGAAAGTACTGAAATTACTTTGCCAAAAGCGCAATTAGGAGTTTCTAAAAAATTTGAATTCCATAATGATTACAGTCTTATGGCGGCGGCCAATTTAAATATGCGCTTTGAGCAGACAAATGATATTATTTCATCAAAAATTGTTAGTATTGATCCCGCAATTGGTTTTGAATTTGGCTACACTAATCTGGTTTTTCTAAGAGCCGGTGCTGGAAACTTTCAAAATGTAATGCAATTAGATAATACTGAAAAATTAAATTTTCAGCCTAATATTGGACTGGGTTTCAAATACAAAGGCATTCAGATAGATTATGCTTTAACCGATTTAGGAAATCAAAGCGCAGCTTTATACTCAAATATTTTTTCACTAAAAGTAGATTTAGGTATCTTTAGATAATTTTCTCAAACCGTTCAACTTTTTAAAATTTTAAATCATGAAAAATGTCCTTTTCAAAAAAACACTTTTTAGTTTACTATTATTACTAAGTTTTATTGGTTACAGCCAAAATATTCCTTTATCGAAAGATGCTAAAGTAAGTGTGATTACTTGTGGTTTAGGTAATGAAACCTATTCTTATTTTGGACATACTGCGATTCGGATAGCTGATCCTGCCAACAATATTGATGTTGTTTACAATTTTGGCGCTTTTGATTTTAGAACTCCAAACTTTGTAGCAAAATTTGCGAAAGGTGATTTACAGTATTTTGTAATTACACATTCTTTTTCAGAATTTCTAAACGAATACAATGAGGACAAACGAAGTGTTTTTGAGCAAGAGCTTCTTATTTCTCAAGATTTAAAACAAAAACTTTTTGATAAACTAAATTCTGTTCTATTATCTGAAGAGCGTTATTATACCTACAAGTTCATTGATAAAAATTGTACTTCGATGGTGGTTGATATTATCAACTCAACTTTAAATGGAAATGTTATCGTTAAGAAAGAGGACACAGATAAAACATATCGTTCTATTTTATTCCCTTATTTTAATGGTCATTTTTATGATCAATTAGGAACTAGCATTATTTTTGGAACTAAAGTTGATCAATTGGGAACCAAAATTTTTCTGCCTTTTGAATTAAAAAATAGTTTAGCGAAAACTACTTTTCAAAATCATCCTTTAGCAAAAGAGAGCCAAACTCTTTTGAGTTTTGAAAAAGAAACACCATCCTCATGGTGGAATAATATTTATACTTATATAATTATTTTAGGTTTTGTCGTTTTAGCTCATAACAAAATTGTTGATAAAATCTATTTATTCATTTTGTCTTTAATAGGAGTATTTTTTGTTGTAATGGGCTTTTATTCATTTCACCAAGAACTGGCAATGAATTACAATGTATTGCTGTTTAGTCCGCTATTATTGATTTTAATTCTTTTTTCAATTGCAAAAAACAAAAGATGGACTTACCGATTTGCGATTTTACATTTAATCTTCTTGATTGTTTATGCAATTTTCCTAATCAATAAAGCACATTTTTTAATTGTTTTACCAATGATAATTACAAGTGGTTTTGTGCTGGTTCGAGTTGCGATAAGAAACAAAAAACGCATCCCGATAATAATCTAATTATTGTCCGCGATAAAATAAAACGGTAGTTATAGTTTTGAAAGTGATACTTAAATCTAGAAAAATACTTCGGTGTTTAATATAGTATAAATCATACTGCAGTTTTATCAAACTCTCGTCTATAGATTCTCCATAAGAATAATTAACTTGTGCCCAGCCAGTAAGACCCGGTTTTATAACATGACGCGTTTCATAAAAAGGCATTATTTGAGCGATTTCCTTAACAAAAAAAGGTCTTTCTGGTCTTGGACCAATTACTGCCATATCTCCTTTTATAATATTGATAAACTGCGGCAATTCATCAATCCTTGATTTACGCATAAATTTACCAAATGGAGTTATCCGTTCATCATTTGAAACTGCAAAAACTGTGCTTTGCATTTCTTGAGCCTCAACCATGGTTCTAAATTTGTAAATTTTAAAAACGGTTCCATTTTTTCCTACTCGTTCTTGCGTATAAAACAGACTTCCTTTATTTGCAAAAAAATTGGTCAAAGAAATAAACGGTATAAAAACAATGCAGATTATTAAACCTGCAAATGAAAAAACAAATTCTAAAAGACGGATTAAAGACAAATACAATTTATTGCTATTGCTGCGGCTAAACGGAAAAAAACGATAGAAGTCTCTTGCAATATAATGCAATGGTATTCGCTGTGTTTTACTTTCATAAACCTGTGTATACTCTCTAATACTATTTCCAGATTCTAGTAAATGGAGCAACTGTTGATACAAATCGGTATTGATTCCATCTGTTTTTTGAGATGCAATAACAATTTCAGAGATACTGTGATTCGCGACGAAATCTTCTAGTTCATTTTTCTTAATTTCTTTTACGTAATGAAAACCTGTATTCTCCTCAGAAACAGAATCAGAATTAACGAAACCTACAATTTTATAATGCGGATCGACATTTTCGAGTCCTAAAACCAATTCTTCAACCTGATTTTGACCGCATATCAATACAACATTTTGTGAAAAACGATGAGACGCTAAAAAGAAGGCATAAAAAAAGCGCCACAGTAATACGGTAATTAATATTGTGAAATAAAAGATTAAGATAACCAGTCGCTGTTTTGAAAGTTCAGGCGATAAAATCGGCGTGAGAATATAAGTTAAAACTGTAATTGAGACCGCTCGAATAACATTTTTAAATATTTGAAACGGATTACTCGCCACCTGCAAATTATAAATCTCAAAGACTACTCCAAAAACAGAGAGATAAGTGATAAGAATTATGGGATGATAGAAGGACTTTTTTTGAAAAGCAAGATAATTACAATCAAAAATGTTGTTTAATAAATATAAAGCTGTCAAAACAAAAAAGATATCAAAAACAAAAAGTAATACTTTTCGTTCTGAAATTTCAAAGTGCATTTTTTTATTTGAGGGCATTTACTTTTTAGCAGATTTAAAAACTTTACTTCGAAGCAAATGTACCGCAAAAACATAAACTTTATCTTACAAATGTGTTGTTTTTTCTGGAAGTTTTATTTGTACAAATAAAAGTGTTAAAGCATATATAAATGCAGGAGCTGCTGTTCGCATGGCCGCATGATTTATTGTAAGAAACCAAAAAATAAAAAAAGACAAAAAATACAGATGTTGTCGATTGTTGACATATAATACAAACGGAGTAATAAGTAGTATCAAAAGTCCAAATATGCCAAATACACCATGTTCGCTTAGCATTCTTGTTATTTCGTTATGAGAAGCAACTTCTTGTCCTAATGAATCTTTTCGCAATTCTTTTCCCATTCCTGCTCCTACTCCAGTAATGGGGTTGTCAAAAAACATTTTAAGATCTGCACTCATAACTGCTTCTCTCCCACCAAATCGATCTGTTTTCTGTCTTCCTTTAGCATCTTGATTAGCATATCTTTTTTCGATTAATCCGCTGGTTTGCGAAATAGTATATCCCCAAATACCTATTCCTAAAAGGCAGGCCAAAATTACAACTAAACCAACTTTAGCTTTTCCAAGAGAATTCGAGATGTAATAAATTACAACCATAAGACAGACAATCATGGCAATTCCAGTAATAACACCACCTCTCGAAAAGGTAACAATTGCTCGATAGCTTACCAAAATCAGAAGAATTCCATTTAAAATAATTTTCTTTTTTGATTTTGAAAACAAAAGCAATTGAGCGAAAAAGACAAACATTCCTAATCCTAAAATAGTAGAAACCTGATTAGGGCCAAATCCGCCTGAAGTTTCAAAATTAGATTGTGTACCTGTAACAACATCTTTTATGTTTGGATTATACAAAAAAAGATAAACTACTGTTGAAATAATAGGAAGTCCCATTACTAAAATAATATTCTGCAGATCTGTAAACAAAACTTTTCTTTTATACATGTAGATTGAAGAAACTGCCAAACAAACCGGTCCTGATAAATTAAATACTAAAGCTTTTTTAATATCTATATTAAAATCGGCTGTATTTACAGAAACGAAAATCCCAGGTAATAACAACAACAAATAAAAGAAATAAACAAACGATTTAGTTGAAACAGTACTATAAAACATACCTGTTAACATAAAAAAAACAACCAGCGTTTTCACATACTCATTACTGAAATTACCTCCTGTCATTCGCAAAAAAACTTCAACGCCTATTAAGTAAGCACTTACATAAAGAACTTCGTTATTCTTATTCTTACTTCGAAAAATAACAAAGAGACCAACAACTGGAATTAAAAGAGCATAAAGCATTGACAAAAAAGGCAGCACAAAAACCATCAATGCAATTATAACATGGACTAAAATAAGATAAGAAAATGAGATTCTTTTCATTAATTTAATTTTTATAAAACTGTATTACTTTTTTGATTACAGCTGATTTTGAATATTTCTTTACAGCTGATTTCGAAAAATTTACTACTAATGTAGTTCTCAATGCTTCATCGTTAGTTAGTAATTTTAACTGATCCTTTAATTCTAAATAGTTTAACGGGTCAAATAACAATCCGTTAAAACCATTTTCAATAATTTGCGAACAATATCCAATATTTGAAGAAAGAACCGCCAATTTTTCTGATGCGTACTCTAATAAAGTTATTGGGAATCCTTCGTTTGTCGAAGCCAAAACTCCAACTGAAGATTGTGATAATATATATTTGATATCGTTCCTCTCTCCGTACAAATGAATATAGCTTTCTAATGAATTAAATCTTATAAACTCCTTTAAACAAACTGAATAAGAGTCGAAATAATCTTTTCCAATTAAATGTAAAGTCCATCCTGATTCCTGTAATCTTAAATCCTGAAAAGCTTTAAGCATCAGAATGTGATTTTTGGGTTCTTTTAAATTTGCTAGAAAAACTATTCGTCTGCCTAAAATTCCTTTTAGTTTTGTTGTTTGTAAATTATCTTTTGTATCTAAGATGAAATTTGGAATGAAAAAAACGTTTTTACAAAACATATTTTTTTTGCTCCAATCTTCTAATTGCTGGCTTGCTGCAAAAATCGAAGCAAAAAAGAAAGAACAAAAAATCAATGTTTTATTCTTACTCTTCGATTCAGCAGCTCTATTTCCAAAATGATCGTGCCAGAAAATCTTAGTTCTGGGCAATGTCAATTTTACTAAAACTGCTGTAAAAAAAGAAGTACTGTGCGCATGAATAATTTCAATTCTATTATTTAATATGTACCTTCTTAACTTTAAAACAGCTTTAATATCAAGTTTGCTCTTTTTGTTTAGAAACAAATACGAAACATTTTCATCTATCTGATCAAATAATTGTCCTTCTTTTCGAGTTACAATTAACCCCGAAAAAGTCACTTCTTTTGATAAAGCATTGGCATAATTCACGGCCATTCTTTCGGCACCTCCTATTTGCAGTGAATCTACAATTTGTACAATTCTCATTTCGCAAGTACCTTTTTAAGTTCTGTTTCGAAGATTTCAATTGTATAATACTGTGACCAATCAGCAGCTCTCTTACTAATTTTCAGAAAAAGTTTTTCATCTAAAAAATCAATTATTTGATTCCGATCTTTCTCTAAATTCATATTCAATACAATTCCTCTTTTCCCATAATTAAGCATAAATGGAACACAAGAAACTTTTGTTGCAATAGGTATACAGCCCCAAAACATTCCCTCTGCAATAGCTTTTGGCCATCCTTCACTCTTTGAAGGTAAAATAACAAAATGGCTTTTTTGATAGGCTTTTTTTAATGTTTCTTTATCTTGGTTACCATGAAGAAAAATACTTTTTTGTAGTTGATGTGCTGCAATATAATTTTCTAAAGATTTTCTTTCAATACCTTCTCCGTACAAATTTAAAACAGCTTTCTTTCCTTTTTTCACAAGCTGCTCAATCAACTTAACAGCATATATAGGATTTTTGCCTTCTACTAAACTGCCAACAAATACAAACTCAATTGTTTGATCCAAACTCTTTTTTGTGATCAATTCTTTTTCAGACTCGGAATAAGTTGCGGTAAAAAATGGTCTTATATTTTTAGATTGATTTTCCCAATCTCCGTAAACCAAAACCTGCATATTCCTGCTCAAAAAAGTATTAACTAAAATATGCTTTTGTAAACGGTATGTCCAAGGCTGTTTACTTTGAGGATCCCAATTCCCTGCATACTTTATCGACTTTATTTTATTTGGAAAAAACATTTGAACAAAACAGCCCAATAATCCAACATTCCCAGGACATCGCAAATGTATATGATCAGCATCTTTCATCGCCCAAAACAGCTGCCAAAGGATAAATGGAATTTTGAAAATAGATAAAAAACTGTTTTTTAAACTAGTAAAGCTAAAGTTAGAAACGCTCCTAAAATCAATCTTGCTATGTTGATAAGCACTGTCAATTTTTGTTATCCTGTTTTTTTTCAGTGGAGCCAAAATAATAACCTCATCAACATATTTCAACCAAGCATTCATTTCTCTCACATAAGGTGCATAGCCAAAATACTCATTCCCTTTTTGAATATGATTAACATTTGTAATTATTAGAAACTTCATTTTAGATCTGCTTTTATCCTTATTTTCGAAGAGCTCGGTTTTATAACTCGTACATAAAAAACAAAAAGCTTTATAAAGTTAATCCTGTAGTTCTTTAAAAAAACTAATAGTACGAGTTACTATATCATCAACTTTATACTTTTGAAGCACAAGCTCTCTAGCCTTTTTTCCTATTTCATTTGCTCTTGGTGCATTAGAAAGAAACCATATAATTTTTTCAGCAATATCTGCCGGATTGTATGGATCACACAACAAACCTGTTTTATAATCTTCAATAGTTTCAGGTCCTGAGCCATATTTTGTAAAAACTACCACTTTTTCCATTGCCATTGCTTCAGGCGCAACAAGACCTTGAGTTTCTATATGAGATGGAAAAACACAAACCGCAGCTTTGGAATATGCTTTTGGAATATCTTCAAAAGGAATCGCTCCATGAAAATGAATATGACTTGCCAATTGTCCTAATTGAGGCAGTTCCTTTTTTTTAAGCATCTGTATGTAAGAGCTTCCGTCTGGAAAAAACCAATCTCTTCCATAAATTTCTAATGAAGCATTAGGAAACTTTTTATTTACTAACGGAAAAGCCTGAATCAACTGTCGGATTCCTTTTTTCTCGCAAACCGTCCCAACAAAAACAATTCTGTTATCTAATCTATTTTCAATTATAGGTTTAAAAAAATCTGTATCAATAGGGTTACTTAAATAGACTAGTGGTTTGTTATTGTAACTCAAATACTTTTCGGTATGATTTTTTACATAATAGGAAACTGCAATAAATGCATCACTTTTTTTGAAAGATTTTTTTTCCTGAAACCCTTTCCATTTATCAATTTTTCTTTTCTCACTTTCTGAAAAAAAATGATGACCACCGTGCAGACGTATCACATATTTGACATCTGGCAGTTTATTTATAAAAGCGAGACCAAGCTCAGATGATTCAACAATTTGTATTGGATTTCTTTGATGGATTTCTTTGATTTTATTATTAATCAATTTAGAGTTTAAATACCACGTAAAGCCTTTTACTGTTTTTTTCTTTAATCTATAAATTTCTACACCCTCAACAATTTCAGTTTCTTCTTTTGCAATGTAATTTATCCCAACAACTGACACTTTTATTCCTTGTTTCACCAATGCTGGCGCCACTGTTCTAACAAAACTTCCTATTCCTCCATGTGGGAAACCTTGTTTCGGAAATTCGTTTGTTATGAAACAAATATGCATCTTAAACTGCAATCAACTTTTGTCTTATGTTATTTGATGCGTTTTTATAATCACCAAGTATTTTCACTTTCCATTCTTCCATAGCGGCATTTTGACTTGTTTCTAAAGCTATTTTTTTTGAAATTTCTTCTTTGCTGTTCAACCAAATAACCGTTTTTTGATTTGGCATACTCTTAAAATGCTGAAACTGATAGATTGTCTTTACGGACCAATTTTCTTCTTTTTTATTTTGCTGATCATAATTAATGAAGATGCAAGGTTTGTTAAACATCCAAAAATCAAATGCCATTGTTGAACCGACATTTACAACTATATCAGAATAAAAAGCTGTACTAACAAGCAGTTTTACATCTTCGAGAGATGGATAAACAGCATTCCATTCTTTTGATTTACTAAAATACCATAATGGCGAAACTTCTTTTATTACATCTTTAAATTCATCTACAACCTCATCAAATCTTCCTGAAAAATCGACTGGACATCTTCTAAATAGTATTTGATATTGATGTTGTAAATTTGCTTTAATAATTTCTTGAACAAGATCTTTTAAATAACTCGGATCATCTGGAGATGTTTTTAGGTCATCTCCTGAAAAGCATATTATTTTCTTATTCGGATCTAAATTATATCTTTTATAAAAGATCTCTTTTTCAATTATATTTTCTGCTTTTTGATAAAACTCAAACTGAGGTGTTCCCGTGATACAAATCTTATCCGCAGAAATTTCAGGATAGTATGTGTGCTGTTCATTTTTCATATAATCTGACCAAACTAAGTAATTATCGGCTCTTAAAGCTAAACGGGCTTTGGGCAGATTATCCCAAGAATAAATCACGGTTGTTGTCGAAATTCCTAAATCTGATGCCGCGGCAAATATTGTTGCTGCTTTTAAAGCTCTTTGATGGGAACAGAAAACAGCACTAGGCCGCTCTTTTTTTAGAATTGTTTTTACCTCATCGTAAAAAGGATTTTGACGAAGGGCATTCTGATATCTTTGTTCTAATTTTAAAATGCTGGTATACTTTTTAAAAAAAGGAACAATGCATTCAATTATTTTGTAGAAAATCTTTTTAGAAAATGTCTTTTGATTCCAATTCCAGTTGCTTAACAAAGTTGGATTCTTCACCTGTCCCTGATTGTAATACAATCTAGACAAACAAATTAGTTCCCTTAGAAATTTTTCCTTTACAGACTCTTTATAATCAGGAATTACAATTTCACTTTCTATTGCAGCATGTTGCTTAATTGCTATTATGGTCTCTGAATCAAAATTATGAAACAGAATCAATTCTTCATTTGTATTCGTAAATGTGTTTGAATAAAGATAATTTCTAATTCCTACTCCATCAGGAAAGAGTAATAAAATTTTATTCTTCTTCATTCAAGAACCTTACTTATTAAAAAAGTCTTTTAAAATTCTAGCCGTAAAAATTTTAGCACCTTCATCTGTCATATGTCCGCAAGATGAGAAATACTTGTTTTCGATCACTATGTTCTCGTAATTATGAATCTCGGGATATGCTTTTTTAACTTTTTCAAAATAATTCATTCCCACCACGTTTTCGCACATTGGTGTCATTACTGCAATAAAATCGATATTGTTTGCTTTGCAGATATTTTTAATTTCTTCGTAATATTTATTATGAGGAAGCGGATTTAAATTGACAATATTATTTTTCATATTGCCATTTTTATGTTTTTCTAATGGATAATATCCTAGGTTGTCTAATGCATTTGTTTTTTCATTTTTCATGATTTTACAAACTTCTCTAAAACCTATTTTACTATCAAATTTTATAAATCTATAAAATGGGATATAATAGAGCTCATTAAAATTTTCCTGAGATTTAAACTGATTTTTTATGACTTCTGAATTATGAATGTAAGGTAAAAACTTTGCAGAAACTCCATCAGATTCTTTGTCGTTTGACAAATTTAAATCGGCTTCGAGAATAATATTTTTAATTTTGTATTTTCTTTCAATCATTAATTTCAGCATTAATGAAGCTTCAAATAAATGTCCACCGCTCATACCGTAATTAAAAGTTTTTAATCCTTTGTCTTCAAACATTTGCGAAACAAAATGATTGTTTGCTCTTGAGGAACCTAGAATAACTACGTCGTAATTTTGAGGTTTGGAATTTACAACAGTTTCAATTTTTCCACGATTTTTTGATTGAAAAAAAACTGCTGTATAAAGTCCGTCTAAAACAACTGCTATTAAAGCTGTTATTAGAATAATTTTAGCGGTATAAGTTAAAAAACGTTTCATTAAAATTGAAAATATATAAATTCTTTATAATCAGAAAAAGTTCCAAAAGCAAGTATTGCTGTAATAGCCAATGCAATTTTAAGCATGCTATTTCTTCCTGAAAGAGGTTCGATTTTAGAACGGCTATTCCACTCTACTGCAACAAACAATCCTATTAAGAATATTAATTCGTAATTGTATCTTTCATTGTCTAAATATTGAAAACTAAAATCTTGATTTAAAACTAATCTTTTCAGGTACAACAAAGCATCTGATATGGTTCTTGCTCTAAAAAATACCCAAGCGATACACGTAATTATAAACGTTGATAAAATACTTAGAATTACTTTTACGGAGTCTAAATCTCTTTTTAAAACTATTGTTTCGATATTGTTTCTGTTGCTTTTTGCCAGAAGCAGCGGCAAAAAATAAACAGCATTTATGAATCCCCAAGCTATATAAGTCCAATTTGCTCCGTGCCAAAATCCGCTGACGATAAAAATTATAAACGTATTTCTAATTTTCATCCAAAGTCCGCCTTTACTTCCTCCTAATGGGATATATAAATAATCTCGAAACCATGACGACAGCGATATGTGCCATCTTCTCCAGAACTCAGCAATATCTCTAGAAAAATAAGGGTAATTGAAATTTCGCAACAAATCGATTCCAAACAATTTTGAAACACCTAATGCAATATCTGAATAACCTGAGAAATCTCCATAAATTTGAAATGCAAAATAAACGGCTCCCAATATCAATGAAAAAGAATTCATCGTTGAATAATTATCGAAAATGGCATTAGCATAAGTTGCACAAGTATCGGCAATAACTACTTTTTTTACTAATCCCCAAATAATTTGACAAACTCCATCTTTTGCAGTTTGAAAATTAAACTCTCGTTTTACTTTTACTTGCGGAAGTAAATGCGTAGCTCTCTCAATTGGACCGGCAACCAACAACGGAAAATAACTTACAAACAAGGAGTAATCTACAAAATTGTATTCGGCTTTAATTCGTTTATAATAAATATCTATTACATAAGACAGCCCATGAAAAGTGTAAAATGAAATCCCAACTGGAAGTATCACATTTAATAAAATTGGACTTGCTTTAAATCCTGCTGTACTTAATAAATCTGCAAAAGAGGCTGCGAAAAAGTTATAATATTTAAAGATTCCCAAAAATCCAAGATTAACAATAATACTTAACCAAAACCAAAATTTCCTGCTTTTTTCTGATTTCCCTTTTTCAATTTGAATTCCAGTATAATAATCTAAGAAAGTCGAAAAAACTAATAAGAATAAAAACCTCCAATCCCAACAGGAGTAGAAATAATAACTAGCAATAATTAATACAAAATTTTGGGTACTTTTGTTTTTATTAAAAACGAACCAATACAATAAAAATACTATTGGTAAAAAAACAGCAAAAGCTATGGAGTTGAAAAACATAAGTGCTTAAAAGTGGAAATTAATAACGAAACATATTTAAATATCTCTAAATTGTTTTTGATGATTGAGCGGACAAATATCCGATTTCTGCAGACAACTAAGAAATAATTTGGTAATATTTCTGTATAGACTCATTGAGATGTAAATCAATACATCTTTTTAAATAAAAATGCAGCGTAATCAAAATCCTCTTGGGTATCAATATCAACATTCGCGAACGTATGGTTTACTTCGTATGGTAATGCATCTTTTGAAATAATTATATCTTCAAAAATTAATTTTGCTTTCGTGATATACAGTAATCCATTTTCAAAAAAAAGAGGCTCCAAATCTTGGCTCCTTTGTCCGATTTTATAATTAAAGGGAATAAATTTATTATCGACTATTTTTCCAAACTTTTTATGATTACCCGAAACCGTAAATAAACTATCATACCGCTCTCTTTCATATGTCCTAAAAGCATCTTTCAATAAATTTTCTGGTCTTAAAGGATTTGTAGGCTGCAATAAAACAACATTCTCAACATCAACATTTATTGTCTCTAAAACATGCTTCAATGCAGTTACGGTTGGTTCTAAATCTCCTGATAGTGATTCTGGTCTATCTATAACTTTTGCTCCAAATTGTAATGCAATTTCTTTTGTTTCTACATCATTAGTCGAAACATAAATTTCATCAATTATTTCACTATTAGCTTGTGCATACAAAATACTATGCACCAGTAAAGGAATACCGCCAATTAGTTTTATGTTTTTTTGATACAGTCTTTTAGAACCTCCTCGTGCTGGAATTATGGCAATTGTCTTCACTCTAGGGCATGCTGTTTTTAGCTTTGGTTATAAGTTCATTCATTCTAGCATTCCATTTTTCTGAAGAATACAATTCTGAAGAAAATTCAGGAAGCTCAAATTTTCCATCTAAAAAATCATTTATTGCATCGACCCATTCTGAAACAAAATCTGGATTTTGGATGAGTCTTCCCAGCTTTCCATATTGCAAAACTTCTGGAACTCCTCCCATTGCAGAGGCAATGCAATAATTACCGCAGTGCAAAGCCTCAATTAAACTTAGGCCAAAACCCTCTTGGCATAACGTTGGAAAAAGATAACAATCTGACGCTTGATAATATTCAGGAAGATCATAGTTTGGAATTTTACCCAAGAATTTCACCCCATCTATATCTTCTTGAGATTCGCATCCAATAACTATTAGAACTATATTTTTTTCTGTTTTATATATCTTTTTCCATGCTTCTAAAACAATGTGCAATCCTTTTTTTGGTCTATCTTGAGAACACCATACAAAGGCTTTTTTATCATCAAACCCATATTTTTGTTTTAGTTCTTGCTTTTTTAAAATCGAAACTTTTTTAAATTTATTAGTATCGATGCCATTATAAAGTATAGAAAAATGGCTGGGAAGAGTAATAATTGATTTTTTATGCTGTTTGTAACTATCATTTGTTAATACGACCAATTCATTTATCAATTCGTAAAAATTTGATTTTGAATTTAGCTGACCATACGGGGAGAAACCATGATAAAAGAACTGAATGTAACAATTCTTTGAAACTCCTTTTGAAACAAGATACTCTTTAAGTGATTTAACCATTCCGTAATTATCAACAATTTGAATTATATAGTTTTCTTTTGGTACTATTATCTTGTTTAACGCTTTTAAATATTCAATGTTTTTTTTCTTAAAAATTTTATTTTGAATGCCGCTCCAAAATGTTGCTTGTACAAAACTATATTTTACTCCCTCAAACAGATCTTCCGGCTTAGGGCAAACTATATAATCTATTTCATGATTTTTCTCTAAGTAATTATTATAGAGGGTTGTCCAACTTCCAATTTTTGAAAAAGGCAGCGACACTTGCGAAAGTAAAATCACTTTTGCCATTAAACTTTTCTCATTAATCGTTTCGACATTTTTGTACTACATTATATAATTATTTGTCTTTAATTCTAATATCAAATCTTTTCAGATGTACTAAACGAAAACCTTTTTTGGTTAAAATAATTACTGTAATTCCAACATAAAGTCTTACTGTGTCATAATCGCTAAGTTTTACATTCTTTAAGTTTTCTAAAATGGATTTGAAATTTTTTATGCTTTTATTAAATTTCACCAGCAATCTTATCTCGTAAAAAAAATGCAATTTCCTGTATAGTATATATTTCTTAAGCTTCTTTATTTTATCTTCTTCTATATTACATTCATTGGAGTTTAAAACTTTATAAACTTTTTGAAAATAATCAAATTGTGATTGTAAACTGATTGGATTAGTTGATGCTTCGGAATCGATACTTTTATGTCCTCTTCGCACAAAAAACAATACGTCTTCAATATAGCAAAACCTCACATTTTCGGTCAATCTTCTAAAGTTAAAATCAGTTTCCTGAGCATTTGACAAAGTCTCATCAAAGAGTTCTTTATTATTTAGTACTTCTCTTCTCCAAAGTGAAGATGGTGTTAAAAAATAAAGCTCACCTATTATAAAATGAAATAAGGCATTTCTTTCGTAAATCATTTGAGGGATAAAATCCTCATTAGCATCGTAAATTATTTTTGTGAATATTTTCGAAAACGCGGCACAAAATCCTAATTCCTTATTTTTATCTAAAACATCAACTTGTTTTTCAAGAAAATCAGGATGCATAATATCGTCGCTGTCAAACCATTTTATGTACATTCCGTTAGATAATTCGAAACCAAAGTTCCTGCAGGCATTTGCACCTTTTATTCGATCTATTGGTCTTTGATGATATTGAAAACGCTTATCTTTATCTATGTAGCCAGCGATCAAACTAGCTGTTTCATCAGTACTTCCATCATCAATAATAAGGCATTCCCAGTTTGTATAAATTTGGTTTACTATACTGTTTAACGTTTCCGCTATTAAATCTGCTCGATTAAAGGTTGGAATGATTATAGAAACTAATTTATTGGGCATTTGATCAAAAAATAAAAAGAGCGCATTTTATAACTTTCATGTATTTCTTAACAATCTTTGTAAAGTGGCATGCAACCGATTTTATAAACTTCAAATAATTTATAAAGGAATTATAATTGAAGTAGAGCCAACTTATTTTTAAGAAATAAACGATTTGCTTTTTTTCATTTATATAACAATTCGAGATTTTGGAAACTAAAATTTGTTTTTGCTTTTTTGAAAAACAATTTGTTCTTCTCGTCAAAAGAAAATAATAAAATGCAAACTTTGCTTTGTTCTTTATTCTTTCTTTTGTTACATCACCGGAAATACTCAGAGATGAAAACCTCACAAAAATTACTGCTTTATTAATGCAGTATACATTCTTAAATTCAGAAAACTCCAAAACGGCCATATCGTCGCTGTACCATGCTAATGGATAATCTCTAAAACCAATTTCGAAAACCTTTTCTTTCTTAAAAATATATTCACTTAATGAACTGCGAGTTCTATTTGTTATTTTTCTAATCAAGAAATCGGCTGATTTTTCTATTTCTGGATGTGTATATACATCCGAAATGGTTTCATTTCGCTCATTGATTAATTGTGTCGAGTACCTTATAACATTAATCTCTTCATCGATTTGAGGCAGACTTTTATAGAACTGTGCAACAGTATTATTACTCAAAACATCATCATCGCCCAAAATCATGATCCATTCTTCATTTCCTGACAAATCAATACAGCGCCGCCACTGTTTTGTTAATGACTTACTTCCTAAATTTTCATTAAAACGATAATAGTTAACATCAAACTTATCCTGATATTTTTCTATTATTTTTTTTGGACACTCAGGACTCGCATCATCTCCGATATAAACTCTAAATCGCTTATCTGATTGATTAATTAGTGATTGAATTGTTTCCTCAAAATAAGCTGATTTGTAAAACGGAATTATAATAGCCAGCATTTATTTCCTAATTAGTCTTTTTATACCGGCTTTAAAAATGGTTTTATTTGATAATGATTGCGGAACTTGAACGTTATTAATCTCAAATTTTGCTATTAAATCGTCAATGGAATTTGACGGCATAAATTCTAACACATTCCATACTTCTGGTACTATGGGGTGAATATCTTGAAACTCTTTGTAATTAGAACTATTTAAGCCTTTCCAAAACTGAAAATATATTTCAGTATCAAAATCATCTCTATGTCCCCAATTTTTAATTTTTAAATGAATTTGTTCTTCGCTTCTAGCCCAAGATTGATGGATTACTTTAATATTCGAAAAATGATTTTTGATTTTATTATTACTTCTTGTACGCGTATTTACGGTCTGATTTGTTATAAACGGAAATTTCTCTTCATTATCAATATACAAATAACCATTCGGCAATTCTCGAAACAAAGTAATCAGCTTTCCTTGAAAACAAATTGGTGTAAGTTTAGGAAACAAATTCAGATACCAATATTTATTTAAATATTTTGCCGTCTTTTTAAAATCATAAATGTATTCATCAACATCCAACTGAATTTTCCAACCTTTCCCTAATTTCTTCAGCACCATATTTCGTTCTCTTGATTCGCATTCCGTCGGAGTCAAATCTGGCAAATAAAATTGATCAAAATAAAGTTGAATTATATTTTTCTTATCAAAAAGTTTAACTTCATCAAAAAATGAATCTGGTATTTTAAATGTATTTCCACTCCATGTTTTACTTTCACTATCAATTGCTAAAACAATTTTATCGACATCATCATACAATTGTTTAATAGAAGTAAGCAATAGATCATAATCATAAGATACCAAATAACTTACACTAATCATTCTCTGTAACTTTTGAGTTCCACTTTGTGGGTAAATACATTTTCGAATGTTTAGGCAGCAGTTTTGTCCTTTTTGTGAAATCGCTTTGTTCTAAATAAAATCCCACTAAGTTTTTAATGGTATAAAAAGTATCAACCTGACCAGTTCCAATCCAAAGATTGATGGTATAAAAACCAGGAACAAATAACAAATGATCCGTATTAACACAAATCGCAATTTCCTGCCCCTTTTCTAACTTCTCAAATAGCAATCCATCATCTTCATTTGTAATATGGGTAACTAACTCTTGATTTGTATTTAAAACATCCATCGCAATAGATAAATCTGTAACACGATCTAAAACCTTAAAGTTCATTTCAAATTCTAATTTATCCCCCAATTCAATAATCTGACCTTGCAAAATTGGAATACTATTACGTGTGGCTTTAAAGTAATTAAATTCAATCCTATTCAAACGAGATTTATGAATACACTCTGACAAGAGTTCTTCTGTTGTTATTTTAGAATAAAAATCTATGCTTTCGCTAATTTCACCTTCAAAAACAACCTTTCCATGTTCCAAAACAATTCCTCTCGTGCATAAACGCTGCACGGCAGCCATATTATGGCTTACAAATAAAACTGTTCTGCCTTCACCTTTTGCAATATCTTGCATCTTACCGATTGCTTTTTTCTGAAACTCTGCATCTCCAACGGCTAATACCTCATCAACAACCAAAATTTCTGGCTCTAAAAAGGCTGCTACAGCAAATGCCAAACGAACATTCATTCCAGAACTGTATCTTTTTACAGGAGTATCTATGTAACGTTCGCAGCCTGAAAATTCAATAATTTCATCAAGTTTTGAAATGATCTCTTTTTTGGTCATTCCCAGAATAGCGCCATTTAAAAAAATGTTTTCTCTTCCTGTCAATTCTCCATTAAATCCGGTACCAACTTCTAGTAATGAAGCAATACGTCCTCGAGACTTTATTCTACCGGTAGTTGGGGCAGTAACTTTTGATAATATTTTAAGAAGTGTCGATTTTCCTGCACCATTCTTACCAATAATGGCTAAAACTTCACCGCGCTTAACTTCAAAATTTATATTTTGTAAGGCCCACACATAATCTGAAGTTCCTTTAATAGAACGATCATTTGTCTCTCCTATTTTTAAATAAGGATCCTCCTTTCCTCTTATCTTATACCACCAGCGATTTAAATCATGGCTTATGGTTCCGGTACCAACTTGCCCTAAACGGTATTGTTTAGAAATCTTTTCGACCTTTAAAATAATGTCTTTCAATTTTAGAATAAACTAGATATAAAAAATATCGAACTCTTTTTAAACTGTATCTATAAAACTTTTCTCGGTTCTATTAAAAGTTAAAAGACCAATAAAAAAAATAATGATCACAACAGAAACGGTATAAACTAATCCTAAAACAGAAACTTCCCCCACATTTAAAAGAATGTATCTTGAAGTCTCTATTATATATGCCAGCGGATTATATTCAACAATCCATCCGTATTTTGGCAGCTTATTTTTCACCAATTCCATTGGATACATTACAGCTGACAAATACATTAATAATTGGATTCCGAAACTTACCAAATAACTAAAATCTCGATATTTAGTAATCATTGAAGAAATCAACATTCCTAATCCAAGCCCTAAAATCCCCATGGTGATAATTAAAAAAGGGAAAAACACTGCAAAGCCATTTAAAATTAAATTCACACCTTTTAAATAATAGAATATGTAAAATGCAATAAAAATTAAAAATTGGATTCCGAATTTAATTAAGTTAGAAATCACAATTGATAATGGAGTAATAATTCTTGGAAAATAAACTTTTCCAAAAACATTCGCATTTGCTTTAAAAGTATCAGAAGTTCCATTCAAGCAAGCCGTAAAATAATTCCAAACCGTAATTCCTGTCAAATTAAATAAAAAAGGCGGTACAGATCCCGTACTGATTCCTGCTACATTATTAAAAATAATAGTAAAAGTAAGTGATGTAAATAATGGTTGTATCAAATACCAAAGCGGCCCCAAAACAGTCTGCTTATAAACTGTTATTATGTCTCTTTTTACAAAAAGAAACAATAGGTCTCTATATTGCCAAATTTCTTTCAGATTTAATGATAGAAATTTGCTCTTTGGTTTTATAACAAACAACCAATCCTCTTGCTCATTTTCATTGTCCATTATCAGAAATATTTAACAATGGAAAAAGGCGCTAAAAAAGCACCTTTTTTCTTACAAATTATATTTGCAGATAACATCTTATAGTTTATCCATATTATTTATCCAAAACTTCAAAAGTTGAATTCATACTCTTAAATTCAGGAACAATCTTTTTCATCTTTGCGACAATATCGTCATTGTCATAAAAATCAGCAATTCCAATTAACTCATCGATATCAATATGTAAGTTTTCGTATTCATCTTGTATTTCTTGAGCAATCATAATTTTATTATGATAAGTTGGCAGCGTTTTAGAAGTATCATTCAATAACTCTTCGTATAATTTTTCGCCTGGTCTTAAACCTACTATTTTTATTTTAATTTCTTTATCAGGGATAAAACCTGCAAGCTTAATCATTTTTCTAGCTAAATCAATAATTTTGACAGGTTTTCCCATATCAAAAATATAAATTTCTCCACCATTACCCATTGCTCCAGCCTCTAATACTAACTGACAAGCCTCTGGAATGGTCATGAAATATCTAATAATATCTTGATGTGTAATTGTGACCGGCCCCCCCTCTGCAATTTGTTTAGTAAACAATGGTACTACAGATCCATTAGAACCTAAAACATTACCAAAACGGGTAGTAATAAACTTTGTTACCCCTGGGATATTTTCACTTTGATTTTTTAAGAATAAAGACTGCACGTATTTCTCAGCAATACGCTTACTTGCTCCCATAACGTTACTAGGATTGACAGCTTTATCTGTAGAAACCATGACAAATTTTTTGACATGATATTTACATGATAAATCAGCTAGATTCTTAGTTCCTTTTATGTTAGTTAAAATAGCTTGCGAAGGATTATCTTCCATTAACGGCACATGTTTGTATGCTGCCGCATGAAAAACAACATGTGGATTATGGTTTTTAAATACCTTTTCTAATGCTTTTTTACTTTTTACATCGGCAATTACGGCAATTATTTTTGTCTCAGAATTCATTGCTAATGTCTCCAAGCATAAGTTATGAAGTGGTGTTTCAGCATGATCCAAAACAATCACAGCCTTTGGATTAAAACCTAGAACTTGTCTCACAATCTCACTTCCTATTGAACCAGCGGCTCCAGTAATAAGAATCGTTTTATCTTTTAATTGCTTAGAAATTGATTTACTGTCTAAAACAATTGGTTTTCGTTCCAGTAAATCTTCAATCTGAATATTTTTTACTTTTTGCGAAATCTCTTTTTGATTCTCCCAATCTGAAATTAATGGAACGGTATAAACTCTATAATTAAACTCCAAACATTGATCAACAATGATTAACTGTTCTTCTTTAGACAAACTTTTATCTGCAATAATTACACCTTCAGCAGCTACAGAACGCATTAAAGCAGGTAATTTTTTACGTAATATTAAAATCGGAAGATCTAACATTCGTTTAGATGCATTCTGATTATTTTTATCAACGAAACCTACTATTTTAAATCTAGAAGGAGTTTCAAACTTCAAAGCATTGGCAACAGAGATTGCATTTGCATCTGTACCATAAATTACTGTTCGAATAAGCTTAGAGTTTGTCTTTTCTGAAAAGTACATTTCAAAAGTTTGTTTTACGATTACTCGATACAAAAACAAACTACAAAATGATAAAACCAAATTGATAAAGAGAGCAGTATTCAAAAAAGCCTTATGTCCGGTATACAATTCAAAAACTAAATTGAAAAATAAAAAGAATACTAAAACTGACATTTGAGAAAACAACAATTTTATAGCATCTATAAAAGAGGAATGTCTAATAATACCTGAGTAGGTCCTAAACAACCAAAAGAAAAATATATTTACTACTAGTAAACTAGCAACAAAATATGATTGATGTGATGTAATAATATACCCTAATCCCGTTCCCTCAAAAAGCATATAGGTAAAGGTGAAAGAAAAAATTAGTACCATTATATCAATGGCAATAATAATCCAGCGAGGCAAATAACTAAGGCTATTAATATTTGCTCTTAAATTCCTTGGTGAAAAAGAATTATACAATATAGAGGCTATTTTTGTTGGTTGATCTGTCTCCAATTTGGTCTTGTTTCGTTCTGTAAACTTTGTATATCTTACAAAAATACAAATTAAAGAGTTTAAAAATTTATTTCTGCAATAAATTAAACTTTAACTCCTTTTTTCTTTTGTTTCAAAAATTCTATTAAATAGGATCCGTACCCCGATTTCACTAAAGGTAATGCTAATTCCTCAAGTTGAGCATCATCAATAAATCCTTGTCGCCAAGCAATTTCCTCAATACACCCCACCTTTAAACCCTGTCTTTCTTCAAGTACTTGAACAAATTGCCCTGCCTGCATTAAACTATTAAAAGTTCCAGTATCTAGCCAAGCTGTACCTCTGCTTAATATTCCAACTTTTAACTTTCCTTTTTCAAGATAGACTTTATTAACATCTGTGATCTCATATTCACCACGAGCGCTAGGTTTAATATTTTTAGCTATTTCTACAACTGAATTGTCATAAAAGTATAACCCTGGAACTGCATAATTGGATTTTGGTTCTAAAGGTTTTTCTTCAATTGAAATGGCCTTTTTATTTTCGTCAAATTCAACAACACCATATCTTTCTGGATCTGCAACATGATAAGCAAAAACAACACCTCCATCTGGATCAGCGTTATCTTTAAGCAATTGCTGCATATTTGTTCCAAAGAAAATATTATCTCCAAGTACTAAAGCCACCTTATCTTTACCAATAAATTCCTCACCAATGACAAAAGCTTGTGCTAACCCATTTGGGTCTGGTTGTTCTGCATAACTAAACTTACAACCAATTGAACTACCATCTCCTAAAAGCTTTTTAAAATGTGGCAAGTCATGAGGCGTAGATATAATCAAAATCTCATTTATTCCTGCCATCATCAGAGTTGACAATGGATAATAAATCATAGGTTTATCGTAAACAGGCATTAATTGTTTGCTTACAGCTAATGTTAATGGGTGCAATCTTGTACCAGAACCTCCAGCTAATATAATTCCTTTCATCTTTTGCGATTTTAGATTTTAGATTTTAGATTTTAAATCCCTAAACAGGAATTCTAGAATCTAAAACTACACATCATATTCTTTATTTATACAAACATTTTTTTTAGACTCTCTTTGTAATTTGGAATGTCTAAATTATAAAGAGTTTTTATTTTTTCTTTATTCAACAATGAAAAACTTGGTCGTTTTGCTGGAGTTGGATAAGATGACGATGGAATTCCTCCTACTTTACAGTTATAACTGCCAAGTTCTTTAATACTTACTGCAAATTCATACCAGCTAATCTCACCTTCATTCGAATAATTGTAAATTCCAGGAATCCATTTAGAGGCTTCTATTATATCAATCATCGTCTGTGCTAAATCTGCAGCGTAAGTTGGTGAACCAATTTGGTCATTTACAACATTGATCTCATCTCTTTCCTGCATTAATCGTTGCATCGTTTTTACAAAGTTACTGCCAAACTTGCTGTAAACCCAAGAGGTTCTGATAATAATTGAATCTGGGTTTTCCTTCAAACATGCAATTTCTCCTTCTAACTTACTTTCTCCATAAACATTTATCGGGTTTGTTTTTACCTCTTCATCTAAAGCAATTGAAGAAGTTCCATCAAATACATAATCTGTTGAAACATGAATTAATTTGGCATCATTTTCTTTTGCATATTTTGCAATTAACCCTACTGCTAAATGATTTACGGTAAAAGCTAAATCTTTCTCCGATTCAGCTTTATCAACTGCTGTATAAGCACCGCAATTAAATATAATATTAGGCTTGATTTCTTTTATTTGAAATTCAAGCAATTCTAAATTATCTAATGTTACTTGCGTTCTATCTGCAAATATCCAGTCATACTGAGGATAAGAAGAAGATAAGACCGAGAGTTCAGATCCTAATTGTCCTGTTGCACCTGTTACTAGAATTTTTTTCATTAAAATAAGCTATTACAATTTTCAATAAAAGGAAGTACTTGATCTTTTTCAGAAACAATTGCATTTTTTAAGTCCATTCCCCAATCAATATTTAAAGATGTATCATCAAATTTAATTCCACCCTCAGAAGCCTTGTTATAAAACTGATCGCACTTGTACATAACTGAAGCCGTTTCACTAATAACTGAAAAACCGTGTGCAAATCCTTGTGGAACTAATAACTGTTTTTTGTTTTCAGATGACAATAAAATACTAAATGCCTTTCCATAAGTAGGTGAATCTTTTCTCAAATCTACTGCTACGTCGATAATTTCTCCTTCCAAAACACGAACTAATTTTGTTTGAGCATAAGGAGGATTTTGATAATGTAACCCACGTAAAGTTCCTTTTTTTGAAAAGGATTGATTGTCCTGAACAAACTCAATGTTAATTCCTAATTCTTTAAATTTAGTTTGGCTATACGATTCAAAAAAGTATCCTCTTTCGTCTCCAAATACTGTTGGTTCTACAACTACCAAGTCTTTTATAAATGTTTCTTCGATTTTCATTTTTTATTTTATACTCATTTAAAGAAATTAATGATAACTTCTTTTATTCTGCTTTTATGTTTTTCAGTTAAATTCGATCCTGATGGTAGGCATAGTCCTTTTTCGAACAATTCTTCTGAAATTTTACCACCATAATATGGATAATTTTCAAAAAATGGCTGTAGGTGCATCGGTTTCCATAATGGCCGACTTTCTATGTTAGCCTCATCAAAAGCAAGCATTAAACTTTCTCTTTTTTCTTTTGTCTTTAACAATATTGTATTAAGCCAATAATTAGAAAAAAAGTTGTCATTTGGATTATTAAAGAGTCGAGCATTTTTAATGTCTTTAAAAATTTCTTTATAGAATAAATGATTATCCCGTCTAAGATGAATATTCTTTTCTAAGATTTTAATTTGCCCAAGGCCAATTCCTGCACAAATATTACTCATTCTATAATTATAGCCTATTTCACTGTGCTGATAGTGTGCAGCTGAATCTTTTGATTGAGTTGCATAAAAAATAGCTTTTTCTTTTATGTTTTTTGAACTCGAGATTAATGCTCCTCCACTTGATGTAGTAATAATTTTATTTCCGCTGAAAGATAAAATACCAAAAGTTCCAAAACTACCGCATTTTTTTCCCTTATAACTGCTCCCAAGAGCTTCAGCGCTATCTTCTATAATTGGTATTCCGTATTTATCAGCAACTGAATGAACCTCATCTATTTTATAAGGCATTCCATATAAATGTACTGCTATTATTGCTTTTGGCTTTTTTCCTTTTTTAATTCGATCTTTTATAGCCATTTCAAGATTTTCTGGACAGATATTCCAAGTATCTATTTCACTATCTACAAATATCGGATAAGCATTTTGATATAAAACTGGATTTGCCGAAGCTACAAAAGTCATACTTTGACAAATTACCTCATCTCCAGTTTTAACGCCTAATAAAATTAATGCTAGATGTATGGCAGACGTTCCTGAATTTGATGCTGTAACAAAATTTTTGTTTTTAAAATAATCTTGAAGTTCGTCCTCAAACTCATCGACATTGGGGCCACCTGAAGTGATCCAATTTGATTCGAAAGCATTTTTGATATATTGTTGTTCAAAACCGCTTTGTACTCCCAAAGATAAATAAATTCTAGAGTTATTCATTTAAAAACTAAGAATTTGAAGAATAGCAAACACCATCATGCATTTACACTTAATCCTTTTTTGTTTATCAAATAAAATTTTGAAGAATAAATACAAATCAAAGGCAGAATTACAATTAAGAATATTACCGTATCTTGAACTTTTTGATAAAGAATAATAACTAAACAAGAAATACCTAACTGCGTTAATGCATAAAAAAGAGCTACTAATCTATGTTGTATTTTAAATTCATTACTTAATACTTGATATAAATGTAATCTATGCGCTTCAAAGATATTCTGTTTCAAATAAAGCCTGTGCAAGATTGTACAAACCGCATCAACGCCATATACGGCCAAAAACAACAACCATATTAAAGATTCTGTTACAAGAATTAACTTTAAAACTAAATAGATTATCCAAAATGCTATGGCAATACTTCCAACATCACCAGCAAAACATTTTGCTTTTTTTCTATAATTAAAAAACAAAAAAATTAAACTTGCCACCATTGCATATTTTATAAAAGTTCCATCAGTAAAAAGTTGGATTTTTGTATTTACATATAACAATGACAACATGACTGACAAAGTATAAAGTCCAGTAATTCCATTAATACCATCCATAAAATTATATGCATTTATCAATCCAATGGCAATAATATAAACAATTATAATACCCCAAATCGGCATTGTATTGAATAAATTCATGTCATAAAAAATCAAAGCAATTGAAAGAAAATGAATTGAAATTCGGATTTTATTTGACAAACTCTGAATATCATCCCAAAAACTCACCAAGCTAACTAAAGTAATTCCTATAAAGAAAAAATAATTATTTTGAACATGCTGAACGAAATAAAGTAAAGCTGAAAACCAAAAAATGATTCCGCCACCCCTTAAGGTTATTTCTGTATGTGAGCTTCTTAAATTAGGTTTATCAATAATATTAAACCGATCTGCTACTTTAAAATAAAGCAACATTATAATCATTAAAACAACTCCTAAAATTGTATATTCCATCATTTAATTATAAAACTTTTTATTGTTCGCTCCAATCCATATTGTGCAGTGTGTGGCAACTTTTCAATTCCTAAAGCTGTTTTTATTTTTTTATTTGAGACTTCATAATTTTCTGTCAATTTTTGGATTGTTTCTGAATTCAAAGGAAATCTCGTAATATCTCCCATTTTAGCGATACCAATAATGATTGACTTAGGAACTGCAATCAAACGATTTTTCCTAGTCAAAACTGTTGATATAATTTGTACTACTTCGTTTGTAGACAAAACCTCATCATCGGCACAATTATATACTCCCGAAGGAATCATTTTATTTTCAATCAAATTCTTGATCAAGAAGCAAAGATTCTCAATACTTAAAAATGAACGTTGATTTTGGAAGGCGGCCAATGGCCAAGGCAATCCTTTTGCAACTAATTGATATAACAAGTTTAAATTACCTTTATTCTCAGGGCCATGAATCATACAGGGTCTTAGTATATAAACTCGTTTTCCTTCAGGCAATTCTTTTTCTAATATATATTCTTCTGCTTGTCGCTTAGCTATGCCATAGTGTGTCTTAGGACTTGAAATTACATCTTCTGTTAGGATTCCATCAACTTTATCAGCAACCGCTTTTACAGTACTCATAAAAATAAATACGGTTGCATTCGACTGTAGAAAAGCATCAAACAATTGTTTTGTCAATTCATAATTTGCCTCATAATAGTCACTTGGTTTCGAAACTTTTTTCAAATCATGGGCTTTCCCTGCAAGATGAATAATAGCATCTGCATTGAATTCAATTTTTTGATTATGCACATAACGAACACTTAATTGCTCAATTTCATATGAACTTAAATATTTTTTTAGATTCGTACCAACGAAACCCGTTAATCCCGTTATTGCAATTTTTGGCATTAGTTTTTTAATATAAGTTCTAAATTATCTATACATTTTGTCATTGTAAAATTCTCTTCAAAATACTTAAATCCATTTTGTCCAAGAATACTGCGTTGTTCTTCACTTAACTCATACAATTTGACAATTTCTTTTGCCAATCCTTCGGAATTTCCAGCGTTTGTAGAAAATCCGCAATTAGCTTCAGCGATTAATTCAGCACCTTCACCATTTAGAATACCTAAAATTGGTTTTTGGGTACATAAATATGCCTGTAATTTTGCAGGCACTGTTAAATTAAATATTAATTCATCTTTAAGAGAAACTAATAATACGTCAGATTTGGTAAAAAAAGTTTTCATTGCTTCTATTGGAAATCTTCCCAAAAAATGGACTGTTTGACTTAAATTATTTGTAATTACAAAATCTTCTAGTTCCTGTTTACTTCTTCCATCACCAACAAAGACAAAATGAATATCTAATTTTTCTTTAAGAATCAAGGCTGCCTTTACTATAGAATAAACATCTTGTGCTACTCCTATATTTCCGGCAAAAAGAATTTTAAAGCCTTGAGGCAACTTAGGAATCGGATAGTTAAGATCCCCCTTCAAGATAGAATCTTCAGCCCAATTAGGAAAATAAACTAACTTGTTTTCATAATTTCCTTTTGTAATGATCGATTCCCTAAATCCTTTCGAACTAATTAAAATTTTATCTGAATTATTATAAATGTACTTTACCATTCCTGTAAAAAAAGATAGCACAGTTTTATTTTTGACCCCTCCCGCTGATGTAAGGCTTTCTGGCCACAAATCTAAAACCCAGAAATATATTGGATTTTTTTGAATTTTCTTTATAACAATAGCTGGAAAACCTTGAGTTATTGGAGATGGTTCATGTACTAGAACTGCATCAAATTTATCTTGAAAGGCAAGAAATAAAGCTCTAATTGAAGCAAAGAATGCCCAACTGAAATAATTTAACAAAAGTCTTATCCCTCCACCTTTTCCTCTTGGAATCAATAAAGCTCTGATGACTTTTACACCATTAATGGTCTCGCGTCGCTTCTTAAAAAAACCATAACCGTTAAAAAATTTCCCTTCGGGATAATTTGGAAGTCCTGTTAAAACAGTAACCTCATGACCTCTTTTAACTAATTCAAAGGCAATATCATTACTTTTAAAATTTTCAGGAAAAAAATATTGAGTAACTAAAAGTATCTTCATTTTATAATTCTCTCCAAACTACACGTTTTATATAATCCGTATAACTCAAAATAATCCGAACCATTTTTTCGGAAACATTTGGCATTGAATAATCAGCTACAAATCTAAAATTTCTTTCTTTTCCTATTTTTTGATATTGAAGCTGTACTAATCCTTGCATAATTCTTTCTGGACTTAAACCAACCATCATTACAGAAGTTTCTTCCATTGCTTCTGGTCTTTCATGGGCATCTCTAATATTAAGGGCTCTAAAATTCAATACTGATGACTCTTCTGATATTGTTCCTGAATCTGAAAGAACTGCAAAAGATTTCATTTGTAAAGCATTATAGTCATTAAAACCAAGCGGTTTTAAAAACTGAACGTTTTTATGCATTTGAACATTCTTTTTCTCAATCATATTTCTAGTCCTTGGATGCGTACTTACAATGATTGGAAAATCGTATTTTTCAGCGATAAAATTCAAGCTATCCATTAAACCCCGAAAATTTTTCTCACTATTTATATTTTCTTCTCTATGAGAGGAAACTACAAAAAACTTGCCTTCCTCTAGTCCTAATCTCTGTAAAACATCTGAAGATTGAATAGATGGCAAATAATGATTTAGAACTTCAAACATAGGCGAACCTGTTTTAACAATTCTATCTGCAGGCAAACCTTCTCTCAACAAATATTCTCTAGCGATATCACTATAAGTCAAATTCATATCTGAAATATGGTCAACAATTTTTCTATTCGTTTCTTCGGGAACTCGCTGATCAAAACAACGATTTCCAGCTTCCATGTGAAAAATCGGAATATGTCTTTTTTTTGCTGGAATTGCACAAAGACAGCTATTTGTATCTCCTAAAACTAAAAAAGCATCAGGGTTTTCTGTTTCTAATAAAGGATCAATTTTTATAAGTATCTGGCCTACAGTCTCTGTTGCTGTTGCTCCTGCAGCATTAAGAAAAAAATCAGGTTTACGTATTCCTAAATCATCAAAAAATATTTGATTTAGTTCATAATCATAATTTTGACCTGTGTGAACAATTATATGTTCAATTGCCTCTGAATTATCTAAAGCTGCCATAACTCTTGAAAGCCTTATAATTTCTGGTCTCGTACCGACCACAGTCATCACTTTTAATCTTGATTTCATTATATCTTTATCTAGGATATTATTATTTTTTAATTATACGTTTTCAAAATAAGTATCAGGATCATTTGGATCATAAAATTCATTTATCCAAAAATTGGTATATAATACTTCTTCTCCAATATTTTTAATATTATGAGTATACCAAATTGGTATATCTACGTATGATGGTTCATTTCCGTCAAGATAAAAATCTAAAACTTCATCTGTACCAATTCTACGTAATTGAATTAGTGCTTTTCCTTTAATAACAGCGAACCTTTCAATTTTTCTGGTATGATAATGATTCCCTCGAGTAATACCAGGCACTGTAGTTGAAAATGAAACTTGTCCGCCAACTCCTAATCGAATAATTTCTACGAACGACCCTCTAGGATCTGTATGCTCAACAAATTTCACAGGGAAATGGTTTTTAATATCCATGTAGCAACGAAATGTGTTGAATAGATTCAACTCAAACAAAGTCTCTATATCTGGAATAATCCCTTTATCTTGATATTCTGCTTTGTATTTTTCTAACAGAGCTAAAATTTGTGATACCTTACATTCTGAGGTATGCTGTACTAAAATTTCCGCCTTCCCTTTCTTGCTTCGGATTTCTGAAATAATTGCATTTACTAATTCTCCAACATAGATCAATTTTAGATCGCCATCGATATCAATAACTGGTTTATCATTGTGCGAAAGTTTATGGCAAAAAGTAGCAACCACAGAGTTGTAATTTGGCTGACCAAAAGGTCCAAAAACATTTGGAATAATCATTCCTGTAAATTGTCCTTCTGAGTTATTTGACCAATCGATCATTAATTCTCTGCCTTCTTTTTTAGATTTACCGTAAAGATTATCCCTTTCCTCTTGTGTTGATGAAGAAAAAAGTACATGAGATTTACTATTTGTTGTTTTAAGCGATTGAACTAATTTTTGAACTAATCCTAGATTAGTGTCATAAATCACTTGAGGATCACTATGACGATTCATCGCTGCCAAATGTATTATAACATCACATTCTGCAACAAATGCGTTCAATTTATTGTTATCATCAAAATATTCCTTTTGAAACTCAATTCGTGTAAACTCTTCTGGGAAAAGACCAATCGTATTATATAAATGTGTTCCAACAAATCCTGCCTGCCCAGTAATACCAACTTTTAACATTATTTGATTTTAAATTTTAAAATAATCAATATCATATCGATATTCATCTTTAATTTCTCCGAGTAAATAATCTGCCATGACGAGTAATTTAGAATTTAATTCTAAAGATTGAATACTGCTTACATATCCTTGCGGAATATGAAGTACATTTAATTTTTCAGAATCAATTAAATATGTAAAAACCTCTAAATTTAGAGATGGCTTTTTCCAGTTGTCAATTTTAATTAGTTGGATTTTAAATTTTCCACTGACAACAGAAAACCATCTTTGTTCTATTTGATGTCCTTGCCAACCTCTAATAAATTCTGGACTCTCATTTTCTATAATATAAATCCTTTTGATTAACGACGCATCAAAATCATTATTATACAATAAAGTCCCTCGTTGATCAGAATGACAATTTCCATTAATTAATTTTGCTTCCATTGTCTAGCCAGGCATTTGAGTAACATCTTCACCAAAAACTTCTTTTCTGATAAGTGGTAGTGTTGACAAAAGCTTTTTCATTCCTTCAACTCCTTGCTGTTCTGTATTGTGCGAATGATAATCTTCAATTAGAGAAACATCTTCCTCTCCTTCAGAAAAATATTGCGCATAATTCAAATCGCGATTATCAGCAGGAATACGATAAAAATCTCCCATATCCTCGGCTTTTACCATCTCTTCGCGTGTACATAAAGTTTCATACAATTTTTCGCCATGTCGAGTTCCAATAATTTTTACTTCATTATTGGTATTACACAGCTCTTTTAGTGCTTGAGCTAGGTCTCCAATTGTTCCTGCTGGTGCTTTGTTTACAAATAAATCACCGGGATTACCATTTTCAAAAGCAAACAAAACTAATTCTACAGCTTCATCTAATGACATTAAAAAACGTGTCATATTAGGGTCTGTAATAGTTATTGGATTATTCTCTTTTATTTGTTTTAAAAATAAAGGAATCACTGACCCTCTTGAAGCCATTACATTTCCATATCTTGTTAAACAAACTGTTGTGTCTGTTAAATTTCTAGAAGCGGCAACTGCAACTTTTTCCATTAATGCTTTTGAAATTCCCATTGCATTAATTGGATATGCCGCTTTATCAGTACTTAAACAAATTACTTTTTTTACTTTATTGACTCCTGCCGCATCAATAACATTTTGCGTTCCAAAAACATTTGTTTTTGTTGCTTCTAGTGGAAAGAACTCACAAGATGGAACCTGCTTTAAAGCCGCAGCGTGAAATACATAATCTACGCCTCTCATAGCACGTTCAACACTACTATAATCACGAACATCACCAATATAAAACTTTAGCTTGTCATTTTTTAATTGATTTCGCATATCATCCTGTTTCTTCTCGTCACGAGAAAAAATTCTGATTTCTTTAAAATGATCAGTATGTAAAAAACGATTTAATACTGCATGCCCAAAAGAGCCCGTTCCTCCTGTTATAAGAAGAATTTTATTTTGTATTTTCATTATTGGTTTATTTTGAAAATCTTATTTTTTTCTAATTGAGTTGGATAATTAATCAAAACCGCTTTATATGGTCCTTTAAAGACAAATAAACTTCCAGCAGCGACTCCAATAACACCATGTCTATCAATAATTTTTTCAATATCATTTAAAGACCCAGCTCCACCTAAAACAGTCATAGGCAGGGTTATTTTTTCTCTTACCTTATCTATTAAATCTAAGTCATATCCTTTCATTTGTCCGTCTTTATCAATAGAATTGATTACGATTTCACCTGCACCCAATTTCTGCGCTTCTTCTGCAAATTTAAAAGGATTGATTCCTGTACTTTTTTTTCCATTATGAGTATAGACCTCATAACCTCCTAATAACTTCTTTTTAACATCTAACACAACAATGACGCTTTGTGCTCCTACACGATCAGATATCTCTTTAATTAAATTCGGATTTTGCAAGACTGCTGAACTTAACGCTATTTTTTCGATACCAAGACTAAATATACGTTGAGCCTGCTCTACTGTTTTTACACCACCTCCATAACACAAAGGCATCATAGATTGACTAGCTAATCTCTCTATAAGACTATAATTAGGCTCTTTACCTAATACTGTTGCATCAATATCAAAAACAGCTAACTCATCAACAGCTTTTTCATTAAAAATTTTCACTGCATTAATAGGATCTCCAACATATTTAGGATTCTTAAAATTTACAGTTTTCACTAATCCGTTCTCATGAACCAAAAGGCTTGGAATTATTCTAGGTCTCAGCATGTTTAGAGTTTTGCAAAATTATGTAGTAATGTTTCACCATAGTGATGGCTTTTTTCTGGGTGAAATTGAATTCCATAGACATTTTCATGATGGGCCGCACAAGCAAATTCTCCACCATATTCTGAGATTGCCAAGACATCACCAGAGTTATTACATTCAAAATAATAAGAATGTAAAAAATAAAACAGAGCATCTTTTTCTAACCCCTCAAACAAAGGATTTGAAATTACTGGATATACATCATTCCAGCCCATATGTGGTAATCTGGTAACTTGTTTTATTTTAGTTTCATCAAATTTCTTTACAGATGCATCAATCCATCCTAAGCCACCTAATATGCCTTCATCACTTGAATGTGCCATCATTTGCATCCCTACACAAATACCTATGACTGGTATTTTTTTCACCATTACTAATTCATCTAATTTTTCGCGCATCCCAGATTTTATTAGTTCTGACATAGCATGATCAAAATGACCTACTCCTGGCAAAATTATTTTTTTTGCACCATCTAAATCGGCTGCAGTTCTAGCAATTTTAGTCGAAATATTGACTCTTTTATAAACGTTTACAAAAGCATTAATATTTCCTACTCCATAATCAATAATTGTTATCATCTAAATAATCGTTTTTCAAGTCCTAATTTTTGCATCATCTTTGCACCAAAACCTATTATTTTTATTTTATTTTTATAATCATGAAAAGTTTTATTTTCTCCTTCAAAAATTTCTTTTAACTCCTGAACAGTCAAATCTAATTTATCTGCAACATATTCAAATTCTTTTTGTAAAAACTCTTCACTCAACTCTGGTCTAGAAACTCTATCTAAAGCTTCTTCTCTTGCCATTTGCCCAGTAAGAATTAAACTTGAAAAATGAGCTCGTCTTTTTTGAAAACCAAATTTACGTGGCAACCAATAATCTTCATAAAAACGAGTAAATCTCGATTCATGATGTTTATGTTGAAAAGGTTCCCAACCATATTTCTCCATCAATAATTTTTCTGCATCGGCTTTAATATAAGGAACAAGATTTAACGGTTTAAAAACTTTCATTCTCAATATATATCTGTAATAAAGTTTATAGCTTAAGATATCTACCAGTGGAAAAGTCTTAAGAGTGCGTTTACCAAACTTAGAATGTATATCTTTTACCAGCATCGTATCAATTCCTGGAAACCCGCCCCATTCTTCTGGCTCTCTACAACATTCTGTAGAAAAATTTCCGCCTGTCAAAACATATTTTATTTTATTTTTTTTTGCGAATTTATATAATCCGGAAAAAAAGGCATAATCCTGAGGTAAATCCTGATCTGCAATTTGTGATTTAAGAAACGCAACCTGAAGATCTTTCATTTCTTCCCAGTTAATAACATCTGTATATAAATCTAGACCAAGACCATTACATAATTTTTCAATGTTACCAACTGCTTTATCAGTATTCCAGCCTGCATCAACATGAAACAACAGAGGTCGCAAGCCCATAATCTCTTTTGCTACATAGGCAACATAAGAACTATCTAAGCCTCCGCTCAATCCAATAATGCAATCAAAATCTTTTCCTTTTCCTTCTTTCTTTATTTTCTCTGCAACTTGCATCAATTCAGCATATCCTTTTTCATCTGTATGCCAGTTAGGAAGGATAATATTTTGAAAATTATGATAATAGTCCGATATTCCATTTTCATCAAAAATGATGTTAGGATCTGATGTATCCATAATAGTCTTTGTACAAATTTGGTAGGCTCTATTGTTTTTCATTCTAACTATTTTTTTAATATTTCTTCATAAAGTTTGTAGTAATCCATAAACTTTATT
Source organism: Flavobacterium sp. FlaQc-28 (assembly GCF_044007415.1). Lineage (NCBI taxonomy): Bacteria > Pseudomonadati > Bacteroidota > Flavobacteriia > Flavobacteriales > Flavobacteriaceae > Flavobacterium > Flavobacterium sp. FlaQc-28. Next base: position 51,968 of record NZ_JBIPCM010000011.1, read on the forward strand.
TTTTTGTCAAAGTTTTTAATTGAATGTTCTCTACATTTATTTTCATAAAAATCTTTCCCATTACTTTTTATTTTTTCTATAGCTTTCACTAATCCATTAACATCTCCTTTATCAATAACAATACCTGTGCCCTCATTTACAGACTCTACACTGCCACCTGTTTTATAGGTAATAACTGGTGTGCCGCATGCCATAGACTCTAAATTTGTTGTAGGATATGTATCTTCAAAAGTAGGATTAACAAAAACATCAGCGGCAGAATATAAGTCTGCAAGCTGTCCTGCATTTTCAGTTCTTTCAATCCCGATAATAGTTTTTGGTAATTTGCTGATTTGAATACTCGAAAGACCAACTAAAACAATTGTGTAAAGGTTATTATTAATTAACTCAGACAGTTTAACGAATTCATCTAATCCTTTTCTTTTTTCCCATGTGCTTGCTACTCCAAGAATGACAAATTTATCCTTGATAGGATAAAGGTTATTTACAGCATCTCTTGAGTTTTTAATATAAAAGGTATTCAAGTCTATACCATTTTGAATAACTTGACAAGAATGATCCATAAGAAATGAGTCCTTAACTTTTTCTGCCAGCCAATATGAAACAGGAACTATCGTTAAATCATTCAACGAATTAAATATTCTTTTTTTATCTCTATAATTTTTTCTTGAGCGATCAAAAACTAAACTTTTAGGATATTCCTTTTTTTGTTCACAATGATGACATTCTGTTTTCCATTTCTCACAGCCAACAAAATCGAAATACGCACAATGTCCTGTAAAAGACCAGCAATCATGAAAAGTCCAAACTACTGGAGTACTTTTCTCTTTTAGATAATTAAATAATATTTCGATATTAATAAAATAACCATGTAAATGATGTAAATGAATAATATCTGGATTTATTTTCTCAATTGTATTTACTAAATCTCTAGTTGCAGATTTAGAACTAAAACAGTGATTATCAAAAATTCTCGTTTCCAATCCGTGTTCATACAAATCGAATTTATTTCCAATTTTTATTAATTCAGATTTACTTGGATTATTATTTCTTGCATATGTGATATAGCTGGACCAGCCTTTTTCTATGACTGTTTCTCCAATTTGCTCTGCAATTTTTCCAACAGAACCACTATTGACTTCAATACTTATTTGTAAAAGTTTAGGCATGTTTATTATTTAAGCTTTATATACTTTTACTGTTTTTACTTTGAGAGCAAGATAGCTTTCATTTTTTTATCCTCTTTGAAATATTCTAAAGCAAAAGATCCTTCGTGCAATATTGTTAAATCATTACAATATGTTAATAGTCTCTGGATAAGAATTTCTGCCGGAAGATAATTCTCGACTACATAATCAAATAATTCAAAAAAATCTTTGTCAATTCCCATTTGAGGATGCGGTTTCAAAACTTTTATACAATCTTTATAGTTTGATTCCAATTCTGCATTAACATTTATGTTTATATGATAATTCGTCATATATAATAAAACTTTTTTATCCTTAAAAACAGTAAAATCAATTTTATCAAACAATATTGCGATTTCTTTTAAGGAAAACATATGATCTGATATTGGTTTACTAAAGCTTTTAATTTCTTTTCCTTTTTGAGTCCCTATTTTTTTTAGAAACATTTCTGGTTGATACAAATACATCCCTTTAGTTTTAGAGTGTCCTCCAACCCAATTTTTCAAACCTAAAATATCTGAAACCAACCATTTAATTCTGTCTTTTATTGAGTTTTTATTTCTAATAAAATTATATGAAGCATATCCTTCCTCATAAGTATAGACATCAATTGCTTTTAATCTATTAAGATAAAAAGACAATATGACTCCAAAATCAGAATCAATATAAACTTTAGAATATGTATTCTTGTTTTTAATAATATAGTCTAAAGCTTTGTAATTATCCTTATAAATCTGTACATCATTCCAATTATCAGAATATTCTCTTACAAGGTTAGTGAATTTTTCAGCATCATAAAAATTATCTATAATAAAACAATCTTTCGTCTGTAAATCTTCAATATTTGAAGCATTTATGTATTGAAAAGGCTTTGATATAATAAATGCACTTTTTTTCATTTCAATCATTTTGAACTTAGCAAATTAATGTAAACTATATTGTTAGCTTCCATTTTTATAGAACATTTCTCTTGTTTCGTATTCATCATTTAATGGGTAAAAACTATACGGAAAATATCTGTTATAATTATATTCTGAAATTCTATCATCAATTGTAAACAGCCATGCGATAGGTCCAAATGTAAAATAAAATATAAGCATCAGCAAAACATTCATCTTAACAACTCTAAGTTCAAATAGATCAGCAATTTTAAAAATAGAATTCGTAAGATGAACAATATAAAAAACAATTAAATAGTTCAAAAGCCTATCAACTACTGGAATTACCATGCTTACTACTCCTAATAACAAAAAGAGTTTAGTTACAGGAGTAAATTCAGATTTACTTTTTAAAATAAATTTGTCAAATGCAAGAACAGTAATTGGCAATACTACATTTTTTAATAAAACCACCACCGAAACACCTATTTCATCTCTCCCAAAATAAACTCCTAGTTTGTATAACATTCTTTCATTTAACGATAACATAGGTAGCACGTTGAGAACAATTTCATTTATATTTCTTCCCAGAATAAAAATCCCGCCCCCAATTAATACAATTGGGATCCAGTTTTTTATCTGCATAATTCTTATCAATAAAGGGATAAAAAACACAAAAGATGCCGAAGAATGAATAAAAAACACAATAATGGAGATCGTATAGTATTTCAACCATTTTTTATCTCTTAAGCTTTTATATGAAAACAAAAAAACTGCTACAGCTAAAGATTCTCTAAGAGTTTCAAAATTAAAAAAAAGATAAAACGATAAAAAATAAATAGTTATACATGTAAACGGTTTTGTCGAATATTTATATATGAAATAGAATATGCAGGAGTTAATAATAATCGCATGAACTAAATGCAGATACATAAAATTATCGCTCATTGTTCTAAATATTGAAGAAAAAAAGATCCATAAGGGATCAGATTTAGATTCTGCAAAATCAAACGTTGATAATTCAAATAAATTTGGCTCATAAACAAAATCTTCAGAATATCTCATTGCATCAATACCCACTCGATAACTTAGGCCTGCAGTCAAAACAAGCAGCATAAGGATAAAAGTGATTGCATATATTTTACCGATCCCGAAAATTCCAATATCATATAAATAGATAAAGAAAAATAAGACCGCTATAATAAAAAAATATATCATTGTAAAATTACTTCTTAAGCCTTTTTAATTAATGATATTATAAAATTTTTATCTCTCCAAAATATCGCAAGAATAAACCCAATTACTAAAATAATCTTCACAACTATTTGTAAGTAAAAGTCATCTATTAAATAAATAAAAAAAACAGGACTGTTAAATAAAACATACAAGAGTAAAGGCATTATTAATTTGATAATTGGAGTGCTGTAACATTTAATAATAAATCTAGATGCTATCCAGGCAAAGATTGCCATAGACAAATAAGATATAACAAAAGAAATAGCTGCACCTACTTCTCCAAATTTTGGAATTACAAAAATATTTAAAACAACATTAACAATTCCGGCCGTTATTACTACTAATGACGAATAAAATGTTTTGTGTACAAAAGAAAAATTTCTCATGTAAACATATGCAAACTGATGAAATACAAATCCATATACAAATATTGGTATTAAGTAAAGTGAAGAAGTAAATGACTTACTTGCCAGAACTAAACCGATTTCATTACCAAAGGTCGAAATTCCCATCGCCGCAATTAAAGTTATTGCAAATATTCTCTTAATATCAGAATCATGACCTTTATAATCTTTCGAATTCATGTATTCAAAATAATAAGGTGCCCAAGCCTGATGAGTAACTGTTGTAACAATACCAACTAAACCGCTAATTGTTAAAGCTAAGCTATAAAAACCAGCCTGACTTATACTTAAAGAAGTTCCTATTGCTATTTTCCCAAATTGTTCTATTATCACTCCACTTAAGGCATATGGTATTAACGGAACAGAAAATTTTAAAATATATCTTAAATATTTTTTATCAAAAATTAATGTGAAATATTTCAGAATTCCTTTTATCCAAATAAAAATCATAATAATTCCTGCGGAGATTAATCCTAAAACCTGCGCCAAATATTTATCATCTTTAAAAAGATATATGAGTATAATTGCTAAAGTGAAACCGATATACGCTCTAAGCAATGATGAAATTGCAATTCGCTTACTTTGTCTAAGCACAGTATATATTTGTTCATAAGTTAAACCTATGATATTGATAAGCGTGTAAGGAATCAATAAATAAACAAGTATCAAATTTAGTCCTGTTAATCTTGAAATCCATCCTGATAAAGATAGCAGAATTAAACTATTTAAAATAAAAACGATAGTTGCAATAATTGAAGATGTTCCTACAAACTTTTTAAAGTCCTCATCATCATGTTTGTCAAAATAATATCTACTAACAGCTTGATCACAGCATAAAGTCAGTAAACTGCTCAAAATGCCCGAAACTCCTAAAAAGACATTTACAATTCCAAAATCATTTGTTGTCAGCAAACGTGTATATACCGGTATTGAGATAAAAGCTAAGGCTTTTGTTGCTAAATTAGCAACGAGATAATTAGCCCCATGCCTCAAAATTTCTTTAAAGTCTGCCAATTTTTTTATTTTTTATATAAATAATCATACTTCTGTATAATTAATTTAATCTTGTCCCAGTGTTCCTTTCCTTTCAAATCAGCTGGAAAGCCTGATACTTCTTTAAGTTCTTTATATCTATAATTTCTTAAGAAAGAAGCTACTCCAATTTCTTTTAAAAATTCTTTAATATAATATTTCGTTTTACCTTTTATCGTGAAAAAATCAGGATAAATCTGCTTTACGTAAATACTAACAGATTCGATAACAATATCATTAGCTACGTTAGTATTCAGATTTTCCTTTGATGCTAGAGTTTTACTTAAAAGATCTAAATAATTTAAATACTCTTTCTTGTATTTCTTTTTCTTTATTATAACAGGAATTGTATCTGTATGAGAAGCCGCAGAATCTTCGATATTTTCACGAGCCGAATAAAAAGAAGGTATTATGATATGCTTACCATCAATGGCGGTATAGGATGAGATATAGGATTCTAAAAGGCATAAATTTTTAATAACAGAAGATCCATCTACAATAACTGATGAAACCACTTCGCTAAAAGACGATTTTCTAAAAACAGAGTAGTAGTACTGAAAATAATTACCTTGAAGAGTAAGCAACCTTTGCGACGGCAATTCATTATTAAGATCAATATCCATTGTATTTTTATATCTTACCGAACATGAAATACTATCTTCTAAAGGCGTAAAATCTGTATAAATACCCTGACCTGAATTATATTCTTTATGAATCTCTAAATAAGAAATAATATCTTCTATTGCTTGTGGCACTAAAAAATCGTCATTTGCACACATTACTACATATGGTGTATCTATAAGGGGAAGAATTTTGTATAACTTATCTGCTAAACCAACTTTAGGATAAAACTTATAAATTATTTTGTCATAAAATTCATCTAGATACTTAAATTCAACATTTGAAGAATCCGCAACAATTATTTTTAAGTTAAAACTTAAAAAATAATCCAAAAGACGTTTAAGATGATCAGGTCTGTTATGCTCTGGGATAATTACTGTATACCTTTCGTTCATGTTCAAAGCTATTGAATAATGGTATTAAATATTTCAGCTGAAATGGCGGTATGCTCTTTTAGATTTAACATTCTATCATTACGATCAGCAAGAAAAGCTTCTACTTGCAAATATAATCCCGGTTTAAATTGCACATCATAAGAATCATCTAATTTATACTCAATAACCGCTATAGTATCCTTTTCTTGAACACTAATACCCTCCATAGGTTTCAAGTAAATTCTTCTCTTTTCAGTAAGCAATTCCACTGCCCATCTTCCAGCACTTTCCCAATTAGATAAATAACTGAATAACACGCCTTTTTCTGTTATTCCCGCTCCGGTAAAATTAGTTTTAGAATGCCATTTTAAAACTCCCGATTTAGAATACGCTTGCCATTGGATCGGTTTTCCGGCTAAGTAAAAAGCAAGATCAACAACGTGCGTAGAATTTGCAAAAAACCAATTTTCTTTAACACCTGGAGCTTTTGTCAATGGTTCAATTTTATGTGCCCATTCCGTAAATTCAAAATGCATTGTTTGCAAACCACCGTCTTCTTCAATCATTTTTTGAGCTTCAATAACCGAAGCATAAAATCTTCTATTATAAGCGACAAAAACTTTTTCAGAGTAGACGGATAATTTTTCTTTATTTTCAATCAATTCCTCAATGCTAATCGCTGCTGGCTTTTCTATCAAAACTTTTTCAACTCCAGCTTGTAGTACGGAAAGTAAAGAAGACATTAATCCTTCTGTTCCAGTAGCGACTATTGCATAAGTATTATCCTCTACACTACTGGTTTCCAAGTATTTTTGAAGACCACCTACAAATGGTTTTATACCTGTTCCTTCTTCAAATCTTTTGGCGGATTCTTGACCTCTTCCCACCACTTGAAAAGAAAAATTTTGGGCAATTAATACTTTAGCATAATCTAGAGCCATTGGCCCAGTTCCCACTAATAAAATGTTCTTTTTCATTATGTGATTGGTAAAACTTTAGTCTGCAATCCTGCAATTTTATTATACTTTTCTAACATTGCCGTAATAAATAACTCATGAGTATGTCTGGCTTCTTCAAATAAAGGCAATGAACAAACATTGTTTTCAAATAATTCTTTTGCAATATTAGCAGTTAATTCACTTTGATATTGAATATTAAAATCACTAATATTTAGTTTAAAAGAATTATTTGCATCTAATTTGTGGATTTGTGGGCTTCCTCCTTCTTGAACAAAAAAACGTTCTTCGCTACTAAACATGCTAACTGTTATAGGATTTACATTTCCTTTAAAAGATGTAATAGTAAAAATTGATTTATCTTCTAAGAATCCAGTTAGAGTACCTGTGAATTCAACAAATCCTTTTCTAGGGCTCTCAATCAAATAATCATCGATTGCGTCAACGTTTATTTCTTTAATTTTTTTTCCTGAAATATAGACTAATAGATCTAAAAAATGTAAAGCATTACATCCTAGACCCCAATTTCCTCCAACTACATTATACACTCTTGATTCGCTAAATTGAATAGTTTCTTTTAAATTATTGTAAGACCTAGACATTCTGCGAGGATGATTCACATATGTAATTGTGTCATATTTATTTAATAATACACCGACTCTTTCATATGCCTCCAGATCTTGGAAAAGCACTTTTTCTAACACTAAAAAACCAACCTTAGATCTTTTTAGCAACTCATTAATAATCAATTCTCTTGCATTAGCACTTGTGGCTATTATAACTAAATCAAAAAACTCAGGTAAGCTATCCCAAGACTGGGTATAAGTTAAAATATGTTTGTGATTTATTTCTTCTTCTCTTTCTTGAGCTATTTTAAGGGAATCAGATGACGTATCTAAGACAAAAATTTCTAATTGTTCTTGGTATTTAACTAATCCTTGTAAATGTCTACTTCCTAATTGACCAGCACCAATTATTAAGCATTTTTTTATATTGCTGTCCATCCTCCGTCTATTATTAAATTTTGACCTGTAATATATTTTGAATCATCAGAAAGTAAAAAGGCCACTGTTGGGGCTATATCTTCTGGTGTACCTAGTCTTCTCATGGGAACTTTTTTGCAATAATTGTTTACAAAAACTTCATTCTGATTATCAAATATACCTCCCGGAGAAACTGTATTTACTCTTACTTGCTGTGGTCCAAAGTATGATGCTACATATCTTGTAAAATTAACAAGCGCTCCCTTTATTGCAGAATATGCAGCTGGCATTGTCATTGTTGTACCTTCATAAACACTGAAATCTGCACCAACTACACCATAAATTGAAGCCATATTAATTATACTTCCTGTTTTTTGACTTGCCATTTCTGAAGCAACTTTTTGGGTTAAATAAAAATAGCTATTTAACTGCCAATCCACATTTTGCTTCCATGACTCAAAAACAATGTCTTCAAATTTATTTCCCCAATCTTTTGTTCTTGGATAGGCATTATTTACAAGTCCATCAATTTTATTATACTTTATTAAAACTATTTCTAGTGCCTTATCAATGGAAGAAGAATCAGTTATATCACAATACACATTAGACAAATCTTCATTTGTTTCATGATTTATTTCAAAGTTGATACAAAACGCTCCTTCAGAAATTAGTCGACTTATAATCGCTTTTCCCAAAAGACCATTGCCTCCTGTAACTATAATTATTTTATTTTCTAATCTATTATTCATCTTTTAAGATAATCTTTAATATTTCTATCGATTCTTTAAGAGAGTTCATTGGATGCAAATTATTTCTCAAACAGTTTATAAAATAATCTAATTGAAAACTATAAGTATTTTTAACCTCAAAATCAGGAGCTTCAAAAACTATATTATTCTCATCATTTAAAATTCGATTATTTATTAAATCTGCTTCTAAAATTTTATTATCACAAACAACTTCAATTATTCTTTTGGGTTTAATTCTATAGTAATTCAATATAACATTTGCTGTAAAAGTATCATACTCTAAAACATAATTTGCATAATCAATTGCATCAATATTTAAACTTGAGACATTTCTTAAAGTTGATTTGCTTTTATTAGGAATTCCAAATAACCAACCAGTGTAATCAAGTTCATGAAATAAATCTAAATGAACACCTCCACCCATTGCTGCATTTGCACTATATACATTTCTAAAATTTACATTAGGTCTCCAATCTGGTAAATATGACCCACAATAAATATTTACTTCATTAATTTTTAAATTCGCATCACTTAATTTGTTTTTTAAATACTCAATACAAGGATGAAATCTTAAATTACAAGCCACATAGGTAACAATTTGTTTATTCTCAATTAACTCAATTAATTTATCAGCACCTTTCAAAGTATGTAATGCAGGTTTTTCAATAAATAAAGGAATATTTAATCTTGCTAGTTTTTCAATAAATTCAAAATGTAAATTAGTTGGATTAGAAATAATAGCAAAATCAAAAGCAATTTCTAAGTTTTCAAGACCATAAATGTTTTCAATTCCTTCTTCAATCTCTGAATTTAAATTTGATCGTAATGCATAAATATTAAGATTTTTTATATTCAAATTTTGTAGAGCACTGATATGCTTTCTAGCAATTGAACCTAAACCAATAATCAGTATTTTCATAATTCAAAATCAAGTTTCTTATTTTGAAGTAGATATTCCATAAATAAAAAATCAACTGGATGATCTAAATCGAAACATATATGATTCATTTCATAAATTAACGATTTATCTGTAATTGCACTTTTTATTTCTTTGTCAAAAAAAGATCTTCTATACCAATAAAATGATGCATTTAATTCGTATACTTTCGGAGCAGATTGACGAGTCATTACACTTCCATCAGGATTAGTTTTAACTAGTGAATAAAAGCCTTCTGCATTTTTTTCAACCATATTAAAGTAAGGACTTCTTGCAGCCGGATTTACAGAAAATAAATTTAGTGCTTCAGGATTTTCAAGAATAATATTTAATGCATTCTCAATATCCTCAAAAGTTCGAAGAGGAGAAGTAACATCAAGATCTAAAATAAAATCATATTTATTATTTGCAATAGATTCTTCATAAAGCAATAAATCTCTTATTGTATCTATTTTTCCTGCAGTATCAGTTGCTAAATAATCAGGTCGTGAATAATCGGTATTTAAACCAAATGACTTCGCTTTTTCTTTTATAGCTTCGTCATCTGTAGATAAAGCTACTTTCACATCAAATTTCTCTTTTATTTTTTTTGTTAAGTCAATTGAATACCCGATTAATGACTTACCATTAATATCTTTTATATTTTTACCTGGAATTCCTTTAGATCCGCCTCTGGCACAAATAGTTATTAATATTTTCATTTTAAAATTTTATGTTGTGAATATCAATGTGAGCTTTTTCAAAATCTTCGTGTTTTCCAACATCTAACCAATAACCTGAAAAAGGGAAAGAAATAACTTTTAGATTTTTACTAATTAGCTTTTCCATCAAATCTGTTGCATTAAAAAATGTTTCCTTTGGAATGAAGTCTAACATTTTCTTTTTAATCAAATATATTCCACCATTCGAATAATAGGTATAAGTCGGTTTTTCTTTAAAACTTTTCACTTCACCTTTAACTGTTTCTAAAACAGCATATGGTATATTGACTTGATATGGAATAGTTAAAACAGCTAAATCAGCATCTTGTTTGATAAATTCAAGAAAAAATTGCTCATAATCTATATTGGTCAACAAATCTGAATTTGTAACAAGAATATAATCGTGCTCAAAATTTTTAATTTGGGATACTGCTCCAATGGTACCTAAAGGTTCGTTTTCCCAAACATATTCAATTTTGACATTTTTGTTTTCACCTTTTCCAAAATGCTGCTCAATTTGTTCACCTAAATATTTTACAGAAACCCAAAAATCATCAATTCCAAACAAAGCTAATCTATCCAGATTATGTTCCATGATTGGCTTTTCACCAACTTTTAAAAGCGGTTTAGGAACGGTATCTGTTAGAGGTTGAAGTCTTTGCCCTCTTCCACCAGCCATAATAACAGCATCTATAGGAAGATAAGACCTAATTTTTCTAAAATTGATAACATTTACAACTTTACGCTTTTCATCAACAACCGGTACAATTCTAAAATCACCTTCGCGATATTCTATAATTTTTTTAAGATTATTTTCTCCTTTGACAATATATCTTGGATTATCTTGAATAATCTCATCAACATTACATTCGATTGTAAATCCTTTAAGTAAGCCTCGTCTAACATCTCCATCTGTTAATGCTCCTATCAACTTATCTTCGTTATCAACAACAAAAAGTATGGCATCTTGAGACAATTCATTGAACTTAAGTAAAGCTTGCTTTATTTTACTTCCTGAAAGAATTAAATGGTCTTTATAAATTCTCATGAAAATTGTTTAATGATTTTAATTATGTTATCTGCTGCATCTAGTTTAAAATAAATATTTTCGCCTATGTAAACGCCAGATTCTAAGGCTTTGTTGACAGAAGAAACGATCGCTTTTTCTTCAAATTCACAATTTATAATATTTTTGCTTTGAGCTCTTCCTTTTTGTCTGTCTCCAACATTAACAACATACTTTTCAAATGAAGCAGCTTCTAGAATTCCACTTGAAGTATTTCCTAATAATAATGCCGAATAATACATCGCTGAAAAGTAATTTATCTTACCAAAATTTTCAATTAGCAAAATTCTATCCGGAACCTCTAATTTTAATTTTTCGATAGCTTCTCTGTAAATCGATCCTTGTGTGTCAGCATTTGGCATTGTAATTACAATAAATCTATCTTTTGAAATATTCTTCAGAGATTTTTTCATCTCTTCAGCGTACCGAAAATTATCTTGCGAAGACATCGTTTCAGGATGGAAAGTAACTAGCACGAATTCTTCATCTGGTATTCCAAATTTCTCAAAAAAAGTTTGTCTTTCTATTGGAACAAAACTTTTAATATCATTTAAGCTTAAAGATCCTATCGTGAAAACATTTTGTGGAAAATCTAAAAGGTTACAAACTTTATCAGCAAATATATCTGTTGCCGTAAGATGAAGGGTTGAAGCCAAAGTAATTTGATGACGGTAAATGTTATCAATAGCTCCTAAAGTTGTTTCTCCTCCATGCAGGTGTGCGAATTTAACTCCAAAGGGAATTCCTGACTGAACAGCAGCACTCATTTCAAAACGATCTCCCAAACAAAATACTAAATCATATTTATGATTCTGCCAAAAATCTGCGAATTTTAAAACAGTTAGCCCATAAGAGGAAGCAATCGATTCTTCGCTATCGTTAGAAATTAAAGATGATATTGTATGAATGCAATTATAACTGTCTTTTTCTATATCTTTTAGCGTATAACCATGACTTCTGGATAAATGAGTTCCAAAGGCAATAATTTCCAGCTCAAAAAAAACATCGTTTTTAATCTTATTAAGCAAAGGAAGATATATACCGTAATCAGCACGTGAACTTGTTAAAACACCTAGTTTCATTGAATATCACAAAATAAAAGTTTATCAAATTCAGTCTTATCTGTATTCAGTTTTTTTCCAATCACTTTTTCCCATTCCATTGGAGAAATACCATCTCCTGGTCGCAATGGTATAAGATCATCATCAGTTAAAATATGTCCTTTTTGTAGATTCTTAGTTAAGTGAATGCTTTTTCTTGCAATAGCAATATTTTTTGTTTCACTTTCGCTTGGAGCTTTTTCCCCATCTCCACTTACAGCCAATTCAATATTGCGAATTGCCAAAACCATCTCTTTCAATTCATTTGGCTCTAAAGATGCAACATGGTCTGGTCCTGGTAAAGTTTTATCAAGAGTAAAGTGCTTTTCTATAATTTTTGCTCCTAAAGCAACAGCGGCAACAGGCACTTCAATACCTAGAGTATGATCTGAATATCCTATTGGAGTCTGAAATTTTTCTTTAATTGAAAGCATTGCTTTAAGATTAACATCTTTCATCGGAGTTGGATATTCTGTATTACAATGCAAAATTGAAATCATATCCTTCGATAGTCCAAATTTTACCAGTACTTCCAAGGCTTTTTCAATATCATTTTCCGAGCACATTCCTGTTGACATAATAACTGGCTTTTTACATAAAGCTACAGCTTTTAAGTAAGGATAGTTGCTTATTTCTCCGCTTGGTATTTTAAAAAATGTAAGACCTAAATCATTTAAATAGTTCACTCCCTCAACATCAAATGCTGTAGAGAAAAAATTAATATTTCTTTCTGAGCAATAAGACATTAATTCTAAATGATTCTCGTGACTTAACTCCAAATTCTTCAACATTGTGTACTGAGAATCATCACCATCATTAATATTTACACTTTGATACGTAGCTTTTTTTGCAGATTTACTTACAAGATTATCCGCTTTAAAAGTTTGAAATTTCACATAATCAACGCCAGCTTCTACAGCAGCATCTATTAATTTTTTTGCTATTTCTATATCTCCGTTATGATTTACTCCAGCTTCAGCTATAATAATTACTTTGTTCATTTTTTAAATTATTCTTCCAGGATTACCTACAACTTTTTTTCCATCTGGAATGTTAGTAATAATGACAGAACCTGCACCAATTATTACATCCTTCCCAATATTAACGCCTTGCTTCACAACTGAATTTGCTCCCACAAAACTTCTTTCACCAATTGTAACATTTCCGGCTAAAACCGCTCCGGGAGCAACATGCACTGCATCCCCCAAAATGCATTCATGTTCGATAATACATCCTGTATTCAAAATTACATTTTTACCGATTCTAGCGAGAGAATTAACAGTTACATTTTTATTAATAAAAGTACCTGATCCAATTGAAACATTACTGGAAATATTTGCTGTCTTATCAATAATAGTTTGAACAACTTTCCCTTTTTCTTCAATTAAGTTTGAAATATTTTGTCGTAGTTTATTGTCACCTATACCTATTACGAAAGGAATTTCTCTAGACCATCCGATAAAATTTGATTCTTTTTCAAATCCCAAATAAGTTAAATTGTAAGGATTTACATTTGCTTTTACTTTATCTGAATATCCAATAATATTTATACCGTCATTCAAAATAGTATCCGCAACAACATAAGCATGTCCTGAATATCCAACAAGAATCACTTCCTTATCTGACACTGCTCGGTATATTTACAATTCTTTCTTCTAAAAACTCTGCGTTGATTTGTTTATCTCTTTGACAACCATTGTACATTGGTAGACGATACATTAACTGCCAAATAGGTCTGGTCATCACTTTATTGTCATTTGTAGCTTTCAAAAACAAATCACGATCGGTCTTATTTTCTAATTCTAAACACATTAACCAATAATTAGCTTTTGTATCTGGAGTTTCTGTTCTAAATTTCATACCATTGCCTGAAAAGAAAGATTCATACTCCTTTGCTAATTTTCTCTTGTTATCAAGAAAATTAGTCAATTGTTCTAACTGCGCACATGCAAGAGCGGCATTCAAATTAGGCATTCTAAAATTATATCCCATCTCATCATGAACATATTCGTAAGCATGTGGAATCTTTGCCGTTGTTGTTAAATACTTTCCTTTTTCACCTAATTTAAAATCATTTGTAACGATAGCGCCACCACCACCACATGTAACGATTTTATTTCCATTAAATGAAAAAGCACCAAGCTTTCCAAAACTTCCTGTTGGTTTTCCTTTATATTCACTACCTAATGATTCGGCAGCATCTTCAAGAATTGGTATTTTCCAAGCATTACAAATTAGTAACAACTCTTCTAAATGCACAGGAAATCCAAATGTGTGCATTGGAAGACAGGCACTAATTTTTTTTCCTGTCTTTTTATTGTAACAGCCATCTTCACGTAAATCGCCAAATTCTTCCAAAAAAAGAGAAACTGCTTTTGGCGATAATCCCATTGTATCTAAATCTACATCTAAAAAAACTGGGGTTGCATTTTGATAAGCTATAGCATTTGCTGTAGCAACAAAAGTTAAAGCTTGTGTTAACACCTCATCTCCTCCCTTTACACCTATCAAACGCAAAGCAACCTGAATAGCGGCAGTACCATTTACTACTGCTACCGCTTTTTCTGTTTGAGTTATATTTTGCATTGTTTCTTCAAATTGATCAACATATGCACCTACCGAAGAAACAAAAGTACTATCAATTGTTTCTAATAGGTATTTTTTTTCATTACCGCCAAAACGAGGAACATGAAGTGGTATAAAATCATTAGTTTTATATTGTTCTTTTATAAAAACTATAGTACTATTAATGGCGTTCATAATTACATTTTTGAATCTAAATACTTACCCGTTTCTTTATGTCCAAAATTAGGAATCATTAAATGAAATAAATCAACAATTTCTTCCTTTTTCCATGTTTTGTTAAATTTCATCTTCGCTATTTTTTCTGAAAAATTTTCCAATTTGTCTTGTTCGAAATTAGCCTCATTTTTAATAACACCTAAATTTTCAAAACGTTCCTTATCTAAAGTTTCATTCTCTGTAAAAAATTCCTCAAAATCTTTTTCTCCGGTGGTGTCACTTGCTGTAAATAGACATGGCCATTTTTTCTGCTTAATCAAATCTTCAACATTGTTTCTTGCCTCTTCTTCATTCTCACATAAATGAGGTTCATAACCCATTTCAGCTAGATATCTTATAGCAATATCTGCAAAAGTGATCAAATGCAAGCTCTCACTTAATTTAGGAAAGAAAACATCTCTATTTTCTCCAAAAATACACGACATTAAACATAATTCTCCCGATTCTTTTGGCGTGACGAAATATCTTTTAATATCATTTGGAGCCACAATTGGTTGTTTTTTTATAATTCTCTGGTTAAAACCATGCAATAGTGACCCATCTGAAAAAGCAACATTTGCAAAACGAGCTGTTGAGATCTTAATTTGCTCGCTTTTACGCATTAAATACATTTCCATAATTCGCTTCGAAGCCCCCATCATGTTTACAGGATTCGCTGCTTTATCAGTTGAAACGCAAAAATATTTTTTTGTTCCATTGTCAATTGATTGTTGCAATGTTTTTTCTGTATTAAAAACATTAACATCAATCATTCTCATTAAGGTAAAAGGATCTTTTTCGCTACGAACATGTTTTAGTGCGGAAAGATTTAAAACATAATCAAATTGACCATCAGATTTAATAAAGGCATCATATTCGATTGAACCAATGTCTAAAGCAAAAGTTTGAAAATCACCATCAATATAACCGTAAGAACTACGAAGGTCCCTAACTAATTCTACCATATTGTTTTCGCTGATGTCAACAACATGCAGTTTTGCAGGATTCCGTTTAAATATCTCTTTAGTTACGGCTTGTCCTATTGAGCCAGCACCACCAATAACAAGAAAGGAACATTTACTGACAATTTCTGATAATTGTTTTTCGTAAGCCGAGATATCTTTACCAAATATTTCTTCCTGCCTACCTATTAATTTAAGAATATTCATTTATATTTTATTAAATATTATTTATAGAAAAGCTTAATGAAATATTAATTTAAACAATCGCTTAACTATTAATATAAATACTACTAAAAATCCTGCGATAAAACCTCCTATCACTATTCCTTTTGCTTTCCCTAAACGCTCTTTATATAATGGCAAAATAGGTCTATCAATAACTTGTATTAGTGGAGTTTCTCTACGCAAAGTAACTTTTGCTAATTCAGATTGTTTTACTAATTCTGTAAGAATCGCAGTATTTGCCTGAACATCAACTTGCCTTCTAGCCGAAGGAGCTCGACGTACATTTAAAGCCGGATTTAAATTAAACGTATTATCGTTGGCCACCGCAACTCCAGTTATAGCTCCATTTAGCTCACCTCTAACAGAATCAACTTGACGCTCTAAGATTGCCATATTCAATCTAGCTTTTTTGCTTTTTGTTTCAACATAAAATTCACCAACTTGTCTGGCCAATGCTTCACAAAAAAATTTAGCGAATAATTCATTAGTTGAAGAAACATCCATTGTGATGATCGATACTTTTTTATCTTTTTGAGAAACTAACAAATCCTCTTTAGACAAATTCTTATACATCATTCCCATAATGCTATCCTGATCTCTTGTAAAACTTTTACGATCAACATTAGGCAAAAATTTAATAGATTTAAATCTAGGTTTATCATTCCATTTTTTTCTCCACTTATTATTTTGAATATACATTTCAGCCAGGGAGATTACTTTTCCATCTACTATAACTGATGTTAATAATGTTTTTTCTACCATTGATCTGGACTTAAATAGTTCAGTCAGGTTGGAAGCTGTAAAAATACCGCCACCGCCAGCGCCTAAATCTAAACCAAAAGAACTTGCCAAACCTAATGCTCCACCCAAACCTCCACCTCCTTTTTCATCTTCTAATGCAAATGTTAATGTAGCTGTATAAACTGGCTTCTTAATAAATGAATATGTCAAACCTAAACATGCTCCAATTACTCCAGCTAAAACAATAACCATCCACTTAGAAAACAAATATGAATGCCATTCCTTAACTTTTTGTATTAACTCTTTTAACGAAATTTCATCGTTCTCAATAGCTTTCTTTTCCATCAAAAATTTATTTAAAAGCAGTAACAATTAACAATGCCAAGCTAGAGATTACACTACCAATACCTACCCATTCTCCAGTTGACATCTTTTTGGTTTCAGGTTTTTCAGGAACTACAATTTGAGAATCAGGCTCAACTTTCGGATAAGATCTAAAAAACAAAAAAGAACTAGTTACCGCTGCCTTACCATTAGGATAAATTATATATGCTTTTTTCTTCCAACCTTTATTATCCACACCTCCAACTGAATTCAAATAGTACTTAAATCCTTTCCCACTTCTATATGGAATCTCAGAAGTTAGCAATACATTTCCAGTAACTTTAACACCCTCATTATAAACTGCAACCTCAATTTCATCACCAGGAAATAAAGTTACATTTGAATAATGGTTTTTATCTTTTACTATTTTCTCCCAATTTACAGGAATTGTAGCATATTTTAACTCATCTCTAAGCTTTTTAGATAATTTTGAATTAAGTGTATCTTTCCCTTTTGTATTTAATTCTTTTCCATCTTCAGTAAATTGTTTCTTGTCCAGATTTAAATTAATACTTTCTAATTGCTCAATCTGTTCTATTTTGATAGGTCTTTTAATTTTCATTCCATCCAAATTAGCAATAGAGGTTAGCCCCCCCGCTCTCATTACTACATTATAAACGGTTTCTTTTTTATTGGCTAAAACATACTTTCCTGGATATGTAACAGCACCACTCACTTTGACCATTTCTGGTTTTTCATACACTGCCATTTTACGTATGTTAATCACGTCAAATGGCTTCAAAACAAAATTTTTAACCTGTTCGTTATTGTCAGCCGTAATTTCGAGTTCTACTAATTCAATTCTTTTTGGATCAGCATCGTCTATAACATCTGACTTTACCATTCTTGCAATCTCCACTCTCTTAGAAGCAGAACCAGTCAATCCGCCTACCTGAACTACTAAATCGTTTAAAGTTAAATTATCAAAATAATCGTATTTTCCAGGATTTTTCACCTCTCCGTCAATAGTTACTTTATACTCTTCTCTAAAATCTAAAATAGAATAAACTGTAACAATATCTTCTCTTTTTAATTCAATATCTGCATTTAAATTCCCTGATAAAGCCATACTCAAATCTACATTTACTATTTCTGTAGTTAAATCTGTTTTTAAACGGATAATTCTTGCTCTTTTTGTATATGCATCCTCCTTTAACCCCTCTGCTCTCGTAACAAGATCTGAAATTCGCATTCCTTCCGTATATGAATAATAATCTGGCCTAAAAACAGCTCCTTCAATTTTAATACGATTTTCAAATCGATTTAATATTTTGGTCACTTTAAAAACATCTCCAGATTGTGGAACATAAGAACTATATTCACTTTCATTGATATCATGAACTTTAAACTCTTTACCAGTTTTCTGAAGCACATTTACTGAGGCTGTATAAGCAAATTCATTAAAACCAGATGCAAAGTTTAATAAATCTATGAATTTCTCTCCCTTTTTCATTTCAAAAATTCCAGGTCTTTTTACTTCTCCTTCAACCGTTACTCTTTGACTATAAGCAGGAATTCGAATAACATCGTTGTCTTTCAGATTAACATTATCTGACTGATCACCTTTTACTAAAAACTTATAAATATCAACATTTTTATAAACTCTATTATTTCGGATTAATTCTATATTTCTGTAACTGCCATTTTTACCAGGGCCTCCTGCTAAATGCAATGCATTATAAACAGAAGCGAGAGAAGAAATAGAATAATTCCCAGGCTGTTTTCCGCCCACTATTGTTACTTTAATAGTTCTTATATCACTTAAACTAACACTAACCTGAGATTGTCCAGATCTAACTGTACTATAAACTTTTGCAATTGAAGCTTTTATTTTTTGAGACGCAGCTTCTATTGACATTCCAGCTACTGCTATTTGTCCAACATTTTGAATTGTAATTTTACCTTCAAAATTTACCGGAACAGTATCATCAAATTGTTGAACACCATATACACTAACTTCCAATTTATCTCCTGGCCCCAATACATAATTTATAGGTGTTGCCATTTTCAAATCAGGTTCAAAATTTAAAGTGGGATTATCAAATAACTCGGATCCAAAAATCAGAGCGTTTAATGAATCTTTTACTTTATCATTTTTAATTTTTTCTTGTTTCCTTCCAAACTCAGAGTCCTTATCTTCTGCTTTTGTTTTGTTGTCTTTATTCTTATCTTTCGAAGCGTCTTTCGAATTTTTCTTTTCAAATTCAGCAAGTTTTGCTCTCAACTTGTTAAATTCAATCTGACTCATCCCTTTTGATAAAGCCATAGATTCTACCTGATCAATTGTCGCATTATTACTCTTTAGCTGTGCACTAATTTTAGCCAAATCATCATCTGACAAATAATCCACTTTTACTGTACTCAAATCCTTTGACTTAAGAATATCCTGTGCATTTGTATTAAAAGATACGAGCAAAGTAAAAAACAAAATAAGAACGTATATTATCTTTTTCATATTTAAATTATATTTTAACCATTTGGTTTAAAAGAAAAAATTATTCATTATCTAAGAATATTGTTTTTGATAATACTCTTTGTAAGAACCTGAAGTGACATTTTGTAACCATTCTTCATTATTCAAATACCAATTGATGGTTCTTTCCAATCCTTCTTCAAAAGTAACGGAAGGTTTCCATCCTAACTCTCTATTAATTTTTGAAGCATCAATGGCGTAACGTAGATCATGACCTGGTCTATCTTTTACATAAGTAATTAACCTTTGGGAAGTACCTTCATTTCTTCCTAACTTTTGATCCATTATTTGACAAAGCAGTTTCACCAAATCAATGTTTTTCCACTCATTAAAACCCCCAATATTATAAGTTTCATGATTTTTTCCTTTATGAAAAATTAAATCAATTGCGATAGCATGATCTTCAACAAATAACCAATCACGAGTATAATTCCCATCTCCATAAACTGGTAATGGTTTATTATTGATAATATTATTGATAAAAAGTGGAATTAATTTTTCTGGAAAATGATAAGAACCATAATTATTGGAACAATTGGTTAAAACATAAGGCAAACCATAGGTTTCTCCGTATGCTCTTACAAAATGATCAGAGCTTGCTTTTGATGCTGAATACGGAGAATTGGGATCATAAGGAGTTGTTTCCGTAAAAAGACCTTCAGCCCCAAGCGAGCCATAAACTTCGTCTGTACTAATATGATAAAAACGTTTATCATCAAAATTGCTTTTCCATTGCTTTTTTGCCGCGTTGAGCAAATTCATTGTACCAATTACGTTTGTTTTTACAAATGCTAAAGGATCTTCGATAGAACGGTCAACATGTGATTCGGCTGCTAAATGCAAAATGCCATCAAAATTATGTACAGTAAAAAGTTCATTTATAAAATTCTCATCAACAATATCACCTTTTACAAAATGATAATTAGGTTGATTTTCAACATCTTTAATATTCTCAAGATTTCCAGCATAAGTTAAAGCATCCAAATTAAAAATTTGATATTCTGGATATTTAGTTACAAAACGTCTTACTACATGAGAACCAATAAAACCAGCACCGCCAGTTATAAGAATTTTTTTCATTTTATTTAATTTAATAAATCTGAATTTTGTCTTTCTAATTCATTGTATATATCCTTAACATCTTGCGAATTTTCCTTCTGTAAAATTAGATTCGCTGTATCAGTATGCACAAATATAGTATTCCTCAATCCCAAAAAAGTTGTATGAGTATTACATCCAATAGTCATATTTCCATTAGCATCGATTGGATGTCCTTTTAAAACAAGATATTCATAAACAGATTCAAATGACCCCAAATCTGACCATGAAAAAGAGGCTGGAACTACTTTAATTTTTTTACTTCGTTCCATTACCGCATAATCAATACTTATAGATGGAATTTGCATTGATAGATCTAAATCTAAAAAACCTTCTTTGTTGGAATCCCAAGCAGCTTTGGATCTTTCATACACTTCAGGCTGAAATTGCTTCAATTCTTCCAAAAGAACTCCTGCTTTAAAACAGAACATACCGCTATTCCATAAGAAATTACCACGTGCAATAAATTCTTTCGCAGTTCTTTCATTTGGTTTTTCACGAAAAGAAATTACTTTATCTCCTTTTGATTCTATATAACCGTATCCTGTTTCTGGTTTTGTTGGAATAATTCCAAACGTAACAATAAAACCTTCTTGCGCTTTTAAAATGGCTTCGCTTATCGCTTTATTATAATCCTCCATTTGATCAATAATATGATCCGAAGGTGTTACGATTAATATATCATCTGAATTTGATGCAAATGCTGCAAATGCAATAGCAGCAGCAGTATTTCGCGGTGTCGCCTCTACTATATTAAGATATGTTGTTTTGGTCTTGTCCATAACCCTACCACTCAAATGATGGTTATCAACATTCCCAACCACCATCACTTTATCTGCTAAATGACTGTTACGATCGACTGTCATTTCAAATAGAGATTTATTTTCAAAAATTTCTAAATATTGTTTGGGCTGACTTTTTCGAGACAGCGGCCATAATCGGCTTCCTACTCCTCCAGTTAATATTACATGCGTTATGGACATTCCTTTTGTAAATTATATTTTTTTCAATTGCTTTTCAGCAACTTCTTTTCTAAGATTACTACTTGAAAATCGGTGATCTCTCCCATTAAAATACAACGTTATCCCTTTTTGTTCACAATACGCACGTCCTGTGAAATTTTTATCACGATACTCATCACCTATAATACGAACATCAATCTTAAACGAACGTAAAATATCTTCCAAATCCTGCTCCGATGCATAAGGCACAATTTCATCAACAAACTTACAGCCTTTTAACTGTATGTATCGTTCCACTACAGTTTGAGAAGGACTATTTTTTTCAGGACGATCCAATGTTGGGTCCGTTTGCAAGCCTACAATTAAGTAATCACATTCTCTTTTTGCTTCTTCTAACATTTTAATATGTCCTGCATGTAGTAAATCAAATGCACTAAAAGTTATTCCTACTTTCATAATTTTAAATTATAGTCTATTATCTGCTAATATTCCTAATACTCCTTTTACATCATATATTAAACTATTATCCTTTTGTAATTCTGAGAAATTTAATTCTAAAAATGCAGCATGTGCGACACCTAAAACAATAGCATCAAATTTCTCTGTCGGCAAAGAATCTATAGTTTCTAATTTATATTCTTTCTCGACCTCTTCAACATTAGCTAAAGGGTCGAAAATTGTAACTACTATCCCGTATTCTTTTAATGCCTTTACAACATCAACAATCTTTGTGTTCCGAACATCAGGACAATTTTCTTTAAACGTAATTCCAAGCATTAAGAGGCTTGCCCCGTTAACAGAAATACCTTTTTTTATCATTAACTTCACAATTTGTGAAGCAACATATTCTCCCATACTGTCATTTAAACGTCGTCCTGCCAAAATTATTTCAGGATGATATCCAAATTCTTGTGCTCTTTGCGCTAAATAATAAGGATCTACACCAATACAGTGCCCTCCAACAAGTCCTGGTTTAAATGGTAAAAAATTCCATTTTGTTGCTGCTGCTGCCAATACTTCTTGTGTATCAATATTCATTAAATTGAATATTTTGGCTAATTCATTAACAAATGCAATATTTATATCTCTTTGAGAATTTTCGATAACTTTAGCTGCTTCTGCAACTTTAATGGTTGGGGCTAAATGAGTACCTGCTGTGATTACAGATTTGTAAAGAGAATCAACTTTCAAGCCTATTTCAGGAGTTGAGCCAGAAGTTACTTTTAAAATTTTTTCAACAGTATGTTCTTTATCGCCTGGATTAATTCTTTCTGGCGAATATCCTGCGAAGAAATCTTCATTAAATTTTAATCCTGAAACTCTTTCTAAAACCGGAACACATTGTTCTTCTGTAACACCCGGATAAACTGTCGACTCGTAGATTACGATATCTCCCTTTTTTAATACTTTGCCAACCGACTCGCTTGACTTATATAAGGGTGTTAAATCTGGACGATTGTTTTTATCGACTGGAGTAGGAACTGTAACAATGAAATAATTACAATTTGAAATATCCTTGAGTGAGTCTGTGCAGAATAGACCAATTTCATCAGCAGGTTTATCTAACAGTACTTTTTTTAAAGTATCAACATCAACTTCTAAAGTTGAATCAATTCCAGAGTTTAAACTTTCGACCCTTGATTTGTTTATATCAAACCCAACAACTGAGTATTTTGTAGCAAATAGTCTAGCCAATGGCAAGCCAACATAACCTAAACCTATAACAGCTATCTTTATGTTTTCTTCCAATTCTACTCCTTTTTTATAAGTTTCATTCATCACAAATCACGGCTTCGCCTCTCTGAACCACATAGTTTTGGCACAGATACTCTAATTTCATTTTCGGCAAATATAAGATAATAAGTCAATTTATTCAATACGGTTTCCCGTAATACTAATAAATCTGACAAATAAAAAACCACACCACTTTTCAAATACCTACAAATCAACCTGTAAGAAATCCTATTTCAAAAAAAGCAGAAGATAAAACTTCATTTTTGAAGTTTCAACTCCCGCTTTTCAGTATTTGATTGCTTAATTTATAACCTGTTCTACTTGTACTTAATCTTCAATACACAACCTAAAGATTCAAGAACCAAAATATAATGGGTATTGGATACTTCCTGAACTATTGCACTTTGATTGCTAAAAGCCCCTGATTCTAACTTTATACGATCTCCAACTTGAATTGAACTTACGGAAACTTCAGCAATATTAGAAGCCTTAAGACTATCCTTAATGCTTTTAATTTCCTCATCCCTAACAATAGCCGGTTTACCCAGCCAAAACAAATACCTGACTACTCCTGCAATTTGAAAAACAGAATTGCGATCACCTTCTTTTAATTGTACAAAAACATACGAATTAAAAAGCGGCACTTCAATTTTCTTCTTTCTATCTGACCATTGTTTTACTTGAGTAATTATAGGACAATAACACTCAATTCCAATTTGAGTAAGCTTTTCTGCTACTTTTTTCTCCCACCTAGGTTTTGTATATACTACGTACCAATTCATATTTTTTCTTTAAACTGAAACAAAATATTCAAAACCAACATTTATATTCATTTTCTTTTATTCTTACTTCAATTCCAATATTCAATTAAGAACCAATTCCTTTATAAATAAATCCGATTGCTTCTAATTCTTTTGCGTTTAGTATATTCCTACCATCAAAAACAAAAGCAGGTTTATGCATAGAATCATAAATTCTCTGCCAATTGTAAGCTGTAAATTCATCCCATTCGGTTAAAACCGCAATAGCATGTGCTCCATTACAAGCGTCGTAAGCGTCATCAAAAACAGTTAAAGCAGTATTATTTTCTTCTGCAGTTCTTGTTTCTAGATAATTTAAATCACTCAACATTTTACTTTGTGAGACTTTAGGATCAAAAACCGAAATTTTGGCTTGCTCATTAATTAAGTCATCTGCCACATAAATAGCCGCAGATTCACGAGTATCATTGGTATCTTTCTTGAATGCCCAGCCTAAAAATGCAATTTTCTTGTCTGCAACTGTATTGTATAGTGTTTGAACAATTTTATTTGAAAACCTTCTTTTTTGATGATCATTCATAATAATAACCTGTTCCCAGTAATCTGCCACTTCATTTAGACCATATGATTTTGCGATATACACTAAGTTCAAAATATCTTTTTGAAAACAAGAACCTCCAAAACCAACTGATGCTTTAAGAAATTTTGATCCAATTCGGCTGTCCATACCAATTGCTCTTGCAACTTCATTAACATCTGCGCCTGTTTTTTCACATAGCTCTGACATTGCATTTATTGACGAAATACGTTGTGCCAAAAATGCATTTGCTGTTAATTTAGATAATTCTGATGACCAAACATTTGTCGTTAAAATCTTGTCTTTACTTACCCAATTTGCATAAACATCGACAAGGGCATTAATAGCTGCTTGACCTTCTGCCGTCGTATCTCCTCCAATTAAAATTCGATCTGGATTTAATAAATCTGTAACAGCGGTTCCCTCCGCTAAAAACTCAGGATTTGACAATATTTGAAACTGAACTCCATTTCCTGTATTATCTAAAATACTTTTTATTGCTTCAGCTGTTCGAACTGGTAAAGTAGATTTTTCTACAACTATTTTATTCTGTTTAGCCACTTTTGCAATTTGTCTGGCGCATAATTCAATATATTTTAAATCTGCCGCCATTCCTTTACCTTTACCGTAGGTTTTAGTTGGTGTATTTACAGATATAAAAATAACCTGAGCTTCATCAATTGCTTTTTCAACTTCTGTTGAAAAGAAAAGATTTCTTCCTCTAGCTTCAGCAACAATTGCCGAAAGCCCTGGTTCATAAATTGGAATATTATCTGTATTTGGATCATTCCAATCTTTAATTCTTTGTTCGTTCAAATCAACAACTGTAACTTGAATATGTGGACATTTTTGTGCAATTACAGCCATTGTAGGCCCTCCTACATATCCAGCACCAATGCAGCAAATTTTCGTAACTTCCATTTACTATTTTATTTTCTATATTTTATTTTAAATTATTCCAATACCAGCTTACTGCTTCTTTTAATCCTTGTTGCAAAGAGAATTTCGGATTATATCCTAATATGGTTTTTGCTTTTTCTATACTGGCTAATGAATGAGGTATATCACCCACTCTATTAACTCCGTATACAATTTCAACATCAGCAATCTTAGCATCAAACTCAGATAAATATTCTTTTAAATACTTAACCAAATCATTCAATGTATTACGATCTCCAAAAGCAGTATTATAAACTGTATTTAAAGCCTTTTCATCCTGAGTCGTCATAGCCAATTCATTCATCTGAATTACATTATCAATATAGGTAAAATCTCGTGAATAATTACCATCACCATTAATTACTGGACTATCATAATGCATTAACTGGGTCACAAATTTAGGTATAACAGCCGCATAAGCACCATTTGGATCTTGTTTTCTTCCAAAAACATTAAAATAACGCAATCCTATAGTTTCTAAACCATATGTTTTACTAAAAATTTCTGCATATAACTCGTTTACATATTTAGTGATTGCATACGGAGATAATGGCTTCCCAATGACATCTTCAACTTTTGGAAGCCCGTCAGAGTCTCCATATGTAGAAGAGCTTGCCGCATAAATAAAACGTTTTACTTTTGCATCACGAGAAGCAACTAACATATTTAAGAACCCTGAAACATTTACATCATTTGTTGTAATTGGATCATTTATAGATCTTGGAACAGAACCTAGTGCTGCTTGATGCAAAACATAATCAACCCCAGCAACCGCTAAGTTACAATCTGCAATATTTCTAATATCTCCTTCGATTAATCTGAAGTTTGGATTCTCTACAAAATCTTTTAGATTATGACGATGACCTGTTGAAAAATTATCCAAACAAACCACCTTATGTCCCAATCCTAAAAAATACTCAGATAAATTTGAGCCAATAAAACCCGCTCCACCAGTTATTAAAATTGTATTTTGACTTGAAGTTTTCATACGTATAATTATTTTTTCTTGATTTTATTAGAAATTGCACTCAAAATTCCATTCTTCTTCTCTTCGTTATGATATTCATTAGAATAAGCGCCATAGCCGTAACCATATCCATATGTTGAACCATATTTAGCCTTGTTTTCATAGCTGTTCAAAATAATACTGGCGTTACTTATCTCTCCTCTTTCGATTCTATTATTCAGCAACGTAATCATATCTTTTTTAGTATAGTTTTGTCTGACAATATACAAAGTAACATCAGCATATTGAACCAATTCTAGAGCATCTGACACCAAACCAACAGGAGGCGTGTCCAGAATAATGTAATCGTACTTTTGTTTTAATTCATTTATTAATTCTGCCATAGAATCATTTAAAATCAACTCAGAAGGATTTGGAGGAACAGGTCCTGAAAGAATTACATCTAAATTTGTGATTTGCGTTTTATTTACAATTTCATCTAGTGTATTTTGTTTTATTAAATAACTTACTACACCCACCTGATTATTGCCTAAATTAAATTCATCGGCCAATTTTGGCTTTCTTAAATCCAAACCAACAATAACAGTTTTCTTTTCGCTTAATGCAAATACTGTAGCAATATTTATCGAACAAAATGTTTTTCCTTCACCGCTTATCGACGAAGTAACCATGAGTGTTTTCGAACCACTTACTTGTTGTCTTTTATACAAAAACTGTAATGAGGAACGAATTCCTCTGAAAGCTTCTGATAGAGCAGATTTTGGTTTATCAAAAACCGCTAGATTTACAGCATCTTTATTAACTCCTATAATCCCAATTATCGGAATAGTTGTCAATTTAGTAATATCTTCAATATTTTGGATAGAATTATTCAAAAAGAAAATTCCTAACACAAATAATAAAGGAATCAAAATACCTAAAAACAATGCTAATACATAATTTACAGAAGTTTTTGGACCAATTAATCCTTCGCCAATATCTTTTGCCGGGTCAATAAAATGAATATCTGATAAATTTGATGCTTTTACAATTTCTGCTTCATTTCTTTTTTGAAGAAATTCAGTATAAATATTATTATTTAAATCGTATTTTCTTTTAATCTTTAACAATTCCTGCTGCTCTTCTGGAAGTCGTTTCACCGTACTTTCGGCCTGACCAATTTTCGCATTTAACAACGATAAGTCATTTAATAATAAAGCTTTTGCTGATGAAATATTTTCCAGTAAAACACTTTTTACCGCCTGTATTTGACTGTCAAAATCTTTAAAAATCTTATCACTTTTTACTGCATATGCCATTTCTGAACGTTGCGTCGAAAGCATAATAAGCTTTGATATATTAGTAACAATATTTGGGTCTTCAATTCCGGCTACAGATGGAGCTGGAAGTTTAGAGTAATCAACACTATTATTCAAATATGTTTTTAAAGAATTATAATACGATATTTTTCTGGTAACTTGGTCTTTTTCAACATCAAAATCTCTCATTTTATCCGAAACCTTTGTCCCGCCGTCTTCAATATTATAAATATTTTTATCTTTTCTGAAAGATTTTAGTTCATTACCTGTTTCCTTTAATTGGAGCTCCATTGCAACAAGTGTACTATCAATAAAAGCTATCGTATTGTTAGCAAATTGATTTTTACCATCGAGCTGCATTTTAATCAGCATTTTCACTGTCGAATTTAAATACTCAACCATTCTGGCTTTATTTGCACCCTGCATTCCTAAGGTTAATATAGAGCCGCCGCCTTTATCACTATCAATGCTTATTCTTTTATAATTTGATACCGTACCATCAAAGTCATTAAACTTTACAAAATATTCTTTCTCTTTATAAAAACCTGGGCTGTCTTTAATTTGTAATTTCCAATTTAAAAAAGGCAAAGCTACCAGTTCTCCAACTTTATATTTTTTTACAAATGCAACTGGCTCTACAGAAACATTTCTGTACGAATTACTAGAGTATCTAATTAATGAAATTGAGTTGTTTTCAAAAGGAATTTCAATTTGATATTCGGTATCGCTCAAAAATTTAATTCCTATTAAAGTATTTGCAAGCTGTTCTTTCGTCTTATCAATATCCACATAAAAAGGAACTGCTCCGTAAGAATCTATTAAATTGTATTTTCCTTGTTCTAAATAGTCAATATAAAACTGCAGCTTATCAACAACCTGTTCATTATGCGATCTTGACAGCAGGACTGTCGAAATTCCATTTACCTGATCTGAAATACCTCCCCAATTAAACACCAAACTCGTATTTGAGGTAAAAAAAGGATTTCTTTCTTCCTTTACAGATATCATTGTCTCTAATCCGTATATTTTTTCTTTTCGAATATTAACCTGATATGCAATTATGAAAGCAATTATTAAACTAGCTAGAAACCATTTCCAATAACTTGCAATTTTTAATACAAAATCTTTAAAATCAAAACTTGTATGATTCTCAAAAATGGAAAAATCTTTTATATCTAACATCTACCGAATTAAGCTTTAATTTTTTATAATTAAATATACCGTAGTTGCCAATGACAACAAAGTAATAATGGTTCCTATAGACTGTATACCTGTTTGACCGGTTCCCCAAGATTTTTGTTTTAGCGGCTTGACATATATGTAATCGTTTGGCTGTAAATAATAGTAAGGCGACTTCATTACGTTTTTATCTGTTAAATCAATATCATTCATCTCTACACCAGTTGGAGTCTGACGAATAACGGTTACTGATTTTCTATTTCCAACGGTTGTAATATCTCCTGAATTAGCAATAGCTTCCATAATATTTACATGATCCTGAAACAACGTTTTTGTTCCCGTGCTGCTCACTTCACCATTTATAGTATATCTAAAACCTGCTAATTTTACAGTTACAAAAATATTTGCTCCGCTTTTAAAATATTCTTCAAGCAATTGTTTTTCAATTTTAATACGAACTTCTTCTAGAGTATAACCTATTACATTAATTTCTCCCAATATAGGCATTCGAATATTTCCATGATCATCAACCGTAAAACCATCAAAATATAATGATGACTCAGATTTTACAGCATCCCCATTATTATCAGTTGTATTAAAAATCGACACCAGTTTAGGGTCTATTGCTTTTATGTTAATTTTTAATATATCATTTACTTGCAGTCGGTAAGGTTTTGATTGTACAACTGCAATCTTACTTTGTTCAATTGATGTATTTTTATCTTGCAGATAAGTAAGATCTTTCACAGGAATACAAGAAATAAATAACACATTCAACATTAACAATATATAAAAGAACTTTCTTGTCATTATTGTTTTTTCAACAAAAGTATAACTTTCCCTTTAGCTCCACTAAATAATTAACAAGAATTATCTTAAATATTTTTAAACGTTTTTTCAAACGGAACGCGATGCAAAATACTTCTGCCTAGTGTAATCTCATCGGCATATTCCAGTTCATCTCCAACCGATATTCCTCTTGCAATTGTAGACAAAACGATTTCCGACTCGGCAATTTGTTTATAAATATAAAAATTCGTTGTATCTCCTTCCATCGTAGAACTCAATGCAAAAATAATTTCGGCTACTTTTCCTGCTTTTACTTTTTCAACTAAACTAGAAATATTCAACTGACTAGGACCAACTCCTTCAATTGGAGAAATTTTACCTCCTAGCACATGATAAATCCCTTTGTATTGACCCGTATTTTCAATAGCCATAACGTCGCGAATATCTTCGACTACACAAATTGTTTGGTGGTTTCTCAGTTGATTTGCACAAATTTCACAAACTTTTGTATCTGAAATATTATGACAACTTTCGCAAAATTTAATATCCTCACGCATGTTTAGCAAAGCCTGCGACAAAAATCCTGTCTGTTCTTTAGGCTGTTTTAATAAATGAAGCACCAATCGCAATGCCGTACGCTTACCTATTCCAGGTAATTGCGACATTTCATTGACTGCTTTTTCTATTAATTTTGATGAAAATTCCATAATGACAAAAATAATGGTTTAGTAATCCTTGAGAAAACTAAATTTGATATTTATCGACTATTTTATTGCTTCAATATGACTCATACAATCGAGACAAATAATATTTCTAAGATGATCTGAGTAAAGCTCAAAAGACAAAAAAGACATTCTGAACAACCCGCTAAACTCCAGAAAAACTAATATTGATTTGTTGCCAATAAAACTAATGTACAAGCAACTTCTGCCTTTATATTGTTTAATTCTAACAATTGATACAATTCAGGGTTTTCGGTTCCAGGATTAAAAACTACTCTTTTCGGCTGCGCTTCAATAATATAATTATAATAATCGCGCTGGCGAGCAGGATTTAAATAAAGTGTAACTGTATCTATATTCTTAACAGGTATTGCTTTAGTATAAATTTTCACACCCGCAACTTCGCCTGTATTTTGACCAATTGCTAAAACGGTATGTCCTTTTTGAACGAGCATATTTATCGCTTTAAAAGCGTAACGTTCTGGTTTTGTAGTTGCTCCCAGAACTAATGTTTTTTTGTTTTTCATTGATTTTTAAATATGCCACAAAAGTAATTAAAAAGAACGAGGTTCGCTTTATGATATTGATTTAGAATTACTACTATTAAAAACAATATCATAAAGTTAATATGTTTTAAAATACTAAATTTTGATTATTTTTACTTCACTAACCCACACTATATGGATTTATTCATTTATTTATTTGCCGCTCTTTTTTCTGTATTAAACCCAATTGGTACTGTCCCTATTTTTGTTGGACTAACACAGCATGATTCTCAAGAGGAACGTTCTCGAATTTCGTTATGGACTGCTATAAATGTTTTTATCATTTTAATTGTTTCCTTTTTTATTGGTCAATATGTCTTAAGCTTTTTTGGAATCAGCATTGATGCACTTCGGATTGCTGGAGGCATTGTGATTGTAAACTCGGGATTTTCATTACTTTCTGGAAAAATTAATAAAAAACGAGGAATCAACAAAAAAGTTGAAACCGACGCCCAACAAAGAAACGATGTCGCTCTTACTCCATTAGCAATCCCAATGCTTGCCGGCCCAGGTTCTATCTCATTATTGATTGCATTTTATCAAGAGCATCATGAAATGACCGAAATTATCATTTCTTGTCTAGCGATTCTAGCAATTGCTGTTGCCATTTTTTTAATTTTAAAAAGCGCACATTATTTAGCTCGAATCCTTGGTGCATCTGGAATTGTAGCGATATCCAGAATTGTAGGTTTTATAGTTATCTCAATCGGAATTCAATACATTGTCAGCTCCATAATAAACATTGTAAAAGGAAATTTGATGTAAATTTTCATTCTAAAACATTATAAAAAAAGGGATAAAACAATTTCTGTTTTTATCCCTTTTTTTGAACTTTAAAATACTTTTATTCTCTTGGCAGAAAAACTTCAGCCATCATACATCTTGCACTTCCACCACCGCAAGCTTCGATAGTATCTAAACTAGAACTTAAAATCTCAGCATGCTTTTCTAATTGTTCAATTTGCTTTGGAGTTAAACTTTGATGCGCCGAAGCACTCATCACAATATATCTCTTGTCGTTTGTACCTCTAACTTCCAACATATTGCCAGCGAAATTATTTACTTGGGCTTCTGTAATTAAAATAACTTCCTTTTTATCAGCTTTCAAGTTTTCAAGAACCATTTTACGTTCTTTTTTATCATCAATAGAATCTGCGCAAATTACAGCAAAGGTTTCTCCTAAACACATCATCACATTAGTGTGATAAATCAATTTTCGCTCACCGTCTACGGTCTGAAAGGCTTCAAAAATTACTGGAGCATAATCAAAATCTTCACAAAACTCAATAAACAATTCTTCATCAGCTCTAGGCGATAAAGCACAATATGCTTTAGCATTGGCACGATCTAAAAGTAAACTTCCTGTTCCTTCTAAGAAATAACCATCATCTTCTGCAGAAGTATAATCCATTATATTAGAAATCTCAAATCCCTTTTCTTCAAGAGTATCCAAAATATCTTCACGACGCTCCTGGCGACGATTTTCAGCAAACATAGGGTAAAGTGCTACGTCACCATTTTCATGAAATGAAACCCAGTTGTTTGGAAAAATACTATCTGGCGTATCTGTTTCTAAAGTATCCTCTATAACCGTAACATCGACTCCTACATTTCTAAGCTTTTCTACAAAAGTATCAAATTCTTGCTGTGCTTTTGCATTTACTGTACTTGGCAAAAGTCCATCTAATACTTTTTGGTAATAATTATTTACAGCAGTTTGTTCATTCATTCTGAACGCAACCGGCCGAATCATTACAATTGCATTTGTTGTTTGTTTCATTTTTATATTTTTTTTTGCTTCGGGTTTCAAGCTTTAGAGAACGTGAAACTTTAAACTTTAAACAATTACTTAGTCTCTAATTAAGGGAAGTGTTGAACATCTCAAAAGTCCTTCTTGTTTTGCAATTTCAGCATAAGGTATTTCTTCAACAATAAATCCGTTTGATCGAAGCCAATTATTTAATCGAGTGAAATTTTTCTCAGAAACTACTACATTTTCATCTAGCGAAAACACATTCGAAAACATATTGTACATTTCGTTTCTTTCAATATGAAATAAATTTTCTTTTCCAAAAAGATTTACTAAATAAGTATAATCAGCCTCTTCACGAAAACCTCTCTTGTAAATAATTCCTTTATCTTTTCCAACAGGTTGAAAACAGCAATCTAAATGTAATGCGTTGTCACGTGCTTCTAATTTTGATTTCACCAAATCAAATTCTTTGACAATTTTATTAGGAAACAATTCTTTAATAAAGTTTACACCGTGCATATTGGTTCTAGCAGTAATGTAGTCTTTATAATCACTTCCTTTATAAGTTCCAATAAAAATATGATCATTCCATAACATAACGTCACCACCTTCAATATGAACTTCTTCGGGCGGGCGAACTACTTTTAATGGATCTATTTGATCAATTATGTATTGAATAGCATCTAATTCACGCTCTCTATCAGGTAAAATATTTGATTTAACAAAAGTATCATCAATCACAAAACCAATGTCTCTCGCAAAAATCTGATTGTAATTTTCAATCATTTCTGGTCGATAAACTTTTACATCGTACTTTTGAAAAACAGCATTAAAAGCTTCCATTTCAGCAACCATATCTTTTTCAACTGGATATGTCCCTGCCTTAATATGTTCCAATGATTTAGGATCATAGGCTTCATCTAAAGTTGGAGTTGGCCCATTATGAACCGCAGAACCCAAAACTACGGCACGCAGTCTTGAAGTTTCGTTCTTTATATTTAATTGCAACATAATTCTATTATATTTTATAACAAAGATAAAAAAAGCTTTACAGTTAAGTAAAGCTTTAGTTTTTTTATTTATTAGACTTGAAGTCTCTTAAAGGGTGTCCAGTATAAATTTGTCTAGGCCTTCCAATTGGTTCTTTGTTTTCACGCATTTCTTTCCATTGTGCGATCCATCCTGGTAATCTTCCAATTGCAAACATTACTGTAAACATATCTGTAGGAATTCCTAATGCTCTGTAAATAATTCCAGAATAGAAATCTACATTTGGATATAAGTTTCTTGATTTGAAGTATTCATCTTCAAGAGCAGCTGCCTCTAATTTTTTAGCAATTTCAAGAATTGGATCTTCAACACCTAAAGTTTCTAAAACTTCTTTAGCTGCTTTTTTAATGATTCTTGCTCTTGGATCAAAGTTTTTATAAACTCTATGACCAAATCCCATTAAACGGAAAGGGTCATTTTTATCTTTTGCTTTAGCTAAGAATTTATCTGTGTCACCACCATCTTTATTAATTTCTTCTAACATTTCAAGCACTGCTTGATTTGCACCACCATGAAGCGGCCCCCATAATGCAGAAACTCCTGCAGATATTGAAGCAAATAATCCTGCATGAGATGAACCTACCATTCTTACAGTTGAAGTAGAACAGTTTTGCTCGTGATCTGCGTGAAGAATAAACAACTTATCTAATGCATCAACTACAACAGGATTTGCTGAATAAGGTCCTGTAGGCAATTTAAACATTAATTGCATAAAGTTTTCTACATAACCCTGTGTATTATCATAATAATTCAATGGGTAACCCATCGATTTTCTATAAGTCCAAGTAGCAATTACAAGAAATTTACCCATTGTTTTGCAAATCGCCTCGTACATTTCTTTCTCATTCTCAACGTTTACTGCTTTTGGATTAAATGCTGTTAAAGCACTTGTCAAAGCAGATAAAACTCCCATTGGATGAGCTGTTTTTGGGAAACCATCAATGATATTTTTCATTTCTTCGTTTACCAAAGTATGTTTTTTGATACCATTTTCAAACTGCTCCAATTGTTGAGCAGTTGGTAATTCGCCAAAAATCAAAAGATAAGAAACCTCTAAAAAATTAGCTTTTTCAGCTAAGTCTTCGATTGAATATCCTCTGTAACGCAAAATCCCTAATTCTCCATCCAAGAAAGTGATTTCACTTGTACAAGATCCAGAGTTTTTATAACCTGGGTCAATTGTAATAACACCAGTTAAATCACGTAATTTGTTAATATCGATAGCAGATTCATTTTCGCTTCCAGTAATTACAGGAAGTTCAATTTTCTTACCATCTACTTCTAATGTAGCTATTTTTGACATAATATAATCGGAAATAATTCTTTAAAATAATAATTTATCAAATCTAAGGAATTTAAGACTAATTAAAAAAAGAATCCTGCTATGAATTTGTTAAAACTCCAAAAAAAAACCATTCGAACAAACGAATGGTTTAATCTTAACATATAACTCTTACAATTATTTAATCTTGAAAGCGTTTAAGCCAGGGAAATAAGCAGTACTTCCTAATTCTTCCTCAATTCTTAATAATTGGTTGTATTTTGCCATACGATCTGAACGAGAAGCTGAACCTGTTTTAATTTGACCACAGTTTAAAGCAACAGCTAAATCTGCAATTGTATTATCTTCAGTTTCTCCTGAACGGTGAGACATTACTGAAGTATAACCTGCATTTTTAGCCATGTTTACAGCAGCAATCGTTTCTGTCAAAGTTCCAATTTGGTTTACTTTTACAAGGATTGAATTTGCAATTCCTTTTTCAATACCTGTAGACAAACGAGCAACGTTTGTAACAAATAAATCATCACCTACTAATTGTACTTTATCTCCAATTTTTTCAGTTAAATATTTCCATCCATTCCAGTCATCTTCATACATACCATCTTCAATAGAAATAATTGGATATTTAGCAGCAAGTTCAGCTAAATAATCAGCTTGCTCCTCAGAAGTTCTGATTTTTCCAGTTTCTCCTTCAAATTTAGTATAATCGTATTTACCGTTTACATAAAATTCAGAAGCAGCACAGTCAAGAGCGATCATAATTTCGTCTCCGAAAGTATATCCCGCTTTTTCAACAGCAAGTTTGATAGTATCTAATGCATCTTCTGTACCTCCAGCTAAGTTTGGCGCAAAACCACCTTCATCACCAACAGCTGTACTTAAACCTCTATCGTGTAAAACTTTTTTCAAGCTGTGGAAAATTTCAGTTCCCATTTGCATAGCATGTGTAAAAGAAGTTGCTTTTACAGGGAAAATCATAAATTCTTGAAATGCGATAGGCGCATCAGAGTGAGAACCACCATTGATAATGTTCATCATTGGAACTGGTAACGTATTTGCAGAAACACCACCTACGTATCTGTATAATGGCAATCCAAGTTCATTAGCAGCGGCTTTTGCAGCAGCCAAAGAAACACCCAAAATAGCATTAGCTCCTAATTTAGATTTGTTTGGAGTACCATCTAAATCAATCATTAATTGGTCAATTGTGTTTTGCTCGAAAACAGAAGTTCCAACTAATTCTTCAGCAATAACAGTATTTACATTATTCACTGCATTCAAAACTCCTTTTCCAAGATAAGCTTTACCTCCATCACGTAATTCAACAGCTTCGTGCTCTCCAGTTGAAGCTCCAGATGGAACCGCAGCTCTACCTAAAACTCCATTTTCAGTTACTACATCAACTTCAATAGTAGGATTACCTCTAGAATCAAGAATTTGTCTTGCGTGAACTTTAATTATAATACTCATTATTTTTATTTTTTTATTAATAAATTATATTTTTTTTTCGAAATTATAAAAATATTTAATACTTAAAACGGATTTAAAATAATAAACAGCTTTATTTATTAACTACATCGTTTTAGACGAAGCTAATTCTATATTCTCTACAAATTGATCGAACAAATAAGATGAATCATGTGGTCCAGGACTAGCTTCTGGATGATATTGTACTGAGAAACAATTTTTATTTTTCATTCTCATACCCGCAACAGTTCCATCATTTAAATGTAAATGAGTTATTTCTAAATCAGGATGATTATCTAATTGCTCTTTATTGACAGCAAAACCATGATTTTGAGAAGTAATTTCTCCTTTACCCGTAATAACATTTTTTACAGGATGATTAATTCCACGATGCCCGTTAAACATTTTATAAGTCTCAACGCCATTTGCCAAAGCAATAACTTGATGACCTAAACAAATTCCAAATAAAGGTTTATCGTTTGCAAGAATCTTCTTAGCAACTTCGATCGCTCCAAAAAGTGGGTCTGGATCTCCAGGTCCGTTTGATAAGAAATATCCATCAGGGTTAAATGATGCTAAATCCTCATAAGTAGAATTATATGGAAAAACTTTTATATAACAGTCTCTCTTAGCAAGATTTCTTAAAATGTTCTTTTTGATACCTAAATCTAAAGCCGAAACTTTATACTTAGCACTTTCCTCTCCAAAATAATAAGGTTCAGTTGTTGACACTTTAGAAGCCAACTCTAATCCTTCCATATTTGGAACACCAGCTAATTCTTTCTTCAAGTCTTCTATAGAAGTTCCATCAGTACAAATAACAGCATTCATAGCACCATTATCACGAATATAACTAACAAGAGCTCTAGTATCTACATCAGAAATACATATCAAGTTTTGTTTAGCGAAATAATCTTCTAAACTCTCAGAAGCTCTTTCTCTTGAAAAGTTAAAGCTAAAGTTTTTACAAACTAAACCAGCTATTTTAATGCTTTCAGACTCTATCTCTAAATCATTTACACCATAATTACCAATATGTGCATTAGTAGCCACCATTATCTGACCAAAATAGGAAGGATCTGTAAAGATTTCTTGGTATCCAGTCATTCCAGTATTAAAACATACTTCCCCGAAAGTTTTACCGCTTATACCGATAGATTTTCCATGAAAAATAGTTCCGTCACTAAGTAATAAAATGGCGCTTTGTCGTGTTGTGTATTTCATTCTTTAATTTGTATTGTTTTTAATCGTATTATGAAACCTTTAAAGTTTCACCTGTAATTAGATATTTTGCAAATTTACTTCTTTAAAAGAGTGCTGCCAAGATTTTTTAAAAATTTCATTAATAAAAATAAAACCAAGACATTTAAAAAAGTTAAATTTTAATTTCCTCTAAAAAAATCAAAAAAAAAGGATAAACTAAAAATTAGTTTATCCTTGATTTCTATAGAATCATTACTTTCATAATTATTCAGAAGCTTCAGTAGTCGTTTCTGTTTCAGCAGCAGGAGCTTCTGGAGTAGTCTCCTCAGCTTTTTTAGCTTTACCACCACGACGGCTTTTTGCTTTTTTAACTTCTTTTTTACCACCATTGTAAAGTTCATTGAAATCTACAAGTTCGATCATTGCCATATCAGCATTATCTCCCAAACGATTTCCAACTTTAATGATACGAGTGTATCCACCTGGACGGTCACCAACTTTAGCAGCTACGTCTCTGAACAAGTCAGTTACAGCATATTTGCTACGTAAGTAAGCAAAAACAATACGACGATTGTGAGTCGTATCTTCTTTTGATTTAGTGATTAAAGGCTCAACAAATTGTTTAAGCGCTTTAGCCTTAGCAACAGTAGTGTTAATACGTTTGTGCTCAATAAGAGAACAAGCCATATTAGCCAACATAGCTTTTCTATGTCCAGTCTGTCTGCTTAAGTGGTTGAATTTTTTTCCGTGTCTCATGACGTGTTTTTTTTATCTTCATCTTGCTACAATCCACTATGGAGAGCAAAATATGAAGTAAATTATTCTTTATCTAATTTGTATTTAGCTAAGTCCATTCCGAAAGTTAAATTTTTAACTGCAACAAGTTCATCAAGTTCAGTTAAAGATTTTTTACCAAAATTACGGAATTTCATTAGGTCATTTTTATTGAACGATACTAAATCACCAAGTGTATCAACTTCAGCCGCTTTCAAGCAATTTAATGCTCTCACAGATAAATCCATATCAACAAGCTTAGTTTTAAGCAATTGTCTCATATGCAATGACTCTTCATCATACGATTCTGTTTGTGCAATTTCGTCAGCCTCAAGTGTAATTCTTTCGTCAGAAAACAACATGAAATGGTGAATTAAAACTTTTGCAGCTTCAGTAAGAGCATCTTTAGGATTAATAGATCCATCAGTTTTAATTTCAAAAACCAATTTTTCGTAATCTGTTTTTTGCTCTACACGGAAGTTTTCAATTGCATACTTTACATTTTTTACCGGAGTAAAAATAGAGTCAGTAAAAATTGTTCCAATTGCAGCATTCTGTTTTTTGTTCTCCTCAGCAGGAACGTATCCTCTACCTTTTTCGATCGTTAAATCGAAGTTCAATTTGATTTTAGAATCTAAATTACAGATAACAAGGTCTGGATTCAAAACTTGGAAACCTGAAATAAATTTTTGAAAATCACCTGCTGTCAATTGATCTTTACCAGAAACAGAAATAGTAACTGATTCATTATCGATATCTTCGATCTGACGTTTGAAACGTACTTGTTTTAGATTAAGGATAATTTCGGTAACATCTTCAACAACACCTGAAATAGTAGAAAACTCATGATCTACACCTTCGATACGAACAGATGTAATTGCATAACCTTCTAATGCTGAAAGCAAAACTCTTCTAAGTGCATTACCAACTGTCAATCCATAACCAGGTTCCAAAGGTCTAAATTCGAATTTACCTTCAAAATCGGTTGAATCGATCATGATAACTTTATCGGGCTTTTGAAAATTAAATATTGCCATAAATTTCGACTAAGTCAATTATTATTTGTTGTACAACTCTACGATTAATTGTTCTTTAATGTTTTCTGGAATTTGAAGTCTTGCAGGTACAGAAACAAAAGTTCCTTCTTTAAGATCATTGTTCCAAGTAATCCATTCATAAACATGACTTGAATTTGATAAAGAACGTTCGATAGCTTCTAAAGATTTAGATTTTTCACGAACTGCAACTTTATCACCAGGCTTAAGGTGGTAAGAAGGAATATTTACAACCTCACCATTAACAGTAATGTGTCTGTGAGATACTATTTGACGAGCACCTCTTCTAGATGGAGCAATTCCCATTCTAAAAACAACATTATCTAATCTTGCTTCACATAATTGTAATAAAACCTCACCAGTTACACCTTTAGTTGCTGATGCTTTTTCGAATAAATTTCTGAATTGTTTTTCTAAAATTCCGTAAGAATATTTAGCTTTTTGCTTCTCCATTAACTGAACAGCATACTCAGATTTTTTTCCTCTTTTTTTAGCCATCCCGTGTTGTCCAGGTGGGTAATTTCTTTTTTCGAAAGATTTATCATCTCCGAAGATTGCTTCGCCAAACTTACGAGCGATTCTTGTACTAGGACCAGTATATCTTGCCATTTTAAATTGTTTAAGATTGAGATTATGAATTCAGGTCTTATCCTTCGATAATCTATATTCAATCTAGGTTATACTATAATTTTTGAGTATTAAACTCTACGTCTTTTAGGAGGACGACATCCGTTGTGAGGCATTGGAGTAACATCGATAATCTCAGTAACTTCAATTCCACCGTTATGAATAGAACGAATAGCAGACTCACGTCCGTTTCCTGGTCCTTTTACATAAACTTTTACTTTTTTAAGTCCAGCCTCAAGAGCTACTTTACTACAATCTTCTGCTGCCATTTGAGCTGCGTACGGAGTATTCTTTTTAGAACCTCTGAAACCCATTTTTCCAGCTGAAGACCAAGCAATAACTTCACCTTTCTTATTTGTCAAAGAAATAATAATATTGTTAAAAGTAGAAGAAACATGAGCTTCACCCGTTGATTCAACGATAACTTTACGTTTTTTTGCAGTTGCTTTAGCCATATTACTTATTATTTAGTTGCTTTTTTCTTGTTAGCAACAGTTTTTCTTTTTCCTTTTCTAGTTCTAGAGTTGTTTTTAGTTCTTTGACCTCTTAATGGAAGACCAGATCTATGACGAATTCCTCTATAACAACCAATATCCATTAAACGTTTGATGTTCAAAGAAACTTCAGAACGTAATTCTCCTTCAATTTTGAATGCTCCAACAGCTTCACGAATTGCTCCGATCTCGTCATCATTCCAATCTTGAACTTTTTTATCTTGGCTAACTTGAGCTTTTTCTAAAATCTCAATAGCTCTACTTTTTCCTAATCCGAAAATATAGGTAAGTGCAATAACACCTCTTTTGTTTTTTGGGATATCTACCCCTGCTATTCTTGCCATAATTATCCTTGTCTTTGTTTAAATCTAGGATTCTTTTTGTTTATTACGTACAATCTCCCTTTTCTACGCACGATAATGCACTCGGCACTTCTCTTTTTTACTGATGCTCTAACTTTCATAGTGAATATCCTTTAATATCGATAAGTAATTCTTGCTTTTGACAAATCGTAAGGACTCATTTCTAGTTTCACTTTATCACCAGGTAATAACTTGATATAATGCATTCGCATTTTTCCAGAAATATGAGCAATTACAATATGTCCATTTTCTAACTCCACACGGAACATCGCATTTGATAATGCTTCAATGATTGATCCGTCTTGTTCTATTGCTGATTGTTTTGCCATAAATATATTAAGCTACTGCTTTTCTATTTTTACCAGTCTTCATTAAACCATCATAATGCTTGTTTAACAAGTATGAATTGATTTGTTGAATAGTATCTATTGCAACTCCAACCATAATTATTAATGAGGTACCTCCAAAAAACATTGCCCAAGATTGTTGTACATCCATAATACTTACAACAATAGCTGGGAACACAGCAATCAAAGCAAGGAATAAAGATCCTGGGAAAGTTATTAAAGACATCACTTTATCAAGAAATTCAGAAGTTTCAGCTCCTGGGCGTACACCCGGAATAAAACCACCGCTTCTCTTTAAATCATCAGCCATCTTGTTAGTAGGTACGGTAATCGCAGTATAAAAGAATGTAAATACAATAATTAAAGTTGCAAAAACAAAATTATACCAAAAACCAAACATATTACTAAATGCACCAACAATTGATTGTGATGTATCTGATTTAGACAATCCAGCTACAGCTGCAGGGATAAACATAATTGCCTGAGCAAAAATGATTGGCATAACTCCAGAAGCATTAAGCTTTAAAGGAATCCATTGTCTATTACCTCCTGCTAAATCTTGCTCATAATCACCAGTTGTTGTACGACGAGCGTATTGAACTGGGATTCTACGTACTGCCATTGTAAGCAATACACAAGAAATGATTACCAATAGCCACACAATAATTTCAATAACTAACAACATTGGACCTCCATTGTTATTGGTAACTCTCGTTGTAAACTCTTGTATAAAAGCTTGTGGTAAACGAGCTAGAATACCAACCATAATTAATAATGAAATTCCATTTCCAATACCTTTATCTGTAATTTTCTCACCAAGCCACATAGCAAAGATAGTACCAGTTACTAAGATGATAACAGACGAGAACAAAAATTCAGGAGAATTAAAGCCTAGTAGAAATGCACTACTAGGCAATGTTCTGTATAAATTATAGATATAAGTTGGACCTTGAACCAGTGTAATAGCTATAGTCAACCAACGAGTGATTTGATTAATCTTTTTTCTACCACTTTCTCCATCGTTCTGAAGTTTTTGCAAATATGGAATCGCAATTCCCATTAACTGAACAACAATAGATGCAGAAATATAAGGCATAATACCTAAAGCAAAAACTGAAGCTTTAGAGAAAGCACCTCCTGTAAACATGTCTAGGATAGATCCTAAACCATTTTTAGTTTGTCCCGCTAAACCTGTTAATTGAGTTGCGTCAATTCCAGGAAGCGTAACGTGTGCACCAAAACGATATACTAAAAGCAACCCTAATGTAATTAAGATTCTGTTTTTCAGTTCTTCGATTTTCCAAACATTACTTATTGATTCAATAAATTTCTTCATCTTAATAGATAAGTTATATAGTTACAGCTTCTCCACCAGCAGCTTCAATAGCAGCTTTTGCAGTAGCAGTAAATTTGTGGGCAGTTACTTTTAATTTTGCTTTCAATTCTCCTCTACCTAAAATCTTAACGATCTCATTTTTGGTAGCTAGACGATTTGCTACGAAGTCTGTCATAGAAACAGAATCAGTAATCACACCATTGTCTACTAATAATTGAAGAGTATCTAAATTAACACCTTCGTATTCTTTACGATTGATGTTTGTGAAACCAAACTTAGGCACACGTCTTTGAAGCGGCATTTGCCCTCCTTCAAAACCAATCTTTTTAGAATAACCAGAACGAGATTTTGCTCCTTTGTGACCTCTTGCAGCAGTGCCACCTTTTCCAGAACCTTCTCCTCTACCTAATCTTTTATTTTGATTGTGTGTAGATCCTTCAGCAGGTTGTAAGTTACTTAAATTCATAACAGTATTTGTTATTTAGCTTCTTCTACAGAAACTAAGTGTTTAACTTTGTTTATCATCCCAAGGATAGCAGGATTTGACTCATGCTCCACAACTTGTCCCATTTTACGTAGACCTAAAGCTTCTAAACCTCTCTTTTGAGAAAGAGGACAGTTGATCTTGCTTCTTACTTGTTTTACTAATAATTTAGCCATAATTTCCTTGATTAACCTTTAAAAACTTTTTCTAAAGAAACTCCTCTTTGTTTTGCAACAGTATGAGCGCTTCTCATTTGTAATAAAGCATCAAAAGTTGCTTTAACTACGTTATGCGGATTTGATGATCCTTGAGATTTTGATAATACGTCGTGAATACCTACTGATTCAAGAACTGAACGAACAGCTCCACCAGCAATAACTCCTGTACCATGAGAAGCAGGAATTAAGAATACACGTGCACCACCAAATTTTCCTTTTTGTTCGTGAGGAACAGATTGTCCATTCAAAGGAATTTTTACTAAATTTTTCTTAGCATCTTCTACTGCTTTCGCAATTGCTTCAGAAACGTCTTTAGATTTTCCTAATCCATGACCAACTACTCCATTTTCATCACCTACAACTACAATAGCAGAAAAACCGAAAGCTCTACCACCTTTTGTAACTTTAGTAACACGATTAACACTTACCAGACGATCTTTAAGTTCAAGACCACTTGGTTTTACCAATTCTACATTTTTGTATTTAGACATAATATATTAGAATTTAAGTCCAGCCGCTCTTGCGCCTTCTGCTAATGATTTAATAC
Organism: Flavobacterium sp. FlaQc-28; assembly: GCF_044007415.1. Taxonomy (NCBI): domain Bacteria; kingdom Pseudomonadati; phylum Bacteroidota; class Flavobacteriia; order Flavobacteriales; family Flavobacteriaceae; genus Flavobacterium; species Flavobacterium sp. FlaQc-28. Next base: position 96,328 of record NZ_JBIPCM010000011.1, read on the forward strand.
GACCGTGATATAAATATCCACCTCTGTCAAAAGTGATGGTTTCAATCCCAGCTTTTAACGCTTTCTCTGCAACTAATTTTCCAACAGCAGCAGCGATTTCAACGTTAGTACCTTTTCCTATTTCTTTTTCTCTTGAAGATGCAGCTAATATAGTAACTCCATTTACATCATCAATAAGTTGAGCGTAAATTTCTTTATTACTTCTAAATACAGATAGTCTTGGGTTAGCAGCAGTACCACTAATCGATTTTCTAATTCTGAATCTAATTCTCTGTCTTCTATCAGATTTTGTTAATGACATAATCTTATTTTTTAAGCTGATTTACCTGCTTTTCTTCTTAATACTTCACCCACAAATTTAACACCTTTTCCTTTGTATGGCTCTGGCTTACGGAAACCTCTGATTTTCGCAGCAACTTGACCTAAAAGTTGTTTATCAAATGATGTTAATTTTACGATTGGGTTCTTACCTTTTTCAGATATTGTCTCTAAAGCTACTTCTGGAGCAATTTCTAAAACAATATTGTGAGAATATCCAAGAGCTAAATCTAATTTTTGACCTTGGTTTGAAGCTCTATAACCAACTCCAACTAATTCTAGTTCTTTAGTAAAACCTTCAGATACACCAACAATCATGTTATTGATCAATGATCTGTATAATCCGTGTTTTGCTCTTTGGTCTTTATGATCAGATGATCTTTCAACTGAAACTTGATCACCTTCAACTTTAACAGTCACGTCCGAAAACTCCTGAGTTAGTTGACCTTTTTTTCCTTTTACTGTAATAATACCGTCTTTAACTTCAACAGTTACACCAGCAGGGATTACAATTGGGCTTTTACCTATTCTTGACATCTTATCTAGTGTTTAAAATTAGTATACGTAACAAATTACTTCACCACCTACATTTAACTGCTTAGCTTGTTTTCCAGTCATCAAACCTTTTGATGTAGAAACAATAGCAATTCCTAACCCATTAAGGATTCTAGGTAATTTGGCAGCACCAGCATACTTACGTAAACCTGGTTTACTAATTCTTTGGATATCTTTGATTACAGGCTCTTTAGTATCTTTATCATACTTTAAAGCAATTTTGATAGAACCTTGAACAGTGTTCGTTTCAAATTTGTAACTCAAGATATAACCTTGATCAAATAAGATCTTAGTTATTTCTTTTTTAAGATTAGAAGCTGGAATTTCAACAACTTTGTGGTTTGCAGCCACAGCGTTACGAACTCTAGTCAAATAATCTGCAATAGGATCTGTATACATATGTATTTGATTGCGATTATGGTTTTCGGGAGACACCCGTCTCCCGAACCTTTAATCAATTAAAAATTATTTTTCGGTTTGCAAAAGTAATAACTTATTGCGAGATTACCAAGACGCTTTTTTAACTCCAGGAATTAACCCATTGTTAGCCATCTCACGGAAAGTTACACGTGAAATACCAAATTGACGGATATAACCTCTTGGTCTACCTGTTAATTTACAACGATTGTGCAAACGAACTGGTGAAGCATTTTTAGGTAATTTTTGTAAGCCTTCATAATCTCCAGCTTCTAATAAAGCTTTTCTTTTTTCAGCGTACTTAGCTACCGTTTTCTCTCTTTTCACCTCACGGGCTTTCATTGATTCTTTAGCCATGTCTTAATTCTTTTTAAAAGGTAATCCTAATTCAGCCAATAATGACTTTGCTTCCTTGTCTGTTTTTGCAGTAGTAACAAATGTAATATCCATTCCTGAGATTTTGTTTACTTTGTCAATATCAATTTCAGGGAAAATGATTTGCTCCAAAACTCCAAGATTGTAGTTACCTCTTCCGTCGAAACCAGTAGCTTTGATACCACTAAAATCTCTAACGCGTGGTAAAGCAGAAGTAATAAGTCTATCTAAAAACTCATACATTCTTTCACCACGTAAAGTTACTTTTGCTCCAATAGGCATCCCTTTTCTCAATTTGAATGACGCAACGTCTTTCTTTGAAATTGTAGATACTGCTTTTTGTCCAGTGATCTTTGTTAACTCATCAACTGCATAGTCAATAAGTTTTTTATCAGATACAGCTGCACCAACTCCACGGCTCAAAACGATTTTTTCAAGTTTAGGAACTTGCATTACGTTTGTATATCCGAACTCTTCTTTAAGAGCAGAGATTACTCTACTCTTATATTCTTCTTTTAGTCTAGGTGTATATGCCATTACTATAGTACTTGATTAGATTTTTTTGAAAATCTTACTTTCTTATCTCCTTCTACTCTAATACCAACTCTAGTTGTTTCCTTAGTTTTAGGATCAATTAGAGAAATGTTAGAAATTTGAATAGAAGCTTCTTTCTTAACGATACCACCTTGAGGGTTTTTAGCACTTGGTTTTGTATGTTTTGAAACCATGTTTACACCTTCAACTATCGCTTTATTTTTCTCACGGTAAACACGTAAAACTTTACCTTCAGCACCTTTATGGTCTCCAGCAATAACTCTTACGATATCTCCTGATTTTATTTTTAGCTTTATCATCTTAAAACGAATTAAAGCACTTCTGGTGCTAATGATACAATTTTCATGAATTGTTTTTCACGAAGTTCTCTTGCTACCGGACCAAAAACACGAGTTCCTCTCATTTCCCCTGCAGCATTCAAAAGAACACATGCATTGTCATCGAAACGGATATAAGAACCATCAGCTCTTCTCACTTCTTTTTTGGTACGCACAACAACTGCAGTTGAAACAGCTCCTTTTTTCACGTTACCGTTTGGAGTTGCATCTTTAATAGATACTACAATCTTGTCACCAACAGAGGCATACCTTCTTTTGGTACCTCCTAAAACACGGATAGTTAAAACTTCTTTTGCTCCCGTGTTATCTGCTACTTTTAGTCTTGATTCCTGTTGTACCATAATTATTTAGCTCTTTCTAAGATTTCAACTAATCTCCAACATTTTGTTTTACTTAAAGGACGCGTTTCGCTAATTCTTACAGTATCTCCAATGTTACAGTCGTTTGTTTCGTCGTGTGCAACATATTTCTTAGTTTTCAACACGAACTTACCGTATAATGGGTGTTTTACTTTTCTTACTTCAGCAATAACAATAGATTTATCCATTTTATTTGAAGTAACAACACCTATTCTTTCTTTTCTTAAATTTCTTTTTTCTTCCATCTTTCAGCAGAATACAATTATTGTAACTCTCTTTTAGTTAACTCTGTAGCCAATCTTGCAACTGTTCTTCTAACGCTTCTAATTTGAAGTGGGTTAGCAATTGGAGAAATAGCGTGAGCCATTTTTAGGTCAGCATATACTTTCTTAGTTTGACTAAGTTTTTCTTGCAACTCCGCTGCAGAAAGATCTTTTATTTCTGATTGTTTCATAATAAATATTAATTATGCTTCGAAATCTCTAGCAACGACGAACTTAGTTTTAACTGGAAGTTTTTGGGCTGCAAGACGTAACGCCTCTTTTGCAACTGACAATGGAACTCCTCCAACTTCAAACATAATTCTTCCTGGTTTAACAACAGCAGCCCAATACTCAACTGCTCCTTTACCTTTACCCATACGTACTTCAAGAGGTTTCTTAGTGATAGGTTTGTCTGGAAATATTTTAATCCATAATTGTCCTTCTCTCTTCATGTAACGAGTTGCAGCGATACGTGCAGCTTCGATTTGACGAGAAGTTAAGAACATTCCATCTTCATGTACAGATTTAATACCAAACATTCCATTAGAAAGTTCATGCCCTCTTTGAGAGTTACCTTTCATCTTACCTTTTTGTACCTTACGGTATTTTGTTCTTTTAGGCTGTAACATTTTTCTTTAGTTTAAAAATTTACTTTCTTTTACGAGCGTCTGGTTTACCACCTTTGTTAAAAGGTTTTCTATCTCCTCTTGGAGAATCTCCACCTTTACCACCACCAGTTCCAGATTGTTTTTTATCCATTCCTGCAAGTGGAGAAAGATCTCTCTTTCCGTAAACCTCACCTTTCATGATCCATACTTTGATACCCATTCTACCGTAAGTAGTATGAGCTTCAGCCAAAGCATAATCAATGTCAGCTCTGAAAGTTGATAGAGGAATTCTACCTTCTTTGAAACCTTCTGAACGCGCCATCTCAGCACCATTCAAACGACCAGAAATCAAAACTTTGATACCTTCAGCGTTCATACGCATAGAAGCAGCAATAGCCATTTTGATTGCACGTCTGTAAGAAATACGGCTTTCGATTTGACGAGCGATGCTTGTCGCCACAAGATAAGCATCTAACTCAGGTCTTTTGATTTCAAAGATGTTAATTTGAACCTCTTTGTCAGTAACTTTCTTAAGTTCTTCTTTTAACTTGTCTACCTCTTGTCCACCTTTTCCGATAATAATACCAGGTCTAGCAGTAGTGATAGTAACGGTTACAAGCTTCAAAGTTCTCTCGATGATTACTTTTGATACACTAGCTTTTGATAAACGAGCATGGATATACTTTCTGATTTTATGATCTTCGGCTAATTTATCACCGTAATCATTTCCACCATACCAGTTTGAGTCCCATCCTCTGATGATACCAAGTCTATTTCCAATTGGATTTGTCTTTTGTCCCATGCTGCTTAAGAATTGCTTTGTGTGTTATTGATAGCTCCAAGCACGATTGTTACGTGATTAGAACGTTTTCTGATTCTGTGTGCACGACCTTGTGGAGCTGGACGAAGTCTTTTCAACATCATTCCACCATCTACTCTGATCTCTTTAACAAATAATCCAGCTTCTTCTAAATTACCTTCACTATTTTTTTGCTCCCAGTTGTTGATTGCAGATAATAATAGTTTTTCTAATTTTCTTGAAGCTTCTTTAGAACTGAATCTTAAAATGTTAAGTGCTCTTTCTACCTTCTGACCTCTTACCAAGTCCGCTACTAAGCGCATTTTTCTAGGTGAAGTAGGGCAGTTATTCAATTTTGCGAAAGCAATAGACTTATTAGCCTCTTTTCTCGCATCTGCTGCTTCTCTTTTACGAACTCCCATTGCTTCTTATTTTTTACCTTTATTTTTTGCTCCAGCATGACCTCTAAAAGATCTAGTTGGTGAAAACTCTCCTAATTTGTGACCTACCATGTTTTCTGTTACGTAAACTGGTACAAATTGACGACCGTTATGAACTGCGATAGTTTGTCCAACGAAATCTGGAGTAATCATTGAAGCTCTAGACCAAGTCTTAACAACTGCATTTTTACCACTTTCTACGTTTTCTTGAACTTTCTTGTCTAATTTATAATGAACGAAAGGTCCTTTTTTTAATGAACGTGCCATATCTTATTATTTCTTTCTACGTTCTACGATATACTTGTTACTCGGGTTTTTCTTAGAACGAGTTCTGTAACCTTTAGCTGGCAATCCGTTTCTTGAACGTGGGTGCCCTCCAGAAGAACGTCCTTCACCACCTCCCATAGGGTGATCAACTGGGTTCATCGCTACTGGTCTAGTTCTAGGTCTTCTTCCTAACCATCTTGTTCTACCTGCTTTTCCAGATACAACTAATTGGTGATCAGAATTAGAAACAGCTCCAATTGTAGCCGAACAAGTTAACAAGATTAATCTTGTTTCACCAGATGGCATTTTAATTGTTGCATATTTCCCGTCTCTTGCCATTAACTGAGCAAAAGTTCCAGCTGAACGAGCGATAACCGCTCCTTGTCCTGGACGTAACTCAATACAAGATATAACAGTTCCAAGAGGAATTCTGCTTAAAGGTAATGTATTACCAATTTCTGGTTGAGATTCTGGACCAGAAACTAATTTCTGACCAACTTTCAATCCGTTTTGAGCAATTACATAAGTTTTCTCTCCATCAGCATAAGCTAATAAAGCGATAAATGCAGTACGATTTGGATCGTATTCGATTGATTTCACTGTAGCTGGAATTCCATCTTTAGTTCTTTTGAAATCAATAATACGATATCTCTGCTTGTGACCACCACCCGTATAACGCATGGTCATCTTTCCTTGACTATTTCTACCTCCAGAGTTTTTTATCGGCGCTATCAAAGAGCGTTCCGGCTTATCAGTTGTAATGGCGTCATAACCATTCACAACTCTAAATCGCTGACCTGGGGTAATAGGTTTTAATTTTCTTACTGACATTTTTCTATCTTAGATATTGTTGTAAAAATCAATTGTTTCTCCTTCTTGTACTTGAACAATTGCTTTTTTAATTGCATTTGTCTTTCCACTGATTAAACCACTTTTAGTGTATTTAGTAGATCTATCTGGTCTCACATTCATTGTGTTAACAGAAACGATAGTTACTCCATAAGCAGCTTCAACAGCTTTCTTAATCTGAACTTTGTTTGCTTTTTTGTCAACAACGAATCCAAAGCGGTTTAGAACTTCACTTTCTTTGGTTACTTTTTCAGTTACTATAGGTCTAATTATGATACTCATACTCCTATTATTTACTTAAATTTTCTTCAATTAACTCCAAAGAACCTTCTAAAAGCACCAAATTATTAGTGTTTAATATTGCGTAAGTGCTTAACTCTGAGCTAGTTACGACATTAGAAGCCTTTAAATTGCGTGACGACAAATATACATTTTTATTTGACTCTCCCAACACAAATAGAGATTTTTTATTTTCTAACCCTAAAGCTTTCAAAACGTTAATGAAATTTTTAGTGTTTGGCGCTTCAAAATTAAAGTCTTCAAGAACGATAATATTCGACTCTTTTGCTTTGATTGAGAAAGCTGATTTTCTTGCCAATCTTTTTAAGCCTTTATTCAATTTAAATGAATAACTTCTTGGTCTTGGTCCGAAAATTGTTCCACCACCTTTAAACAATGGATTTTTAATACTTCCCGCACGAGCAGTACCAGTTCCTTTTTGTTTTTTAATCTTACGTGTACTACCAGTTACTTCAGCTCTTTCTTTAGCCTTGTGAGTACCTTGTCTTTGATTAGCAAGATATTGCTTAACATCAAGATATACAGCGTGATTGTTTGGTTCAATTGCGAATACTGAATCAGAAAGTTGAACTTTTCTACCAGTATCTTTTCCGTTGAAATCTAATACTTTTACTTCCATTACTTCTGAATGATTACATAAGAGTTTTTGTGACCAGGAATACACCCTTTAACAACAAGTAGATTCTTTTCAGCAACTACTTTTAAAACTCTAAGGTTTTGAACTTTTACATTATCTCCTCCCATTCTTCCAGCCATACGCATTCCTTTGAATACTCTAGATGGATAAGAAGAAGCTCCCACAGAACCTGGCGCTCTTAAACGGTTGTGCTGACCATGAGTAGCTTGTCCAACACCACCAAAACCGTGACGCTTAACAACACCCTGGAAACCTTTACCTTTAGACACACCTTGTACATCTACAAATTCTCCTTCTTCAAAAATAGAAACATCAATAAGATCTCCTAATTTTTGTTCAGTTGCAAAATCTTGGAATTCAACGACTTTTTTCTTAGCAACAGTTCCAGCTTTTTTAAAGTGCCCTAAAGCAGCTTTAGTAGAATGTTTCTCGTTTTTGTCATCGAAACCTAGTTGCAACGCTTCGTACCCGTCAACACCTTTGGTTCTGACTTGGGTAACAACACATGGACCAGCTTCGATTACTGTACAAGGAATGTTTTTCCCGTTTTCGTCGAAAATACTAGTCATGCCGATTTTCTTACCAATTAACCCAGACATAAATATTAATTATTAATTACTAAAATTCCCTTCAATTTGAAAATAACAGAAATTTCCAAACAGGGAGTGCAAAAGTAGACATTAAAATTGAATATACCAAACAGTTACAAAAATTAAATCGCTCATTATCAAAATTCAAGGATCTAACTCATTAAAAACAGACTATATTTCAACAAAAAAATACACCCCAAAACACAAAAACAAAATAAAGTTATCAACAAAAACAGACCAAACAATCAAAGAAAAAACACCGACAAGTACCTAAACAAAAGACCTTTCAATAAAAAACACAACATTAAATCAAAAATCAAACAACAAAAATTCAATGAGAAATTAAAGAAAAACAGCAACAAAAAAAGCGAGACATTTCTGTCTCGCTTTTTATATAGAAAATATAATAAAATTATACTTTTATTTCTACTTCAACACCACTTGGCAATTCAAGTTTCATTAAAGCATCAATAGTTTTAGATGAAGATGAATAAATATCAATCAATCTCTTGTATGACATTACTTCAAATTGCTCTCTCGCTTTTTTGTTAACGTGCGGAGAACGTAATACAGTGAAAAGTTTTTTGTGAGTTGGTAACGGAATTGGACCTGTTACAACTGCCCCAGTAGTTTTTACTGTTTTCACGATCTTTTCAGCAGATTTATCTACCAACATGTGATCGTAAGATTTTAGTTTTATTCTGATTTTTTGACTCATTTTCTTAAAATTAAGCGTTACCTTTTGCTTTTTTGATTACCTCTTCTGAAATATTAGAAGGTGTTTCTGCATAGTGAGAAAACTCCATTGTTGAAGTAGCTCTACCAGAAGATAAAGTTCTTAACGTAGTTACGTATCCGAACATTTCTGACAAAGGCACATCAGCCTTAATAGTTTTAGCACCATTTCTATCACCCATATCATTAACCTGACCTCTACGACGGTTCAAATCACCTACGATATCACCCATATTTTCTTCTGGAGTAATAACCTCGATTTTCATGATTGGCTCAAGAATAACAGCTCCAGCAGCACGTCCTGATTCTTTATAACCCATTCTTGCAGCTAATTCAAAAGATAATGCATCAGAATCCACAGGGTGGAAAGATCCATCAGTTAAAGTTACTTTTAAACTATCCACAGCATATCCTGCTAACGGACCAGTTTTCATAGCTTCTCTAAATCCTTTTTCAACAGCAGGGATATATTCTTTAGGAACGTTACCACCTTTTACAGCATTGATAAATTGTAATCCAACTGGAACTTTACCATCAACTTCATCAGCAGGCTCAATTGTAAATACGATATCACCGAATTTACCACGACCTCCAGATTGTTTCTTGTAAGTCTCTCTATGCGTTGCAGATCTTGTAAACGCTTCTTTATATTCAACTTGAGGCTCACCTTGGTTTACTTCAACTTTAAATTCACGTTTCATACGATCTACTAAGATATCTAAGTGAAGCTCACCCATACCTGAGATAATAGTCTGCCCAGAAGCCTCATCAGTTCTAACTGTAAATGTAGGATCTTCTTCAGCTAATTTAGCTAAAGCCATACCCATTTTATCAACATCAGCTTTTGTTTTTGGCTCAATAGCAATACCAATTACAGGATCCGGGAATTTCATAGATTCCAAGATAATTGGATTCTTTTCATCACAAAGAGTATCTCCTGTTTTAATATCTTTAAATCCAACAGCAGCACCAATATCACCAGCCTCAATAAATTCGATTGGATTTTGTTTATTAGCGTGCATTTGGTAAATACGAGAAATTCTTTCTTTATTACCAGAACGCGTATTTAAAACGTAAGAACCAGCATCTAAACGTCCAGAATAAGCACGGAAGAAAGCTAAACGACCAACGAATGGATCAGTAGCAATTTTAAATGCTAAAGCAGCAAATGGCTCCTTAACATCTGGCTTACGCAAGATTTTAGTTTGATCTTCTTCTAATAAATCAGCATCATCAGGGTGAATTCCTTCAATACCTTCTTTATCTAACGGAGATGGTAAATATTTACAAACCGCATCCAACATAAATTGAACACCTTTGTTTTTGAAAGACGAACCAGCAAGCATTGGAATAATTGCCATATCAATAGTAGCAGCTCTTAATGCATTGTTGATTTCTTCCTCTGTAATAGAGTTTTCATCTTCCATATATTTATCCAAAAGATTCTCATCATAAGTAGCGATCTCTTCGATAAGAATTGAACGATAATGCTTAACATCATCAATCATATCTGCAGGAATATCAACGATATCAAAAGTAGCTCCTTGAGTTTCATCATGCCATACAATAGCTTGATTCTTAACTAAATCAACAATACCTTTAAAATCAGCCTCATCACCAATAGGCAAAGTAATTGCAACCGCATTCGATTTCAACATATCTTTTACCTGTCCACAAACTGCTAAAAAGTTAGCACCTTGACGGTCCATTTTATTCACGAATCCCATACGAGGAACTCTATATTGATCAGCAAGTCTCCAGTTTGTTTCTGATTGTGGCTCAACACCATCAACTGCACTAAACAAGAAAACTAAACCATCTAATACACGTAAAGAACGGTTTACCTCTACAGTAAAGTCAACGTGTCCAGGAGTATCAATAATATTAAAGTGGTATGGTAATGATTCTGGAAGAACCTTACCTTGCTCAGTTGGAAAATTCCAAGTACAAGTTGTAGCCGCAGAAGTAATTGTAATACCTCTTTCTTGCTCTTGTGCCATCCAGTCCATTGTCGCCGCACCATCGTGCACCTCACCAAGTTTGTGTGACTTTCCAGTATAAAAAAGAATACGCTCTGTTGTTGTTGTTTTACCAGCATCAATGTGAGCAGCAATCCCAATATTTCTTGTATATTTTAAATCTCTAGCCATTTCTTACGAATTAAAATCTAAAGTGAGAGAATGCTTTGTTAGCCTCTGCCATTTTGTGAGTATCCATTCTTTTCTTAACCGCAGCACCTTCTTCTTTAGCAGCAGCTAAACATTCTGACGCTAAACGTTGTGCCATAGATTTTTCATTTCTTCTTCTAGAATAAAGTATTAACCACTTCATTGCCATAGAAATTTTTCTATCTGGACGAATCTGCATTGGAATTTGAAATGTAGCTCCACCAACTCTACGACTACGTACTTCTACGTGAGGCATAACGTTTGTTAAAGCATCTTTCCAAATCTCTAATGAAGTTTTCTCATCATTTTGCTTTTTAGATTCAATGATATCAATTGCATCATAAAATACTTTAAAAGCTGTAGATTTCTTACCATCCCACATTAAGTTGTTCACAAAACGCGTTACTAATTGGTCGTTAAACCTCGGATCTGGTAAAAGTGGTCTTTTCTTTGCCGCTCTTTTTCTCATGTCTTTTTCTTAAAAGTTTTTAAATTACTTTTTTGCTTCTTTTGGGCGTTTAGCACCGTACTTAGATCTTCTTTGCGTTCTTCCTGCAACTCCTGACGTGTCAAGCGCTCCACGAACGATATGATATCTAACACCTGGTAAATCTTTTACCCTTCCGCCTCTAACTAATACTATCGAGTGCTCTTGTAGATTGTGTCCTTCTCCAGGAATGTAAGCATTCACCTCATTACCATTTGTCAAACGTACACGCGCAACTTTACGCATTGCAGAGTTTGGTTTTTTTGGTGTAGTAGTGTAAACACGCGTACAAACCCCTCTTCTTTGAGGACAAGAATCTAAAGCAACCGATTTACTCTTCTTAGTTATCTGAGTTCTTCCTGTTCTTACTAATTGTTGAATTGTTGGCATAATTAATACTAAAAATTATTTATGTATATTAAATTCCCGCTTTTTACGGGGTTGCAAATGTATAAAATATTTTTCACTATACAAACGTTAATTCATTAATTTTCAACAACATTATTTATCACTATGTTTTTACGAACAAACATTAGATATTTGTAACGCATTTAATCAACACAAAACAACACTTGAAACAATTTATATTTATATTTTTCTTCAGCCTAAGTTTCTCTTGTTATGCCCAAAACTTTCACTTAACTATTAACGGATCAAATCCTGCCGAAACCCAAACGATAGATTCAACAAATTATTCAAAAACCCACAAAAACACAAATTCCCTTCTTAATGAAATAAGAATCACATCACAAAAGCTATCAAAAAAAGGATACATAGACAACCAAACATCAACCACCACCAAAATAAACGACAGCACTTATCATGCTTTAATAATCCTAAAAAAGCAAATCACCAGCATACACCTGAACACAAAATCGATTAATTCCATTTTCGATTTACAAACAAAAAAAAACGACAGCATAATCATTCCATATAATGAAATAGAAATCTATTTAAACAAAATAATACTTGATGCCGAAAAACAAGGTTACGCACTAAACAAACTTAAACTTGAAAATATCCGAAGAAAAAACCAAACAATATACTCTGACTTAAAATTCGAATCAGAAAAAAAACGCGTCATAAACTCGATCATTATAAAATATCAAAACACCACTAAAACAGATTACTTTCCAAAAGGGCATCTAAAACAACTAAACAAAAAATACACGCACAAAACCTTCAATCAAGAGACATTAAAAGAACTTTATACCGACATTAACAACTTTGAGTTCCTTAACCAAACAAAATATCCTGAAATTCTATTCACAAGCGACTCTACAAAAATTTACACCTATATAGAAAAAAGAAAAGCAAACACTTTTGACGGCTACATAGGCTTCTCTAATGAAGAAAACAAAAAACCAAGACTCAACGGATATCTCGACATTACGTTATTAAACACATTACACTCAGGCGAACAATTTTCGCTGTACTGGAAAAGCGACGGCAACCAACAGCAATCCTTTAACACAAAAATTGAAATACCATACATCTTCCAAAGCTCTCTTGGAATAAAAGCACAATTAAACATATTCAAACAAGACAGCACTTTTCAAAACACCAAAACGTCGATTGATCTTGGCTATTATTTAAAATACAATTCCAAAATCTATCTAGGCTACCAAGCCACAGAATCAAGCGATATCCAAAACACAAACAACTCAATAATTAGTGACTATAAAAATTCTTTTACAACACTAACCTTCGATTACAAAGAAAACAACAATAGTACCGATCTTTTTTACAAAAAAACAAACATCTACTCCGCAATTGGTTTTGGAAAAAGAAACACTTCCAACTCAGCAACACCAACAAAAACAACTCCGCAACTACTCCTCAATCTAAATCTATCTTACAACTTTGAACTTAACAAGAAAAACTACCTCTACACCAACCTTCAAAGTCAGTACCTAAAAAGCAAAAACTATATAACAAACGAACTATTTCGATTTGGCGGACTAAAATCAATTCGCGGATTTGCCGAAAACAGCCTTCAAGGCAATAACATCAATTTACTCCTCACAGAATACCGATATCTGACAAGCCAAAACTTATACATACACAGCATATTTGATTGCGGCCTATATCAAGACAAAACTACTACAGTAAATCCAAAAAAATTCAACACACTATTTTCCGCCGGTCTTGGACTAGGACTATTAACAAAAAACGGAATCCTAAAAATCACAATAGCAAACGGAAGCATAAACAAACCAGAAATCAAACTATACAACAGCATGCTAAACATAAACTACAATGTTAAATTCTAAGAGTCACCACTACATTAAAAACCAACAAAAAACTTAACCATTATTTTACATTACAAAAAAGAAATAATCAACACAAAACAACAAGCACCCCTTTTTTTTATCGCTTTACAAATAGCTTAACATACGACGATCTAGCGATTATCACAATTTTAACAAAAAGCAACACAGCTAACAAACTCTTTTTTAAGATAAAAGTTATAAAAAAAACAATTAAAAAACCCTCTTGAATAAATTTAACATTTCCAGCATTGTCAATATTTTTAATTATTCTCAATTTTAACACAAAAAAATATGGATTTGTAATTTTAGAGCGCTTTTTACGAATAAAACAACAATATACACTCTCAAAATTATAATTTAACTAAAAAAAAAGCTCCTTATATTAGGTAGATTAACAAATTATTAAGATTTTTGTCGAACTAATTCAAAATATTTAAAAATGAAACTAAAGTTCAATGGATTCTTAGTACTTTTATTAGTACTAGTTGCGCAACTTTCTTTTGCGCAAGAAAGAGCTGTCTCTGGAACAGTTTCCGACAATGCAGGAATGCCTTTACCAGGTGTTAGTGTATTAGTTAAAGGAACTAAGACAGGAACGCAAACAGACTTTGATGGTAAATTTTCGATCAAAGCTTCTTCAAGCCAAGTTTTGGTATTTAGCTACATCGGGATGAAATCTCAAGAAGTAGCTGCAAGTTCAACTTCGATTAACATCAAATTAAAAGATGACTCAGTAGAACTTGAAGGTGTAGTTGTAACTGCATTAGGGATTAAAAGATCTGAAAAAACACTTGGATACGCAGTATCAAAAGTAAGTGCAGATGAAATCACAAGATCAGGTGAACAAAACGTTCTTCAGGCTTTAGCTGGAAAAGCAGCTGGGGTTCAAGTTATCGGAACTGGAGGTACTCCTGGAGCATCAAGTAAAATTATCATTAGAGGTGTAAACACAATTACTGGTACTTCTGACCCTCTAATCGTTGTTGATGGTGTGCCAATTGACAATACTACAAGCCAAACAACTGCTGGAGATAATCCTTTTAACGCTAACTTATCTGGTATCAACAACTCAAACAGAGCATTAGATATCAATCCAGATGACGTAGAAAGCGTATCTGTCCTTAAAGGACCTGCTGCTGCTGCATTATACGGAGAAAGAGCTGGTAATGGTGTAATCCTTTATACAACTAAAAAAGGTAGAGCAGGAAGAGGTTTAGGAATTGATTTTTCTACTTCGTTAGCAATTGACAAAGTAAGTCAATTACCAGCTAGACAAGGTAAGTATGTACAAGGAACTAGCGCTACTGCAACTTCAATACCAACAAACACACCACAAAGCTGGGGGCCTGCGGCATCTGCTTTAGGCGTACCAATGTATGATAACGTTGGAAACTTCTTTCAAGAAGGATTAACTTACACGAACAACATCTCTTTTTACGGAGGAGACAACAAAGCTACTTATAGAGCTTCTTACGGAAACACTACACAAACTGGTATGGTTCCTGAAACAGGATTGAAAAGAAATACCTTAAGACTTGTTGGAGATTTAAAGCTTAGCGATAAATGGAAAACTGGAGGTAGTTTACAATACACACGTACGACAAATACGCTGGCTCAAAATGGTAGTAACGTTTCTGGAGTTATGTTAAGTTTATTACGTTCAGTAGGAAACTATGATTTAAGAAACTACATGGATGCTGAAGGAAATAACAAAAACTATTTCGCATCTTATGACAACCCATACTTTACAGTAAACGAAAATCCAGCAACAAGTGATGTTAATCGTGTTTTTGGAAATATGTTCTTAACTTACACACCTGCTGAATGGTTATCTTTAACTGCAAAAGGTGGTGTTGACGCTTACTCTGATTACCGTAAACAAATTTTTGCAATCTCATCTAATGGTGACAACCTTGCAGGTATAGGAGAAGTAGCATTTAATAACATCAACAACAAACAATTTTACGCTGACTTCATCGCTAGTGGTTTAATTCCATTACAAACAGAATGGTTAAAAATCAACTATACTGCAGGTCTTAACTTACGCTCAAGCCAGAACACTGATGTATTCTCAAGAGGTAAAGAACTTGCTGTAAGAGGGCTTTATAACTTATCAAACGCTACTCAATTATACGCTTCAAACTATGAAGAAAAGATAATGTCAAGAGCGGTTTTTGGACAATTAGAATTTGACATTAAAAACCAACTTTTCATAACAGGATCTGTTAGACAAGAATGGTCATCTACTTACGGAACAAACGCTAACAGCGCTATTTTCCCTGCAGCATCTGCATCATGGGTTATAACAAGCTCTTTTGATTTACCAGAGGCAATTAATTTTGCAAAACTTACATATGGTTACGGTGAAGTAGGTATTGCTCCTGGCCCTTACAGAACACGTTCTCTTTACACTCAACCATTTATGACTGACGGTTTTACAGATGGTCTAAGTTTTCCTTACAATGGAATCAACGGTATGACAGTTTCTGAAGGTTTAGGAAACCAAGATTTAAAGCCTGAAAGAGTATTAGGTCATGAGGTAGGTTTAAGTACTAAATTCTTAAACAACCGTTTATCATTTGACGTAAATGCATACTACAAAACATCTAAGGATTTATTAATCACTTTACCTTTACCAGCATCAAGCGGTTTCCAATCAGTTTACCAAAATGCTGCTGAGTTAGTTAATAAAGGATTAGAAATTGAATTAGGATATGATATTTTCAGCAAAAGCAATCCTTTCCAATGGAACATCAATGCAAACTGGGCTAAAAACCAAAATGAAGTAACTGACATTTCAGGAAGCTTAAGCGAAATTCAAATTGAGGCAGCTTTTGGATCAATTGGATACTACGCTGTTAAAGGTCAACCATTAGGAAGCTTCTACGGAACTAAATGGGCACGTGATGCAAACGGAAACAAACTTATCGGAAACGACGGTCTAGCTATTATTGATGGAGAAACTGGTAACTTAGGAAACTCTGCTCCAAAATGGACAGGAGGTTTAAGAAACACTTTCACATACAAAAGAGTAACTTTATCAGGTTTACTAGACTTCAGACACGGTGGTGTTGTTTACAACGGTACATTGGCAAGACTTCATAACTTTGGTGTGTCTGAGGCATCTGCAGACAGAGAGCGCACATACATTATTGATGGTGTTAAAGCTGACGGTTCTAAAAATGACATTGCTATTACAGCTAAAAACTACTACCAAAAATACTTAGGTGATGGTGGTGGAGCTGCTGAAGAAGCTGTTACAGACGTTAACTGGATCAGATTACGTGACGTGACTTTAAGCTATGACTTTGATGTAAAAAGATTTACAGCAATCAATTCAGCTCAAATATCATTTACTGGAAGAAACTTATGGTTAAACACAAACTATGAAGGTGTAGATCCTGAAACAAGTTTAACTGGTGCTGGTTCAAGAATCAACGGATTAGATTACTTTAACAATCCTGGAAGCAAGTCATTTATCATGACTCTTAAAGTCGGCTTTTAAATTTAAAACAAATAAAAATGAAAAAATATATAAAAAGTATAATTCTTACAGCTGTTGGTGCTAGTTTACTAACCAGCTGCCAGACAGAATTAGACACCTTTAATGAAAACCCAAACAACCCTACAACAACTACACCAACTTTATTGTTGTCTGCTATGGAAGTTTCGACCTTTTCAACACACACAAGTGGTCTAATCAGAACTTCGAATATTTTTGACCAACACCTGGCTGGTACTAGCGTTGGACAATTAGGAGATATTCAACGTTATATTCTTAGTGAACAAGACGTAAACAATGAATGGAACACAGTTTATGGAACTACGTTAATTAGTGGTCACATTTTATCTCGTGATTTTGCTGATAAATTCCCGTACTATAATGGTATTGGGCAAGTATTAACAGCCTTGAACCTAGGATATGCAACAGATGTTTGGGGAGATGTTCCTTACGATGAAGCTTTTAGAGCTGAAGAAGGAAACAGAGCTCCAAAATACAATACACAGCAAGAAATCTATCAACGATTACAAACAATTCTTGATGAAGCTATTGTAAACCTAAAAAAACCTGCTGCAAGCAATGAATCTAGACCAGGAGCTGATGATTTTATTTTTGCAGGGAACACAGCAAAATGGATCAAAGTTGCTTACGTATTGAAAGCAAGATATGCATTAAGATTAACGCAAGTTGATACAGGTGCGGCTCAAAAAGCATTAGATTATATTACTGCTGCTGGAATGACTGCAAATACTGATGATGCTAATGCAATTTTCTTTGCAACTGCAAACGCACTAAATCAATGGTATGCTTTCGATAACAGCCGTGCTAATTACCTTAAAACTGGAAAATACTTTGTTGATGGTTTAGCTGCTGATCCAAGACTACCTTTCGCTATTGCAAAAGATGACAATGGAAACTATACTGGTAACGCTGCAAATGATTTAGACACAACTTCATCTTCATATATTGGTTTAGCTTATGCTGATGAAGACTCTCCTGTAGGAATGGTGACTTATGCAGAAGCTAAATTTATCGAAGCTGAAGCTAAATTCAGATTAGGACAAAATGCTCAACCAGCTTTAGAAGCTGCAATTGCCGCATCAGTTTTAAAAGTTACAAAAACTCCAGCAACTCCTGCTTTCTTAGCTTCTGTAGCTACTACAGTAACTTTAGCAAACATTATTCAACAAAAGTATAATGCACTTTTCTTGACTATGGAGCCATATAATGATTACAGAAGAACAGGATTTCCTGCATTGGTTCCAAACCAATCATCAAATACTAAAACTATTCCTGTAAGATTCCCAACTCCATCGGATGAAAGAAATTACAACCCAAATGCAACTGTTGTTAGTAATGTAACAACTAAATTATGGTGGGATAAAGACTAATTTATTTCAACAAGCATATACACTAAACCACTCTGTTCATTCAGAGTGGTTTTTTTATATAAACAATATACCTATATTTGTCCTATGGAAAAAGAACATCAAATATTTGGCATTAGAGCCATTATAGAAGCAATACAAGCAGGCCAGGAAGTAGATAAAGTATTTATTCAAAAAGATATTTCCGGCGAACTAATGAAAGATTTAATGAAGGTAATGAAACGTGCCAACATTAATTTCTCTTATGTCCCTATTGAAAAACTAAACCGACTAACCCCAAACAATCACCAAGGTGCCGTAGCAACTATTTCACCTATTGGATTTATAGACATAGAACACCTTGTAGAATCAACAGTTGCTTCGGGTTCTAAACCATTATTTTTAATACTGGATCAAATCTCAGATGCCAGAAATTTTGGCGCTATTATTAGAACAGCTGAATGTACAGGTGTAAACGGAATTATAGTACAAAAAGCTGGTTCTGCTCCCGTAAATGGCGATACTGTTAAAACATCGGCCGGTGCCGTTTTTAATGTTCCTATCTGCAAAGTAGAACATATTAAAGATGCAATATTCTATCTTCAGGGGTCAGGAATCAAAACTGTGGCTGCAACTGAAAAAACAGATCAAAATATTTATGATTTATCATTAGATGAGCCTGTAGCAATCATCATGGGATCTGAAGACAGAGGAATCAACCCATCTGTACTTAAGATTGTTGATGAAAAAGCAAAATTACCAATGTTTGGATCAATAGGATCACTAAATGTATCTGTTGCCTGCGGTGCTTTTTTATATGAAGCCGTTCGCCAAAGAAGCTAAAAAAAATTTGAAAATAGGGTGGCAACTTAATACAATATTGAATGTCTTTAAAACCTGTTTATAAAATAATATTTAACAAACTCAGCTTAATTGTTGCAGTATTCCTAACTGCAACAATTAACTATGGACAAACCACAAAATACAATCAATTTTGGGGCGAAGTTCAATTTAACAGAGCGCTCAGTGAAAAGTGGTCTACGGAACTAAACATTGGCACAAGTTATAGCAGCACAGAATCTTCTCCCAATATATTTGACCAAAACACACAAAGATCTCTTCGAGGGTGGGCGCATTATTACCTTTCACCACGCTGGAAACTATCTTCATTTGTTGCATTTTACAACAACAAAGATGTACCAGAAATAGGTCAATTTCAATCACCTGAATGGAGATTTGCTCTACAGGGTATTTATTACTTTCATAAAACCGGCTATACTCTCAGTACACGTTTAAGAACTGAGCTTCGTCATATGAAAAATCAAGATGATACTTTTGAAAATGTGTTACGATATAGACAACAAATTAAATATATCAAACCAATAAACAGCAAAGTTTTACGCGAAGGTGTCGTATATGCAATTGCATCCGATGAGATTTTTTTAAAATCAGGCACAAAAGTAACTGGACAAAGTTTCTTTGACAGAAACAGATTAAATATTGGAGCCGGATACCTATTTACAGAAGACACACAAATTGAACTAACTTATGCTAATGAATACCTGCCAAGAAACGACAATAATCAAATTGTAAATGCAGTATCATTAACCTTAACATTCAACAACCTTCTAAAAAATATAAATAAAAAGTTTTTACATAAGTCTGAGGCTCCACACGAAGATTAACCTCACTTCTCCTCTTTTTTCAAAAAGCATGCAAGTTGTTTCATGATTGCATCTTTATGAAGTTTAAAATTATAATCTCGAACAAATTCAGTTCCCTTCATATTGATTGCTGCTACAACAGCTTCAAATTTAGAAAATGCCTCCAAATCTTTATTGTCTATTAGATATAAAACCTGCATAATCGAATCATTCTCTAAATACTGCGTGTCGAAATGAGTCAGCTTATACTCTTTATGATCTGCCAGCTGAATAACTAAATCATCCTTAATTTTTTTTCCCTCTTTTTTTAACGGAAAAGGAGTCGGCTGAAGCGCCACCAAATAACTCTCTTTATCAGTAACAATATTAATTTTTAGAGATTTAGACTTCGTTGTATAAAAAACTGCCGGATCAAAATAATACACCATAGATCCATCGGCCAGCACCTTATTTTTAATATCACACTGTGCATAAAAATTAGAACTGCAAAACAGCACAACCAAAATAGCAAATAATACTTTTCTCATAATCTCAAATTAATAAATGCACTAAACAAAAATAACTAATTTTTACGAAAATTAATTATCACTTTCCTGATTATCTGCTGATTCCGTTTTAGTTACAACATAATACACATCAGTATCTGAATGAAAATAAGATTGAATCTCATCCATACCATCTTCATCCTTTTCAATATTTACAAAATTTCCATTCTCATCAAAATGTTTCATAAACGGATCTTCAAGAGGATTAAAATCTGGTTTCTGCCATTCATAAACAATAGGTTTCGAATATTCAGGTGCTTTATAAAATAAACTAAGTGCAAATCCGGTTAAAAGACCTGCCAAATGACCTTCCCAGGAAACCTTGACATCAACATCAGGAAAAACATACCAAATCATTCCTCCATAAAGCAGAATCACCGACAAGGAAAGTGCAACCAACCGATAATATTTTGTTTGAATTCCTTTAAAGAAAATAAAACTTACCAAAACATAAATTAAACCGCTTGCACCGATATGAAAATTTTCGCGACCTATAATCCATGTAATTAATCCCGAAAATAAAATACCATAACCAATAACAGGAATGGTTTGCTTGGGATAAAAATATTGTAATGCAGCCAACAAAACCAAAAGAGGAATTGAATTATTATATAAATGCTCTAAATTTTCATGAATAAATGGACTAAACAAAACGCCCTGTAATCCATAAAAATCTCGTGGGTAAATCCCATTCTTATAAAAATCGAAATCAAATCTAATCTGAACCCAATAAACAATCCACAACAAAAGGACAAAAATTACCGGAAGGCCAATAACAGCATTAGAAAACTTAAAGTGGTTATCATTCATCTATGTCAAATTATAGTCTAATAATTTACATCAAAAAACTATCCAGTTACAATTTACTGATAATTTGTCAGTCAGCAAAAACTTCTTAAAACTTACTTCCTACTAAGTTCCGAACCTCTAAATAATAAAAATACATTTGAAAATAGTAATTTTACAAAATGGAAGCACCGTTAGCCGAGCGTATTCGCCCACAGAAACTAGAAGATTACATTAGTCAGAGCCACTTAGTAGGTCCTAATGGTTCATTAACACAACAAATTTCTAAAGGAATAATTCCCTCTTTGATTTTATGGGGACCTCCGGGAACTGGTAAAACTACTTTAGCGCAAATTATAGCTCAAGAATCAAAACGTCCGTTTTATATCCTAAGCGCTATTAATTCTGGCGTAAAAGACATTCGTGATGTAATTGAGAAAGCGAAGCAAAGCGGCGGCTTATTTACAGCCAAAAACCCCATCTTGTTTATCGATGAGATTCATAGATTTAGTAAATCTCAGCAAGACTCTCTTTTAGCTGCTGTTGAAAGAGGCTGGATTACTTTGGTTGGCGCGACCACCGAAAATCCAAGTTTTGAAGTTATACCTGCATTACTGTCACGTTGTCAAGTTTATATTCTTAATGCCTTTACAAAATCAGATTTAGAAGCACTATTACACCGCGCACTAAAAAGTGACAAATACTTAGCGTCAAAAAACATTGTATTAAAAGAAACAGAAGCATTATTACGTCTTTCTGGTGGTGACGGTCGAAAATTATTAAACATTTTCGAACTTGTAATCAATGCCGCAGCCACCGAAGAAGTTATTATTACAAATGACCGTGTATTTGAGTTAGTTCAACAAAATACGGTTCTCTACGACAAAAGTGGAGAACAACATTATGATATTGTTTCTGCCTTTATAAAATCAATTCGAGGAAGCGATCCTAATGGAGCTGTTTACTGGCTGGCAAGAATGATTGAAGGAGGTGAAGATGTAAAATTTATTGCGCGAAGAATGCTGATTCTATCAAGTGAAGACATTGGAAATGCAAATCCAACGGCGTTTATTATGGCAAACAACACCTTTCAGGCAGTAACTACAATTGGATATCCTGAAAGCCGAATAATTCTTAGTCAATGTGCTATTTATCTCGCTACTTCTCCAAAGAGTAATGCCTCTTATATGGCAATAGGAAACGCACAGCAATTGGTAAAACAAACAGGAGACTTACCTGTTCCTATTCATCTGCGAAATGCTCCAACCAAACTTATGAAAGAGTTAGGCTATGGTGACGATTATAAATATTCACACGATTATGCAAATAACTTTGCTGAACAAGAATTCCTGCCTGATGCCATAAAACAAACGGTTCTTTATAATCCAGGAAACAATTCAAGAGAGAATAGCAACCGTGAATTCTTAAAGAACCGTTGGAAAGATAAATATGGTTATTAAACCATAATTTATTTAAAATTTTACTGAAACTTTTTCACAAACTAATTTGTCGTTTTGATAATACTCAAAATACCATTGATTATCTTTTGCATTTAAACTTCCTTGAACACCATTTTTAATTGCAATAAACGAATCTGGGCGTGACGTTTTTAAAAGTTTCATGACAACTTTTGGAGTTTTGTCTATTAACTGATATCCGTTTTCCATTGGCTGTGCGTACAATAAATTAGGATCAGAAACATCTGCAGTTGGTGTTGCAGCAATTTGAACAGCGGGAACTAAAGCTGTTGCAGCTACAACTGTTTGTGCTTTGTTAGAAACAGGCGCCGCTGATTTACCGCTATATTTATAGTGCAAAGCATTAACAGATATAAAAGCATCTTCTAAACTTTCCTTATATGCCAATTCATAGTCTTTCTCTTTGCTTCTTCCTGTTTCAGATGTGTAAATTACTTTTCCGTAACAATCTTTAAACTCAATAAAAAGTTTAGTTACTAAAAATGCATTATCTCTTTTTACATCAATATACAAAAGATCACATCGATCACTAAAACCAGCCGGAATTTCTTCGTTTACATAAAAAGCCTGAAAGCCCGCTTTAACTAAATTCGTTTTAGTCATTGTAGCTAATCGATACTGATTATCTGTTTTAATAAAATCATATTTAAGCGGTATAATAACAGCCTTATAATCGTTAATCGATTGCGAAAATCCAAGGACTGAACAAAGAAGCAAAGTCAACAAAACTTTTAGTTTCATAATTATAAATATTTTTTAAGTTCTAATAAATGATTAATTTGTTTATATTTTTCAGGTATTTCAATGTTTTTAACATTAAAAAAAATAGCATCTAGACCAGCGTTCAATGCACCATTTACATCAGCATCAAAATCATCCCCAATCATTATACTTTTATCCTTTGATGTTTGTGCCAAATTGACTGCATAATCAAAGATAATACTATTTGGTTTTTTAACACCAGCTGATTCTGAATTTGTAACAGTAGCAAAGTAACCGCCTAAGGCTGCATTATTAATCTTTCTATCTTGTACGTTTGCAAAACCATTTGTTATGATATGAAGCTTATACTTTGGTTTTAGATATTCTAGAACCTCAATAGTTCCATCAAAAAGATGATTATTATCTGGCAAAAATGCTATATAATCATTAGCAATCTGATTAATATTATCGTCAGAAATTGTATAATCTAGCGCTTCAAAAGAAAGCTTCAATCTATTGTAACGTAATTCTTGATGTGTAATTTTATCCTCTTGATATAATTTCCAACAAGCCTGATTAATAGGAGCATATTTTTCAATAAAATCTTCGACTCTAACTTCAGAATACTTCTCGCTAAAAATTCGGTCAAAAGCCATTTCTGAGTTTTTATCAAAATCCCAAAGCGTATGATCTAAGTCAAAAAAAATGTCTGTAATAGTGGTATTCATAAATTAAAATATTCCTTCATCTACAAAACTATAATATTTTGTTTCAGTAATAATCAAATGGTCTAAAATTTTAACATCTAAAATCGCTCCAGCAGTTTTTATTCGTCGCGTTATATCTTTATCAGCATCACTTGGGATCAGATTACCCGAAGGATGATTATGACACAAAATCAAGCCGGTAGCTCTATTTTCTAATGCCAGTCTAAAAACTAATCGAGTATCGACAATTGTTCCAGAAATCCCGCCTTTACTTAATTGTGTTTTAGAAATTACTTTATTTGAATTATTCAGAAAAAGCACCCAAAACTCCTCGTGAGGTAATTCTCCAATAATAGGCCGCATAATTTCGAAAGCAATTTTACTTGATGTAATCTTTTTTAACTCAACAGTATCCTCTGCCCTGCGCCTGCGTCCTAACTCTAAAGCCGCAATAATAGTAATCGCTTTTGCCTCTCCAATACCACGAAAGTTTATTAATTGAGAAATATCCAACTTTCCTAATGAATTAAGATTGTCAACACTTGCTAAAATACGTTTACTCAAAGCAACCGCTGATTCATTACGACTTCCAGAACCAATTAAAATGGCCAACAACTCAGCATCACTCAAAGCATCTTTCCCTTTCAGCATTAATTTTTCACGCGGCTTATCATCATCTGACCAATCTTTAATAGGAAAATGATTTGATTTCATAAAAAGCATTATTTATCAATTAACTGAAAAACTAAATCAACTTATTTTTCAGGAGGACGAATATATTAAAAAATAAGAAAAATCATTCATAAAAATTTATTCTATTTATTTATTGCTTATTTTTAAATCGCTGTAAATTAAATCAACTTTTTGAAAATGAAATCATTTTATATCACCATAATCTTATTTGCGTTTTTATCATGCAACCAAAAGCAAACAGGCTCCTTAACATCTGAAAACTCACAAGAAACAGCGAAAACTTTTGATCAAAGATTATCAAGTGCAGCACTATCTATCATCGATTCATCAATAGACTATGATCCCGCCTATTTTGCAATTCAATATCCAAATGGAGATATTCCTGCAGACAAAGGAGTTTGCACTGATGTGGTAATACGTTCGTATAGAAAATTAGGAATTGATCTTCAGAAAGAAGTGCACGAAGATATGATCGAAAATTTTAAACTATATCCCAATTTAAAAAGATGGGGAATGACTAAAACAGATACTAATATTGATCATAGAAGAGTGCCCAACCTTGAAGTATTTTTTGAAAGAAAAGGAACAAAACTGCCTGTAACTCAAAATCCTTCAGATTACAAAACAGGAGAAATTGTAACATGGATGATCAATAATAAATTGCCTCATATTGGAATCATAACCAATAAAAAATCAAAAGACGGGGAACGAAATTTAATCGTTCACAATGTTGGCGGCGGACAAGTTCTAGAAGATTGTTTATTTGAATATAAAATTGTGGGACATTATAAATTTCAATTAGAAAATTAGATAATTTGTCCATTTGATAATTAAAAGTTAAATTCAAAAAAAATGCCGATTGTTTTACAATCGGCAAAATATCTCATTATCAAATTGACTAATTCTTTAATTAATCAACCCTTTTACTTCATCAAAATTCAAACCTCCGTAATTCCCAGAGCTCATTAATAAAAGTGCAGAATTATCAAGATTTAAGTTAAATAAATACTCTTTAAATTCAGCTGGATTAGTATAAATAATTAAATCTTTTCTATTAAACGAAGTTGCAATCTGCTCGTAAGTCACTTCTTCTAATTGTTTAATTTTTACCGCATCTGGCGAATAAAATACAACTGCAACATCTGCATATTCTAAAGCGCCTTCATACTCTTTTAAAAATTCAGCATTTAAACTACTGTATGTATGTAATTCTAAGCAAGCAACCAAAGTTCTGTTTGGGTATTGTTCTTTTACAGCTTTTGTCGTCGCAGCCACTTTACTTGGCGAATGTGCAAAATCTTTATAAGCCACTTTTCCTTTTCCTTCTGCAATTTTTTCTAAACGTTTAGAAGCGCCTTTAAAACTTGCAATTGCTTCGTAGAAATCAGCTTCGTCAACACCCATATTTTGGCAGATCCATTTTGCTCCAGCCAAATTATTTAAATTGTGTGCTCCAAAAACTTCAATTGGCATATCGCCTTCTGGTGTTTTTAAAAGCGTTACGCCATCAGCAACAGAATATTCTGGAGTATTGTACGCTATTTTACGAATTGGATTCGTCGCCGCTTCTGAAACTCTTTTTACTTCAGGATCATTTTCGTTATATACTAAAATCCCGCCATTTGTAATCTTCGAAATAAAAATCTCAAACTGTTCAACATAGTTTTCATATGTTGGAAAAACATTAATATGATCCCAGGCAATTCCAGAAATTAAAGCAATATTTGGCTGATATAAATGAAACTTCGGACGACGATCTATTGGAGAAGACAAATACTCATCTCCTTCTAAAACCATAAAATCATTCTCTTCAGTTAAATGAACCATAGTATCAAAACCTTCTAACTGTGCTCCTACCATATAGTCAACTTCAATATTATGATAATGCATTACATGCAAAATCATCGAAGTAATTGTCGTTTTTCCGTGTGAACCACCAATAACAACACGAGTTTTGTTTTTAGACTGCTCGTATAAAAATTCAGGATACGAATAAATTTTCAACCCTAATTCCTGCGCTTTTAACAATTCAGGGTTATCCGCTTTTGCGTGCATTCCTAAAATGATGGCATCAATATCAGAAGTTATTTTCTCAGGAAACCAGCCCATTTCTGCAGGAAGAATTCCTTTTTTTTCTAATCTCGATTTTGAAGGTTCAAAAATAGCATCGTCACTTCCTGTAACCTGATATCCTTTATTATGTAATGCCAATGCAAGATTATGCATAGCGCTCCCGCCAATAGCGATGAAATGTGTTTTCATTTAAAATGTTTAATCGTTAAACTGTTTCATTGGTTAATCGAAATAGCAAGTAACTAATAAAACTCAATTATTATTCTTCAAAAATAAGGAAATATAGATTGTATAATTTGGTTTTGAAGATAAATTGCTAATTTGTGCGAAAATTATCTTTAAATAATTTGACTCCTTAACAAGCTTAATCGAAATTTGAGCATTTATTGATTAAAACGCCTCCATGAAAAACATATTATTTGTATTCTTACTGGTCTCCTCTATTCTTTTTGCACAACAAAATGATAAAAAATGGGATAAGGTTATTGCTTACGAAAACGAAGGCAAAATTAAATCGGCAAATGAAATTGTTCTCAAAATATACAATAAAGCCATTTCGGATCAAGATGAAGCAGAAATAATAAAATGTTTTTTTTATCAATCTAAATATCTGCAAGTCATTGATGAAAATGCACAAACAAAGATTTTAAATAATCTAAAAATAGATATTAATCGCGTTTCAATACCATCAAAAGCAATTTTGAATTTGGTTTATGCAAAATGCCTGACTGATTATTATGCAAGAAATGAATATCAAATCAAAAAAAGGACAAATATTGCAACCTTAAATGAAGACTTCCTGACATGGACTGAAAAAAACTTTACAGATCAAATTAAGTCATCATTACAACAAACATTAGAAAGCGAATCGATTTTAAAAAGTACTTCTTTAACAAAATACGAATCGATTTTTGACTATTCGACTTTTGAAAAATTCAAAACACAGAATTTATATGAATATTTACTAAAGGAAAACATCACGCTGCATTCTCAAAAAGTTCGTCAATGGGAAATTAAAAAAAAGGAATTTGATTCGTACAAAAAACAGCTTCTAGGAAAATCGTCTGATTTTCTTGCGTTAAATTTAGATTTTGTAACCAATGAAAATTTGCGTTCACTTTTAAATTTATATCAAAAACAGGAAAAATCCAATCCAAACATTGACAATCAATTAGAAAGATTATTGTATTGCAAAACTAATTTAGTTGATTCTATTGAAGATTATACTCGTGCACTAATCACCCTTCAAAAAAGCACAAATGACGAAACTTCAATTCAAAAAATTCAACTAATAAGAGCGATACTTTTATCTCAGCAAGCCTCAAAAGGAACTCATCCTGATTATAACATCAAAGCTACTGTTGTACTCGATAGCATTTTAAACAAAAACAATAATACAAATGCATACCAATCAGCAATACAACAAAAACAATTTATCACTTCAAAAAGTATAACCGCTGAACTTAAAAAGAATAGTTACAGCGACGAAAACACAAGAGCTTTTATTCAATACAAAAATGTTGATCATTTAAAGGTTTCATTTTATAAGATTACTCAAAATCGTATAAATGAGTTTAGAAATTCTCCTCTTGATAAAGATAGCCTTGTAAATGTGATAATTGAGAAACAAAAAGCAATAAAATCTTCTGATTATCAACTTATAAACAAAAAGGATTTTTTTCAATATTCGACAGAAGTTCTCTTGCCACAACTGAAAACAGGAAATTATTTGGTCTATTTTGAAAGCGATTCTGACTCAAAAGAAACTAAAGCCTTTGCTTACGAAACCATTACAATTTCGAATATTGGACTTTTGGCGTCGCAAAAGGACAAAACAGAAAGTTTTCAGGTTTTGGACAGAAAAACAGGAAAGCCTTTAGAAAATGTATCTATCAAACTTTTAAATCAGACTATTAAAACTGACAAAAATGGTTTTGCTTCGCACGATAAAGAAAACAACAATTATAACTACGAACCTCTTTTACTGACAACAGAAAACGATACTATTTTAATCGTTAAAAATTATATTCGTTACAATCACGATTACATAAAAGATGTTGAATACAGAGGCAAAGGAAAAGTCGAATTTTATTTAGACAGAGCTATTTATCGTCCAGGGCAAACCATTTTTTACAAAGGAATTGCAATCCAAAAAAAACAAAATAAAACAAATGTTGTAGCTAAAACATCATTCCAAATTAGTATCCGAAATGCGAACTATGAAACATTGAAAGAATTTCAAATTACAACAAACGAGTTCGGTTCTTTCTCCGGCGAATTTGTTTTGCCCAAAACAGGACTTACCGGCACTTATAGCATTATTTCCAGAGAACCTGCAGAGGCAGAAAAAGATATTGTTTATAATAAAGCTAAAGAAGAACACCCGTTTTGGGATAATGTTGATTTTGATAATTCTGAAATCAGCTTTAGAGTCGAAGAATATAAGCGCCCTAAATTTGAAATCCTTTTTGAGCCGAAGAAAAAAACATTCCAAATCAACCAAACTATTAAAGTTGATGGAACTGCAAAAGCATTTGCAGGCAGTTCAATTTCAGATGCAAAAGTTACGTATACAGTAACAAGATATACTAGTTATTTTAGAAACTATTACGGGCAAGAAGAGAATGAAGTTGTAGCAACTGGAGAAACCAAAACTGATGCTTCGGGCAAATTTGTAATTGATTTCATTGCATTACCTTCAAAAAATGCTATTAAAGAACAATTACCGGTTTTCAATTATGTTGTAAAATCATCGGTTACGGATATTAATGGCGAAACTCATGAAGCGCAAACAACTGTAAAGGTAGGTTATCATGATTTGATGCTTAATCTTATCGCTCCCAATAGAATTGAAACCAAAACTAAAAACGAAGTTGAAATTTGGTCCACTAATTTAAATGGTGAATTTTTAACTGCCAAAGGCGAAATTAAAATTTACTTCGTTAGTCCTTTTTCAAACAAATTTAAAGCAAGAATTTTTCCAATACCAGATATTGAATCAATTTCAGATCAGGAATTCGAAAAATTATTCCCCTACGAAAACAACCAAAAACCAATAAGCAAAGAAACTGAAACATTAATCTATTCTAAAAACATCGATTCTTCAAAAGATAAAAAACTGGCATTAGATTTTATTTCTAATTATAAGTCAGGAAATTACAGAATTGTATTTTCAGCAAAAGACAGTTTTAATAATGTTATAGAAACCTCTAAAGATATTGTCCTTTTTCAGAGTACTGACAAACTAAATCCTGGCACCTTAATTACAGCAAATCAAATAAATGATGATGCTAAAAAAGATGGCTTTGCGCTAATAAAACTTACTTCAATTGTTCCTGAACTTTATATCACAGTTAGCGGAAACTATGAAAGTAAAATGTTTTTTCAGAAAATCTATCATTTAGAAAACCACGAAGTCACAATCAAAGTTCCTGTGAAAAATGAATTTGACAAATCTTTAAAAATAGGTTTCGAGAGTGTTTTTGAAAATGAAAGTTTTAGCAATGAAATAGAGGTTGCTTTAAAAATAAAAGAACCAAAACTTGACTTTAATGTAGAAACTTTTAGAAGCAAAATACAACCCGGAAGCAGCGAGAATTGGTCTTTTAAATTGAATGCTATAAATACAAAATCTGAGGCAGAAGTTTTAGCTTCAATGTATGACAGTTCATTAGATCAATTTACTAAAAGAGACTGGGAAACGTTAGGCTTTTACGACTATAATTACAATGTAGTTAACTCTAAATCTCCTTTAGGGTTCGAAAAAACTTATATTAACGTTCGAAACTTAAATTCAATCTCAAATCGACTTAATTTTAAAACTGAAACTACCAAATTGATGTGGTTTGGATTTGATTTTAATAACAAAACCAGCAATGCTTATTTACAAAGAGAATATCAAAAACAAATTAATAAAAAATATAAAAAACCAATAAACGCAAAAAACATTTCAGGAGTTGTTAAAGATCTGTCTAACTTATCACTTCCCGGAGTTTCAATTGCTGTAAAAGGTACTCCAAGATCGACCACTACAGATTATGATGGTTTTTACGAAATTGAAGCAGCGCCAAATGAAGAACTTGTTTTTACTTACATTGGTTTTAAAGAACAGTTGATTAAAGTTTCAAAAAATAAAATTATCGACATTACTCTAACTCCAGAAGAAAGCAGTTTAAGCGAAGTTGTGGTTGTTGGCTATGGAATTCAAAAAAAGAAAAGCTCACTGGGGTACTCAACAAAATCTGTTGCGACTGAAAGTGTTCAGGTCGAAGAAGACAATAATGTATATAATACAGCAGGAATCGAAGATTCTTTAGAAACTAGAGTTGCCGGTATTAAAATTAGAGGAATTGGGTCTATTACAGGAAAAAACCCAATATATGTTGTTGATGGGCAAATTGTCGCCGATATAGACAACATAAATCCTAAAGATATACTTTCTATTGATGTGTTAAAAGATGAAAAAGCAACGGCTCTTTACGGAAGCAAGGGCGCAAATGGAGTTGTAATTGTCACAACAAAAGCCGCTCTAGAAGCCTTAACCCAAGTAAAAGCCAGAAAAAATCTATCAGAAACAGCTTTTTTCTTTCCGAATTTAAGAACCGATTCTAAAGGAAAAGTAAGCTTAAATTTTACTTCACCCGAAGCTTTAACAGCGTGGAAACTTCGCTTAATGGCGCATAATAAAAATGTCGTAACAGGTTATTTAGAAAAAAGTGTTGTGACTCAAAAAGAATTGATGGTTTTACCGAATTTCCCTCGCTTTTTTAGAGAAAAAGATACGATCGTTATTTCGGCAAAAATCTCAAATATTACGGATCAAGCCAAAACAGGAATTGCCATTTTACAGTTTTTCGATGCTACAACAATGCAGCCAATTGACAGTAAAATGCTCAATACAAAAAACGTTAAAAATTTTACCATTGAGCCTTTCGGAAACACAACAGCAACTTGGACAATTTCTATTCCAGAAGGTTTGCAAGGCGTTCAATATAAAATTTTGGCTAAATCTGCTAATTTTTCAGATGGAGAAGAAAACATACTTCCGGTTTCGACCAATAATATGTTGGTTACTGAAAGTATCCCAATTTGGGTTCGTGAAAATTCTACTAAAGAATATAAGTTTGAGAATTTAAAAAACAATAATTCTACGACTTTGAAAAATCATCAATTTACGTTAGAATACACTTCGAATCCGACTTGGATTGCGATACAGTCTTTGCCATATTTAATGGAATATGAACATGAATGTGCCGAGCAAACTTTTGCGCGTTTTTATGCCAATGCTTTAGCTTCAGAAATCATTTCAAATAATCCGAAGGTTGCAGCTGTTTTTGAAAATTGGAGAAAAAATAGAACACCAATCTCTAAACTAGAAGAAAACGAAGAACTAAAGTCAACCCTTCTTGCCGAAACACCTTGGCTGAATGATGCTCAAACCGAAGATCAAAAGAAAAAAAATCTGGCTCTTTTATTTGATCTAGAAAAAATGAAAACTTCGCAAGAAGCTGTTTTCGAAAAATTAAAACAAAAACAAAAAACATCTGGCGCATTTGCTTGGTTTGAAGGAAGTGACGAAAACGAATATATTACAAGACATATTCTAGCCGGTTTAGGACATTTGTCTAAATTAAGTAAAAGTAATGCTGATAAAATCGAACAAATCTCTAAAACGGGAATTCCTTTTTTAGATTCTAAATTTTTAGAAAGTTATAAAAGAAGAACCAAAAACTTAAAAACAACTGATAAACTAATTTGGATTAATCCATATTCTGATTTGCATTATCTGTATACAAGAAGTTTTTATCTAGATAAATATCCTCTTTCAGATACTTTGAAAAAGGCAGTCAAACTTTATTTGGAAACCGCTAAAAACGATTGGTTAAATTATTCTATTTACGAGAAAGGATTAACTGCATTAACTTTAAATCGTTTTGAAGAAAAAGAAACCGCTAAAAAAATCATTGAAAGTTTAAAAGAAACAGCATCAAACAACGAAGATTGGGGAATGTACTGGATTTCTAATAAATCGGGCTGGTATTGGCATCAGGCTCCAATAGAAACTCAGGCTTTATTAATAGAGGCTTTCGCTGAAGTGAGTAACGACAAAAAATCTGTCGACGCAATGAAAGTATGGCTGTTAAAAAACAAACAAACTAAAAACTGGCCAACAACTAAATCGACAACCGAAGCTGTTTATGCTTTGTTAACGCAAGGTTCTGACTGGCTTTCTATAAAAGACGATACAGTTATAAAATTAGGAGACGAAAAAATCATAACTAAAAAACTGGCAGAAAATGAAAAAGAAGCCGAAACGGGTTACATTAAATTAAACTGGAAAGTCGAAGAAGTTAAAAAAGAAATGGCGTCAATAAACATTCAAAACAAATCTAAAGTCCCAGGATTTGGAGGTGTTTACTGGCAATATTTTGAAGATTTGGATAAAATTAAAGACAATTCAGGATCTGTTCTATCAGTTTCGAAAGAAATGTTTTTAAAGAAAAGCACATTAAAAGGAGATCAATTAGAAAAAATCACTTCAAAAAATCCTTTAAAAATTGGAGATTTAGTTACCGTTCGATTAATCATTACGTCAAAGGAAGACACAGAATATATTCATTTAAAAGACATGCGCGCTTCTTGCTTTGAACCTGTAAATGTACTTTCTAAATATCAATACAAAGATCGCTTAGGATATTACACAAGCACAAAAGATGCCGCGACGCATTTCTTTTTTGATCGAATCGATAAAGGAACTTATGTTTTGGAATATGATATAAGAGTAAATAACAGCGGAGAATTCTCAAACGGAATTACAACGATTCAAAGTATGTATGCTCCAGAATTTGCAAGCCATACAAAAGGAATTCGCGTAAAAGTTCAATAAGTATTCGAACTAAATGAAGTTTGTCAGTCTGAGCGAAGTTGAAGACCCGTTCCAATTGGCTAGCCTTCGACTTCGCTCAGGATGACAACCTTTTAAAATAAAAAACCGATAGCTTTAAAAACTATCGGGTTTATTTTTTACAACTAAATTGAGATTATTTCACAATCGTCAATTCATCAATAATGTTTTTAGCTCCAGCGTATTTATCAATAATCCAAAGTACATAACGAATATCAACATTGATAGTTCTTTGTAATTTCGAATCGAAAATAACGTCTCCAGCCATAGCTTCGATGTTTCCGTCAAAAGCAATTCCAATTAATTCACCTTTTCCGTTAAGAACTGGCGAACCAGAGTTTCCTCCTGTAATATCATTATCCGTCAAAAAGTTTACTGGCATGTAACCTGCTTTATCAGCATATTGTCCAAAATCTTTTTTCTTGTTTAACTCTAACAAACGAGCTGGTAAATCAAATTCTTGATCTCCTGCTTTGTACTTTTTTACCATACTTTCCATTGTAGTATAGTTGTTGATTTTAGCATCGTTACGAGGATCTGCAGGTAAAGCACGAACTTTTCCGTAAGTCAATCTCAAAGTAGAGTTTGCATCAGGATATTGAATCGCATTTAATTTCGATTCTCTTAAACCTTCAACTAATTTACGGAAAGCAATTGCAAAACCATCATCAGCCTTAGCTTGATCGTCTGTTTTAGCACGATATTTTGTCAATAAATCATTAGAAATAATATACAAAGGATCATGTACAATTGCTAATGGTTTTGGATTAGCCATAAATGCCAATACTTTTTCTTTAGTTGTAAAATAACTGATTTCAGTTGCTTTTGCAACATCATTAGTAAAGTCTCCGTTATTTTCAGATTTCATTTTAGCTATTTGTGGCGCTAAACCATATCCAACAGCTTTAGAAGAATATAAATTCAATTGAGCTGCTAACACATCTTTTTCTAATGGAGCATAAAATTCGCCATAAATGTTATCAATCATTGCATTGATCTTAGGCAGCATTTCAGCTTTTTTTGCATCATTTTCATTATAATATGCAATTAAAGCATTTCCTAAATTAGCTGGCCCAGTTGCATAACTTGAAGTACGCAAAAGTTGTGTCAGATAATTATCATGAGTCGCTTTTAAATTTGTTTCTCTGTAATAATCATTGATAGTAGGAATTACGTTTTCATACTTTTCTTTGTTAGCAGGTTTTGTTGCCCACTCATAGAACTTATCTTCCTGTTCTGTTTTTGCCGCTACAGTTCCCGCTTTTGTTAAAGCATCAATCATACCTTGACGGTTTTTCCAATAGTTGGCAGTAGAAGCATATTTAGACGCGTATTGCAAACGAACTGTTGCATCTTTGTCCATATACTTTTTCATCACATCCATTCCAGTTTTAGCACCTTCAACCCATGCAGGATAAGCAAACTTAATATTTTGCTCGATTCCGCCAGCCGGCATCCAACGGTTTGTACGTCCAGGATAACCTAAAATCATAGCAAAATCATTCTCTTTTACACCTTTAATACTTACAGGTAAATAATGTTTTGGTTGTAATGGCACATTGTCTTTAGAATATGCAGCAGGATTACCGTTTTTATCAGCGTAAACTCTAAACATAGAGAAATCTCCTGTTTGACGAGGCCATTCCCAGTTGTCTGTATCCCCACCAAATTTACCAACACTTTCTGGCGGTGTACCAACTAAACGAACATCTGTATAATCTTGGTAAACGAAATAGTAATATTCATTTCCTTGAAAGAAAGGACGAACAGAAACAGTATATTTTCCGCCTTCGTTATTTTCCTTTTCAATCAAAGCGATTTCTTGCTGAATAATTTTGTTTCTTTCAGCTTCAGTCATTTGATCATTTACTTTTGATAAGATCCTTTTTGAAACATCGTCCATACGAACAAAGAAACGAACGTACAATGATTTTGGTTTCAATTCGGCACTTCTTTGCTTTGCCCAAAATCCATTTTTTAAATGATTTTGTTCTGCAGTCGAAAGTTCTGCAATCGCACTATATCCACAGTGGTGATTGGTAAGTACTAAACCGCTGTTTGAAACGATTTCAGCTGTACAACCTCCATTAAATTGTACAATAGCATCTTTTAAACTATGGTGATTAATGCTGTAAATTTCTTCGGCTGTTAATTGCAAGCCCATTTTTTCCATATCTCTATGGTTCAATCTTTCGATAAACATCAAAAACCACATTCCCTCATCAGCTCTTACAGGAAAAGCCATTAGGCACATGGTCAAGAATAAAACTACTTTTTTCATGTTATTTTGTTTAAGTTCTGCGAATATAATTCATTTCGACAATTATTTCATCCTAAAGAATACCAAAATTGAACATGACATCAATTTTGCACTCATTTATTACGAATTTAACATTATAAAAACAAAAAGGCGTTCTATTTCTAGAACGCCTTTTTTACTATAAAATAATAAATTACTCATTAAGCATTTTCCAAAGTTTATCCTTTAAATCAGTTAAACCTTGTTGTGCAACAGATGAAATAAACATATAAGGAACGTCTTTAAAAGATACATCTAATTCTGCTTTTAATTCAGCCTTAAGTTCATCATCCAGCATATCACATTTTGAAATTACTAAAAGACGTTCTTTATCTAACATTTCAGGATTGTATTTTGTTAATTCATTTACCAAAATATCATATTCTGCTTTAATGTCCGGCGTATCAACTGGAACTAAAAACAGCAATGTCGAATTACGCTCAATGTGACGCAAGAAATAATGTCCAAGACCTTTACCTTCAGCAGCACCTTCAATAATTCCAGGAATATCCGCAATTACAAAAGATTGAAAATCTCTGTAAGCCACAATTCCTAAATTCGGTTTTAAAGTTGTAAAAGGGTAATCGGCAATTTTTGGTTTAGCCGAAGTCAAAACAGACAACAATGTTGATTTTCCAGCATTAGGAAAACCAACTAAACCAACATCAGCCAAAACTTTAAGTTCTAGAATAACATCCATCTCAACACCTGGTAAACCCGGTTGAGCATATCTTGGTGTTTGATTAGTAGAACTTCTAAAATGCCAGTTTCCTAAACCACCTTTTCCTCCTTTAGAAAGAATTCTTTTTTCTCCGTGTTCAGTAACTTCAAAAAGAGTTTCTCCAGTTTCTTTGTCTTTTACAACAGTCCCTAACGGCACTTCGATAAATTTATCTTCACCATCTGCTCCTGTACTGCGATCTCCTCCACCATCTCCACCGTGTCCAGCTTTAATATGACGCGCAAACTTTAAATGAAAAAGTGTCCAAAGACCTTTATTCCCAACTAAATATACATGTCCGCCACGGCCTCCATCACCACCGTCAGGACCTCCTTTTTCAATAAATTTCTCTCTATGTAAATGCGTAGATCCCTTTCCTCCCTTTCCGGAAGAAACATATATCTTAACGTAATCTACAAAATTCCCTTCTGTCATTTTTTCTTTGTTTATGTGTAGTTTCAAGTTTCAGGTTTCAAGTTTCAGGTTCATTGCGCTACGCCAACTTGAAACTTTAAACTTTAAACATGAAACAAATTCTCTTTACTCTTTAAGCGTTTTTACAAGCACTTTATCAATCTTTACCCCATCCATATCGATAACCTCTAAGACAAATTTCTGCCAAATCAGTTTCTCTCCTTCTTTTGGAATATGAGAAAGCTCAGTCATAATCATCCCGCTTACCGTATTTACTTCGTAATCATTTGTTAACTCATCCAATTCAAAATAAGTTAAAAAGTCATGCAATGAATAATGTCCGTCAACCAGCCATGAACCATCTTCTCTCTCTATAAGCTGAAACTCATCTTTATAAAACTCTGATGCATCACCAACTAAAGCTTCCAAAATATCATTCAAAGTAATCAATCCTTGAAAAACTCCGTATTCATCTGAAACTAAAGCGTAGTGAACTCCTGTCTTTTTAAAATTCTCTAATGCTTTGTAAGCAGTAGTTTGCTCCATTAAATATGGCGCATCTGTCATTATAGCTCGCAAATCGAAATTATCCTTTTCAATATTGGCAAAAATATTTTTCAAAGTAACAACTCCAGCAATATCATCATAATTCTCATTGTACACTGGATAAACAGCATGTAAATCCTGAACTACCAACTCTTTAACTTTGATTTTATCTGCATTCAATGGCAGCATATCAACAGATTTTCGGTGTGTCATTAAAGAACTTACTTTTCTGTCTCCAATATGAAAAACACGCTCCACAATATCTTGTTCAATCTCCTGAACTTCTCCAACCTCTGTTCCTTCTTTTATAATTGCCTTAATTTCTTCTTCCGTAACTTTTCCGTCAGCCGTTGGTTTTATCTGTAAAACATTCAGTAAAAAATCAGTAGACGTTGTTAAGAGCCAAATAAAAGGTGCCGTTATAATAGAAACTATTTTCATTGGCATCGCAACCATTTTTGCAATCGCCTCTGGATAATTTAATCCAATACGTTTTGGCAATAACTCCCCCAAAACAAGAGAGAAAAAAGTTAAAACAACAACTACAATTCCAACTGCTATAGAATGAGCATAAGGTTTTAAAACTTCAAATCCGCTTACAAATACTTCTACGTCCATTGTGATTTTATCACCGCTGTAAATACCCGTCAAAATTCCAATTAAGGTAATTCCGATTTGTACCGTTGATAAAAACTTATTTGGAGAATTAGCCAGATCCAGCGCAATTTTGGCACTATTGTTCCCTTTTTTCGCTGCCGTTTCCAGTCTGTTTTTTCTAGCCGAAATCAATGCAATTTCTGACATCGAGAAAACTCCGTTTAATAGTATTAGAAAAAATATTATTAGTATTTCCAATGTTTAGTAGATTCGTTACTTGTTTGGTTATTTAAATTTTACTGTAATCTTAGTATTCTTTTAGCTCGAAGCTAAAAAAACTAATTTTTCCCGCCAGAAAACAATCGACTCCCAAAGCGTCGGGAGAAGCTCGTTTTATGAAAAAGAAAAATAGTTTTTTTAGTGTCCCAATCGCTGTCGGGATAAATCGTCAGCTAGTCCCAAAATTTCGGAAAGCTTCTACAAATTATCTATAACTGACGTTAAGCGCTCTGTAATTTCTTCAATAGTTCCAATACCATTTACGGCGTGGAATTTATTTTGTTCTTTATAATAACCAATTAATGGAGCTGTTTTTTCATTGTACTCCTGATATCTTACACGAATTTTTTCTTCGTCCTGATCATCTGCTCTTCCGCTTGTTTTTCCTCTTTCAAGTAAACGTGCTACCAAAATCTCATCGTCAGCCTCTAAAGCAATTGTCGCCGTTACGCTTGAGCCAATTGTTGGTAAAAATTTATCTAAAGCCTCAGCTTGATCAATTGTTCTTGGGTAACCGTCGAACAAAAATCCTGCTGTATTAGGATGTTTGTTTACTTCATCTATTAACATTGCAGTAGTTACTTCGCAAGGAACTAATTCTCCATTGTCCATAAATACTCTTGCTTTTTTACCTAGGTCTGTATCATTTTTTAAATTAAAACGAAAAATATCTCCAGTCGAAAGATGTGTTAAATTGTATTTTTCTTTTAAAAATTCTGCCTGAGTTCCTTTTCCTGCTCCCGGCTTTCCAAATAAAACAATGTTAATCATAATACGTGTGAGTTGTGTGACTTCTTAATTTTCGAAGAAGTTTAAAATGAATATATAGTTGTGTGTCTTTAAAATTATTCTGCTAATTTGTAAACTTCGCCAAGATTTCGTCCTAAACCATCATAGTCCAATCCGTAACCTACAATAAATTTATTCGGAATTCTGATTCCGATATAATCTATTTTTATATCTTTTTTATAAGCTTCTGGCTTAAAGAACAAAGTTGCCACTTTAAAATGTTTTACATTTTGTGCTTTAAACAAATGTTTTAATTCTTCCAGAGTATTTCCTGTATCGATAATATCCTCAATAACAACAACACTTCTGCCAGTCAAATCCTGATTGATTCCGATTAATTCTTTAACCGAATTTGTTGTTTCAGTTCCCTCATAAGAAGCCATTTTAATGAACGAAACCTCGCAAGGTTTTTTATATTTTTTCAAAAAATCGGCTACCACCATAAAAGCGCCATTCAAAACTCCAATAAAAATTGGAGTATCATCTCCAAAATCATCTTCTACCTGCGCAGCTAATTTAGTCAAAGCAAAATCAATTTCTTTAGCCGAAATAAACGGAACAAATTGTTTATCGTGAAGTTGTATCATTATTTTTAAATTTAAAATAATGGACAAAGATACAGATTTCGAATTTGAGAACCGAAAATTGAGCCTAAATTTGTATTTTTAAATCAAATTCAAAAAAATGCTTTCCGAACTGCAAGAAAAACTGGATTATGTTACGGCTCATAGAGAAAATCGCTTAAAGTGCGCTCAGTTCATTCTTGAAAGTCCTCAATTTTTTAACGAATTAGTTTCTATTTGTTTTACACCCGAAGACAAAAACAATCACAAAGCCTGTTGGATTCTAGAATTTGTGTCTTATGAAGAGCTGCTTTGGCTTCAACCTCATCTTGATTTTTTCTGTTCAAATTTAAAAGTCCTTAAAGATGAAAGTTCCATTCGGCCAATTGCAAAAGTGACACAGCTTTTGGTAAAATCACATTATAAAAAAGATGAAAACAGCATTCTTATGTCCGAAGAAAATCTGCAGGATTGTATAGAAGCAAGTTTCGACTGGCTGATAAATGATGTAAAAGTAGCTGCAAAAGCATATTCAATACGAACTTTATATGTTCTGGGAAATCATTACGACTGGATTCATCCCGAACTTCAAATTATTTTAAACAAAGATTACGGAGATCATTCCGCAGCTTACAAAGCTGTTGCTCGAGAAGTTTTAAAAAAAATTGAATAGTTTTTTTAGCCACAGATTAAAAAGATTAAATAGATTTTCCGTTTCTATCTTTTTGCCATGACCCGTGTGATATTGAACAGGCGAAGTAATTACACCAATTTCTGCGAATTTTTATTTAACTCAATTTCCAAAATTAATTAGTGAAAATTCGTGTAATTCGTGGTGAAAAAAATCATTCTAATCTTTTTAATCTGTGGCAAAAAACTAAATTTTGGCTAAAAAAAGATTAAAAGGTATCTTTGCAAAAACACAACACAAAATGAATTATTTTTCTTCTGATTTTAAATTAGGAATCTTAGGCGGAGGACAATTAGGCAAAATGCTTTTGTTTGACACCAGAAAATTTGACATACAAACTTACATTCTTGATCCAAGCGACGAAGCGCCGAGTAAAATTGCCTGCAACAAATTCTTTCAAGGCGATTTAATGGATTATGAAACCGTTTACAACTTCGGAAAACAAGTCGATGTTCTTACTTTTGAAATCGAATTAGTCAATCTTGAAGCATTGACACAATTAGAGAATGAAGGTTTAAAAATTTATCCTTCGCCAAAAACTCTAAAAGGAATTCAGAATAAAGGCGTTCAAAAAGAATTTTACGCTAAAAATAATATCCCAACTGCCCCATTTGAAAGATTTGAAAATCTTGAAAATCTAAAATCTAAAATCAGCAATCTGCAATTACCGTTTGTATGGAAATGTACTGAATTTGGTTACGACGGAAATGGTGTAAAAGTTATTCGTCAGGTTTCTGATTTAGATAATCTTCCAAATGTCGAATGTATTGCAGAAACTATGGTTCCGTTTAAAAATGAATTGGCGGTAATTGTGGTAAGAAATCCATCAGGAGAAATAAAAACCTATCCGGTTGTAGAAATGGAATTTCATCCAGAAGCAAACCAAGTTGAATACGTAATCTGCCCAGCAAGAATTGATGATAAAGTAGCCGAAAAAGCAAGAGCAATTGCTTTGAATGTGTCTAAAAACTTCAACCACGTTGGACTTTTGGCTGTTGAGATGTTCCAGACTCAAGATGACGAAATTTTGGTTAATGAAGTTGCTCCGCGTCCACATAATTCTGGGCATTATTCAATCGAAGCAAGTTATACTTCACAATTCGAAAATCATTTACGTGCTATTTTAGATCTTCCGCTAGGAAACACAGATAGCAAAGTTGCCGGAATTATGGTAAATCTAGTAGGCGCCGAAGGATTTTCTGGAGATGTTGTTTACGAAAACATCGAAACCATTTTAGGATGGGATGGCGTTACCCCGCACATTTACGGTAAAAAACAAACACGTCCGTTCAGAAAAATGGGTCACGTTACTATTGTAAATGAAGATATGGCGGAAGCAAGACGAATTGCAGAGGAAGTTAAGAACACTATTAAAGTGATCAGTGGTCAATAATTTTTAGTGGTCAGTTTTTAGTTGCAATTGCAGTTGACAAACTTAAAGCAAAAATAAACGAATTTATCAGTTTTAATGGATCTTGTAGAAATAGTAATAAATCTTTTGAATTTAGACGACAAATCAAATTTGTTTAAAATTCATTTTGAAAAATTTACAGATAAATATGAATACACGGGAGAAAGAATCAAAAGTTTTATTCTATTTATAATTCTTGTTCTATCTTTCTTAGCATTAATAATTTTCGTTTTATTTCTGATTTATACAATTCTGCTTAAATTAAGATCATAAACCAACAAAATAAAAATAGTTTTCAGTTTCCAACAACTTGAAACTTTAAACCTGAAACAAAACAAAAAACATGAGCAAAGTAGCTATTATAATGGGAAGCATCTCAGACATGCCAGTTATGCAGGATGCAATCGATATATTAAAACAATTTAATGTTGAAGTTGAAGTTGATATCGTTTCGGCACACAGAACACCGGAAAAATTGTTCGATTTCAGTAAAAACGCACATACTCGCGGAATTTCTGTAATTATTGCCGGCGCAGGCGGTGCAGCACATTTACCTGGAATGGTAGCTTCAATGTCGCCGCTTCCTGTAATTGGAGTTCCTGTAAAATCAAGCAATTCGATTGATGGATGGGATTCAGTTTTATCGATTCTGCAAATGCCGGGCGGAGTTCCTGTTGCAACTGTAGCTTTAAACGGAGCAAAGAATGCAGGAATCTTAGCCGCACAAATCATCGGAAGTCACGATAAAAAAGTTTTAGACACTATTATTTCTTATAAAGAAGAATTGAAAGCTGCGGTTAATAAAGCAGCTGAAGGTCTTAATAAATAAATTTAGTAATCAGTGGTCAGTTTTTTAGTGTTTAGTTCTCATAAAGACAACTACTGAATACTAAAAAACTGACCACTGACTACTTTAAAAAAACTCTACTTATGAGCGTATTAACACAATATTTCAATACCAAACATAATACCGCACCTTTTTCGCAAATTAAAATCGAAGATTATGTTCCCGCGTTCAACGAAGGAATTGCTTTAGCTAAAGCCGAAATTGATGCAATCGTAAACAATCCAGATGCGCCGACTTTTGAAAATACTGTTGTTGCTATGGACTTTTCGGGTGACATTTTAGATCGTCTTTCTAGTATTTTCTTCAACTTAAATTCGGCTGAAACGAATGACGAAATGCAAAAAATTGCACAAGAAGTTTCGCCTTTATTATCTGAATTTGGAAATGACATTACGCTAAATGCAGCTTTATTTGCTAAAATAAAAACCGTTTACGATCAAAAAGAAAGTTTGAATCTAAACCCAGAGCAAATAACTCTTTTAGACAAAAAATACAAAAGCTTTTCTAGAAACGGAGCCAATTTGCCTGAAGACAAGAAAGACCAATTGAGAGAAATTGACAAAGAATTATCAAAATTGAGTTTACAATTTGGCGAAAATGTTTTGGCAGAAACGAATGCTTTTGAATTACATTTAACAGATGAAAAAGATTTATCTGGTTTACCGGAAGGAACAATTGAAGCAGCAAGATTATTAGCCAAAAATCAAGAAAAAGAAGGCTGGATTTTCACATTAGATCACCCAAGTTATGTTCCATTTTTAACTTATGCTGACAATCGTGAATTGCGTAAAAAAATGGCAATTGCGTTTGGAGCAAAAGCATTTCAAAATAACGAATTCGACAATCAGGAAAATGTTTTAAAAATTGCTAAACTGCGTTTTGAAAGAGCTAATTTACTAGGTTACAAAACGCACGCACATTTTGTTCTAGAAGAAAGAATGGCCGAAAGTCCAGAGAAAGTTTTTTCTTTTTTAAATGATTTATTGGCAAAAGCAAAACCGGCAGCTCAAAAAGAATTTGCTGAATTAACTGCTTTTGCAAAAGAATTAGACGGAATCGAACAACTTGAAAAATGGGACGGTGCGTATTATTCTGAAAA
The DNA here is from genome assembly GCF_044007415.1 of Flavobacterium sp. FlaQc-28. NCBI lineage: Bacteria > Pseudomonadati > Bacteroidota > Flavobacteriia > Flavobacteriales > Flavobacteriaceae > Flavobacterium > Flavobacterium sp. FlaQc-28. The sequence continues at coordinate 140,338 of NZ_JBIPCM010000011.1, forward strand.
ATTAAAACAACAGCTTTTTAATTTAGACGATGAAAAACTGAAACCTTATTTTCAATTAGAAAAAGTTTTAGACGGTGCTTTTACAGTTGCCAAAAAATTATACGGTTTAACTTTTACGGAAGTTTTTGATATCGATAAATACCACGAAGAAGTTACAACTTACGAAGTAAAAGATGCCGAAAACAATTTGGTTTCTATTTTCTACGCTGATTTCTTCCCAAGAAAAGGAAAAAGAAATGGTGCGTGGATGACTTCATTCAAATCGCAATATGTAAAAGACGGCGTAAACGAAAGACCGCATATTTCGAACGTTTGCAACTTTACAAAACCAACAGAAACAAAACCTTCATTATTAACTTTTAATGAAGTCACAACTTTATTCCACGAGTTCGGTCACGGTTTACACGGAATGCTGGCTGATACGGTTTACCCAAGTTTATCAGGAACTTCTGTTTACTGGGATTTTGTAGAATTACCAAGTCAGATTATGGAAAACTGGTGTTACGAGCCGGAAGCTTTGGCTTTGTTCGCAAATCATTATGAAACGGGAGAAATTATTCCGATTGAATATGTGCAGAAAATCAAAGAAAGTGCCAGTTTCCAAGAAGGTTTGGCAACATTGCGCCAATTAAGTTTTGGATTGTTAGATATGGCTTGGCACGGGCAAGACCCAACTAATATTACTGACTTAAAAGCTTTCGAAACGGAACAATTTGCAAATACACAATTGTATCCAGATGTAAAAGAAAATGCTATGAGTACGGCGTTTTCTCATATTTTTCAGGGCGGATATTCTTCTGGATATTACAGCTACAAATGGGCAGAAGTTTTAGATGCTGATGCTTTTGAATATTTCCAAGAAAAAGGAATTTTCAACGAAGAAGTAGCTAAGAAATTCAAAGACAATGTCCTTTCAAAAGGAGGAACAGAACATCCGATGACTTTATACAAACGTTTTAGAGGGCAAGAACCAAAACCTGAAGCTTTATTAAAAAGAGCAGGATTGTTATAAAGCTCCTAAGTTGCTAAGCTTCTTAGAGAATTAAATTTTGAAACCGAAGTAGAAATACTTCGGTTTTTTATTTGGTTTTACTTTAAGTATCTTCGTGTTTTTAAATCTTAATCTTACAAATACAAGCCGTGAAAAAATATTTTAAAATAGCACTTTATCTTGCAGTTATTGGACTAATAGCAATTATCTCTGTAAATTATTACGTAAAATCTTCAACCAGAAAAAATATTTATTATTCGATTAAAAGGTTTCCTAAAAATGATGTTGGAATTATTTTTGGCGCAGGAATTAATGGAGATCAGCCAAGCAAATATTTAAAAGATCGTTTAGACGCAGGAATTATGCTTTGGAAAGCCAAGCGTATTAATAAAATTTTACTTTCTGGAGACAATGGCCGTGACGAATATGACGAATTAACGGTTATGAAAAACTACTGTTTTAATCACGGAGTTGACACAACAAAAATATTTATTGATTATGCCGGTTTCGATACGTATTCTACAATGTATCGCGCCAAACACATTTTCAAAATCAAAAAAGCAACTTTAATTTCGCAGGAATATCATTTGAATCGTGCGATTTACATCGGACAAAAACTAGGAATTAAATCAGTTGGATATTCTGCGAACAAAGGAGAATATTTAGGGTATAAATATGTGACATTTAGAGAATATGGTTCAATTTTCAAATCCTTTTTTGATGTTTTCAGAAATAGAGAACCTCGTTTTTTAGGCGGAGAAATTAATATTAACGGAGAATCTAATTATTCGAAAGAAGATAAACGATAAAGAAAACCCGAAACATTTCTGTTTCGGGTTTTCAGTTATAAATTTTAAAGACAAAGAGCAGAAATCTTGTTTCTTTGCTCTTTTATCTATTTCTAAATCTTTACTCTTTCTCCAAAACTCTCTTTGCTAATTTCCCAACCGTCAGTCCTTGAACAACAATTGAAAACAATACCACGATATAAGTTATTTCAAGTAAAAGGTTTTTATATTCTCCTTCAGGCATAGAAAGGACTAAAGCGATAGAAACTCCGCCTCGAATTCCTCCCCAAACTAAAACTATCAGAGAACCTTTGTTGTAAGCCGATCTGATTCCGAAGAACTTAAATATATCAAAGAATTTCCAAGGCAGAACTATCGCTGTTAATCTTGAAAAAAGCACTATAAAAATAGCCACAAAACCAGTCAGCAATTGTTTGTTTAAATCTGGCAGCAATAACAATTCAAAACCAATAAATAAAAACAAAATAGCATTCAGGATTTCATCAATAAGCTCCCAAAACTTCTCCAAATAATCTTTGGTTTCTTCGCTCATTGCGACTTTTTTACCGTAATTACCAATAATTAATCCCGCAACTACCATTGCCAAAGGACTTGAAACGTGTAAACTTTGCGCAATCAAAAAACCTCCCATTACGATAGAAAGCGTAATCAAAACCGAAACTTTATAATCATCAATCCTCTTCATAACCTTAGATGCAGTAAATCCGAAAACTGCTCCTAATAAAAGTCCGCCTATTCCTTCTTTAATAAATAACCATGAAATTGAGCCAAAAGTAGCATCAAATGTAGGATCAGTTGCCATTTTTAAAACTACAGCAAACATTACCACCGCAACACCATCGTTAAACAATGATTCTCCAACAATTTTAGTCTCTATCCTTTTAGGCACTTTAGCTTCTTTTAAAACTCCCAAAACCACAATTGGATCTGTAGGAGAGATTAAAGTCCCAAAAACTAAACAAAATATGTACGGAATATTTATTCCTAAAAATGGCGCTATGTAATAAAGCAGTGTAGAAATAATTAATGCTGATAAAACTACACTCACTGTAGAATAAATCATAATAGGAACTTTTTGTTCTTTCAGATCTGACATGTTTACGTGAAGTGCACCCGCAAACAACAGAAAATTCAACATCGCTCCCATTAGGATTTCGTTGAAATCAAATTCCTTTATTAATTCAAAAAAATGCTTTGTTGTAGCAGGAAAATAAGAATCTCCTAAAAGGCGAATTCCAACCGAAACTAACATGGCAATAATCATGATTCCGATCGTTCCCGGAAGTTTTAAAAATCTTAAATTTAAATAGGCGAAGAAAGAAGCTAGTACGATAAGTACTGAAAAAGTGTAGTATAATTCCATAAATATGATTTTTACAAAAATAGCTGTATCATTATTTAATCAAAAATTTCAAGGCTTGAATTAACATAACTTTACAATTCGTTAAATAACTTTCAATTATTTTTGAAAGTTTAAAAACTTTTGTTTACATTTGAGTCATGGAATTCAAAGAAGCAAAAAATAAGTTTGTACAAACCTGGGGAGCATTAGGTTCTCAATGGGGAATTAATAAAACGATGGCACAAATCCACGCTTTATTAATGGTTTCGAACGAACCTGTTTCTATGGAAGACATTATGGAAGAATTGCAAATTTCTAGAGGAAATGCCAGCATGAACCTTAGAGGTTTAATGGATTGGGGAATTGTCTATAAAGAATACAAAGCCGGCGAAAGAAAAGAATTTTTCACTGCAGAAAAAGATTTAGACGAATTAGCAGTAAAAATTTCCAGAGAAAGAAGCAAAAGAGAAATCAAACCTACTCTTAAAATCTTAAAAGAAGTTTCGACAATTGAAGCAAAAGATTCTGAAGAAGAAAAACACTTTGTTGATCAAACTTCTAAATTGTACGATTTCGTTTTAAAAGCAGACAACATGTTAGACAAAATGACTGAATTTAATGATAACTGGTTGGGAAAATTGGTTATAAAAATGATGAAGTAAAAAAATTTAATCGAAACTTTCATTTTTTTCTGAAAGTTTAAAAAAATCAATAACTATGAAAACTATTAATTATATCAATTCTTTTCTTGTTGGAATACCAGCAGTCATTTTTCTATTGGCTTTCTTAAAAATTATTGATTTAACAGTGTTCGGTTTATTGTTCATAATAGCTACGGGATTATTTCAAGTTGTCGTGAGCGGGTATATGTTATTTAACGAACCTCAAAATAAATACCTTCAATTGTACATCATAGGAGTTGTTTTCTATTTTGTTATGATTTGCATAAATCCAATTTCATCTCATGATTTTAAAACGTATTTCGAAATCGGAACACCAATTATACTGGCATTTTATCTTTCAATATTAATCTATAAAAAAGCAAACAAATGAACTTCTTAAAAGCAGAATGGAAAAACTTAGCTCTTTTCAATTATGAGGTTGATGCTCAAATACTAGAAAAATATCTTCCCGCAGGAACTGAGATTGATATTTGGAACGACAAATGTTATGTAAGCTTAGTGGGGTTTATGTTTAAAAACACGAAAGTTCTAGGATTTAAAATTCCCTTTCACATCAATTTCGAAGAAGTGAATTTGAGATTCTATGTAAAAAGATTTGAAAATGGCGAATGGAAACGTGGTGTAGTTTTTATTAAAGAAATTGTTCCTAAAAAAGCGATCACTTTTATTGCCAATACGTTGTATCAGGAACATTACGAAACTCAAAAAATGAGACATAAAATTATTGAAGATGAAAACACCAATACTTTTATTTATGAATGGAAAAGCGACAAAAAATGGAATACAATTCAAATAGAAACTAAAAAGAATCCAATAGAAATTGAGATTGATTCTGAAGCAGAATTCATTACAGAACATTACTTCGGTTACACAAAAATCAATACTAAAACCACTTTTGAATATGAGGTTCAACATCCAAGATGGGAACAATTTGAAGTTTTAGATCATAATATTGAAATTGATTTTAAAAAAACTTATGGAAGTGATTTTGGATTTCTTCAAAACATAAAACCATCATCAATTTTCTTAGCCAAAGGATCAAAAATTACTGTTATGAATAAAAGAAAATTAGAATCAGTAGATGTTTTATAAAAAATGACATAATAGTTTCTCGACTAATAATTTTTAAATCGGCAATTATGAACTTTAATATTACAGGGTATTTTATTTACCTCAGCATTACGATTTTCATTATCCTAAAAGTGGGGAAAATCTGTTATAAAAACGGAAATGTTTTTGTTTTAGAGCTAATTCCAAACCATGCCGACATTTGTCAAAAAATCAATCAGATTTTGCTTTTAGGATATTACCTTTTAAATATTGGGTATTGTGCCATGACGCTAATTTCTTGGAAGAAAATTACATCATCAACTCAATTAATAGAAATTATTGGCATAAAAACAGCCGTTATCATATTTATCATATCGGCTTTACATTATCTCAACATTATAATTCTAACGAAGTACATTCATAAATTAATCAAATAACAACTAAATTCAAATATCATGGAAACTACAAAAATCTTAATCGGTTACGGAATTTATTTACCAGTTGCTTTATTTCTTACCTATTATGTTTCTAAAACTCTTTTCAAAAACGGAAAAATCTTTATGCTGGATATATTTAAAGGTCGTGAAGATATTGCGCAGGCAACCAACAAGCTTTTTGAAACTGGTTTTTATCTTTTAAATATTGGTTTTGCATTAATGATTTTAAAATTGCAATTGTACAGCAACAGTTATCAAGAATTAATTGAAAATTTAAGTTATAAAATCGGCGGATTTTCTATTTACCTTGGCATCATGTTATTCTTCAATTTATATTTCTTTTTTAGAGGAAAAAGAAAAGCAAAAGAAGCTCAAAGAGAAGAAAGATTGGTTTTTAAAGCTTAAAATAGTTTGCCACGAATCACACGAATTTTCACGAATTAATTCTCAAAATGCCTTTATTCATTTTTAAATTCGTGAAAATTCGTGTGATTCGTGGCTATAAAAAAAAACTCAAATGAAAAAACTCATAATTGCAGCTGGAACAGGTTTTCTTGGACAAGTTTTAGTCAATCATTTCAAAAATAAATTTGAAGAAATTGTAATTCTAACCCGGGGAAAATCGCAGACACTTGACGGAATAAAATATGTAAACTGGAATGCCAGAACTTTTTCAGGTTGGGAAAGCGAATTAGAAAATGCAGCAGTTTTAATTAATCTTGCTGGAAAATCGGTTGATTGCCGTTATACAAAAGAAAATAAAAAAGAAATTCTTTTATCAAGAATTGAAAGTACCAAAATATTAAACAAAGCCGTTTTAAACTGTAAAAACCCGCCAAAACATTGGCTTAATTCATCAACGGCAACTATTTATCGTTTTTCTCTTGACAAACAAATGAATGAAGTTGACGGCGAAATTGGAAATGATTTTTCTATAAATGTGGCGCTTTCTTGGGAAAAAGCATTCTTTAAAACTGAAACGCCAAAGACGATGAAAACAGCTTTGAGAACTTCAATTGTTTTAGGAAAAAATGGAGGTGCTTTAATTCCGTTAAAAAATTTGGCAAAAACTGGTTTTGGAGGAAAACAGGGAAAGGGAAATCAATTTGTAAGCTGGATTCATGAAGACGATTTTGCCAATGCCGCTGCGTTCATTGTTGAAAAAGAAATTTCTGGAATTATAAATATCGTTTCTCCAGAGCCAATTCGAAATGCACTATTTATGCAAAAATTGAGAAAAGCAGTTGGCTTTCCTTTTGGAATTCCATTGAATAAATTCTTTCTTGAAATTGGAGCATTTTTTATTCAAACAGAACCCGAGTTAATTTTGAAAAGTAGAAACGTAATTCCGAAACGTCTTTTAGAAAATGGATTTCGATTTAAGTTTGGGAATATTGATGATACTTTTCGAGATTTATTGCACTAAAGCGCACTCATTTTTGTCATCTCGACGAAGGAGAGATAACAAAAATGCAAAAAAATATTCTACATTAAATGACAACAATAAACCTAACAACAAAAATAAAAGCTCCAAAACAAATCGTTTTTGATGTCTCACGAAATATCGATGTGCATCAACAATCGGCAAGTGCATCAAAAGAAAAAGCAATTGCCGGCGTAACAACTGGATTAATAAACCTAAATGAAACCGTAACTTGGCGAGGCAGACATTTTGGCTTTTATCTCACACACAAAAGCAGGATTCCGACAATGAATTTCTACGATTATTTTGTGGATGAAATGGAAGAAGGTAATTTCAAGTTTTTTAAACATGAACATTTTTTTGAAGAAGAAAACGGCATTACAATCATGACAGATAAACTACAATATGAAACGCCGTTTGGAATTTTAGGAAAACTATTCGATTTTTTACTTCTTAAAAAGCATCTTATTAATTTTCTTTTGGAACGAAATAAAGTTTTAAAAGAAGTTTCAGAAAAATCTATTTAAAATAAATTTCCTACTTTTAGATAAAATAAATCTTAAAGAGAACAAAAAAAAATTAAAATATGAAATTAAAAATTATACTATCAACCCTCCTATTTACTTTTTCTTTTATAGGATTTGCGCAAAGCAACTGCAAAGATTTAAAAGGATGCGAAAGAAAATTATGTGAATTAAACATAAAATTAGCTGCAGCTAAAAAAGCTGGAAATCAAAATCAGATTAAAGGAGTTCAAGATGCAATCTCTCAAACCAAGAAAAATTGCACCACCAAAACAGTCAATAATGATCTTGACAAAAAAGTAAAAGAAAAACAGCAAAAAGTTAATGAAAGAACTGCTGATTTAAATGAAGCCATAAAAGACAAAGAAAGCAAAGAAAAGATCGACAAGAAAAGAAAAAAATTAAATGAAGCTAAGGCTGAATTGAATAAGGCTTTAGCCGAACAAAAAACTAAATAAACTAAATCCAATCAAAACCGATGCTGCTGCTTCGGTTTTTTTTATAGAAAAATCACCATCAGCCACCAAAAAATCGGCACGCTTTCGACCCAAAAAGAGGTATAATATTTGGAACGATTTGGATTGGCAAAAACAATAAACATCATCAAAGTAATTACCATTACCAAGCTAATGAAAAGATCATGAACATTAAATGTTGAAATAAGAAGCTCCAAAGAACAAAATGGCACTAAAAGAAGTAACCCTAAATATTTTGTCCATTTCACTCCAATAGTCTGCGGTACAGTTTGAAGATGCGGATCATCATTTGCCAGATCAATTATTTCGAAAACCAAAATCAAAACAAAAACTAAAATAAAACGCTGTATACATTTTATAAAGAAGTCTGTTGTAAACGAAATTCCGGCATTAATTAGCGGCAAAACCAAAGTCGCGCCAACCCAGCAAAGCGCTACAATATAAATTTTTACTCCTGCCCAATTTCGAGCGTTTTTTCTGTTTGGAAAAAAAGGCAAAGTATAAAGCGCGGTTATCGCAAAAATCCCTACCGAAACAATTTGTGTAATTCGCTGTAAATGGAAAAAATAATAGCCTACTAAAACCACCGAAATGAGACTCAAAAAAGCAATAATCTTTAATTGATTTCCAATTGGATTTTTCTTTACTCGAACCAAAGCATCATATTTTACGAAATTATATCCTACAATTGTTCCAAAAAAAACAAAAAGCGCCATCGGCTCATCATATTGAATATGAAACACATGAAACGTTATTCGTACAAGTGCATAACATGACAAAGCCACATGAATACTGCTATTCAGGTAAAAATCTAGGAAGCGTTTTGATACTATCATACCTCAAATCTAATATTTTATTAACAAACCAAGTCTTTGATTAGAAATTTGATAAAAAATGAAGTTAAAAATACCTATTAAATTATTAATAATACTTAATTTTGCGCGACAAAAAAACAACACATTTACTTTTAAATGTGATTCGTACAGCAAAATGGTGCACGAACACATCAATTAAAAACATTAGATAGCTACATGAAAACAGATGCTTTTGCTTTAAGACACATTGGTCCAAGAGAAACCGATCTTCAGCATATGCTGAAAACAATTGGAGTTGACTCAATTGAGCAACTTGTTTACGAAACCCTTCCGGACGATATTCGTTTAAAAGCACCTTTGAATTTAGATCCTGCAATGACAGAATATGAATTTGCAAATCATATTCAGGAATTAGGAAAGAAAAATAAAGTATTCAAATCGTATATCGGTTTGGGTTATCACCCAACTATTGTTCCGGCACCGATTCAGAGAAATATTTTCGAAAACCCAGGATGGTATACTGCCTATACACCCTATCAGGCAGAAATTGCACAAGGTCGTCTTGAAGCAATTTTAAATTTCCAAACTACTGTAATCGAATTAACAGGAATGGAAATTGCAAACGCTTCTTTACTTGATGAAGGAACTGCTGCTGCTGAAGCTATGGCGTTATTATTTGACGTTCGTACTCGTGATCAAAAGAAAAACAATACAAATAAATTCTTCGTTTCTGAAGAAATCTTACCACAGACTTTATCAGTACTTCAAACTCGTTCAACTCCAATTGGAATTGAATTAGTTGTTGGAAACCACGAAACGTTTGATTTTTCAAATGAATTTTTCGGAGCTATTTTACAATACCCTGGAAAATATGGTCAGGTAAACGATTACAGTGCTTTTGTTGCTAAAGCAAAAGAAAACGAAATTAAAGTTGCCTTTGCTGCTGATATTTTATCACTTGCTGCTTTAACTTCTCCAGGAGAAATGGGAGCTGCAGTTGTTGTTGGAACTACACAACGTTTTGGGGTACCAATGGGTTACGGTGGTCCTCACGCTGCATTTTTTGCAACTAAAGACGAATACAAACGATCTATGCCGGGTCGTATCATTGGAGTTTCTGTTGATACAAACGGAAATCGTGCTTTACGTATGGCTTTAGGAACTCGTGAGCAGCACATTAAACGTGAAAAAGCGACTTCTAACATCTGTACAGCTCAGGTTTTACTAGCGGTTATGGCTGGAATGTACGCAGTTTACCACGGACCAGAAGGGTTAAAATACATTGCAAACAAAGTTCACGCATCGGCAGTTACTACTGCTGAAGCTTTAAATAAATTAGGAGTTTACCAAACGAACACGGCTTACTTTGATACTATTTCTGTGAAGGCAGATGCTCAAAAAGTAAAAGCTGTAGCAGAGAAAAACGAAGTAAACTTCTTCTATCCTGATGCTGATACGATTTCTATTTCGTTCAACGAAACAACTTCAATTGCCGACATCAACCAAATTATTGCCATTTTTGCTGAAGCTTTAGGAAAAGAAACTATTACAGTTTCTAAATTAACTGAAGCTAGTCAATTACCTGCTTCATTAGAAAGAACATCTTCTTTCTTAACACATGATGTATTCAACAATCATCATTCAGAAAGTCAGTTAATGCGTTACATCAAAAAATTAGAGCGTAAAGATTTATCATTGAATCACTCGATGATTTCATTAGGTTCTTGTACAATGAAATTAAACGCAGCTTCTGAAATGTTGCCTCTTTCAATGCCAAACTGGAACAGCATTCACCCGTTTGCACCAGTAGAGCAAGCTGAAGGTTACATCACAATGCTTAAAAAATTAGAGCAGCAACTAAATGTAATTACAGGTTTTGCTGGAACAACATTACAGCCAAACTCTGGAGCACAGGGAGAATATGCAGGATTGATGGCTATTCGTGCTTACCATATGTCAAGAAACGAAGGGCACCGTAATGTATGTTTAATTCCTTCATCGGCTCACGGAACAAATCCTGCTTCTGCGGCTATGGCTGGAATGAAAATTATCGTTACTAAAACTACACCAGAAGGAAATATTGATGTAGAAGATTTAAGAGAAAAAGCGATTGAACATAAAGATGATTTATCTTGTTTAATGGTAACGTATCCTTCTACTCACGGAGTTTACGAATCTTCGATCATTGAAATCACAAAATTAATCCACGAAAACGGCGGATTAGTATATATGGATGGTGCTAATATGAATGCTCAGGTTGGTTTAACTAACCCAGCTACAATTGGTGCTGACGTTTGCCACTTAAACTTACACAAAACATTCGCTATTCCTCACGGCGGCGGCGGACCTGGAGTTGGACCAATTTGTGTGAACGAAAAATTAGTTCCGTTCTTACCAACAAACCCAATCTTAAAAGTGGGCGGTGAACAAGCGATTACAGCTATTTCATCTGCACCTTACGGATCTGCTTTAGTATGTTTAATTTCTTACGGCTACATCACAATGATGGGGGCTGACGGATTAAAAAGCGCTACTGAACATGCGATCTTGAATGCTAACTATATGAAAGCTCGTTTCGAAGGACACTACCCAATTCTTTATACAGGAGAATGTGGTAGAGCGGCTCACGAAATGATTTTAGATTGTCGTTCATTTAAAGAAAACGGAATCGAAGTTGGTGATATCGCAAAACGTTTGATGGATTACGGTTTCCACGCTCCTACGGTTTCTTTCCCAGTAGCAGGAACTTTAATGATTGAACCAACTGAATCTGAAGATTTGGCAGAACTAGATCGTTTTTGTGATGCTCTTATCTCAATTAGAAAAGAAATTGAAGTTGCAACAGCTGATGACAAAAACAATGTATTGAAAAATGCACCTCACACATTGGCAATGTTAACTACAGACAATTGGGATTTCCCTTATACTAGAGAAAAAGCGGCTTACCCATTAGAGTATATTGCTGACAATAAATTCTGGCCATCTGTTCGTCGCGTTGACGATGCTTATGGCGACAGAAATTTAGTTTGCAGCTGTGCTCCTATTGAAGCTTACATGGAAAACTAATCATAGCTTATTTCATAAAACAAACCCGATAACATCATAGTTATCGGGTTTTATTTTTTTATAACATTCTTAAAAAATTTGTTAGTTTTTATAACACTTTAAAATATTGAGATAAAATAAAAATAGATTCCAAAATCGATCTCAAACGTTTGAAATCTCTGTAAAATTAAAAAATCATTAAAAAATAATCAATATATCACTCAAAAAACAATTATTCCACAATTATATGCATGCATAGTATTTTTTATGATAGTTATCATGATTTTATTTATACTTTAGCAATAAATTTATCGGATAATTAAAGGAAAAATGAAAATAAAAATAATTGGCATCGGGAGTTATATTCCTAATTTAGAAGTAAAAAACACAGACTTTGACAAGCATATTTTTTTGAATGAAGATGGAACTCCTTTTGGTTACCCGAATGAAGTCGTTATTAAAAAATTTAAAGGTATTACGGGAATCGAAAATCGCCGTTATGCCGAAAAAAATCATACTGCTTCAGACTTAGCCTTTTTTGCAGCTGAAAAAGCAATTGCAAATGCAGGAATCGATGCTGAAACTTTAGATTATATCATTTTCGCTCATAATTTTGGTGATGTAAAATCAGGCACTTCACAATCTGATATTTTACCAAGTTTAGCAACACGTGTTAAGCATAAATTAGGCATTAAAAACCCTAAATGTGTTGCTTACGATATTCTTTTTGGGTGTCCTGGCTGGATTGAAGGAGTACTTCAAGCGAATGCTTTTATCAAATCTGGAATGGCAAAAAGAGTTTTAGTAATTGGAGCAGAAACTCTTTCAAGAGTTGTCGATGATCACGATCGTGATTCGATGATTTATTCTGATGGAGCTGGTGCTTCAATCTTAGAAGCTTCAACAGACGAAGCTGGACTTTTATCTTATGAAAGCGCTACTTTTGCCAATGACGAAGCTAACTTCCTTTACTTCGGAAAATCATATAATCCTGATTTAGATCCAGATATTAAGTACATTAAAATGTACGGACGCAAAATTTACGAATTTGCTTTAAGCAACGTTCCTTGTGCAATGAAAAGCTGTTTAGACAAAAGCGGCATTTCAATTGATGAAGTAAAGAAAATCCTGATTCATCAGGCAAATGAAAAAATGGACGAGGCAATTATCGAACGTTTTTATAAACTATACGACAAAACTGCTCCTAAAGACATTATGCCAATGAGTATTCATGATTTAGGAAACAGCAGTGTTGCAACGGTTCCTACTTTATACGATTTAATTCTTCAAGGAAAAATCGAAAATCATACTATTAATAAAGGCGATGTTGTAATTTTTGCTTCAGTTGGAGCAGGAATGAACGTTAATGCTTTTGTATACAGATATTAGTATTCCGTTTACACTCGCAGTAATTAATTTTCAGACTCAAAACTGTAACTGAACACTGCAAAACTAAAAAAAGTCCGCACTATAAGATGCGGACTTTTTTAGTATATTTGCGCCTTTGTTGTTTAAAACATATATAATGTACGAAAAAACATTTCCGAATAAAAGATTCAAACTTACCTTAGAGTTTTTACAAAAACACGTTAACACATCAGAAACCATTTTTGATTTTGGTGTGCCAAATCCATTTTCTAAAATAATGGAAGAGAATGGTTATACTGTAAAAAACACAAAAGGCGAAGATTTAGACAACGATCAGACGGCGCTAAAAACTGAAGAATACACTGTTTTTACTGCTTTTGAAATTTTCGAACATTTACTAAATCCATACACAATTCTAGAAAACGTAAAATGCGACAAATTGTTAATTTCAATTCCGTTACGTTTATGGTTTTCTCCAGCATATCGTTCTAAAACTGATATGTGGGACAGACATTATCACGAATTTGAAGATTGGCAGTTAGACTGGCTTTTAGAAAAAACAGGATGGAAAATAACAGACCGTCTGCAATTTACACATCCGGTAAAAAAGTTTGGATTTAGACCATTGTTAAGATATTTCACTCCAAGATATTATATTGTTGCAGCGGAAAAAATTAAATAAATTCCAAAACTAAAATTCCAAATTCCAATTGAACCCGCTTTGATTGGAATTTGGTATTTAAGGAATTGGCATTTAAAATTGAAAATTTATGAAATACTACATCGTCATTCCCGCACATAATGAACAGGATTTAATTGGCTTAACTTTACAATCTTTAATTTCCCAAACTGTTTTACCCTCAAAAATTGTGGTTGTAAACGACAATTCTACAGATAAAACAGAAGAAGTTGTATTAAGTTTTGCAAAGGAAAATCCGTATATTTCTGTTGTAAATAAAACTTCAGATGCGATTCATTTGCCAGGAAGCAAAGTAATTCAAGCGTTTCAAAAAGGTTTTGAAACTTTGGATTCAAATTATGATATTATTGTAAAAATAGACGGCGATTTAATCTTCCCTCCAAATTATTTTGAAACTGTAATCAAACATTTTGAAGCTGATCCTAAAATAGGAATGGCGGGCGGATTTTGCTATATCGATAAAAATGGCGAATGGGTTTTAGAAAACTTAACCGACAAAGATCATATTCGCGGTGCATTAAAAGCATATCGCAAGGAAACTTATCAGCAAATTGGAGGTTTAAAACCTGCAATGGGCTGGGACACGGTTGACGAATTATTGTGTAAATATTACGATTGGAAAATTATTACCGACGAATCTTTACATGTAAAACACTTAAAACCAACTGGTGCAAACTACAACAAAACTGCTCGTTATAAACAAGGAGAAGCTTTTTATACTTTAGGTTATGGTTTTTGGATCACAGCAATCGCATCAGCAAAATTGGCTATGATGAAGAAAAAGCCGTTTCTCTTTTTAGATTATATCAGAGGATTCTGGAAAGCCAAAAGTGCCAAAACTCCTTTATTAGTCACCCCTGAACAAGCTAAATTTATTAGAAATTATCGTTTTCAAAAAATGAAACAGAAGCTTTTTTAATCTTAAAAAAAATTAAAAACTGCAAACTGAAACGGTAAACTGTAAACTAATCCTTAATTTAGCCAATATTTGTAAAACTTATGATGCTAATTCGTTATATATCTCAAATAGGAAGATATTTTTTAATGCTGAAAGAAATTTTTAATAAACAGACCAAATGGCCTGTTATGAAAAAATTAATTTTCAAAGAAATCGATGATTTAATAATAGACTCTCTAGGTATCGTTTGCTTTATCTCATTTTTTATCGGTGGAGTTGTTGCCATTCAAACGGCATTGAACTTAACTAATCCTTTAATTCCAAAATATTTAATTGGTTTTGCAACTCGTCAATCTGTGATTTTGGAGTTTGCGCCAACTTTTATCTCGGTAATTATGGCCGGAAAAATGGGGTCTTACATTACTTCAAGTATTGGAACAATGCGTGTTACAGAACAAATTGATGCGTTAGAAGTTATGGGAGTTAATTCATTAAACTATCTAGTTTTTCCAAAAATAGTAGCTTTATTAATGTACCCTTTTGTAATTGGAATTAGTATGTTTTTAGGAATTTTTGGCGGATGGCTTGCTTGCGCATATGGCGGTTTTTCAACAAGTCAAGACTTTATTCAAGGGGCTCAAATGGAATTTATTCCGTTTCATATTACATATGCTTTTATTAAAACTTTAATTTTTGCAATGCTATTGGCTACAATTCCATCTTTTCACGGATATTATATGAAAGGCGGCGCATTAGAAGTTGGTAAAGCAAGTACAGTATCATTTGTTTGGACATCTGTTTGTATTATTCTTTTTAATTATATATTAACTCAATTATTATTAGGATAATGATCGAAGTAAAAAACATAGAAAAATCATTTGGTGATAGTAAAGTTTTAAAAGGCGTTTCGACGGTTTTTGAAACTGGAAAGACAAACTTGATTATCGGACAAAGTGGTTCTGGAAAAACTGTTTTATTAAAAACTTTACTAGGAATTCATACACCAGATTCAGGCGCAATTGAGTTTGATGGACGTGTTTATTCTGAATTAAATCCAGATGAAAAAAGGGAACTAAGAACTGAAATTGGAATGGTTTTTCAAGGAAGCGCCTTATTTGACTCGATGACTGTTGAGGAAAACGTTGCTTTCCCTCTAAAAATGTTCACCAACAATAACAAAGCGCAAATCCAAGAACGTGTTGATTTTGTTTTAGAAAGAGTAAACTTAGTCGATGCTCATAAAAAATTACCTTCTGAGATTTCTGGAGGAATGCAGAAACGTGTAGCTATTGCTCGTGCGATCGTAAATAATCCAAAATATTTGTTTTGTGATGAACCCAATTCAGGTTTAGATCCAAATACCTCAACTTTGATTGATAATTTGATTAAGGAAATTACGGAGGAGTATAATATTACGACTGTAATTAATACGCACGACATGAACTCGGTAATGGAAATTGGCGAGAATATTGTTTTCTTAAAAAAAGGATTAAAAGCGTGGCAGGGAACTAAAGAAGAGATTTTTAGAACAGACAATAAAGATATTGTCAAATTTGTTTACTCTTCTAACCTGTTTAAAAAAGTAAGAGAAGCTTATTTAAAAGGCTAAAAAAGCTTTACAATATCAAAATATAAAATCCCAAATTCCTAGCTGTTTAAAATTGGAATTTGGGATTTCTCTTTTTATTTAAATTATTAATCTATCAGCTCTACTTCTGCATTTGGATTAAAAAGATAAGTCTTTCCAGAGCTTATTTCTATACATTCAAATCGTTTGGTTCTAACAGCAAGTTTCTTAAAGATTTTACCATTTTTTATTCGAAAAACGCTTCCGTACGGGATTTCGAAAACATAAT
Source organism: Flavobacterium sp. FlaQc-28 (assembly GCF_044007415.1). NCBI lineage: Bacteria > Pseudomonadati > Bacteroidota > Flavobacteriia > Flavobacteriales > Flavobacteriaceae > Flavobacterium > Flavobacterium sp. FlaQc-28. The sequence continues at coordinate 156,755 of NZ_JBIPCM010000011.1, forward strand.
TTTTATCACTTGCAGAATCATATTGCTTTAAAGCCAAAGACAAAGTAGTATCTGTATCACTGCTTGCTGACGGATTTTTAAAATGTCTGGCTAATAACGGCAGTAATTGGCTTGGAAATATTTCTGGTCTTATAAATGGAACCATCGTTCTTTGAAAGGTGTATTTCCATTCGTTGCCGTGTGGTTTTATATTTCTTCCAAATTTTTCGAATGCGACCAAATGCGAAATCTCATGAATTAAGGTAATCAAAAACCTGTATTTATTTAAACTTGCATTAACCGTGATTTCGTGTTTGCCACTAGGTCCGCGCCTGTAATCTCCATGCCTCGTTTGACGTTCATTTACAATTTTCAAATGAACCTGATTGGATACAATCAAATCAAAAACAGGCTTTACAGCGTGCTCTGGAATATATTTTGCTAAAGTTTCGCTCAATTTAGGTTAAATGTTATTTGTTAAACGTCAAAAGTTCATTTCTATTTGAATCTGGAATTTAACTATTGAAATTTTCTTATGGATTAGTTGATGAAACCTCCAATACCTTTCCGTTAAAATACTTATTTCCGTTGAGTGTAAAATCATAAATGTATGTCGCCATTCCTTCGGCAGAAATTGGCGCTTGATACCCTGGAAAAGCTTCATTGAGCATTTCTGTTTGAACAGAACCTAAAGCCAGCACATTAAATGAAATACCGTGTTCTTTATATTCTTCAGCCAGCAATTCGCTTAAAGTAATTACAGCTCCTTTACTAGAACTATACGCTGCCAAACCAGCAAACTTAAGACTTCCTCTCACTCCGCCAATTGAACTGATGGTTACAACATGGCTTCCTTTTTGCAAATAAGGCAGACAAACTCTTGTAAGGTTTGCAACTGCAAAAACATTTACTTTATAAATACTTTCAAAATCGGCTTGAGTAGTTTCTGCAAAAGGCTTCAATAATAAAGCTCCTGCGTTATGAACTAAGGCATCGACTTTTTTCCATGTCGAAGAAATAAAATGCTCTACTTCCTGCAAAGCAGTTTCATCTGCTAAGTCGATTGATAAGCAAGTTACATTTTGATGTTCTAAAAGTGTTTTTGGTATTTTTCTAGAAATAGCTAAAACCTGATTTCCAGCATTTGCAAACTGCAAAGCCAGTTCATAACCAATTCCTCTACTCGTTCCTGTAACAATAATATTTTTCATAAAGCAAAAATAAACAAATACAATAGAAAGAAAGACTATTTATTCATTGTAATTTCTTCAGTTGGAGTAACTGCAATTTTTGTAACAGCAGGCAAAAACTCTTGAATAAATGAAGTAATATGAGGAATATCCATTACTTTGAACTCATCAGAAACGTGGTGATAAAACTCAAAATTTTCAAAATCAAAAGTACTTATAGATTGGCATGGTTTCTTGAAAGCTTCATAAAACGAGTAGTTATCTGATCTATAGAATAATTCGTATTCCGCTTCTTTTGGCAGGAATCCAATTGTTTTTTTACCAGTATATTGATTGATTTTCTCCGCCATATTCGATTTATCAAAACCGGTAACATAAGCCAAATAATCACGTTTCATAGGAACTCCAATCATTTCTATATTTAATTGTGTATAAAGATTAAAATTTTGCTTCTTCAGTTTTTGAACTAAACTTTTTGAACCCAGCAATCCTTTTTCTTCTCCGGCAAAAAACACAATTAAAATGCTTCGTTTATTTGATTTTGTTTCTGCAAAATATTTAGCCATTTGCGCGACAGCAGTTACACCAGAAGCATCATCGTTTGCGCCATTATTTATAACATCTGCTTGTTGTTTTTTCTCTATTCCAATATGATCGTAATGCGCACTTAGAACAACATATTCATTTTTTAAAGTTGGATCTGTTCCTTCAAGAACGCCGACAATATTAAAAGCTGGAGATTTAAAATTTGTTAATGTATCTCGGTATGTTTTAAAATAAGGTTTAACATTGTTCTTCTTTAAGAAATCCTCTAAAAAAACAGCTGCTTTTTCGATTCCTTTTGTCCCAGTTTCACGTCCTTCCAGTTCATCTGAAGAAAGATATTCTAAAAAATTCGAAACTTCATTTTGATTGACTTTATAGGTAACTTCAATAGGTTTAGAAGTTGACTTTGATTTTTTTTCGCTTACTGCAGTAGGGTTTGTTTTACAGGCAAAAAAAACAAATGGCAAAAGAAAGTAGAGTTTTTTCATAAATGATGATTTAGATTTTTATAAACAGCTGGTTAAAATACATTTTTGTTTCTGCAATATAATACTATTTTAACTTTTTTCTATTGCAATCTACTAGCTATTACTTTAATTGAATAAGCAATAAAAAAGGTTTTAAACAATTATATTTTAGAGATATCCTGAATAACAATTTCTTTTCTGTTATAATTCAATAAATTATTAGATTCCATTTCATTCAATAATTGTGTGGCCGTCTGTCTAGAAGTACAAATGATTTGTGCAATATCATTTTGTGTCAGATAATTTTCGATCGTAACAACATTCCCGTTTTTACTGCCTTCTTGTTCTGCCCAGTTTTTTAGAAACTGATACAATCTTGTTTTAGCATCTTTAGAAATTAAATTGGCGTAGCTGTTTTTTATTCGTTTCATTTTCAAGCCTACGAATTTTGTATACGAAAGTGCCAGCGTGGGATTTTTAAGTAATAAATCCTCAAAGTCAGACATTAAAAAACTGCAAATCGTCACATCGTCTGAAAGGACTTTTGCATATTCTTCATTTTTATTATCTGTTTCTAAAGTCAATTCACCAAACAAATCCCCTTTCTGGATAATATCTTTTATCGTTTCATTGCCTTCATCATCAACTGCAACAATTTTAATATTGCCTTTTTTAAGTAAAAATATACGCGGCAGATCTGAAGTCGAGAAATAGATAATTTCGCCTTTTGATGCTTTTTTAAAACCAGTAATAATGCACAACTGTTTGATTTGAGCATAACTCAAAGTTCGAAACAGTTTATGATCTCGCAAATACCAATACTTTAAATCTTCGTACATAAAAAACTTTCTTTTAGTAAAGATAACCAATTAAAAAAAGAAAACCCTTTCAGACCAAAAAGCCTGAAAGGGTTTTACTGAAAATATTATAAAGCTATTATCCTGCGATAACTGATCTTGAAATTACAATTTTCTGAATTTCAGAAGTTCCTTCATAAATTTGAGTAATTTTTGCATCACGCATAAAACGTTCGACATGGTATTCTTTTACATAACCATTTCCACCGTGAATTTGAACAGCTTCAACCGCAGTATCCATTGCAACCTGTGAAGCAAATAATTTTGCCATTGCACCGCTTACATCATAGTTTTTATGTTGGTCTTTATCCCAAGCCGCTTTCATACATAAATGACGTGCAGCTTCGATATTAACTGCCATATCTGCTAATTTGAAAGCAATTGCCTGATGATTGCAAATTTCTGTTCCAAAAGCTTTACGCTCTTTAGAATATTTTAAAGCTAATTCGTAAGCTCCAGAAGCAATACCTAATGCTTGAGAAGCAATACCAATACGTCCTCCTGCAAGTGTTTTCATTGCAAATTTAAATCCGAAACCATCTTCTCCAATTCTATTTTCTTTTGGAACTTTTACATCACTAAACATTAAAGAGTGTGTATCTGAACCTCGAATTCCCATTTTTTGTTCTTTTGGTCCAATTGAGAAACCTGGCATATCTTTAGTCATAATCAAAGCATTTATTCCTTTGTGCTTTAATTCTGGGTGCGTTTGAGCAATAACTAAATATACAGATGCCGTATTTCCGTTTGTAATCCAGTTTTTTGTTCCGTTTACCAAATAATGGTCTCCCATATCAACAGCTGTAGTTTTTTGCGAAGTTGCATCACTTCCTGCTTCTGGTTCACTTAAACAAAAAGCACCATGAATTTGACCTGAAGCCAAACCCGGCAAATATTTTTGTTTTTGTTCTTCTGTTCCAAATTCTTGTAATCCCCAGCAAACTAAAGAATTATTTACCGACATTACTACAGAAGCTGAAGCATCAACTTTCGAAATTTCTTCCATTGCAAGTACGTACGAAATCGCATCAAGTCCGCTTCCGCCATATTTAGGATCAACCATCATTCCCATGAATCCAAGTTCACCCATTTTCTTAACTTGTTCAGTTGGAAAAATTTGTTTTTCATCACGTTCAATAACTCCTGGTAACAATTCATTCTGAGCGAAATCTCTTGCTGCTTGCTGAATCATTAAATGTTCTTCGGTAAGATTAAAATCCATAGTTTTTTTAATTATTGTTTTTTTACCATCAAATGACAATGCACTGTGGCTGGTTTGTTTTTTTGTTTTTCTTGAAGTCCTTTTTTACACAAAAAGGCTTTCAAAGATAAATTTTAAATGTGAAATTTACAATGCGCGCATATAAAATTGAGAGATCGGCAATATTTACGATAACGTTTTCGTTAATATTTAGCTTTTTCGACCAAGTAACAATAATCATGCAGCTTTTTTTCTAAATTTTAAGATTAAAAATGCATATAAAAAATAAGAGAATTTAAATTCTAAGCACAATTCTTACTCTAAAAAAGACCTATTACTTATAAAACACGCAAATCCACGTAAAATTAGTCCTACTAATTTGATTTCTAAAACAATACGCAAAAAATATCAGAAAAAAAGATCTTAATAGAACGTAAAATTTTGACAAATTAACATTATTTTTGCTCAAAAAATATATAATTGATAGAATATGAAAAAGATTTTACTATTGCTTACACTCCTTTTAAGTCTGCAATTTTCTACAGTTTCGGCACAAACTCAATTAGAAGTAAATGGTGTTACTGTTCCAAGAAAAATAGAATTTCAAAGCAAATCCTTGCAGCTTAATGGTGCCGGCGGAAGATCAAAAATGTGGTTGGAAGTTTATGTGCAGGCTTTGTACTTATCGCAATTAAGCCAAGATCCGCAATTTATTATTGATAGTGATACTGAAATGGCTATTAGAATTGAAATTACCTCTTCGATGGTTTCTTCTAATAAATTAACAAAAGCAATGAATACTGGATTCGAAAAATCTGCTGGAAGTAATCTTGAGCAGTTACGTCCTCGAATTGAGCAGTTTAAAACATACTTAAGTGATGCTATTACAGAGAAAGATGTATTCATTTTATTTTATAATCCGCTTGACCAAACTATCAATGTTTATAAAAACGAAGTTTTAAAAGGAAAAATTCAAGGATTTGATTTCAAAAAAGCACTATTTGGCATTTGGCTTTCAGACAAGCCGGTTGACGAAACTTTAAAAAAGCATCTATTAGGAATATAATTCTTAATTCTTTACCATATTCGAAAGCCGAAAACCTTATAGTTTTCGGCTTTCTTTTTTGTTTTAATAAATTTGAAGCAAAATACATTATTCGCATTATTCTATTTTATACTTTTACGCAAACTAAACATATCTCAACAAAATGAAAGATTTATTACAGCAATTTGAAAATAAAGCACCTGAAATTGTTTTTAACTGGAAAGATTCTGAAACAGAAGCTGAAGGATGGACCGTGATTAACTCACTGCGAGGCGGAGCTGCCGGCGGAGGAACTAGAATGAGAAAAGACTTAGACATGAACGAAGTTTTATCATTGGCAAAAACAATGGAGGTTAAATTCTCTGTTTCTGGTCCAGCAATTGGAGGTGCAAAATCTGGAATAAACTTTGATCCAAATGACCCTCGCAAAAAGGGAGTTTTACAACGTTGGTATAAAGCAGTTTCTCCATTATTAAAAAGTTATTATGGAACTGGAGGCGATTTAAATGTTGATGAAATTCATGAAGTGATTCCAATGACAGAAGAATGTGGTGTTTGGCATCCGCAAGAAGGCGTTTTCAATGGTCATTTTAAACCAACAGAAGCAGATAAAATTAATAGAATCGGGCAATTACGTCAAGGCGTTATTAAGGTTATCGAAAATCCAAAATTCTCGCCAGACGTAACTAGAAAATATACTGTTGCGGATATGATTACTGGTTTTGGCGTTGCTGAAGCTGTTCGTCATTTTTATGCAACTTATGGAGGAGAAATAAAAGGTAAAAAAGCAATTGTACAAGGTTTTGGAAATGTTGGTTCTGCAGCTGCTTTTTATTTAGCCGAAATGGGTGCTAAAGTAATTGGAATTATTGATCGCGATGGCGGACTAATCAAAGAAGATGGTTTTTCTTTTGAAGAAATCAGAACTTTGTTTTTAAATAAAGACGGAAACAAATTAGTTGCCGATAATATGATTCCGTTTGAGGAAATCAACTCTAAAATCTGGACAATAGGCGCTGAAATTTTTACACCTTGCGCCGCTTCAAGATTAGTTACTCAAAATCAAATTGACAATTTAATTGCAAACGGATTAGAAGTAATCTCTTGCGGGGCGAATGTTCCTTTTGCCGACAAAGAAATTTTCTTCGGATCGATTATGGAAGAAGTGGATCATAAAGTAAGTTTAATTCCAGACTTTATATCAAACTGTGGTATGGCAAGAGTGTTTGCTTATTTCATGGAGAAAAAAGTTCAAATGACAGATGAGGCTATCTTTAACGACACTTCTGAAACTATAAAAAATGCGATTGTAAAAGCTCACGCTTTAAATTCATCAAAAACAAATATTAGTGCAACGGCTTTTGAAATTGCATTGAAACAATTGGTGTAATTAATTTTATACTTTATTTATAAGCGGGCTAAATTAGTTTTTAGCTCGTTTTTTATTTAGATATAACCATAAAGTTCGCAAAGTTTTCTCTCATTTTATGTCATTTCGACGAAGGAGAAATCACACTAGAAGCTCGACAAAGATTGGAGATTCTGTTGTATTTTTACGAGTGTGATTTCTCCTTTGTCGAAATGACAAACAGTACGGTTTTAAACAATGTTTAAAAAATATTTATATTCCGTTGATAAAACCTTAGCTCCCGATCGCTATCGGGATTGCATTTAAATTCTCTCTTTCATTCTAAACAATTTTTACTACTTTTAAACGTTTTTAAAATTATACATTTCAAAATTCAGAATTAAAATGAGTTTCACTATTTCTTCAGATCAAAAGAAATCCTTACTCTTCACGACAGCTATATATGCGGTAATTTTAATATTACTGTTTTTCATACGTTTTTGGCCTCCATACAATCCAGATAATAACGTTGCTCTTGCCAGCGGCGGAGGTGGCGGAGGTGTAACTGTTAACTTTGGCGACAGCGATTTAGGCTCTGGCGCTAATTACAAAAGTGAAGTTCTTGAGGTAAAAAATAACGTAAAACAGGCTCCTGCAAAAGCGGCTCCTGATGAAGCTATTATGACTCAAGAAAACACAGCAGCTGATGAAACTGATGTTGTAATACCAACAAAAGAGAAACCTAAAAAAAATACTCCTGTTGTAAAGCCTGAGGCAAAACCAGCGCCTGAAAAACCAAAAGTTTCAAATTCTACAAATGATGCTTTATCAAGTATTTTGAAAGGATCAAACAAAGGCGGCGACGGTGATGATAAAGTTGCAGGAAACAAAGGAAAAGCAGGTGGAAGTTTGAGTTCTAATGGATATTACGGAACTGGAGGTTCTGGCGGAGGAACTGGAGGCGGTAACGGAACTGGAAACGGTATAGGAACCGGAAGTGGTTACGGAGCAGGAAGCGGCGGTGGTTCTGGCGGCGGATCAGGTTATTCTCTTGGAAACAGAAAAGCCTTATCTAAACCTGCACCAAAATACACTTGTAATGAAGAAGGCAAAGTTGTTGTTGAAGTAAGTGTTGATCAAAATGGTAAAACAATAAGCGCAACTGCAGGAATTAAAGGCACAACGAATACAGCGAAATGTTTACTTGATCAAGCACGAATTGCAGCAATAAATACCAAATGGGAATCTGATAATGATGCACCTGTAAAGCAGGTTGGAAAAATCATTTATAATTTCAATTTGAATTAAAACTCGAATTGCACTAATTTACACGAATAACTTTTATATAAAAAAGGCTTTCTGAAATCACCAGAAAGCCTTTTTTTTTGTCTAGTTTGTCATTTCGACGAAGGAGAAATCACACTAGAAACTCAACAAAGATTGGAGATTCTGTTGTATATTTACTAGTGTGATTTCTCCCTTTCAGTCGAAATGACAAAACTGCTTATAACATTCTACTTCGGACTTGTAGCAATTACAAACTTCAAATTGTTCTTTACTCCTATTTGCAAAACATCAACTAAATCTTGAACCTGCAAATTAAAAGGGATACGAACTACAACAGTTTGCTCCTTGTCTGCTCCTATTTTTGTCATTAAACTTGTTTCTAGATTTTCAAAGTCTACGGGTTCTTTGTCGATGTAGAACTTTTTATCTTCGGTAACGGATAAACTTATTAATTGTTTATTTGTTTTTTCATTTGCCTTGGCTTTTGGCAAAGTCATCTTGATAACATTAGGGTTTGCAAGTGTTGAAATGATTAAGAAAAACAACAGCAGGAAAAACATAATATCACTCAGCGATGAAGTGGCAACCTCAGCATGAAATCTTCTTTTTCTCTTAATAGACATACCTTATGCTCTTTGAATTATGTTTACAAATTCTAATATTTGTTTTTGAATTTTTAAGGCAAAATCATCAATTTTTCCATTCAATAAATGATAAGCACTATAGGCAATAATTCCAACAATTAATCCTGATCCCGAACTGATCATTTTTTCGTATAAACCTCCAGAAATGTTTCCAATACTAATGTTTTCAGTTACTGAGATGCTGTAGAAAATTTTAATAACTCCCGAAATTGTTCCAATAAACCCAAGTGTCGGCGCAATACCTGCAATAAGTCCAAGGTGACCTAAACGGCGCTCCATTTCACCAATTTCAATATCGGCAGCACGATCCATATTTGATTCTATTTCGGCAATTGGTCTTCCAATAACCAGAACTCCCTCTTTCAAAATGTTTCCTGCAGCGGTATTACTTCTTTCTACAATTGTTCTAGCCAATTCGATATTTCCTGCATTCAATTTATCACCAACATCCTGCATTAATCGGCTATCAATTTTTGAAGCTTTACTGATATACATATAACGCTCAAAAATGATGTAAATAGTATAAAATAATAAAAGCGCGATTGGAATTAGGAAGAAACCTCCTTTTAAGATAAAACCTAAAACAGAAATTTCGGTATTTGGAGCAATTTTTTCGATAACTACGTTAGATGCGTTTGCAATGGTATCTGTTTGTAATTGAATGAGGCTAAACATATTTTAATTCTTGTTTTTAATAATTAATTCTAAAAAATATTTCAATTTTGCACTAAAGATAATTTTCATTGTAATATTAAACTAAAAAAAACGAAAATTATTTCAATCACCAACTATTTTATCCAAATAAAATGAACTATCAAGAGACTACAAACTGGATGTTTAATCAATTACCAATGTATCAGCTTCAAGGTGCTTCGGCATACAAAGAAGATCTCACAAACATCAAATTACTGGCAGCGCATCTTGGTAATCCCGAAACGCAGTTAAAGTGTATACATGTTGCTGGAACAAACGGAAAGGGGTCAACATCGCATATGCTGGCTTCGGTTTTGCATGAAGCTGGATATAATGTTGGTTTGTATACTTCGCCGCATTTAAAAGATTTTAGAGAACGTATTAAAATTAACGGTCGAGAAATTTCAGAAAATTTTGTGTGTGAGTTTATCGAAAAGCATAAAAGTTTCTTTGAAGCCAATGATATGAGTTTCTTCGAAATGTCTGTTGGTTTAGCTTTTGACTATTTTGCATCCGAAAAAGTTGACATTGCTATTATTGAAGTCGGTCTGGGCGGAAGACTTGATGCAACTAATATTATTACTCCTTTAGTTTCTGTAATTACAAATATAGGTTTAGATCACACTCAGTTTTTAGGAAATACACTTGAGGCAATTGCTGGTGAAAAAGCTGGCATTATAAAAACAAATGTTCCTGTTGTCGTTGGTGAATATACTGTTGAAACACAGCCGGTTTTTTTAGCTAAAGCCGAAGAAAAAAAAGCACCTATTTACTTTGCGTCTGATTTAATCAGCGAAGTATTTCCGTCTGACTTAATTGGAGATTATCAGTTTCACAATAAAAAAACGGTACAGCAGACTATTAAAATTATAAATGAAACTACTGATTTTAAAGTTTCAGATGAAAGTATAAAATCTGGTTTGTTGAATGTGGTCAAAAATACGGCATTGCAAGGAAGATGGCAGCAGCTTGGCGAGAATCCAAAAATTATTTGCGACACGGCACATAACAAACATGGATTAACGGTTGTAATGAACCAGATTAAAAAAGAAACCTTTGAAAATTTACATATTGTTCTAGGCGTTGTAAATGATAAAGATCTAGATTCTATTTTACCGCTTTTTCCTCAAAATGCACATTATTATTTCTGCAGTCCAAATTCTTCAAGAGGATTGAGTACCGAAATTTTGCAGAACGAAGCAAAAAAGCATAAATTAATTGGAGAAAAATACGATTCTGTTGAAAGCGCTTTCGCGGAAGCGAAGAATAATGCTTCGAAAAATGATTTTATTTACGTTGGCGGAAGCACTTTTGTTGTTGCCGAACTGCCTTTGGGTTAAAATATACTTTTGATCTACCAAAAACTTTAAAAAAATCATTTTAATAACAAATTCATAAACAGACAGATATAAATTATTTTAAAAAAAGTTTTATTTTTTCTTCAAAATCCTTTGCAGAACTCGAAAACTAGCGTATATTTGCACTCGCAATCACAAACGATAGCAACCTAGTAAAATAGGGCGATTAGCTCAGCTGGTTCAGAGCACCTCGTTTACACCGAGGGGGTCGGGGGTTCGAACCCCTCATCGCCCACCAAGAAACTCCTTAAGAAATTAAGGAGTTTTTTTTTTTTTGATATACTTTCACAATTTGCTTATCAATATTTCACCATCAATCATTACTTTGCAATTTCTCACATACTTTTTCAAGAAGCTTTTTAGTCTGTTTGAAATATTTCATTTTATCATCAATCTCTTTTATTTTAGACTGAAAAAGTTCAAGTGTTTCAGGTTTCGAATCAGTGCTTTCAAACCAAGTGGTTAGTATTTTTTTTATTTCTGCTAATGTAAAGCCGACTTCTCTTGCTTCTATGATGATTTCTAAACGCTCAACAACATTATCGTCGTAATTTTTGTAATTATTAGATTTTACTTCTTCATTAGTCAATCCCTTGATCATTCCGAGATTTTCATAATATCGAATAGTATGAATTGATAGTCCAGTTTTTTTTGATAATTCGTTTATAAGCATAGCTTTATTTTTTTTAAATAAAAAACAATAAAGTATAGAGTATAGTCTATACTTTATTGTTGTAAATATACTAATTATTTTTGCTTTCCAAAGTTTTTAAAATACAAAAAAATAAGTCATAAATCAATTTTACTACGTGAGAACACAGATGTGTAGTATACAATAATTACAAAATATTGTTCAAAAAAAACCTCCTTAAAAAATTAAGGAGGTTTTTTAAATTTTCATTTCCCTAAAACTCAATTTGTTTTAAGAGGAATCAAAAAAATTATTTTGCCAGCAGTTTTTTAATTTCGGCAGCAATGTTATCTAAATTGTCGGGAGTATTTCCTGTTGACATAAATCTTAAAACCCCATCTTGATCTAATAAAAAGTTTTTCGGGATTGAACCTTTTGCAAACTCATTCCATATTTTCCCATTTGAATCAATTCCATAATTAAAATCGATTCCATCTTTTCTTAGTTTAGTTACTTTTTTCGAAACAACTTCTTGAGATTCTCCACTTGAAATTGCTAAAAATACAAAATCAGTGTTTTTATTGGGCTCAATAATTTTTGATGGTATATCATAAAACTCCATTAAACAAGGCGCACACCAAGTTGCCCAAAAATTCACAAGAACTACTTTTCCTTTTAAATCAGAAAGTTTTACTTCTTTACCGTCTATTAATTTTAAGGTAAAGTCCTTTGCTTTCTCATTTAGTTTTAAAATGTACTCGTCTTCTTTTACCAATTTTTGGCTTTTTTCAGACTGAGCGGCAGTTTTTTTATCGTTCTCAATTTTTTCTTGCTCGCTGAAAATCTCAATCAAAATTATAAACTCTTTATCTCCTATTTTATCTCCAAACTTTTTGACCAGCTCATTTCTTTCGCTTTCAGAAACTCCTTTAACCATAGATTTAACATAACCATCGGCACCGTATTTCTCAACATCTGCCATTGTACCAATCTCATTGTTGATTATCAATACATATTCGGGCTTTTTTGTCACTTTATCCTGCCCGTAAAAAGATTGAGTAATTATTATAAAAACAAAGAAGAATAGTTTTTTCATATTTTGATTGGTAGCTAGGATTATTATTGTTTTTTATAAACAGCAAACACATAGTCCTGAAGCTTCAAGACTATGTGTTTAAAAATTACTTTTGGCTAATATAAGAAATATCTTCGTTCGTAATAATTTAAAATTCAAGCTGATAAACAATATCTCGAAACGACTATTTCCCTGTATTAGTTAATTCAACTTTAGCGCTAAGATTATCTCTTGTTAAGGTTACAGAACTTACTTTTCCATCGCTGAAACCAAATTTCAACAAGTTTGGATAATCAATAATTCTAAAATATCCATTTTTAAGATATACCAACTCATTATCATTTTTTCCTTTAAAATGATCCAATAACATTGATTCAACATAAAGACGATTGTTTTTTTCTACAATTTTTGTTTCTACACCTTGCGCGTAAAGGAAATCATCATAAGTCCCAACTAGTTTTTCTTTTAAACCTGATGGCATTTCCTGAACCTCTTCGTTAGATGTCTTTTTATCCCAGCCCATTACTCTTAAAAGTGTTCTTTGAGTATTTCCCATTACAGGAAAACGATTCTTTTTTTCGCCATTGGTTAAAAATGTAAAGCCATTTCCATCTGTCATCGTTGCAAAAACACTTCCTCCAACTCCTGTATTTGAACCGTTACACATAAACCAATCATAATTATTGTAACCAAAGGATTTTTGCCATCCGTAACTCCATCCGCCAACAGCATCTTTTAAAGCAGTTACTTCTGTTACTTTTTGAGCAACATTATAAGAAATCACTTTGTTGTTTTTATTGCGCAAAGCATTTTGCATCTCAAGAGCAATTATAGCTAAATCGGTTGGTGTAGACCACATTCCTGACGGCCCAACTTGCGGTGTAATTGGCAAACCTGTTCTAATAACCTTTTCATTTTCATCGTGCACAAGCGCTACATTTGTTGGAAACCCTTTTTCATTAGGCTGAATCATTGTAGTATTTTTTAATCCAAGAGGCTTGAAAATATATGTTGCAGCAAGTTCACTGATCGGTTTTTTAAAAGTATCTTCTAAAGCCATTTGAACAATTACATAACCGCCGCCACTGTAAGCCCAATCTGTTCCTGGTGCAAACAAAAATTCAATTTCTTTATCATATCTTGGAATTTTTCCTAAAAGACTTTCTTTTATTGTTGGAATTGTATCGCCTTCATAGTGATCTGCAAATCCGCTTTGACTTGTGCCAGCGGTATGATTTAGAAATTGTTTCCATGTTGGTCTATTATTTTCGATAAACTTACTTTTTGGTAAATGCCAACGTTTTAAATAACCATCAATTGGATCGTCCAACTTAATTAAACCTTTTTCTTCAAGAATAAAACAAAGAAGCGCTGTAATTGGTTTTGAAATTGAAGCTGTAGAAAAAGCAGTGTTTTGATCTATTTTTTCTTTTGAATCTATCGATTTTACACCAAATTGGTTTGAGTACACAATCTTGTAGTTTTCGAAAACAACAAGACTAAATCCCGCAAGTTTATATTTTTCTAATTGTGGATCAATATTTAAACTGTCTGTTAGAAAACTATAATCTTTACTTTTTGCAATTGCTTTTTTGTTTGTTTGAGCACTTGCGACTGTTACTATAAGAAGTAATAAATAAATAATGTTTTTCATGGTATCGTGATTTTTAAGGTTAGAAATTTATTTCGGTACAAAGATGTGGGAGAAATTAAACCTATGCGACCGAATAAAACTATTCGAACGCATTTGTCAACAATAATAAGTACGAGTAATTACAAAGCCTTAAAAAACAACACATTGAAACAACAAACAAATACACTTTTGATAGATCCTTTTTTTTATTCGAACTAAAAAAACCTGCAGTTTATAAAAATTCGAACCCAAATATTATTTACACAACAGATAAAATTGTTTGAATTATGCTAAACCGAAAAGATAGAACCAAGAAAGGAAAATACAATTTATTCTACTTTCCTATTTACTTATAAGTACATCCGATAAAGCAAAAGATAATTGGAATACGGATTTATCAAAACATAAAAAACTCCTTAATTTCTTAAGGAGTTTTTGCGTTGTGTTTTAAAGATTATGTCTGTTACAAATTTGTATTATTAGGTTTCATATCTTTCAAGATTGCGTCATAAATATTATTCAAAAGAGTTTGTCTCATTTTTGAGTTTCTATAATCTAACAGTATTATGATTCCCCAATTTTTAGCTCTGTCATAACATATTATTGAAGATTGTCCCATTGAGTCTCCTGATTTCATATAAAGTGTGTTTTTATCATCTGTCATAATACTTACACCCAATCCTAATTCTCTCTTTTGATCTTTATAAAATATTTTTTCAGTAACAATAGCTGCTTTACCTACTTTAGTTTCTTTGTTTAAAACAGCTTTTAAATAGGTAACCATATCAGAAGCATTCGATTTTACTAATCCTGCAGGAGCAGTAATGTTCCAATTAAAAAACTCTTGAATACCTCCGTCTGGATTGTGAGCAACTGTACGGTTTTTAACATTGAAATCCTTAGTTAAAGTATTGGTCATTTTTAATGGTTTTATCATTTTGCTTGTGATAATTTCATCGTAACTTTTATTATATACTTTCTCTAATATCTGTCCAAGCAAAGTATATCCAATTGTAGAATAGCGATATTTACCATAATCTTTTAATTCAGAACAGTTATTTACAATTGCAGCCAATGACTCTTTAGTTACACTACTCACAGGCTGCTGTGGATTTAGCTCAATTAATTTTCCAAAGTCAATATCTGGCAGACCTGATTGATGAGAAGCTAAATCTGAAATTCTAATTTTATTTTTAAGATTACTTTGCAGTACATATTCTTTTGGAAGATAGCTGTCTATATAATCTTCCAATTTCAATTTTTTCTCAATAGCGGCTTGTGCTATTAAATTTGAAGTTAAAATTTTAGTAATTGATGCTATTTCAAATATGGAGTTCTTGTCAATTTTAGTTTGACTCTCTGCATTCAAATTTCCGTATGCGGTATAATATTCTTCATTGTTCAGAACAAAGCCTACACTAATACCTACATTGGGATTTTTTTGGTGATTATCTTTTATTATCGAATCTATTCTTTGAGAAATTCCTTGTCCAAAAGAAAAGTTAGTTACTAATAAAAGTGCTGCTAAAAGTTTTACTGAAGTTTTCATCGTATCGTATTTTTATGGTTATAAATTTATTTCGATACAAACTTGCGAAAGAAACTTATGAGACGCGACCGAATAAAACTACTCGTACGCATTTGTTTAAAAAAACGCGTACGAATAATTACAAAACCATGAATTACAACGCCTTGCGAAAATCAGTAGGAGTAAAACCGGTATGCTTTTTAAAAGCAGTATTGAAAGAAGATTTTGAATTAAACCCCACTTCGTACAAAATTTCTAAAATGGTTACTTTACTTTTTGCAACATCTTTTAAAATATTCTTTGCATTTTCGATACGATAGGCATTAATAAAATCATAAAAATGCTGTTCTAATTTATGATTAATTAAAAGCGATAAATCTCGTACCGGAATTTGAGTATCATTTGAAACATCTTGTATTGTCAAAGAAGGATTAAGAAACGGCTTTTCTTCATTCATATACTGCTGCAATTTCAATAACTCTTCACTATATACTTTTTCAGTTACTACTGTAGCTGTATTAATTTTTTCTTCAGAAACAATATCTTTTACCAATTTTAATTTTGAATCAATATTCCTGAATAAATCTGGATTATTTAAAGCTTTAAATAAATACCAGCAAATAATAAAAGGCTGCATTACCATAATTCCAGCTTTTATCCATTCGGAGATATCTGGATATTCAGAAAACTTAAAAATATTTTTTACAATAGCAACTACATACAAGATTGAAAGAAGGGTTGCAAACTGAAATAACCAATTATAGGAATTAATATGGGTGCCGGCATTATTTTCGAGATACAGTTTTTTGGCTCTTTTTAATAACATAAAAATGGCCGCAAAATAAACAATGATCTGAACATGAATTAAAACATGAATAAACTGCAATTCGATCATGCTTTTACGATTTATTATAAAATCCAATTTAGAAGCATCATCTACAGCATAGAAGCGTGGCACCAAAACAGCATTTACAATTAAAAACGGAATTGCATGCATCAGATATTTGGGCTTTAGTTTAAAATCAGAATAAGAAACTGATAATACATATAAGTAAAAAACCGGGATTTGAAGAAAAGCAATTGAAGATCTGAATATTCCCAAATTTGAAGGTCTGTCGAACATTAATCCGAACAAAGGCTCACTTGAGTCGATTGCATTTATTAATAGAAAAACAGCAAAAAGAATATTGCTTGTTTTGTCTTTTGTTTTAACTGTGAGCAGAAAAAATATTAGCAATAATGAAATGAACAAAGTAATTATGGTTGCAACAATTAATAAATTAATCTTATCCATTTTTGTTTTTTAGTGGTATTATTGTTTATAATTATAACCTGCTTATTTAGATCTGCCTCCAAAAGTTAGTACATTTTTCTGACTGTACTTCAATGATAAGCTTGCTCTTTTTCAAAGCGAATATATGAAATATTTTCACTTTTTATCATTTCCTTTTTCTTGAAAAAGAAATAATTTCTTACTGTTATATTATTCTTTTTTCTTAAAATCAAGCAAAAAAAACAAAACTCTGAAATCCTGCGTTTTACACTCTTTACTACTATTTTACTGATTTAAAAAGAGTTTCAAGCGTAGATTTTTTCTGATTCACTAGTATCAATTGACTTTTATCGTTTAAGAAAATCATATTTATAAACTCCTTGTCTGGATTAAATTTGTATTTTTTTAACTCTGCAAAATTTCTTTGCACCAACTTTAACTTCTCGGTACTATTTTTCGAAACAATTATAACCTTAGTAAGCGGTGTTTTTTTCATTTTGTCAATACTTGCTTCTGTTAATTCAGAATCAAATTCGGTTCTTGAACGATAACGAAACATTTTTCTTATTGCATTTACGTCTTCTTCATTTTCAGAAATTACATATCTATAAGCCATAATATTATCAAGCTCATTTATCCAATTCGGGAAGTTAGTCTCATACTGCTTGATATAATTATCTATAAAACTTCTGTCAATTCCTTTCTTCTCATTAATGTATTCTGTAACCAATGGATAAATTTGTTTTGCCATAAGGCTGATATATTTTCTATTATACCAATCTCCATCATCAATTTTCCCGTCTAATTGTTCATAAACATATCCATTTCCTAATGCCGTTGCCAAAACTTCATTCATCAGCTGATAAGCATAATTACTGCACTTTGATTTATTTTCTTTAAAGTAAGAATCTATATTTTTTTTTACTTCGAGCGATTCTTCGTCATAAATGATATGATACGTTTCGTGCAGCATAACACTAAATAAATCTTTGTATGAATCTAAATCAGTCTGCACGGCACTAATAAAGTTATTGCAAAACGCCTGCGCAGTAAATCCTTTAGAGTTAGGCAGCGGATAAAAAGCTATTTCAAATGGAATTGAAGTGTCCCAGCTGGAATTATAAAATGTAAGCCCGGTTTGAAAATACTTTTCCATGTCATGTTCATTCGAATATTTTGTAATTTCTACAATTTGTTTTTCGAATTTCTCTTTGTTTGGATTATAAATCAGCTCGTTGTAAATAGGTGTAAACTCTGAAATACTTTCTGCCAAATCATTCAATGTTTTATTAGGAATGAAACCGATAGAACGTATTTTGAAATCTTTTAAATTATCAGTTTCAATCAAGTTCTTTTTCAGTATATCTTCTGTCTGCATCGACTTTTTTAAACCATAAGGATAATCCTCAAATGGAAAACTATAGTAAATATTTAAAAGGTCAAATTTTGAAGCTATACTTTTGTATTTCTCCGTATAATATTTTGATTTTTGAAATTCTGTTTTAAAAACATTCTCTGGAGAATTCTCAGAAAGATTTTGTAAAAAAACAAAAACAGCCAATTGTTCTGAATATTTAATTTTAAAAACTGCCTTTTGACCAAATGCTAAAGTTGTCAAAAGTAAAAACAAGAGCCAAAGTTTATTTTTCATACAATTCTATTAGGGTTTAAAATAATTTGTGGAATTATGTATTAAATTCTATTTGTTAAAAATCAAGCTAAAGAGTTTACTCAAAATACATCTTTTTAAATCCTTAATGAGCCTCGAAATCCTCTCGCAGCATAATACGAATCTGCTCCGTTATGATATACAAAAACGGTATTATAACGAAAATCTGAAAAAACAGCGCCGCCAAGTTTTCTAATATCCGCAGGCGTTTTGATCCAGCTTGAAGTTTTAGTATCAAACTTACCCAGTTTTTGCAGCTCTTTATATTCTTGTTCATTCAAAATTTGAATTCCCATTTCATCTGCCATATTTATGGCACTGTCTTTAGGTTTGTGTTCTTTTCTTTTTTCAAGTGCTTCATGATCGTAACAAATACTTCGACGTCCTTTTGGGCTTTCTGGCGAACAGTCATAAAAAACATATTCGCCCGTTTTCGAATCATAACCTACAACATCCGGCTCACCTTCTGTCCTTTCCATTTCATCAAGCGACCATAATTTCTCTGGATTTGCTTTTAGTTTTGCTTCGACATTACTCCAATCAATACCTTGATGTCTATTCAAATTTTTCAAAAAACGAGTTTCCAAAACCTTAAGCAGTTCTTCGGTTCCTTCTGGCGATAGTTTATTAACAGTATTCATGATCTTGTATTTTTTGTTTTGAAAATTCCCTTAAATAAATTAATCTTTCAGTCCTTTCCCTTCTAAAATCTGAGGAATATTTTTCTCGACTCTCGATTCTCTGGTTTTAGATTGTTTGGGCTGTGAGAAATGCAATAAATAGGCTCTTTGTCTTCCTGGTGTTAAGGCTTGAAATGCTTTTTTTAGATTAGGCATTTCATCTAACTTCTTTTGAAATTCTGCCGAAACCTCAAAATCGGTTGTCTCTTTCAATTCGACTTTCAAACCCGCTTTTTCAATTTCGATTGCCTGATAAATGTAGGTTTTCAAAATCGTCTTTTGATCAATTATTTCTTTAAGATTCGTAAATCTAATTTGACGCGCTGCCTGTACATTCTCAGATTGCTGAATTAAAATACCATTAGTATCTTTTAATAAAGCGCCTTTAAAAAACAAAAAAGCACAATACTCTTTAAACTCATGTATTAAAACAATATTGCTTTTTCCTAAAGTATAACAGGCAGTTCCCCACTTTAATTCTTCTGTAAGCTGACAATCGAGCGCAATTTCTCTCAGTAGTTCCAATTCCTTTTGCCACTTTTCGACTTTATCAAAATAAAAATCAACTTTAGGATTCTCGTTGCCTTTTGTCATGAAATTTCACTTTAGATTAGTACCGTTTTGTGCTATATACTTTTGCTAATTTAGAAAAAATCCTATTAAAGAAATATGTGGTTCAATTATTTTTAAACGAATAAGTAATTAAATTTCAACAAAGTATTATTCAACCAAACAAATCTCAAAAACAGTTTTTCCGTTTTCGTTTTTATTTGCAATATAGCCGCCGTGTGCTTCAACAATATTTTTAGATAATGTTAAACCAATTCCTGCACCTTCAGTTCTGGTTGTAAAAAAAGGCAGGAATATTTTGTTTTCGATTTCCTTTTCTACTCCAGTTCCAGTATCAATTACTCTAATAAAAGTTCTGTTTTCTTTGGCTTCAGCCGAAATTATAATTTGTTTTTCATTACTGTTTTTTAAAGCATGAATCGAATTTGTGAGCAAATTAATTAATACTTGTTCCATTTGATGCGCATCAACATTAATCCAGTATTTAAACGAAATTGTATTTACTATATTTATTTGCTGCTCAACAAATAACGGATTCATAATTTGAATGCAATTATCAATTAAATACTGCAGTTCTGTTTTCTCTTTTTTGGGAGAAGGCAGCATGGCGAGTTTTCGATAACCTTCGACAAATTTTTGCAAATGGTCGCTTCGTCTCAGCATAGTTTCAACACTATTCTTTACATCTTCTAAATCTTCTGCTGACAGTGAATCTTGATCGACTAAATCTTGTAAGTTTTGACAAATAGATCGAATTGGCGTTATCGAATTTAAAAGTTCATGCGAAATGACTTTCATTAAATTTACCCACGCTTCTTTTTCTTTTTTCTCGACAACGTTCTGAATCGAATCGAGGAGTACAATACAATAATCACGTTCAAAAATTTCAGTTCGCGAAGCCTGTAAAACAAATGTCTGCTGATTTTGTTCGTTTACTCTAATTTCTATTGACGTTTTTATTTCCTGAAAATCATCCTTTTCAATGATTTCACATAAAGCAGGAAGCTGGTTTTTAAGATATTTCCATCTTGAAACTTTTGGAACATTAAAATAGGAGGAAAAATAATCGTTCATTAAAAAAACATTCCACTCCTTTTCTTGTTTTTGCAGAATAACGATTCCAGTTTCAATATTATTTAGAATCGAACGATAAATAATATCTTTTGAATCCTGTTCATTTTGTCTGTTCTTCATCGTATCATACAATTGAAACAGTTCGGTATAACTTTTATCAACTTTATGTTTGGTAAAATCTGACGTGAAATCATTTTGCAAAATCGATGAAATGGTTTTGTCATAAAGCAAAATAAAATTGCGGACATAAAAGTACATTTCACGAACTATCAGGAAAACAATAAAAAGCCCAAAAATACCCGTAAACAACAATCCTATTTTAAAAAAATAAATAGAAAATTCGATTCCAATGACAATTAAAATCAATCGGAAAAACAGCAATTTATAAGTTTGAAAAGTTTTAAACATATTAACTAATATTGATATTATACTTCTCTAAACGTCGGTACAACGAACCTCTTGACAATCCCAATTCATCAGCAGTTTTACTAATATTATTGCCATTTTTAAAAAGTGCTTTTTCTATTGCCGTTTTTTCTACTGAAGAAAGCTGAATGTCATCTGCGCTTTCATCATAAGGCGTTATAATTTCTAAATCTAAATCAGAAACAGAAATGAGATTGTTTTCGCAAAGAATTACTGCACGTTCAATTTTATTCTCCATTTCACGAATATTTCCATTCCAAGCATGTTTTTCAATTTGTTCCAAAACTTTTTTATCAAAAGTAATTTCACCTCTTCCATACTTTTCTGCCATTTTTTCCAAAAGATACTCGGCCAAAGGAATTTTATCTTCATTTCGTTCTCTTAACGGAGGCAGTACAATTTCCATTGTATTGATTCGATAGTATAAATCTTCTCTGAAATTTTTATCAGCAGCTTCTAATTTTAAATTTAAATTGGTTGCTGTTATAATTCGAACATTTAGAGGCCTGGCTTTTGTTTCCCCCAATCTTGTCACGGTTTTAGTTTGAATAACCTGCAATAATTTTGATTGCAGATGCAAAGGCACATTTCCTATTTCATCTAAAAAAATAGTTCCGTTTTGCGCCATCTCAAAACGTCCCGGCGTATCGATTTTGGCATCTGTAAAAGCACCTTTTGCATAACCAAACAATTCACTTTCAAAAATATTTGAGTTCAACGAACCTAAATCAACCGCAATAAAAGGATTGTTTTTTCTTTCTGATTTAGTGTAAATATGATGTGCGAGAACAAATTTTCCAGTTCCGTTTTCGCCTAGAATCAAAACATTAGCATCTGTTTTTGCCACTTTATCGGCTAATAAATAGGCCTTTTTTATAATTTCTGAGGTTCCTATGAAAAAGTCATTTTCAATTACCTCCGTTTTTTGTTTTTTCTGATCTTTTCTAGATTTATCAACGGCTTGTTTTACAGACTCTAATAGTTTTTTATTTTCCCAAGGTTTTAAAATATAATCAAAAGCTCCCGATTTTAATCCTTCAACAGCAGTTTCGACTTTACCAAAAGCAGTCATTAAAATCACAACTGTTTTTGGAGAAAGTGTTTTTATCTCTTTTAAAAGATACAAGCCTTCTCTTCCATCTTCAAATCCAATTCTGTAATTCATGTCGAGTAAAACAACATCAATACTTTTTTCTGATAATAATTCGACAATATTTTTTGGATTATTGAGTGTATAAATCTCTTCAAAGTACTTTTTTAAGTACACTTTTGATGCAAAAAGAATGTCTTCCTGATCGTCGATGATTAATATGGAAGCGTTTGTTTTTTTCATTTTTGTTCGGTTTTGGACGAAAGCTGTCCATTTGTGGACAGTTTAATTGGTATTGAAAAAATAAAAACGTAAAAATAAAGCAGTTACAGATTTTAAATTTTTGGCACGAAAATCACATTTAGACTAATAAATCATCAAATATGAGAATCTTTTTTGCTGGTAAAAGTAACAAAAATAGACATTTATCAATTATATTGTAAACATCTTAATTTTTGAACTGTTTCTTTTACTTCGGCACTAAAAATAATCATCAAACATCAATCTTTAAAACAGCATTTATGATCAGTATTACAAAACTTTCAAAAATTTTTAGAACTGAAGAAGTAGAAACAAAAGCATTAAGCGAAATTTCCTTAACAATCAATGAAGGTGACTTTGTTTCGATTATGGGGCCTTCTGGAAGTGGAAAATCTACATTATTAAATATCATTGGATTATTAGACAGCGCCTCCGATGGAAGCTATAAATTACTGGATCGAGAAATGATTGGCACTAATGAAAAAGTAAAAACGAAAGTTCGAAAAGAAAACATTGGTTTTATTTTTCAGAATTTTAATTTAATTGATGAATTATCAGTTTATGATAATATTGAACTTCCGTTGCTTTACAATAAATTGCATTCTTTTGAAAGAAAGAAAAAAGTAGAAGATATTGCAGCCATCTTAGGCATTTCACATCGTTTAAAACATTTTCCGCAACAGCTGTCAGGCGGTCAGCAGCAGCGTGTTGCCGTAGCAAGAGCTTTGATTAATGATCCTAAAATTATTCTTGCCGATGAACCAACTGGAAATCTAGACAGTAAAAACGGAAATGAGGTAATGGAATTGCTAACTGATCTTCATGCAAGCGGGGCAACAATTTTAATGGTAACGCATTCTGATTATGACGCTTCGTTTTCGCAAAAAACAATTTTAATGAAAGACGGAATCATTCTTTCAGAAAAATTAAATCATAAAAATGTTGATGTTTTCGCAACAACTTTAAACAACTAAGATCATGCTAAAAAACTGGATTAACATATTTGTATATCACATCAAAAACAACAAAGTTTTTACGGCTTTGAATGTGTTGGGTTTAAGCATTGGAATCGCGGGATTAATTTTTGCAATTTTATATTGGAACGACGAACAGAGTTATGATCAATGGAACCCTAATAAAGACAATGTCTTTTTGGTAGCAAATCAAATGGATCCTACTACATATTGGGCTGCAAGTTCTGCTCCGATAGGATCTACAATAAAAAATACAAATCCTGAGGTCGAATCCTATTGTTATGTAAACGGAAATTACGAGAATGAAATCATTCATTATGAAGGTAAAAAAATACAATCTGACAAAATTCTTGTGGCACAAAAAAACTTTTTTGACTATTTCCCCTATCAATTTATAGAAGGAAATGCAAAAACAGGTTTACCTGATGGCAACAGCATTTGTTTATCTGAAGATTTGGCTGTGCAGCTTTTTGGAAACAAAAGTGCATTTGGCAAAAAAATAATTTTACAAGATCAGGTTTTGGTTGTTAGAGGTGTTTATAAACTAGACAAAAAGTCCATTTTCAATCCTTCTTGTGTAGTCAATTTTATGGATTTAAGAGTAAAAAACACCATTCAGCAATGGGGAAATTTTCAGTTTATTCTTTTATTAAAACTAAAAAATCCAACTGATACTGGTTTAGTTACCAAAAGTCTGGCTAAAGTTTATTACGATAACATGACGGTGCCTCAAGCCAAGTTTCAAGGTATGGTTCCAGAAGAGTTTATTAAAAAATTTGGACAAGTTAAACCTCATTTAGAATCTTTAGCTTCTATTCGTTTGCATACCAAAACTGGCGGACTTATAGAAACCAACGGGAATTATCAGCTTTTATTAATCTTTGTTGGTTTATCAATTTTAATCTTGATATTATCTATTGTAAATTACATTAATTCTGCTACTGCAAATGCTGTAAAAAGAGCAAAAGAAATTGGTGTCCGAAAAGTTATTGGAGCTTCTAAATCGAATATAATACAACAGTTTATTTTTGAAACGGCTATAATTTTATTGTTCTCCATTTTAATATCTCTTGTAATTGTCGAACTTTCAATTCCTTATTACAATGCTTTCTTAGAAAAAAACCTGGTATTGCAAGGCGGACAATTCTATCTGCAATTAGCTGTTATTTTTGTTGTAACTGTAATCGTAGCTGGAATATTTCCTGCAATTTATGTTTCAAATTTTGAAGTTTTAAAAGTCTTAAGAGGCAATTTTATTCGAAGTAAAAGCGGTGTCTGGCTTCGCAACGGAATGTTGATATTTCAATTTGCCGTAGCAGCTTTCTTTATTATTGGGTCTTATATTGTATATCAGCAAATTGATTATATGAATTCTAAAGATTTAGGTTTTAACGGAAACCAGATTATTGACATCTCTTATCGAAACATTTATGGCGAAAAAATTACAGATAAAAATCAATTTAGCAAATACAATAATATCAAAAACCAATTGCTTCGTATAAAAGGCGTAAAACAAGTTGCAGGCGGTGGCTTTGTTATGGGAAGAGGTGCTAAATCTGTAATTTCATATCATTATAAAGACATAAATATAGACGGGAGTAATATTCCTATTGATTTTGGACTTCTTGAAATGATGAAAATAAAAATAGTTAAAGGGCGCTATTTAAATCCCGCATATTCTCAGGATACCATTAATTCGATGTTAATTAATGAAACCGCTTTAAAATTATTAAACGAGAAAGATCCTATTGGTAAAAAAATAAACTGGGATGGAAAAGAAGCTATTATCGTGGGAGTTGTAAAAGATTTTAATATTGGACATCCTGGCGAAGCAGTACCTCCAATGTCAATATTTCATTTTAAAAGTATATCATGGTTTAGCGGCCTTTTGAACAATATTTATATAACAGCAGATCCTAAAACTATGCAGCAGACTATTGCTGATATAGAAAGTTTATGGTTAAAGAAAGTTGATACAGAATATCCTTTTATATATGATTTTGTAGATAAGGAATACAAAAGATCCTATAGCGGTTACGTAAAACAAAAGAATCTTTTTTCGTTACTAAACGTGATTGTCATTGTAATTGCTCTTATTGGTTTATTTGCACTGGCTTCTTACTCCATAGAAAGACGTATGAAAGAAATCGCTATTCGAAAAACGCTTGGCGCCGAAACGAATGTTTTATTAAAGGAACTTTGCAAACAATATATTCTTTTTAGTATTATAGGATTTATGATTGCATTATTTCCCGCTTACTATCTATTAAACAAATGGTTAGAAAATTTTGCTTATAGAGTTTCTATTTCTATTTCTCCGTTTTTAATTGGTTTTACCATTTTACTACTGCTCACTCTCGCAGTAGTACTTTCGAGAGCTTATCAGGCTACCAAAGTTGATGTTTTACGATATTTAAAATACGAATAAAATTATACTAATTTTTAATTAATGACTATCTGTCACAAAAAACTCCTTAATTCCTTAAGGAGTTTTTTAGTTATAACAATTCTAAAATTTACTATATGAAGACATTTAATCCTCTCCTTTGCAATCCCACTCTTTAATTTTCTTATAAAAACAAGAATCAAATTTAGTTCTACACTTTTAGCAAACCTTCTACAGCAATTAAGCTAACTTCCTTTGAAAGGAAAAATAAGTCTTTTACTTAAACAAGGAACTAGAATTCCATTCTAATCATATAAAAGTGCATTCAGCAATAAAACAAAAGCGCCTGCATAACATTTTCAGACGAGGATAATCTTTCCATTAAAAGAATAAAAAAACAGCTTCAAAACAGTTAAAACTAAAAGCTGTCTCTCCAATAAAGCACTTTAAGAGTTTCTTTAGTGACAATCTATCTGTTCTCTCCTTTTCTTTTATTGCACGAAAACAAAAATCCTTAACTCATTCGGATTAAAAAAACTTTCTTTTCACTCTTATTATAAACAAGCTGAAGCTATAAACAACTGTTTTAACCGCTGGAATATAGTGTAATCCTAATTATCTATACTCGACAGTTTCAACGCTTTGAACACGGTGCATGTAGAGATTAAGCTTAATTTTCTAAAAGATTATAAAACAAAAAAATCCTCATCAAATGAATGATGAGGATTCTTAAAAGAAAGGCGACGACATACTCTCCCACAAAATTGCAGTACCATCTGCGCAGGCGGGCTTAACTACTCTGTTCGGGATGGGAAGAGGTGAGCCCCGCCGCAATAACCACCTTAAGGTTGTTAGT
>NZ_JBIPCM010000012.1:0-90791 GCF_044007415.1 Flavobacterium sp. FlaQc-28
TATTAGCAATAGCAATTCCTCCTTTTTTCCAAGAATAAGTATAAGCTCCAGTTCCTCCTGCTACAGTCAGATCAATGGCTCCAGTTAATTGTCCGAAACATTTTACATCCGTTTTAGAAGACACTGTGATAGTAATACCTTGAGTTGGTTGTACAATAGTTATTTGTTTAGTATTACTGCATCCTTTTGAATCGGTTACAGTTACGGTATAGGTACCTGCAGCTAGGTTTGTTGCTGTTGCACTAGTTTGAACAGGTATTGTGTTCCAAGAATAAGTATAAGAACCTGTTCCGCCAGAAGCTGTTACAGTCGCAGCTCCAGTCGCAGCTCCTTTACATTTAACATCGACGTGAGATGCTGTAGTTTCAGTAATAACGATATTGGTTTGACTGACAACCACAGGTTTAATGTCAGAACATCCTGATTGGGTATTAGTTCCTTTGATATAATAAGTTCCTACGGGAGCTGCTGTTGGTGTGTTATAAGGAATAGTTGCAGCAGAGTCTGTCCAATACGTATAAGTCAAACCAGCAGTACTTCCTGCAGTAATTGCCGGCAAGGTAAGATTAGCAGTTCCGTTAACGCAAACTGGTGAAGGATTGGTAATAACTAATGTATTTGTTGCAAAACTTTTTGCTTTTAAAAATACACCCGCGTCCCATTTTTGGTCAGAGGCATCAGCAATTGCCATTTTTATTTTGTAGTTTTTTCCTGGTGTAACGGCATACGTGGCAGTTAAAACTACTGTTGATCCATCAAATTCCATAGTGGCAGAACCTGATGGGTTGTTTACATAATAAGCGACATTATGATCTGGAAAAGAATTGCCGTCTTCATTTGATCCTGCAGAGTGTATATTATTAATTGTTACTGCGTCACCATTTGGGAGCTGTGCAAGATTTATGGCATTGTTGGTATAAGGACCAGTTATTCCAAATCCACTTAAGAAAAAACCAAAGGCATCATTATAAGCAGTATGAACATATTCCAGATACTCTTCTGATGCAAAAACAAATTTGAATTCAACTAGATTTCCATCAGGAATAAAGTTAAATTCTAATATTGCGGCATCATGCATTGTTTTACCAGAGATTGTTGTCAAATCGGGATCGCTGGCGTTATCTACCATTTCATCCGTTTTGTTGGAATAGTTATTAGGACCCATTGCGGAGCTTATTTTTCCTGTCGATAAAAGAATACCTTCATCAATAGGAAATGTCGAGGTTGCTTTACTATAATATCCTAATTGTCGATTTCCAGCTGTAGATGACCAAGAATGGTTATTCCAGTTCCAGTTGCTTCCGCTCTTTTCATAATAACCAAAACGAACATTACTAATGGTTAAGCAACCAGACGTTAAAACATTTCGAACTAGTTGATCGGCATTGTAACCGTTGTAACCTGCTGCTGCATTGGCAACATCTATTGAACCAGCTGCGGCTAATGCGCTGACGGCAGCAGTTTTTGCAGTGGTTTTTGATGCGGACTTGTTTGTAGACAGGGTATTCCCAATTCGCACTGGAAGTTCCTGTGCGGAGACAGTCGAAGAATAGAACACGATACCTAAAATCATTATAAAAATAGATTTTAAATTAATTTTAGGAACATCTCCGTTCTGAGTTCTTTTTTGAAAGGGGAAAATATACTTACAACATTCAATCAATTTTCCCACTTTTTGTAGAGTAGATTTAGTTCTCATATATTAGGATTTTGTTTTTGTGGTTTTTGTAAAATGTTAACACAATCAAAATTATAGTAGAGTTTTTGGATTTGTTTTTTTTTCTCTGTAACTAACCTAAAAACTCGTTTAAGTGCTCTTTTTTTATCAAAAAAGGCATTAAAAAAATATATTTTTTGCCAAATACTGGTAAATTTAATAGTGAGATTTTTTCTCTTTTTGACTTAAAATCATTTTTTAGACGTTGTGTAAATGATTAATAGTCAGTTATTTAGTTAAAATTTTACTGATTTGTAAAATATCGACGAACTGTATTGTTTAATAGGTGAAGTACATTTTTTAAGATAAAATTCTAAAGATGCTTTTGTGAGTTTTGAAAGTTATGAAGATCAATTATTCTTGTTAAAATTTACTTAAAATGTTAACAAGAATAAAAAATTGAGAAGGTTTAAAATATCTTTTGTAAATTAGAACTTAAAAAAAATAATGACCTCTTTTTGAGGTTTCAAAACTTCTGATTATGAAAAATTTAATTTTAATACGTCATGCAAAGTCAAGTTGGGAAGCTCCTCTAAAAGATTTTGATCGGCCACTGATGAAGAGAGGAATTATAGATGCGCATGATGTTTCTGTTACTATTTCGAAATATCTTCCAAAAACATATATTATTTGGAGCAGTACTGCGGCACGAGCTTCGGAAACGGCATTAATTTTTGCACAAAACATTTCATATCCTATAGAAAGTATTGTTTATAAAGACGACCTTTATACTTTTGATGATAAACAACTCGAAAAGGTTATTAAATCATGTGATAATAGTTTTGAAAGCGTTATTCTTTTTGGACATAACGAGGCTATTACAAATTTTGTTAATAAATTTGGGGATGTTTTTATAGAAAATGTTCCAACCTCAGGCTTTGTATCTTTACAGTTTGATTCAGAAAGCTGGGATACTATAAATAAAGGCAAAACCCATAAAACAATTTTCCCCAAAGATTTAAAATAAATATAGTGTACGAACAAAAATATATCGATAGAGAAAAAAGCTGGTTAGCGTTTAACGCAAGAGTACTTCAGGAAGCGGGTGATAATACGGTTCCGCTTTTAGACAGACTGCGTTTTGTTGGAATTTTTTCAAACAATTTAGATGAATTTTTTAGAGTTCGTTATGCCGCAATTAGAAGATTAAGTCTCTCTGGAATTTCTGGCGAAAAATACTTAGGCGGAGTTTCGGCACATCAATTAATTAAGGATATTACCGAAATTGTAATTCAGCAGCAATCAGAAAGCTTACGTATTCTCGGAAATATTGAAGCTGAACTTGAAACGGAAAATATTTTTATTATAAACGAAGATCAAATTACCAAAAATCAGGAAAGTTTTCTGAAAGACTTTTTTATGCAAAAATTAAGTCCAGAATTGGTAACTATTATTTTGAATGATTTGGCAGAATTTCCTGTTTTAAAAGACACTTTAGGATATTTAGCCGTTCGTTTAGAAATGACAAACAATGAAGTACGTTACGCTGTTATAGAAATTCCAAAAACGATAAACAGATTCGTTGTTCTTCCGTCTGAAGATGAAAAACAATATGTAATTTTAATTGACGATGTTATTCGTTACAACCTTAAAAACATCTTTAACATCTTTGATTATAAAAGTGTTTCAGCACACATGATCAAGATTACTCGTGATGCACAGTTAGATATCGACAGCGATTTGAGTAAAAGTATGCTTGAAAAAATCGCAACATCTGTAAAAGACCGCCGAATTGGTGAGCCAGTTCGTTTTATCTATGATAATTTAATTGAAGATGATACGCTGCAGTTCTTTTTAGATAAGATGAAAATTGTTGAAACAGATAGTATAATTCCCGGCGGAAGATATCATAATCGACGTGATTATATGAGTTTTCCTAATTTAGGGCGCTACGATTTGTTGTACAAACCAAACGAGCCTCTGCCAATTCCAGGTTTAAGCCTTGGCGGAAGCATATTAGAAAAAATTAGTAAAAAAGACTATTTATTACATGCTCCTTATCAGTCATTTTCATATTTAACCAAGTTTTTGCGTGAAGCAGCTTTAGACCCAAAAGTAAGCAGTATTAAGATTACTTTATATCGTTTAGCTAAAAATTCACAGATTATAAGTTCTTTAATTAATGCTGCAAAAAACGGAAAAAAAGTAGTGGTTCAAATTGAACTTCAAGCACGTTTTGATGAAGCAAGTAATATTTCGTATGCAGAGCAAATGCAGACCGAAGGAATTGAGCTTATTTTTGGAATTAAAGGTCTTAAAGTACACAGTAAAATATGTGTTATAGAAAGACTCGAAGAAGGAAAAACACGCCGTTACGGATTTATTTCTACAGGAAATTTTAACGAAGCGACGGCAAAAATTTATACAGATGTTACTTTGTTTACTTGTAATCAAGGTATTCTGAAAGATATTACCAAGATATTCGAATTTTTCGATATAAATTATAGAGTACACAGATACAAACATTTAATAGTATCGCCGCATTATACAAGGTCAAAATTTGTGAAACTTATAGATCGCGAAATTCTTCACGCTTTAGCGGGCAGAAAAACACATATTAAGTTAAAAATGAATAGTTTGTCTGATTTTAAAATGATCGATAAATTATACGAAGCAAGTAATGCAGGCGTAAAAATTCAGCTGCAAGTAAGAGGAATTTGTTCTCTGATTCCAGGAATTCCAGGAATGAGCGAAAACATTGAAGCTATTAGTATTGTCGATAATTACCTAGAACACTCTAGAGTTTATATTTTTGGAAACGCAGGTCTTAATGAAGTTTATATTTCTTCGGCTGATTTTATGACACGTAATCTTGATGGAAGAGTTGAAGTTACCTGCCCAATCTATGATCTTGAAATTAAAAAAGAATTAATCGATAACTTTAATATTGCTTGGAAAGGAAACGTTAAAGTAAGATACCATTCTTATAAATTAGACAATAAGTATAAACCTCGAAATCATCATGCATCGTTTAGAGCGCAATTTGAAACTTATAAGTATTATCAGAATAAAATTAAAAAGTTCGAAGAAGTTCCGCAGAAAATAAATCAATAATAATAGAAAACAATTTCAAATCATAAAGTGAGCATGATTAATATAAGGAAATTTGCAGCAATAGATATTGGATCAAATGCCATGAGGCTTCTGATATCGAATGTTGTAGAGCAAGATGGCAAAGAACCGCAGTTTAACAAAAGTTCACTTGTTCGTGTGCCAATTCGTTTGGGACAAGATGCCTTTACAGTAGGTGAGATTTCAGAAGAAAATATCGATCGAATGGTTGATGCGATGAAAGCATTCAATCTTTTGATGAAAGTACATAAAGTAGAGCGCTATATGGCGTTTGCAACTTCGGCAATGCGAGAGGCATACAATGCAAAAGAAGTTGTAGCTCTAATTAAGAAAAAAGCCGACATTAAAATCGAGATTATTGATGGTAAAAAAGAAGCTGCTATTATAGCTTCAACAGATTTGCATCATTTATTAAAAACAGATGAAACCTATTTGTTTGTTGATGTTGGAGGCGGGAGCACCGAGTTTACTTTATTCTCTGACGGGAAATTGATTAATTCCAGATCTTTTAAAGCGGGAACCGTTCGTTTATTAAATAATATGGTGCACGATGTAGTTTGGGATGAAATTGAAAAATGGATTAAAAGCAATACCGCAGATTATGATGAAGTAACCCTTATAGGTTCCGGCGGAAACATCAATAAGTTGTTTAAAATGTCTGGCAAACAGCAAGAAAAACCGCTTTCATATATCTACATAAATTCGCAATATGCGTTTTTAAATTCGCTTACTTACGAACAACGAATAGCCGAATTAGGATTAAATTCAGATCGTGCCGACGTAATTATTCATGCAACAAGAATTTATCTTAATGCGATGAAATGGAGTGGAGCACGTCAGATATACGTTCCTAAAATTGGACTTTCGGATGGTATCGTAAAAGCGATGTACTACGGTAAAATATAAATAGAATTATTTTTTCGTCACAAGTTATTCAAATTTGCACGAGTTTTTTTATTTACATTGTAAAATGTAATTCGTGTAAATTTGTGTAATTCGTGGCAGACTTTTTAAAAGATACTTAGATTATTTTAAACTTATTTAAATGAACAAGACTAGACTCGAAGCCTTTAGTGATGGTGTTTTAGCAATTATTATCACTATTATGATTTTAGAAATTAAAGTACCTCAAGGCCATGAGTTTGCAGACTTGAAACCACTTATTCCAAAGTTTCTAAGCTATATTTTGAGTTTTATTTACGTTGGAATTTACTGGAATAATCATCACTATTTACTTCATGGTTTATCAAAAGTAAACGGAAAAATTCTTTGGAGCAATCTGCATTTATTATTTTGGCTTTCTTTAATTCCAGTTTCAACAGGCTGGATGGGAGAACATAATTTTGAAAAAGCGGCAATGGCTTTGTATGGTATTATTCTACTGCTTTGCGCAATCTCTTATGTGATCCTTCAAAAAACTGTTCTTGATGTTGAGGGAAAAAATTCAGCTTTAGCCAAAGCTTTGGGAAGAGATTTGAAAGGAAAAGCTTCAGCAGTTTTGTATGTTATTGGTATCGCAGCTTCGTTTTATAATGTTTTTATTTCTGGAGCCGCTTATTTTATAGTTGCTATGTTATGGCTTATTCCAGATAAAAGAATTGAAAGAGTTTTTTCTTAAAAGAGTAACTTTAATAGTATAAATGAAAACTGTTTTTCAATCAATTCAGAAATTATCTAATGAAGAGTTATCTCATTTAGATGATTTAATCACTTTTAGAAAGCTTAAAAAAGGGGATTTTTTACTGGAAGAAAATCAGGTTTGTGATGAAATAGTATTTATAAAAAAAGGAATTCTTCGTTCCTTTTTTATGAATCATAAAGGCGATGAAATTACCAATTGTTTTGCTTTTGAAAACGATTTTATGGCGTCATTTGCCAGCTTCATAACACAACAAAAAGCCGAAGAAAATATTCAAGCATTGGTCGATACAGAATTGCAGGTTTTAGATAGAAATGCATTAGAAGAGCTCTATAGATCAAGTTATAACTGGCAGGAAATAGGAAGGAAATTGACTGAAATGGAGTTTGTAAATCTTCAAAAACGAATGGTAGATTTTCAAAAATTATCTGGCGCAGAACGTTATGAAGCGCTTTTTAGGAATCATCAAAAATACCTTCAGTTGATTCCGTTACAATATTTAGCATCCTATTTAGGAGTTACACCTAGACATTTAAGCCGAATTAGAAAAGCAGTCTTTTAATTGTTTTTAAGAAGTCCTACGAGGTTCTTTATCAAAGTATAAATAATCAGCTTGAATTTAAATTTACATTTAGTCTTTTTTAGGACATTTGTCTAGTAAAAGAAAACGGGCAAAAAGTATTTTTGAAAAAAGAAAAGCATGAAAAAAATACTGATTATAAATGGACATCCAAATCCGGAGAGTTTTAATTTTGCTATTGCTGCGGAATATGAGAAAGGAGCATCGGCTTCTGGGGCAGTTGTGGAAACAATTACAATTGCAGCTCTGAATTTTAGTCCAAATTTAAAATTCGGGTATCAAAAACGAACCGAACTAGAGCCAGATTTAGTAGAATCGTGGGAAAAAATCAAAAGAGCCGATCATTTAGTTTGGATACATCCAGTTTGGTGGGGTGGACTTCCTGCAATTACAAAAGGATTTATCGATCGATTATTTTTACCTGGAATGGCATTTCAGTACAGAGAAAATTCAGTTTGGTGGGATAAATTATTAAAAGGAAAAACAGCTCATATTATTACAACTTTAGATCAGCCCGGGTGGTATTATAGGTTATTTTTTGGAAGACCAAGCGTCAATCAATTAAAGAAATCAACTTTAGAATTCTGCGGAGTAAAACCAGTAAAGGTAAGTTACATTGGAATCATAAAAACAGCAAAGGAAAGTCAAAGAAAAAAATGGCTCGAAAAAGTTTATAATTTAGGACTTCTAAATAAATAATGCTGTAGAAGTTAGTTACTGTTTTTTTTGAAAAAACAATTTTGTACAAATTCGCAACGAAAAGAATATAAAATTATCCAGGTAAATCCAATCCAAATGTAGAACGTAAAAGCTCTATGTTTGGGTTTATTTCATGCAAACGATTGTATTTATCTTGATCGTTAAAACTTCTTTTAGTTTCCAGTTTTTCATTTACAATTACTTCAATTGTGATATCGTGATTGTGCAGGTGACCTCTTAAATGTCCTAAAAGCGCATTCATTTGGCTTTCGAATTCTAGCTTAGAACCTTCGTTTGGAAGTTCGTAAGTGATGTTGGTTCCATTTAAAACAGGATCGTTGATTAATAAGATCGACTCCATAATCTTCAAGCCTTTTTGACCTAAACGCTCTGCATATTTATTCCATTGCACAAGCATTTCAGTTTCAGTAAAGTCTTCAATAGGTAGAATAGATGTGGGTTTAACGTAAGTTTTACCACTTTGCTCTAATTCTTTTTTCTTGCGAATACTAGCCAAAGAGAAGGCAGAAACTTTTGGTTCGGCTCCAGTTTCATTTCTTGGAGTTTCAATTTTCGGAGTTTGAACTTTTGGCGTTTCTAGAGCAGCAGTATTACTAACAACAGAATTAGTATTGACTTTTTCTTCTGTTTTTAAAGGTTCATTTTGACTTTCAACTTTCGATTTTGGACTTTGAACTTCAACAATAGAAAAACTCCCGTTTTTATAATATGTAGGTGGTATTATGTATTGCTCAACTTTTTTTTTTCTCCATCAAAGTTGATAGAGGCTAACTGCATCAAGCATAATTCAACTAAAAGGCGTTGATTTTGACTCAGTTTATATTTTAAATCGCAGTCATTTGCAATATCAATTCCTTTTAATAAAAATTCTTGAGAGCATTTTTGAGATTGAACACCATACATTTGCTGCGCTTGTTCTCCAACTTCTAATAAAGAAATAGTTGCAGGAGTTTTACTGACTAACAAGTCTCTAAAATGAGACGCTAATCCAGCAATAAAATGATGCCCGTCAAAACCTTTTGATAGAATATCGTTGTAAGCTATTAAGAGATCTGGAATTTTGTTTTCCAGAATCAAATCTGTGATTGAAATATACGTTTCGTAATCTAAAACGTTTAGATTTTCGGTTACAGCTTGACGAGTTAAGTTAGTTCCGCAATACGAAACCACACGGTCAAAAATAGATAAAGCGTCACGCATTGCGCCATCAGCCTTTTGAGCAATAATGTGCAAAGCATCATCTTCAAAATTGATTCCTTGACTTTGAGCA
Organism: Flavobacterium sp. FlaQc-28; assembly: GCF_044007415.1. Lineage (NCBI taxonomy): Bacteria > Pseudomonadati > Bacteroidota > Flavobacteriia > Flavobacteriales > Flavobacteriaceae > Flavobacterium > Flavobacterium sp. FlaQc-28. Next base: position 8,999 of record NZ_JBIPCM010000012.1, read on the forward strand.
ACATCTGCTAAATGTTCTTTAGCATCTTTTACCGTTATTCTTTTAAAATCAAATATCTGGCAACGAGATAAAATCGTTGGGATGATTTTGTGCTTTTCTGTTGTAGCTAAAATAAAAATAGCATGTTTTGGCGGTTCTTCTAATGTTTTCAAAAAAGCATTAAAAGCAGCCGAAGACAACATATGCACCTCGTCAATAATATAAACTTTATATTGCCCGGTTTGCGGTGGAATTCGGACCTGATCAATAAGATTACGAATATCATCAACCGAGTTGTTTGAAGCGGCATCTAACTCAAAAACGTTAAATGCAAAATCTTCATTAGGATCGTCATATCCAGGCTGATTTATTTTTCGAGCCAAAATACGTGCGCAAGTAGTTTTTCCAACTCCACGCGGTCCTGTGAATAAAAGAGCAGAAGCAAGGTGATTGCTGTCAATAGCATTCAACAAAGTGTTTGTAATGGCTTTTTGTCCCACAACATCCTTAAAGGTCTGCGGGCGATACTTACGAGCCGATACTACAAATTGTTCCATATTCTTTTTTATTCGATAGCAAATATATGACTTTTGTTTCGTTGTTTAAAGTCGATTTTGCTTATTTGACGAAATTCTTTTTCTTTAAAATTACAAAGATCAAACTTAGAAATAATACGATGTTGACTATCAAAGATATGATGATGTATCTGTTGCATGTTTCAAGTTTAGCCTCGTTTTTTTCTTTATCAGAAATTTCTTTTTGAGATTTTTTATATACTCTTAATTTCTCTATTTGATAAATCCAATCTTGTAAATTTCGATTTTCAAATTTCAGATCCCAGACATAAAAAGACAATGATTTTATTTGATTATCTGTCTTTTGTGACATTTCGATTTCTGGTGGAGATGGCATGGAGTCACTCCCATAGGGTTTAAATCCAGTACTTGGAGAACAACTACTCACTTCGATAGTTTTATCGTCATTAAAATTGGCATAAACAATCCAAAGTTGTTTTAGAGATGGAATAATAGAACAATTACCAGAATACTTTTGCGTAATGAATAGAGAATTGTATTTTCCTTTAAAGAGTTCTATGATTCTAAAAGTATATATTCTGTTTATTGAATCTACTTTTGTAACTTCTCCATAAAACACAATTTCATACTTTAATCCTATTTCTATCATATTTTCTCGGTCAATTGGCTTACAATCACATGAAAAAGAATTGGTGCAAATAAAAAAGAATGCAAAAACAAAAATGTATCTAAACTTCATAAAGTTGATTTTGAATACAATAATAATTAATTTTTTGTAATAAAAAATGTACTATTTTTAATCCAAAACTAAAATGACCAATTAACAAAAATATTAATTTGATAATTCATGAACGCAAAACAAATAGTTAGATTAAGCAACATTATCGGGATTACGTCTATACTCTTATTAGTGTATTGGGTATTTACTTTTATAACCATTCAGGTTTTTGGTTTAAAAGTGTTTAAAGAGAATATGACTGAAACATTTTATCTAAGCATTTTAGGAATTCTTGCTTTGATGGTAGGGTCTCTGATTATCAATTTAATGTTCAATTTGACTAGAATTGCTGAAAAACATAATCTAGATGCAGTAAATAATAAATCAAATAGATTGCGGTTTTTGACTTTGATTTTGATTTTTCCTCTTATTGCTGTCATTTTATTTGGCGGAGATTATTTAACCTCGGCTAAAAAAGAAGAGCGATTGATTAAATCGGCTGAATCAATTATTGCAATTAATAAAGCAAATAGCGATAAATTAGTAAATTATAGTTTTTCTGAAAGCTATATAAAAGAGACTGCTGATATTTTGGATATTTTGTCTAAGACAGATAAAAATTTTCCCAATGTTACTGTGATTGTAAAAGATTCAGTTAAAGGCTCTCAGGTTTATTTGGGCTTTAGTGATTATTATGAAGGAAATTTGAAAGACACTATTCATCCACAAAAACAGCGGTTTATTTATAAAACTACAAAAGAAGAGAGAGATTATTTGAAAAGTGTTTTTGAGAAAGGAAGCAACGAATTGCGTTACAGTTCGCATAATGGTTATTATGAATTATTTTATCCATACGAAAAAAACGGAAAGAAAGTAATTCTGTATTTTTCTGAACAACAACGTTATGGAAAACTTGGAAGTTAATTTCTATTGATAACAATTTTAGAACGTTTTAAATAATAAATCCTAATCCCATTTTGCATGAAAAAATATTTAATACTTATAGTAATTATAATTAGTTCTTTTAAAATTCAAGCACAAACTAAACAAGATTCGTTAGAGATTAAACGAGTTGCTTTGGCTTACATTGAAGCACAGCATACTCCAAATCCAAAATTGATGGAAAGTGCCTTGCATCCTAGAATGGTAAAAAGATCAGTTTTTAGAAATAAAGCGGCACAGAAAGATTATATCTCGGAGTTTTTTGCTGAAAACATGGTTATACTGGCAGAAACTTACAATGTAAAAGGCGATAAGTTCCCAAAAAATCCAAGAAAAGAAATCAAATTGTTAGATGTTTCTGCAAAAACAGCGTCGGTAAAATTATTGGCTGATGCATGGATAGATTATATGCACATTGTAAAAACAAATGGCGAATGGAAAATTATAAATGTACTTTGGCAGTATAATGATGTAACTCAGCATGAATAAACAATTACCTTCTTTTTTATGTCATCTCGAGGAACGAATAATTTTCGCAAGAAACTCAGCAATGTAAATAATCAATTTTTCGGCGAGCTGCTAATGAAAATTTCTTAATTCTTCAAGATGACATAGATTGTGATTACTTTAATGAAATGAAAAGTTATAACAGGATTGAGTCCTGAAAATTACCTTCCTTTAATACTTAAATCAAATAAAAGTTTGGCAGTTTCCTGATCTGCATCGGCAGAAAAACCTGCTACAAAAACACCTTTTTTGCCATTACTGGACTTAATTCCGTATACAACTGCCTCATCGCCTGGGTCTGATTCCCCTTCGTATCGATACACATGTACAATTTCAAATTTCTCAGGATTTTTTTTAAGAATGTCTGAGTTGAGATTAAAATCGCACGTAAACCCTTTTTCATGCAATTGATCTAAAGCTTTTGAAACAGTTGCGTAGTGATACATCCTAATCATAATATTTGAATTTAAAATTATCGAATTTTAAAGATAACTATTTTAAAATTAAAAAGTTATGATAAAACTCATAAAAACGGAAATTTAAAATCATTATTCTTAGTTCATAAATCGTTACTTTTGCAGCGCAGACCGCCTTATCGCCGCTCCGATTTTATCGGAGGGGAGGAAAGTCCGGACACCACAGAGAAGCATAGCGGGTAACGCCCGTCGGTCTCTCCCGATAGCTATCGGGAGGAATTAGGACAAGTGCAGCAGAAAGTATGTACAGGTAATGCTGTAGTGAAACCAGGTAAACTCTATGCGGTGAAATACCAAGTATATCAACATTTAAGGGCTTCTCGTTCGTTGTTGAAGGGTAGGTAGCTCGAGTTCCGAAGTAATTCGGAATCTAGATAAATGATAAGGCCTTGATTTATCAAGGACAGAATCCGGCTTATAGGTCTGCTTTTTTTATATATTTGTGAAACTCTACTAACTTGCTTTCATGAATATAACCACTCCAAAATCTTCTTCAAAGGCAAAAAAAAGTCTTTTTAATACCATAATCACAAATCTTACTTTTTGGGTTTTAATAGCCATAATTGCGGGTATTTTACTTGGGCATTTTTCACCTGAAAATGGTGTGAAAATGGAAATTTTAGGTGCGAAATTTATAAGTCTTATCAAGTTGTTTATTGGCCCCATTATTTTCTTGACGATTGTTTTGGGAATTTCTGGAATGGGTAATTTAAAGAAAGTAGGACGAATTGGCGTGAAAGCCTTAGCTTATTTTGAAGTTGTTTCTACTGTAGCTTTAGCGATTGGTGTTGCGGTTGCTTATATTTTTAAACCTGGAAAAATTGATAAATCGGGATTAACTTTAGGCGATGCAAGTCAATATACAAATGGTGCAGCAAAAGATTTTTCGTGGCTGGAGTTTTTTCTTTCCAATTTTACGCTTCAGGTTTTACTAGCGGCAATTGTATGCGGAATCGCTTTAAACTTTTATAAAAAGAGAGAACAAACCATTTTAGTTTTAGAGCGTTTTTCAAATGTAGTTTTCTTTGGTTTAAAATATGTTATGTATCTAGCGCCAATAGGAGCTTTTGGCGGAATGGCATACACAATTGGAAAATTTGGATTAGGAACTTTAATTCCGCTTGGGAAATTAATGCTTTGTGTTTATTTAACCATGGCATTGTTTGTTTTTCTAATTTTAGGCAGCATTCTGCGTTATTATAAAATAAGTATTCTTTCGATTTTAAAATATATTAAAGAAGAACTTTTATTGGTTCTTGGTACATCATCTTCAGAAGCTGCTTTGCCAAGTATTATGGTGAAACTTGAGCGAATGGGCTGCAGTAAATCAGTTGTAGGATTGGTGATTCCAACAGGATATTCTTTTAACCTCGACGGAACCTCAATTTACTTATCGATGTCGGTGATATTTTTGGCACAGTTGTATGATGTGCATTTGAGTTTTTTCGAAATTCTTACCGTTATTGGTATTTTAATGATTACTTCAAAAGGTGCCGCAGGTGTTACGGGAAGCGGATTTATTGTTTTAGCTTCTACTTTAACAGCACTTCATAAAATACCAGTTGAAGGTTTAGCGTTTCTATTAGGAGTAGACAAATTTATGAGTGAAGCCAGAGCCATTACCAACTTAATTGGAAACACGGTGGCGACAATTATAATTTCGAAAACCGAAAGGGATTTTACAGAACTTGATTTGAATCCTATTTTGGAGGAGTAATATTCGTGCACGGGTGAGAAACGGTTTTCTTTGTCATTTCTCGTTCCTCGAAATGACAAAATCATGCGTGATAATTGGTGTAATTAGCGACAAAAAAAGATTATGAAAAGAATTGGAATTTTAGGACTTGGCGGCGTTGGCGGCTATTTTGGCGGACTTTTAGCGAAAGCGTATTATAAGTCTGATGATGTTGAAGTGATCTTTATTGCGCGCGGTGAAACTCAAAAAGCGATTGCCGAAAACGGATTAAAAATTGTAACTGATGATGCTGAAACAACTGTTTTTCCTAGTTTAGTTTCTAATAATCCTGACGAAATTGGTAAGTTAGACTATTTAATTTGTGCAACTAAAACCTATGATATTGAAGAAAGTTTAATGTCTTTGAAAAAATCGGTTAAGAACGAAACTGTAATTTTACCTTTATACAATGGCGTTGACGCACAAGAAAGGATTCAAAGAATATTTCCTGAAAATGAAGTTTTACAAGGTTGTGTTTATATTATTTCAATGATTTTTTCGCCTGGAACAATTCGTAAAATTGGCTTTTACGAAAAGTTATTTTTTGGTTCTAAAACTGCACCATTTTCAAAATTGGAAGAGCTGCAAAATATCTTCAAAAAAGCAAAAATAGAAAGTTACTTAGTTACAAATATTGAAGAAACAGTTTGGGAGAAGTTTATTTTTATTTCGGCATTAGCTTCTGTGACTTCTTATTTAAATCAGAATATTGGCGAAATACTGCATCATTTAGAATCTAAAGTAATTTATATCGAACTGCTTCATGAAATCGAGGATGTGGCGCAGGCAAAAGGTTTAAAACTTCCAGAAGATATTGTGGCGCAAACTATTATAAAGTTAGAGAAATCTCCAAAAGAAGCAACATCATCGATGCACAGAGATTTACTTGCAGGTAAAAATACTGAAGCAGTTTCGCTCACACAATTTGTTGTAAACGAAGGAAAGAAATACGGAGTAAAAACGCCTCTTTATGAAAAGATTGCCGCTGTTTTAATTAAATAACGCATAATATCTGTAAGAAAATAATTTGTTTTTTTAAGTTGTAGTATGTTTTTAATGCTATTTTTGCTCAAACCAATTTAAAAACAATCAATGAAGAAAAATTACCTATTTCTATTACTTTCTGTTCTTTTTATAAACGTGATCAATGCGCAAGACGATGCACCAATTGCAGTAGTAAAACATCAATTTAAAATAAATTTATTGCTGCCCGGATTTGTTTATGAGCACGGTTTTAATTCTAAGAATACTTTGTATTCTGAAGCAAGTTTAGGATTAGGTTTTCAAGCCAATTCAAGCAATTCTAATTTTGCAATTTATCCTACTATTAATGAACAGTTTCGTCATTATTATAATCTTGAAAAAAGAGCAGGAAAAGGAAAAAGAACAGCAAGAAATTCAGGAAATTATTTAGCTGCAAATGCAGTTTACAGCTTTGGTTCTATTTCTACAAATGATAATTACAGAGAGGCTTCTTCTTCGTTTACGCTGGGTGCTCTTTGGGGATTGCAGCGTACTTATAAAGGAAGGTTTAATCTAGAATTTAATGCTGGACCAGGAGTGAATTTTGATGAATATGATACAGAATTTGTTCCAATTATAAATTTTACTTTGGGCTGGGTAATTGGAAAATAAAACTCGTTTAAAATAGAAAAACCTTGATTCGTCAAGGTTTTTCTATTTTAAATTCTAAGCCAATACTTCGAACGCTTTCAATGCTGATTTTTGGATCTGAATTAAAATATTTTCTAAGCCTGCTGATAAAAACATCCATGCTGCGCCCCGAGAAATAATCATCTTTTTTCCAAACAGACATTAAAATTTGTTCTCTTTTTAATAACTGATTATGGTTCAGATATAAATATTCAATAAGCGAAGCTTCTTTCTCTGTGAGCTGCTGAACGTGATTTCTATTATTTAGAGTTAAACGCTCGTTATCAAAAATATACGAACCTATTACAATTGTATTATTTCCGTCTAAACTTCTCTTTTGCTCGATTCTCTTAAGTATGTTCTGCAAACGCAGAACCAGTTCGTCGACTTCAAAAGGTTTCGCTATATAGTCGTCAGCGCCTAGTTTTAATCCAATGATTTTGTCTTCTTGCAGCTTTCTTGCAGTTAGAAAAATAAATGGAGTTTCAGGATTGATTGTAATCATTTTTTCAGCCAATGAAAATCCGTCCAATTTGGGCATCATTACATCCAAAATACAAATATCAAAAGTTTGGTTTTTAAAATGGTCTAAAGCTATTTCGCCATTTTCTGCCCAAGTTACTTCAAATTGGTGAAGCTCTAAATATTGTTTTAAAATTGCTGCAAAGTCAAAATCGTCTTCAGCCAAAAGTAATTTTTTCAAAATAGGATAATTAAACTTTTAATAAAATAGTAAACTGAGTTCCTTTTCCTAAATCGCTAATAACGTTAACAGAACCCTGATGCGCTTTTACGATTTGATCAACATAATATAATCCTAAACCCAAACCTTTTGTATTGTGAAGATTTCCTTGTTCTACACGATAAAATTTATCAAAAAGAAGTGATTGTTTGTTTTTTGCAATTCCAATTCCGTCATCTTCAAAACAAATAGAAAACTGATTTTCTACGATTTTTGTTTTTACGGTAATTGTGTTCGAGCCATATTTTACGGCGTTTTCTAAAACATTTAAGAGAGCTGTAGTTAAATGGAATTTATCTAGAACTAAAATAGTTTTCTGAGTTTGAAAATCAGTTTTAAGATTGATTTTTGGAAAAGCAATTTTAAAATCATCAACAATTATCTGCAGGAAATGCTCAGTTTCAATTTTTTCCTTTTGCAATTCGATTTCATTTTCGGCCAAAGAATTTGCCATAACTTGATCAATCAAACTTTGAAGACGATTGTTCTGACGTGAAATTGTATTGACAATTGAATTGAAATTTTCGTCGTTGTCACGAATGTTTTTCTGCTCTAAAATTTTGGTCGAAATGCCCAATGTTGCTAAAGGAGTTTTAAGTTCATGTGTAATATTATTGATAAAATCTGTTTTTACATCACTTACTTTTTTTTGCTTAATTAAAGCTTTAAGTGCGATTACAAAAAGCGAAATGAGTGTAAGAATTGATAATAATGACAAAGCAAGAATAAAAGTCATTCGTTTTAAAATAATCAATTCCCAATCGATAATCGAAACATACATTGAATCTTCGGTAAGTAATTTATAGTCTTGATTTTCAAAAATTCCGTTTGTAGTTCTAACATAATTTCGAACTAAAAAAGCGTTATTCAGCGAATTTAGGTTTCCGTATAATTTATTTTGTATAAAAGGCTTTTCAGAGAAAACTGTATCTCTTTTTTTAGCGTTTTTGTAAAGAATAAATTTGTTTAGAACAATAGCAAAGTCAATTTTGAAATTGGGTAAATCTCTTTCGAATTTTTGTCGAATTTTTTGCGTTAACGCATCATTAGACTCGCTTTCTAGAATGCCTTTTTTAATATCAATTTTAGATTTTTTGCCTTTAATATATTGTTCCGATAAATTCTTGTAAAGCGCTTCTTTTTTAGAAACTAAAGCGGCGTCAATATCGCTGTAATTATTTGTAATTGCTGCAATTTCATTCTTAATCTGCGTATGAAACTGAGCCACTTTATAATCGTAAGCAGTTTTTACCAAATAACATTGTACGGTCGACAAAACAAGTAATGCGACAACCGAAAGTGTTATTAATAAATTGATTCTTTGTTTCATAAATGTAAAATTCATTTCAAAAATAGTGCTTTTACAAGATATTCTAGACATTAACTCCGCATTAACCTTCAATTAACCTTCGCAGCTCTTTTTTAGAAGCATTTTTGCATCATCTCAAAACAAAAAAACTTTGTATGCCATTAAAACTCCTTTTAGCACTTTTACTTTTTGTTCTTTCGTTTATTGCAAATGCACAAAATGAAACTCCCAAAGACTCGATTTCAAATCAATTGAATGAAGTTGTTGTTAATCAGAATAAATAGATTTTTACAAACTCGAACGGAAATATAAAAGTTGATGTTGCTAATTCTATTTACAATTCAATTCAAAATACAGTCGATTTGCTGGCGAAATTACCAACTGTTTTAGTGAGCCCAGATAAAGAAAGTATTACGGTTGTGGGAAAAGGAAATCCGTTGATTTATATTGACAATCAAAAAGCAGGAATGAATGCTTTGAATGCTTTGGCTTCAGCCGATATTAAAACTATTGAAATTATTCAAAATCCATCTGCAAAATATGAAGCAGAAGGAAGATCTGTAATTTTGATTACAAGAAAGTTTAGTAAAAAAGACAGTTTTAGAACTGATGTTTCTGAAACAGCATCTTAAAAAAAAAACAGTTTAATAATTACCTTGGATCTAATTCCAGCTTTAAAAAGAAAAAACCTTGAAATTTCAAGGTTTTTTGTGCTGTAAAAGAAAAACTATCCTTCGTCTTCTTCCGTAATTTTTATTGGAGTATCACCTGGTAATTCCTCATCGTCATCTGTTGAATTTAATTCGAAGAAACTAAAGAACGAACCTCCGTAGCTTTTTTGAAATGAAAAATTACTTAAGTGATCTAGTTTTGTGTATTTAGAATGTTCGATAATCATCATACCATCGTCGTGAAGTAAATCTCTTTCGAAAACCGTTAAAACAATTTTTTCAAAAGTGTTTTGATCTAATCCGTAAGGAGGATCGGCAAAAATAATGTCGTATGATGTTTTACAATTCTCCAGAAATTTAAAAACATCGCTTTTTGTAGCCGCAATGTCAAAATCATATTCTGATGAAACTTGTTTAATAAATTTAACGCATCCAAAATCGCCATCAATAGAGGTAATTGGTGCGCTTCCGCGTGATGCAAATTCGTAGCTGATATTTCCGGTTCCCGAAAATAAATCTAAAACCTTTAAGCCGTCAAAACTAAAATGATTATTCAAAACATTAAATAATGCTTCTTTACTCATATCAGTCGTAGGTCTTACAGGAAGGTTTTTTGGCGGAAAAATGCGGCGTCCTTTGTATTTTCCTGAAATGATTCTCATGATTGAAATAAGATATAATGTTTTTGATTCTGAGCAGTTGTATAATTGTTTTTTTCTTGTAATGCACTCACGTCTAAGAAAGATACATTACGAATATATTTGTATGCAATCGCATAAAATGGATCGTTTTGGGTTATGGCACCCAATAATTCCAGTTGAAAAAGCTCCGGATTTAAATTGGTTTGTTCAGCTGTAAAAAGCAAATAATAAATAAAATCTTCTGGAGTTTGATATTCAAAAGAGTTAAATAATAATAGTTTTTGATTTTGAACTACGATAATCTCAAAATGATTTGGATTAAAGTTTACCACCATTTTTTTCTCATCATTATTTCTTGAACCTTCAAGAATTTTTTCGACTAGAATACTATTTACGTGTTTGTACTCAAAAGATCCTACATTATCAATTAGAAAATTATTGATATTTATGTACGGTATATAAACCGAGTTCATTTCGTAATTTGAGATTTTATCAAAAGTAAAAAAATCAGACTCAAATACTTTTGTACTGTACTGTAAGTAACTGCCTAGATAATTTTCATCAAATAAAGCAGTTGGTACAAAAGTCGAAAGATTGTTGTTATGAATGACTAGAATATCGTCGTAGGTTTCTTTTAATTCAGGATAATTTTTAAATGAAGCTGAAAACAAGTCCTCGATTTTATTTTGTTTTTGAGTAGTATCAAATTGAACTTCGTTAAACGAAGTAATGGTATTATTTAAAGTATCAAAACAGCAAAAGGAAAATCCATTCAGTGAAACCTGAATCGAAAGTTTTTTATAATTTTTGGAAATAATGTTAGTGTTTTGTAATGACATATTGATTTACAATTCGTTACCTGTTTTACAAGAAAGAATTTAAGGCGACTACAAACTTACAAATTAAAAAGGAACAATTATAATTGCAATTTCAAAAAACAATTTCAAAAACATTTTAAAGTAAGGTTAAGTTTTCTTTATCATATAAGCAAGATCAGGATTTAAGCCTAGAGTATGTTTGTTTTAATTTTTAAGATCATTTAAGTAATGTCAACAATAAATGGTTAAGATTTTGAGCATAATCTTAAGTTTACTTTCATTACTTATATGGTTTCAAATTATTGCCATTGCCATTAAAAAAAGCGACCTTTGTATTTCAAATTTTCTCTATGAATTCAGCATTGTTTTACGGCATTTTACAAAAAAGATTTCCATTTGCACCGACATACAAACAGGATATTTTTTTTCAAAAAATAGCTATTTTTTTAACCGAACCAGTTAATGATACCATTTTTGTATTAAAAGGATATGCGGGAACTGGAAAAACAACGGTGATCTCGACAATTGTAAATAATCTTGGCGATATTAATAAAAAGTTCGTTTTGCTTGCACCAACTGGACGTGCGGCAAAAGTAATTGCTAATTATTCGAATACGCCTGCTTTTACGATTCATAAAAAAATATATTTTCCTAAAAAGTCGTCGGGCGGAGGAGTTGCTTTTACAAAACAAGTCAATAAACATAAAAACACCATTTTTATAGTCGATGAAGCTTCGATGATTTCAGACAGCACTTTAGACAGCGGTTCGCTTTTGGATGATTTGATTAATTATGTTTATTCTGGTACGAATTGTAAAATGATTCTTTTAGGAGATACAGCACAGCTGCCACCGGTAAATTTAGATATTAGTCCAGCGTTAGATATTCAAACTCTAGGAATTCATTACGATAAAGAAATTGAGCATATTGAACTAGATGAGGTAATGCGTCAAGAAGAAAGCTCGGGAATTTTGTTCAACGCAACAGAATTACGCGAGTTATTGAAGGAAAGTTTTATTACGGAATTTAGATTCAACGTAAAAAAGTTTAAGGACATCGTGCGTCTTACAGATGGTTATGATATTCAAGATGCAATTAATACCGCTTATAGTAATTATAGTATTGAAGATACCGCTTTTATTGTACGATCTAATAAAAGAGCAAATCAATATAATGAACAAATTCGAACTAGGATTTTGTTTAAAGAAAGTGAGCTTTCTGTAGGTGATTTTTTGATGGTAGTTAAGAATAATTATTTCTGGCTTAAAGAAACAGATGAAGCTGGTTTTATTGCCAATGGTGATATTATTGAGGTTCTGGAAATGTTTGGAATCAAGGAATTGTACGGTTTTACTTTTGTAAGGGTAAAAATAAGAATGGTCGATTATCCAGATCAAAAACCTTTTGAAACAGTATTGCTTTTGGATACTATAAAAAGTGAATCTCCATCATTGACTTACGAGGAATCAAATCGTTTGTATGAAGAGGTGATGAAAGATTACGAAGATGAAACGACTAAGTATAAAAGGTTTCAAAGAGTAAAAGAAAACGAATATTTTAATGCTTTACAGGTAAAATTTTCCTATGCCATAACGTGTCACAAATCGCAGGGTGGGCAATGGAATACGGTTTTTATCGAACAGCCCTATCTGCCAAATGGCATCGACCGGGATTACATAAGATGGCTTTATACCGCTATGACACGTGCTAAAAATAAGTTATATTTGATAGGATTTAAAGACGAGAGTTTTGAAGAATAATTTTTTAGCCACAGATTAAAATGATTTTCACAGTTTTTTTGTGATAAATGATGTGCTAAAGTTTTTTTTGAAATCATTTCAATCCTTTTAATCTGTGGCAAAATAATATTTTACAATGACAACACTAAACGACTTACATTCGATTTCGTCAACGTTTTCGAATACAGATAAAATGCCGGTTTTGTTTTTAGGACATGGAAGTCCTATGAATGCTATTGAAGAAAATCAGTTTGTTACAGGTTTTCGAAACTTAGCTAAGACATTACCGCAGCCCAATGCTATTTTATGCGTTTCGGCGCACTGGTTTACTAAGGGAACTAAAGTTACTTCGATGCAAATGCCAAGAACGATTCATGATTTTGGAGGTTTTCCGCAAGCATTATTTGATGTACAATATCCCGCAAAAGGAAGTCCTGAATTAGCATTAGAAACTAAAAGAATCTTAGACCCCGTTCAGGTAGATTTAGATGAGCATTGGGGTTTGGATCACGGCGCTTGGAGTGTAATAAAGCACTTATATCCAGAAGCAAATGTTCCTGTAATTCAGTTGAGCATTGATTACACTAAATCTGGTCAATTTCATTTTGAATTGGCGCAAAAACTACAATCACTGCGTCGTAAAGGGGTTTTGATTATTGGGAGCGGCAATATTGTGCATAATCTTAGAATGGTAGATTTTAGAAATTTTGATAAAGATAATTACGGTTACGATTGGGCAATTGAAGCTCGAGAAACGGTAAATAGTTATTTATTAGACGGTAATTTTCAGCCGTTAATAGATTTCGAAAAAATGAACAAAGCAGTTCAATTGGCAGTTCCAACACCAGAACATTATTTACCGTTATTGTATACTTTAGGATTAAAAGAAAAATCAGAAGAACTGAGTTTGTTCAATGATAAACTTTTAGCAGGTTCATTGAGTATGACCTCAGTAAAAATTATGTAGAAATTTTACCGCAAAGGGCGCAAAGGTTTTTATGTACAAAGCTTATAAAAACGCAAAGTTCGCAAAGCTATATTGATAAAGCTTCGCGAACTTTGTGTTTAATAAACGTAATCCATAATAAAAATCTTTGCGCCCTTTGCGGTAAAATGCGTTTCTCAGATCAGGTTAAAAAGTAAGTAGATTGATGGAATTTTCTATTTTTCTAAATTATAAGCATATAAATATCCATCAGCACTTCCAAAATAAATAGTGTTATTATTTACAAAAGGAGAAGAAAGGATTGAGCCTAATTTGTAAAATTGATCCATTACTTTTTTGTTGTTATCGTAATAAGACAGATCTTCGTTTTGACCAGCATATCCAAAATCTAAAAGATCATTTTTCAAAATAGAATTGGCGTATTGTTTACGATTATCAGTGCTTATAGTATTTGATTTTTTTCCGTCAGAAAGTAAATCCAGAGAGAAGAAATTTCCAGTGAAATCGCCAAAATAAATCGTATTTCCTGCTATTACAGGTGAGTTATAAACATAACCATTTGTCTTGAATCGGTATTTTTCAGCGCCCGTTTTTGCGTCAAGTGCCAATAAAACATAGGTGTCAGAAGTTCCTACATAAATAGTTCCATTTGTAATGACAGCTGTGCTTAGAATCCAGGAATTTTCAGCATCGTATTTCCATATTAGTTTTCCTGTTTCGGCATCAAGCGAAAAAAAGTGAGGATCACGCGCTCCAAAATATACTTTTCCTTCAGAAACCGTTACAGACGATTGTATGCCTTTAAAACCTATTTTGGTTGAAGTAGCAAAATGCCATATTTCTTTTCCAGTTTCTGCATTCAATGCATATAAAACAGCGTCCCATCCGCCAACAAAAACTTTGTTTTTATCTATAACAGGAGTTCCATGAACGGGACCATTAGTTTTAAACTTCCAGTTTACATTTCCAGTTTTTGTATCAAGCGAATAGATGTTTCCGTCGCTGCTTCCAAAGATAACTTGAGCTGTTTTTTTATTTTGATATACGACTGGTGATGATAGGTAAAAACTCCATAAATCCTCCATGTATTGCGTTTCAGGTTTCATTCCTCCGCCGCCTTTTTCTCCCATGCAGTGTTCTCCTCCCGTTTTAAATTTCCAAATTTGTTTTCCTGTTTTAGTATTTACCGCGTAATAATTACCGTCAAAACTTCCAAAGAAAACAGCATCTTCAAAAATGCTTGGTGAGCTGTGAATGGCTCCATCTGTTTTGAATTTCCATTTTAGATTTCCAGATTTTTCTTCAATTGCATATAAAAACCCGTCTTCGCTGCCAATATAAACAATTCCTCTTTTGGTAATGGGTGAGGAGAAGATTTTACCTTCGGTTTTAAATTTCCATTTTAAAGTTGTTAACGGCTGATAACCATCGCCGTCAAAAATGTGATTTGCAAATGCATTTAATGGAGCAGCATTATTTTTTTGGCTTAAAGCCGAATTAATAAAAGTTAAATTCAATAAAAACAGAACCAGAATCGACGATTTTCTCATATTTTTTTTCTGATAAATATACTTTATTTTTTAAAACACTGGCAGTCAGTTTTATAACGATATGCAGTAATTATGTTTTTTATCTTAGGTTTGAATAGTTACATTTGTTTTACTTAAAAAAGATTTACAATGAAAATAATAGCGGTAATTCCGGCACGATATGCTTCGACACGTTTTCCTGCAAAACTTATGCAGGATTTAGGAGGTAAAACAGTAATTTTAAGAACCTATGAAGCTGCGGTTTCGACAAAGTTGTTTGATGATGTTTTTGTGGTAACCGATTCTGATTTGATATTTGATGAAATCGTTTCTCACGGCGGAAAAGCAATTATGAGCATCAAAGAACATGAGTCTGGAAGTGACCGAATTGCAGAAGCTGTTGTCAATCTAGATGTCGATATTGTTGTAAATGTACAAGGTGATGAGCCTTTTACAGAAGCCGCGCCATTAGAGCAGGTTTTGTCTGTATTTAAGAATGATGCAAATAAGAAAATTGATTTGGCTTCGTTAATGCGTGAAATTACAGATGAAGATGAAATCAATAACCCAAATAATGTAAAAGTGGTGGTAGATCAATCACAGTTTGCATTATATTTTTCTAGATCAGTAATTCCGTACCCAAGAGATAAAGAGGCTGGAGTTCGTTATTTTCAGCATATTGGAATTTATGCGTTTAGAAAGCAAGCGTTATTAGACTTTTACAGTCTTCCTATGAAATCTTTAGAAGCTTCTGAGAAGTTGGAGCAATTACGTTATTTAGAATTCGGAAAACGCATTAAAATGGTAGAAACAACACATGTTGGAATTGGAATTGATACAGCAGAAGATTTAGAAAGAGCCAGAGCGATGCTGCGTGATATTTAATTACTCGTAGTTTGAACGTTGATTGAACATATTCGCTTTCGCGAAAGCGCGGATTTAAAACGGATTTTACTAGTTTAAGATGCTTTTTCTCATTTTATGTCATTTCGACCGAAGGGAGAAATCGCATTAGTAACTCCGAACAGAATTTCTCCAATCTTTGTCGAATTCCGAGTGTGATTTCTCTCTTCGGTCGAAATGACAAACTTTATGCTCACTTTTTAAAACACAAAAAAGCTCCAAAATATTTGGAGCTTTTTTTTATCTAAAACATTCTAAAAATCCTTAGTACAAACTAGGGTATTTAGAAGGATTAACTTCGTTCATCATGCTGTATACTTTCTCAAAAATATCTTCGGCTGAAGGTTTAGAGAAATAATCGCCATCAGTTCCGTAAGCAGGTCTGTGTGCTTTTGCAGCAAGTGTTTGTGGTTTGCTGTCAAGATAATTGTAAGCGTCTTGTTCTTCTAAAATTTGTTGCAGGATAAAGGCCGAAGCTCCACCTGGAACATCTTCGTCGATTATTAATAGACGGTTTGTTTTGGCAATACTTTTTACAATGTCTTTGTTTATATCAAACGGAAGTAACGATTGAATATCAATTACTTCACAATCAATTCCTAAATCTAATAATTCTGTTGCAACTTGCTGTACCAATCTTAAAGTTGATCCATAAGAAACTAATGTAATATCAGAACCTTCCTTTAAGGTTTCGACAACACCAATTGGTGTTTTGAATTCACCAAAGTTTAAAGGTGTTTTTTCTTTTAAACGGTAACCATTAAGACATTCAATTACTAAAGCCGGTTCGTCGCACTCTAAAAGAGTATTATAGAATCCTGCAGCTTGTGTCATGTCTCTTGGAACTAAAACGTGAATTCCACGAATCGCATTAATGATCATTCCCATAGGAGAACCAGAATGCCAGATACCTTCTAAACGGTGTCCGCGGGTTCTGATAATTAATGGCGCTTTTTGTTTTCCAACGGTTCTATATTGTAATGTAGCCAAATCATCACTCATGATTTGTATAGCATATAATAGATAATCTAAATACTGAATTTCAGCAATTGGACGTAAACCTCTTAAAGCCATACCAATTCCTTGTCCAAGGATAGTTGCTTCACGAATCCCGACATCGGCAACACGAAGTTCTCCGTATTTTTCCTGCATTCCTTCAAGACCTTGGTTAACATCACCAATGTTTCCAACATCTTCACCAAAAATCAAAGTTTCTGGGTATTTAGAGAATAATGCGTCGAAATTATCACGTAGAATCATTCGACCGTCAGAATCTGCTTTTGCATTTTCTCCATATTCAGGTAAAACTTTTTTTACTGAATATACATTTTGCTCAGATTCAGAATGTAAATTACTGCTGAATTTTTCTTGAGTAACTGCTATATAATTAGTAATCCAGTTTGATAAAAGCATTTTGCTGTTTGGGACTTCAACAAAACGAAGAATTTTTCTAGCAAAAACTAAAATTTCCTTTTTTAAAGGTGCTTTTATCGCACTTAATTCTGAAATGTATTTTTTAATTCTGTCTTTATGGTTGATGCTTGCTTCAGCAATTTGTTCCAATAAAGCCAAAAGATTTTTTTGATCTTCAATAATTGGATTGATGAAAGAGTTCCAAGCTTCTTTTTTGGCTTCTAGAACTTCTTTTTTCAATTCAAAATCAATCTCTGCTAGTTCTTCTGGAGATGCAATATTGATTGCAATCATCCATAAACGCATCTGACGAATACAATCGAAATCTCTTTCCCAAGCTAATCGTTCACCATTTTTATAACGTTCGTGAGAACCTGATGTAGAGTGTCCTTGTGGCTGCGTTAATTCGTTAACGTGAATTAAAACTGGAATATGTTCTTCACGAGCAATAGCGCCGGCTCTTTCATATGTAGAAACTAATTCAGCATAATCCCAGCCTTTTACTCTAAAAATTTCATATCCTTTAGAATCTTCATCACGTTGATATCCTTTTAAGATTTCAGAGATGTTTTCTTTTGTAGTTTGATGTCTCGCGTGAACAGAAATACCATATTCATCATCCCAAACACTCATTACCATAGGAACTTGTAATACTCCTGCAGCATTTATGGTTTCAAAAAACAAACCTTCAGATGTACTTGCATTTCCAATAGTACCCCAAGCCACTTCGTTTCCATTTACCGAGAAATTGTCTTTGATAGTAATACCGTCAACGTTTCTGTAAATTTTTGAAGCTTGTGCTAATCCCAATAATCTTGGCATTTGTCCAGCTGTAGGTGATATGTCTGAGCTTGAATTTTTTTGTTTAGTCAGGTTTTTCCAGGATCCATCTTCATTTAAACTGTGCGTAACAAAGTGTCCGCCCATTTGTCTTCCTGCAGACATTGGATCAAAATTTAAATCAGTATGACCATATAAACCAGCAAAAAACTGTTGTGGAGTTAATTCTCCAATGGCCATCATAAAAGTTTGATCGCGGTAATAACCAGAACGGAAATCTCCATTTTTAAAGGCTTTTGCCATTGCTAGCTGCGGCACTTCTTTTCCGTCGCCAAAAATTCCAAATTTGGCTTTTCCTGTTAAAACTTCCTTACGACCTAAAAGGCTACATTCACGACTTGTAACTGCAATTCTGTAGTCGTTCAATACTTCAGTTTTGAAATCTTCAAAGGTTAAAGTAGTATTGCTTTTTTCTTTTATCATAATCTTGTGGGTCATGTTGAGACTGCGAAATTACTTAAAAACAATTAATAATCATAATTCTTTAAAATAAATATAATTTAATTATTTGTATTTAAATTCAAAAAACTACGTATTTTATTTATGTTATTTTTATTGTTTTCGTTATTTTAATGATAATTATTTATGTTTTTGTTTAAAATTAATTCAATTAAAACCATTTTCGGGTGAAAAGATTAACTAATGTTTTTGGCGAGAAGGTAATTACGAATCGAATTTTTTCATTGTATTTATTTTGGGTGATTTCCCAGCCATTATTAGAATAAACTGGAAAATATAATTCAAAATAGTCTGGAACTAAATTTAACCGAATACCGCTGTCATAAGCAAAATATTCACTTTGGTGTTTGTTTTTTAATAAACCTATATCGCCATAAACTTCAATCCAATTCCAGATTGCATAGCTGGCGTTTAGAGTTGTCATCCATTGGTTAGCATATGCAGGTGCAAGTTTAGACTTAAAACCTCCTTCGGCCATAACATACTGCTGACTGAAAAATCCTGTGGTTTCTGATCTTCCGAAAAAGTTATAGTCAAAAAGGTAATCTGTAGGTCTGTCTAAACCAAAACTAAAATAATCCGAATTTGTTGTGTTGTAAATAAAAGTTCCGGCGTATAACCTTAAATTTAATTTATGATTGTTTTCAAATAAACGTCTGTATTCTACCTCTCCAGAAAGTTTTCCAAAATCTCCTGAAAACTGAATATCATTCATATAACTAAAATGATTAATCAGTTCTGTTTTTGTATTAGAATACCTGGCATTAAAAATAGAGTAGTTTGGTTTAGAATTGTCTGTTATGTAAGTACTTGCTTCTCGATTTACAATTACTTGTCTAAACATAAACAGCTGTTTTCTATTGTCTCTAAAATTTTCTTCACGAATTCTAAATTGAACCATTGGATTCAAACGCAAATAAGTGGCGTCTGGAGCGTAATGATAATAGTTTTGACTAATAGAGTAACGAACATTGTACAAGGTGCTGTGACGATAATTTTCGCTCCAAACAAAAGCCGATGACCCTGAGAGAGTTCCGGCTTTAATCGAATAGGCAGGAGTAATATCAAATGTAAACGGTTTGTCAAGAATGGTTTTATTATGAAAACGCATTCCAGGCGTAAAGCCATCGTATAAGTTGTACGATAGCGTAGGGATATATAAGATCTGATTGTAGTACGGATCTTCTAGATCTTTTGCAAAATTAAATTTTATCGGACGATTGGTAATGGCAAGCGTTTTTAACGACTTCCAGTTGTTTCTCTGGTTAAACTCAGGAACTTCGTTGTCGTAGTTTATGACAATTTTGTCGGCATTTTTACGATCAAAATGATAAACCGAATCGTTTTTTTGAGGTTCAATCCACTGTTTAAAAACAACTTCATTTTTTTTAAGTCCAAAAATAGGAATTGGAGCATAAATACCCGTTCTGTTTTTAACCGAAAAAGCAATGCTGTCTGCTGTTCTAGAAACGCTCGAAAATTTGTAATCAATAATATCACGAGAATCGATAATTGTTTTAAAAAACCAATCGATTTTTTTAGGGCTTTTATTAATTAATATTTTTTCAAAATCATATCGATTTGTTTGTTCTTCTTTGTTCAGATTGTAAAATTCCTGTACACTTTCAGGTACAATGTTATGGTTTAAATAATCATCTAAATAACTTAAACTTAGACCAGCTCTGTATTTACTCGCAATTTGTTCGTTAAACTTTATTAAAGTGTTTTTGGGATCTCCAAGAGGTTGATCCAAGTTTTTACGAGCCATCAGCATATAATAATAGCTGTATTGCTCATTAAAAGTTAAATTGGTAATGTTGTAGCTGTTAAAGAGTTTCATTTTAGAAAGATTGCCCAGCATTTTTTGATCTAAATGATTCTCTTCCATGTATTTTATCATGGCGTAAATCTGAATTCCATCAAAAATCCAGTTGTCTTTTCTAGGATCAAGACGAAGACTATTTTTTAGATAATTGTTAAGATAGGTTTTGAAAAAAGTAATTTCGAACATAAACTCATCTGTAAACGGACTTATAAAGGAAGGAAGCTGATTGAGTCCGTAAAACGGATTTCGATTGTAATCAGCTTGCGAAACAGTGATTTTTTCATGTGGATATTTTCCTATGAACTCGTTAGCAAAAGCGGTAACTCTATTAATAACAATTGCTTTTTGAGTTTCGCTGATTTTTTTATTGCTTAAATCTGAAAGAACTTCCAAAGAACCATTGCTGTAACTTTTAAAATTATTTTGCTTTTCGATAATTAAATTAAAATCGATTCTATTATTTCCAGAATAAGAATACGTGCTGAACAAAGGATTTGAAACATCTTTTGAAACCGAGTTTAAATCGGTAGTAATCGAATAGTTGACTGGTACTTTTATTTCAACTTGATAATTTGTAACGGCGTTTGCAATGTCATCAAGATTAAAATTATTGTATTTTGTAAAACGGTGATTTTCAAAACGGGCAGGGCTTAAGAACCAATTTTTTAAGTTCATTCCTCCATTTTGATCAAAACCGTAGTGCGTAAATTTGTCACTCGGAATTTTGGCAATATAGGTAATATGAAGATCAATTTGTTCTCCTGGACGCAGCTTTCGGTTTAATCTGACCACAATAAAATCAGGATTTTTGACAGTTCGTTCCCATTCAAGTGCCATAAAATCAGTATCAGTCAGGTTTAAAATCGTTGTATTTCCCCTTTCTGTTGTTTTAGCCACGTGAAAACCTCTGTAAAATTCATCCGAAAAACGTCTGGCAAGCGGTGTGTTTTTATCTGAAAATGCATTGTTCCAGTCATTCAAAACTATAGAAACTAAAGTATCGTTAGAAGTATTGCGATACGTAATATCCTGCTTGATATTTAGTGTTTTAAGTTCAAGATTTACCGCAACTTCCATCTTAGATTGATGTTGGCCGTATTGTTTTACTGAACTGAATAAAACAAAAATAAGGATTATAATTTTAGATAATGATTTCAAGAATTTGGCGTAAAATTTTGGACTGTATCTTTAATGTACGTGTGTTCTGTTATTTTGGTTTTATGTAAAAATAGCATAAAAAAAGCTGTTTTAAAAAACAGCTTCTCTTTTTTATACTAATATAGAATTCAAACATTAGAAGTTTGGACTCAAATCATATTTCTTGTAGAATTTATCTAAAACGTCAACAACTTCATCTTCAGTGTCTACGATTTTAAATAAGTTCAAATCTTCAGGGCTTACAGTATGCATTTTTTCAACTAAAACAGTCTTTACCCAGTCGATCAAACCAGACCAAAATTCAACTCCAACTAGAATAATTGGGAATTTTCCAATTTTTTTAGTCTGAATCAAGGTAATTGCTTCAAACATTTCGTCCAAAGTTCCAAAACCTCCAGGCATAACCACAAAACCTTGCGAATATTTTACGAACATTACTTTTCTCACAAAGAAATAATCGAAATTCAGGTTTTTGTCGTGGTCGATATAGGGATTAAAGTGCTGCTCAAAAGGCAATTCAATATTTAGTCCAACAGAAGTTCCGCCTCCTAAATGCGCACCTTTGTTTCCAGCTTCCATAATTCCAGGCCCTCCACCGGTAATTACGCCATATCCGGCCTTGCTGATTTTATAAGCAATTTTTTCAGCCAATAAATAATATTTATCGTCTGGTTTTGTTCTCGCAGAACCAAAAATAGATACACACGGACCAATACGTCCCATGCTTTCGTAACCATTTACAAATTCGGCCATGATTTTAAAAATCGCCCAGCTGTCATTTGTTCTAATTTCATTCCACGTTTTTTGTTTCAAACGGTCTTGAATTACTTTGTCCTCGTCATTATCAAAATCTTCTAATCTCATTTTAGGTATTTTAATTTATTATTCTATTTGTTTTTTTGCGTGGACGAAGGAAAGAGCTATTTACTTCGTCAGTTCGCTATTGCTCGTGTCCTGCTGTCCACTATATTTCCGATAAACAAAAACTACGGCTAAAAAGTCTTGCTTTTCTAAATCGGGAGATGCCGCTCCCATCAGGGCTAGGGCAGTTGGTTCCGAATAAACAATTAGTTTAATCGAAACATCTTTCTTCAAATACTTGAAATTTTGAAAAAAAGCGGTTACTAAATTAACTCTTTTTTTTAGAATTGTTACAAAAACGGAAGTTTATAATCTAAATCAAGTATAATAAAAATATTGATTTTTTGTTTTTGGGTCATTATCAAAGAATTAAAGTTATATGAACTTTAAGCGTGAAACAACTGAAAAGTAAAAAAGAGTTTATTGATTGCTGTTTTTAATTCAAATCTTTAATAGTTAGTGTTCTGTAAGTGTCGCAATACATATTTTTAGGTTTATTGTTTCTAGTTCCTGGAGTCAATATTTGATCATATGACGATATTACGCGATCAATCTCATCTTTTATAATGCGATTGGGGGCTATACAATTAACTTTAACAATCTTTCCTTCAGGATTAATAGAAAATCGTGGACTAAAAATGATTTCGCCTCTCAGATCCTGTTCACTAATGGTTTTAAGTGAAATATTCTGTATAATATATTCGTTTAGTTTTTCATACAAACAGTTATTGACTTCCCAGTTTGTTTGAAGATTTTCGCAGCCTTTTGTAATCGGTAATTGATCAACAACAGCAAATGTACTTGCTTTTATTATGATGTTTTTATTTTCTTTGACAAATAGTTGAATGCTGATTTTTCCATGCTTGTCGGCTTCTGAAAGTGCTAATTTTTCTAAAGGATATTTTTTAAAAATTTCAATAACTTTTCTGTCTAATTCTTTATTTCCTGTATTGATGCGAAAATTAGTTGGTTTCTTTTTTTTATTTATTTCAAAAGTTAATCTAATGGTATAATTAAATTTATTATTTGAAATTTTTTTGTACATGTAAGAAGATTTAATTGTAGAGAAATCAATCTTTTTTAAAAGGTTAGATTCTAAGTAAATTTTAAAGTAGTTAGCTAAATCACTATTCTCACTGGGTTTAGCTAAAGCTTGAAATGTATTATTTTCATTTGCATATTCCTCTTCAATTTCTTGTTTTGTGAAATAAGGATTATCAGATTGTGTTTCTTGAATAGTATTGATTCGTTCACGGACAATTTTGTTGAGGCTGTCTTTTTTTGTTTGTGAAGTACCAGTGAATGAGAATAATAATATTGCAATGAATAATAAAATTGATTTCATATTCTATGTTTTTAAAACTAAAATATAAAATAATTAGTATTAAAATATAACAATAGTAAGAATCTTTGTCAAAGTTTCAAACTTTGACAAAGATCTGTTTATTACTCTAATTCCTTTTTCAAAAACTTGGCCGTATAACTTTTTTTATTTTTAGCCACTTCTTCTGGAGTTCCTTTTGCTACTAATTGACCGCCGCCTTTTCCTCCTTCAGGACCAATATCAATAATATAATCCGCAAGTTTAATAACGTCCATATTATGCTCGATAACTAAAATCGTATTTCCTTTATCTACCAATTTATTGATAACATCCATCAAAACACGAATATCTTCAAAGTGTAAACCAGTTGTAGGTTCATCTAGAATATATAAGGTATTTCCTGTATCTTTTTTAGATAATTCTCCAGCTAATTTAATACGTTGTGCTTCACCGCCGGAAAGCGTTGTGCTTTGCTGTCCGAGTGTGATATATCCTAAACCAACATCTTGAATGGTTTTTACTTTTCTGTAAATCTTCGGAATGTTTTCAAAGAACGGAACCGCTTCATCGACTGTCATATCCAAAACATCCGAAATAGATTTTCCTTTATATCGAATTTCTAAAGTTTCTCTATTAAAACGTTTGCCTTGACAAGTTTCGCATTCTACGTAAACATCTGGTAAAAAGTTCATTTCGATAGTTCTTACACCAGAACCTTCGCAGGTTTCACAACGTCCGCCTTTTACGTTAAAGCTAAAACGTCCTGCTTTGTAACCACGTATCATACTTTCAGAAGTCATGGTAAACAAGTTTCTGATTTCTGTAAAAACCTCAGTGTAAGTGGCTGGATTTGAACGCGGCGTTCTTCCAATTGGACTTTGGTCGATATCGATAACTTTATCAATATGTTCTAAGCCTTCAATCTTTTTATAAGGTTGTGGTTTTTTTACGCCATTAAAATAATAAGCGTTCAAAATAGGATAAAGCGTCTCATTTATTAAAGTCGATTTTCCGCTTCCTGAAACTCCTGTAACGCAAGTTAATTGACCTAAAGGTATTTCTATCGAAACATTTTTTAGGTTATTTCCTGTGGCTCCAGTTAGTTTTAAAAACTTTCCGTTTCCTTCGCGGCGCTTTTTCGGAATTTCCAGTTTCATTTTACCGTTCAAATATTGAGCAGTAATGGTGTTAGAGGCCAAAGTTTCTTTTGGAGTTCCAATGCTGATGATTTCGCCGCCGTATTTTCCTGCTTTCGGACCAATATCAATAACATAATCAGCAGTTTCGATCATGTCTTTATCGTGCTCTACTACAATAACGGAGTTTCCAATATCGCGTAATTGCTCTAGAGATTTGATTAGTTTTTCATTGTCTCTTTGGTGTAAACCAATACTTGGTTCATCCAAAATATATAAAACGCCAACCAATTGTGAACCTATTTGTGTTGCTAATCGAATACGCTGTGCTTCTCCGCCAGAAAGAGATTTTGAACTTCGGCTTAAAGCCAAATAATTTAAGCCAACATTCATCAAGAAGTTTAAACGATCTTTGATTTCTTTGACAACTTCAGAAGCTATTAAAAGCTGTTTTTCAGATAAATGACTGTTTAAGTCTTGAAACCAAGCCGTTAAATCAGAAATGTCCATATTACATAATTCTGTAATATTTTTTTCATTGACTCTAAAAAACTGTGCTTCTTTTTTTAAACGTGAGCCTTCGCAAACTGGACAGTTTATTTCGTCCATAAAATCTTTTGCCCAACGTTTTATGCTGGTCGTTGCGCTTTCGTCATATTGATTTTTTATGAAGTTTGAAATTCCTTCAAAATCAATTTTATAATCTCGCGTAACGCCAAGATCTTTTGAGTTTATTGTAAATTTATCTTTTCCGCCATAAAGAATCATTGTCATGGCTTCTTCGGGAATTTTTTCGATTGGATCGGTGATTTTAAATCCAAATTTTTCTCCGATGGTCTCTAATTGTTTAAAGATCCAAGAAGATTTATATTCGCCAAGCGAAGCAAAACCACCACTTTTAATTGATAATTTTGGATTTGGAATAATTTTTTTAACATTAATTTCATGTACAGTTCCTAATCCGTTACAATGCGGACAAGCACCTTTTGGCGAGTTAAATGAAAATAAATTCGGTTCTGGATTTTGATAAGAAATTCCGGTTGAAGGACACATTAAATTCCTGCTGAAATAACGAACTTCATTAGAATCTTGATCTAAAATCATCAATACGTTTTCGCCATGATGCATGGCAGTATTAATACTTTCAGCCAATCGTTTCTGATTGTCTTCGGTGTTCTCGATAACCATTCGGTCTACAACAATTTCAATATCGTGCGTTTTGTAACGATCTAATTTCATTCCAGAAACTAAATCTTGTACTTCGCCATTTACACGAACTTTTAAGAATCCTTGTTTGGTAATTTGTTGAAATAACTCGGCATAATGTCCTTTTCTAGCTCTAATAATTGGTGCGAGAATATTTATTCGTTTTCCACTAAAATCCTGAATAATCAAGTCTTTAATTTGTTCATCAGAATAAGAAACCATTTTCTCGCCGGTGTTGTAGCTGTAAGCATCAGCACCACGAGCATAAAGAAGTCTAAGAAAATCGTATATTTCAGTAATAGTCCCAACGGTTGAACGTGGACTTTTACTGGTTGTTTTTTGTTCAATTGCAATAACAGGCGAAAGTCCGTCAATTTTATCTACATCTGGACGTTCTAATCCGCCAAGAAATTGACGGGCATAAGCCGAAAAAGTTTCGACATAACGACGCTGTCCTTCGGCATAAATGGTATCAAATGCCAAAGAAGATTTTCCCGAACCTGAAAGACCTGTTATAACAACAAGTTTTTCACGCGGAATTGAAATATCGATATTTTTTAGATTATGAACTCTTGCACCAAGAACTTCAATAGTGTTGTCTTTATCTAGCATAATTTTGAGCAAAACGCAAAGTTACCACTTTGATTTGTTCTTTTTGTACTAGACTGCAAAACTTTATGTTACAATTAGTAACAAAAAAACGCTGGTTTGAACTAGCGTTTTCGTTTTGTCGGATTCATATATTATTTTTTTTTAACGTATCCGATATTAAGGTTATTCTATTGTCATGGATTTTAATTTTGTTCTATAGGCTTCGAGTGCTATAGATTTGGAGATGAAGCCAAAATATTTGTCATTTCGTAAAACGGGTAAAAATGCTGATTTTGATTTTTCGAATTTGCTCATTACAATTTCCATACTGTCGTACGATGAAATTGTTGCGGCTGGTGTTTTCATCACATCTTTAATCAAAGTGTATTTTACACGATATGCATTAAATATAATTTCGCGAATGTCATTAAAATGCACAATTCCTAGGAGTTCTTTTTCATTATTCACAACTGCAAAAACGACTTGATTTGAATGCGAAATTAGATCAACTAGTTTGCTTAAATGGTCTTCAGGATGTACGGTTAAATAATCGCATTGTATAATAGAATCAATGTCTAAAGTCGAAAGAATGTTAGAATCTTTATTGCTGGTAAAGGCATGTCCTTTTTTTGCTAAGTTTTTTACGTCAAGCGAATATTTTTCAAAACGTTTAGAAATAGCAAAACTAATAGAGGAAACAATCATAAGCGGAATCATTAGGCCATAACCTCCAGTTATTTCGGCAATCAAGAAAATTGCAGTTAATGGTGCATGAAATAAACCGCTCAAAATACCTGCCATTCCAACCATTGTAAAGTTGCTGATTGGTAAATGCGATAAACCGATTAAACTTATAAATTTTGAAAAGAAATATCCTAAATAAGAGCCTAAGAATAGTGAAGGTGCAAAGTTTCCTCCATTACCGCCGCTTCCAATTGTAAGTCCAGAAGCGAATACTTTTACCATCATGGTACAACCCACAAATAAAAGAAAAACCCATTGATTGTTTCTAAAACTTTCGAACAAAGTATTGTCTAACAGTTTTCCGGGATCAGTTTCAGATAGTGTTTTGATGCTTTCATAGCCTTCACCAAATAGTGTTGGGAAAATAAAGATTAAAAGTGCTAAAATTGAGGAACCTATTAATGCTTTTTTATAAGGTCCAATTTTTAATTCGGCAAAATAATGTTCTATTTTTTGAAAATTTCGAGAATAATAAACAGCCATAAAACCTGTTAATAATCCTAAAATGATATAAAAGGGAATATTATGGAAATCGAATGTTTCTTGTTTTTTAAAGGATAATAAAATGCTTTCATCTAATACAATTGCCGAAACTAAAGCTCCTGTAGCGGCTGAAATCATAATAGGCGTAAAGGCAGAAATACTTACATCGACCAATAAAACTTCGATAGCAAAAAGAACACCGGCAATTGGGGCATTAAACGCCGCTGCAATTCCCGCCGCAACGCCACAGCCAATAAGTAAGGTTCTGTCTTTATAAGCTAATTTATAATTTTGAGCATAATTTGAACCAAAAGCAGCACCAGTTACAACAATTGGGCTTTCTAAACCTGCAGAACCTCCTAAACCAACTGTTAACGAGCTGGTAATAATTTGGGCATACATTTGTTTTTTCGGGATGATACTTGCTTTTTTGGCAACTGCGTATAAAATTTGTGATGTTCCTTTTTGGATTGTTCCATTTAGAACTTTGTTGATCACAAAAACGGTTAATAAAATACCAATTATAGGCAGAATACTATTGATGAAACTCAGTTTTAAAGTTCCGTTGATGTATGTTGCAAATGAAAAAACACTGTGAGCAAATGTCTTTAAAACAATTACAGCAAATGCACATGAAATACCTACCAAAACACTTGATAAAAAAATGAATTGCTTTGGTGTCATAACAGATTGCGACAAAGCAATTATACTTTCTAGTCTTCGAAAAAGTCTTTTTATCATTATTTTTTTTAAAATTTCAGGTGAGGTGCAAATTTAGTTTTAAACATTCAAATTTGCGTAATCTTTCTGCTTAAATCTTTTTCAGACTAAAAACCAGCGGCTTTATCATCTCCTCTAAAATCGGCGCCTCCTTCAAGTTTTTTATTTGGTAAAACCAAAATAGCATCAACCTTTCCAATTACAGGAGTTGTTTTTTCATTAATCAGATAACCTTTAGCAGTTAAACTTTCGAATGTTTTTGTACTGAAAGTGTGAGGTTCAAAAGTAATAATGTCTGGAAGCCATTGATGGTGAAAACGAGGTGCATTTACAGCTTCCTGCATTCCTAAACCAAATTCGTAAACATTTAAAATAGTTTGCAATACAGAAGTTATAATAGTAGAACCGCCTGGTGTACCTACAACCATAAATAATTTTCCGTTTTTCTCAACGATAGTTGGAGTCATTGAACTCAGCATTCGTTTTTGCGGTGCAATACTGTTGGCATCATTTCCAACTAATCCAAACATATTTGGCGAGCCGGGTTTTGCACTAAAATCATCCATTTCATTATTTAAGAAAAAGCCTAATTCATCGCAATAGTATTTTGATCCAAAGGCATCGTTTATGGTTGTAGTTGCAGCAACAGCATTCCCAAATTGATCTATAATAGAGTAATGTGTTGTTTCGGTGCTTTCGCTGTATTTAATTTCGCCTTCTCTTATTTCTGATGATAAACTAGCTTTGTCAAAACTAAAAGTCGACATGCGTTCTTTTAAGTACGCAGCATCTAAAAGTTCTTTTACTGGTATTTTAACAAAATCAGGATCTCCTAAAAATTGACTTCTATCTGCATAAGCTCTTCTTTCGGCTTCTACAATGACTTGAATTGCCTGCTCTGAATTGTGTCCCATTTTTGACAAATCATAAGGAGCAATCATTTTCATAATTTGAGCCAGACAAATACCACCGCTGCTTGGCGGTGACATTGAAGTAATTTTTAATTCTTTGTAATTAAACTGCAATGGTTTTCTCCATTTGGCTTCATAACTTGCTAAATCTTTAAGCGTGATGATACCGCCGTTTTTTTGAATATAATCTACTAATATTTGAGCAGTTTTTCCTTTATAAAATTCATCTTTTCCATTTTTTAGAATTCGTTTTAAAGTATTAGCAAGAGCAGGATATTTGATGGTGTCTTTTTCTTTAAATTCTTTCGCCATAAGCGTATTTGGGCCATTTGCTTTTACTATGGCATCATGGTAATTTTCAAGTTGTTTTTGTTGTTTTTGAGTTACTACGACACCTCTTTCGGCTAAAGCAATTACAGGCTTTAAAATTTCAGACATAGGCAGAGAACCTAGTTTTTTATGCACAGCAAATACTCCCGCAACAGTTCCAGGTACACCAATTGCTAATGCGGTTTCGGTACTTTTGCCTTTTATAACATTTCCATCCTTGTCTAGAAACATATTTTTTGTTGCTGCCAAAGGTGCTTTTTCACGGTAATCTAAACTCCCAACTTCGCCATTTGCTTTGCGGTAAACCATAAAACCGCCTCCGCCAATATTCCCTGCATATGGGTATGCAACTGCTAGAGCAAGCTCTGTTGCGGCCATAGCATCAAAAGCATTTCCTCCCTTTTTCATAATTGCAGTACCAATTTTAGAAGCTTCTTCTCGAGCAGAAACTACCATAGCTTTAGATACAACCAATCCAGTTTGTTTTGAAGTTTGTGCAAAACTGCAAATGGAAATAAAATAGAATATAAAGGTGATTTTTTTCATGATTAAATAAGAGTTTTTATAAGATCAATTTGATTTTATAATGAAAGTAATTTTTGTTTAGATTGCGCTTGAACATCTTTAAAGAAAAGATCAAATTCACGTTCAAATTCTGGATAGAATTCTTTGAGCTCCTGGCTGGCAAATTGCATTTTGGACTGATTTTTTGATCTTCGATCCATTTGTGTTAAAATATGCTGAATACCGTCTATAGTTTGATAACTCCAAAGCCAATTTTCCCGAATCATTGTTGGCATTAAGTTCTGTGTTTTTTCAGTAAGAATTGGGTAATTTTCATGCAATGATCTGTAAAAACGATTAATGAAATGATCGAGTTTTTCATCCGAGTATTTTTTCCAGTTTTTAGCTAAAAAATGATCGTACATAATATCAACAATTACCCCAGAATAATGATGGTATTTTTCATGAAGACGTTTAGTGCTTTGTCTGAACGTATCGTGCGAATCGGTGTAAGTATCAATGAATCTATGCAGCAGTATTCCTTTTTGGACATCATCAGGGAAATGTTCAAATTGTTTCCCACGAATGCCATCGGCCATAAAATTGCCAATTTTGATTAAATCATTTTCACCAGAAAGATATATATGGGCTAGGAAATTCATTTTTTGTGAGGTGCTAAGGTTCTAAAGTGCTAAGTTCGCTCTTGTAAAAGTATAAAAACTTTTTTAAATGATTTTGTTATAAAATTGTCTGGTATTTTATGAAATGGTTACATCACTTAAGAAATCTCGACTTCTTAAGAACTTACAACATTTGTGATTCCTATTAAATTGAGATGTTATTTTACTAAAATTTTATAGTATTTAAAAAATCTTAGCACCTTGGCAACTTGGAAGCTTAGTAACTTTTCTATATTTGTAATAAAATAACCATAACGCAGAAAAATGACTTTAATAAAATCTATTTCAGGAATACGAGGAACAATTGGTGGAAAAGTAGGAGATAACCTGACTCCTGTTGATGCAGTAAAATTTGCATCGGCATACGGTACTTTTCTAAAAAACAATACTTCAAAAGAAAAATTAACCGTTGTAATTGGTCGCGATGCTAGAATTTCTGGACCAATGATTCATAATCTTGTTGTAAACACTTTAATAGGTTTAGGAATCAATGTAATTGATCTTGGTCTTTCGACAACGCCAACTGTTGAAGTGGCTGTACCGCTTGAAAAAGCTGATGGTGGAATTATTTTAACGGCTTCTCATAATCCAAAACAATGGAATGCTTTAAAATTATTAAACGAAAAAGGAGAATTCTTAAGCGGAGCAGAAGGAGCTAAAATCCTTGAAATTGCTGAGGCTGAAGCTTTCGATTTTTCGGATGTTGATAATTTGGGCGAGATTACACCAAATGATGCTTATATGGATATTCATATTGACGAGGTTTTAAATTTACCTTTAGTTGATGTTGAAGCTGTAAAAGCGGCAAAATTTAAAGTAGTTGTTGATGGAGTAAATTCATCTGGAGGAATTATTATTCCAAAATTATTAGAATTAATGGGTGTTGAAGTAGTAAAATTATACTGTGAACCAAACGGACATTTTCCTCATAATCCTGAGCCTTTAAAAGAACATTTGACTGATATTTCAGAATTGGTGGTAAAAGAAAAAGCGCATTTAGGAGTTGTTGTAGATCCTGATGTTGATCGTTTGGCTTTTATCAGTGAAGACGGAGAAATGTTTGGTGAAGAATATACTTTGGTAGCTTGTGCTGATTATGTTTTGAGTAAAACACCTGGAAATACAGTTTCGAATATGTCATCGTCTCGTGCTTTACGCGATGTAACAAAAGCACACAACGGAAACTATGAGGCAAGCGCTGTAGGTGAAGTGAATGTGGTTGAATTAATGAAAAAAAATAACGCTATTATTGGCGGTGAAGGTAATGGCGGAATTATTTATCCTGAATTGCATTACGGAAGAGATAGTTTGGTAGGAGTTGCTTTGTTCTTAACTCATTTGGCAAACAAAAAAATGACTGTTTCGGCATTGAGAGCTTCTTATCCGGAGTATTATATGAGTAAAAACAAAATCGAATTAACACCGCAGATTGATGTTGATGCTATTTTGACTGCTATGACTGAGAAATATAAAAACGAAGATATTTCTACAATCGACGGAGTAAAGATTGATTTTGCAACTGAATGGGTACATTTAAGAAAATCGAATACAGAACCAATTA
This sequence comes from Flavobacterium sp. FlaQc-28, assembly GCF_044007415.1. Taxonomy (NCBI): domain Bacteria; kingdom Pseudomonadati; phylum Bacteroidota; class Flavobacteriia; order Flavobacteriales; family Flavobacteriaceae; genus Flavobacterium; species Flavobacterium sp. FlaQc-28. Next base: position 41,589 of record NZ_JBIPCM010000012.1, read on the forward strand.
TCCGAATTTATACTGAAGCGCCTTCACAAAAAGAAGCTGATGTTTTGGCACTTCGAATTATTGATGAAATAAAAGAAATCGCTGGAATTTAATTTCACAGTATAAATAAAAAACACCTCTTTCTAAATGAATGAAAGAGGTGTTTTTTTATACTTTAATTTGAGATGTATTTAGAATTATTTCTCAATTCTGTGTTTCCATCTTTTATGCGTCCATAAATAATATTCTGGAGCTTCATATATTTGTTTTTCAACTTCTTTCAAATATTTTTCAGTAATTTCGAAGTTTTCGTAGTCGTTTGGATTGTCTGCTAATGATACAAAAGTAGCTTCATAATAGCCTCTTGCTATTTTATTTACTTTTACAAAAACCACGCTTAAGTCATACTTTTTAGCCAGCATTTCGGCACCCGTATGTACAGGAACTTCAATTCCCATAAATTTCATTGAATGAAAGATTCGGTCTAATTTTGGCGATTGATCACTCGCTAAACCATACATACTTAAAATTCCGTCACGTTGATTTTGCGCCATCGTTGGAATTGCTTTTTTGGTTTCAACTAATTCTGTATCGTATTTAGAACGTATTTTTCGCACCAATTTATCAAAATAAGGATTGGCTACTTTTTTATAAACCGCAACGCCTTGAAAAACAATTTTACGATTAATAGTCAAAAGCCATTCGTAGCTGGCATAATGAGAAGCTACAAGAATGACACTTTTACCTTTTTCGGCATATTCTTGCACCAGATCAAGATTAGTTACGGTGAATCTTTTTTCCATTTCTTCAGGAGAAATACTCATCGTTTTAATCATCTCGAGGAACATATCACACATATGCTGATAGAATTTTTTCTCGATTTTTTTTCGCTCTTCAACGCTCAAATGCGGCAAAGTAAGCGCTAAATTTTCTTTAACCACTTTTCGTCTGTAACCTACAACATAGTATATCAAAAAGTAGATACAATCTGAAAGTAAATAAAATAATCGAAAAGGAAGTATAGAGATAAGCCAAAGTAAAGGATAGGCCAGTATATAAACGATAAATTGCATGTAATATTTTTTTACAAATATAATTTAAAAATGAATAACCACCGATATTTTGGTTTGTGACGGAGTTATCTATGAGAATGACTATATTTACATTTCATATTAAATATTGTTTATGAATACCATTTTGATTGGAATTATAGTAGCCAATGCACTTATTAGCTATAAAGGATTTAATGATCTTTCTTTTTTTAGAAAATACGAATTTCATGTTGGAAGTATTAGAGCAGGAGAGCAGATACGAATGTTATCATCTGGTTTTTTGCACGTCGATATGATGCATTTGATTTTTAATATGCTTACACTTTGGTTTTTTGCACCCGTTGTTTTACAATGGCTTGGAACCTTTTCTTTTGTTTTAGTGTATTTTGGAAGTTTAATTTTTGGCAGTCTGCTTACGATGTTATTTCATAAAAACGATTATAATTATCGAGCCGTAGGAGCTTCGGGTGCAGTTACTGGAGTTTTGTATTCGGCAATTTTATTGCAGCCAGATATGATGCTCGGAATATTTTTTGTCATACCAATGCCGGCTTATCTTTTTGGAATTTTATATTTATTGTATTCGATTTATGGAATGCGCGCCAAAAATGACAATATCGGACACACAGCGCATTTTGGCGGTGCTATAGGCGGTTATGTAATTACATTGATAAAAGAACCTTCATTAATTGTAGATCATAGTTTAATGGTTATTTTATTGGCAATTCCTATTTTGATACTTTTTGGTATGGCAAAAATGGGCAAGTTATAAGGACTGGCACAACTTTTGAAAGACCAATTTCAAATAACTTAAATATAACAAAAATGAAGAAAGTAGTATTATTTTTAACAATCATGTTTATGACTATGTCTTACGCTCAAGAAACAAAACAGATTCCTCAAATCAATGTAAATGGTGAAGGAAAAGTAAAAGTAGCCCCTGATCAGGTTTGTATTTCAGCTACAGTTGAAACAAAAGGGAATAATGCTAAAGATGTTAAAAAGCAAAATGACGAAAAAATGGATGCTGTTTTAAAATTCATCAAAAAAATGAATGTGCCAACAGCTGATTTCAAAACAAAACAAGTGGCGTTAAATCCACAATACGACTACGAGAAAAAGAAAACCAGCTATAATGCAACACAAACTGTTGAAATTGTATTGAAAGATTTATCAAAATATGATGAATTAATGGAAGGTTTGGTTCAGCAAGGGATTAACCGTTTAGACAAAGTTTCTTTTGAAACTTCTAAATTAGTGCAACTTCAATCAGAAGCTCGTAAATTAGCGATGAAAGACGCTAAAGCAAAAGCAGAAGATTATGTTTCTGTTTTAGGACAAAAAGTGGGTAAAGCTTTTACAATCTCTGATAACTCTCAGGTGTATTACCCAAGACCAATGTATGCAGCAATGAAATCAGCAGAAGCTATGGATTCTGCAGGTGCTTCAAACGAAACTTTAGCAATTGGAGAAATTGAAGTTACAGCAAATGTCAGCGTAAGTTTTGTTTTAGATTAAGACTTCTAAAATTTCAATATATAAAATCTAAATCCCAATTTTACATTGGAATTTGGATTTTTTTTTTGAGTTATATTTTTCGGTTTTTATTCTGATTTTATATTCTTTGTAATGAGTTTTATCTCACTCGTTTTTTATTAAGTCGTATTTACCAATTAGAATTGTAGAAATACTGAACCTCCAAAATGATCATTTTGGAGGTTTTTTTGTTTTAATACGGTTTCTTATTTTGATAATTCTTTTAAAGATCTGCTGCTATTTCTAATTTCAGACTGTTGATTTAAAAAAAATCTTACACCGAGTAAGTAGATATGAAATATGTTAAGTGGTTTATATTTAGTTTATTAAATATTGTTGTTTGCTAGAGTTAACATTTATTTTGTAAAAAAAGCAATTAAAATTTTGGGTTTACTATATTAAAATATACTTTTGTTCTATCAAATTAGTAGAGTTTAAAATGCAAGAGGCACCCAAAGATTAAAGATTATCAAATATATTTCATTTTTGAATATGCAGCTAATAAAAAACCATTTCTGTTGCAGCAGAAATGGCAGAGCTTAAAGAAATTGTTCATCTCTTAAAAGGAAAGCAAGAATGGAGTAAATCCGTTTTTGGCTCACCTTATTTATTAAACTAAAACAAAGTAATGAAAAAAATATTAAATAGATATACATGGTTATGTATTTTGTTGATTTCCATAGGGATTAATGCACAGGAGACAAAACCTCTAATTCAATCTAAACTCGAAGGAACAGTAATCGATGCTGTTACAAAAGAGCCGGTTATTGGTGCGTCAATAAACATTAAAGGCACCACGCATGGAGTTGTAACAGATTTAGATGGAAAATTTTTCTTCCAAACAGGGCAAAAATTCCCTTATACTTTAATAGTTAGCTATTTGGGTTACAAAAAAAAGGAAGTTGTAGTTAATCAAAATTCAGTTACAATTGATCTTACTGAAGAACAAAATGTGTTATCAGAAGTAGTAGTTACCGCACTAGGAATTACAAAAGAAAAGAAATCTTTAGGATATACCACACAATCACTTAAGAACAAGGATATAGCAGATACAAAAGAAACGAACTTTTTGAACAGCCTTGCTGGAAAACTGGCAGGTGTACGTATTACAAATTCTCAAGGAGACATGGGATCTTCACGTATTATTATTCGTGGAGAAACTTCTATCGCAGGAAATAATCAGCCACTATTTGTAGTAGATGGTGTTCCTGTAGATAACTCACAGTTGAACTCTGGAGGTGCAACTCGTGATTTTAAAAATGCAATTTCAGATTTAAATCCTCAGGATATTGAGACATTGACAGTATTGAAAGGACCTAACGCGGCAGCGCTTTATGGTTCTCGTGCTGCGCATGGTGTTGTTCTTATTACTACAAAATCTGGAAAAAGTCAAAAAGGGCTTGGGATAAGTGTTAGCTCGGGTATAACAATCTCACAAGTTGCCACTTTGCCTAGTTTTCAAAATTCATTTGGACAGGGTTCAAACGGAAAATTTAGTTACGTAGACGGTAAAGGGGGCGGTATTAATGATGGTGTTGATGAAAGCTGGGGGCCTAAATTAGACGGACGCCTTATTCCTCAATTTTACTCAAATGGTCAGGCAGTTCCTTTTGTGGCTAATCCTGATAATGTGAGAGACTTTTTTAATACAGGAATTACTTTTGATAATAGTATTTCTGTAGCCAGATCAGATGATAAATCAGATTTTCGTTTAGGAGTAAACAATCAAAAACAAAATGGTACGGTGCCAAATAGTGAAGTAAATAAAACGAACTTTACGATTAACACCAATTATCAAATATCTAAAAGTGTAAAAGTAGGGGTAACAGGAAATTACATTGTTACAGATGCTCCTGCTTTACCAGGTGGGCCATCGGGTGGTCGTGCAGCTGGTGTAATGCTGCAGTTTCTTTGGTTCGGACGTCAGGTTGATATTAATCAGCTTAGAAATAATAGAGACGTAAATTGGAACAACAGTTACTACAGTAATCCATATTGGAATGCTTATTACAATACGACTAGTCAACAGCGTAACCGTTTAATAGGAGATATTCATTTGGATGCAAAACTTGCAGATGGACTTAATTTTAAATTCCGTACAGGAGTTGATTATTATAACGATCGTAGAAAATATACGATAAAGTATGGTACAAATGGAACTCCTTTTGGATCGTATGCCGAAGATGCTTACACGGTAAGCGAAAGTAATACTGAAGGTATCTTTACGTATACTAAAAAACTGAGTGAAGATTTTAGTTTGGATGCTCTTGCCGGATTCAATATTCGTAACCACAGTGATGCAAACAATTATCAAAAAGCGCCACGTTTAGCGGTTCCTGATTTATATACATTAAACAATTCAAGAGATCCGTTAACATCATACAATACATTATCAAAATTAAGAGTGTATAGTGCATATGCTTCGGCGCAATTTGGATATAAAAATTATGCTTTTTTAAATGTTACGGCTCGAAATGATTGGTCATCGACATTGCCAAGCAGCAACCGTTCGTATTTTTATCCGTCTATCAATGGTAGTTTAGTGTTGTCTGAGGCTTTGAATTTAAAAAGCAATACGCTTGATTTCTTAAAGTTACGCGGCGGCTGGTCTGAAGTTGGTAATGATGCAGATCCGTATCAATTGTCTACAGTTTATAATTTTCAAACTGCATTTGATGGGAATCCTATTCAAACCTCTTCACAGAAAAAACTGAATGAGAATTTGAAACCAGAAACAACTCGTTCAACTGAAGTTGGTTTAGAGGCTTCTTTCTGGAAAAACAGATTGCATTTTGACGCTGCTTATTATAATACGAATAGTTTTGATCAGATTCTGGAAATAAAAACAACAGCTTCAAGCGGTTATAATTCACAATTAATCAATGCAGGAAAAATAAATAACCGTGGTATAGAGATTCAATTGGATGGAAGTCCTATTCAAACACAAGATTTCAAATGGAATGTTGGTGTAAATTATTCTAAGAATATCAGCAAAGTTGAGATTCTGGATTATGATAAACAAATTCAGAACTATACGATTGGTACTTCGGGAGGTGTTGATGTTTTAGCATCTGTTGGGCAGGCTTATGGGGCACTTTACGGTACAGCATATCAGCGTGATGCGAGCGGAAATATTGTAGTAGGAGCAAACGGATTACCAAAAGCTGATCCGCAAAAGAAAGTATTAGGACATTATACTCCAGACTATTTAGCGGGTGTGACAAATACATTGACTTACAAAAATATCGAATTTTCATTTCTTGTTGATGCGAGTGTAGGCGGTGAGCTTTTTTCAGGAACAAATAGAACGGGAAATTATACAGGTGTATTAGCGCAAACTCTTCCGGGACGTGATGCTGCTAATGGCGGTTTAAGTTACTATTATCCAAACAATAATACTACCAATCCGAAAACACTAGTTGCTGGCGGAACTGCTCCAAGCGGAGTGACGGTATATGATGATGGAATGATTTTTAAAGGTGTGTATGCTGATGGAACTGCAAACAATCAAGTGATTAGTGCACAGGAATACTACAAAGCATCCTACAATATCAGCGAGGCTTATATTTACAGTTCAACTTTTGTAAAATTAAGAGAAGTAAAACTAGCTTACAATTTAAATAAATCATTCGTTAAGAAGCTGGGATTAGAAGCTGCAAGTATAACTGCTGTGGGGCGCAACCTGTTCTTTATCTATAAAGATGCGCCAAATATTGATCCAGAAACGGCTTTCAATACTGGAAATGCTCAAGGGTTGGAGAGTTTAGCTTTACCAACAACAAGAAATTACAGTCTTAATGTTAATCTTAAATTCTAAAAACACGAAATCATGTTAAAAAAACTATCATATATAACGCTATTTGCATTGACGTTCGTGTCTTGCAGTGATACTTTGGATGATATTAATAAAAATCCAAATGCAACCGAAACTCCATTAGCACCTTATTTGTTAACTGGATCATTAAAGCAAGGAGCTGACTTGTATTGGGGCGATAATACAAACTTTAACTCGTCTTTGTTGTTTGTACAGCATTGGGCTAAAATTCAGTATACAGAGCCTGACAGATACGATGTGTCAAATACTTCTTTTACTTCTTTATGGAATACTGGATATGCCACTTTGATTACAGATTTGAATACGATTTTGAACTTTTCTGATCAACAGGCAAATTCAAATTATAAAGGGATTGCTTTGACTTTGCGTTCATGGACATTTTTATTGTTGACAGACGCTTATGGAAGTATTCCGTACAAAGAAGCGGGTTTAAAAGTAACTCCTGCTTATAACACACAAAAAGAAGTCTACACAGGATTACTTGAAGATTTAAAACAAGCTCAGTCTTTGTTAAGTGCAACAAATGGTACTGTGACTGGTGACTTGTCATATAAAGGAGATATTTCAAAATGGAAAAAACTGGTAAATTCGCTTCGTTTGCGTATTGCGTTGAGAATTTCAGATAAAGAACCTGCTTTAGCTAAACAAGCAGCGATTGATGCAACTACAGATGCTGCGGGAGTATTGAGCAGTAATAACGATACTTTTAAATTTACATATACGAGTTCGCCTCAACAAAACCCAGCTTCTGCTTGGTTTGAAACTCGTGATGATTTTCGTGTTTCGAAAACATTAGTTGATAAATTAACAGAGTTATCTGACCCACGTTTACCCGTTTATGCGCAGCTGCCAACGGATAAAAGTGTAGTTAAATATGTGGGAGCTGGCAATGGATTAACTAATAGCGATGCCAATAGTCAAGGTTTTGCGAAGACATCAAAACCGGGAACTTATTTCCTGACTTCATCATCACCAGCAGTAATTGTATCTTATTCAGAAGTATTATTTAATCTTGCAGAGGGTGCAGCACGCGGTTATATTTCTGGAGATGCAGAACAGCTTTATAAAAATGCAATTACAGCATCGTTTAATCAATTTGGAATTACAGATGCGACAGCTATTTCTAATTATCTTAATCAAGCATCTGTAAAGTATGATGCATCGAATTATGCTAAATCGATTGGTACACAAAAATGGATTGCATTTTACGGACAAGGTCTTGATGCTTTTACAGAATGGAGAAGGTTGGATTATCCTGTATTGAAAGCCGGGCCGTCTACAGTTTTGGATGGACAAATTCCATCTCGTTTCTTTTACCCAGGAACAGAGCAGTCGCTTAACGGATCCAATTATCAAACAGCGGTATCTGCTCAAGGAAAAGATTTGCTTACAACAAAATTATGGTTTGATGCAAAATAAATTGGCTCCGAAAAGAGTACTAAAATTTAACTTTAATCATTAATTGAATAAAGTTAATTGTTGAAATACAAAAAAATCAAATAGATCACTATCCTGATCAAATGTGATTAATTTGTAAAAGTCCTAATGAAAATTAGGACTTTTTTTGTGGGATTTAGAATCTAAGAATAATATACGTTTTTAAAAATTACACCCTTGGATGTCATGATTTTGAAACAAAGATTAAAGTATTATTTTGAATGTTATTTATACTTAAGACGTGATTATTGCAATGTCATTTTCTTTTTTCTTATCAAAAAGAGTCCTTTTATCTGCTATATTTCTTATTTTTAGTATTTTAAATCGGTTAAATAAATATAAGCATGATTATAGATGTAAAACGTTTATTGTCTTATTCTCTGTTGTTTCTTATAGTATTGTTAAAACCAAATACTGCAACAGCGCAGTTATTAGGTACGAACAAAGCTGCAACTGAAGAACCTGCAAAAACTCCAGAAGATTCACTTGGAAGAAGAACACCGCAAGGAACGGTTAACGGATTTATAAAAGCTCTTGGCGATCAAAATTATTTACGCGCCAGTCAATATTTGGTGCTGAGTAAACGCTCCTATCGCAAAACAACGGAAAGAATGCGTATTGCAAAAACTTTTCAGCAGCTGTTAGATCAAGGAGGTACTTTCTCACCATCTTCCATTATCAGCAGTAAAGAAATTGGACGTATAGACGATGATCTGGCAACTGGTGTTGATCTTGTGGGAAGTATATCTACAGACAGAACAGCAATACAACTTTATGTAGAAAACCAATCGGATGACAGCCAGCCGCCATTATGGCTTTTTTCTGCAGAAACGGTCGAGGCAATTGCTTCAGCAGATATTTCTGGAGAAAAAACTTTTTTAGATAGAGTATTACCTGCTGTTTTAAAAGAACGAAAATTAGGAAATGTTCCCGTGGGGCACTGGGCAGTAGTAGTAATCATGACTTTAGTTTCTTATTTGTTTGCTAGATTACTGGTTTTTGTAATTGGTTTTTTGGTGCAAAAATTTTGGAAAAAAGCAGCGAGTGAAAAAGGTACTGCCGTTATAGATGCTTTTTCACTGCCAATTCATATGTATCTTACGGTAATTTTATTTGTCGCATTTACGCAGCGCATGGGGATTTCTATAGTAGTACGTCAGCGTTTTAGTATTATTATATTAACGATTGGAATTCTTGCTTTTTTGATCCTGCTTTGGAGAATGACTGACTTTGTAAGTATGTATACACGAAGCAGAATGAGCAGGAGCGGTCGTATTTCTGCCGTTTCCGCTGTTTTATTTTTAAGTCGTACTACAAAAGTAGCCATCGTTATTATAGGTATTATTGCGATACTTGGCATTATTGGTGTCGATGTTACTGCTGGACTTGCAGCATTAGGTATTGGAGGTATCGCATTGGCATTAGGAGCGCAAAAAACAATAGAAAATTTTGTAGGGAGTGTGAGTCTTATTGCAGATCAGCCGTTGAGAGTAGGGGATTATTGTAGAGTTGATGATATCAAAGGTACTGTAGAATCGATCGGAATGCGTTCGACTACACTTCGTACTTCTGCGCGTACAATTGTAACAATTCCTAATGGGCAATTATCAGCAAGTAAGATAGAAAATTATGCTCATCGTGATCGTTTTATCTTTAATCCCATATTTACTTTTAGGATGGAAACCACACCTGATCAAATGCGTTATTTATTGGTAGAACTTAGATCTTTATTGTATGCACATCCTGCAGTGCTAAATTCACCACCTATAGTGCGTTTTACAGGTATTACTGCCGATGCTTTGAAAGTTGAAATTACGGCCTATATAGAAGCAGTAACTTTTGAAATATCGCAAGAAGTGCAAGAAGATATATTATTACGAATGATGGATATAATAGAACAAAGCGGAACATCTTTGGCATATCCTTCACAAACACTTTATATGGCTCGAGATACGCCTATGTCAAGCGAAAAAGCAGCAGCAATTTCGGAAACCGTTAAAAAATGGAAAGAAAACAGTGAATTACAGATTCCTAAATTTGATCCAAAACGAGTCGAAGAATTAAAAGACAGTCTCAAATATCCAGACGATGGCAGTTTTAAGCCAAAAGAGGAATAAAAATACTATTATAATAATCTTAAATAAAACAGAACGTAAGATTATTGTTCTAATTGATTAAATTAGTTGATTATCAGTATGTAGTAGTTAGATTGTTAAAGAAAAAGGAAGATTAATTGGTGATAAAAAAAAGTTAAAAGCATTCTGTATTTTAAAATGGCACAATTCATGCCTGCAAAAAAAACATGAATAATCAGAATGCTTAATTGGTATTCTAAAAAATTAAAATGATGAAAAGATTAAAAAGTATGTATGTTTTTGTGGTAGTATTATTATCAACATTTACATACGGTCAGGAAAGTTTAAAAATGTTTGTGAAAGAAAATAAAGTACCATGTCAAGGCGTTGGCCCTATGGAATGTCTTCAGGTAAGGTATGATAATGATAAAGAATGGCAGCTTTTTTATAGTCATATTGAAGGTTTTAATTTTGAAAAAGGAAACCGATATGAGCTAATGGTTACGAAAACAAAAAGACCAGAACCTATTCCTGCTGATGCTTCTTCATACCTGTATAAATTGGAAAAGATTATTTCGAAAACGCCTGTAAATAAGGAAAAAGGAATTTACAATACAAAAATGATTTTAACGCAGTTAAATGGTAAAAAGATAAACAGCGGCAAAGCATTTATCACAATCAATAATGAAACTGGCACAATCAGTGGTAAAAACGGCTGCAATAACTTCAATGTGAAGTATACAAAGTTATCTTCAAAAAATCAGATTAAAACAGCTGCTCCTTTTGGAACTTTAATGGCTTGTGATCCTGAAAGTATGAAATTGGAACAAGATTTCAGTGCAGCGATAACAAATAAGAAGTTCAAAATTGTAAAGAAAAACAATAAAGTTCAGTTCAAAAATTCGAAGAATAAAATTGTTATGGAATTTTCGATACCAACTCAAAATGAACTTTGGAGTTTTATTGGTAAAAACAATTGGAAATTAATAGCACTTGAAAATGTTGGACAAGATTACGGCAGAGCTTCTATTAAATTTAATCCAGCTGAAAAGAAAGTGAGCGGAAATACAGGCTGTAATAATTTCTCTGGAACTTATGAAACTAATGACGATCAAGTTTCTTTTAATAATGTTGCCGTTACAGCTATGGCATGTATTGGTGAAGAAGGTAATAAAACAGAACAAAAAATACTATCTTACCTAAACAATAAAGACCTGCGTTTTGATGTAGCAGATCAAACTCTTAATTTTTATCTTAATGATAAATTGGTAATGATGTTTGGAATTACAAAATAAGACATTGTAATAAATCATCTTATATAGATTGATGATTTACAAAGAATAATTAGAAAACCAGTGAATTAACTTCACTGGTTTTTTTTATTGAAATATCTCTGTATGAGATAAATATAGAAAAGTCCTAATGAAAATTAGGACTTTTTTTTATGCACAGAACGGTATTCGAATTTAAAATCTACAACTTCACTTTTATAATGTTTTTATATTTTTCATTTCTTCCTCAACTAACATTTAGAACATCAAATGTTAATACAATGTTTTATAATCAGGTTGTTTTATTAATATAACCGTAACCTTGTCGACCTACCCTCATTTCTAATTTTACAGACATATTATAAAACAAAATACTGTAGTGTATGTCATTTTTAAAAATTGGAATACTTCCCCAAAAAACAATTCAGTTTAGCGTCTGTAGAAACCATTTTTATTTGACTGATAATGCGAAAACAAATGGTTATGTATAAAAAGTTTACGGATGAAGAACTTGTTGATTTATTGAAACAAGGAAAAGACAAAGCGTTTGATGAATTGTATTTTCGATATCGTGATTTACTCGTTCGATTTGTTTATATCAGAATGAAATCAATTCCTATCTCAGAAGAAATCGTTCAGGAAGTTTTTACCACAATTTGGGAACGCCGCAAAACCTTATTAATTCAAAAGAAATTTGCCGCTTATATTTATACTTCAGTTCGATACATGACTTTAGATTATATAAAATCGCATACCATAACAGATCAATATATAAAAGAAGTTGCAGACAGCAGCACCGTTTTGTACAACAGCACCAATACAACCGAAGATTCGATTTATTATGACGAATTACAGCAAGCGGTAGATAAAGCCGCGGCACTGCTTCCAAAAAAATCAAAAGAAGTTTTTATTCTAAGCCGAATAAAACACTATTCCAACAAAGAAATTGCCGACGAACTCAACGTGTCAATTGATACTGTGAAATATCATATTACGTATGCATTGAAATTCATGCGTTCCTATTTAGGAGAGTTCAACTGAAGATTTTCTAACCATTAACAAACTTAGATTTTCTTAACAGAAGCGTAACCTAATGCGCCTACCCGAAATTTCTATTTCAAAGACATACTATTAAAGAGACAAAGACATTATAATGCCTGAAAAATTACATCAAGATATAAAACAGTTTTTAAAAGGAAGACCTTCTATAAAGGGAGAGGATTTATGGAACAATTGGTACGACCATCCAGAGCATTTATCTGAAGAAAATGAACTTATTGTATCAGATCGTTCTAAGTTAAAAAGAGAATTAAAACAAATTAAGAAAATACCAAAAGTAATTTCACTTCAAAATAGAAACTGGGCAATTGCTGCGTCATTAACCTTATTAATGAGTATATCTAGTTTTTTTTATTACACCTCAAAATCAAACGGTGAAATCAAACAATATGCGACAAAATTGGGTGAACGTGCTAAAATAACTTTGGCAGACGGAACTCAAATATGGCTGAATGCAGGAAGCCTTTTAAAATATCCAACAGAATTTAATGGAGACACACGCGAAGTTTACTTAACTGGCGAAGCTTTTTTTGATGTCGCAAAAGACAAAGAACATCCATTTATAATTCATACCAACAAAATGGATACAAAAGTACTTGGAACCAGTTTTAACGTTCAGGCATATCCCGATCACACTACGCAGGAAGTCGCAGTTTTAACTGGAAGAGTAAATGTAAAGTCGACTATTACAGATGAAAATGTTTATGTAACTCCGGGACAAAAAGTGATTTTTAAATCCAAAAGCAACAAACTGCAAGCTTTTAAAGATGTGCCCGTAAATACGATTTCGTTATGGCGAAAAAACATAATGGTTTTTGAAGAAACGCCTTTACCCGAAGTTATCGCAACCATAAATAGGAATTATAATATTCCGATAGAAGTTAAAAACAAGAATCTAAATGCACTTAAAATAAACGGTTATTTCAAAGAACTGTCAGCAAATGAAGTAATGGCATTGATGTGCAATATTATAAATGCCGAATACAAAGTAGAATCTGGAGTATATAAGATTGAGTAAAAAGAAAATATCTGACTAATAATCAGATTTAAAAATAAACTACGTAGAAACAAAAAATCCAAAAACAACTAAAACAACAAGTCATGAATGAAAAACGAATGCGATGCGTCGTAGAGTTTCAAAGTATTAAAAAAACCGCTTGGTTAAAAGCAATCCTGCTTATTGCTTTGTTTTTTGCAGGTTTTACAGCAAATGCAGACAATAACAATACAAATAAGAGAGTAACATTAAAGGTAGAAAATGAAAGTATAAAAAATGTTTTTCAAAAAATTGAAAATCAAATTGATGTGCATTTTATGTACGAATCCAATCAAATTAATGCCAATCAAAAAATTAGTTTAAAACTATCGAATGTAACTTTAGAACAAGCATTAGATAAAATTTGCAGTAATTTTTTGCTTCGATATGAAATTGTAAATAACAATATCGTTATCAAGAAAACACAAAAAACAGCAGCTGCAGATCAAAATAAAATTATTGTATCTGGAACCGTTTTCAGCGGTGACGATAATATGCCGTTGCCGGGTGTTGGAATTAAAGATAAAAATTCAAGTGCAGCAGCAACAACAGATTTTGATGGAACTTTTAAAATGGAAATTAATGCAGCTGAAGCTTTATTAGTCTTTTCATACGTTGGTTATATCAATAAAGAAGTTAAAGTAACCAAAAGCGAAACCATTACAGTAAAATTAGCATCTGATGTAAAACAACTTCAGGAAGTAGTTGTAATGGGATATGGAAGTGTTAAAAAGAAAGAAGTTCTTGGAGCAGTAGGTTCAGTTTCGATGAAAGAAACTTCAAGCAGAACGTACAATAATGCGGCAGAGTTATTACAAGGAACTGTGGCTGGTGTTACCGTTATTAATGATGGAGGTGATCCAACTGCTTCGCCAACAATTAATATTCGTGGAATTGGTTCTTTGAACGCTGAAACTCCTTTAATTGTTTTAGACGGAATTATTTACAGCGGATCATTAAATACTTTAAATCCAAATGATATTGCTTCGATCAGTGTTTTAAAAGATGCAGCTTCGGCAGCGATTTATGGAGCAAGGGCATCTGGCGGTGTAATCTTAATTACCTCTAAAAAAGGAATTTCAGATCGTATTAATGTGAATGTAAATTATCAGGGAGGTTTTCAGAATGTGGCTAAAAAACTAGATGTTTTAAATGCCGCAGAATATGCAGACGCTATGAATACTGCTAGAGATAATGCTGGTTTACCAAGAATTCCGGCTTTTGATCCGGCTTTTGAACCAACAGCAAGAACTACAAAAACAAACTGGATGGATGAAATTTTCCGTACAGGAGAAATTCAAGATCTGTCACTTTCGATAAACGGAAAAACAGAAAAATCAAATTTCTTTCTTTCAGGAAGTTATAGAAAAAATGAAGGTGTTTTATTAAATACCTACGGAGAACGTTATACTGTTAGAGCAAATACATCTTTTAAACTCGCAGACAATTTTACAATTGGAGAAAATTTATCCTATTCATTAACTGATGGACAAACGGCTAATACTGCAAATGCTTATACAGGAGCTATTTTGGCAGCAGTATTTTATCCGCCAAATGCAACTATTTATAGAGAAGACGGTTCTGGGCAATTTGGAGGAGTTCCAGAAAAATATATTGGTTCTTACGGAGACGTAATAAACCCTGTAGCGTATTTAAAAAGACTAGACAACAGAAATCCTGTTTCTACAATTTTGATAAACCCGTATGCAGAATGGGAAATTGTACCAGGTTTAAAAGTTAAATCGAATTGGGGTTATACTAGAATTCAAGATAACGCAACTGATTTTTCAACAAAAATTACTGAACCGGGAAAAATCTTTGACTTTAACCGTTTGACAAAAAAATCAGCAACAACTACTGATTTACTAAGTGAGCAAACTGTTTCTTACGAAAAATCATTTGGAAAACACAATCTTAAAGCCTTAGCAGGATATACGTATCAAGAAACAAAAAGAGATTTTTACACGGTTGAAGGAACAGGTTTTGACAGTGAAGATCCATCACAACGTTATTTGCTAAACGCAAAATTAATTCAACAAACAGGAGCAGGTTTATCTGATGAAATCATCTCATCTTATGTTGGAAGGATTAATTACGACTTCAATCAAAAATACTTAATATCAGGAATCGTTCGTCGTGACGGAACTTCAAAACTATTATCAGAAAACCGTTGGAAAGTATATCCATCAGTTTCTGCAGGATGGTTAATTTCTGAAGAAGGATTTATGAAAGGTATCAGTTCAACCGTGAGCAACTTAAAATTACGTGCAAGCTGGGGACAAATTGGAAATTTAGGAAATCTTGGGCCATATCAGTTTAGTGTGCCTTTAACGCAGACTCAAGCTTTAATAGGAGCAACTCCAACCATTAACTATGGTTATGCAGAAAGCGAATTATCAAACCCGAATTTAAGATGGGAAAGCTCAGAGCAAACCAATTTAGGTTTAGATTTCACCATGTTCAATAATACCTTATTAGGATCTGTAGATGCTTACGTAAAAACAAACAAAGACATGTTAGTTCGTGATCAGCTGCCGGGCGTTTCAGGAACTCCGTTAGGAAGAATTGTAAACTCTGGAGATGTTGAAAACAAAGGTATCGAAGCAAGTTTAACCTATCAAAAAACAAGAGGAGAATTTAAGTTTGATATTACAGCAAATGCAGCATTTTTAAGCAATAAAATTGTTTCTATTAAAGACGATTTAACTTCGCTGGAACCTTTAAACTTAAGCCGAGTTCGTAGTTTGCCTTTAGCGAATATTTATCAGGTAGGAAGTCCGGTTGGTGCATTTTACGGATATGCTACAGACGGATTATTTCAAAGTAATGCCGAAGCAAAAGCATATGTAAACTCTAATAATGTTGCTTATCAGCCAAATGCTGTTGCTGGCGATATGAAATTTAAAGATGTAAACGGCGATGGAGTAATAAATAACAACGATAGAGTAGTGCTTGGAAGTCCGTTTCCTAAAACTACTTTCAGTTTAAATACGAACTTTAGATATAAAGGTTTCGACATGAATATCTTTTTAAGCGGAGCTGCTGGAAATAGTGTTTTCAATGCCGTAAAACATACCGGTTTAAACGGTTCTTTTCCAGGTTACAATTTATTAGCCGAATCTAAAAATGCTTGGTCACCAACTAATACAGACACTAATATACCGGTATTGTCATCGACAGACAATAACAATAACTTCGGTCGTATTTCTGATTTTTATATTGAAGATGCTTCTTTCTTAAGATTAAGAAACCTTTCGATTGGTTATACAATCAAAGAAAATTGGTTAAACGGAAAAGCAAAATTAAGATTCTTTGTTTCAGGACAAAACCTATTTACCATTACAAACTATTCAGGAATGGATCCAGAAGTTGGTCTTAGAAATTTCGGAATGGACTTAGGGAAATATCCACTTTCTCGAATTTACATGACTGGTCTAAACGCTACTTTTTAAAAAAATAAAAATAACAAAATGAAAAATTTAAGTCTTTTATTATTAAGTTTTGTGCTGTTAGTAAGTACTTCAGCTTGCGAAAGCGAACTTGATCTTGTACCACAAGGAGCACCGTCAAGCGGAAATTTTTGGAAAACTCCTGCAGATGCAAAAGCGGGTGTAAATGCCATTTATGATTTGTATTCTAATGATAATATGTATGGTCGTGGTTTTTTCTGGCTAAATAATGCCAGTGATGATATAGGAACAAAACCAAGACAAAACGCAGAACGTATTAAAAACTTTATTGTTGATGGAGCGGAGTCTGACACAAAAGACATTTGGAGACTGCATTATGAAGTTATGAAACGTTGTAACGATGTAATTCGTAATGTTCCGAATATTGCTTTGGATGAAAAAACAAAAAACGGAATGTTAGGTGAAGCTTACTTTAATCATGCCGTGATGCATTTAGAACTCGCTTATCATTATGGAGATGATCGCGCAGGAATACCAATTCAGGACAGAGAAAATCCAACTAATGTATACGTGCCGCGCGCTAAAAACGTAGCCGAAAACTACGCTTACATTGCGGCAGATCTTATTAAAGCGGCAGATTTATTGCCTTATTTTAATGAGTTAACACCAGATAATTATGGTCGTGCACACAAAACAGCAGCTTGGGGTTATTTAGTTCGTACATATTTGTATGCAAAAGATTGGGATAACGCCATAAAATATGCCAATATGATTGTTGCAAGCGGTAAACACAAACTGCTTGATAATTTTGAAGATGTATTTAAAATTAAAAACAACTGGTCTACAGAATACATCTGGTCAGTAACTTCAAGTTCAGAAAATACTTCTTTAGGTTCTATTTTTCCAGGCGTTTGTTTGGAAGATAAAGGATGGGGAGTTTACAATGGATGGGGAAATTTTTATCCAACAAAAGAATTGTTTGATACTTATGTTCCAACAGACAAAAGACGCAGTGCAACTATTTTACAAAAAGGAGATAAATTCACTTATTTTGGAGAAGTAGTTACTTTTAATGAAGGAAAGAATATTGTAAGTTCTAGTAACAGAACTGGTTATCAGTTCAAAAAATATATGGAACCGTTTAGTTATCCAAAAACAACTTCAGGCGGAATTGATATTCGTTATGTAAATGCAAATGGAGACAAACCTTCAACGGCACTTAACGTTCCGCTTTTGCGATATGCAGATGTGCTTTTGATGCTGGCAGAAGCCAAATTAATGAAAGGGCAAAATGCAGATACAGAAATCAACTTGATTCGTCATCGTGCGGGACTTGGAGATATTGCTGGTGCTACAATGGTCGATTTAAAAAGAGAAAGACGTTGTGAATTAGCAGGAGAATGGACAGATCGTCATTTTGATTTAGTACGTTGGGGCGATGCAAAAGAAACTTATGCAAAACCGCTGCACCATTATAACGGAAGTGTAATTTATCCTGCACGTAATTTTAATCCTGCAATACACCATGTTTGGCCAATACCGCCAGATGAAATTGCAGTAAGTAAAGGCGCATTGACCCAAAATCAAGGCTGGTAATTAGTAGTTTCATTTTGATTAGTTTTTTTACACTGCAGGCTTGTTGTGTAGTCTGCAGTTTGTAAAAAAGTACAATCAAATTTTAAATAGTATAAACCAGTCTTTTCCCAAAGAGACTGGTTTGTATTTAAGTAAAGCTTGTTATTTCCATCAGATAAAAATGCACTTTAAAATTACAATAACTTAATTTCTAATAAAGTTACCTACAGCTTTAAAAGAATAAAAACATTTTCAATGAAAAAAATATTCACCCTTTTTTGCCTTTCCTTTTTCCTCTTTGCACAAGCACAGGAGTACAGTTCATCAAACATACATTCGCATAATGATTATGCCAGTGCCCTGCCATTTTATGGAGCGTATTCTAACGAAACTGGTGTTATTGAAGCCGATGTTTTTGTAGTAAACAATGAACTTTTTGTATCGCATACTTTAAAAGAAATTGCGGTGCACAATACACTTAAAAGTTTATATCTAGAACCACTGGCTTCAAAACTAAAAAGTTTAGAAGGAAAAGTTTATAAAAGCGATAAACCATTAATTTTAATGATCGATATAAAATCTGATGCCGATTCGACTTTGAAATTAATCGTGCAACAATTAAAGACTTTTCCTGAAATCATTTCGAACAAAAATATAAAAGTCGTAATTTCAGGGAACAGACCGCTGCCATCTCAATATGCCAATTATCCCGAGTTTATTTATTTTGACGGAAGACTGAACGAAAATTATACTGCCGACCAATTGGCACGTGTAGAAATGATCAGTGAAGATTTGAAAGAATTTACAGTTTGGAATGGAAAAGGTGTTTTGACAAAAGATGATTTAGAAAAAATTCAGTCAACAATTAAAAAAGTACACAGCCAAAATAAAAAAATAAGATTCTGGGGAACGCAGGATAATGTAAATACTTGGATGACTTTAATGAATTTAAAAGTTGATTTTATTGGTACAGATAATGTTTCAGAATTGACGCATTTTATCAATAACATTAAATCGACATTTTATCAAAATACCGAATTTCACCAAGCTTACGTTCCTAAAAACACCTCGATTTTTACTAAAAAGAAACCTAAAAATGTGATTCTTTTAATTGGTGACGGAATGGGTTTGACGCAGATTTATGCGGGTTATACAGCCAATAAAGGGCAGTTAAGTCTTTTTAATATTTCAACACAAGGACTTTCTATAACAAAAGCTTCAAATAGTTATATTACAGATTCGGCTGCCGGAGCAACTGCAATGGCAACGGGACATAAAACCAATAATAGATTTATAAGTGTTGATGAAAACGGAAAGCCATTAGAATTAATCACGCAGCAATTAGCCGCAAGAAATTATAAAACGGCTCTTATCTCTGCAGGAAATATGACAGATGCAACGCCAGCGGCATTTTATGCGCATCAGCCGGAAAGAAGTTACAGCGGACCTATTGCAAATGATTTTTTAGCAAATCCTTCAGATATTTTAATTGGCGGGGGAAAAAATGAATTCAAATCGAGAAAGGATGGAATAGATTTATCTAAAATATTGACTGAAAGAGGATATACTTTTTTAGACAAATTCAATAGTTTAGATACAATTAAAAGCAACAAATTTATAGTTTTAGATGATGCTGCAGTAGTTTCGATGAAAGACGGACGAGGAGATTTCCTGACTAAATCTTTTGCAAAAGCGACAAGCACTTTATTAAAATCAAAAAATCCATTTTTTATAATGGCAGAAGGAGCACAGATTGATTACGGTGGACACAGAAACAATGTTGAATATGTAGTTCGCGAAATGCTTGATTTTGATAAACTAGTAGGGCAGGCAATGGAATTTGTAGATAATAATCCTGAAACACTATTAATTGTAACAGCTGATCATGAAACCGGCGGACTTTCGTTAATCGACGGAAGTATTGAGAAAGGATATGTGCATGGAAGTTTCAGTACAAATGATCATACTGCAGTTCCAGTTCCCGTTTTTGCATACGGCGCAGGGGCGCAAAATTTTATGGGTGTTTATCAAAATACCGAAATTTACAGCCGAATAATAAAAGCGCTTAGTATAAAATAGCTGCTGTTAACTTCGTTTAGAATAGTGTAATAAAAAATAAAACCAGTGAATTTAACGTCACTGGTTTTTGTTTTTTCATGATAGATGCGAGGTCAATTTTATCTTAGAATAAATTGATTGTTATCCTGTTTTTCCTCCCATAAAATGTTTTCCAAATTAATATTCGAACTAAATAAATCATTTCGATCGTTGAGGTTTTGATATTGAAATTCTTTCGCCTGCATTTTGGTTTTTATTGTTTCAATATTATTGGGTGCTTTGATTTCTAATCGTATAAAAACCGATTGTGTTTCATAGCTGTTTTTTTGAACAAATTGAAAATGTGTAATTTCATCATCAGGACCAAGGATGTCACTTATAAAACCTTTTAATATTTCGCTTCGCTGTGGAGATTGAATCATAAAATAATGTACCAAACCGTCATATAATAAAGAGCGTTCTTTTATTTCGGACTCTTTTTCTATACTTTTTAGACCACCGTTTATTATACAAACCACGGTTTTTCCTTTTATCTTGTCAGCATAAAAATCTAGCGCGGCAATACTTAATATACCTTCATGTTCTATATTCGTATCTTTATTATTGGCTAATTTTAAAATAGTAGAGCAGATTTTTCCTTCTGGAATTTTTATTACATCGGTTAGGTTTTCTTTACAGATGTTAAAAGTTAGATCGTCTTGTTTTTTAATAGAAGCAGTATCTAAATTGCAGTTCTTATTAGCAAAAGAATGATCACTTTCACTTGTAATTTCAAGCGACGGACTTTCTTGGGTTGTGACTCCAATAATTTTTGTATTAGGACTTAACATCTTAAATGCAGAGGAAATTCCTGCAGCCAAACCATCTCCTTCTAAAGGAACAAAAACGTAATCAATAGGATTTTGATATTCCTCAAGAATTTCAAGTCCCGCAGTGGCCTGACCAGCAATTACTTTTAAATCATCAAAAGGATGTATAAAAGATTTACGATGTATCGAGGCATCTCCCAAGGCTATTGAATAAGCATCTTCAAAATCATCTCCAGTTAGGATTATTTTGATGTACTCTTTTCCAAATTTCTGAATTTGTTCTAGTATTTGTTTAGAGGTGTTTTTGGGCAGATATATTTTCCCCATTATTTTTAATAACTCACAGCAGTAGGCAACTCCCTGTGCATGATTTCCGTCGCTGGCACAAACAATTCCGCGCTCTTTCTCAGTAATAGACAGAGAATTAATTTTATTATAAACTCCCCTGATTTTAAAAGAATAACCCGCTTGAAGGTCTTCACGTTTTAATAAAACAGCGGCACTATATTGCTTAGAGAGACTCAAGTTTTCTATTAAAGGAGTAGGAATAATTACAGCAGCCAATTGTTTCTGAGCAAGCTGTATTTCTTTAAATAAATTCATCTTTGCGTTGTGTTGCTTTTTCGACTTAGTAGTTTTCCATCTCAGATAATTCTTTAGCAAACCCGTCGCTGCCTTTAATCAAAGCAATTTTCGAACTTTTTATAAATTCAACAAGTTCATATTGATTAAGAATAGTTGTTAAATTATCTATTTCATTTTCCTGTGCCGTAACTTCAAATACAGTGTATTTTTTTTCGATAGATAAAAAAGCGGTATTATATTTTTTAAATAAAAGATCAAGACTTTCATTGTTTATCATCCTATCTGTTGGCAGCTTGTACAATGCTGTTTGTGTAGAAAAAATTTCCTCTTCAGTATTACAATAACATCTAAAAACATCGATGATTTTTTCTATTTGATGTACCAAGTTTTGTACTATTTCTGAGGCTGCATTAATAACAATTGTAAACCGATACATTTTATCAATTTCACATTCTGAGATATTCATACTCACCATATTAATTTTCTTTCTTAAAAACATTACGGCAATTCTATTGATTAGCTCTAGTTGATTTTCGGTATAAACTGTCAAAGTATATTTCTCTTCCATTTTGTTTGTGCAGCTGCTGTATTTAGTTGAATTTTTATTTAGTAATTTTTAGAGTTGTTTCTTTTTAGCGCAAAAAAAAACCTTTCTCGTTTGACGGAGAAAGGTTTCGTATTACACAATATAATCCTAACTCGTCATGAGAGACAAATAATGATAATTGCGATAATAATTATTGCTGTTAAATTTTTCATGTTTGTTTTAAATAAAAAAACCTCCCGGTTTAGGGAGGTTTTAAAATTGTATTATGTATACTTCTTTATATAAAATCCCTTTACTAATATCAAATGATAATAATAGAATTGATAATAATAAAGATGTTAGTTTGCGTGTTCATTTTTTATTTGTAAAGCGCAAATGTAGTATAAAAAAATATACGAGTTTTACTTTTTTTATTTTTTTTAAAAAATTACTAAAGATTAAAAAACAGTAAACGAAACAATTATAGAATTTTCATTTTATTGTAAAATAGGAACTTTTGCAATATTTATTTTAGCATGATTCGTTATTTTATTTATAATAAGAAAAGAAATTCTAAATCAATTCTGGATTACTTCCATCGAAACTCTTCTGTTTTTAATTCTATTTTCTTCAGAAGTGTTGGGTACTAATGGATCTGTTTGCCCTTTCGATTTTAAATGTATACGACTGTTTTCAATTCCTTTTCCTTGAAGATAATCTGCAACAGATTTAGCTCTTAACATTCCTATTTCTTGATTTCTTTCATTGCTTCCAATGTTACAAGTGTAGCCTGTTACCTCTAATACAGCCGTTTTGTCTTTTTTCAGAATTACTGCTATCTCGTCAAGATGAGGAATTACAGCAGGAGACAAATCAGTATTTCCAACGGTTGTGAAACCTACAGGCTCTTCAATTAAAATTATATTTTCGGCAGTAATTACTTCTTTCTTTTCTGGAGCAGTTTGAACTACGGCAATTTCTGTTTTTGGTTCTACTTTTGGTTCTACTTTTGGTTCTGCTGTAGTTTGTACGGCTGTCGTAGTACTTTCAGGCGGTGCAGGTAATTGTTTTTTCGTTTTAAGTGAAAAACCTAATTTAACCTGAATTCCTGCCGCTAAATAGTTGGTTTTTTGTACTACTTTGCCATTCTTGATTACTCCATTTGGTTCAATACTATTTACATCGGTAGGACTATACGTTACCAAATTAGAATCTGAATTACTTTTGGCTAATTCACTTAATCCGTAATCGAAGTAAACTCCAGTATAAAGGTTCAAGTTCTCTTTTAGTTTAAAACTTAAGCCAGTCTCACCACTCAATAAAATAGAGCTTTTGAGGCTTGTACGAGTACTGCCTTCCCAATTAGAGATTTTTCCAAATCCATGTGGCGGTAAATCATCGATTACTAGATTTAAATCGGGATAATATCCCGACATCTGAATTTCAGAAGCACTGGCTTTGGATTTTAATTTTCCTGGAAATAAAGCTTTTGCCCCAACTCCTAAATAGAAGCCTGTTTTAGCCGATATATCCGTTCGATATTGCAAAAGGATAGGCACAACAAGAGAGAAAAAACTTTGGTCTTCAGCGTAATTCTTTGGACTTACACGGTATTCAAAAGCTGATCCTTGATCATCTACTTCATACGAAGTAAACGTTGTTCCTTCGTTTAAATTAAAAGAATTCTGACTGTATTGTCCTTCTATTCCTGTTGCAATTCCCCAATGCTTACTTAAGTAATACGTATAGCCTAAACCTATTCCAAATCCGGTTTTAAGTTTAGCATCACCCAAAGCACTGTCGTAAAGAATTCCAGATGGACCGCCATTAATTTTAATATTAAATTCTTGTCCTTTTACAGTACAACTAAATAAGGTTAAAAACAGTATTGTTAGTTTATATTGATTTTTCATTTTCTAAATATTTAATTTTTAACGTACCAATAAATTAATTGTTTTATGCTGACCGTTTGCCAATGACAAAACAACTACATAAATTCCTGTTGATGAAGGTGCAGTAACAATCACCTTTGGACTAACATTATTTACGGTAGTTACTAATTTTCCAGATAAGTCAAAAATATTAATACGCGAGTCTTTTAAGTCTTCTGTAGAATAATCAGATTCAATTGTTAATTCGCTTAAGCTTCGAACTGGATTAGGATACAGTTTTAAAGCTTTTGAAAAAGTTTGCGTATCAATTGTTATTGGACAGAATTTGATAACATTTCCATCTTTATCTTTGGCTTGTACTGAATAAGTGCCTTTTAAAGGTTTCTCACTATAATACTGACTAGTTGCTCCTGGAATAAGCACTCCGTTCTTATACCATTGAAATGATGAGTAGTTTTTAGTTGAGTTATCAAATAACAAAGTATCTTCCCAATATTGGCTTATATTTCCAGACTGACTAACTTCAACCAATTTTGTAATTTGTACAGCTGGATTGTGGTTTTGATCTCCTTCTTGAGAAACTTTGATAGTTGTTGCTCCAGCGCGATTAACTTTTAATACATCATTTTGAATAGCCGCAATTGATGAATTTTCTACAACATAAGATACTGGAAGTCCACTATTTGAAGAAGCAGTAAGTTGTACTTGGTCTGTCGTATTACATCCAAAGGCGAAGTCTTGATTCCACTCAATTACCTGATTTGCTTTAGTAATTTTAAAATCAGAAGTTTTAAAATCAATTGTATAGTTCGCCCCAGCACTTAAAGTTCCAAGTGTAATAGGATAAGTTCCAGCGTTCTCACCAGCAGTTCTAGAAAGTAAACCTGTAATAATTGAGTTGCTATCACCATTAACAAATCCAGTTGCCACGTAAGTTAGTTTTGGTTCTGTGCTTCCATATACTTTTGTTTGATCTGAAGCTGCCACAACTTTTAAAATATTTTTTTGAGTAGTGAAGCTAATTTCATTTCCGTAGTTTACATAGCCAAATTTGCCAATAGAATAGGCTCGTACATAGTAAACGGTATTTCCTAACAAGCCTTCTATAATTTTTGTAAATGTTCCCGGATTACTGCCTAGAACAATTTTAGAATCAGAGATTTTAGGATTAGAAGCAGTTGCGAATACAAGTCCTATTTCTGAAGTACATTCTCCCAGATCACCATCAATTCCATTTTGACTGGCATTTACGTTTAGAGTAACACTAGAAGCAGTAAACTCAGTTGGGATAGAGGTAATTAAACCTATTGGATTTGAAGGCTGTGTAATAGTAAAGCTTTGATTTACACTACAATTATTACTATCTGTTATGGTGCAAACATAATCGCCTTTTACAAGATTTTGTGCGGTTTGAGTTGTACTGTCAGAGTTACTCCATTTATAAGAATACGGAGCAATTCCTCCTGAAATTGTAACAGTTGCCTCTCCGTTATCAGCGTTATAACAAGTAACATTTTTTTGAGTACCTGTAACTTTTAATGCTGCAGGTTCTGTAATTGTAAATGTTTGATTTATAATACAATTGTTGCTGTCTGTTATGGTGCAGACATAATCACCTTTTACAAGATTTTGCGCAGTTTGGGTAGTACTGTCAGAGTTACTCCATTTATAAGAATACGGAGCGATTCCTCCTGAAATTGTAACAGTTGCTTCGCCGTTATCAGCATTATAACAAGTAACATTTTTTTGAGTAGTTGTAACTTTTAATGCTGCAGGTTCAGTAATGGTAAAAGTCTGATTTATAATGCAATTATTACTATCTGTTATGGTACAAACATAATCGCCTTTTACTAGATTTCGTGCATTTGGACCAGTACTGTCAGAGTTACTCCATTTATAAGAATATGGTGCAATTCCTCCTGAAATCGTGACAGCTGCCTCTCCGTTATCACCGTTATAACAAGTAACATTTTTTTGAGTAGTTGTAACTTTTAATGCTGCAGGTTCAGTAATGGTAAAAGTCTGATTTATAATGCAATTATTACTATCTGTTATGGTACAAACATAATCGCCTTTTACTAGATTTCGTGTAGTTGGACCAGTACTGTCAGAGTTACTCCATTTATAAGAATATGGCGCAATTCCTCCTGAAATCGTAACAGCTGCCTCTCCGTTATCACCGTTATAACAAGTAACATTTTTTTGAGTAGTTGTAACTTTTAATGCTGCAGGTTCTCCAATTGTAAAAGTTTGTTTTGCAGTACAATTATTTGCATCAGTTACTGTTGCGGTATAAGTTCCCGGACTAAGCCCTGTTGCAGTTGCAGCAGTTCCGCCAGATGGTGACCATGAGTATGTATAGGTGCCAAAACCTCCTAATACGGCTACAGTTGCCGATCCGTTGTTAGATCCATTGCAAGAAGCATCTATTTGAGCTCCAATAGAAGCAGTTAATATATTTGGCTCTGTTATTAAAACACTTTCAGTTGTTGAGCAATTATTAGCATCAGTAACTGTTACAGTATAATTTCCTGGACTAAGTCCTGATGCAGTTGCAGCAGTGCCGCCAGATGGTGACCATGCATAAGTATAGGCACCAGTTCCTCCAATTACGGTTGCCGTTGCAGATCCGTTAGATTCTCCATTACAACTAACATTTTCAGAATTTATAGTTATCTTGATAGGGTTAGGTTCTGTAATTGTAAATGATTGTGTAGTTTTACATGAATTACCATCTGTAATAGTTAGCGTATAAGTACCAGCACTAAGTCCTGTTGCAGTTGCATCAGTACCTCCTGTAGGTGCCCATTTATACGTATAAGAACCAGTTCCGCCTGAAACATTTACAGAGGCAGTTCCTGTACTTGCACCATGACATAATAAATTAGTTTGAGATGGTGTAACTACTAAAGCAGAAGGTTCTGTAAGAGTAAAGGTTTTTATAATAGAACAACCATTTGAAGAAGTTATTGTTACACTATAATTACCTGCTGTAAGGTTGCTTGCAGTGTCACTAGAACCACCAGATGGCGCCCAAACATAAGTAAAAGGGCCTGGTGCTCCAGATGGAAGTACCGAAGCAGAACCTGTATTGGCACCATTACATAAAATATTAGTTTGAGATGTAGCAGCAACTAAAGTATTGCTTGTAGTCACAAGAAAGTTTTTAGTAAGTGTACATCCGTTACCATCTGTAATTGTGCAAGTATAGCTTCCAGCGGATAATCCTGTTACAATTTGTGTAGTGGCGCCATTTGACCATGCATAAGAATAAGGAGTTGTACCGCCAATAACATTTACACTTGCTTGGCCGCTTGTTGAACAGGTTGCATTTATTTGACTTGTTGTAGCCGATAAAGCTGCGGGTTCATCAACAGTGATTGATGCCAATAGAAAACAACCCCTGGCATCAGTAATTGTACACGTGTAATTTCCTGTTTTAAGACCGGTTGCAGTTTCTTTATTACCTCCTCCTGAAGACCATACATAAGAATATGGTTTAGTCCCGCCTAACGGAACTACTGTTGCTGTTCCCGTTGCTCCACCATTACATAATACATCAGTTTTAGTAATTGATGTTGTTAGGGCGGCAGGTTGCTTTATCTTTACGGTTACATTATAAACACAGGTATTAGCATCTTGAACTAGAACAGTATAATCTCCGGCTGATAATCCTGATGCAGTTGCATTACTTCCGCCAGATGACCAGGTATAAGTATAAGGAAACGTACCACCAGTTGGAGTGATAGTGGCTGACCCATTACTTCCTCCGTTACAGGAAACATCAGTTTGGGTAACAGTAGCAGAAAATGCTGCAGGACTTTTAATTTCAACAGTTTTAACTAAAGTACATCCGTTAGAATCAGTAATTGTACAAGTATAATTTCCGGCAGGCAGGCCTGAAATAGATGATGTTTTGCGACCTGAAGGTGCCCATAAATAAGAATAGGATGGGGTTCCTCCTGATACAGTTACACTTGCAGATCCATTAGCCCCGCCAAAACAACTTACATCTGTTGAAGCTGTACTGGCAGATAAAACAGTTGGCTGTGTAATAGTAAAACTTTGAGTCGTAAAACATAGGTTTTTGTCTTTAACTGTTACGGTATAAGTTCCAGCAGTTAATCCAGAAGCTGTAGCCGCAGTTCCTCCAGAAGGTGACCAAGAATAGGTATAACCTCCAGTTCCTCCTGTAGCTGAAACTGTTGCAGATCCGGTTGCACCGCCATTACAAGCAATATTAGTTTGTGCGACAGGATTAGCGACTAAAGCAGCAGGCTCGATAATAGTAAAACTTTGAGTAGTAGAACAACTTTTGCTATCTGTAACTGTCACTGTATAGGTTCCAGCAGTAAGTCCTGTTGCTGTAGCAGCAGTTCCTCCTGAGGGTGACCATGCGTAAGTATAAGTTCCTGTTCCTCCAACAGCGGTAACCGTTGCAGATCCGGTTGCACTGCCATTACATAAAATATCAGTTTGTGAAAATGGTGTGGCTGTTAAAACAGCAGTTGGACCTCCTACTAAGATATCATTTATAGTTTTGGTACAAGAGTTAGCATCGGTAATGGTAACACTGTAATTTCCAGCAGTAAGTCCTGTTGCTGTAGCCGCAGTTCCACCAGATGGTGACCAAGAGTAGCTATATCCTCCAGCTCCTCCAATTGCAGTTACAGAAGCACTTCCATTAGATCCTCCAAAACATGAAACGGATGTTGTAGATGTTGTTCCATCTATAACGTCTGGCTGTGTTATGTTGATATTATTTATTGTTTTAGTACAAGAGTTATCATCAGTAACTGTTACGCTGTACGTACCAGCTGTTAGACCTGTAATAGCAGCTGTTTTTGCACCAGTATTCCATAAATATGTATAGCCTCCAGCTCCTCCAGTTGCCGTTACAGCAGCAACACCATTTGATCCTCCGTGACAGGAAACATTTGTTTGAGCAGATGTTAGATTTAATACAGGAGGCTGTGTTACCATAATATTATTTATGGTTCTTGTGCATGAATTTGCATCAGTGATCGTTACGCTGTAAGTACCTGCTAGAAGACCTGTAA
Source organism: Flavobacterium sp. FlaQc-28 (assembly GCF_044007415.1). Lineage (NCBI taxonomy): Bacteria > Pseudomonadati > Bacteroidota > Flavobacteriia > Flavobacteriales > Flavobacteriaceae > Flavobacterium > Flavobacterium sp. FlaQc-28. The sequence continues at coordinate 70,784 of NZ_JBIPCM010000012.1, forward strand.
TCGTTTGTGTTTTAGCTCCATTGTTCCATTCGACAGTATAGGGGCTGGTTCCTCCTATTGGAGTTATAGAAGCTACACCAGTTGATCCTCCATTACATGCGATGTTTGTTACAGCAGGCGTACCATTAAGTGCAGCTGGTGGCTGGCTAACAACAATATCACCAATAGTAGACGAACAACCATTTTGATCAGTGATAGTAACACTATAAGTTCCTGCTATAAGCCCAGTAGCTGTAGCAGTTTTAGCTCCGTTAGACCAAGAAAAAGTTTTTGTTCCTGTTCCTCCTGAGGGAGAAACTGTAGCAGTACCATTAGATCCTCCGAAACAAGAAACTGCTGTAGTACTAACATTTCCGCCAAGAGCATCCGCAGGTGTACCTACAGAGATTCCGGTTATCGTGGTAGAACATAAATTTGCATCTTTAACTGTTACATTATAAGTTCCAGCAGTAAGCCCTGTAGCGGTAGCAGTCGTAGCTCCGTTAGACCATAGATAGGTTTTCGTTCCTGTTCCTCCAACTGGAGTTACAGTAGCAGTACCATTACTCCCTCCAAAACAAGAAACCGGAGTTGTACTAATTGTTCCAGTAAGAGCCACTGTAGGACCTCCTATAGTAATATTAATATCTTTTGTGCAGGAATTGTTATCAGTTACAGTTACAGTATAAGTTCCAACGCTTAATCCGGAAGCTGTTGCTTGTGTTCCGCCCGATGGTGACCAAGAGTAGGAATAAGGTCCTGCTCCGCCTGTTACATTTACGGTAGCTGATCCGGTTGTATCTCCATAACATTTTACAGGTGTAGTTGTTCCTTGTGTTAGAGTTAAAGCTAATGGCTCCGTAATAATAAAAGTAGTACGACCTGTATAGCCACAAGAGTTCGTTACAGTACATGTCCATGAACCTGCACTTAATCCAGTGACACTAGCAGTACCATTGCCTGTAGGATTCTCTGTAGGATTTTCTAATGATGTCCAATTATAAGTAAAACCACTTCCGCCAGAAGCTGTCACTGATGCTGCACCTATAGATATTCCATTACAACGTAGGTTAGTCTGGGAAACAGGTAATACTGTAACAGTAGGGCATAGTACTTTTTCCCACTTCATAGCATCTAATGCGACATATTCAAAAGCTCCAGTTGTTGTTATGGTGTATTCGTTTATGATTTTATTAGAATTGTCACTCGTGCCATAAGTACTTAAATCAATTAAGGTATAACCATTATTGGTTACATTTGAATTAAAATCTGCAGCTGCTTTTGCGGTAAAAATTACCGAACCGTTTAGTTTTCCTGTAATGGTACAGTTGCCTGATCCAGAACCTAAATTAGATTGAGATAAGAACAAATAAATTGATTTTAAAGTAAAAGCGCCTGTAGTTTTTATCGTAAACTGAACAGGAACCCCTATATCAGCTGTACCTGAATTGTCAATGTATTTATTATCAATAGTTGAGCCGCTCCATCCATATCCTGACTCATCAGTTATTTTAAAGGTACCGCCAGCTTGCGAACTAATATTGAAGTTTTGACCATTATCCATAAAACTTGTACTATTAGCAGTTTCGGTTTCAAAGGTTTCTATTGTTGGTTGTGCAAAAATAGATCCAGTGCAAAGCAATGCAATAAAAAGTATTGTGTATAGTTTTTTCATTTTTTTGTAGGTTTAATTACCAGTAGGATAAACACCTTCTGTAGCAATAATGTATGTTATCACCAAATAAGGCTGCATTAAACTTATAGGACTTTGGAGACTAGATCCTGCTGTAGTTGAAACAGTCGGGAGCAAAGGGGTATTTGGTGTCGCAGTGCTATAACCTAATGCATCACGTGTGATCGAATTGACTGTCATAGCAGGGGCTGCTAGTGAGGAATTATTTGATGGTGTAGTTGCAGTTGCTTTAGCAGAACTTACTCTTAGAGAAGCAGTATGGGTATGAGTTGGTAAATTGGCTTGCGTTAAAGTAATTTTTTCCTGCCCTAACATTGTGCCAAGCGCAATCTGGGGCGAGGTCCCTATTGCAGCACGTCCTCTGTAATCGGGTAATGCAAATGTAGTTACGCCATTACCTCCATAAGTTGTTCCTATAAGAGTATACAAGGCTTCGTTCTCGCTGATAGAAAGTAATTGTCCTTCACATTTTTCCCAACCTCTAGGAGCATAGTTACCAGCAAAAATTCTAATTTCGCCTAAATAGTTATCCTGTGCAAAAAGTAGTTTTGTACACAAAAATAACACTAGAATTAAGATATTTTTTTTCTTCATTTTTTTGTTAATTACGAGGTGGATATGCCCCTGATATAGCAATACAGTAATTTCCTGCTAGAACGGGTTGTCGTGTTGGAATTGGTACTGAGCTGCCTATAGGCTGCATCAATATAGTCTGGCTGTTTAGCGTTATATTTGGTGCTTCTTGATTGTAAATCATTGCATTACGAGAATTTCCGTTGAAAATTTGTACAGGAGCTCCAATAGATGTTGCTGCTGATGGTGTACTGGTTGTACCAACACTTGTACTTGCTTTAACAAAGATTTGATGTGAATGAATTGGTAAATTTGATTGGTTTAAGGCTACAGTGGTTACACCATCACTTTGTCCTAAAGATACAGGATACAACCCTTGACCTTGTCCTTGACCAACCAAAATTTTACCATTTAGGTTGGGTAAAGCAAAATTGGTGGATCCATTGCCTCCATAAAATACACCTAAAAGAGAAAACAAAGCTGAGTTTTGACTTATTCCTAGTATTTGTCCGTCACATTTTACCCAGCCCTTTGGTACAACACCAAATGGGAAAAGTCTAATTTCACCAAGATATGGATCCTGTGCGTGTAATGATTGTGCTAAAAGCAGTTGAATAGCTATAATAAGATATATTTTTTTCATTTTGCAGGTATTATTTTCTTTGTGGAAATATTGCATCAAGTGCAATGATGTAATTGGACACTAATCGTGGAGGTGTTAATTCCAACTGACTTGAATTTCCAGTTGTATTAGTAATAATAGTTTGAAGAGTTACATCAGGGGCGGCTGTTGTGTAAGTTAAAAAAGGAATAAAGGATCTCCCTGAATACATTCCAGATGTAGCGATACTCGAATTGTTACTTGGGAGTACAGCTGTTGTGTTCTGACTATTAACCAATACCGCCGCATTATGTGCATGGATTGGCATATTAGAATTTGTTAAAGTAACGGATTCTTGTCCGCTCTTTTCGCCTAAAGCATAATTTGACAAACCAGGTGCTTGCCCGGAACCTATAGGAACTCTTCCTTGCAAATCTGGCAAAGCAAAAGTAGTTGTTCCGTTGCCCCCATAAGTTTTTCCTATTATGCTGTATAAGTTATTATAACCACTAATAGGTAGTAAGCTGCCATTGCAGATAGCCCATCCTGCAGGGGCGTAACTCCCTGCAAAAATTCTAATTTCTCCCGTATATGGCTCTTGCGCAAAAAGCAGCTTCGTAAATAATAATAAAAAGAGTAGGAAGTAGTTTTTTTTCATATTATAACGGTGTTTGAGGTTTTCATGTTTTATTATTAAAATCAGTTTGTGTTTGTGATTAAAGATTTAGTTTAAATTAAAAATCAGGTTTAGTTTTAATGATAAGCTAAATTATTGTAAATAAATTCTTAAATAGCAGGTAATTCTACGTGTTTTTATTGTTGCAGTAAATTTTTTATAATCAAAAAAAAGGAAGCTGATCAGACATAAAAATACTTTGCAACCCAATTTATATATTCTATAATAATCAAGAACCTTTATGGTTTTTATGCCCATCATACAGATAACAAAACTAGTCTTAAATAGTTTTTTTAAGAAAAATAAAGGGGGGACAAATGAGGGACATTTTTAGATGTAAAATTCTTTATATTAATGTTTTAGCGTGAAATGGGATGCAAGAATAAAGAGATCAACAAAAAAAGGAGGTAAAGTTTTTATACTGTGCTTCACAAAGTGAGTGTGCTTTTCTAGTTTTTATCTCTCTTTCTAGTGTTTTGTAAAAGTTCTATTATGGTATTGAAATCTAACATTCATAATATGGTTTTCGGGTAAAAAAATAAAAAGAAAGCAAAAATTTTCCATTTCATTAATATGGTACCAGCTGCAGCTATCATTTTCAACTCTAAATTAATTGTAAGATAAATAGAGCTGTTTCATTCTAATCAATGTAAATCAATGTCTTCTCTTGATATGATTACGTTATTTAATTAGGAAAAATTAAATTAAATTTATTTAATTTGCCTAATTATAATCAATTATTGAAGAATAAGCATTGGTTACGGAAGAAAATAATACCAGCGAACTTTTTATTAGGAAAATATTTGATCAGTACTATAGATCACTTGTTCAGTTTGCAAATCGCTTTCTGAGCATTGATGAATGCGAAGATCTGGTTCAGGATATTTTTATAGGTATATGGGAAAAAGAGAATGCATTTCAAGACGAACTGCATCTGAAGGTTTTTCTATACAAGGCCGTTCGCAATAAATGTTATAATGTTATTAAGCATAATCTGGTAAAAAATAAATATGCTGAAAATACTATTAAGTCTTTAGAAGATGATGATTTGTTCTTAAAACAAATTCTTGAAGAAGATATAGTGTGTCAATTGTATAAGGCAATTGAAATTTTACCTGATAGAAAAAAAGAAATTATAAAGCTAAGTCTTAAGGGACTTAAAAATGCTGATATAGCAGAAGAACTAGGAATACAACTTCAAACGGTCAAAACATTAAAAAGTCAATCGTATAAAATACTAAGAGATCAATTTAGAGATTTAGAATCAATAATTTATTTTTTACTGGTTTAATGTTTTTTAAAACTACTTATTTCAAAAGTTTTTTTAGGTCTTAATTAGTTTACTTAAAGGGATTTAATCTCTTAATTAAAGGGCGCAAATGAATCAGAATATTAAATGAAAATTATTTTTTTTAAATTTTTTGAAAAAAAAAGTAATTTTTCAATACTACCTTTTGGGATATCAGTTGTTCTATAATAAATCAACAATAGGATGATAGATATTTTTCAAATTTCCAAATTACTAATCAAACGAAAGTTAAAAGTCTTAACCAATTCTGAGAAAATAGAATTGAAAGATTTTGCTAAAAAAAACTCGTTTGTAAAGGAAATTAAAATTAAAAATTTAGTAGATAAAATTGATTCTTACTCAGAAATTGATACAGAAAAAGCATGGGAAAAATTAGAAGCTAAGTATCAAGAAAAGAATAAGAAACCTGTTTTTAGATTAAGTAAAAAACCTTTATTTAAATATGCTGCGGCTGCTATGGTGACAAGTTTGCTCGCTGTAACTTTTTTATACAAGGACAAAATATTTAGTACATCAACTGAAATTCCTGCAGTTGTTGTAAAGAATGATATTGAAAATATTAAACCTGGAACTGATAAAGCAACTTTAACTTTAGGTGATGGTTCGAAGATAGCATTAGAAAAAGGAACTCCAATTAAAACTCAAAATGCGCACATTAACGGCGGCGAGATTATTTACAAAGACAGTAAACAAAATCCATCAAAACTGGTTTATAATTATTTAACAATCCCTAGAGGCGGTCAATTCGTTATAAAACTATCAGATGGTACAAAAGTGTGGTTAAATTCTGCCTCTCAATTAAAATTTCCTGTAGCATTTATCGAAGGAGCATCAAGAGATGTAGAGTTGGTGTATGGTGAAGCCTATTTTGAGGTATCAAAAAGTACGGAACATAAAGGAGCTCATTTTCAGGTTTATAATAAAAATCAGAAAGTTGAGGTTGTAGGAACTGAATTCAATATCAAGGCGTATAACGACGAATCAAATGTGTATACAACGCTGGTAAACGGAAAAGTGAATGTTGAAACAGGAAACAAGAAATTAAGATTATCTCCAAATCAACAATTAAATCTAGATCTTAAAAGTAATACTTCTACCATTAAAACGGTGAATGCCTATAACGAAATATCGTGGAAAGACGGCGTCTTTAGTTTTAAAGGAAAACCACTAAAAGAAATCATGAAAGTAATATCAAGATGGTACGATGTTGATGTGATTTTTGTAAATAAAAAGCTTGAAAACGTACAGTTTAAAGGCAGTCTTGACAAAAAGCAATCGCTTGAAGAGATTCTTTCAATTATGAAATCAACTACAATTGACAGTTATGAAATTAAAGATAAAACTTTAATGATAAAGTAAACGCTTGAAATAGTAGTACTAATTTTCTAAAAGAAGTTCGTTTTAAATAAAATAAAGGAAGAAAATAATAAATAAAATTACTAACTAATTATAACCAAAATAAAAATATCGCCTATGAAGTAAAAAAAGAAGGATAGAGTTTAACCGACCAAAGTACTAACTCTATCCCCTTATCAAATTATCAATTAATTAAATTTTTTAACTAAAAAATAATGACAAATTTATGAAAATTAATTTTAAGCATCCCCATTTTTACTTTAGAAAGGGGCTATTAATGAATATTATGCGAACATTCATCTTCTTATTTTGCACAACACTTTTTGCCCTGACTCCTGAAAATGTTTTGTCACAACAATCAAAAATTGAGGTGAAAGAAAATAAAAAAATGTCTATCGATGAAGTTTTCGACTTGATTATGGATCAAACCGATTATAAGTTTTTTTATGAAGAAGGGATTTTTAAAGGACTTCCTATGGTAACTTTAAAAAAAGGCACTATAAAAACTAATGATCTTTTAAAACAAAGTCTTGCAAATGCTAACATAGATATTGTAATAGGTAAAAATAATACCGTAATTATTAAGGAAAAGCCTAAGAATGTTACTTCAGTTTTACAAAAAATTAAAATAACAGGAACAGTTACAGATATTGCCGGAATACCTATACCTGGGGCTAATGTTACCGAAAGAGGAACTAAGAACAGTACGCAAACTGACTTTAATGGTAAATTTGTTATAGAAGTAGCAAATAATAATGCCATATTAGAATTTAGCTATATCGGAATGGTATCTCAAGAAAAACCAGCCAGTTCAGTAATTGTAAATGTGCAATTAAAGGAAAATACCACTCAGCTTGATAATATTGTGGTAACAGCATTAGGCATAAAGAGAGAAAAAAAAGCTTTAGGTTATGCTTCGCAAGAAGTTAAAGGAACCGATTTAACAGCAGGTATTGCAAGCGGAAATTTTCTGAATGATCTTTCTGGAAAAGCTGCGGGGGTATATATTAGAAAAAATACAAATTTTGGAGGTTCTACAAATGTAATCTCAAGAGGAGTAAAAAGTCTTACAGGAAATAATCAAATGCTTATCGTAATTGATGGTATTCCTATTAATAATTCAACGGTAAATTCAAGTACAGCTTCCCAAGGAGCAAGAAACACTTATGACTATGGTAATGCCGCTATGGATATTAATCCTGATGATATCGAGTCAATAAACGTTTTAAAAGGTGCAGCAGCTGCCGCTTTATATGGATGGCAGGCCGGTAATGGTGTTATTATGATCAGCACTAAAAAAGGTAAAGCGACGAAAGGAATGGGAATAACTATTTCAAGTGAATTTAGTGTAGGTTCTATCGATAAAAAAACTTTTCCTGTTTACCAGAACAAATACGGACAAGGTTATGGGCCTAGTTATGATGCAGCAGGTAATCCAAAAGGAATACCAGTAGGACCAACAGGAGCCTTTTTTACGATAGATAAAAACGGTAATCAAGTTGTAACCACAACTGATGATGCTTCTTATGGTGTGGCTTTTGATCCAAATCTTTCTGTTTACACATGGGAATCATACAGTCCATATTCTTCAAAATATGGACAGAAATCACCATGGCAAGCCGCTAAAAATGGTCCTATTACCTTTTTTCAAACTGCTACAACATTCAATAATTCTATATCGCTGGAAGATGCTAATGACAAAACCAACTTTATTTTAAATTACAATAATTTTAAAGAGACTGGTATTTTGCCAAATAGTGAATTAAAGAAAAACAATGCAAGTATCAAGTTAAATCACAAGTTTACAGATAAACTATCTACGAGTGTTTTTGCAAATTACATGACACAAAGTACGATTGGTAGAAATAGTTCTGGATATACAGGAGATAACATTACGGGTTGGTTTCGTCAATGGTGGGGTACTAATGCGGATCTTAAATCACAAAAAGAGGTTTTTGAAAATTCAGGAGGACAAAATATATCTTGGCTTATGGGAGATCCGGCTAATGGAAACACAGCTCCAAAAACTATGGATAACCCATATTTTACGCGATATAAAAACTACCAATCTGATGAGAGAAACCGTTTTATTGGTTACGGTCAATTGGATTATAAATTTACAGATTGGTTATCAGCTTCTGGAAAAGCAAGTATTGATAGTTACTCAGAGTTACGTGAAGAAAGAAAAGCTACAGGATCTATCAATGGATCATTTGGTTTAAGCAGAGCAAATGTTCCTTCAGGATATCAAAAATATGTTGGTTCGTTTTCTGAGCAAAACTATCAGTTTATCCTAACTTTTAATAAAAAAATTGGAGAGGACTTTTCTGTAAATGCTTTGGCAGGGTTAAATACTTTAAGAACAAAAACGAATTCAACTCTTGCTTCAACAGATGGAGGACTTATAATTCCAGATATTTTTGCATTGTCAAATTCAGTAAACCCTTCACCGTTTCCGTTAGAAACCGAAAATAATTCAGCAGTAAACAGTTCTTACGCTTCTGTTTCTTTAGGATACAAAGATTTCTTGTATTTAGAAGGAACTGTTAGAAATGATGCCTTTTCTACTTTACCAAAAGGTAATAATTCATTAAATACATTCTCTACTTCTGCGAGTTATGTTTTTACAAACCATATCAACGCAGATTGGTTGTCTTTCGGGAAATTAAGAGCAAGTTATGCAGAGAATCCACAAGGGAACATTGATTTGTACTCTTTAAGAGATGTTTATGATAAATTTAATCCATTTGGATCAAATCAAATTTATTCAATACCAAATAGAAGTAATAATCCTCATTTGCGCCCTGTAAAAACCACATCTCAAGAACTTGGTTTAGAAATGCAGTTTTTCCGCAAAAGAGTTGGATTTGATGTAAGTGTTTACAAAAGTTTAAGTAACGACCAAATATTTCCTGTAGATTATTCTACTGCAACTGGTAACTCTTCAAGATATGTAAATGCAGGGTCAGTTGAAAACAAAGGTATCGAGGTACAATTTAATGTGACTCCTATACAAACAAAAGATTTCAATTGGGATATTTTTGTAAACTGGTCTAAAAATGAGAATACGCTTGTATCATTAGCATCAGGAATTGAAACTCTTTCAATAGGAGGATTTCAAGGAATAGGTATAGTGGCAAAAGTGGGTCATCCTTATGGAGATATAGTGGGTAAAGACTATGTGTATGCCGCAGATGGTCAAAAAGTTACAGAGAATGGTCTTTATGTAATGACAACTACAACAAATAATGTTATTGGTAATATCACCCCTGATTGGATTGGTGGACTTCGTAACAAATTTACATACAAGCAAGTTTCGTTTGGTTTCTTAATTGATGTACAGCATGGAGGAGATCTTTACTCTCTAGATCAAGCATACGGTCAGCATACAGGTTTATACGAATCGACGGCAGGATACAACGAATTAGGTAATCCTATTAGAAATACACTTGCAAATGGAGGCGGACTTATTCTTCCGGGAGTTAATAAAGATGGCACGCCAAATACGACAAGAACACCACGCCCAGAAGTTGCTGGAAGTATTTATGGATATAAAGCCAATCCGGAAAAGGCGTATATATACGATGCAAGTTATGTTAAATTAAGAGAAGTAAGCCTTAGCTATACATTCCCATCACAGTTTGTATCTAAAATGAAATTGACAGATTTAAGAGTTTCTTTAATTGGCTCTAATTTATGGATAATCAGTAAAAATCTTCCTGATGCAGATCCAGAGAGCGGAGTTAGTGCTGGTAACTTATCTTCAGGTTATTCTGGAGGTTCACTTCCTTCAACTAGAAACATTGGTTTTAACCTTACTTTAAAATTTTAATGATGAAAAAAATACTTTTATTACTATCTATTGTAAGCATATCTTTTTCGTGCAGCTCAGATATTACAGATATGAATACTGACCCTAAAAAACCAAGCAGTACACAACCAGAATATTTGTTTACGGGTGCTCAAAAAGCATTAGTTGATCAGATAGTTACAACTAGCCAGGTTTTTAGATTGTTTTCACAGCAATGGGCATCAACTACAATTCCTTCAACGAGTCAATACGTTATTCCAGATATTCCAGATGCGCGTTTCACAGTGTTTTATAGAGATGTGCTAAGAGACTTTTCTGCTGCAAGAACAATGATTGAAAATACGCCAACTTCAACTGCTGCAGCTGATATTGCTGTAAAGCAGAATAAATTAGCACTTATTGATGTTTTAGAAGTTTACAGCTACAGTATGCTGGTAGATACTTTTGGAAATGTGCCTTATTCTCAGGCTCTTGATATTAAGAATTTTCCTTTGCCAGCTTATGATGACGCTAAAACTATTTATATGGATCTTATAGCAAGATTAATAAAAGACTCTGCTATACTGAAAGCAAATTCAGCTAATGCTAACTTTGGGAGTGCTGATATTGTTTATGGCGGAAATGCGGCAAGTACTGCTAAATGGGCAAAATTTGCTAATTCATTAATTATTAAATTGGCCGTAAATATTTCAGATGTTGATCCTGCTTTTGCTGCGACTACAGTACAGGCAGCTCTTACAGCTGGTCCATTGGCAAGTAATGCAGATAATACTAAGTTAAATTATTTAACTACTACCGGAAATCAAAATCCATTATACAATACATTAGTAACCAGCAATAGAAACGATTTTATTCCAGCTGAACCTTTTGTTGCCGCAATGGATGCTATAGTTCCCGGAGGTGATCCAAGAATGACAAAGTATTTTGTAAATGCAACAACTCCAGCACCTGCGCTTCCTGCAGGACGAACTTTTATAGGAGGGACTTATGGTGAAGCCAATGTTTTTTCAACCTATTCACATATAACGGCAACATTAAATAATCCTGTGTTTCCAGGAACTTTATTTGATTATTCTGAATTGCAATTTTTATTGGCGGAAGCAGCTGAGAAAAATTTAATTCCAGGAGGTTCTACAAAAGCTAAAACATATTATGATGCTGCTATAACCGCTTCAATGTTAGATTGGGGAGTAGCTGCGACCGCTATCACAACTTACCTTGCAAGTCCTAAAGTAGCTTACACAAATAGCCAAAGTGGAGCAACTTATAAAGAAAAAATTGGTAATCAAGCTTGGTTTGCACTTTATAACAGAGGATTTGAAGCATGGACATCTTATAGAAGATTAGATTTTCCAATTTTAAAATCACCTAAAGCAGCCGTAAACAGAGGTATTTTGACTGTTCCTGTACGTTATCTTTATCCTAGTGCAGAGCAGACAAAAAATGAAACCAATTATAATAAAGCGGCTGGTGATATTGGTGGTGACTTAATGAACACTAGAATATTTTGGGATAAATTCTAGTCCTGATCACATTATGTTTTCTTAATTAATTTGATAATCGAAGATTGGAGACTAATTCATTATTAAGATTATAGAAGATAAAAAGTTTGGTTTTTGTCTAAAAAATAACCCCATTTATTTTTTGTAATTGGGGTTATTATTTTTTGCCGTATAAAGCCATTTCTAGAAAACTATCCAAATAAAATAATATTAATTCAAATTTTACAATATGAAAAACATACTTTACACAGTTCTGTTTTTTATTATAGGATTCCAAATTACGAATTCGCAGCAGTTGAAATCTCCCAACGGGAATTTTATTATGGAGTTTGCATTACAAAATGATGGAACGCCAACTTATAATTTAATATACAAAGGAAAAACAGTTGTAAAGCCTAGTAAGCTAGGAATTGAACTTAAAGAAGATAAAAATATCAAAAAATCTTTATTGAATGATTTTGCGATAGTAGATAAAAAGACTTCCTCATTTGATGAAACTTGGCAGCCTGTTTGGGGAGAAGCATCATCAATCCGAAATCAATACAATGAACTTGAGATAACATTAATTCAAAATGAAACCAATAGAGAGATTATCATTCGTTTTCGATTGTTTAATGATGGGTTAGGTTTCCGTTATGAATTTCCATCCCAAAAAAATCTCACCTATTTTGTCATAAAAGAAGAAAGAACGCAATTTGCAATGACAGGAGATCATACCGCTTTTTGGATGCCGGGCGATTATGATACTCAAGAATATGATTATACTACTTCTAAGTTATCTGAAATAAGGGGACTTTTTCTAAAAGCAAAAAATAGAAATTTATCTCAGCCTCCTTTTTCTTTAACCGGAGTTCAAACGTCTCTGATGCTAAAAACAAACGATGGTTTGTATATCAACTTACATGAAGCAGCATTAATTAATTATTCTTGCATGCACTTGAATTTGGATGACAAAAATATGGTATTTGAATCTTGGTTAACTCCAGATGCAAATGGCGATAAAGGATATATGCAAGCTCCTGCAAATTCACCTTGGCGTACCATTATTGTAAGTGATGATGCCAGAGAAATTTTAGCTTCTAAAATGACTTTGAATTTAAATGAACCTTGTAAAATAGAAGATACCTCATGGATAAAACCAATCAAATATGTTGGCGTTTGGTGGGAAATGATTACTGGAAAAAGTTCATGGAGATATACAGATGAATTACCATCTGTACAACTTGGTGTCACAGATTATTCTAAAGTGAAACCAAACGGAAGACATGCTGCAAACAATGAGAATGTCAAGAAATATATTGATTTTGCCGCAAGAAATGGTTTTGATGCCGTTTTAGTCGAAGGCTGGAATGAAGGCTGGGAAGACTGGTTGGGCCGCTCGAAAGATTATGTTTTTGATTTTGTAACTCCCTATCCTGATTTTGATGTAAAAGGAATATACGAATATGCAAAATCAAAAGGAATAAAAATGATGATGCATCATGAAACATCTGGATCTGTTCGTAACTATGAACGTCATATGGACAAAGCCTATCAGTTTATGAAAGATAATGGGTACGATGCTGTAAAGAGCGGTTATGTAGGCAGTATTCTTCCAAGAGGAGAAAACCATTATAATCAATGGATTGTAAATCATTATCAATATGCTGTAGAAAAAGCGGCAGAATATAAAATCATGGTCAATGCTCATGAAGCAGTTAGACCTACAGGTATTTGCAGAACGTATCCAAATTTAATTGGAAACGAGTCTGCGAGAGGAGGAGAGTGTGAGGCTTTTGGCGGATCAAAACCAAATCATGTAACAATAATACCTTTTACTCGATTAATTGGCGGACCAATGGATTATACTCCAGGGATTTTTGAAATGGATATAAGTAAAATTAATCCACGTAATAAATCGCACGCTAACTGTACACTATCAAATCAACTTGCATTATATGTAACTCTTTACAGTCCATTGCAAATGGCTGCTGATTTACCCGAAAATTATGATCGATTTTCAGATGCTTTCCAGTTTATTAAAGATGTGGCGGTAGATTGGAGTGAAAGTAATTATCTAGAAGCTGAACCTGGTCAATATATTACAGTTGCCCGCAAAGCCAAAGGAACCAATAACTGGTTTGTGGGGAATGTAAATGGAATTGAGCCTCGAACTTCCAACATTAATTTTGATTTTTTAGAAAAAGGAAAAAAGTACACGGCTACTATTTATGCTGATGGAAAAGAGGCAAATTACAAAACAAATCCGCAAGCTTACACGATTCGAAAAATAGCCGTAACAAATAAATCAAAACTTTCTCAATTAAGTGCATCCGGAGGTGGTTATGCGATAAGTATACTTGAAGACAAAAAGTAAAAAGCAGTTTAGGATTTTAGAAGTTCTTTTAGCGATGAGTTAGAACTTAATCTAAAATTTAAAGAGAAGTAATTATTAAATTACATGCAGTGAACTAGGTTAACAATAAATTAAAAATCAAGAATATGAATTTGAATATAAAATTTTTGACAGTATTATTATTTGTGAATTTTTTTGCTTTTGCGCAGATAAAAGGAGACGAATGGAACTTGATTGCAAATTCAAGGGAAAATTATTTTGGAGTTGCGATGGCAAATGGTAAGATTGGAATTGTTACAGATGATACACCTCTAAAAACAAAAGAAATCATCCTAAATGGTGTTTACGAGCCTAATCCTAAGAACGGAATTAGTAAAGTGGTAAGAGGAATTGAGTTTTTAAATTTGCACTTATCAATTGATAATCAAATGGTCGATGGTACTAACATTGATCATTGGAATCAGCAAGTTTCTATGAAAGAAGGAACAAGTACCACTTCGTTTCAATTTAAAGATCTAGCCCAAATTAAGTATACCATTTTGGCTAATAGAGTATTGCCTTATTCAGCAATGGCTGTTGTCGAGATAGTACCAATGCGTGATATTGAAATTAGCGCATCAAACTATATGAATGTTCCAGAAGAAATGAAGACAGTCAAAAGCGAGTTTAGAGTGATGAAGAAAAAGAACTATGGAATACCTCTTTTTAGAACTGTTGCTCAGACAAATACTGGTAAATGGACGGTTTCAGCTTCTACTACTTTTCTTTTTGATGGTAACGCAGAAATAGTATCACAAAAGGGATCTGAAGTTGGTTTTTCGAAAAAAATACAGAAAGGAAAAAAATATCGTTTTGTAATTGCTGGAGGGATTTGTAATTCTAAAGATATTTTAGATCCCGTAAATGAAGCAGAACGTCAAGCTATTTATGCTTTTTCAGAAGGGATAGATAATTTACTTTTTAAACATAAAAAAGCATGGGCTGATTTGTGGGAGACAGGAGATATTCAAATAGAAGGAGATTTAGACGCGCAGCAAAGAGTTCGATTTGCCTTATATAATTTATATTCTTTTATTCGCGAAGGAAGCAGACAAAGTATTTCGCCTATGGGATTATCATCTCAAGGATACAACGGACATATTTTTTGGGACACAGAACTTTGGATGTACCCATCGCTTTTAGCTTTACAGCCAGAATTGGCAAAATCGTGTTTAGACTACAGATCTGATCGATTGCAGAAAGCAAAATTGAAAGCATTTATTTATGGTTACAAAGGAGCAATGTATCCTTGGGAGTCTGATGATACAGGCGAAGAAGCTACTCCAACAAGTGCGTCAATGGGTATTTTTGAACAACATATTACGGCTGATGTTTCGATAGCTTTTTGGAATTATTATACAATGACTCAAGACAAAAAATGGTTGCGTGAAGAATGGAATGTAATAAAAGAAACCGCTGATTTCTGGATTAGCAGAGTTGTAAAAAATGCGGATGATAGTTATTCTATTTTGAATGTGGTTGGAGCTGATGAATATGCTTTAAATGTTGATGATAATGCTTTTACAAATGGAGCTGCGATCGAATCACTAAAAAATACCATAAAAGCGGCAGAAATATTGAATGAGCCGATTAATCCAAAGTGGGTTGAAGTTTCAAACAAACTAAAAATTCATAATGAAAACGGAATTACTCAAAATTATAAAGGATACAAAGGTCAGGCGACAAAACAGGCTGATGTGAATTTGTTAGCCTATCCTTTGCACGTTGTAAATGATGAAAAACAAATCAAAGCAGATTTGGATTATTATGCTGCAAAGGTTGATTTAAAAGACGGGCCGGCAATGACTTTTGGCGTGTTCTCAGTTCTGTATTCACGTTTAGGAGATAAAAAGAAGGCATATGAATATTTTGTAAAATCGTATTTACCTAACAGTCGTCCGCCATTTGGAGTATTCTCAGAATCTGCCAATAGTAACAATCCGTATTTTGCTACCGGAGCAGGTGCAATGCTGCAAGCTGTTATTTATGGTTTTGGAGGCGTTGAGCAAA
Organism: Flavobacterium sp. FlaQc-28; assembly: GCF_044007415.1. Classification (NCBI taxonomy): domain Bacteria; kingdom Pseudomonadati; phylum Bacteroidota; class Flavobacteriia; order Flavobacteriales; family Flavobacteriaceae; genus Flavobacterium; species Flavobacterium sp. FlaQc-28. The sequence goes on from NZ_JBIPCM010000012.1 coordinate 86,668, forward strand.
CAGATAATGGATTGAAATTCAACAAAGGTTTACTTCCTGAAAAATGGAAATCTTTAAAGATAATTGGTATTGGAACTGAGAATAAAACGATCGTAATAAAATAATAAGATTAAGGTTGGTGTCGCAATTTTCTTTGATTTAGCGGCATCGAGATTTAGTTTTGTTTTTGTTTTTTGGAAGAAGAAAGGGATAACGGATGTATTAAATTAGTACATCTATTATCCCTTTCTTAATTTAATCGAATGGCTTTCTTTTTATAAAGTTTGCGATTTAGTTCTTAACTTATTGCTTTACAAGCTTAATTGTTTTGGCATTCATTCCATTGCGTATTTCTACAAGATATGTTCCCGGACTTAGATTACTTTTTAACGCTATGGCTGATGCGTAACTTGATTTTACAGTATCTATTTTTCTTCCTAAAAGATCAAACACATTAATAACAATGTTTTGTTTGTCGTCTCCACCCGTGATGTTTATTTGGAATTCGGTTTTTGTTGGATTTGGAGATCCGCTAACTATAAAATCATCGATCTGCTGTTCTGCAATTTTAAAAGAAGTATTACTTAAAGTAGAAGCGTTTTCACATGAACCAAGAGAACAGCCATGTGCTAAATGAGCCGCAACAGCATTAGTCGAAATACAAAGACTTTTATTATTGGTATGACATACTGTTACTTTTTTGTCAGCACAACGAACATCAGTTACTATTATTTGTTTTGTTATGGTGGTTTGACAGGTTAGTGCGTCAGTAATGGTTAAACTGTAATCGTGAATTCCTGCTGTCGAAGGGCTTATTGAAATACTATTTGTTGTTGCTCCATTACTCCATAAATAAGAAAAAGGCGCTGTTCCGTTTGAAGCTGCAGCAGTCAATGTCAATGAAGAAGGACCATATCCCAAATAAATTGTATTAGCATTTCCTCCGGGATTTACAGCATAAACATCAAGAATATTAGCAGAGAGTGCGCTGTTAATGGTTACAGTTGACGTATTTGTACTGCTATTTCCTGCATTATCAGTAACTGTCCATATTATATCAGATGTTCCTACATTAAAGTTTCCACTTGCATCCAATCCGCTTCCGTTTCTTGTAGTTGCACCTGTAATTTCGTAAGTAACCGTATTAATAGTGCAATTATCAGATGCTGTTGCTGATGGAATAGTGTAGTTACCGTTTGACTCATAGCAAAGAGCAATAGTAGCAATTGAATTTACTGTTGGACTTTTTGTATCAATTACAGTAACAGTTTGTGTAGTCACAGCTGTATTGCCGCTTTCATCAACAGCAGTCCAAACTACAGTTGTTGTACCGTGAGGAAATAATGTCGGCGCATTATTGGTAATACTTGCTACAGAACAATTATCAGTAACTATTGGCTGCGTTAATACCAATGCCACACTACATTGATTTTCATCATTGCTCACTGTTATTGCAGTCGGTACAGTGAAGATTGGCTTTTCTGTATCATTAACTGTAATCATAAAAGAAGTAGAACTGCTGTTGCATCCATCGGTCGCTGTCCAAGTAACAGTGGTATTCCCTTTGTTAAAAACTTTATTTGCTAATGAACCGCTGCCACTAGCCGAAGTTGCTCCGGTAAGTAAATAGCTGTAAGTAATAGTATTGCAGTTGTTCAATGCTGTTATATCAAATTCATTCCCTTGAACGGTATATGTAGATACACCTGTATTCGTACTCGTGATAATATCGGACTTTGCAGGAACATAAAATGTTGGTTTAACTTGACCGTTGAACGAAAAGTCGTCGATACCCACTAAAGGATTTCCAGAAGTTTTGTTAGAGCCGTACCAGTATAAACGAAACGTGATTGGGCTTTTTATATTAGATAAAGGGCTTAGATCATAGATAAGTGATGTAGCAGCAGTTCCAGTAAAAGTTTGAGGTGCAGTGATGTCATTCGTGAAATCATCTGCGCTGGATCTCATAACGTATGTGCTTGGATCAGCTGCATTTCCTTTTCTTGCTGTAAATTTAAGGTTAGAAAAATCTATTTTGTAACCACTATTAGGCTGCAGTTTGAACTCAAAATATTGATTAAGATTTAGAGCAGTAGTAGGATCCGAAGCAGTTGTTTTATTAGTCCATCCATTTAGTAAAACACGACCGCCAATTTGACCTGCAGTATTAAGTCCGCCACTAGTGCCATAATAAAAATTGGGTGTTGCATTTCCATTGCTGGCGATATTAGGATTTGTTGTATTTCCTGTGGTAATAGGCGCGGTAAAGTCAACAGGAGTACTGGTAAAAGTATTCCCCCAAATTTGTATCGGTGCACTGTTATTATTAAGTTCAAAAATCTTTATATCATCATGATAAATAATACGTGTTGTTACATTGGGTGGATCAGTAGTAATAGACTGTCCAGGGCGGTATAATCCCCATTTCAAGTATCCAGAAGGGTTAGTCTCGGGAACATCCTGATTGAAAGTTCTAAAATTACTCACCTGCCAAGCCAAAGTATATTCAGTTTGACCTGGTAACCTGTAATAAACCTTATAATATCCAGTCGCATCAGTTGTCATTTTTGCGTCAACCCTGAAATCGATCCACTGATTGATGTATAGACGAAAATCACCTATTATAGAAGGCTCAATATTATCATTAGGTATACGGAAAGTAATACTATTACGTTTCGCACTTAGATACCAAGCAGGGTTTTCGCCTCCACTTTGTTTACCTTGAAAAATAATATCCCCGCTTTGAGCCATACCCGATGTATAAGGTTCCCAATCTTTTAGTTGCAGACTCACTTCAAAACGGCGTTCATCTCCAGGGTAGTATTTTCCATCAGCAAACATTTGAGCAGTAGCTGCTTCACTGCGCCAATGGTTATCAGAAAAATAACCTTCGTCTCCTATCGTTACGCGGTGAGCAATAGCATAATTGCCAGTACGACCAGGGCTTACTAAGTATTCTGCGTCAGCAGCAGTGGCATGCGTTGTCGTTAAATTTGGAATACCAGAGTTTACTGTACCACTTTCGTAATCAACATTAACAAGCGTATTGGTAATCGTGGCAGGAGGTGTTGGAGGTACAGCGGTTAAAAAGTTAGAATAACTGATATCATCAATATACATTATAGGAGCCGATGATCCTGCGCCCACATTCAGTAAATTCATTCCGCTGATGTTAGTTCCCTGAGGAAGTAAACCAGTTCCAGGATCTGCATTAGTAAGTACTTTTATAGTATCAATCCAAATATCATAAGTACCCGCCAGAAGGTTATGAGTTACCATGTTTGCACCACTTCCAGTTACGTATGATGCAGTACTATTACTGTTATTCATAAAAAACTTTAAGATGTAAACTTGGTTTTTGTTAATTGTCGTTTGAGAAAGCCCGGTTGTTGTATAATTTGGACTTGCAGCTGAAGAGAGCCAATCGAGGTTGACAGTAGTTGCTGCAGGAGATAATCTCAAAGCAGCAAATGTTTGCGGTAAACTTATTCCGCTGCTATTATTAAAATTACTGCCATTACCAAAATATAATAAGAACCTGCCATTAGTTCCTGAGCTGATATTGATTTTACATTCAAAAGCAGCAACGTTAGAAGCTGTAAAAGGAGCCAGCGCAAATTTAGCACCTGTTACAGTAGTGCCGCCATTTATTTTAAGTTCGGCTCCTGTACCTCCCGCAAAATTAGAAGAGGTGAGTTCAACAGCACCTTCAGCAGCCGATGAAGCTTTTACACTGGCATTGCCGCCGCCTGCCATTGGCGCGGGTAAATAGGTCGAACTATAAGTTGTAGATGTATATGGTGCTGAGGCGGTAACGCCAAAGTTATATACCCAACTGGAATCTTGTGCTTTTGCTTCTAATAAAGAAAAGACACAAAGTAATGCAAGTAAACTTTTTTTCATAACAACTTTGGTTGGTGATCTGCCATCAGATAGTACTGTTTCTTGTGATGCCGTTCCAGAACCATTTAATATGGAAGCTTCTGACAATTGTAATGGAAACTTGCCAATTGTTTTCAAAGAAGTTAAAAGTGATGTTAAAAACGAATGTGGTACAGAATATACCTTAACTCGTACATGGACAACAAGTGACTGCGGAGGAAATTCAATTTCGTATACTCAAGTTATAACAGTAAGAGATACTA
>NZ_JBIPCM010000013.1:0-50982 GCF_044007415.1 Flavobacterium sp. FlaQc-28
TTGGTATGATGCCTCAACAGGAGGAAATGTGGTAACAGCATCAACAGCGTTGACCACAAGAACTTATTACGCTGTTCTAAAAGATGCCACAACAACTTGCGAAAGTAATGTAAGGTTGGCAGTAGCGGTTAGTGTTACCGATCCAGGTACACCAAATATTGGAGATACAGATCAAGATTTCTGTTTGGTAAATGCACCAACAATTGCAAGTATTAATATAAGTCCAGAAACTGGAAATATTGTTTGGTACGATGCTTTAACAGGAGGAAATGTAGTAACAGCAGCAACAGCATTAACAACAAGAACTTACTATGCAGCCTTAAAAGATGCCACAACAACTTGTGAAAGTAATGTAAGGTTGGCAGTAGCGGTTAGTGTTACAGATCCAGTTACACCAACAACAACTTCTGGAACACAGGTTTTCTGTTCAGGAAATAATCCAACAGTAGCAAATATCCAAGTTAATGAAAGTAATGTGGTTTGGTATAACGCAGCGACTGGAGGAACAATGGTTGCTTCAACAGCACTATTAGCAAATGGAGATTATTTTGCAGCATTAAAAGATGTTGTAACAGGTTGTGAGAGCAGTAATAGATTAAAAGTAACTGTAACTGTTGGTAATTCAGTAACACCTACAACTAATAATGCAGTGCAGGAGTTTTGTTCAACAACAGCACCAACCATTGCTAGTATTAACGTAAATGAAAGTAATGTATCATGGTTTAACGTTCCTTCTGGAGGAACTGCAATTTCTGCAACCACTGCATTAACTTCTGGTATATATTACGGAGAAATCACAGACGCAGTAACAGGATGTAAAAGCGCAGCTCGCTTAAAAGTTACAGTTACAGTAACAAATCCGAGTGCAACGCCAACTACAGCAGATGCAACACAAGATTTCTGTTCAACTGCTTCGCCTACAATTGCAAGTATTCAGGTTAATGAGGTTAATGTAATTTGGTATAACACCCAAACTGGAGGTACTGCTATTCCTGCTTCCACAGCTTTAGCGACAGGAACTTATTATGGAGTAATAGCAAGTAGTACAAACTGCGAGAATCCTAATAGATTAGCGGTTACAGTAACAGTAAATACGCCTGGAAGAATTACAACACCAAGAACAGCACAAGTATTCTGTTTAGCAGCGTCACCAACATTAGCTAATATTCAGGTTAATGAAGCAGATGTGGTTTGGTATTCAACACCAACAGGAGGAGTTCCGTTAACTGCAAGTACATTGTTAACTGCAACCACATATTATGCAGATGCACTTGCTAATCTTACAAATGGTTGTGGAGGAGCTTCAAGATTAGGTGTAACAGTTAGTTTTGAAAATGATGCTTTAGTTCCAATTACAACCAATGATGATACGCCATGTGTTTTTCAAGGCGTGACTTATTCAATAGCAAATGGAAAATCAAATTACGTTTGGTCTGTAACGAATGGAACTGTTATTAATGGAGGCGGAACATCAGATGATGATGTTACAATTTCATGGTCAGATATTGGACCAGGTAAAGTTCAAGTTACTTATACCAATACTTGTAATGAAACTACCACGAAGACTTTGAGTGTAACAGTAGCGACTTGTTCAGATATAACAATTACAAACACAGTCGACAATCCAACACCTAATTTTGGAGATCATGTAACCTTTACAGTGACCGTAAATAATGTAGGACAAGGTAGTTTTATAAATACCATCGTCAGCGAATTGCTGCCTAGCGGTTATGATTTGGTAAGTTCAAGTACAACAATAGGAGTTTATGACCCAAAGACACAGCTTTGGACGATTCCAACGTTGAATTCTGGTCAAAGTGCTACACTTACAATTGTTGCTGAGGTATTGCCAAGTGGAAATTATTTGAATGTGGCTACAATAGAAATTTCAACTCCATTAGATGTTGATGCTTCAAATAATTCGGCTTCAGTTTCAGTTACTCCAGTTTGTTTAACTGTTTATAATGAATTTACGCCAAATAATGATGGTGCAAATGATTTGTTCAGAATTGATTGTATCGAATCATATCCAAATAATGAGCTGAAAGTTTATAACAGATATGGAGCATTGGTATACAGTAAACAGCATTACGAAAATGATTGGAACGGAACGGCCAATGTGTCGGGAGTAATTAATAGAGGAGATATGCTGCCAACAGGTACTTATTTTTATGTGATTACCATTGGAGATGGAACGGTTAAAAAAGGATGGTTATCTATTATGAGATAAGCGTTTTGATTAATCATCTAATTAATTAAACTAAATAAGTATCGTTATGAAACTATATATAAAATCATTAGAAACGTATTTTGTAATAATATGTTCTTTAATCACATTTTGTGCAACTGCGCAGCAAGATCCAGAGTACACACAATATATGTACAACACAATGGCGGTAAATCCAGCTTATGCTGGGTCTACCGGCAGTTTAGAAGCAGCTCTTTTATATCGTTCACAATGGATTGGAATTCCTGGAGCACCAGAAACACAGTCATTTTCTCTTCAGACACCACTTCGCAACGAAAAGATTGGTTTAGGATTAAGTGTTGTAAATGATAAAATTGGCCCGTCAGATGAATTGTATCTAGATGGAAACTTCTCTTATTCGATTCCTTTAGGCTACGAACAAAGATTAGCGTTCGGATTAAAAGCAGGTATACGAATGTTAAATATAGACTGGTCAAAAGGGAGATATTATGACTCAAACGATGTTTTACTCAATCAAAACATTAACAATCAGGCAAAATTGGCTGTTGGAGCAGGAGTGTATTACTATACAGATAAATGGTATGTAGGTTTATCAGTTCCTAGTTTTATTCAAAGCACTTATTACGATGATGTTCAGGAATCTGTTGATTATGACCGTTTACATTATTATTTAATGGGAGGTTATGTTTTTGACCTAAATCCAAACTTAAAATTCAAGCCGGCATTTTTAGTAAAAGCAGTAAGCGGAGCACCGCTTACTGCTGATATTTCGGCAAATTTTATGATTGCCGAAAAATTTGTAATCGGTGCATCGTATAGAACAGATGATTCTGTAAGTATTTTAGCGGGTTTTCAAATATCTAAGAGTTTTTATTTAGGATATGCTTTTGATTACACAGTTAGCCAGCTAAATAAATATAACGATGGAACTCATGAAATCATTTTGCGTTACCAATTCAACAAAGGTCAAAGTAAAATTAAATCTCCTCGATTCTTCTAAAATTAAAAACCTATGAAAAAACTATATATCCTTGGTTTAGTATTGAGTTTGACATTTGGTTTTGCTCAAACTAATTTAAAAAAAGCCGACGCACTGTTTAGAAACTATTCTTATCTCGATGCTTCAAAAGCCTATGAGGAATGTTTACAAAACATTAAAAAGCCGTCGACACAAACGTTGAAGAACGCAGCCGATTCGTATTATTTTATATCCGATGCTCGAAATGCGCTTAAATGGTATAAAAAACTATATGAAGCTCAGGATAATAATATGACAGATGTTTATTATCTGCGATACATCCAAACAATGAAAGCAGTTATGGATTATGATGATGCTGATAGAATTACGAAAGAGTATCTGAATAAAAAAGGAGATCAAAAAGAGATTAATCGCTATGTGACTCAGAAAAAACAAATGGATAGTTTAGCGAAAACAAAATCACTGTATCAGATTAAAAACTTGGATATAAACACCAATAAGTCTGATTTTGGAGCTACTTTTTTTCAAGATAAAATCGTATTTACATCTGCAAGAGATACAACAAAATTTAGTCAAAAATTATACAACTGGAACAATCAACCCTTTCTAAATTTATATATTGCTGAAAGAAATGCGGCTGATGGAAATTTGCTTAATGCAGAATTATTTCTTCCAAATGTAATGACTAAGTATCATGAAGCTACAGCAACATTTGACAGCAGTGGAAAAACCATTTATTATTCGACAAATATTGTAAAGAAAAAGAAATTAGTAATTGACGAAAGTAAAACGAATAACTTTCAGATTATTAAAGGTTCAATAGTTAATAATAAACTAGAAAATTCTGAAAAAGTTTTCTTTGACAGCGACGATTACTCAGTAGGGCATCCTTCTTTAAGCGAAGACGGTCAATTGCTTTTCTTTGCATCAGATATGCCGGGCGGGTTTGGCGGAACAGATTTATATGTGGTAAAAATTGCGGCCGACGGCACAATGAATTCACCTAAAAATCTAGGACCAAATATTAACACTCTTGGTAATGATCTTTTTCCATTTTTTAGAAATGGAACATTATATTTTTCTTCAGATGGACATTACGGATGGGGAGATTTAGATGTTTATGAAAGTACATTATTAGACGACGGAAGTTTTTCTATACCGAGAAATCTCGGAGCTCCTATTAATAGTAATAAAGATGACTTTGCATTTATCATTGATAAAACCGAAAGCTTTGGCTACGTTTCATCAAATCGAGCAGGAGGAAAAGGAGACGACGATATTTACTCGTTTATAAAAGGAAAACCTATTTGCAATCAAAGTATATCAGGTGTTGCAATTGATAGAAAGTCTAAACTTCCTTTGACAGATGTTGTAGTAATGGCATATAATTCATTCAGCGAAGTGTTGGGAGAAACAAAAACAAATTTCGAAGGTAAATATGCTTTAACAGTTCCGTGCGGAAAAGTAATTAAAATGATTGCTGCAAAACCAAATTACAGCAGTGATGAAAAAACCGTAGAAACTACCAATGAAAACGAAGGAGAAATTAAAGATGTCAACTTCGAACTTAGCAATTATGATGATTTAGTAGTTAAAAAACAAGGAGTTGAAAAAGTAGATGTAAAACCAATTTATTTTGATTACGACAAATACGACATTACTCCTTTAGCTATTGAAGAATTGTCGAAAGTAGTTTTTATTATGAAAAAATTCCCAAATATTCGCATCAAAATTGAGTCACATACAGACTCACGAGGAAAAGATGCTTACAATATGAAACTATCAGACAACAGAGCCAAATCGACCCGTGATTATATCATTTCACAGGACATTGATCCTTCAAGAATTGAAAGCGCCATTGGTTACGGCGAAAGCAGATTAATCAATAAATGTAAAAACGGCGTAAAATGTACCGAAGAAGAGCATTTATTAAATAGACGTTCAGACTTTATTATTATCCAAAAATAGCGTTATATTTGCGATCTAATTACTTGGTAATAAGCATTTAAAATATAAAACGTAGAAACCATTTGGAAGTTGGTTTTGTTTAATTCTTTTTTAAGAATAATGGACAAGAAGAAAATCAGGCTGCATGATTTTGCAGCTTGATTTTTGATTTTAAAAACTTTCAATTCTTATGCTTTTTGAACAAAAAATAATCCTAATTTTGATATTCAATTATTCTCGATCAAAATCAGCATCATTTTATTATTTATGAGTATCCAAGAAAACATTCAATCTTTAAGAAACGAACTAAATCAGCACAATTACAACTATTATGTGCTGGATAATGCCACAATTTCAGATTATGATTTTGATCGTAAATTAAAAGAATTACAAGATTTAGAAAGTAAATATCCTGAATATTTTGATGAAAACTCGCCTACACAACGTGTTGGGGGAACCATAACAAAGAATTTTAAAACCATTGCGCATCAGTACAGAATGTACTCGCTTGATAATTCCTATTCAAAAGAAGATTTAATTGATTGGGAAAACCGTATTCAACGTGTTTTGGGCAATGTAGATTTACAATATACTTGTGAATTAAAATACGACGGAGCTTCAATCAGTATAACTTATGAAAACGGAAAATTAGTTCAAGCTTTAACCCGTGGAGATGGTTTTCAAGGAGATGAGGTAACCAATAATATTAAAACAATCAAGTCAGTTCCTTTGCAGTTAAAAGGAAATTATCCTGAAAAATTTGATATTCGTGGAGAAATCATTCTCCCGTTTGCAGGTTTCGAAAAAATGAATCAAGAATTAATAGAGATTGGCGAAACACCGTATTCAAACCCAAGAAATACAGCTTCAGGAAGTTTAAAATTGCAAGACAGTGCCGAAGTTGCAAAACGTCCGTTAGAATGTTTGTTGTATTTTGTAACAGGAAATGATCTTCCGTTTACAACCCAATATGAAGGATTAGAAGCCGCAAGAAATTGGGGATTTAAAGTACCAAAAGAAGCCAAATTAGTCAATAACATGCAAGAAGTGTTTGAATTTATTGATTATTGGGATGTACACCGTCATGAATTACCTTATGAAACAGATGGTGTAGTAATAAAAGTAAACAGTATTCATTCGCAGGAAGAGTTAGGATATACTGCTAAATCACCGCGTTGGGCAATAGCATACAAATTCAAATCAGAACAAGTTTCAACAAAATTAAAATCAATATCTTATCAAGTGGGGCGTACCGGTGCTATCACACCAGTTGCAAATTTAGAACCTGTGCAATTAGCAGGAACCATCGTAAAAAGAGCCTCGTTGCATAATGCAGATCAGATTGAGAAACTTGATATTAGAATAAACGATACCGTTTTTGTTGAAAAAGGAGGCGAAATTATCCCTAAAATTATAGCAGTAGATTTAGATAAACGCCCAGAAAATTCAGAAAAAACAAACTATATTACACATTGCCCTGAATGTCAAACTGAGTTGGTAAGAAACGAAGGCGAAGCCAATCATTACTGCCCTAATTTTTATGGCTGTCCGCCGCAGATTATTGGACGTATTCAGCACTTTATATCAAGAAAAGCAATGGATATTGAAGGATTGGGAGGCGAAACGGTTGCCCTGCTATTCAATAATGGTTTAGTACATAATTACGCAGACCTTTATGAATTGAAAGTAGAAGATATTCTTCCATTAGAAAGAATGGCGCAAAAATCTGCTGAAAATTTGGTTAAAGGAGTTCAAAAATCAAAAGAAATTCCATTTGAGAGTGTTTTATTTGCTCTGGGAATTCGTTTTGTCGGGGAAACCGTTGCAAAAAAACTAGCCAAACATTATAAAAACATTGAAGCACTTAGCCAAGCCTCGCTAATGGATCTAATTTTAGTAGATGAAATAGGAGAAAGAATTGCTAAAAGTGTTATAGAGTTTTTTGAGAATGAAGAAAACAAACGCATCATTGAACGTTTAAAAAGTTATGGAGTTCAATTTGAAATAATTGAGAAAATCAACCCAAATGCTACTGAGAAATTTATAGGAAAAACTTTTGTTGTTTCTGGAGTCTTTACCACATTTTCTAGAGATGAGTTAAAGAAAACAATAGAAGATAACGGCGGGAAAGTAGGAAGTTCTATTTCTGCAAAAACCGATTTTGTAGTAGCAGGAGATAATATGGGACCAGCTAAATTAGAAAAAGCAAACAAGCTGAATATTCCAATATTATCAGAGGAAGATTTTATAAACAAATTGAATGAAAGCGAATAAACCATCGTTGATTTTATTTTTTTCAGCACTGCTGTTTACAGTCATTTTTGATTGGACAGGGCAGGATTTTTTAGCAATCTATGCTAAAGCAATCGTGCTTCCTGCAATTTTTATTTATTTTTTGATAAGCAACGATTTCAAGATTAGAAAAACCGAAGGATTTATTTTTCTATTTTGTTTTATAGGACAAGTTTTCGATCTTATGGACATCGAAATTTCTGAAATAGGAGGAGTGATAAGTTTCTTGATTGTATACCTGTTAATCATGAAACTTTTCATTTTCGAGCACGAAAAAATAATACTGAAAAAAAAGGACATTCTGCCAATATCTATCGTAGTAATATTTATTGTATATCTTTTAATTTCAGTCCTGAGTCTGCAATTTGATAAAATGAAAAGATTTAATGCAGTCTATACCATTTACGGTATAGTACTTAGTTTAGTAAGTTATTTTTCATTTGTAAGTTACATAACAAAAGGAACATTTTTGGCGCTGTTAATGTCCCTCATGGCAATAAGTTACATTTTTTCAGATATATTCTATATTTTCAATGAATACTTTTCCTATTCAATTGTATTAGTTCTAATTCGAGATGTAACACAAATCCTGGCTTACTATTTTATGGTCGAATATTTCCTTGAAAAAGAAAAAAATAATAGAAAAGCATTATACAACAATTGATCTAGCTTGATTACTGTGTGCTTTGTCTTTATCAAAGTAAAAATCAATTCGACCTAAATTTATTCCGTAGCAGCCAACTTGATTTACCAATACATTTTCTCCCGCCTTGTTTTTAACAACAGTAGGTTTGTCAAGAAAAGTATGCGTATGACCGCCAATTATTAAATCAATATCCTGAGTAAGTTCAGCTAATTTTAAATCGCAAATTTTAGCAGAATCATCTCTATACTTATACCCTAAATGAGAAAGACATACAACTAAATCACATTTTTCTTCTTTCTTCAACAATTGAGTCATATCCTGAGCAATTTCAACAGGATCATTATAAACAGTTTCTTTATAAAGTTGTTTATCAATTAAACCCGCCATTTCAATACCAAGACCAAAAACACCAACCTTAATACCATTTTTATTAAAAATCTTATAAGGTTTTACAAGCCCGTTCATGACCGTATTTTTAAAATCATAATTAGAACAAATAAAATCAAAAGAAGCATGAGGCATTTGCGCATACAAACCATCCAAACCATTATCAAAATCATGGTTTCCTATAGTCGATGCATCATATTTCATCATACTCATCAGCTTAAATTCAAGTTCGCCACCATAATAATTAAAATAAGGAGTTCCTTGAAAAATATCGCCCGCATCTAATAAAAGAACATTTGGGTTTTCCTGACGAATAGATTCAATAAGTGCCGCCCTGCGAGATACACCGCCTTTGTTTGGATTACGAGGATCATCAGCTGGAAAAGGATCTATATGACTATGAACATCGTTCGTATGAAGAATCGTTAAATGTTTAACATCGTTATTTCCAAAACTGCTTAATGATAACCCTAAGCTTAATAAAGCAGTACTTGCAGCGGTTTTTTCGATAAATTCTCTTCTTTTCATTGTATATATATTTTTGCGGGAACGCTCGTGTTTTTATTTTTCAGTAATTCTATTTTTTGACCGCTAATTTCACGAATTAATACAAATTGTTTTTTTAGCACTTTAAAATTCGTGCGAATTTGTGTAATTCGTAGCGAACTTTTTTACTCTTCAGTAATTCTAATGTTTTTAGGTACCGGAATAGTGTCAACTTGTTTGAAATAATCAATAAGTACATTTCGAAGCTTATAATTCAAATCAAATTTTTGAACATTTTTCTGGAAAAAAATCATACTGTCTCCGCCATTAGCCAAATAATCATTAGTAGCAACATAATAAACTTTGTCGAGATCAAGAGGTTTGCCTTGAATAAGTATGTTTTTAGCCGTTTGGTCCTTTGCAATCGTAAACGTCATTCCAGATAACGGATGAGGTTTTTTCTCCTTAATAATATAAGCGGTCATTTCTAAAATCTGTTGTCCTTTTAAAGCCAGAACAACAAGATTATTTTCAAAAGGCATAATTTCAAAAGCCGATCTCGTAGTAACATCACCCTTTGGCAAAATAGCGCGAATACCGCCATGATTTAAAAAGCATAAATCAATATCTTTTTTTTCACGAGCCTTAAAAACAAGATTTCCTCTCTGTAAACAAACATCAGCCATTAAGCAGCCTATGCTCGTTTGCCATTTGCCAGTACTTTTGTCAAGAGTTTCAGGGCAATAAGCTAGAATACTGTCTAAGTCTTTATTTATATGATCGCGATAAGGCTTTATAAAAGACTCAATTTCTGGTGTTTGTCCACTTTTTTCGGTAACTGGAATTTGTTTTCCTTCTATTTTTGTTAGATTGTATTTTTTAGTACTGCAGGAAAATATTGAAAATAGTGTTAAGAATATAACAAAAAGTTTTAAAAATCGGTTATACTTTTTTAGTTTTACCATTTTAAATGCGGCTTAAATAATTAATTTTGTAATTTGGTAAAAGTACTATGTTTTTAAATTATATAAAGGAATTTTTTGTAAAAAAATCATTAAAAAATAACTTGAATAATCTCAAAAACGAAGTCTTTACAAGCAATGTGCAAACAATTGGTTTATTGGTTGATGAAAGTAAATTTCAGTATTCTAAAGAGTTAGTAAAAGAATTAACCCTTTATGGAATTGCTGTTGAAAACATAAAAATTGTTGCTTACAGAGATAAATTTAAGATAAAAGAAACTTATTCATGCCCTACTTTTGGTAAAAATCATATCAGTTGGAAAGGTGAGATTACAGAAAAATTTTTAAATGAATTTATCGAAACAGAATTTGATCTTTTGATTAGTTATTACGAAATCGAAAAAGCAATTTTGATGATGATTACCAATAGCTCAAAAGCTAAATTTAAAGTAGGATTTGCTTCAGTAGACAATAGATTAAACCGCTGGATGATTAAAACCGAAATAGAGAATTATAAACTTTTCATTAAGGAATTGTTTAAGTATTTAAAAAGTATAAAATAAATTATAAATTAATATGCAATCATTAATAGGAACTGGTGTTGCACTTGTAACCCCATTTAAAAAAGACTTTTCAATTGATATCGAAGCCTTGCAGCGTATCGTTAATTTTTCGATAGATGGAGGGGTTGAATATCTTGTGGTTATGGGAACAACAGCAGAAAATGCTACCTTAACACAAGAAGAGAAAGAGTTAGTTATAAACACCGTTATTGATGTTAATAAAGGAAGACTGCCTCTAGTTCTTGGAGTAGGAGGAAACAATACTCTGCAGATTGTAGAAGAATTAAAAACAAGAGATTTTTCAGCTTTTGAAGCTATACTTTCTGTTTCACCATATTATAATAAGCCAACTCAAGAAGGGATTTACCAGCATTTTAAAGCAATTGCCGAAGCATCTCCAATACCGGTAATTTTGTATAACGTGCCAGGTAGAACAGCAAGTAATATGCTGCCGTCTACTGTAATTCGTTTAGCAAATGATTTTAGTAATGTAGTTGCTATAAAAGAAGCTGCCGGAGATATGGCTCAAGCGATGCAGATTATCAAAGATGCACCAAAAGATTTCTTGGTAATTTCAGGAGATGATATGATTGCTTTACCGATTGTTTTAGCAGGAGGAGCAGGTGTAATTTCAGTAATTGGACAAGGTTTTCCTAAAGAATTTTCAGAAATGATTCGTTTAGGATTGAATAAAAAAGTAAGTGAAGCGTTTAAAACACAATATTTATTATCAGATTGTATCGATATGATTTTTGAGCAGGGAAATCCAGCAGGAATTAAACAAATCTTTCAAGCTCTTGGTATTGCTGATAATACAGTGCGTTTACCCCTTGTAACGGTTGATGATTCATTAGCTCAAAGATTAAATGATTTTGTAAAAGCGAGTATTTAGTAACTCTAAGATTATCGGTATTTTATTATACGAAAAAAATATTTTGCATTCGCTAAATTAATAACTAAATTTGCCACCGAAACTTCGGTGTGATTTTGCTTTGGCATAACGTCTAAGGAATCATAATAAAAGTAAGAAAATGAAAAAACTAGTATCTCTATTAATTATTGTTGCCCTTTTTTGTTCTTGTAGTGAATACCAAAAAGTGTTAAAAAATGAAGACGTCGCAGCAAAATTTGAAATGGCGACAAAAATGTATGATGCTGGAAAATATTCAAAAGCAATTCGTCTTTTTGAGCAATTAGCGCCTACATATAGAGGTAAACCTCAAGCAGAAAAGCTTTTTTATATGTTTTCACAGTCTTACTATAAAACAAAACAATATTATTTAGCTGGATATCAATTCGAAAGTTTTGTATCAGGTTATCCACGAAGTGAAAAAGTACAAGAAGCAGCTTTCTTAGGTGCTTTCAGTTACTCAAAATTAGCGCCGGTTTACAGTTTAGATCAAGCAGATACAGTAAAAGCATTAGAAAAATTACAAGCCTTTATTGATAATTATCCAAACTCAGAATATCTTGCTCAAGCAAATGAAGCTGTGAAAATATTAAATGGAAAGTTAGAGAAAAAAGCATACGAGAATGCTAAAGGATATAATACAATTTCAGATTACAAATCAGCACTAGTTGCATTTGATAATTTTATTGCAGATTTCCCGGGAACACCATTTAAAGAAGATGCTTTGTTTTACAAATACGATTCAGCATATCAATTAGCAATTAATAGTATTCCATCAAAAATGGAAGAACGTTTAAACGTTGCAAAAGTGGCTTACAATAACTTGATAAAGTTTAAAAGCGATACAAAGTATAAAGAAAAGGCAGAAGAAATGAATGCCAGAGTTGAAACAGATTTACAAAAATTTACTAAATAAATAAAGTCATGGATTTAAAAAAGACGAATGCTCCTGTTAACACAATAACTTACAATAAAACAGTTATTGAAGAGCCAACAGGAAATGTGTATGAAGCAATTACCATTATGGCTAAAAGAGCAAATCAAATTAATTCTGAAATTAAAAAAGAATTAACTGAGAAATTAGAAGAGTTTGCTACTTACAATGACAGTCTTGAAGAAGTTTTTGAAAATAAAGAGCAAATTGAAGTTTCTAAATTTTACGAAAAATTGCCAAAACCACACGCTCTAGCTGTTCAAGAATGGTTAGATGGTAAAACTTACCATAGAAGTTCAAATAAATAATATAGTATAATGTCAGTTTTAAACGGGAAGAAAATTTTACTAGGAGTTTCTGGTGGAATTGCAGCGTATAAAACAGCCTCATTAGTACGACTTTTTATAAAAGCAGGTGCACATGTCCAAGTGATAATGACACCTGCTTCTAAGGATTTTGTAACCCCGCTTACATTATCTACCTTATCAAAAAATCCTGTACATTCTAATTTCTTTAATCAGGACAATGAAGATGCTGTATGGAACAATCATGTAGAATTAGCGCTTTGGGCTGATTTAATGTTGATAGCGCCAGCAACTGCTAATACATTGTCGAAAATGGCAAATGGAAATTGCGATAATCTTTTAATCGCAGCCTATTTGTCGGCTAAATGTCCTGTTTATTTTGCTCCGGCAATGGATTTAGATATGTATAAACACCCATCAACATTGTCTAGTTTTGCTTCTTTAAAACAGTTTGGAAACATTATGATTCCTGCTGAAAATGGTGAGCTTGCAAGTGGTTTGTCTGGTGAAGGACGTATGGCTGAACCAGAAAATATTATCGCTTT
This sequence comes from Flavobacterium sp. FlaQc-28, assembly GCF_044007415.1. Lineage (NCBI taxonomy): Bacteria > Pseudomonadati > Bacteroidota > Flavobacteriia > Flavobacteriales > Flavobacteriaceae > Flavobacterium > Flavobacterium sp. FlaQc-28. The sequence goes on from NZ_JBIPCM010000013.1 coordinate 13,166, forward strand.
TTTAGAGGCTGATTTAGAGAGTAAATTGCCTTTGAGAGGAAAAAAAATACTAGTTACCGCTGGACCAACATACGAAGCGATAGATCCTGTACGTTTTATAGGAAATCATTCCTCAGGAAAAATGGGGTTTGATATTGCAAATGAAGCTTCAAAACTTGGAGCCGAAGTTGTTTTAGTTGCAGGGCCGACACATTTAAAAGTTAAAAACCAGTCTATTGAAGTTGTAAACGTTACGTCTGCTCAAGATATGTATGATGCCTGTCATTTGCATTTTAAAAACGCTGATGTAGTAATTGCAGCAGCGGCTGTTGCAGATTACAGACCAAAGGAAGTTGCTTTACAGAAAATCAAGAAGAATTCAAACGAATTTTCGATTGAGCTGGAAAAAACAAAAGATATTTTGTCATCTTTGGGAGCGGCTAAGCAAAAACAGTTTTTAATAGGCTTTGCTTTAGAAACTGAAAATGAAATTGAAAATGCTAAGCTGAAAATTCAGAAAAAAAACTTAGATTTGATTGTTTTAAATTCCTTACAAGATGAAGGAGCTGGATTTAAAAAAGAAACCAATAAAGTTACTTTTATTGATAAAAATTTTAAGATCGAGCCAATGGAATTAAAATCTAAGGAATTTGTAGCAATCGATATTTTAAAGAAAGTAGTTTCGTTTTTCTCTAAATAGTTAGGATTTAATACAGCATCTTAAAGTAAGTTTGAGATTGCTGTTTATAGCAGTTAATATTTTTTATATGAATAAAATAGTTACTCTTTTAGCGTTTTTGATTTTTGGCTTCGCACAAGCACAACAACTAAACTGTACAGTAACTATTAATACTGAAAGACTGCCAAATCCTAATCAGCAGGTTTTTAAAACACTTCAAACGGCTTTATCTGAATTTGTAAACAAAACAGATTGGACAGGTTCTGTTTTAAAACAGAATGAGCGAATTAACTGTTCAATGTATATTACACTTTCATCTAACAGCTCAGATCAATTTACTGGAACAATACAAGTACAGTCTTCTCGATTGATTTTTAATTCAACCTATTCTTCGCCAGTTCTGAATTATAATGATAAAGATTTCAACTTTAAATACACAGAATACGAACCTTTATTGTTTAATCCATCTGTTTATGAATCTAACTTAGTTTCAGTAATATCATTTTACAGTTATTTAATTTTAGGAATGGATGCAGATACGTTTCAAATGGGAGCAGGAAATCAATATCTTGAAACCGCTCAAAATATTGCAAACGTTGCGCAGCAAGGAGGATTTAAAGGATGGAATCAGTCTGATGGACTTCAAAACCGTTATTATTTAATTAATGATATGGTTTCTCCGATGTTTAGTGATTTGCGTCAGGTAACTTATGCATATCACACGGGTTTAGATGGAATGAGTCTTGATTTGAAAACTTCAAAAGAGAAAGTAAAAAATGCAATTTTAATTATTGGAAGGTTAAATACAGTTAAGCCAAATGCTTTTTTAACTAGAATATTTTTTGATGCAAAATCAGATGAAATTGTTTCTATTTTTTCTGGAGGTCCAAGTATTCCAATTTCTGATTTAACAGATGTTTTAAATAAAGTTTCGCCATTAAATTCTTCAAAATGGTCTCAAATAAAGTTTTAATAGCTTTATTTCTTATTTTTTCATTAGCTTAAATATTTATAAATTTCCCCTATGATAACTTCACTGTCAATTAAAAATTATGCCCTTATTGAAAAGCTTTCGATTGATTTTTCAAAAGGATTTTCTATAATTACAGGAGAAACAGGAGCTGGTAAGTCTATAATATTAGGTGCAATTGGTTTGGTTTTAGGGAAAAGAGCAGATCTTACGTCGTTAAAAAATAAAGAAGAAAAATGTGTCATAGAGGCTCAGTTTGAAATTTCAAAATACAATCTAAAAGAGTTTTTTGAGACAAACGATTTAGATTACGAAGATGAAACCATAATTCGTCGTGAAATTTTACCTTCTGGAAAATCTCGCGCCTTTATAAATGACAGTCCTGTGAACCTGCAGGAACTGCAAGATTTGAGTTTATTTTTAATAGATATTCATTCGCAGCAGCAAACTCAGGAATTATCAGAGGAAAGTGTTCAATTTAAAATTATTGATGCAATTGCGAATAACGGAGATACAATTTCAACATATCAAAATTTATTAAAAGTTTATAAATCAGACAAATCAAAACTTAATGCCTTGCTTAAAAAACAAAGCGATTCAGGAAAAGAGCAGGAGTATAATACTTTTTTGCTGAATGAATTGGTTTCGGCTAAATTAAAATCTGGTGAACAGGCAGAATTAGAATCTGATTTTGAAAAACTTAATAATGTTGAAATTATTAAAGAATCAATTGATAAATCACTTGTAATTGCAAACGAAGAGCAATTTGGAGTTTTTCATAATTTGAATGAAATTAAAACAGCACTTCAAAAAATAGCACCTTTTTCGACCGAATATCAAAATTTGTTTGAAAGAATAACAAGTTTATCTATCGAATTTGATGATATTTCTAAAGAGTTACAAAATGCCGTTGAAAAATTAGTAAACGATCCAGAGCAATTAGAAGCAATAAGTCAAAAATTGCAGTTAATTTTTAATTTACAGAAAAAGCACCACGTGGCTTCTGTAGAAGAATTACTTCAAATTCAGGCAGATTTAGGAAAGACATTGCTTGAATTGGATAATATTGAAGAAGAAATAGAATCTCTTTCAAAAGCAATAGAACAAAAAGCAGCCGAATTGAATGAACTTGCGGCTGTAATTCATAAAAATAGAATTGATGCAATTCCAGTCTTATCCAGTCAGTTAATAACTATTTTAGATACATTAGGGATGCCTAATGTTCGCTTTAAAATTGAATTGATTCCATCAGAAACTTATTTTCAGAATGGAAAAGATGAATTGCAGTTTTTGTTTGCAGCCAATAAAGGAACTGATTTCGGATTGCTGAAAAAAGTAGCATCAGGAGGAGAGATGTCTCGTATTATGCTTGCTGTGAAAGCAATATTAGCACAATATTCAAAATTGCCGACTTTAATTTTTGATGAAATTGATACAGGGGTTTCTGGGGAAATAGCTATTAGAATGGGTGAGATTATGAAAGAAATGAGTTTAAAAATGCAAATTTTTGCCATTACGCATTTACCTCAAATTGCTGCAAAAGGCGATTCGCACTTTAAAGTTTTTAAATCAATAATTGATGATGCAACGCAGTCAGAATTAAAGCTTTTGTCTCAGGACGAAAGAGTTATAGAGATTGCGCAGATGTTATCTGGAGCAGTGGTTTCAGATTCAGCTTTAAATCATGCTAAAGCCTTGTTGAACTAAAGAAATAATTTATATTTGCCATCTAAAAACGTATTAAACAAACGAAATCAGTTTATCATTTGTGATTTTAATGAGAAGCTTATTTACGAATAAATAAAAAAAGTATGATTATAGAGCCTAGAATGAGAGGATTTATTTGTTTGACAGCCCACCCAAAGGGAGCCGAACAAAATGTTAAAAATCAAATAGAATATATCAAATCAAAAGGCGCAATCGCTGGTGCAAAAAAAGTACTGGTTATTGGTGCTTCAACAGGTTTTGGATTAGCTTCAAGAATTACAAGTGCTTTTGGATCTGATGCTGCGACAATTGGAGTGTTTTTTGAAAAACCACCGGTTGAAGGAAAAACAGCTTCTCCAGGTTGGTATAATTCTGCTGCATTTGAAACAGAAGCTCATAAAGCAGGTTTATATGCAAAAAGTATCAACGGAGATGCTTTTTCAAACGAAATAAAAAGAGAAACATTAGATTTAATTAAAGCTGATTTAGGACAAGTAGATCTTGTAATTTACAGTTTAGCTTCACCAGTGCGTACAAATCCTAATACAGGAGTTTTGCACCGTTCAGTTCTTAAGCCTATCGGACAAACTTTTACAAATAAAACAGTTGATTTTCATACAGGAAATGTAACCGAAGTTTCAATCGCTCCTGCAAACGAGGAAGATATTGAAAATACAGTTGCAGTTATGGGTGGTGAAGACTGGGCTATGTGGATGGATGCTTTAAAAAATGAAAATTTATTGGCAGACGGCGCTACAACAATCGCTTATTCTTATATTGGGCCTGAACTTACAGAAGCTGTTTATCGTAAAGGTACAATTGGTCGTGCAAAAGACCATTTAGAAGCGACTGCATTTACAATTACAGACAGTTTAAAATCTATAGGAGGAAAAGCTTATGTTTCTGTAAACAAAGCATTAGTTACACAAGCAAGTTCTGCAATTCCAGTTATTCCGTTGTATATTTCTCTTTTGTATAAAATTATGAAAGAAGAAGGTATTCATGAAGGTTGTATCGAGCAGATTCAACGTTTATTTCAAGATAGATTATATTCTGGTTCTGAAGTTCCAACAGATGAAAAAGGAAGAATTAGAATTGACGATTGGGAAATGCGTGAAGATGTTCAGGCAAAAGTTGCTGAACTTTGGAAAGAAGCTACGACAGAAACATTACCAGCTATTGGAGACTTAGCAGGTTATAGAAATGATTTCTTAAATTTATTTGGATTTGAATTTGCTGGAGTTGACTACAAAGCTGAAGCAAATGAGATAGTTAATATTGAAAGTATCAAATAAATAAAAATTAACATAAGTAAAAAACCATCAACCAAAAGTTGATGGTTTTTTTGTTAATATAGCCTATCTTTGTTAAAATTTTTAAAGTTTAAAATATACAATTTAATACCGCATTCCCATTATGATTTTTTCTTTAGTTATACCTGTGTATAATCGTCCAGATGAAGTAGATGAGCTTTTAGAAAGTCTTTCAAAATCTGATTATAATGAAGCTTTTGAGATTGTCCTTGTTGAAGACGGGTCGACAATTCCTTGTAAAGATGTTGTAATGACTTATCAAGGAAAATTAAATATTTCATACTATTTTAAAGAAAATTCCGGGCCGGGTGATTCTAGAAATTTTGGAATGCAAAAGGCTAGAGGAGATTATTTTATCATATTTGATTCAGATTGTATTATTCCTCCAAATTACCTAAACGAAGTTCGTAAAGCTTTAAATGAGGATTATGTAGATTGTTTTGGCGGTCCAGATAAAGCATTAGACAGTTTTTCAGACATACAAAAAGCGATCAATTTTGCTATGACATCTTTCCTGACAACAGGCGGAATTCGTGGCGGTTCTGAAAAAATTAATAAGTTTCAGCCTCGAAGTTTTAATATGGGAATTTCGAAAAAAGCATTCGAAGCGTCAAAAGGTTTTGGTAATATACATCCGGGAGAAGATCCAGATTTATCCATTCGTTTATGGAACTTAGGATTTGAAACCAGATTATTTCCTGACGCTTATGTATATCATAAACGCAGGATCGATTGGGAGAAATTCTCGATACAAGTTAATAAATTCGGAAAAGCCCGTCCAATATTAAATAGCTGGTATCCAGAGCATAAAAAGTTGACTTTCTGGTTTCCTACCTTATTTATATTAGGTCTATTATTAGCTTTTTTACTATTAATATTCAATATTGATATTTTATTACAATTATATTTTGTATATTTCGTTATAATTTTTCTTACAGCAACTATTCAGAATAAAAGCATTAAAATTGGGTATCTATCTGTAATTGCAGTTTGGAAACAGTTTTATGGTTACGGAAGAGGTTTTTTAGAGTCTTTCATAAAAGTTGGTTTATTAAAGAGAAAACCACAAGAAGCTTTTCCTCGTATGTTTTTTAAAGTATAATTCATGGTTAAAGTCATTGGTTTAACAGGCGGAATTGGAAGCGGTAAAACTACAATTGCCAATTTTTTTAAAGAAAAAGGTGTGCCGGTTTATATAGCCGATGATGAAGCCAAAAAAGTAATGCAGTCGATTGAAATTATCGATCAAATAAAAAGTGTTTTTGGCGAAACTCTTTTTGAAAACAATATTTTAAATAGAGCAAAACTTGCTGAAATCGTATTTAATAATGCAGATAAGCTCGCTCAGCTAAATGCTATTGTGCATCCAGCTGTAAAAAAGGATTTTGAAAATTGGCTCCAGCAGCATAAAAACGATCAATATGTGGTTTATGAAGCTGCTATTTTATTTGAAAGCGGAAGATATAAAGAGTGTGATTATATTGTTACTGTAACAGCTCCAATAGAAGTACGTATTGAAAGAGTAATAAAGCGCGACAATACTACCAGAGAACAGGTTTTAAGCCGAATGGAAATGCAGTGGAATGATGAAAAACGAATTTCTTTGAGCAATTTTGTTATTAATAACAGTAATCTTAAAATTGCTAACGAAGAAGTTGTTAAAATTCTTAAAATTTTAAATATAAAACAAAATCAGTCTTAAATGTTAATATTTGGTTAATGTATTATTTAGTATATTGTTAAAATATTAATTTTGTTTCGATGAATAAATTATTTTTTAGAATACTTGTTTTATTGATGAGCTTGTCCTTAATAGGGATAATTCTAGTACAGGTATTTTGGTTCAATTCTTCGTTTAAAAATAACGAAGAACAGTTTAAATACCACGTTACACAAGTAATCGGGAATGTTGCCGATAAACTTGAACAGCAAGAAGAGTACAGTTTTTACGATAAATATAATCGCATTAAAGATAGTACCGGAAAAATTCCAAAAAAAGAAGATTTATTGCAGGTTTTTTATGTTCAGAGAAATGCAAAGACGAATAAAACTATTATTTACTCAAATACATTAACTTCTGAAGATTATGATATTAGCGGTTCGCTTTTTAATAAAAAATTCAGCAGTGAACGATTTAAAAATTTTAGCACAAAAAGAGTAACTGAAGTTTATAACAATAATAACGGTATTGATAATAATAATTTAGGACAGAGTTTAATACCTGATCTAAAGATTGAAAAATCAGGTAGTTTAGATATTCTTAATAAAGTTCAACAGCAAATTCAATATAAAGATATTGCGTCATTAACCCCAATTGATGGCAGAATTACAAAAGATAAACTCTATAAACTCTTAAGGAAAGAATTAGAAGAATACGGCGTTAAAACCAAATTTGAATTTGGAGTTTACAGCAGCGGCGTTCCAACTAAAATAAAGTCGGATGGATTTCATTACGACAAAGAGGCAACGTATAGTATTCCAATTTTTACAGATAACGAAGGAAATAGTAAGTATCAGTTATCAGTTACATTTCCACATAAAAAGAAATTTTTGTTATCTGAATTGTTAAGCATTACGATTTTATCGATCGTTTTTACATTGATTATTATAATAGCATACACAAGTGCATTAAATCAGTTGTTGCGTCAAAAACATATTTCTGAAATCAAAACTGATTTTATAAATAATATGACGCATGAGTTTAAAACTCCAATTGCAACCATAAATTTAGCACTGGATGCAATTCGGAATCCAAAAATTATTGAAGATAAAGAAAAGGTTTATCGTTATCTTCAAATGATTCGGGATGAGAATAAGAGAATGCATGCACAGGTTGAGAATGTATTGCGAATTTCTAAACTTGAAAAACGAGAATTAGATATTACAAAAGAGCCAACTGTAATTACTGAGATAATTGACGATGCAATTGAGCACGTAAATTTAATTTTAGAAGATAGAAAAGGGACTGTTGTAAGACATTATAATGCGGCCAGAACCACTTGTTTGATAAATGAAGTACATTTTACAAACGTATTGGTTAATATTTTAGAAAATGCAATAAAATACTCGCCAGATATTCCTGAAATTGAAATTTTTACAGAGAATGTTAAAGACATGATTCTGATAAAAGTAAAAGACAACGGATTAGGTATGAGTAAAATTGCTCAGAAAAGGGTTTTTGAGAAATTTTACAGAGAACATACAGGAGATTTGCATAACGTAAAAGGACATGGTTTAGGTCTAGCTTATGTAAAAAGAATTGTAGAAGACCACAATGGTCAAGTATATGTTGAAAGTGAAAAAGGAAAAGGTAGCACCTTTATAATAAAAATACCATTAATAAATTAAAATATGGAAAATAATAACAAAAGAATACTTTTAGTAGAAGATGACCTTAATTTTGGGGCAGTTCTTAAAGATTATCTAATGTTAAATGACTTTGAAGTTACTTTAGCTAAAAACGGTATGGAAGGTTTCGAAAAATTCAAAAAAGATGTATATGATTTATGCATTCTGGATGTAATGATGCCTTATAAAGATGGTTACACTTTAGCCAAAGAAATCAGAGAAAAAAACAGTGAAGTGCCTATTATCTTCTTAACAGCAAAATCAATGAAAGAGGATGTGTTAAAAGGATACAAAGCTGGTGCTGACGATTATTTGAATAAGCCTTTTGATTCAGAAGTTTTATTGATGAAAATCAAAGCAATTATTCAAAGAAAATCTGCTGATACAAAAGCAGAACAAGTTCAATTTGAGTTTAATATTGGTAAGTTCCATCTTAATTCTAAACTTAGATTTTTAACTTTTGAAAACGAAGAACCAATAAAATTATCTCCAAAAGAGAATGAATTGCTTAAAATGTTGATTCTTCATGAGAATGACTTAATGCCAAGAGAATTAGCTTTGACTAAGATTTGGAGAGATGACAACTACTTTACTTCAAGAAGTATGGACGTTTACATCGCTAAACTTAGAAAATATCTAAAAGCAGATGAAGATGTTGAAATTTTAAATATCCACGGAGAAGGTTTCAGATTAGTTGTAAAAAGCAAAGTTTCTGAATAATAAATTCACCTAAAAAATATAAGCTCTGAGAAATCAGAGCTTTTTTTATGCTTTAAAATTAGAATTTGTATAGGCAAAAGTTTCAACCATGAGAGACGGATTACGATAATTCATTACGCATCAACGGCTGAAATAGTTAGCAATATCGACAAAAAACTAATTATTTTGTATTGGAGTTAAAGTGTTTATTACCAAAATAATAACTTCGTTTTTATTAAGTATTAAAGAGCGAAAATATTTATTTTAAAGAATTTTCTTTAAAATAAATTTGGAAATTCAAAAAACAATTCTGAATATTTGCAGACGAAAAAATAATTAACCCTTTTAAAAACGAAGAAAAATGTTTGTATTTACATCAACATCACAAAGCTTCACACCAAAAAGATTTGGTGCAGCAATTCTTCGTGGCTTATTTCAATCTTAGAAATACATTTTTAGATATATAAAAAGCCCGAAGACATTTAGTTTCGGGCTTTTTTTATTCTAGACACTTCAAATTTTCCCGAAAGAATAATTTAACAACTATCCGAAAGGATTAAAGATTTCGCATGTTTATTTCAAATTGAACTATTTTAAGTTCAATTTGATTTGAGCTTGTACAACAAATAATTAAATAATTTATGGGAAATAAATTAACTGGAAAAGACCTGATTAAATTAGGTTTTCCAAAGAATAATTCAATAAATATCGCCTTAGGGCAGATAAACAGATATAGAAAAAGAGAGAAAAAAGAATCTATTCTAACAGAAGCAAAAGACGTTTTATTACATCCCGAAAAGTACGAAGGAAATGGAACTTGGGGTAAAGTGGCTGAAGGCTTAATAAACCCAGTTCAAGTAAGAATGCATCAGCTTAAAACAACAAGAGCGCCTTTTACCATTTTTGGTGAAAATGAAATAGATCAACAGGCAAAATTTCAATTGTATGATTCTTTGAAACTGCCAGTTTCAGTTGCTGGAGCATTAATGCCAGATGCACATTCGGGATATGGATTGCCAATTGGCGGTGTTTTAGCAACAGATAATGCTGTAATTCCATACGGAGTTGGAGTTGATATTGGATGTCGAATGAGTCTTTCAATTTTCGATTTGCCAGCTTCTCATTTCAAAGGAAAAGAACATCAATTAGAAGCAATTTTAAAAGATAATACAAAATTTGGGATGTATGAAACGCATGCTTCGAGAGTTGATCATGAAGTGTTTTATAAAAGTGAATTTCAAGACATTCCGTTACTAAAGAATCTTTTGCCAAAAGCCTATAAACAGTTAGGAAGTTCAGGCGGAGGAAACCATTTTGTAGAGTTTGGAATCGCTAAAATTGAAAATCCAGAGAATGAGTGGAAGCTTGATAAAGGCGAGTATTTTGCTGTTCTTTCGCACAGTGGCTCTCGTGGTTTAGGCGCAAATATAGCGAAGCATTACACGTACTTGGCAACAAAACAATGTCCGTTACCTAAAAATGTGCAGCATTTAGCTTGGTTAGATTTAAATACGCACGATGGTCAGGAATATTGGCTGGCGATGAATTTAGCAGGAGAATATGCAAAAGCTTGCCACGATGATATTCACAGGCGAATTGCCAAAGCAATTGGAAAAAGAGTAGTGGTAACGATTGAAAACCACCACAATTTTGCTTGGAAAGAAATGGTAAACGGTCAGGAATGCATTGTGCATAGAAAAGGAGCAACTCCTGCGGCAGAAGGTCAGTTGGGAATTATTCCTGGTTCAATGACTGCGCCCGGCTACATTGTAAAAGGAAAGGGAAATGCAGAGAGTTTAAATTCAGCTTCGCATGGTGCTGGACGTTTGTTTTCAAGAGCGAAATGTAAAAGTACTTTCACGCAAAGCGAAATTAAAAAGGTTTTGAAAGCCAATGATGTAACGTTGATTGGAGGAAATATTGACGAAGCACCAATGGCGTATAAAGACATTACAAAAGTAATGGCTAATCAAAGTGATTTGGTTGAAGTTTTAGGAACTTTTACGCCGAAGATTGTTAGAATGGATCGTTAAAAAGTAGATTATGGAAAGATTTCAAGATGAAAATAAATGGTTAGGGAATTTCTACAATGAGATTTTTGTAAAATGCCCAAAATGTGAATTTAAGGCTGTTGTAAAGAGTATACCTAAGAAAGATTGTGAATGTGGAAAATGCATAACAATGACTTTTGAGTGTAAACATTGCTTTCACAAAATGGATGAGCCTATTTATCAATATGTGGCATATGGGAAAGAGTATTGTAATAATTGTTTTGAAAAATTTGAATATAAGTCTCAACCATTAAAGGAAAAACCGTTAATGTATAAAACCAAATGCCCGCATTGTAATTTTCAAGAGGATTGGAAAACAAAGGTTTATAGAACTCGTAAGGAACCAAAGCATGATGATGGTTTGGTAAAAGAATGTTGGTATAATTTACCACTGTGGTTTCAAAAAGAAGTGGGCGACAATATTTTATGGGCTTACAATCAGGATCATATTGATTATTTAGAAAGATACATTCAAGCTGATTTAAGAGAAAGAAATTCCAAAGTTAACTATTCATCAAGTTTAGTGGCGCGTTTACCACAATTTGTAAAAGCAGCAAAAAACAGAGAAAAACTGCTTAAGATTTTAAGAAAATGGAGAGAATAATTCAAATAACAGCAGGCCGCGGACCTGCTGAATGCACTTGGGTTACTGCCCAAGTGCTTAAAAAAGTTTTGGAAGAAGCACAAGATCAGCAATTAGATGTTGTTTTGCTTCAGCGAGAAACAGGTCAGGAAAATGGAACGGTCGAAACAGCATCAATTGCAGTAAAAGGAATTAATGCAGGTAGTTTCGTGAATTCTTGGGTTGGTACGATTCAGTGGATTGGTCAGAGTCAGTTTAGGAAAATGCACAAACGGAAGAACTGGTTTATTGGGATTTTTGAAATCGAACCGCAAAAAAAAGTATCAGTTTCAGAAAATGATATTCAGTATCAGGCAATGCGCAGTTCTGGAGCAGGAGGTCAGCATGTGAACAAAGTAAGTTCAGCAATTCGTGCAATACATATTCCAACAGGAATTGCAGTTGTGGCAATGGACAGTCGTTCACAGCACCAAAACAAAAAACTGGCAACAGAAAGATTATTAAAAAAATTAGAAGACGAAAATCTAACTCAACTTAAAAATCACGTTGAAAAGCAATGGGGAAATCAGCTGAATATTCAGCGCGGGAATCCTATTAGAGTTTTTACCGGAAGTGATTTTAAGAAGAATAAAATAGAGAAAACTTATAAAGGAACTCGTCAGAAATTAAAAAACTATTTAAGAAATGAAAACAATTGATAAATATCTTTTTCAGGCTTTGGATAACTATCCGTATTCGCTTGAGGAAACCATTGAATCTTTGGATTATGCTTTTTCTTATGATGCAAAAAATACTATGGTTTTGTGTTTGTACGGAAGAATTCAGGCTGAGCAGTTGATGAATTACGAAGATGCAAAATCCTATTTTCAGGAAGCTCTGGCTATTAATATTTATGCGTTTGAAGTTTATCCGCATTATTTGCAGACTTTGATTTTAAATGAAGATTTTGAAGAAGCTCAAAAGTTAATCGATTTTGCTTTAACAATAAAAGGAATTAATAAATCTGATATTTATGCGAAGAAAGCGATTCTTTTTGAAGCGCAGCAGGAATTTGAAAAAGCATTAAAAGAAATTAAAAATGCAAAACTATGCAGTTTACAGTTTGCTTTTGATTCTGATATTAGTGAAGTAGAGAAGAGAATTCAAGGAAAAATAGATTTGTTAAAGAAGAAAAAGAATTCTAAAAAGAATTCTAAAGAGAAATTGAAATGATTTTGATGAAAAAACGATGCATATTGCATCGTTTTTTTTGTTTTTTAGCTAAAGTTTGTCATTTCTCCTCCGTGGAAATGACAATATTGTAGGAAAATAGAGAGGAAAGAAAGCTTATTTATAAACTTGTTTTACTTCCAATGTAATTCCAAAGCAAAACAGGTTTTGTCGCCTTTTGTAATGCTGAATGTTGCTGTTGTATGATCGTCGTCTTCGCTTTCATGAATTACTACATTATCTTTTAATGAAAGTTCTTTCATGAAATTCATTTCAAAGCTTTTTACTTCCTGTTTCATGATTCTTTTTGGGTCAACATGATCAAGGCACCATTCGAGGTATTTTACATTGTTTACGTGATTTACAATGTCTAAATCAGATAAGTAAACTATTTTTTCAAAAACAGCTTCTTTTTCGTGATTGATATTTATTTTAGAAAAACCTTCTGAAGTCGCTCTGTTTTCAGGGAATAATTCGAAATGTTCATAAGGTAACGCCAAAGCTTCCGGACGACGTGCTTGCGTATTGAAAACAGCCCAATACGTTTCGCAGCCTACGATTTTTTTCCCGTTTACATACATTTCTAAAGCACGAACAGAACGTGAGTTCTCCAGACTATTAATCCACGTTTTTACAGTTACAACATCTTGCCATTTTGGTAAAGCGTGAACTTCAACTCGCATTCGGCTTAAAACCCAAGCTTGGTGAAATTCCTGCATATCATAAAAGCTGATTCCTCCAAGTTCAGAGTGTGCGGCAGCGGTTAATTGTAAAATATTGCACAGATCAGTATATTTTAAGAAACCTGTTGGCGTACATTGTGTAAAATTGATTTCCCAGTCTTTACTTAAAACGGATGTAAAATTTGGAGATATTGGCATTTTTTAATTTTAGATTGTTGAGTTTAGATTTTTCTTTCAGAGAATAGAAGAAAGAAGAAAGAGAATAGATTTTAAATTTTTGATTTTTTGAAATATGCTGATATTATTTTAAAACTAATGAAAATAAAACCAAATACAATTATTCCGAAAACTATAAATTCTGTCGTGTTTAAATTTTTAAAATTCGGCTTTTCAATTTTTTCTTTTAATGTCAATGAAAACGTGAAAGTTAAAACCATTGTGCAAAAAAGAAAGAAAATGTTTCCAATTAGTTTTAAAAACTTCATTTTGTCAAAGTATCAATATATATTATAATTTCTTTTCTATCTGTTGCGTAATCAAACCATTTTGTGTTTTCATTTCGTTTGAACCACGTTAATTGTCTTTTCGAGAATCTTCTTGTGTTCTTTTTGATTTCTTCTATTGCAAAAGGCAACGTGAATTCTCCGTCAAAATAACTAAATAATTCTCTATAACCGACCGTTTGAAGCGCATTTAACGCTTTATTAGGATACAATTCTTTGGCTTCTTCTAGCAAACCTTCATTCATCATAATATCAACACGCTGGTTGATTCTGCTGTAAATGATTTCTCTGTCCGCATCTAAACCGATTAAGATAGGAGTGAAGTTTCTATTGTTTTTCTTCTGATTTAGAAATGATGAATAGGGTTTTTGGGCTCCAATACAAACTTCTACAAAACGCATCATTCGCTGTGGATTTTGTAGTGTTTGCGGGTTTTCTATAGTTATTTTTTGATAATATTCTGGATCTAAATTTTTCAGTTGTTCTTGAAGGTATTCAATTCCAAGTTTTTCATAGTTGGAATTTACTTGAGAACGAACTTGAGGATCGATTTCAGGAAATTCATCGAAACCTTTTAAAATGGCATCAACATATAGGCCTGAACCGCCAATAAGAATAACAAAATCATTGGTTTGAAATAGCTCTTCAATTTTGGCTAAAGCTTCTTTTTCGTAATCGCCTACGGTGTAATTTTCGAAAATAGATTTATTTTGGATGAAATGATGTTTAGCCGAATTTAATTCTTGTTGATTAGGAACGGCGGTTCCAATTGTCATTTCTTTGAAAAATTGACGACTGTCACAAGAAACGATTTCGCACTTGAAATGTTGTGCCAAAGCAATGCTTAAGGCTGTTTTGCCTATTGCTGTTGGTCCGACAATGGTAATTAGGTATTTCATATTGTTTTTAGCGCGGATGGAAATAAAAACCCCGGACTTATGTTTGTTCGTTTTTTTTGGATAAAAAAGCGCCTTTAGGAACTCTTTTTATGCCTTTAAAAAACAACAAAGATAAGGAGGAGTTGCAATGTAAAGCCGGATTAGCTTCATAAATTATTGGGTAATGTTTTTCCGCATTGATAACAATATTTTGCGTTGTCAAAATGAACTTGTGTGTTGCATTTTGAACAAGTTGTTTTTGTACTTACTGCGCTGTTTTTTAAACTGCTTTTTGCAAATTCAGCCGTTACGATTCCAGTTGGTACAGCGATTATTCCGTATCCCATTATCATTACAAGTGATGCTAAAAATTGTCCGAGTGGTGTAATTGGTGAAATGTCTCCGTAGCCAACAGTGGTTAAGGTTACAATTGACCAATAAATTCCAACAGGAATGCTGGTAAAACCGCCTTCTTTGCCTTCGACTACATACATAAGCGACCCAATTATTACGGCGCTGATCACAACGAAATAGATGAAAACTAGAATTTTTTCTTTACTGGCATCAAGTGCTTCTTTTAATTGTGCAGATTGATGTGAGATTTGCGGAATATGTAAAATTTTGAATAATCTTAAAAAACGTAAAACCCGCACGATCGTCAATACGTTTGTTGCTGGGAAAAATATCGACAGATACATTGGTAAAATCGCGAGTAAATCTATGATTCCATAAAAACTGAAAATATATTTTACTGGTTTTTGAATGGAAATAATTCTTAAAATGTATTCGATGGTAAAAAAAACAGTTATAATCCACTCACAAATAAGCAATTGATTGTGATATTTTTGGTTGATTCCTTCTACGGTATCAAGCATAACCAAAAGTACGCTGAGAAGTATGAGTCCAAGGAGAACTAAATCGAACATTCGCCCCCAAATGGTATTACTGCCATAAATAATAATTTGGGTTTTTTGTCTGAAAATATCGTATTTTGATTTCATTTTTTTCATATCTTCAAAGATAATGAAAGTTTTTAGTTGTTAAAAATGCAGAATTTTAAGATTCTTATTTTTACGAATATAGTTCTGTATAATATTTTTTACATCTCGATTGTGCTGCATTGGTATTAAAATATTTTTTAGAATTTCGATATTCGTAATTTGATAATTTAGATCGTAATATGCATAACCTTTATAGATTCCATTTTCGATCAAAACAGCACTTCTTTCATTTACATTTCGACCTCTGTCTTTTAAAATCATGCTTTTATTCTCAAAACTATTTTCAGAGATAAACTGCTGCACTCGGGCATTGTAAACTTCTGGGGTAATTTCGCCAATACAAGCTCCATCACACTGCTTTATTTTATATTGAAAACACTCTTTTTTTGTTTGATAAAGTCCTGTCAATTTTTGACATAAATGATATTTTTCTGTAAATCTAAAAAGAGCATTTTTGGCCTCTTGCAGGGTAACAAACGAAGTAATTTCTCGTTTGCGGCCATCGGTTTTTTCAATTTTTAAATTAATATATCCGTTAGAATCTTTCTCAGAATATAGGGCATATTGAAAAATTGTTTTGCGCTGGGCACGATTATATCGAGGTCTGTTTATTTTTATTTCTTCGCTTTCTTTTAAAAGAGCAATTAACTCACTTCCAGTTTCATCGTATGTAATAGTAAAAACTTCGGCTTGAATTTTTTTACTTTTTGTTGTGATTCCTGTAAAATGCTGATTGATTCTTTTTCTAATGTTTTGACTTTTGCCAATGTATATTAAAGTCCCGCTTTCATTGTAAATATAGTATACACCGGTTTTAGCGGGCATTTGGTTTAATAGATCTAGAAATTTTGGTGCAATTCCTTTTTCTACTTCCAGCTTTATAAAATCTTTTACAATTGTTTTTTCTAAGTCTTTTTCTAAAAGCATTTTAAACAGCTTTGTAGTTGCCATTGCGTCTCCGCTGGCGCGATGTCTGTCTGCCATAGGAATTCCGAGAGCACGCACCAGTTTACCTAAACTGTATGAAGGCTGTTCTGGAATTAATTTTTTTGCAAGTTCAACGGTACAAAGTGTTTTTGCTTGAAAGTCGTAACCCAGACGTCTAAATTCTGTGCGTAAAATGCGATAATCAAATGATGCATTGTGAGCGACAATAATACAGTCTGAAGTTATTTCGATGATTCGCTTGGCAACTTCAAAAAATTTTGGAGCTGACTGCAACATAGCGTTATTGATTCCAGTTAATTTAACCACAAATGGCTGAATTGGAATTTCGGGATTAATTAGGCTAATGAATTGATCGACTACTTCATGACCATCAAATTTATAGATGGCAATTTCAGTAATTCCTTCTTCATTAAACTGGCCTCCGGTAGTTTCTATGTCTAGTATTGCGTACATTCTTAGATGTCAATGGTCAATGAATAAAAATGAATATCAAATAATTTGTTTTTTTATCCTTTAAGAAGGACTTTAAAAATGGTTAATTTATTTACTTCAGTATTCTCTTTAATTAGAGAATATCTTCATTTTTATATTCTTGAATTATAATATATTTTCAGGTTTCAAGATAGAAAATAGTACTTGAAAAACCATTCTTTTTTTTAAAATTATTGTAAGTTTAAAATTGAAACTCGAATTTAAACTAAATTAAAGTCACAATTTTGTCAACGCTCCAAGCTTCTGGTTTGGCATTGAATAGTTTTTTTGTAAAACTCCAAACACTGCTAAAAAGTTCAGATTGTCGATAATTTTCTAAATCGCTTTCGGTTTCCCAATAACTATAGGTGAAAAAGATGCATTTATCGTTTTTATCTTGATACAATTCTAAAAAACGATTTCCTTCTGCATTGCGTATTTTGTCTTTAACAGATTCAAAATTCTCTAGAAAATCAGAGATTTTATCTTCGTGAAAACTCATTTTTACAATTCTGACAAACATGTATTCAATTTTTAGATTGTTGTTTTTTAGATTTATTGAAAATCTGAAAGCTTATAGGTGGGCAAAAGTACCAAAAGGGATTGTTCTTTTTGAGAAAAAGTAAAATATTATAAAATCATAGTTTTTTACAATATTCTCATTTCTGATAAAAAACAGCAAAAGTCTTCTCGTAAATTGGCTTAATCAGCAAAATCTTTGTGCAATTTAATTTAAAATCAAGAAAACACAATAGTAATTACATCGCGATAATTCAATCCTAATAAACTATTTGCAGAACCTACTTTTGATGGATTGCTTCTAAAAATAGCTATTTCGAGAAATCCTGCTTCATTAAAAATAGCTAGTTTCTCGCCCTCATAGGTTTTAATAGGATATTTGTCTGAAGTTGCAATATCTGAATAATTGGGCAGGATTGTTTTGATACTTTTGGGTTTCATGACGATCTCGTATGGACGTCCTCGTGAAACTTCTAAAAATTGTTTTTTAGAGATATTGGTAACGACGTTTCCAAAATGATCGATATAAATAACATATCCTTTCAATGTATTTCCATCGGCAGAAACAATTGCCTGTAATTCGGTTACTTCCTTAACAGCGGGGATTTCTTTACCAATAACGTTTAGTAATCCGCCTTTTGCAATGTGGCAGGCAACTTGTATAAAAATGTCTAAATCGCTGGATTCAACAGGAAAACGATCGTGAATATTAATAGCTACAATTTTCTGCGGAACGATTTTTTGCGTAAGCATGCTTAAAATTCCATTATCTGCACAGATAAAGAAATGATCGTTCCATTGCATGGCTATATGCTGGTTTTCTTTGTTGCGTTCGATATCAACACCAATCAAGTGAACAGTGCCTTTTGGAAAGCTTAAATACGATGCACCAATTATATAACTTGCTTCGGCAGTGTTAAATGGATCAATATCGTGCGAAATGTCAATGATTTTTGCCTCAGAAAGCTCTGAAAGAATTTTACCCTTCAGCGAACCAACAAAGTGGTCTTTTAAGCCGTAATCAGTAGTAAGGGTAATTATTGACATCATTTTGTTTATAACTATTGGTAGTATTTAAATCTAATTTTCATTAAATTTGAGAAATGCAAATCTAAGAATAGTAAAAACAAATTGAAAGAAAGAAAAGACAAATTGTAATAAAATATATAGAGTCTCAATTTTCAGTTTCAGTTTTCAGTCTTTTAACAAAAAGTTATTTTAATTGGTATTTAAAAGTACAGATGCTGCTGAAAACCATAACATAAAAAAATACCCGACAGCAATAGATTTACAAAACAAATTTATTTTTAATTTAAATTTATCTCCTTTGAACGAAAGAATTATCGAGCTAATAGACATCGCTCCAAAAGACTTTTGGGGCGCGCAGGATTCTCATCTTGAAATTATTAAAAAGTACTACCCAAAGCTTAAAATCGTAGCGCGAGGGACCACTTTGAAAGCCTTTGGCGAAAAAGAAGTTTTAGATGAATTCGAAAAGAGATTTCAGAGGCTTATGCTTCATTTTACCAGATACAACAACATTGATGATAATGTAATTGAACGTGTAATTATGAGTGATGGTCAGGATGAAAAAAAAGCATACGATCATGACAAAATATTAGTTCACGGAGTTGGCGGTAAAATAATCAAAGCCATGACGCCAAATCAGCAATTGCTGGTGGATACGATCAAAAAAAATGATATGGTTTTTGCCATTGGTCCAGCAGGAACAGGTAAAACATATACGGGTGTTGCAATGGCGGTAAAAGCGCTTAAAGACAAAGAAGTAAAAAGGATAATTTTGACTCGTCCGGCGGTAGAAGCAGGTGAAAATCTTGGTTTTTTACCCGGCGATATGAAAGAAAAACTAGATCCTTACATGCAGCCGCTTTATGATGCTTTGCGCGATATGTTACCCAATGAAAAGCTCGAAGATTATATTTTAAAAGGAATTATTCAGATTGCGCCTTTAGCTTTTATGCGAGGACGAACGCTTGATAATGCCTTTGTAATTCTAGACGAGGCACAGAATACGACCCACTCACAAATGAAGATGTTTTTGACCCGTATGGGGAAAAACGCTAAGTTTATGATTACGGGAGACCCTGGGCAGGTCGATTTACCGAGACGCACTATTTCTGGGCTTAAAGAAGCGATTTTGGTTCTGAAAGATATTGACGGAATAGGAATTATCTACTTGGATGATAAAGATATCGTTCGCCATAGATTAGTGAAAAAGGTAATCGACGCTTACAAACAAATAGAAAATCACGATTAAGTTTAATTTTATAAAATGTTAAATGTAAATCGTAAAGTGTGTTTTAATATTTATTGATATTCGTTTTGTGCTTATTTCTTTTTGATAGGTGCAAAACGAATATTTTTTTGAATCATTGACAAATTAAAAAAGATGCATCAGTTTATAAAAAAATGGAAAGTAAAATTATTTTAATTCTCGGTTTGTTATTTTTTTCATTTAAGTTTTATGCTCAAAAAAGAGAAAATAATAGTTCGAGAAAAAACAAAAATAAATTAACTGGAAAAGAGATTGTTTTAGAATTAGATAAATTAAACTTTTTTGATTTAACTGATAAGACAGACTTGAAAGTGACCAAAGATGATTTTAAAAGATCTTACGATGAACTGAGTTTTTTTGAAGGTTTTATGAGGGAAGATTTGAGCTTTACAGATAATAGATTTTATTTTATTGATTCAGAAACATTATTTGAAGGCGGAGGTTTAACAGGATATTTAGGAACTATAAAACCTTTATTTGATAAACTGAATCTAAAGCTTTCTTTCTCGGACGAAAATGATAATCAAACAGAAGAACATTGGACGCACAAAATAAAGCTTAATGGAAAAGAGTACACTGCTTTTGATAACGATTTTGGTGATTATGATTGGGGAATTGCATATTTAAATTTTATTGAAATGTTAAATGACCAATTAAAATTGCAAAATAGTAATGAACAATTTTATCCTATTAGTTCTGGTAATGACGGACGAATAGTCTTGTTAACTAAAGAGCAATTTGATTTTGTTACATTAAATTACCCAAATAATAATGAGCGTCCTAAAACTATAGATAATTGGAAAAAGGAGCTTGAATTTAAAAAATGAAACAACTAGATGATTTCTATCTAAACCAAGAAGAACCCATAAAAGGGACATTTCTTGCATTAAAAGAAATCATCTTAAAACAAGACAAAGACATTACGCACGTTCTAAAATACGGAATGCCTTTTTTCTGTTATAAAGGAAAAATGTTCTGCTATTTATGGAAGCATAAAAAGAATAACCAACCTTATATTGGAATTGTAGAAGGAAAACATTTTGATGAACCATTTTTGCTCCAAGAAAAAAGATCAAGAATGAAAATTATGATACTTAATTCTGATGAAGATCTGCCTTTAGAACAGATTGAATCAATAATTCAAAAAGCTATAAACTTATATAAATCTGGAATTATTAAAGTTTAGAGTTTATAAATGAATTTAATATTCCTAGACAGCCTAAATTTGTAGAATATAATTCAGTTTTTAAAAGTTAAAATAGGTTTGATTTTTATGTGTTAATAGTAAGAAATTAAATGAGTGAATATAAAAGTTAGAATAAAAATTGATTTTGCTATAGTTTTTTAGATCAAAGATTAGCTTTCAATTTCTTAGCCCAGTCAGTTATTTCTTTTTGCTGTTTTATAGTTAATTTAGCGTTCGCATGAATTAATGTGTATGAATAAAGAGGCATATTTTTTTTCTCAATTTCTTTAATTATTTCGCTAAGTTTTTTCTGTTTTCTTTCTAAAGAGTAAGTATTAAACTCATCAAAGTTTAACTCTTTTTTTCCATCAACAATATGTTTGTTTAGCCACCATGCCAAAGGTTGTATATTATTGTACCAAGGATAATGGGTATTATTAGAATGACAGTCATAGCAACTGGTTTTTAAAAGCAAATTTACGTTTTCGGGATTTTTATACTGTTTTTCAATAGCATTATCATTATAGCTTGGTTGTTCTGAAGTGTTTTTTTCTGGACGAAAAAACTGAATCAATACTAAGATTATAGCTATTAAAAGGGCTGATTTTTTCATTGTTTTTTATTTTTAGATTGTAGTTTTTATTCGACATTGTTGATCATGCAATTTTTTGTCACAGGATTATAATCATTTTAATAAAATGACCAGATTAGGATTGATAATGATAGAGTTTTATCTTTTTTTGATATTGTTTTAAAGCAACATCATGAGGAAGAAATAAGTTTGCTAAGAGTATTTAAAATGCCTCAATCAGGTATGGAAATTTTTTTCTCTCATAAAATTAAGCTTTTAGAAAAGACGAAAAATATTTATTTAATAAAAACAGGCAGTTTTTATTTGGTGTATTTAAAAATTATAGCATTAAATCTGTTATTAATTAAATATCGGATGGGCTTGATCTGATTAATTACTCAAACTTTGTTCAGTTGGGCTTAAAGCCGTAAATTTGCACATCATAAATATTTGATTATTAATATGGCAAATCTTAAAAATATAAAAGTTGTAGTAAGTGATTTAGATGGAACTTTACTCAATCCTCAACACCGAATTTCAGATTATACAAAATCAATTTTTCAAGAACTTCACAACCAAAATTATCTTATTGTAGTTGCTACAGGCCGTCATCATCTTGATGCAATGGCAATCATTGAAACTCTTGAAGTTCCTGTTTATTTAGTAAGTTCAAATGGAGCCAGAATACATTCGCCAGAAAAGCAAGAACTTTTTGCTTTTGATTTAGAAAGCGATGTAGTTAAAGCAGCCTTAAATGTTGAAATCGACCCTGAAATTACAGTAGTTTTATTCAAAGAAAATGTTTGGCAGACCAATAGAGTAAATGAAAGACTTAATGCTTTTCAGGCTGAATTGAAATATCGCCCTGAATTAGTTGATTATAAAACTCTTGAAGATTTTAGTGCTATTAAAATTTTCTTTTCATGTGACAATCACGAAAAATTAGTGGCATTAAAAGACGCTGTTTTAGCTAATTCTTCAGACAATCTGCATCATGCCTTTAGTTTGCCTACTTGCTTAGAGTTTATGGATAAATCCGTAGATAAAGCTGTTGCAATCGAAAAAGTTTTAGAAAAAGAAGGTTTTACTTTAGATCAAGCAGTTGCATTTGGTGATGGTTTTAACGACGTGCAAATGTTAGCTGCAGCCGGAAAAGGATTAATTATGGGGAATGCTCCAGCTTTATTAAAAGAAACATTGCCTGATTTAGAAGTGATAACTGCAAATGCTGAAGATGGTGTGGCGAAATATATTGCTTCAAAAATATTGAATAGAGAATTTGCAGCAAACGAAGTATAAGTATTAAAATAGATATACAAAGTTTAGGATTTTAAATTTTAGACTTTTGATAAAAATAAGATCCTTGAAGGTAATTCTTCAAGGATTTTTTTGTTAAATGAATATTATATAGAGAATTTTGCAAGGAAATTACAAAAATGTTTTTTTAGTAATTTTCAACGTGTATTTTTGTTTTCTCATAAAAACTAATACCATGACAAAAAACATTTTTATTGCTGCCTTTCTAATTTTTTCAGTAAAAGGATATAACCAAACATTGAAATTAGAGGAAATAATGAAAGGCGAATCTTTTATAGGAAATCAACCCACAAACGGACGCTGGTCTTTAGATAGCAAAAAAGTTTATTTTGATTGGAATCCGACTAATGATTTGGGCGCAAGTACTTATTCCTGGCAAAAAGGAGCTGCAAAGCCTGTTTTGGTTGAACCAAAGGAAGCTGCTTTTTCTAAACTTGATTTTAAAAGAAAACCGGGATCAGATTTAGTTTATTATTTAGATAATGGAAGATTGTTTTCGTACTCTGTTGCTTCAAAAACAACAAAAAAAATCTATCAGCAAAGTACACCAATTTCAAATCTTGAATTAGGCAGCGAATCTGGAATAGTATTTTTTGAACAAAATGATAATATTTTTAAATACAATGCAAAAGAGGGAAGTGTTTTGCAAATTACCAATTTTAATAAAGGCGAGAAAAAAAGTAAAACACCTGAGAAGGATTCATTCTTAAAAGTACAACAAAAAGAATTATTTCAGTTTATTAGAGACGCTGAAGCAAAAAAACAATGGAATCTAGCCAAAAGTAAAGCTGTTAAATCTGATTTTGCTAAAGAATATTTTTATGGAAAGGATAGTTTTTATAATCTAAAAGCAAATCCAAACGGGAATTTTGCAACATTTTGTTTAGCAGAAGAAGCAGTTGTCAAAAAAGAAAAAATGGAAGTTTTTATAACTAGTGATGGTTATAATCAATCACCTGAAACAAAAGAAAAAGTATCTACGGCAAATTTTGTTAAAACAAAATTCGGAATTTATTCTGTTGCTAAGGATTCAGTTTATTTTGTCGATTTTTCAAAATTGAGCCACATTCAAGATGTTCCTAAATATTATGAATCGTACGATAACTTGAAAAACAAAGCAAAAGAGGATAAGTTAATTGTAGCTCAGGCTCCAGTTTACAACGAAAATGGTTCAATTGCAATTGTTGAAATCAGAAGCCAAGATAACAAAGATAGATGGTTGGTGAGTTTAAATCTTGAGAATGGGACATTTAAAGAAATTGAGCATCAGCATGACGAAGCTTGGATTGCGGGACCAGGAATACCATCTTATTCTTTTGATTCTGGAATTCTAGGTTTCTTAGCAGATAATGAAACGCTGTATTTCCAATCTGAAGTAACAGGATATTCACATTTATATACTTATAATTTTAAATCGAATAAAAAAACACAGCTTACAAGCGGCAATTGGGAAGTTCGCAATGTGACGCTGTCTAACGATAAAAAAACATTCTATTTAACAACTAATACTACACATCCAGGAAACAGGAATTATTATAAACTAGCTGCTTCTGGAGGCGCTTTAGAACCTGTTTTAACAAAAGATGGAGCGCATGAAGTAGTAGTTTCACCAGATGAAAAAACGCTGTTAGTACGTTATTCATATAAAAATATTCCATGGGATTTATACATAGCTGAGAATAGAAAAAATACTACACTGCAACAGATTACTTCTTCGGCTTCTGAAAGTTTCAAAAATTACAAATGGAGAGAGCCTGAAGTTATAACATTTAAAGCACAAGATGGAACTCCTGTATATGCTAGATTGTATACGCCAAAAACGGAAACTTCGAATAAAGCTGCAGTTATTTTTGTTCATGGTGCAGGATATTTGCAAAACGCTCATAATTATTGGAGTAATTACTATAGAGAGTATATGTTTCATAATATGCTGACTGATTTAGGTTATACTGTTCTAGATATTGATTATAGAGGAAGTGATGGTTATGGAAGGGATTTTAGAACTGGTATCTATCGTTTTATGGGCGGAAAAGATTTGACTGATCAATTGGATGGTAAAAAATATTTGGTTGAGAAGTACGGAATTGATGCTGATAGAGTTGGTATTTATGGAGGGTCTTATGGAGGTTTTATTACTTTAATGGGAATGCTTACTACTCCTGGCGAATTTGCTTCGGGCGCAGCTTTACGTTCGGTTACAGATTGGGCACATTACAATCACGGATATACGGGTAATATTTTGAATTTTCCAGAAACAGATCCAATTGCTTACAAAAAAAGCTCTCCTATTTATTTTGCAGATAATTTAAAAGGAAACTTAGTGATGCTTCACGGAATGGTTGACGATAATGTAGAGTACAAAGATATTGTTCGTTTATCACAACGTTTTATAGAGTTGGAGAAAAAGAATTGGACACTAGCTTCTTTCCCTGTTGAAGCACACGGATTTAAGGAAACTTATTCTTGGATAGATGAGTACAGCAGAATTCTGAATTTATTTAATTCGACTTTGCTGAAGAAATAAGTTAGCGATGCAGCTTTATAATTTAAGATTTGCACGGAGATTAAAAGAAAAAAGAATCTGAATAGATTCTTTTTTTCTTTTAAATAGTTTTAAATTTGCATTCATAAAAAACAACACAACTTAGGATAATGAGTAATACAATTACAACCACAAATTTTAATTTTCCGAATCAGAAATCAGTTTACCGCGGAAAAGTTAGAGAAGTTTATAATATCAACGACGAGCTTTTGGTAATGGTCGCAACCGATAGACTTTCGGCTTTTGATGTGGTTTTGCCAAAAGGGATTCCTTACAAAGGACAAATTTTGAATCAAATTGCAACAAAATTTATGGAGCTTACAGCTGATATTGTTCCAAATTGGTTAATTGCAACTCCAGATCCAAATGTAGCTGTTGGACATTTATGCGAACCTTTTAAAGTTGAAATGGTTATTCGTGGTTATGTTTCTGGTCATGCTGCACGTGAATATGCTGCAGGAAGAAGACAAATTTGCGGTGTAACAATGACCGAAGGTTTGAAAGAAAATGACAAATTTCCTGAACCAATTATTACACCAACTACAAAAGCTGATAACGGTTCACATGATGAAGATATTTCTCGTGAGGATATTTTATCTAAAGGGATTGTTTCTGAAGAAGATTATTTGGTTTTAGAAAAATATACACGAGCGTTATTTCAAAGAGGAACTGAAATTGCTGCTTCTCGCGGTTTAATTTTAGTAGATACTAAATACGAATTTGGAAAAACAAAAGACGGAGTTATTGTTTTAATTGATGAAATTCATACTCCAGATTCTTCTCGTTATTTTTATGCTGATGGATATCAGGAAAGACAAGATAAAGGAGAGGAGCAAAAACAATTGTCTAAAGAGTTTGTTCGCCGCTGGTTGATTGAAAATGGTTTTCAAGGACAAGAAGGACAACAGATTCCTGATATGACAGAGGCTTATATTGAATCAGTTTCTGAAAGATATATCGAATTATACGAAAATATTTTAGGAGAAAAATTTGTTAAAGCTGATATCGACAATATTGATCAGCGTATTAATAAAAATGTATTAGATTATCTAAGTAATAAATAATAAGTCAAAGGTTTTTAATTTATTTTAAACTAGATTTCTCCAACTAAAAATGCCTTGCAGATTTATAATCGCAAGGCATTTTTTATATTTTAAAAGACTATTTTTCTACGAAATCAAATTTAGATTTTAGTTTTGTTCCATTTGATCTTTTAAATTTTCAAGACCTTTTTGCAAATCGTTTCCAATCATTTGATCCATTTTCATCATTGGCAGCATTATGTTCATCGGAAAAGGAATAATACCATTGACTCCCCATTTTACTTTTGTTTGATTTCCTGCCAAACTTTCGGTTGACATAAAACCATTGGCCGTGTCGTTCATTGGTTCTTTAAAGCGAAGTGCAAAATCCAGTCGTGAGTTAGGAATAATTTTGGTTATTTCCTGTTCTCCAACACCAACTTCTTTAACCTTACTTTCCCATGCTGAAATCGCACCAACAGTTCCATCAACACCTTTAAAAGTTGATTTCATTTTTGGGTCAATGTTTGCCCAGACACTAAATTGATTTTGATTTTTTAGATATTTCACATAATTAAAAACGGTATCAACAGGCTTGTTGATGGTAATTTCTCTTTCGACCGCATAATTTTTTGGCATGAAGTAAGCTGCAATTAGTACAATAGAAAAAACTAAAATTAAGATAACCAGAATTTTTTTGATAAGTCCCATAATCTTTGGTTTAGATAGTTAATTACTTTTTTGAAAATTAGTTAAATAATAAGCATTAATAATTGTAAAGTTATAAAAGTAAAACGCTGTATTTTAATGCGTTTAATTTTTTTTGAAGATTTTTTTTATAAAATTTCATTTTTAGTGTAACATTTTTGTAATCTCAGCGTCTATATAAGTGTAGGCAAAAAAGTTTAATAACAATTAGATTAAATTTATAAGCCTTTCATTAACTGAATGTTAGTAATTTGTTAAAACATATTACCTTGTAATACATAATACATAAAATTACTTACATTTACATAGAATTTAAAAATCATCAATATCAATCAATTAACAATCAATCATTATGAAAAATTCAATCATTTATTTAGGAGTTGCTTTAGTAGCGTTTGCCAATGTTTCAATGGCATCAAATCAAACATCACTTGTGAAACCACAAATGGAAATTACAAAGATTTTCTCTTCGCCATTAAATGTGGCAGTTAGCAAAGGAGATCTTGCATTCGTAAAAAAACTTATTGAGTACGGAGCAGATGTAAACGAAATGTCTGAAGATTTATCACCTTTAATGACAGCAGCACGCTATAACAAAGTTGAAATCATGAAAGTTTTAATAGCAAATGGAGCTCGCGTAAACGAAAAAAATGAAAAAGGCTATACAGCATTAAAATATGCTGAATTATCAAATGCGACAGATGCTATCGCTATTTTGAAAGATGTAAAATAAACATTTGTTCTAAAAGTTTAAAGAGTTTGAGTTAGTAAATAAAACGACCTTCCTGAGCAGAAGGTCGTTTTTTTTGTGTCGATAAATCAAAAAAGCATCATTAAAAATGATGCTTTTTCTTTTTGAACCTATTTAATTAACCACTAATTAATTTTAAAATCTTTATTCGATCGGCGCATGTTTTCTGCGATTGAAAATCCAGAATAAGATAGGGAAGACCAAGAGGGTTAGAATTGTTGCTGTAACTAATCCTCCAATAATTACAATCGCAAGAGGTTTTTGAGATTCAGATCCAATTCCAGTCGAGATTGCAGCTGGCATTAAACCAATTGATGCCATTAATGCTGTCATAATTACCGCTCTTGTTCGTGCTTTTACGCCTCTAAAAATCGATTCTTCGAGCGAGAATTTTGCCTTAATATTGTGATGAAATTCAGATATTAAGATAACTCCATTCTGAATACAAATTCCGAGTAAAGCGATAAATCCAACTCCAGCAGAAATTCCGAAATTCATACCTGTAAGATGCAAAGCAATAATTCCTCCAATTACGGCAAAAGGAGCATTTGCCAATACAAGCAGTGAGTCTTTTAGATTTCCAAACAAAATAAACAGCAATACAAATATTCCAATTAAACTTATTGGTACAACTTGCGCTAAACGTGCACTTGCACGAACTTGATTTTCAAATTCGCCAGTCCAGCCAGTTGTATAACCAGTTGGCATTTTTACTTCGGCAACTTTCTTTTGCGCTTCTGCAATTGTACTTCCTAAATCTCGATCTCTCACAGAGAATTTAACTCCTATAAAACGTTTTGTATTATCTCTGTAAATAAATGCAGGTCCAGTAATGGTTTTAATATCACAGATTTCTTTTAATGGAATCTTTGCGCCGTTTATGGTAGGAACTTTTAATTCAGCCAGGTCTTCTTCGTCTTTTCGATACTCTTTAGAAAAACGTACTCGAACATCAAATTTCTTCTCATCTTCATATTTTTCTGTTGCCGTTTTTCCTCCAAAAGCTAATTCTAGTACAGCTTGAGCATCACTTAAAGTTACGCCATATGCTGCCATTTTTTCGCGATCTAAAACGACGCTTATTTCTGGCTGACCTACATTTCGCAGGATTCCGGCATCTTTGATTCCCGGAATGTCTTTAATTTTTGCTAAAACCTGATTAGAAAGTTCGTCAAGTTTATCTAAATCATCTCCATAAATTTTCACCGCATTCGAAGCTTTAAAACCAGCGACAGATTCTGCTACGTTGTCAATAACAGGCTGAGAATAGTTATAGGTAATTCCTTGATGAACTTTTAACTTCTCATCCATTTCATTAATTAAACCATCCATTGTAATTTTTCGCTTCCATTCGGCTTTTGGTTTTAAATCAACTTGAAGTTGAATAAATCCAAAACCATTAGGGTCTGTTCCGTCATTGCTTCGACCTGTTTGTGAAAGCACTTTTTTGACCTCAGGAAAAGTTTCTAAATCTTTTCGAATCATTGCAGCAGTTTTTACACTCTCTGGTAATGACGTGCTCATTGGTAATTCTGCCGTTACCCACAATGCACCTTCATTTAATTGAGGTAAAAATTCTGTCCCTAAAAATGTAGCGGAGAAAAAGGTTGTGGCGATAATTACTGCGGATATGATTAATGTTTTTACTTTATGCTTAAAGGTCCATGCAAATCCTCGACCAACAATTCTATCCCAAAAATTCACAAACGGATTATTCTTTTCTTTTACATTTTTGTTCAGTAAAATATGAGATAAAACAGGAACTAAAGTCAGCGTGAAAAGTAATGCCCCCATTAATGCAAAACCTAATGTATAGGCTAGGGGAGAGAACATTTTTCCTTCTACTTTCTGGAAAGAGAATATGGGAAGTAAAGCTGTAATAATTATTAATTTAGAGAAAAAGATGGCTTTACCCATTTCAGTTCCCGTTTTCTTAATAATGCTTCCTTTGGCAATTTTATTATACGCTGTCATTCCTAATTGATGCGCACGTTGGTCTAACACTACAAACAATCCTTCAACCATTACCACTGCACCATCAATAATTATCCCAAAATCGACTGCTCCTAAACTCAGCAGGTTGGCACTCATTCCCATCATCTTTAAGCATAGAAATGCAAATAATAAGGAAAGCGGAATTACAATTGAAACGGTAAAAGTTGTTCGCCAATCGGCCATAAAAAGAAACACAACACAAGTAACCAGAATAATTCCTTCAAATAAATTGTGCATTACCGTTTCGGTCGTGAAATTCATTAAATTATCACGATCATAGAAAGTTTCTATTTTTATATCTTTAGGAAGTACATTTTCATTTAAATCCTTTATTTTGTCTTTAATTAAGGCTAATGTTTCTTGCGCGTTTTCGCCTTTTCGCATTACAATAATGCCTTCAACTGCATCATCATTTTTGCCAATACCGGTTTGACCAACTCTAGGCATCGCACTTTCGTAAACCGATGCTACATTTTTTACCAAAATAGGGTTTCCTCCAGGATCGTCAACAATTATGTTTTCGATATCAGAAATAGATTTTAGTAAACCAACTCCTCGAACAACAAATGCTTGTCCGTTTTTTTCAATAATATCTCCACCAACATTCAAGTTTCCAGCATTTACGGCATTGTAAACCTGAAGAGGTGTAATGTTGTATTTTGCCAGTTTTATAGGATCAACCCCAACTTCATACGTTTTATCTTGACCTCCAAAAACATTTAAATCGGCAACACCTGGAACTGCACGTAATTGTTTATCAATTACCCAGTTTTGGTAGGTTAATAATTCACGGCTGTCTCTGCTGTCGCTTTTTACAATATATCTAAAAATTTCTCCGGTTGGTCCATATGGAGGTTGAACATCTGGCTCAACATCATCAGGAAGTTTTACATTTTTAAGCAGATTATTTACTTGAAAACGAGCAAAAGTATCGTCTACACCATCATCAAAAATAATTTTGATAACAGATAAACCAAACATTGTAATACTTCGTACACTAGTCTTTTTTTGAACCGAGTTCATCGAAATTTCGATAGGCGAAGTAACAAAACGTTCAACTTCTTCGGCACTTTTTCCATTCCATTGAGTGATGATTATGATCTGTGTATTGGTAACATCTGGAAAAGCGTCAATTGGCATATTTTTGAAGGAAATAAAACCTGCGACGGCCAGTACTCCAACCCAAAAAAAGGTAAATGCTTTGTTCTTAAGAGAGAAAGCAATAATGTTTCTTATGAATTTGTTCATGTCTTAATCGTTTAATGCGCGATAAATAAATAACTGATTATTAGTAATGACTTTTTCATTTTCCTTTAAACCGCTTGAAATGTAAGTTGTATCTCCCACAACTCTAAAAACTTCAACTTGTCTGGTTTCGATATTATGGCGATCTTTAAATATCATTACAAAGTTTTTACTTTTGTCAAAAACAATGGCATCACTAGGAACTGCTATCATAGATTTATCCTCATTAAAAGACAATTTTATGTTTGCATTCATATCAGGTTTTAACAAAAATCCAGGATTTTGAAGCTTTATTCGTGCTTGCATTGCCTTAGTCTGCGGATCAATTACATTGAATATTTTATCTACTTTACCTTTAAATATTTTATCTGGATAACTTAAAGTTGTTACGCTGGCATCGATGCCTAGTTTTACTTTATTAATATCAATCTCGTTGATATTTGCCATTGCCCAAACTTCACTAATTTCTGCAATATCAAATATGTTTTCAGAGCGGTCAGATCGTAAAAGCATATCTTGATTAATGCTTTTTTGAATAATAAATCCACTAATTGGAGCAGTTACTTCGTAAATTGAACCTGCTTTTATGTTATAGATTTTATAAGTTTCCTGAATTTTACTTAGTTGTGACTGCGCTTTGTTAACTTCTGATTTTGCTTGAAGCACATCGCTTTCAGAATTTAGTTTTCCGTCAAATAATTCTTGTGCCACCTTTAAATTGTTTTTAGCAACTAGTAAATCGCTTTTAGCGTCTATAGATTGCTTTTCAAAATCGGCTACATCAGTACTTTTTATAATAGCCAAAACTTGTCCTTTATGTACGTAGTCACCAAGTTCTACATTAACCTTGATTACATTACCGCCAACAAGAGGGTAAACATCTATCATTTTATTATTGTCGGCCGTAATTTTTCCATAAAAGCTTAATTCGTTTTTTACAATTTGAGTTGTTGCAGTTGCGGTGCTTGTGGTTTTAAGCATGCTGTCACTTAGTGCAAATGAAGAATTTGTTTGCGGATTTTCTACTTCCTTTTTGCAGCTTGTCAGCGATAAACTAACAATTGCAATTCCTATAATTAGTGTATGTTTCATTATTATTTAGTTTTAGAATAAATCCTTGTTGATTGTACTGTTTAATTCTTCTCCAGATAAGGCTAGTTTTTTCTTTAGTTCGTTAACTTGAAGATTGGCTTGATTGTAGCTTTCCATAAAATCGGTAAATTCTAATAAGCTGATATTTCTTTTTTGAAAATTGGCTAAAATTCCGTTGTAAACTGCTTCAAAATCGGAGTTAACAGTTGGTTTAATTACAGTATAATTTTTTCTAGATTCATTCCATTTATTCCAAGCCGATGTAATTTCAGTTTGCAGTTGTAGATCAAAATTTTGTTTTTCTACTTTTGACTGTGCCAAAATGGTTTGGGCGTATTTGATGTTTCCTTTGTTTTTGTTCCAAAGCGGGAGTGGAATTCCAATTGATACATTTGCTTCTTTTTCAAAAGCGCCGCTTCGTTGATCATAGTTTGCGCCCAAAGTGATGTCAGGAACAGAAAGTGATTTTTGCCATTTTACATTTAATTCATTTGCTTCAATTTCTTTTTGCTGTGCTAAATAATCAGGACGATTTGCAATTG
Source organism: Flavobacterium sp. FlaQc-28 (assembly GCF_044007415.1). Taxonomy (NCBI): domain Bacteria; kingdom Pseudomonadati; phylum Bacteroidota; class Flavobacteriia; order Flavobacteriales; family Flavobacteriaceae; genus Flavobacterium; species Flavobacterium sp. FlaQc-28. The sequence continues at coordinate 45,974 of NZ_JBIPCM010000013.1, forward strand.
CTTCATCTTGAAAAGATTTTAAATCAAATGGTATTGTTTTTAAGTATTTGTTAAAATCATCTTTTGAAACATTTGGAATAATAGTTTCAGTTTCGTTTAATAGCAATTTTAAGTTTGCTTGCTCTTCAATACTATTATTTACAACTTCCATTCTCTCATTCTTAAAGTTTAAATAAAGTGATTGTAAGCGAACAAGATCTTTTAGCGCAATATTTCCTTTCTGTACTTGCACAGAGTATGAATTGATTAAGTCTTCAATATGTGCAAGCTGATTATCTGTCGTTTCAAGGCTTTTTGTGTTGTAGTAAACCGTATAAAAACTTTTGCGCAGCTGCAGCTTTAATGTTCGCAGCAAATCATTGAATTGAAGTTCTGCTAATTGTTCATTCGTTTTTGCCAGTTTTACTTCATTGCGTTTTTTTCCACCTAAGTAAATTAACTGTTCTATACCAAATACTTTTTGACCATTTTTTCCTATATCAAAATACTGATTCCTTTCAGGATTATAAGCATTTAATTCCGCAGTAATAGTTGGATTGTCCCAAATTTTTGCCTGAATGGTCAGTGCTTTTGAGGCATCGATATTATATTGAGATGCCAATAAAAAAAGGTTCTTTTTAAGAAATTGGCTCTCACAGTCTTGAAGAGTAACTGTTTTTTGAGCCACAATTACTTGATTGAACAATACAAGTAACAGCAATGCACATAGTTTTTTCATTGTATCAAATTTATTTGGTACAAATATGCTATCAGCAGACTTTAAGACGCCTTAAAATCTACCTTAAAAATGCCTTAAAAATAAATTAGGGATGAAAAATTAATTGAAATAAATTTTCGTTTGTGTTTGTAATACTATAAGTTATGGTGGAGTGGTGTAGGTTTAAGATGCGATTCACAATACGCAAGCCAAGTCCGAATCCTGCTGTTCCTTTTGAATTTTCTCCGCGCATAAAAGGTTGAAAAAGATTTTTCTGTTCATTCTCCGTCAGCGTTTTTCCAGTGTTTGAAATCGAAATAACCAGAGAATCGCCTACTGTACTTATTTTTACTTTTGCCTGTTTGTTATCCGAATAAACACAGGCATTTTTTAAAACATTGCTTATCGCAATTTCTAAAAGATTTTTATTTCCCTTAATTTCCAGAGCAGAATCTAAGTTTTCGCTTTCTTCCATTTCAAAAAGAATAACAAAGTCAGGAAAGCTTTTATTCAGATTTTCAATTGCCGAAAACAAAATTTCATCTAAACGATGAGTTTCAGTATTTTCCTGATTTTTGGTATCAATTTTAGAAAGAGTAAGTAATGAAGTAATTAACTCTGTCAGTTGATTTACATCTGATAAAATTGTTTTTAGGAAGCTTCTGTTTTCAACAGTTGTTTTAGGATCTGCAACTACATTTTCTATTTGAGATGTAATTCTAGATAATGGCGTTCTGAGTTCATGCGATGCGTGCGCAGTAAACTCCTTTTGTTTTTGATAAGAAATTTCAATTCGATCCATCATGAAATTGAATTCATTGGCAATTAAATCAATTTCATTTTTATTACTTTTTGATTTTATGCGAGTATCGAGATTGTTCTCGTTGATATTTTTTATTTTTTGATGAAACAAACCTAACGGGTTCATTGCTTTTTTGACCATAAAAGAGGTTAATACCCAGCAAAGACAAGTAAAGAAGATATAAGATATAACTAAGGTATATCGTAAAAAAAGTAATTTACGTTTACCGTAATCATCAGTTGCTGATATTAGAGCGTAAAAATCTTTGTCTTTAGTGTCATAGAAAACGCCGTATACTTCGTAGTCTCCTTGTTGTTTAAAGAAAGTTTTATGCTTTTTAAGATATTTTAAATCATCAACAGACCAATTAATTTTAGCGTCGTCAATACTGCTGTAAATGAGTTTAAATTGTGAATCAAATACCAGTGTTTTTTCGTCATACAGTTTATTTATAGAATTTTGATCGATCATTTTTAAAAGTTGATCATCAACTTCTTTAACATTGACCAATAACTTAATGTTCGAAAGCGCTTTAATTTCTAATCGATCTCTAAATTCTTCTTTTCTAAAATTAGAATATAAAACAAATATCACAGTTGAAGCCAATCCAAAAAGGATTGTAAACAGCAGGCTTACTAAAAGTGATATTCTGTTTTTTAAAGTCATTCTTGATTGCTTAGATAGTACCCGTAGCCAATTTTAGTTCGTATAAGTTTTACTTCATGATCCTTATCGATTTTCTTACGCAGAAAATTGATGTAAACTTCAATAGTGTTTTGATTCGTTTCTATGTGATAATCCCATAATTTTTCCGCAATAAACTGCTTTGATAATACTTTACCTTTAGCATGAGCTAAAATTAGGATCAGATTAAATTCTTTTGGAGTCAGTTTAATTTCTTCTCCAGCGCGAAAAACTTTCATTTCATCTTCTTGAATTTCTAGATCTTCAATAAGAATCTTTTGTTCTGTTTGCTGCGGAATTTCTTTTCGTCTTAATAAAGAGGAAATTCTCGCATACAATTCTTCAAAATGAAAAGGTTTTACCAGATAATCATCGGCACCATTATCAAAAGAAGCCAATTTATCTTCAATTTCACTAAATGCTGTAAGCATTATTATTGGTGTTTTTTTATCAACCTCTCGAATACCTTTGCAAACCTCAATTCCATTTGTTCCAGGAACATTTATATCAAGAATGATTAAATCATATTCATAAGGAAAGTATTTTTTAAGAAGTAAAGTTCCGTCATAGAATGGAAAACACTCGATTTTTTTTGTAGCGAAAAATGCTGAAATCTCTTTAGATAAAGTAAAGTCGTCTTCGAGTAGTAAGATTTTCATGGTATTTAAGTATTAGTCAATTTGGCTGCTCTTAAAACAGCCAAATTGACATTTTGTAGGTTCTCTTATTTAAAATAAGAAAAAGTTTCATTGTTTTCAATCTTCAATATTGAAGCATAAATCAGTTGAATCACATTTTCTACATCTTCTCTGTGTACCATTTCTACAGTTGTATGCATATAACGTAAAGGTAGCGAAATTAACGCAGATGCTACACCACCGTTACTATATGCAAATGCATCAGTATCTGTTCCTGTAGCTCTTGAAGTTGCATGACGCTGAAATGGAATTTTACATTCCTCGGCTGTATCAACAATTAAATCACGCAATTTATTTTGAACTGCCGGAGCGTAGGCAATAACGGGGCCTTTACCCATTTTTAGATCTCCCTCAACTTTTTTGTCAATCATTGGAGTAGTAGTATCATGGCAGACATCAGTTACAATTGCAACATTTGGTTTAATAGTTTGAGCGATCATTTCGGCACCGCGTAAACCAATTTCTTCCTGAACAGAATTTACAATATACAATCCAAAAGGAAGTGTTTTTTTGTTTTCATGCAATAAACGAGCAACTTCGGCAATCATAAAGCCGCCCATTCTATTATCGATCGCTCGACAAACGAATTTATTTTCATTAAGAACCATGAATTCATCAGGATACGTTATTACGCAGCCAACATGAACGCCCATTGCTTCTACTTCTTCTTTTGTTTCACAGCCTAAGTCAATAAAAATGTTGCTTAATTTTGGAATTTCTTCCTTGTCTCGTAAACGTGTATGAATTGCCGGCCAGCCAAAAACACCCTTTACGATTCCTTTTTTAGTATGAATATTAACTCTTTTCGATGGCGCAATTTGATGATCAGAACCACCATTTCTAATGACATATAATAAACCATCATCAGTAATATAATTTACATACCATGAAATTTCGTCAGCATGTCCTTCAATAACAACTTTAAAAGGAGCGTCAGGATTAATAACTCCAACAGCTGTACCGTATGTATCAGTTATAAAAGTGTCAACATATGGTTTTAAATAATTCATCCAAAGCTTTTGTCCTTCACTTTCGTAACCAGTCGGAGAAGCATTATTTAGATAACTTTCTAAGAAAGAAAGAGAGGTGTCATTTAAGATAGATTTTGTACTCATAAAAATATTTTTGCGCTAATTTATAAATTTGGTATTAGAGTTGTGTATAAATATATAATTTTACATTTAAATTAAGACTCCATGAGATTTACCTGCAGTATTTTATTTTTATTAATGATTTCGTTTTCCAGTATTGCACAAGTTACTCCGAAAGAAAATCAAGAAATGGGTTATATGTTAACCGAGAAAGATTCTATTCTTAACGATACAATACAACTACCTGAAATTATTGTTTCAAAAGGTCAAAAATTAAGTCCAGAAGAACAAAAGCAATTTCAGATTCTTCAGAATAGAGTTTATAAAGTTTACCCTTATGCAAAATTAGCGTCAGATAGATTGACTGCATTGAATAAAGGCATGGCACGCTTGAATAGCAATCGGGAAAAGAAGAAGTATTTTAAGATCGTTGAGGACTATCTTAATAATGAATTTGAAGACAGGTTAAAGAAGCTGTCCAGAAAACAAGGTCAGATTCTTGTAAAATTGATTCATCGCCAAACGGGGATTACAACCTATGAGCTGATTAAGACTTTAAAAAGCGGTTTTAAAGCGTTTGTGTCGAATACAACAGCGAATTTGTTTGATATAAGTCTGAAAACCGAGTATAAACCATATGAAGTAAATGAAGACTATCTAATAGAAACAATTCTGGTTCGTGCTTTTGAATCTGGACGTTTACTCAATCAAACACCAGCTGATCCTATAAATTATGACAATTTGATGGAGCATTGGGAAGCGAAAGCAAAAGCGGTCAATAAAAACTAATACTATAATATATAGTACTCACAACCCGGCAGGTTTTTAAAACCTGCCGGGTTTATTTTTTATACATATATATATGTATAAAAAATGTGACTATAATATATAAGAGCAAAGGTTTGTTTTATTTGGGGAACTGAAATACTTTCGGTATTAGTATTTATAAGTAGTTTTCTTTCGCTATCCGTTTCAATCTTTTGCTTCTATCGGGGTTGGGGCACGAGTTTCCAGAAGAAAATATCAAGAAAAATGAA
>NZ_JBIPCM010000014.1:0-28806 GCF_044007415.1 Flavobacterium sp. FlaQc-28
CTCAAGGAATTGCAGGAGTAAAAGGTGATACAGGAGCTAAAGGAGATACTGGAGCAACAGGTCCGCAAGGAGTTGCAGGAACTGCTGGAGTAAAAGGTGATACTGGAGCAAAAGGCGATACAGGAGCGCAAGGTCCTCAAGGAATTGCAGGAGTAAAAGGTGATACTGGAGCAACTGGACCAGCTGGTCAAGGAGGTGTTACAAATGCAGGAAATAATATTTCAATAACTGGATCAGGAACTACAGCCGCTCCTTATGTTATAAATGCTGTTATACCTGCAACTACACATACGTTATCAAATCAAACTAATACAATTACATCAGTAGTAAATGGCGTTAGTGTTACGGCACCTGCAGTAAATACAGTTGGAAATGCATTAAATGGTTCTAAACTGACAACAACAGTAAATGGAGTTGCTTCTACTGCATTAGATTTAACACCGGCAATAACCAGCGCAATCACTGCCGATAATGGTTTAACAATTACTACAGGTAATATGCAATTAGGAGGCGGATTAATTAAACCAACTACAGTAACGACTTCTACTGCAAATACATTAGCAATTGGTGGCTTGCAAACGGGTAATAATACTAATATTTATAATGGAAGTTCTTATACATCAACAGCAGACCGCATTATTGTTGCAGATCCTGCAACAGGTGTTTTGAAACAAGTAAAAGCGGCAATGCCAAAATTCTTTTATGCACCTTCTGTTGTAGTGCCAACTCATAATGCATCTGGCGTAGTATTAACAGGTACTCAAACTTTAAATGTATATACTTTTTATTCACAACAATTCGGATTCAGTGCTTCTGCTGGGCAGGCTAGAAGTAATTCAGCTTCATCACTTCCTGTTTTAGCACCTGCAGATTTAGATTATTTTGTGACTTATTTTGACACTAATGTATTTAATACAGTTACGGTTTCAGCATCAGGAGTTATCAGTTATACAGTTAAATCTACCGCTGTTCCTACAGAAGCTTCATTTATGAATATTGTATTTAAAGTAAGAGACTAATGTTTTTGAAACGTACTATTATGAAAAATACATTTTTAAAAAGGTATAATAAGCTGGCAGTTTTTTTGCTTCTTGCAGCTGTTCAAACAGTAAGTGCACAGGTGTATGGTGATTTCCCGTATACACAGAGCTTTAATTCTGCGACAAAGCCTGCCGAAATAATTCTGCCAACTGGAGCTACTGCAAATGCTGCGGTATTTACAACTACTGGATTAGAGTTGACACCGGCGACCAATTCAAAATTTGGAGCAATTATTATTGACAATAAAAAATTTAACAGTGCGGTTGGTATTAAAATTTCATTTGAATATGCAATTTATGGAGGAACTGGAGCAGATGGTATAAGCGTATTTTTATTTGATGCTGCTGTTACTCCAACAATTGGAACAAATGGACGTGGAATGGGATATTCTTATTTAAGAGCAAACGATTCTTATTCAGGCAATAGACGCGAAGGACTTTCTGGAGCTTATTTAGGTATTGCTTTAGATTCTTATGGAAATTTTAAAGGAGATCCGTTTCAAGGTGATGCTAGGCTGAATGGGGTTTCGGCTCCATCAGGAGGCTGGGCAAATTCAGGAAGCAGTCATGTTACTTTAAGAGGTGCTAGAGGAGGTGCTTTGGATAATAAAGGAAGGGGAGCAGGTTATACAGGTTATCCTGTGCTTACAACCCAAAGTACACTAACTCCAACAGGGACGTCAAACGGAGGTGCAGAACTTACTGCTTTAGGAGCATATTCCTATAACAATGGAAATCCGGATAATTTTAATATTCGATCTGGAGCCTATACAACAGATCCTAACAATGCAAATTATCGAAAAGCATTTATTGAACTTGTTCCTAATCAGTTTGGTGGTTATAATATTACAGTAAAAATACAGCATCAAAATACAGTTAGAACTATAATCGATAAATATTGGTACAAGCAATCTATACTTTATACTGAAAATTCAAATCCAGAAAACTCTGACTATAATACTTCTTTAAATGAAGGAGCAGCTACAACTCATACTTTAAATACTGCTATTCCTAATAGTTTTAAAATTGGTTTTGGAGCTTCAACAGGAGGTTTAAATGATATACATAAAATATGGGGCTTAGAAGTAGTTTTACCATATGCCGCAGAAGCAGTTGCTGATAATGCAACAATATGCAAAAATAATCCAGTAACTATAAATCCATATGCAAACGATGTTGCGTATAGTGGGCCAACTCACGGAATACCAATAGCATCTTCAAGTAATATAGATTACAGTCAATTTAGATTTCTTAATGCTGATGGTACAACAGCTGCAAATCCGTTTTTGATTACGACAACAGAAGGAACTTTTACCTATAATTCAACTTCAGGATTAGTAACATTCAATCCTGTTAAAGGATTTACAGGTAAGGCAGAAGTATCCTATAATATAAAAGGTAAGACATATCCGGCTGGAACATTTCAGCCTTATGGAGATGAAGGGTTTAGATCTAAGAAAGCTGTGATAAGTGTTACAGTATCAAAATGTCAGGTAATTACAAATCCAATGCTTCCTTCAAAAAGCAATGCTAAATACTAAAAGCGTTATTTTTTTAAGTTAAATCTAAAAAATTTAGATACAACGGTAAGTCAATAAATAGAACTTATGAAATCAAGAATTCAAAATATTTTTTTAACCCTCTTATTATTTCTCAGCGGAATAGTAACAGCGCAGACTGTAAATGTTGGAGAGTTGTTTATTACATCTGGCACAACTATGTCTACAGTAGGAGCAATGGATAACAAAAGTTCAGGAAATCTGTTTAATGATGGAGAATTTATCTTGTACAGTCATTATAATAATGACGGACTGGTAAGTTTTTCTTCAGGTTCACATTCAGGAATAACACGAATGATTGGATCTACGGGATTTCAGCAAATTTCGGGAACGATGCCTATGCAGTGGAATGACGCTGAATTTAAAAACAGTAGTATTCAGCCCGCTTTTCATTTGTCGAACGAAGTGAGTATTTCCGGTACTGCTAATTTTCAGCAAGGAATTATTAATGACGATGAATACGGAGGATTGTTAGTTTTTGAGGATAAATCTAAACATATTAACGTCAATGATAACAGTCATGTTGATGGTAAGGTGCAAAAAATAGGTCAAGAAGATTTTACTTATCCAATTGGTGATAAAAATAAATACCGATTTGCAGGTATCTCGGCACCAAAGGAAATATTGAGCAGTTTTACAGGCAAATACTTCTTAGAAGATTCTAATGCTTTATATCCTCATAGTCAAAAAGCAAAGGAAATAGTTCTTATCAATAATCAAGAATATTGGACTTTAGATAAAACTGCAGGAAATTCGGATGTAATGCTGACTTTAAGCTGGGATGAATCATCGACTACGCCGGCAGACGTTCTCGTGTCACCACAAAGTTCAATACATATCGTGAGATGGGATGAAGCTCAAAACCGCTGGATTGATGAAGGCGGAGTTGTAGATAGTGATAAAAAAACGGTTACTACTCCTGTAAATGTTTCTGGATATAACGTGTTTACTACAGCAAGAGTCGATGACGGAATTGTTTTGCCTTGCAGTACTTTGACAGTTTACAATGCTGTTTCGCCTGATGGAGATGGAAAAAATGAATATTTTAAAATTGGCGGACTGACAGAATGTTCTGCAGACAATACGGTTGAAATTTATAATCGCTGGGGAATAAAAGTATATGACACCGTTAATTATGATTCTAATGGAAATGTTTTTAGAGGTTACTCTGAAGGAAGAACAACCATATCAAAAAATGAGATGCTGCCAACAGGAACCTATTTTTACATTATAAACATTAAATATTCTGGAACTTCACCTCAGGTACTAAAAAAATCAGGATACTTGTACTTAACTAGAAATTAATTTGCTGAGGTACATTTTAAGCAGCTTTAAATTATTAAAGATAAAAGCATGAGAATAAAATTTTATACAGTGGTTATTATGTTAACTGGTTTTTTTTGCTGTGCACAGCAAGACGCTCAGTTTACACAATATATGTACAATACCATAAGTATTAACCCCGCATATGCAGGATCAAGAGGAGCTTTGAGTGTTTTTGGTTTGTATAGAACGCAATGGGTAGGTCTTGACGGTGCTCCAGAAACGAGCAGTTTTTCAGTCAATTCACCAATTAGCAACAGTAATTTAGGAATTGGAGTTTCGCTTGTTAATGACAAAATTGGACCAACAAATGAGAATAATTTCTCAACAGATTTATCGTATTCAATTCAAACATCAGCAAATTTTAAGTTGTCATTTGGTATCAAAGGAACAGTTAATTTGTTTAATTTAGATATTAATAAATTGAACATTGAAGATCAAGGAGATCCGCAATTTCAAGATTTAAGAAATAAAATTTCTCCAAACGTCGGAGCTGGAGTTTATTGGCATTCAGACAAAGCTTATGTTGGTTTATCAGTGCCAAATTTTATCGAAACCAATCGTTACGATGATAATGATGTAGCGATTTATAAAGATAGAATCAACTATTATTTAATGGGAGGATATGTATTTGATTTAGATAAATATCAATACATTAAATTCAAACCTGCGGTATTAGTAAAAATGGTAGAAGGAGCACCTTTGCAAGTAGATCTTTCGGCTAATTTTATGTTCAACGATAAATTTGTTGTAGGAGCAGCATACAGATGGAGCGCTGCGGTGAGTGCAATGGCAGGGTTTCAGGTTTCAGACGGACTTTACATAGGATATGCCTACGATCATGAAACAACAAAACTGCAAAATTATAATTCAGGATCGCATGAAATATTTCTACGATACGAGTTCTTTAAAAACTATGGTAAAATTACAACCCCACGTTTCTTTTAATCCTACATTGACAATGAAAAATTTTATACTTGTTTACGCCTTACTAATTGTTTTTTCATTTAATAGTTATTCCCAGCAAAACCAGACAGTTTCTGCTGATAAAGACTATAACAATTATGCCTATATAGACGCCATTAAAACCTATGAAAGAATTGCTGATAAAGGATACAAATCTGAAGATATGTTCAAGAAACTAGGTAATTCTTTTTATTTCAACTCAGAGTTTGAGAAAGCAGCCAAATGGTACGAAGAATTGTTCGCTATGAAAAGCGAAGTAGAACCAGAGTATTATTACCGTTATGCACAATCATTAAAAGCAGCTGGAAATGATAAAAAAGCAAATGAAATATTAGACTTGTTTGCTCAAAAATCAAATAAAGATACAAGAGCTGAGCGCTATTTAAAAGACAAAAATTATTTAGCAGAAATTAAAGCCAATTCAGGAAGATATAAAATTGAAGATGCAGGTGTAAATAGTAAATTTTCAGATTACGGAACTTCATTTTATCAAAATAAAATAGTGTTTACATCAGCCAGAGATACTGGTAATTTTGCACAGCGAATTCACAAATGGACAGGGGAACATTTTACAAATCTTTACCAAGCTGATATTGATGCCGATTTTAATCCAAATAAACCCGAAAAGATAAAATCTAAAATCAATTCTAAATTCAACGAATCGACGCCTGTTTTTACAAAAGACGGAAAAACGGTTTATTTTACAAGAAACAATTTTATTGACGGCAAAAAAGGAAAAGATGGTAATAAAACTACTTTAATTAAAATATACAAAGCAACTTTTGAAAATAACAAATGGACGAACATTATTGAACTTCCGTTTAATAGTGACACTTATAGTACGGCACATCCAGCATTAAGTCCTGATGAAAAAACCTTGTATTTTGCATCTGATATGCCGGGAACATTTGGACAGTCAGATATTTATAAAGTAAGTATTAATGGAAGCGGAGGTTTTGGTTCTCCAGAAAATTTAGGTAAAACAATTAATACTGAAGGAAAAGAAACTTTTCCATTTATAACAGCTGATAACGAAATTTATTTTGCTTCAGATGGCCATCCAGGACTTGGAGGTTTAGATGTATTTGTTGGTAAAATAAGCGGGAATGAAATAACAAATATTAAAAATATCGGTGCCGATATTAACTCTTCTAAAGATGATTTTGCATTTGTTATCGATACTAAGTCCAGAAGAGGTTTTTTCTCTTCGAATAAAGACGGCGGACAAGGTTCTGATGATATTTATAAGTTTTTAGAAACGCGCAAACTGGAATGTGTTCAGGAGTTAAACGGTATTATTACAGATACGCAGACAGGAGTTATTTTATCTGGTGCCAAAGTCTCATTGTATGATAATATGCAGGTTCTGAAAAGTACTGTTATTTCAGATTTAAATGGATTTTACAGTTTTTCTGTTGAATGTGGAAAAACCTATAACGTAAGAGTTGAAAAAGAAGATTATGCAACTAAAGAAGTTCACACATCGATTGGAACAGAAACAGGAAAAACGTATTTGCCAATTTCGCTGGATAAAGTTACATGTCAGGTTGCAGTAGGAGATGATTTAGGGAAATGTTTTGATATTAAAATGATCTATTTTGATTTGGACGGATCGGATATTCGTCCTGAAGCGGCCTTGGATTTGGTGAAAATTTTAGATGTTTTAAATCAGTATCCAACAATGAAAATAGATATTCGTTCGCATACAGACAGCCGTCAAACAGCCGTATACAACGAAAGACTTTCTGACAGAAGAGCCAAATCGACAATTAAATGGCTGATAAAAAACGGTATTTCACCAAATAGATTAACAGGTAAAGGTTACGGTGAAACGCAGCTTGTAAATGAATGTTCTGATGGTGTAAAATGTACCGAAGAACAACATCAAATGAACAGAAGAAGTGAATTTATAATCACAAAACTATAAAATATAATCAGTTAAGAATTTAAAAAAAATCAAGATAAATAAGAGGAGAATGAGCAGAAAAACCATATCAATAATTAGTTACTTAACACTTGTAGGATGGGTGATTTCTTTTCTTGTTTATCATAATGGAGGAAGGTCTTCATTTGCGCAGTATCACCTAAAACAGTCTTTTGGATTAGGTGTTTTGAGTGCAGTACTAGGCTGTGCTTTTATACCAATATTTTCTATTAATCCTGTAATTTCAACTTTCTTTACCGTTTTTAGTTTTGGTATATTGGTTGTTTTAATAGCAGGGATTGTAAATGCTGTTAATCAAAAAAGAAAACCAATACCGCTAATCGGATCTATGTTTGTTGATCGATTTAACTTTATTAAATACTAAATTTTCTATTCTTTGTTTTTGAAAGAATAGAGCGCAATACTTTTATCAAATTATTTTGCTTTTTACTAAATATTTCTTTAAGATATTTAGTGAAATAAAAGTCTTATTTTGAGGTTTTTATGTCTTATTGTGGAGGTGTTTGTTTTTGAAATGAAATACTTTTGTCTTTGTTTATCAGGGTTATATAAATTAAAAAAAGATAAACAAATACAAAACCTAAAATGAAATTTTAACGAGCTGTAATCGGCTCAGTTTAGGGAGTATTAATTGTAAAGAAATTGACGATGGAAAAGATACAGGTTTTAGTGCGAGACGATAAAGGTTTGTTTTTAAAAATGTTTAAAAATAATTTTAAGGATGAGTTTAAATTTACTCAAGACTCCTTTTTGAGCAGTAATAAATCTAGAGTTCAAGGGCTTAACAGTTCGATATTTGTAGTTTACAGTCATCATGAATTGATTGAGTTTTTGAAATTAGAGAAAAAAGGAACCACAGCTTTAGTATGTTTATTTGATGAAATGTTATATAGTAATTTACCAGTTTTAGAAGAAATAAACAAATTAGTTGTATTAGGTGGTTACCAAACAAAAAGAGTGATTGTTAATGAATTGAAGTCGTATTTTAAAAATACTGATCCCTATAAAAATAAAGATATTCAGTCTGCAGTTTTAGAATTTAATACAAAGCAAATACCATCTAATGATTTATATAAAACGGTATTGTATTTTGTATAAATAAGATTAAAAAAATAAGTATAAAAAAGGAGCTTCAATATTTTTGAAGCTCCTTTTTTGTAAACTTTTTTGTCTTGTTAAAGTTTGATGTTGATTGTACTTCCGTCTTTAATAAGTTTGGTAAACAGCATCTTTTTTCCATTAGAGATTGTTACTTTCAAGTTCTTATTTACTCTTTCTACAGTAATGTCAAAATCTTTTTCAAAAGCGTGTATTTGACGTAGTTTCATAACAGGCCAAGATTTAGGCAGTCGCGGCGTAAAATCAAAACTATTTAAGCTGGTAGGACGAATACCAAATAATCCCTCTGTAAAAATTCTGCAGTATAAACCGCTTTCGGCAGAGAGATGTCGCTGATCTCCTTCAGGATAAGCCTCTACAGGATACGGAACATGATCGCCTAATAAACGACGGTTCGAGTAATAATGTAAAAAATCTAACGCTTTATCTGTTTCTCCCGCTGCCAATACACCTCTTAAAGCATATAAAGTCGAGCGGTCCCAAAATATTTTATCACCTGCAATACTGGCAAGACCATCTTTCGTCCATAATCTTGGAGAAAACAAAGCATCTATAGTTCCCTTTTTTCGATCATAAATTCCCATCGTGAGCGGTGTACAAATCCAAGCTCTTAAAACATCATTTTCTTTATAGTATTTATAAGTTTCAAAACCTTCTACCTTAGTACCAAAATATTTTTCAATAGCCGTTTTTAATTTTTCAGCCTCAGTCTTATAAATCTTCAACTGAGTTTTGTCTTTACCTAAAGCTTCACCCAAATAAACAGCAGAGTTAAGAGCATCATAATATAGAGAAGAAGTGTTAAGATTGGCTTTTCCTGCCGGAAGACGCCCTTCGAGTTCATCAGAATCAGACATTACAACTCCATCAGAATTAAGTTTTCTATGACAATACTCTAAACACCATTCAATCAATGGCCATAATTGTTTGGCTTCATTTTTATTTCCTCTCGAAAGAGCATAACGTGCAGCACCGTAAGCAATCATTGCGCCATCGCCGCGGTCGCCGGCGCCATCCCAAATATCAGTTCCCTCAGCAACAATCGAACTTGGAATTGGTTTGTATTCCTTGTTCATGAATTTGGCAAATTGCAAATAAGCATTGAATGATGCCTGATTACCATATTCATATCCTAAAAAAGGAAAGAAAGGTCCAATATATTCCGCCTGATCATTTGCCCAGATTGCAGCATAATACGATTCTCCTCCCGGACCGTGCATTGGGCCGCCTTTGGTTTCAAAAATACTTTCAGAAGCTCTTATTTTAGCAAAAGCAAATTCTGTATTCAAAACTTCATCAGGCGTTTCTAATATAAGTTTGTCCCAAATTTCATGGATTAATTTTAAGCGTTTATCTTTTTCGTCTTCAATATTTACTACTGGAATTTGTTCGTTTGTTTGACCTGCCGAATAGAAAATAGAAAAACGAATAGTCTCATTTTTCTGCAGATTAAAATTTCCATGATTAAAAAGATCTACATGCAAATCATAACTTCCTTCCGTTCCTTTTGCTGGATCTGATGTATATACAGCATTTGATTTTGGAATCTCAACAACGCAAGTTTTATCAGAAACATTTTTAATAGTATAGATTTCACAATATCCAGATAAGGTTGTTGATGGGAAAAATTGTCTCGTTAATTCGAGAGTATTACCCGATTTACTCTTAACCAATAATGTTCCGTTCAGCGTTAATGAAATTACTTTTTCTGAAGCAATGGGTTTATAATTCACTGTAACCAAATCAAAAGCATCTTGCGCAAATTGACGCGTAAAACTGGCATGAGTATTATTTGGGATTGTTCTCAACATTGGCCAAACCAAACTGCGGGTTGCATGAAAGGCGCCATCTGCCGCTACACCATATCTTAATACGCAAGAGATTTTTTTACCACTCATTTCGATGTGGTCTTTATGCGGAATATTATTATTTATCTGCCAAGAAATAGATCCGTCTTGATCAATCTGCCAGCGGCGTTCTTCTTGAGAAAAGAGCTTACTAGTAAAAAAGCAAAGTGCAGCCGATGCAAATAGAAAATGCTTTCGGGTTTTTGTAAATAATCTCTTCATTACATTTATTTTTTAATTTAGATAAGGGGCAAATAGCCATTTTTCAGGCTGTTTATTATATGATTCTGTTTCGTACATATTTTTACAGAAAGAGATAAAATTGAAAATCAAAATTAGAAAGGTTTATTTATTTTTTCGTACCAGTACCAACTAGTTTGTTTGTCATACCTCTAAAATAGTATCATGATCTGACAGAATATGAAAAGAAAACGGATAATATATGAATATAAATTATAGAGTAAGGAGCCGTGGATAATAAGGGAATTGCGTATTATTTTTAATGTTGAAAATATTTCACAGCTAATCTAAAAGCGGAAAGATTATTTTTTGTCCCTTCAAAATGTAGAAAAAAGGGGTAGTTTACGTTTTATAAAAAAGGATAATATAGTATCAAAAATATTTTTTGTACAGTTTTACGATCGGTTGTCTTTTTTTTAATTTTTGAACCATACCAGTTGTAGAAAGTTAAATATGTACAAGATTAAACTTGTATCAGTTCAATTTCGAATTTGACTTATTAGGATTTTTTTTGCTGTAAAATCTATTGTTATCAGTGTGTTATGTTCGTTTTTCTTTTTTGTTATTTAAAATAAAAAGAAAAAAATCAATTTACTGGTAGGTTTTTTTCCAGCAGCGCAGTTTTTAAGTAAGATGGTTTAAGCTATTTTTTTGAATCCTTTTTATTGATCGAGTTTTCAGCAAAATGATGATTTTTTAGCATTCTTAAATTATTTCAAACAAGGACTATTTTTAGAAGCGCAGCATTTATTAAAAAGAAACTGGTAGGCACCAGTATGTTTGTAAATGTGAATGTGATATTTTTGAATTTCATTTTTCGCAAATAAATAATATAAACAGAAAAAATAATATAGTTTATTGTGAATTCTATAATGCAATAACACAAGTTACTATCTGTTGATTTAATTATAAATAACATATAATACCCACATTATAACTACCAACTACTTATTTTTATGAAAAAAATAATCTTTTTATTAATGCTTACCGCTTTAGTTTATAAAGCTGATGCACAAGAGAAACAAATACAAATTGAAACACAAGGCTCAGCTTTGATTTTAAAAGCGGGAAAAAACGGCTTATTGTATCAAACGTATTTAGGAGCAAAACTTAACGGAAATTCTGGATATGATGCACTTTCAAAAGAAAACACAAAATCATTCGTAATAAATGACGGAAATCCATTGAACAACTTGAGACATTTGGCGTACCCAACTTATGGAACTGATAATTTGTTCGAGTCTGCTATTCGTGTAACCCATAACGACGGAAACCCATCTCTTGAGTTAATTTATGTAAGTCATCGTGTCGATAAAATAGATGATAATACCACAGAAACCATTATAAAGTTAAAAGATCCCGTATATCCAGTCGAAGTAACACTGCATTATAAGGCTTTTTATAAGGAGAATATTGTTGAACAATGGACAGAAATTGTGCATCACGAAAAGAAACCCATAATGTTGTACAATTATGCATCTTCAATGCTTCATTTTGATGCTGATCGTTATTGGTTAACTCAATTTCATGGTGATTGGGCAAAAGAAGCACGAATGCTGGAAACGGAATTAACGAGTGGAACAAAGGTAATCGACTCAAAATTAGGAGTTCGAACCAATATGTATCAAACACCTGTTTTTTTCTTATCGCTTAATGCTAAAGCAGAAGAAAACTCAGGAGAAGTTGTGGCGGGAACAATTGCTTGGTCAGGGAATTTTAAACTTGCTTTTGAGTTAGATAATAAAAACTCACTTCGAATAAGTTCAGGAATTAATCCATTTGCTTCAGAATACAATCTTGAACCCGGTAAAATATTTACGACACCGTCATTTATTTATACTTTTTCTAATAAAGGAAAAGGACAAGCCAGTCGAAATCTGCATAAATGGGCTGGGAAATACGGTATAAAAGATGGTGATAAACCAAGATTGACTTTATTGAACAATTGGGAAACAACCTTTTTTAATTTTGATGAAAAAAAACTAACAGATATGTTTGCTGATACCAAAACGCTTGGTGTTGATATGTTTTTGTTGGATGACGGCTGGTTTGGAAATAAATATCCGCGAAGCGGCGATAAATCAGGACTAGGAGATTGGCAGGCTACTAAAACGAAATTGCCAAATGGTATTGGTTTTTTAATTCAAGAAGCACAGAAAACCGGAGTGAAATTTGGTATTTGGATTGAACCTGAAATGGTTAATCCAAAAAGTGAATTATACGAAAAACACCCAGATTGGGTTTTAAAACTTCCAAATAGACCAGAAAGTTATTACCGTACTCAATTAGTATTAGACCTAAGTAATCCGCAAGTACAGGATTTTGTTTTTAAAACAGTAGATGATATTATGCAGACTAATTCTGGAGTGGCATTTTTTAAATGGGACTGTAATCGAATGATGACGAATGCGTATTCTACTTATCTAAAAAATCAGCAGTCACATTTGTTTATCGAATATACAAAAGGACTTTATAAAGTTTTAGACAGAATTAAAACAAAATACCCAAATCTGCCCATGATGCTTTGCGCTGGCGGCGGGGGAAGAACAGATTATGCACTTCTTAAATATTTCACTGAATTTTGGGCCAGTGATAATACAGATCCTTATAATAGAGTATTTATACAATGGGGTTATTCGCAGTTTTTTCCAGCATTTTCTATTTGTAATCACGTAACATCATGGGGAAATCAGTCAATCAAATTTAAAACCGATGTGGCTATGATGGGCAAATTAGGTTTTGATATTAATGTAAAAGAACTAAAAGAAAATGAATTGAAATATTGTCAAGATGCTGTCGCGAATTATAAGCGATTAAGCCCCGTAATTTGGCACGGTGATATGTACCGTATGGTATCGCCGTATGATGAAAGCCGAGCTGTATTAATGTATGTTGATGATACCAAAAGTAAGGCAGTTTTATTTTCTTATACTTTGCATCCGCTTTATGATCCTCAGTATAATTTAGTTCGTTTGCAAGGATTAGACCCAAACAAAAAGTATAAAGTAGAAGAGATCAATTTAATGCCCGAAGCCAAGAAAACTCTGGAAGAGTCAGGAGAATCTCATACTGGAGATTATTTAATGAATGTAGGGCTGCGAGTTTCTTCATCTAAAGTAGAAACGAGTGTAGTTCTTGAGATTACTCAAATATAGATACAAAAAAGGTATTTAGTATTAACCATTTTACAAATTAAATAAAACAGCTCAGTTACGAGCTGTTTTTTTATTATATAAATCAACCAATTTTTCTGGTAGGTGTTTTTTGTTTTTCTTACTTAAAACACGGTATTTTGTTTTGTAAACTTTTCATAAGATGATTGTGTATTTAGCAGTTAAAGATTTAGAACAGTTTCTAAAGTTTTTTAGAGCTAAACATTTTAAGTTAAAAAAATAAATTTTGTAATATGAGTAAAATAAAAATATTGATCTTTTTATGTTTTGCAGTCAGTTCTCTTTTCGCACAACAAAAGCCCAACATCATTTATATTTTAGTTGACGATATGGGCTATGGTGATATAGGTGTATTTTTTCAAAATCAGCGAATGAAAGCTAATGATCGATCAAAGCCCTATCAAATTACTCCTTATTTAGATCAGATGGCCGCTACTGGTGCCATGTTTACACAGCAATATTGTAACGCTCCAGTTTGTGCGCCTTCTAGAAGTTCTTTGTTGACGGGTGTTAATCAGGGAAATGCTCATATTAGAGACAATCAATTCGACAAAGGATTAGAAGATAATCATACGCTGGCAACAGTTTTAAAACAAGCGGGCTATCAAACTATGGCTATTGGAAAATGGGGGTTGCAAGGAGTTGAAGAAACTGGCCCGAATTGGCCCTCACATCCTTTAAAGCGTGGTTTCGATTCGTATTATGGTTATATGAGACACGTTGACGGACATGAACATTATCCAGTTGAGGGTTTGTATCGCGGCAAAAGAGAGGTTTATGACGACTATAATAACGTGGCTGAAGGTTTAGCAAAATGTTATACAACCGATTTATGGACAGCCATGGCAAAAAAAAGAATTGTTGAACACGCAAAAAGCAAAGATGCTTCAAAACCTTTTTTTCTGTATTTGGCGTATGATGCGCCTCATGCAGTATTAGAATTGCCAACACAAGAATATCCAAGCGGAAAAGGATTAAATGGAGGTTTGCAATGGACGGGAACTCCTGGACAGATGATTAATACTGCTTCTGGTACTCCAGATTCTTATATGCATGCAGATTATGCAAATGCTGCTTATGATGATGACAATAATCCAGCGACAAAAGAGGTGCCGTGGCCGGATACTTTTAAAAGATATGCAACTGCCAATCGCCGAATTGATGATGCAGTGGGCGATATACTTCAATTATTGAACGATTTAAAAATAGACGAAAATACACTGGTGGTTTTTACATCAGATAATGGCGCTTCAATTGAATCGTATTTGCCATCGCAATTTATAGGATTTCAACCTACATTTTTCTCTAGCAATGGTCCTTTCGATGGCATTAAAAGAGATTGTTGGGAAGGTGGTGTTCGCATGCCGGTTTTGGCAAATTGGCCCAAACATATTCAAGCTGGAAAAGTTGTTACAACTCCGTCAATGTTATCAGATTGGATGGCTACGTTTGCGCAGGCAGCCGGAGTTATTCCTCCCGCAAGAACTGATGGTGTTTCACTACTGCCTTCATTAATTGGAAAAGGAAAACAGGAGCAGAGTTTAATATATGTAGAATACTTTGAAAATGGAAAAACGCCAGATTTTAAGGACGATAATTCGACACACAAAAACCGTAAACGCGGACAAATGCAAATGATACGAATAGGGGATTACTCAGGAGTTCGCTATGATATTAAATCTCCCGAAGATAACTTCGAAATTTATGATGTTGTAAATGATCCAAAGGAAACAAATAATTTAGCGGTTAAGCCTGAATTCGAAAAAATGCAAATGCAAATGAAGGCTTCCGTTTTACAAACGCGTCATGCAGATACTGAAGCACCTCGCCCTTATGACAATGCTTTAATTCCTGCCGCTAAGATTTCAAGAAAGCTTTTGTCTGGATTCAAAGAAGATTTTTTTGCAGGGGATTTTCTTTGGGTCGTTTCAGAAAAAGGGCTTAAAGCACAATCTAGTAAAATAAGTACTTCTATAAATAGTAAAGCAGAAACAAGTAAAACCGGTATGATTCTTTACAAAGGATACATAAAAGTTCCTGCCAATGGAAAATACAATTTCTCATTGAAAACATCAGGTAAGGCTTATATGCGTTTGCACAATGCTAGTTTGTTTGACGCTGATTTTGGTTATCAATCAAATAAAGAACTGATTCAGGAGGTGAATCTAAAAGAAGGCTATCATCCTGTTTCAATTTATGTACTGAAACAAAGTAAGAGTAATGAAACTATAACCATAAAATGGAAAGGAAAAGAAGCAAGTGAATGGAAAGTTTTAGACGATTCAGATTTATATTATTCAACTAAGTAATCAGAGTCAAAATGAGTTTGTCTATTTGTAAAGCTCTTTTATTAGATTTAGTCCCATATTAAAACAAAAAAGTTTATGCTTTTAAGCATAAACTTTTTAATATTGAGTGTAAAAACAATTTCTTAATTCGTTCCAGCAGCACTTTTATCTACAAGAAACAATAGCTCTCCAGAAACAGGTTTAATTAACTGCATCGGATAAGTTGCTGGATTGTATTCGCCAGTTGTAACTTCTTTTAAAGCTGGTGCTTTTTTCTCTCCAAAAGCAATTACAATGATTTTTTCGGCCTTGTTTATCAGCGGAGCAGTCAGTGTAATTCGGAACATTTTTTGAGGTTCAAGATAATAGGCATCGACCCATTTATTTTGCTCTTGCAATACTGCCTGCCCAGGAAAAAGAGAAGCTGTATGTCCATCATCACCCATTCCTAATAAAATAAGATCAAACTTTCCTTCATCGCCTAAAACTGTTCTAATAGATTGCTCGTAAGTAACAGCATAATCTTCTGGTGTAACGCCATCTTTATACATTTCGAAAATATTTTCTGCAGGAATTGGAACGTGACTTAGTAATGCTGCATATGACATTTTAGCATTACTTAAATCATCATTAAGCGGAACCCAGCGTTCATCTCCCCAAAACACAAAAACTTTACTCCAGTCTATTTTGTTTTTGTAATCGTCAGAAGCTAATAATTTGTAAACTCCTGCAGGAGAAGAACCTCCTGTAAGAACTACTGTAAACTTGTCTTTTTTAGCAATTGCTTTTTGTGCTGCCGCAATAAAAAGATCTGCAGCTGCGATATTAATTTCTTCAGTATTATTGTAAATCTGTATCATCTAAAACTTCTTCTTTTGTTTGTTTATTTGGGATCCATTTGTGCCCTTGGCGTGCCAATAATTCGTCAGCTTCTTCAGGTCCCCAGCTTCCTGCTTTATAATTAGGGAAATTATCAGGCGCTGTAGTTTTCCATACCTGTTGGATAGTATCAATTGCATCCCAAGCTTGTTCCACCTGATCCCAACGCATAAATAGAGTAGGATCTCCTGCCAAAGCATCGGCAATTAATGTTTCATAAGCTTCAGGTGACATTGTCGAGCAGGCAAAATAATCGAATACCATCTCTGCAGGTCTTAAAGAAAGAGATAAGCCCGGTTTTTTAGTCATAAACTGCAGTTTAATATCCATTTCCGGCTGAATATTGATAATCAATCTATTTGGTGTCATACCCTCTTTTCCATAAGAAAATGCCGAATGCGGAACAGGTTTAAATTGTATAATAATAGAAGACTGTTTTTCTTCCATTCTTTTACCTGTGCGCAGATAAAATGGAATTCCCTGCCATCTCCAGTTATCGAGATAAATTTTCATTGCAACGTAAGTTTCGGTATTAGAATCCGGAGCAATTCCTTTGTCTTGACGATATCCGGGAACGGATTTACCTTTTATGGTTCCTGCGTCATATTGACCTCTCACAATATAATGATCAACTTCGTCTGGTTTAATACGTCGAATCGATTTTAAAACATCAGCTTTACGGTTTCGAATATCATCTGCTTCAAGAGAAGCCGGAGCCTCCATAGCAGTCATACATAAAATTTGAAGCAGGTGATTCTGAATCATATCTTTCAAAGCACCAACGCCTTCATAAAATCCGCCGCGTTCTTCTACGCCAACTTCTTCGGCTACAGTAATTTGAACAAAATCAATGAAATTACGGCTCCATAAAGGCTCAAACATCGAATTTCCAAATCGGAAAGCTAAGATGTTTTGAACAGTTTCTTTACCTAAATAATGGTCGATTCTATAAATCTGTTCCTCCTTGAAAGTCTGCGAAAGCATTTCATTAAGTGCAATTGCAGAAGTCTTATCGTAACCAAAAGGTTTTTCGATTATAATACGATCTTGTTTAGGATTGGCAGCAAGACCAATTTTCTTGATATTATTAGAAATAGTAGAAATGAAAGACGGCGTAATCGAAAGATAAAAAAGACGATTAGCTCGTTCTCCAAAAGACTGATCAATAGTATTTATTTTCTCATTTAATCCGATATAAGATTCTTCTTTGTCGATATCAAGACTATGATAAGTAATATGAGAAAGAAATTTTTGAGTTTCTGGGTCCGAAAGACCTTTTTTTCTCGAGAATGTATTTAGATTTTCTAAGACATAACTGCGAAATTCTTCATCGCTTTTTTCTGCTCTTCCAAGAGCAATAATCTGAAACTTTTTTGACATACGGCCATCAAGATACAGATTTTGAAAAGCGGGAAAGAGCTTTCTCTTTGCCAGATCTCCAGTTCCACCAAAAATTACAATGATAGTTGGATTTATATTTTTGAACTTACCCATTTTGTGTGTTGTGTTGTTTAAAGTTCTTTATTCAGACCATTGTGTGTGGAAAACACCAGTTTTGTCAATACGTTCGTAAGTATGTGCTCCAAAATAATCACGCTGCGCCTGAATTAGATTTGTTGGCAGATTTTCAGATCTGTAAGCATCAAAATAAGCTAATGAATTCATAAGTCCTGCCACAGGTAAACCTTTTTGCACAGCAAATTGAATTACATTTCTCATTCCAGCTTGATTATCTGTTAATTTTGAAGCGATTCCAGCATCTAAAAGTAAGTTTGGTAAATCTGCTTTTGTAACATATGCTTTTCTGAAATCCTCTAAAATAGCGGCACGAATAATACAACCGCCGCGCCATATTTTAGCAACCGTTTCTAGATTTAATCCATAATTATATTCTTTAGAAGCAGTATGAAGTTGCGCTAATCCCTGCGCGTATGTTACGACAATCGAAAAGTACAATGCCGATTTTAATGCAGCAATTGCTTCACTTGTGTTCACATCAGTTTGATTTGCATTCCAAACTAATTTAGTTGCAGCTTCAATTCTTTCTGGCTTAGTTTTAGACATATCGCGCATTACAACAGCAGCGTCGATAGTTGGAACCGGAACTTGTAAATCCATCGCATTTTGCGAAGTCCATTTTCCTGTTCCTTTAGATTTTGCCCAATCTGAAATTTTATTGATCAGCGGACTTCCGTCTTCGTCTTTTTGTTTTAGGATTTTTCCTGTAATTTCAATCAAATACGATTTAAGATCATATGTTTCATTCCATTCTTCAAATGTTTTCTGAATTGTATTTTCATCCAAATTATAACCTCTTTTCATTAGGTCATAAATTTCAGAAATCAATTGCATGATTCCGTATTCAATTCCGTTGTGAACCATTTTTACATAGTTGCCGGCAGATCCGTTTCCTAAATATTCTACACAAGGTTCACCCTCTACTTTTGCAGCGATAGCTTCAAAAATTGGACGAAGTCTTTCGTATGCTTTTTGATCTCCTCCAGGCATCATTGCAGGACCAAATCTTGCTCCTTTTTCACCACCAGAAATTCCCATTCCAAAAAAGTGAATTCCTTTAGAAGATAATTCTAAAAATCTTCTGTCAGTATCCGTAAAATAAGTATTTCCGCCATCAATTATAATATCTCCTTTGTCTAAATGAGGAAGTAAACTAGCTATGGCACTGTCAACAGGTTTTCCAGCTGGCACTAAAAGCATAATAGCTCTTGGTTTTTGTATAAGTTCTACAAAATGTTTAACATCGGTAGTCGCTTCAATTGTATGATCAGAATCGGCTTCTTGTTGAAGAGAGTTGACTTTTTCAGTGTCCAAGTCTAAACCTGCAGCCGCAAAATTATGGCTGGCAATATTTAAAAGTAAGTTACGCCCCATTACGCCGAGACCTACAATTCCAAAATCAAATTTGTTCATAGTTTTCAATTAACTAAAATTATTAGAAGAATGTTTTTTTGAAAAAAATGTAAGAGAAAATACAGTAACGTTTTTTCATTCAGTTCTTTGCAGAAAAACAAAAGTTGTTTGAATCTTACGTTTTAAGATTTACCGTGCTAAGTTAGAGAAAAATGGTGAAACAATATAGAATTGACGGTTCTCTTTAAGGCTTTGTGGTGCTACTTTTTTAAGTGTAGAAAATATACTTGTTTTAGTTTTGAGACTATTTTGGAAAATGGAGACTTAATAGTACTTCTATAAAAAAGCCTGAAAAACTTTTTGGTTTTCGGACTTTTTGGAGTCGCTGGGATTATACTTTTTATAACCTATTTGGTTGTTGATAAGTAAATAGCTAAGACTTAATTATTTGTAAATTATTTCTTATATTTATTATCACTGCTTTTTATAATTAATTTTATAACATTATTGCCAACTGAATGAAATATACTTTCAATCTTAAAAAATCAGATTGTTAGGTTAACAATCTAGCGACATGAATAAATAGTTTTTTAATTGAGATAATTTTTTATGAAAATAGCAAAGATAAAATCTTCGGACTACAAAGATATTCAGAGAATATACAACTATTATGTACAAGAAACATTCTTTACTTTTTCAGATGAGTTAATGAAAGATAGTGAAGCTATTCAATTAACAAATGAGGGAATACAATATGCAGGATGCGTCGCTTTAAAAGATGATATAGTTATAGGTTTTGGTATTGCATATCCTTTTCGAGTAGAAAACATTTTTAATAATACGGTAAAATTGACATACTTTTTAAATCCTACTTATTTAAGAAAAGGAATAGGAACTAAAATTTTAAATTATCTTTTTGTAGACTTAAAAGAAAAAGGATTTAAAGAAATAATAGTTAATATATCTTCATTAAACAAAACAAGTATTGAATTTCATAAAAAAATGGGCTTTGTTGAGTGTGGTTTTTTTCAAAACATCGGCACAATTAAAGAACATGAAATTAGCATGGTATGGATGCAAAAGAAAATATAGAAAGAGTAAAAATTATTGTCGCTTTTACTCTTAATGATTATAAAAATTAAAAATTATATGTATTTGGCTGATACTTCTTAATAATAAAAATATCAACCAAAAGTAAAAAAGCCTGTAAACAAAGAGTTTACAGGCTTTTTTGTGGAGTCGCCGGCTATTGAGCTAGTTATACTTTGTTTGATTGTTGATAAGTGATTTCCAGTAAAAACACCCTGTTTTACTGGAATTATTATATTTGTTACTAATGAGTTTTTATAACTAATTATAACATTATTGTCAACTAAATTGTCAACTGAATGAAATACACTTTCAATCTTAAAGAACCTAAAAGCGATAAAGAAACATTGATTTTATTTTCATGCTATTTTAAAAATGAAAATAAAAAATTTGTCTTTTCAACGGGAGAAAAAATTCTTCCTGAAAATTGGGATTTTGAAAACAGATTCCCTTTTGTAAATGGTAAAAAGAAATCAAAGTTTGTTCAAAGTATAAAGCTTCAGTTGAACCGTTATTCTGATTTATTTCTTGAAACTGAAAGCTTGTACAAAAGAATAAACGAGTCTTTCACCTCTAAGAATTTAAAAAAGGTATTTGAAGAAGAGTTTAAAAAAGCTCCCGCCGGGAAAAATGTATTCTTTGATGCTTATGATCAATTTCGAGAAGAAAAAGAAAAAGGTAAGGAATGGTCAGAAGCAACAATTAAGCGCTATAAAAACATCAAGAACATACTTGAAAATTTTGAAAAAGCTAGAAAATTTAAATTAACATTTAGCAAGATTGATGAAGTTTTTCATAGAGAATTTACTTCGTACTGTATGGATGATTTGAAGCATATAAACAATACCTATGCTAGAAATTTGGGGCTTTTTAAAACTTTCATGTTTTGGGCGAAGAAAAATAAATTTACTTACAATGATACTTTTATAGAATTTAAAAAGGTTGAGAGAGTAATTACGAATCAAATTGCACTAACTATAGAAGATTTAAATAAATTAATGCAATATGAATTTAAAAGTGCAAAGCTTGAAAGGGTTCGTGATGTTTTTGTCTTTGCTTGTGTGACTGGTATGCGATTCGGAGAATTATCTTTAGTAAGAAGAAGTAATGTTACTAATGATTTCATATTGCTTAAAGAGGATAAAGATGAAACTAAAGAAACGAGAGAAATACCTTTAACCAATATTTCAAGATATATTTTACTGAAATACGATTATAAACTTCCATTAATAGCCAATCAAAAACAGAATAAATATATAAAAGACGTGTTTGAAGAAATGGAATATAAAAATAAGGTTCAAAAAGTAACAACAAAGGGGAAAGAAAATATTAAGGAAGAAATGTTCTTTTACGACCGAATAAGTACACATACCGCGAGAAGAACCTTTATAACCATGATGAAAAGGCAAGGTAAAAGCGATAAATTGATTGCCTCTATTACGGGACATAATGATATGAAAACTCTAAATCAATATTATCAAATAAGTGAGCCTGAGAAAAAAGAAGCAATGGATCAAGTTTTTGATATTGAAATTCCACTAAAAATAGTTGGAGAAAAATAGTCTATAATATTATGAAAAAACACCCAATTTTATATTTACAAGGATTTAAAGAACAATTTGATGAGACGTTTTTATTTGTTCGATCAGTAGCAGAAAACAAGCAATTTGGTTTCTTTACATTGAGTTTTGCATTGTTTTTCGCGTCAATCTTTTTTATATATCTAGGCTTTATTGTTAACTCTAATTCACTTCAAATATTCTATTTTATTGTTGGTATTTTACTTTTTTTCTTTGCTCTCATATTTATTGTGATTGCTTATTCAGAGAAATTTCCACAATTAAATAAAGGAAAAGTTTTGGATGTAGTGGATAGGAATATTAGTGAAGAATCAATTGTTTTTGATGCTGAATTTTTAGAAAAGCTTTTCAATGTTCTTGAAAAATATAGTATTTATGAAAAAAATAAAGAACGATTTGGTTTACCTAGTTTTAGATTTAAGAGTAAAACACAATTAGCAGTTCTACTAAATTTGATACTGTTTGATTCGCACAGTGAAAACTTTTCGAAAATAAATCAGAAGGTTTTTTTAAAAAGCTTTAAAGAAAATTTTAAAAAGCGTTATAGTGTAGATGATAAAAAATTCAAAGAAGAGATTGATTTCTCGGAATCGTATTTTTCTGCAAATATTAAAAAAACTTTGTTCGATTTTGATAAAAGGAACATTAGTAAGATTGTTGGAGTAAACAAACAATCTGAATATTTTGATTTGTATAATGAATTTTCAAAGATACTTATAGCTGAAAATATCTGATAATTAATAACTATTTGCTTTATCTTACTTTATTACACTTTATCAAGTAAACCAAGAGGTAAGGAGCTATAACATTGCTCGAAATTTAAATCGACAACGTTATGATGCAAAATCCATTTGAAACAATTCAATCTGAATTGAAAGAGCTAAAAGGTTTAGTTACTCAACTTTTAACTAAACCTGAAAAAGACTTATCTAATAATGTTTATACTATCAAAGAAGCTGCAGAACTTTTGCATGTGGATAGTCAGACAATTAGAAACCATATTGAAAGAGGTAATATTAAAGCTTCTTTCATAGGAAGGAGAATTTTAATAAATCATGAGGAATTATTTGATTCTCTTAATGAAGTTAAATCCTTAAAATATAAAAGACAAGCATAGAAAGTGCAATTTCTGTGCTTGTCTTTTTTTAGTAATCTATTGTATATGGCAAATATACAATTAAATCTCTATTGTATAAATGAAAGAATATATTAGAGTAGGGACGACCTACTATAAAAAATCCCTGTACCCTTCTTTATCTGGTGATTCTATTGAGATTTTGGTTGTTTGGTCACCCGAATTAATTAGGCAAGATCATGGTAAAGATGCTCTCTCTAAAGTTGAGAGATATGATGGTTTTATATGCATTCCGGAAAATCGTCCTGAACACTTTCAAAAAAAGATAAAGGATTATTACAACACATATCATCAAATTAGTAAAACGCCATTAAAAGGAGATATTTCTACTACGTTAAAATTTATTGAGCATATTTTTGAAAATCAGTTCCAGATGGGGTTAGATTATCTTCAACTTTTATATTTGAAGCCTGCCCAGATTCTTCCTATTCTCTGCCTTGTAAGCAAGGAGAATAATACAGGTAAATCTACATTCTTAAAGTGGTTAAAAGCAATTTTTGAGTTCAACATGACTTTCTTAACTAATAATGATTTTAACTCACAATTCAATAGTGATTGGACGAACCGATTAATTATCGCAATTGATGAAGTCTTATTTAGAACAGATGAAATGACGGAGAGAATTAAATATTTATCTACAACGAATTCTCATAAAACTGAAGCTAAAGGGAAAGATAAAAAAGAAGCTCATTTTTTCGGAAAATTTATTTTATGTTCAAACAATGAAACTTCATTTATAAAAATAAATGCTGACGAAACTAGGTTTTGGGTAAGAAAATTAAAAGTTTTAGAAAAAAAAGATGTTCATTTTTTAGACAAATTAATTGCAGAAATTCCAGCTTTTTTGGATTTCCTTTCTAATCGAAAATTATCTACGGAAAATAGCTCAAGAATGTGGTTTACACCGCAGCAAGTAAGAACTAAGGCATTGGATAAGCTCGTGAAATTTAATTCGAATAAAATGGAGGTTGAAGTAGGCAATGTTTTAATCAATATATTAGATAGTTTAGATGTAGAAATAATTCAGTTTTGCTTTTCCGATTTATTGAACTTTCTAAATAAGTTTAGAATTAAACATGATGCTAATGAGATTAAAAAAATTATTCGAAATGATTGGAAGTTACTGCAACAATCTAATTCAAATCAATACCAAAAGATTACAATTACAAATGATTTGGACTTCTATCAAAATTTAAGCAAAGGACGATACTATACAGTTTCAAGAGAATTTTTATCTAATATTTTTGATGAATAGATGATAGTGTTATCTTAACTCTTGATATTCTTTAATTTAACTTGTCATCATTTTGTCATCAAAAAAGAAGAGTGATGATAAAAAAGGATGCGATCTAATTTAAAATGATGAATTGATGACAATTTGATGAAACAGGAAACCCAGTAAATAAAAGGACTTAGAAAGTTTTGTCATCA
Organism: Flavobacterium sp. FlaQc-28; assembly: GCF_044007415.1. Taxonomy (NCBI): domain Bacteria; kingdom Pseudomonadati; phylum Bacteroidota; class Flavobacteriia; order Flavobacteriales; family Flavobacteriaceae; genus Flavobacterium; species Flavobacterium sp. FlaQc-28. The sequence goes on from NZ_JBIPCM010000014.1 coordinate 24,486, forward strand.
ATTCATCAGTTTTTAAGACATTTTTGTATGCTTTGCCCAAAACATAAAATAAGCTTAAAACTGATATGATTTTTATTTCCCTTTGGTTCAATTCTGCGGAGTACAATAAACCGAAGGGAAATAAATTTTTTCACATCACAGTTGAGTAGCAAGGTGTGTTTAGATGCCCCAAAAACCCTAAATTCTTCGAATTTGTTTTTGATGCACTAAACTTCTTGCTCTGCACTTCGTTTCGAGAAATTAAATACTCCGGAGTCGTATTTTTTAAACTAAATATCATAGAAAATGAATAAAGGAGGTAGACCTGAAAAAGAGATTAAACGATCAAATAATAAAAAGGTAATGTTGTCGGATGACGAGTATAAAAAACTAAATGAATTATTCGAAAAGAGTGATTATACAAATATGAACAGTATGATCAGGGATATTCTTCTTAACAATCAGTATAGAATAATAACCTTTGATAACGACGCCAGGATTAAAAAAGGAATTTTAATTGAAGAAGTTCGAAGAATTGGAAACAACTTCAATCAGTTAATTAAAAGTTTCCATCAAAAGAAGTTAGATTATTTTACTAGAACTGAAATATCTTATTTGATTAAAAACATTGATGATATAAAACAAATTTATTCAAAAATAGAAGAGTGCATAAAAAACGATGGCTCAAAACAGGCAACTGAAATTTGAATTGAGCACTATAATTACTTACTTAATTAGTAATGAGGCATTAAATTAAGAAATTAAGAAAGTAAGTAATTACTATAGTAATATATTGCTATAGTACTATAGTATGGTAGTAATATAGTACTAGATATCTATCTCTAATTTATATATTTCTAAACCATCTATAGATTTAGAAAAGCACTATAAGGGAATACGAAAAGGGGTATTTATGATTTTGGTAATCAATTAATACAACTAACTATACTAAAAGAAACTAGAAGAGAGTTATTTCTTTACTATTTACGGTTTTCCTCATTACAGTTCAGTATATATTCAATACTTTAGCATAAATAAAAAGTTTTATTACAAAAAATCCCTTCTTGGATCATTAATTGAAATCAAAACAAAGAACATTCCAAAAATACATGAATACAATATTACTAGAACCTCGTAAGGCACTCAATAAAGCCTTTCTTAAAATAAAACCAAATCGTACTCATATTGAGGATTTCAAAACTAATTTGATTAAGATTTTGGATTCTATAAACGAAAAGGAAAGTGAGGAGTTTCATAAAAATTTGGTTATTGATTTCTTAAAGAAGACCTATTACGATCCTAATTACTCTGTAAATACTAAAGGGCGTAATGATTTGGTAATACATAACGGAAAAGATGCTAAAACTGATGTAGGTGTCATCATTGAAGCCAAAAGTCCTACAAACAAAACTGAAATGATTACTATTGCAAACCTAAACGGGAAAGCATTACAAGAGTTGGTTTTGTATTACATGCGGGAACGCATCACCCATAAAAACATCGAATTAAAACATTTAGTTGTAACTAATATTCACGAATGGTTTGTTTTTGACGCCCAACTTTTCAATAAATTATTTGCAGAGAATAAAACCTTTACAAGACAATTTACTGATTTTGAAGAAGGCAGGTTATCTGGAAAAACTACTGATTATTTCTATAAAGAAATTGCGAAACCATTTATTGAAGGATTGCAAAACACTATTGAATTTGCTCATTTTGATATTCGCAAATATGACAAGCCTTTGCGAAATGCAAATAAAGAAGATGATAAATTATTAGTAGCATTATTCAAATTACTTTCACCTGAGCATTTATTAAAATTGTCTTTCATAAATGATAGCAATTCATTAGATAAAAATTTTTATAGTGAGTTACTTCATATTATTGGACTAGACGAAGTAAAAGAAGGTGGTAAAAAACTAATTCAGCGCCACAAAGAAGGCAAAAGAAATTCAGGTTCTTTATTAGAAAATGCTATCGACCAGCTAGACGGTTTAGATAAAATTTCACGCTTGCAGAATGTTAAGCAATATGGTGATAATCATACAGAGCGATTGTTTAATGTGGCATTAGAATTAACAATTACATGGGTTAATCGTATCTTATTTTTAAAATTGCTCGAGGCACAACTTATATCATATCACAAGGGAGATAAAAGCTATGCTTTCTTAAATTCAAATTTGATTAAAGATTACGATAATCTTAATAGTTTGTTTTTTCAAGTTTTGGCCAGAAAACCTAATGAAAGAAATGAAAGAGTAAGTACTGTTTTTGCAAAAGTTCCTTATCTAAACAGTTCACTTTTTGAACCAACTGACCTGGAGCATGAAACATTATTTATATCACAACTCGAAGATAATGTTACCCTACTGTTACTTTCCAATACCGTAATTAAAGACAATCAAGGCAAGAAAGAGGCAGGGGCAAAAAATCCGCTCGCTTATTTCTTGTCCTTCCTTGATGCTTATGATTTTGCTAGTGAAGGAAGTGAAGACATTCAAGAGGAAAATAAAACGCTGATTAATGCGTCTGTATTGGGCTTGATTTTCGAAAAAATTAATGGTTACAAAGACGGATCGTTCTTTACTCCAAGTTTCATTACCATGTATATGTGTAAAGAAACAATACGTAGAGCCGTTGTTCAAAAATTCAATGAAACCAAAAATTGGAAGCTATCTAATTTTGAAGAGTTGTATGAGAAAATCGAGGACCGGAAAGAAGCCAACGACATTATTAATACTTTAAAAATCTGTGACCCCGCCGTAGGTTCAGGACACTTTTTAGTTTCTGCTTTAAATGAAATTATTGCAATAAAAAATGATTTAAGAGTGCTTCAAGACCATGATGGTCAACGCTTAAAAGAATACCAATTTGAAGTAGTGAATGATGAATTGATGGTAACCGATGAAGACGGTATCCCATATCAATATAATCCGAAAAGCAAAGAAAGTCATCGTATACAGGAAACGTTGTTTCATGAGAAACAAACCATTATTGAGAATTGTTTATTTGGCGTAGACATTAACCCCAACTCTGTAAAAATATGCCGTTTGCGTTTGTGGATTGAGTTATTGAAAAATGCCTATTATAGACCTAAAACCAATGAACTCGAAACCCTGCCTAACATTGATATTAATATAAAATGTGGTAATTCCTTAATAAGCCGTTTTGGGCTGGATATCAATTTGAAAGAGGCTTTAAAGAAAAGTAAACTTTCTATTAATGTTTATAAAAATGCTGTTAACACTTATCGCAATGCCGACAGTAAAGAGCAAAAGCGAGAAATGGAAGAATTAATTGGGGAAATAAAAACCAATTTTAGAAGCGAGATTAATGCTAATGATCCTAAAGTTATCAAACTTTATAAACTCAAAGGAGAATATCTTGTTCTTACTTCTCAAACAGGCCTGTTTGAACTAAGCAAGAAAGAAGAAGTCGAACGCAACAAAAAAGTAAAAGCTGTTTCTGAAGAAATAAAAAGACTTGATATCGATATTGAAGAAATAAAAAGTAATAAAATATATGAAAATGCTTTTGAATGGCGTTTTGAGTTTCCTGATATACTAAACGATAGTGGAGATTTTGTTGGATTTGATGCTATAATAGGGAATCCTCCTTATGTACAATTACAAAAAATGGGACAAGATAGTGTTAGTTTAGAAAAAATGAGTTTCGAAACTTATGCAAAAACAGGAGATATTTATAGTCTTTTTTATGAATTAGGATTTAATATTCTTCGAAAACAAGGAATACTAACCTTTATTACATCTAACAAGTGGATGAGGGCTGGATATGGAGAAAGTTTGCGTAACTATTTTGTAGAAAAAACAAATCCTATTTTGTTAATTGATTTTGGCGGAGTACAAGTGTTTGATTCCGCTACAGTTGACACCAATATACTCATGGGAACGAAATCAAAATATGAAGAGAAAACATATGCATGCTTATTAAACAAAGATTTCAAATCAGATCTATTGGAAGATTTTGTCAAAAACAATTCCACTCCCACTTATTTTAAAAGTAATAGTTGGGTTATTCTCTCCCCTATTGAAAAAAATATAAAAGAGAAAATTGAAAAGATAGGAACTCCCCTAAAAGACTGGGATATTAATATTTATAGAGGGATTTTGACAGGCTACAATGAGGCTTTTATCATTGATGGAAAAAAAAGAGACGAATTAATTAAGGAAGACCCAAAAAGTGTAGAGATTATTAGACCGTTATTGAGAGGACGTGATGTTAAACGATATTCTTATGAATTTGCTGATTTTTACATTATTGCAACATTTCCAAGTTTAAAAATTGACATTGAAGAATATCCGTCTGTGAAACAGCATCTTAT
>NZ_JBIPCM010000015.1:0-19134 GCF_044007415.1 Flavobacterium sp. FlaQc-28
TTTTTTGGTGGTCACTTTGCAACGAAAACAGGTGCTCAGTTTAAATTGAAATTAGGTGATCAGTTTGCTCCGAATCGGGTGGTCACTTTAGACTGAAAAGGTATGGTCAATTTGACCGCTTTTTCCAGAGGCAGTGAAAGCTTTTTTATTAACAATTAAATATCAACTAAATTGTCAACTAAAAAATAAAAAGCCTGTAAACATTGAGTTCGCAGGCTTTTTTGTGGAATTAAGGGGATCTCAATTGAACACCTAATTCCCATATTAATGTTTATAGATAAGCTTACAAAAAAGCCCTGAAACCTTATTTTTAAAGGGATTTTTAGAAAATGATCTTGTGTTAGAATTTATACTCATTTTTATATTTTGAATATTTTTTTGGTAAAACTCACCTTTTTTTATTAAAAGTTATTCTATAAGAATAGCGCAAGGTGTTCGACAGTTGAACACCTTAGTAATTATAGTTACTACTTAAGTTAAAAGCTTGCTTATCGATTTTTTTTAGCTGAAGTTAAGAGTTAAATTGAACTTATTGTACTTTTTTATAGCATTAAAAATTACACAATAAACATAATAACAACAAACAATAGAATAGATGCAAAAAGCATGAAGAGTAATGGATGAAAAATAAATAATAATTGCAGCACTTGCATTGTACGTATAAAAAGCGTACATTTGCAGAACTGATACGAACTCTAACTCTTTAAAGGACTAAAGAGGTTCGGAAACAAGTTTAATGAATGTCAATAATATCAACTCAGGAAATAACAAAGAAGTAGTATAAAATAAATTACTATAAATTCATAAGAGAAATAAAGACAGCATCATTAGACAAATTTAAAACTTATCATTAAAAGAATAATTAACTCTAAAAAGAATAATAAAGAAACAGATACTATTAAATATCCAAATCAAATTAAACCAAGAAAATAGCAAAATTGTAGAACCATATTTAACATGAATGATTATGTCGGTAACCATTAACGACCGAATCGATGTTCGTATCAGTAAAGAACATAAGGAGTTGATTAAGCACGCATCAGTCCTGAGAGGATTTAAAAATCTATCAGAATTTGTAATCTATTGTGTAAACGCAGAAGCAAACAAGATCATTAAAGACAATGAAACCGTTTTAAAGACCATAGAGGACAAAAAGATATTTATAGATGCGATTATAAATCCACCGAAGGCTAATGATAAACTTAAGAGGGCTCAAGCGAACCATACTAAATTTATCAGTAACAATGAATTTAAAGATTGAAATCCTTTCAAAGGAGCACAAGAGGAAAGAGTTTAAATGTGGCAAAGAATTATTAGATGATTATTTTCACAAGCAAGCGGGGCAGGATGCCCAAAAATTATTATCCGTCTGTCATGTATTAACAGACAAAGATGCAGATTCAACTAAGGTACTTGGATATTATACGCTGTCAAGCGGTTCAATTCCATTAGATGATTTTCCTGCTGAGTTAACTAAAAGAGTGCCTAAAACATATAGCATACCTATAGCCTTACTTGGCAGGATAGCTATGGATAAGAGGGAACAGGGAAAAGGATTAGGAGAAATTCTTTTATTTGATGCATTAAAAAAATGTGTGGTACATTCAAAGACCTTGGCAATTCGAGCAGTAGTAGTTGACCCATTAGACCAAGATGCAATTGATTTCTATAATTGCTATGGTTTTATATTGATACCAAGCACTGGGAAAATGTTTCTGCCAATTGAAACAATCAAAAGTTTAATTCCTGATGAAGAATCAGAAGATACTGAAAAGTAAGTTTAGTTTAAAAGGCAACCTATAGGTTGCCTTTTAAATTTATCTAAATTTAAATACTGCATAACATAAAAACTGGAGGGATACGACGGGAGGATAGTATCTAGGATTTTTTTACATTCTAACTTTTAAATCAAATTTTTTTCGGACTTTTTTATGAATACATCATTTACGGCTTCTTTGTTTGCTCTACCCATTCTCCATCTAAAAATTATGATTAAGTTTGAAAATACACTTTATCCCCTCTCGTGTTTAGTATGTTAGGCAAAGTGGATATGCAAACAAAAACTGGAGAAAAAGTTAAGCTACATTTTTATAATTAGTTAGTTTATTAAATTCTTCAATTGTTTTATAGTTCAAAGCCGAATGTCTTCTTTTTTTATTGTACCAAATTTCGATGTATTCAAAAATTTCAAGTTCCATCTGTTCTCTAGAAATTAATTTACTTCCATAAACCAATTCCGTTTTTAAAGATTTGAAAAAACTTTCAGCAACCGCATTATCCCAGCAGTCTCCTTTACGGCTCATACTTCTTGTGATACTTTTATAAGAGTCCAATACATCAGCAAATTTTTTATTGGCATATTGGATGCCTCGGTCAGAATGGAATATTAATTCATTTGCAATTGTTCTATTCTTGACTGCCATTTTCCAAGCCATCATTGTAGTTTGTTTTGTACTTAGTCCATTGCTTAAACTCCAGCCGACTATCTTTCTGTCAAATAAATCTAAAATGATGGTCAGATATAAAAATCCATCCTTTGTCTGTATATAGGTGATATCTGAAACCCATGCCTTTGCTGGTTCTGTTGCCGTAAATTCTCTTTTCAGGATATTTGGCACAACAAAATGATTATGTTTTGAATTGGTTGTTACTTTGAATTTTTTACTTAATTTACTGTACAATCCTAACTGCTTCATGTATTTAGCTACAGTTATTCTGGATATCTGATATCCTTGGCTTTGGAGTTCCAGAGTAATTCTTGGGCTTCCATATCGCTGTTTAGCATTAAAGTATATTGACGTAATTTCTTCTTTAATCAGAGCAGTCTTCCTCTGTCTTTCTGATAGAATCTGTCGCTTCCAATTATAATAGCTGCTTGGACTTACTTTTAAAACTTTGCACATCTTTTCAATAGAATATATTTTTTCATGGTCTTTTATGAAAAGATAAATCATCGACCTCCCTTGGAAAAGATGCTTATAGCCTTTTTTAGAATATCACGTTCTAATTCTGTTTCTTTTAATTTTTTTTCAAGCTCATGGATTTTTTCCTGTTCAGGGCTAAGTTTTAATTTTCCTTTCCCAGGAAAACTTCCTGTTCCAAATTCTTGGTAATCCTGACGCCATTTGTAAAGCAAAGGTGCTGTTATTCCAAGTTCCTTCGCTAATTGTGAGATATTATCTCTTTCATAACTTAATTGGACAGCTTTCTCTTTAAAATTGCGGTCATAAGTTTTACGATTCTCTTTCATGCTCTAAAGTTAAGATTTAGTTCTTAACTAGAACTCCATGCTAAGTTAGCACATCCACACATTAGAAGCATCCGTTTGCAATAGAATAAGATTGCTGTCAGTTGCAATAGGAATAGTTACTTTCTGAGCCGACAGATTGATGACACTTATGACGAAACATAAAGTGAACATGTATTTGTTATTAAAATAGGATTCTAGTTTTTCTTTCATAATTCTTGTTTTAAATGTCATCATCTTTATCGGGTTCTGTCATTTTTTGACATTAATTCTTTTTAGGTTTAATAACAAAACCGTAGCTGTACTCTTTATTTTTCAATTGATATTGTTCGTGAGGCAAAGCTCCCCAACTATTATCTCCACCCACACCTCTTTGCGCTAAATCAACACAAATTACAACCTCTTTACGAGGAGTGATATCACTGGTATGACGGTATTTCTTAGTTAAACCCGGATCAAAATCTTCAGGATAATTATGAAGAGCACTTACACCTAAAGGCTGCAAACCTTCAATTTCAATTCCGTTTCCTGAATTATTTGTAAGTGTTAACCAACGAACATCTGTTTTATATCCATTTTCCTGAGGACGCGTGTAGGGAACATATTGATCGGCAACCTTACTTTGATAAATCCCTTTCAATGATGAAGTATTTCTATCCTGATAATTTTCCCAAGGCCCTCTACCATAATAACTGAAATTATCAAGTTCTTTCTTAAGAGAAAATAGCATCCCAAAACGAGGCATTTCAGACAATGGATTACTTCCTGCCTTGAATGTATTTACCATCGTTAAACTTCCATCTGAGTTCATTGTATAAACAATCGTATACGTTGACGCTACATCGCCTAAGAAAAGAGTAGCCACAACAGTTGTTTTTCCAGACTCTTCTTTGACCTCAATGGAGTTCAAACTACTGATTCTTCCCACGGTTCTCCATACATTACTTGCCACCTGCATATTATTTCCAAAATCATTATCGGTTGGTGCACGCCAAAAATTAGGAACCGGTAATTGATTGAAAAAACGTTCTCCGTTTGATTTGTAATCTTGAATCAGACCAGTGCTTTTGTTTATCGTCACTTCAACACCAGACGCATTTAGCGTAATCCAATCTTTAGTTTCTTTAACTGCAGGTTTCGATCCCTTATTACTAACTGCTTTTACAAAATATTTACTCTCACTAATTGAAAACTGTTCTCTGGCAACTTCAAAATTTTGAGGCAAAACTTCGGTACCATTTTTTGTGTAAGCATAAATATTCAAAAGATATTCAACTCCGTCTTTTGATGATAATTTTGGCAATTCAAGTTGCACTTGTTTCTTGGATTGCGGCTCAAGTTTTATATCAACAGTGCCTGTCTTGATAACTAATCCGTTTTCTAAAACCTCATATTTAAAAAGGTATTGGTCTAGATTGGTATACCCAAATCCGTTTTCCACCTCAATAATTCCTTGTTTCAAATCAACCCCTGTGAACAAAATATCCTGATATACTTTTTTTACTTCAAAAGCACCCGGGTGAGGCGTGCGGTCAGGCCAAACTAATCCGTTGTGACAAAAATTTTCATCATTGGTGTAATGTTGACTTCCCATATCTCCACCGTACGACCAATATTTACGTCCCACTTCATCAGTCATCTCAAATCCTTGATCTACCCAATCCCAGATAAATCCTCCCTGCATATTATTACTGCCGCGAATAATATCCCAGTATTCCTGAAAATTACCACTACTATTACCCATAGCATGCGAGTACTCACACATAATAAAAGGACGTTTCACGTCTTTGCGTTTAGCATACTCTCTCATATAATCCATACTTGGATACATCGGGCAAACCACATCGGTATTTTCTTCCTCACCAGCTTGCTCAAATTGAACCAATCGTGTGTTATCTCTGTTCTTTATCCATTTGTAAGCTTCATGAAAAACAGGTCCATTCCCACATTCATTCCCTAAAGACCAAAGAATAACAGAAGGTTGATTTTTATCTCGTTCTACCAAGCTGTAAATACGATCCATGTGAGCAGCTTTCCACTCCGGAAGATAAGCAGGATGTTTTGTTTTATCAAAAGAACCTTGCAATTCAGCTCCCATCCCATGGCTTTCAATATTAGCCTCGTCTACTAAGAACAAACCATATTTATTGCATAATTTAACCCACATTAAGTTATTTGGATAATGACTGCAACGTACCGCATTAATATTAAGTTGTTTCATTAACTTAATATCTTTCATCATGGTTTCTTTATCCTGATAATGTCCTGTTTTAGGATTATGTTCATGTATATTGACACCATGAACCATAATTCTAACCCCATTAACTAATAATTGTCCGTTTTTCAATTCTACTTTTCGGAAACCGATTTGTGTAGCAACTGTTTCAATAAACTTTCCATTTTCATCCTTTAGCGTAAGCAATAAAGAATAAAGATTTGGTGTTTCATTACTCCATAATTTAGGTGCGGAGACATTTTGTGCAAAAGTGGTTGATTCAAATGAATTAGCTCCAACATTAATTTTTATTGTTTTCTTAAAAACTTCTTTCCCGTTTGCGTCTACTAATTTAGCTTCAACAATCTGATTGTTTTTAGCAACCGCATTCATGTTTTTCAATTTAACATCAACAGACAGGCTACCGTTTTTATAGGAAGCATCAAGATCAGGGCGCGCAAAGAAATCAGCAATACGGGTATTAGTTGTACTATAAAGATAAACATCGCGATCAATTCCTGACAAACGCCAAAAATCTTGATCCTCTAAATAGGAACCATCACTCCAACGGTACACCTCAACAGCAACTTGATTTTTACCGGCTTTTACATATTTAGTAATATCAAATTCTGTTGGACTTTTTGTATTTTCACTATATCCTACTTTTTCTCCATTTACCCAAATATACATCGCTGAAGTTCCTGCTTCAAAATGAAGGTAAACACGGCGTCCGTTCCAGTTTTCTGGCAACTCGAAAGCACGTCGGTAAGACCCCACTGGATTATCCGCATGATTAATAAACGGTGGATTTTTGACAAATGGATACGTAATATTAGTATAAATAGGAATTCCATATCCATCTAATTCCCAGTTTGACGGTACTGCAATTTCTTTCCAATTGGTAGCATTGAAATCTGTTTTATAGAAATCCATTGGACGTTCAGCTGGTGTCGGTGACCAATTAAATTTCCACTTTCCGTCTAAAGTCAGAAACCAAGGAGAGCGCGTATAATCATCAGCAATAGCAGAAGATTCATCAGCATAAGGCAAAAATGCCGCTCTGGCAGGTTCTCTATTAATCTGAAATATAGCTGGATTTTCCCAATCATTAGTCGTTGGCTTTTCTTGTGCTGACACAACCAAAGAAATAAAGGTGAAAATACAGGATAAAATTGTTACTTTTTTCATATATAATGAATTTAAAAATGAATTATTTTTATCTGATAAACTTAACTTAAAGCTACCTGATGTTTATAAGAGATGACAAATGATTAATTCGTTACGTACAACGCATTAACCATTTGTCAAGTTCTTATTTTAATCTTTATTAATTAAAAGGTATAACCCATATTACCAATTGGCATTTTGTGTCATTTTTGGGTTGTTATTCAACTCACTTTCCGGAATAGGAAAGTAGTTGTATTTAGCTGAATAATTAAGATAGCCACCTACTTGACTAGCTTTGATTACTTTTTCTAAAGTACCCCATCTTCTTAAATCATACCAGTGAATCCCTTCACGAGCAAATTCAATATTTCTTTGGTGCATAATCTCATCCATCATTTGGGTTTGATTCCATCCAGTCATTGGAATAACAGCTAATTTCGCTCTGTCTCTTATTCTTTTTACTAAAGGTATCGCTTCAGCAACTTTTCCTTGCATTGTTTTTGCTTCAGCAAGCATTAAAAGCACATCTGCATAACGCATTGCATATTCATTCAATTCTGATTTCCAATCCCCTTCATCATTATTCCACCAGTTTTGGTTTTTTCTAATCCAAATAGCATTAGCTCCAAACTTTGTTGCAAAATCAGAATTATAATAGGTACTACCCGGATAGTTCCAAGCCAAAGTAGCAAGAGCTCTAGGATCAAAATTATTGTCAGCTGTTTTTTCCTTAGTCATCGCATCCAATAATACTTTCGTAGGCAACAACTCAAACCAACCTCCAACTTCACCTGGCGCTAATTCTTGTGCCATAGTAGTTGCTCTAGTTCTTTCGGATGGATTTCCACCCCAAATTGTAGCACCACCTTGTCTGCTGAATTGAATTTCAAACACTGATTCTTTACTGTTTTCGTGTTTGCCATCAAATAATTGTGCATAATCATCTAAAAGTCCAAATCCATTTGCTGATTCGTTATTTACCAGTTTAGAAAATTGCTCTTCAGCTTTTGCCCAATCTTTTAAATACAAATACGATTTTCCAAGGTAAGCGATTGCCGTATTTTTAGTTACTCTGCCTTTTAAAGCGGAAGGATAGATTTCAGGTAGTGGACTTGTTGCAGCCGCTTGAAAATCAGCAATTACTTGTTTCCATACTTCCTCTTCTGTTGATTTTTCTTTAAAATAATCTGCTGATTCTTTTACTAAATCAGTGAAAATTGGCACACTTCCAAATTCATTTACCAAATTAAAATAATTCAATCCTCTAAGAAACGTAGCCTCAGCAACTATTTGCGCTCTTTTTGTTTCATCAATATTCTTGATTTGAGGAGCATAATTAATTACTTGATTAGCACGAAATATACCAATATACATCGCTTTATACATCCCGGTAGTTTCGCTTGTACTAGGTGTGTTTTTATAACTGGAAACAGCATAACGACCTGGAACATCATTTCTTGCAACAAAGTTTTCGGTTCTGTTTTCTTTCAACTGCATTGCTTGTATTTCCCAATAACCTGCGTTATTGTTATCTACTAATACATTATAAACAGTCGCTAATCCAGACTCCAAATCCTCAGGAGTTTGCCAGAAAGAACCGGTTGTTACTTTACTAGGGTTTTGTAATTCTAAGTTATCTGAACAAGAACTAAATAAAGCTAGTCCTCCTACAAAATATAATATAATTAATTTCTTTTTCATTTTTCGTTGATTTAAAAGTTAAGTTGCATACCAAAAATAATAGTCTTGCTTAATGGATACGATTTATAATCGATTCCTCTACCTCCAAGTCCATCAGCCGAAACATCTGGATTGTATCCTGTGTATTTAGTAGCAGTAAAAAGATTATCGCCTGCAACGTAGAATCGACATTTGTCAATTGCTAATTTTTGACTTAAGTCATTAGGAAATGTATATCCTAATTGAATCGTTTTTAGTCTAAGATAAGATCCATTTTCAAGAAAACGATCGGAGTAATCAGCACCATTATCATTTGGATCATCAATATTTAATCTTGGAAAATTTGAGTTTGGATTAAAAGTAAATGAATTTAACGTTGAACTGGCATAATTTGTATTTGCTTTTACTGTTGCCAAGTCCGTATTATTTCCATTATATATTTCATTTCCTTGAACTCCTTGAAGAGCAAGAGTCATATCAATTCCTTTCCAATCTGCTTGAAGACGGAATCCGTATTCAAAATCAGGAAAAGCACTTCCTCTAAATTGTCTGTCTCCAGCATCAATTTTTCCATCTCCATTAAAATCAACATATCTAATGTCACCTATTTGAGCTCTTGGCTGAATAGGATTTCCATTTACACTATGTGCATCCAATTCCTCTTGTGTTCTGAATAAACCGTCAGTTTTAACAAGGAAAAAAGAATAAATAGGATATCCTACTTTACTGTAAGTCACTGCTGATCCGTGAAATGAACCACTAGAACCTGCAAGAATCTGACTTCCAGTGCTCAATTCTTCAACACGGTTTTTTACACTTGAAATATTAGAAGTTATAGAGAAATTAACTTCTCCAACTTTTTGATTAAGCGTTAAACCCATCTCAAAACCTTTATTTGAAACCTTACCTGCATTAGTATAAGGGTCATTACTAGAACCTACTGACAATGGAATTGGCACACGTAAAAGTAAATCAGAAGTGTTTTTTTGGAAATAATCAAAAGTATAATCTAATTTACCATTCCATAAACCTAAATCAAAACCAACATTGGCTGTTGTTGTTGATTCCCATTTTAACCCAATCGCAGGATAATCAGTTTGGATATTACCAATCCAAAGTGTATTTGGCTCTCCTGTACCATAACTTATACCTGATGTGATTGACCCAAGATACTGGTAATCTCCAATTTCTTGATTTCCTAATACACCATAACTTGTACGTAACTTGAATTCAGATACAGGCAAGTTTAGGTTTTTGAAAAAATCTTCTTTTCCTATTCCCCATGCTGCAGATATAGAAGGGAAATTTCCCCATTTATTTTCTGGACTAAAACGAGAAGAACCATCACGTCTAAAAGTTGCCGTAAGGATATATTTATTATCGTAAGAATATATCGCACGTCCAAGATAAGAAATCAATTTATTCTCAGTAGCATACCCTGAAATAGCTGGCTGTTCAGCACCTGCCAAAACAAATATACCATCAGGCATACCTTGAACAGAACCTGAAATAGAACGGAAATTATTTTCATAAATAGTATGTCCTACCAATAAGTTTACCGAATGTTTACCAAATTTTTTAGAATAGTTTAAAGTATTTTCTATTTGATAGTATTGGTTTAACTCACTTCCTTCCGCTAAAGTGTTTTTCAAATTCTTGAAGAATCCTCCCACTTCATAACGAGGCGTATAGTTATAACTTTTATGTTCAGAAGCAGTTACCCCTACATTTAATTTATATTTAAAACCGTCAAAGAAACTTGCTTCAGCATACGTATTAATCAATGCTTGGTAGTAATCATTTTTAACATCAAAAAGGTTCAAAGCCGCTACTGGATTGAATATATCCGTAACTGCACCTGATGCTCCACCATATCCGCCTACTGCATTTTCATTGTAAATTGCAAATCCTGGAAGCATAGAAATAGCAGCTCCAAGAATATTTCTTCCTTGTCCTGGTATTCCTGGTAAATCATTTCTTTTTTCTTTGGTCAACATTACTGTTTCTCCAATTTTAAAAATACCCTTTTTATAATCCGATTTAACTCTTAAGTTAACACGGTCATAATTAGTTTCCTTTATAACTCCTTCTTGATTAAAGTAGCTCAAAGACATGTTGTATTTTAAATTATCTGAACCTCCAGAAAGTCCTAATGAATAGTTTTGTGTAGGAGCATCTCTGAAAATTTCATTCTGCCAATTAATTCCTGCACCAGGAACCTGAGGATTTAATGCAATGTCCAATGGTGCTTTTCCTGCTGCACTATATGCTGCATTACTCACTTTTGCCCATTGTTCTTGATTTAATAAATCAAGTTTTTTAGTCACACTGGCGATTCCGTAAAATGAATCAAAACTCACTTTCATTTCTCCTTTTTTCCCGCTTTTAGTAGTAATCAAAATTACACCATTTGCAGCTCTTGAGCCATAAATTGCGGCCGCAGAAGCATCTTTCAAAACTTGAATTGATTCGATGTCATTAGGGTTAAGGTTATTCATTGAGCCAACAGCAATATCATCAACTAATATCAAAGGATTGTTATTGTTTAATGATCCTGCACCTCTAATCTGAATTCTGGTTCCAGAACCTGGGGCACCACCAGCAGACTCTACGGTAACACCGGCAATTTTACCTTGTATTGCACTCCCTAAATTTGTATTACTTTGAGAATCCAATTGTGCAGCTTTTAATCCTCCAACGGCTCCTGTCAAATCACTTTTCTTAACAGTTCCGTATCCAATTACCACTACTTCATCTAAAGTATTATTTTCTTCTTTAAGTGAAACATTAACTACTTTTCTACCCGCAATAGCTTCTTCTACTTTAGTATATCCAATGTAAGTAAAAACTAGCGTAGCATTAGGGTCAGCTACATTTAATTTAAAATTTCCATCACCGTCAGTCATGGTTGCATTGGCAGTTCCTTTGACAGCCACCGAAGCGCCAATTACGGTTTGTGATGTTTTTTGATCTACTACAGATCCTGTGATAGTGTTTTGAGCCTGCAAACTAATACACGACGTCAAAATAATTATTGACAGGGTCAGTTTAGATGTTAAGAATGCCTTAATCCTTAACAACTGATTTACGTTTTTTTTGGCTTTCATAAATTCATTTTTTTTAATTGGTTTGGTTAATAATTTTTTTTGGACATTTATTTATTCTTGAAAAGACACAAAAACAACAGCCTTCTTTGCTAGAGAAGGAAATTGAAATTGAGCTCGAAATCAATTCATTCGGAATTATTACTATTCTTTATTTCCTTTAAAGTAAATTTTTATACTGTACATTCTATTATTCTTGTAAAACATCAGGACCAAAATGATCAAGAGTCCACTATTTAATTTCATTTTCGTTAGCAAATTCTAAAAAACAAATACCTCCTCTATTAGACGTAAAATCAAATTATTTATGTAAAAAATTAGACATTAAATATGACATGTGTTTTTTTTACATTAATTATTTACGAAATATTAAAAATCAAAAGTAAAATAAAAGTTAAATATAACCTACCGGTACCTACCGGTTTTTGTATATTTGCAAAAAAGCTTACTCATGAAAATCATAAATATTCAGAATAATCAGGGTGTCCCAAAGTACAAACAGATCATTTTATCGATAGAGAAAACGATTGAGGAAGGCCATTTAAAAAAAAACGAAAAACTCCCCTCCATAAACAAAGTATGTCTGGAATTTTCCTTGTCCCGTGATACCGTTTTACAGGCCTATGAAGAATTGAAAAAAAGGGGAATAATCTACGCTATTCTTGGGAAAGGGTACTATGTAAAAAGTACCGAAGTGAGAATAAAACAACGGATATTTCTACTTTTCGATGAGTTAAATATTTTCAAAGAAGACCTCTATAATTCCTTTTTAGAAAACATTGGAAAAGATGTTCAGGTGGACATTTTCTTTCATAATTTCAACACCCAAGTTTTCCAGAAACTAATAAACGACAGTAACGGTAACTACACGAAATACATCATCATGCCAACCAATTTAATTGGAGCCGCCACCATTTATTGAAACCCTACCAGTAAATGACGTTTATATCTTAGATCAGACTAATCCTGAACTAAATTCCTTTCCCGCCGTATATCAAAATCATAAAAAAGACATCTATGAAGGCTTGGTAAAAGGAAAATCCAGATTAAATAAATACGAAAAACTTATTATGATTTTCCCAGGATTCCGGGAACCTTTAGGAATGAAAATTGGATTCGAGAATTTTTGTGCCAATTTTGAATTTGATTATGAAATCATCACTGAATTTAAGAATCGGGAAATAAATAAAGGCGAAGTTTATGTGATTCCGAGTGACCGGGATTTGGTTCGGGTAATCGAAAAAGCAAACCTTCAAGACCTAGAATTAGGGAATGATTTTGGAATTATTTCCTATAATGAAACCCCATTAAAAAAAATTGTCGCAAACGGAATTACAACCATTTCGACAAATTTTGAAGCGATGGGAAAGATTCTGGCTCAAATGATTCTGAAAGGAAAAAAAGAACAAATAGAAAACAAAAGCGCGTAATAGCATCTTTTGCTCTTCTCTTAATATTCTAATTTTATTTCCGAATTGACTATTCATTGTTTATTTATTGACTTGTCACATATTGGCAAATATAAATAAAAATTTATAGTCGTTTTTTGAAATAATATGTTTTTTTTTATTAAACCAGATATTCTGTTAGTTAAGACCTCACAAATAAGAAATCTCAAAATCTATGTTCTTGTATTTGCTTTTGCAGTAATCAAGTATTTCATAAACTTCTTTATCTCTGACTAATAAGCAATCGTGAATAGGTAAAGCAAAATTAGTTGGTATATTTTCTAATAAATCATCAATCCAAATTTTACTTTCTTCCCGTTGAAGAAATGACGCAGCATCTTTATAATTTTTAGTTTTTAAAGTTCTAATGAATTTTGATACAACTGGAAATAAAATATGGATTTTATAATCAGGAACATACCCACTTGAATTTAAGAAATACATAAATAAATCTTTTGCTTGTTGTCGATTAGTTAGATTCAAATTTTGAACTAAATAGTTATAGAAATCTACTTCAAATGCAACTTCATAATTCTTATCAATTACACCCTTTTCTTTCATAATATTCAAGAGTAATTTAGGTTGTGAGCATTTCGCATCTATAATTGCGAATCCTTTGTTTTTGAGGTCTTCTTTATAAATTGGAATTACTGGATGATGTACTCTTCGTCCAAAAGTATCTCTTGAAATTTTACCAACATAACCAAGTTCAGCCATTGAACTCTCAATGATGGAATACCATCGATATTTTCTATTATTATCGAAGTTTATTTCTTCAACAACTCCTTTGGTAATATTAATTAGGAATTTATACTTTTTGCAAATTCCCCTAGATACGTTGTAATATCTCTTTTCTGTAGTTAAATTCATATATCAGAAGCTCAAATAAATATGTTAAATAACCTTGTTTAGGAAATTTAGAATAACTCCAAACTATTTCAAAATATTCTATATTATGATAAGTATTTATCTCGCCATGTACTAGGCAAACTAAATCTCTTTGAATTTTGTCTATTAATTTAAATGTAAGCTTGTCACTAGAAACCTTAATTTCTTCATACCTTCTTGAACTTATTTCTGTAGGAATATAAATTTCAAAAACTTTATTTTCATACAGTCGTTCTAAATAATCATAATCTAAATCTTCCGAATTTTTAATTACTGGCATGTCGATTATCAGAGGTCGTTTAACTAAACATTGGCTAACTTATATATACGCTTAAATTTCACTTATCTAATCAAATTAAAGTTTATAACAGTTTATTTTTCTCAAATATATAGGAAAAAACCGAAGTGTAAAATAAAATAGATAACAATAGTCAAAAATATCTCAACTATTAAAACATATCCAAACATTAGAAATTAGTTTGGTATTAAAGATTAAAAAAATGTTATTAAGAAGGTTTTTCAAACATTCAAGTTTTGCTTTCAAATCCAAACAACAAAGCCGTTTCAACTCCTAAGCCATTAGCTAAAGATTTAATGGTACATATCGTTGAATTAATCGTACCGTGTTCGATTCTCGTAATCTGAGGCAAAGAAACCTCAGCCAAGTTAGCAAGTTGCTCTTGGGACATACCTTTTTCTTCCCGTATCTTTTTTAGATGCTTTCCGAATTTTTTTAGGTACTCTTGATCCTTGGTATAAATCAAACTTTTAAAGATTGGTGATTAATAATGTAAAAATCCTTTAATTATTGATCATCTACCTAATCATACATGATTAGTTGAACATGTTTTTTATATATTTGCCTACATAATAGTTACATACTAACCAAAGAATATAGGACACTAAAACAAATCATTACTATGAAAATCTATTCACACTCAATGAAAACTATTATGCTATTACTATCTATAAACAGTATGGCATACGCTCAATCATCATCTTCTACTAAAACTGAGAAAGAGACAAATAAACAAGAGCTATCAGAGAGCGCTCCTAATGAAGAATACACTGAATCTGAATTTCAAGGAGAAGATGAAGTTCAGTTAACAGCATCAGGGAATAATCTCGGTATGGTAAAGACTGAGAATGGATGGGAAGCTATCAATAGCAAGAGTCAAACGACTGCAAGCCTAAATAAGTCAATTATTAATAGAAAACAATTTATCGGCAATTACACTGTAAAAATGAATATTGAGGGAATGAATTCTACTTTTTACGCTAACGTTAGCATAGTAAAAGGGAAGTTGCAATTTATTGTGAATGAGGGTGGTTCAATAAACTCTTATTACGAAGAAACATCAGTTAAAGAGATTCAAAAGTATATCCAATACGACTTCAAGGCTAATAATTTAGATAGCGGAAATATTCGCACATATCATTTTAAGAAAAAAGGCAATCGTTTCGAACTAAAATTTAATTATTAGGTTCCATTCTTAAAAAAACTATAATCTTAAAACCTAGCGAGCAAAAACAACTATAACTTCTAGAATATGAAGCAACACAGTAGACTATTGTTACTAATGCTTATGCTAATATCAATTTGTTTATATATTAGTTTACATCCTATTAAATCAGGAATAATCGAAATCGTTGATAAAAGCAAGAAACATGCAATCAATCGCGAAATATTTGTAGACGCTTATGCAGTAAAAATGAAGCTTAAAGATTCAAATCCAACTTTCTATGTAAATGTTAAAGCAATAAAAGGGAAATTATCTTTTAATGTAAATGAGGGAGGTGCAAAAGAATTCTATTATGATGAAACATCTGCAAAAGAGATTACAAGAAATATTGAATATCGGTTTGAAGCTATTGATACAGACAGTGGAAGCAATAGAATTTACTGTTTTAAGAAAAAAGGGAATCGTTTTGAACTGACATTTAATTATTAGTCAATTAGAAGTTGGAGTTCAGAAACCAAAACAAAAACGAGGTGTAATCGAAAAACCTAAAGAGTAGAAAACAATTAAATTTTTAAATATGAAAATGATAAAAATTTTATCGACTTTAATTTTTAGTGTCCTTCTGTTTTCTTGTGAAGGAAAAGGTGCAGATAAAGAAAATGAAAATTCTGCCAAACAAATAGATGATGTTGTTACACATTGCAATTGCTCAGAACTTACAGATGAAGATTCATGGGATATTGGAAGTTTAGAAGACCCATATATTATCAAGGGAGTAACAAAAAAAGATAGCAAAGAGCTATATACAGGAATTTGCATAACAAAAGATCAACATGATACGATAATTAGAAGACATACATATAAAAACGGTTGGTTGATTAACGAAATAGTGAAAGAAAAAATAGGCAATGAATACATAATTGTCAAGGATATTAATTTTGAAAATGGAAAGCCTTACACTTATAAATATGTGAAAATAGAAGAAAGTAATATTGCTAAGATTACGTTTGTTAAGAATTACAAAGAGTACAAAAACAAAAGAGGAATCATTGATTATGATATTACAATATTCTCAAATGAAACATTTAGTGTGTCAGTAAGTACAAACTATTTTGACGGAAAAGAGTTTTCCCATAAAAATGCTTCACCACAACCCACTAGTATGCCAAATTCTTATATGACTATTGGTGGTGGTTGGAGATTGGATGGACTTTCTCAAGAAAGACTTTATGAAGTTTTAGATGGTATAAAAAAAGAAATTCCACATTTTAATTATTGGAAAAATTAAAGACAAAATATTTATAAAAAAGCGGGAAAATTATCCCGCTTTTTTTATAGAAACATAATTCATAATTGAAGAAAAAATAAATAGAAATTTAACATTTCCCAAAAACACCTCAACTATAAAGACATGCTTCAACACTAAAAATCATTTTATTGAGGTACGAAATTTCAAAATTTTTAAATGATTTTTTCAAAGAAACTTAGCTATACCTTTGCCAAAGGAAATCAGAAACAATATCTCTAAACAATCATTTAGAGATTTAAAATTCAAAGCATTACTATTCAGTTTTTTAAAATTTGCGTTATGTGAAGCGGGATTTCTATGTTTAAAAATTAGTAACAAATTAAAAATAAATAATATGAAAAAAATTAAAACAGAAGATTTGAGAAAAGCTTTTTCAAGTAAAAAGAGAAAAGAGAAAAAACAACAAAAACAACAAATGAAACAAATGAAACAAATGAAATTTTTAACAAAAAAGAACTTTAATAAAGATATTAAGGTTGAATCGTTGTACTACAAAGGAAAAGAAACGGGACAAGTTACAGACAACGCTGTTGTTTTTGAAGCAGGAAACCTAGAATTACGTATCTCTTTATTTTTTGAAACTGAAGTTCCTGAAAAATTTAATGTGGCAGATTGGTTTTATAAAAAATCATTTGAGGAAAAATTTCTTATAGGTGAATTATTACTTAAATTAATAGATAAAAAAGTTTATAAAGATTATCGTGAAGAAATTCATTGTGAATTCTGTAATGTAGTTGACGGAGAGGATAAAAATATAATAGGATATTGTATAGAAATCTTTAATCACACTGATTTTGAGGAGGAGGATGAATATATACTAAATGAAATAGTTAATTCACAGCAAATTGATAATATAAGCACGTATTTTCATGAAGACTAAACAGATACATCACTTATGAAGTTTTAGATTTTGGAAAAATTAAAGATAAAATATTTACAAAAAACGAGAAAATTTTTCCGCTTTTTTATAGGATCATAATTGAATAAAATAAATAAGAATTTAACATTTATCTAAAATATCTCAATCACAAATACATACCTCAACACTAAAAATGATTTTATTGAGATCCGATATTTCCAAATTTTAAATGATTTTTTTCAAAGAATTCTTCGGTATATCTTTGCCAAAGAAATCAAATACAACATCTCTAAAGAATCATTTAGAGATTTAATATTCAAAGTATTACAATTCAATTTTTAAAATTTACATCATGTGAATCGGGATTTCGATGCTTAAAAATTAGTAACAAATTAAAAATATAAAATATATAAAATATGAAAGAAATAAAAAAAAGAGCTTTAGAAAATTTAAGGAAAGAACTTGAAAACATGGATGCAAATGAATTTGTTTTGCTGCATAAAGAGTGTTTTCAGGATCAGGAATTGATATGGGATAAGAATTTGAGTGATGAACTTTTCAATGGAACTCAATTTTTTTTTTCTCCTGATCCAAAGATTCATGATTTTGAATTGCAAGATAAAATTTGGAAAGTGTGTAATCTGGAAGAAATAATTGAACAAAAGTATTTGCAATTTTTATTGGGGAAAAGCGAAAAGGAAAGATTGGACTGGTTTGAAGACGAATTATCAACAGATGAAATTAATTACCATTTAGGCGTTAAAACTTCATTTACTCTGTCTAAACAAAAAAAAATAATAGATTTTTTCTACGATCATTATTATACAGAATGGAGTTTAAACAGTTTAAGATGGTTTTTATATAAAAATTTAGAAAAAATATCTGTTAGCAGTACTAGAAATAAAAAGATAGACTCTTTGTTAGACCTCAGTCTATAATTATTATATAAGCTATCCTTAGAGGGTAATCGAATTAAAAGTAGAAGTACAAAAATGAATAGTATTCTAAAATAAAAAGCGATTTGAATAATATCAAATCGCTTTTTATTGTTTTGGCGTGAATAGAGCGTTTTTTGGGAGGTTGTTTTGTAAAATACACAAAGTAACTTTCTGATCATATTTTGTGCTGTTAGTGAAAGAATTTTGAATTAAGTATTATAAAGAAGAAATTTCGAAATCTATATTTTCATATTTGCTTTTGCAGTAATCAAGTATTTCATAAACTTCTCTATCTCTTACTATCAAACAATCGTGAATAGGTAAAGCGAAATCAGTCGGGATGTTTTCAAGTAAATCATCAATCCATATTTTACTTTCTTCTCTTTGTAAATAAGAAGAAACATCTTTGTAATTTTTGATTTTTAGATTTGCTATAAATTTTGATGTAATAGGAAACAAATTATGTATTTTATAAATCAAGACATCTTCTCTTGAATTTAAGAAATACATAAATAGTTTTTTGGCTTGTTTTCTATTTTTAAGTTTTAAATCCTGGACTAAATAATTATAGAAATCTAATTGAAACGCTTCTTCATATCTTTTGTCAATTATTCCCTTTTCTTTCATAATATTCAATAGTAGCTTAGGTTGTGAGCATTTTGCATCAATAATCGCCAATCCTTTACCTTTTGGGTATTCCGGAGCAAACTGAACAGTTCATTCCGGAGTAAAGTGAACAGTCCATTCCGGGCAAAGTGAACAGTCATTCCGGAGCAAAGTGAACAGTTTATTCTGGGCAAAGTGAACAGTTATTTT
>NZ_JBIPCM010000016.1:0-7058 GCF_044007415.1 Flavobacterium sp. FlaQc-28
TTTGGATATGATCGAATAAAACAAACAGGAGAGGCAGGGGCTAGAAAAAAGACTAGTAATAAGTGGTTTGAAACACAAGATAGTATAAGTTATTGGGAGGATTTTTCTAAACAAAAAATTGTGTGGGGAAATCTAAATTTGAGAGCTTCATACACAATTGCTGAAGCCGGTATGTTTATTAATGCACCAAGTCCAATAATAGTTCCAGCAAACAAATACTTGTTAGCAACTCTCAACTCAAAATTAGCTGATTACTATATAAGAAATCTTGGAGTGACACGTAACGGTGGATACTTTGAGTATAAGCCCATGTTTATTGAAAAATTACCCGTTCCTCTATTAACAGAAAATTTACAATTACAATTCATCTCTTTAACTGATGCTGTAATAAATGCAATCAAACAAAATGAAAATACTTTTCAAATAGAAAAAGAGATTGACAATCTCATTTACAAACTTTATGAATTAGATGACGAAGAGATTAATTTTATTGAAGGGTTAAGCGTATAAAGTTGATTTCTTCTATAGAAAGCTGAATTGCAGCAAATATAATAGAATCAATCTCGTCTTCGATTTCATCAATTTGTTTGCAGTTACTTTTAGTTAAAAGTTCATCAATTAATTCTAAAATCTTGGGAATTTCCTTTGGTATAGGAATTTTTTCAAGATATATCTTTTGCATTAAATATCCGCCATCATCTAAAATGGAAACATATTTTGAGCATAAATAACGCCCTAATGTGGAGTTTAAAATGGCCATTATATATTTAATGTTCTGTCCTGTTGCAAAAAAACAAGTTTTATCAGTTAACAGCTCACCTCCATTATCAATGCCAAATCGCGGAAACTTGATTGACGTGTCTTTATGAATACGCATGGTTTCTGCCCACACAATTTTTTGTTTAGAAAAATCCTCCATATAAGCACAGTTCCTTAAATTATAGGGAGTTTCTCCTTTGTCAGATCGTTTTTCAAGATCCATGTAGTACTTGTCAAGATGTTGTTTAATGGCCGGATAATCTTCTATCTTTATTGATTTTAAGCCACTTTCTTTAATGCCATTGTGCGTGTTAATGAGCCACAAATCACCAAACTCGTATCCATATCTTTTTATATCCCTGCCACGTAAAATCGGTCAATTAAAATAAGCTATTTTTACCCATAAAAATATGATATACGGATACATCAGAGTTAGTACTGATAAACAAACAGTAGAAAATCAAAGATTTGAAATCAATCAATTTGCGGTAAAACAAAATTTGGTAATTGAGAAATGGATTGAAGAAACAATTTCTGGGACAAAAGAAGTAGAAAAGAGAACTTTAGGAAAACTTTTAAAGAAAACTAAAAAGGATGACATTTTAATTTGTTCAGAATTGTCAAGATTAGGGCGTTCTCTTTTTATGATAATGGAAGTTTTAAATTTCTGCATGAAAAGAGAGGTTAAAATATGGACAATAAAAGATAATTATCGATTAGGTGAAGACATTCAGTCTAAAGTTTTAGCTTTTGCTTTTGGTCTGTCAGCTGAAATTGAAAGAAATTTAATTTCTCAAAGAACAAAAGAAGCACTGGCTAGAAAAAAAGCCGAAGGGGTTATTTTAGGAAGACCTGTTGGGAAAAAATCTTCAAAAGTTAAATTGTCAGGTAAAGAATTACAAGTTCAGAAACTATTGAATAAAAACGTTTCTTATAGTGCAATTGGTAGGATTTTAGGAGTTAATAGAATTACAGTGACAAAATTTGCAAAAGAAAGAGTATTAATAGATTAATGTCAAACTAAATATTAATTGTGTAAATATTCAAAAAAATGCGGTGAAAAAATAACTTTATCACCGCATTTTTTTATTGCTGAAATTAAAGAAGTTTATAAAAATAGAAGACTGTATAAAAAGTGATCTTTCAAAGCTAGTTTCGCAAAATATTCTAAGCTGATTTACTTACTTTATTATTTATCAATATATAAATCATAAGTATTTTGTAAACGCATAAAATGCTCAGGAGTTCCTCCATAATTAGAAGAGATATTTCTTGCAATTTCCGAAGAGATAGGAAGGATTCCTTCAAACAAATCTCCAACATTCTCAGGAGATATATTCAAAGATTTTGCAATTTGATCTATAGATAAATTGCGACTATCCATTAATTCCATTTTAAGAATTATCCCAGGGTGAATTGTGTTTATATTTTTTTTGTAGCAAAAATTGTCATTATTATCCATAACCTTTCTCTTTTTTAAGAATTGATAAGATTTATAAAACCAAAATTACAATTTTTCTTTCTGATCAAGAGAAATGATTTAAAAAGCTAATTTGTTTTTGTTTTAACTTCTTATGTTTCTAATGATTATCATGTATTATCTAATAGAAAAAAAATTTGGTTGGAGAAAAAACATTAACAATGAGTAGTATGTTACTCATTGTTGGTATTTTTTGTATATTTGTAACATAAGCGTTACACTATGGAAGAAATTAAAACTTTAGAAGAATATATGATTCTAATTGGTAATAAGCTTGAAAAGCTTCGATTAAATATGGATATGACACAAACTGATATCACAGACGAAGTTGGAATAAGTAGAAAAACAGTTAGTTCTATTGAAAACGGAAATAATTTTTCCGTTGAAAATTTGGTCAAATTATTAATCACTTATAATAAAATTGAACCATTGTTAAATATTCTTACTTTACCTTATGATTTTGATATTAAAGAATATAAAAAAGAGTTAAAGGAGTTTAATGATAAGTACAAAAACGAATGGTGGTTTAAACAAAAGAAGCATGAAGAGAAATAATTAATTAATTAATTAATTAATTAATATAGGACTATATTACTATAGCAAAGAGAATAAAGAATATTATAATTAACTCACCGACTTATTATGATTGAATACTATAATTTAATGAATGAGCATTCAGAAACAGAATTATTTAAAGAAATAATTCATTTTATGGATATTTCTTTTCCGGAATGGAAAACGAATAGGGGATTAGGTACTTCTGCGACAGAATTTATATTCCATTGTATCGATTTCTTAAGTGCATGTACTTTGGATAAAAGGGGTGATGAATTGAATAAAGAATCTTTAATAACATTATATCTAAGTGTTGCGGAAGATTACGAACGATTTAAGATAGAGTATCAATTTATATTTTCCACAGTTGTCTTGGAAAAGTTTACCGCTAAATTTGAAGAAGAATTGGAACATGAACATCTGACAGATTATAGATATAATGATTTGTATAATAATTTTTTAAATCATGAACAACAAAAAGTAACATATGATTTTAAAACTATTAAAAAGAATATATGAAAAAGCAAATCGGTAAAATTTAAGCAACATTTAATTGTGAATAATCACATAACAGAGTTATCGAGTAAATAAGGCGACATTTTGGAGTCTCCTATTAAGAGTATTTAATCCTGTAAATTTTCTTAAAGTAAATTTAAAACCTTTTTTCATTACTTTTGCGATATGGCAACAGCAGAACAGTTAAAATCATTATTGCAATCTCATTACAAAAACGATAATGAGAGATTCACTTCAATTGCTCTTCAAGTAGCTGCTCACGAAGCTCGGCAAGGTCATATGTCTATTGCAAAAGAGATAAAAGATTTGGTCGATAGATCAAAGACTGATGGCTTTAAGGTGATAAGGATAAATCCTGACTTAAGCGATTTAGTCCTTGTTTACTATCCTGAAAATAGATTGAATGAATTGATACTTTCTCTAGATGTTGCGAATAAATTAAATCGAATAATTAGAGAGTATAAGCAACGTGACAAAATTCTTAAACATGGCTTGTGTAACCGTCGAAAAGTATTGCTTTCTGGACTGCCAGGAACAGGGAAGACGGTCACTGCATCTGCAATATCCGGAGAGTTAAAGTTACCATTATATGTTGTTATGATGGATAAACTAATGACAAAATATATGGGAGAGACTGCTTCAAAATTGAGACAGATTTTTGATATGATGGTTTCAAATAGAGGTGTTTATTTATTTGATGAATTTGATGCTATAGGTGCGGAAAGAGGAAGAGATAATGAAGTTGGTGAGATGCGTAGAGTACTAAATTCATTTTTACAGTTTATCGAGCAGGATTCATCAGAGAGTATCATTTTTGGTGCAACAAATAATATAAAAATATTAGATTCGGCTTTGTTTAGACGTTTTGATGATATTATAACTTATACTTTACCGAACAAAGTTGAAATAGAAGAGTTAATAAAACTTAAACTACATAAATTTCTTGGTGATTTCTCTTTAAAAACTGCGGTTGATTCAGCAAATGGATTAAGTCATGCAGAAATAACCAATGCATGTAATGATGCATTAAAGGAAATTATTTTAACAGATAAAAATTTTGTAACTCAAAAATTATTAGTTCAAATGATGAAGGATAGAAAAATCAATTATAATCTGTAATAGTTTATGAGTGAAAATTTCAAGCCTCATCTATTTGTGAAAAATGTACATTCTTCACAAGATTACACAACTCCTCCAGGACCACCAATTAAATCACTATTGCCTAAAAGAGATAGGATAACCCATGGTGAATTTATTTATTCTTCTTTATATGAAATTTGGGAGACTTACAATCAAGAAACTTTTCAAAGGGCTGAAGCTAGTAAACCGGTTAAAGAAGGGGAATATATAACGTTTTTTGGTGCTGAAAAACAATTGTTGGAACTTGATTCTTTAAGCTCCGATGGAGCTAAACTATTGAATGTTAAAACTAATTCCGAAAATAAATCACAAATAGCTACTGTCTATATTCCTGAAAATAAAAAAGAAAAATTATTAGGGAAAATAGAAAAATATATTGGGGAAAACACAGATAAAGGTCTTCCTAAAAATCAGCCATTGGTAGAAAAGATTGAAACTATTCGAAAGAGTACGATCGAATTTATTTGGAGTAGTGCAAGCGAGTATCTGCCCAAAGAAGAACATGTTTGGTGCGAACTTTGGTTAGCTATTAATCAGTCTGAGATTGATGCAAAACGTAAAAAATTAAATTACGTATGTAAATTTTTAGGTATTGCTATTTCGGATATCTCAACTATTTTCCCCGAGAGAGTAATTATTAATGTTAAATTAAATTATAGTCAATTAGTTGAACTTATATTTTCAATAGGAGAGATTGCTGAAATTCGTAGAGCAGAGGAATTAAATAGTTTTTGGCTCGACCAGACAATTATTAATAGAGAAAAATGGATAGAATCAGCAATTAAAAATGTCGTATTTGAAGATACAAACAGTATTATTTCAATATTAGATTCTGGGATTAATAATGGGCATTTATTAATTAAAGATGCTTTATCAGATATTGATCGTCTCACGGTTAATGAAAATTGGGGTAAAAATGATTCGGGTCATAAAGGACATGGTACCAGTATGGCAGGTATAGCTTTGTATGGAAATCTGAGTAGAATTTTAGAAAGTAATTCTAGTTTTGTAATTAGACATAGATTAGAATCAATTAAAGTTCTTCCACCAAATGGATTTGAAAATGAGTTAGATCTTTGGCATTATATAACACAAGACGCTGTTAACATTGCTACAGTAAATAATCCTGACTATAAAAGAATTTATTGTATGGCAATAACAGGTAAAAATCAAAATGATTTTGGAAAACCTTCTACTTGGTCTGCATATCTTGATGATATAGTTTTTGGAGAGGATTATACTGATAAAAAAATTTTTGTAGTTAGTGCGGGCAATGTTAGAGAAGAAGAAGATTATTTAAATTATCCAGAGAGTAATTTAAATTTATCAGTCGAAAGTCCTGCACAAGCATGGAATGTAATTACAATTGGTGCTTTTACAGAAAAGGTCTTGCCGAATTCAAATACTGTTGCAAATAAATTTGAGCTTTCACCTTACAGCCGAACGTCCAATTCCTGGGGTAATTTTTGGCCAATAAAACCTGAAGTTGTGTTTGAAGGAGGTAACTTAGAAAAACTTCAAGACGGTAGTGTTAATTACCATGAAGATTTGGATATTATTTCTACTTCAACAAATTCTAGTGTAAATGCCTTTTCACGATTTAATGCGACTAGTGCAGCTACAGCTTTTGCTTCTAATTTTTTAGCGAAATTAAGGGATGTATACCCTAATGCATGGCCCGAAACTTTAAGGGCTTTAATGATTCACTCCTCCTCTTGGTCGGAAGGAATGATAAATCAATTTCAAATTGATTTAAGAAAAGTTGGTGATAAACAAAAATTATTGCGAACGGTTGGATATGGTATACCAAATTTAGAGAAAGCGATAGAATGTAAATCCAATTATTTGACGTTTATTTCAGAAGAAACCCTGCAACCTTATAAATTAGATGGAACAACCATAAAGACTAATAATATTCATTACTATGAATTTCCCTGGCCATCAGAAATATTGGCTAATTTAGGCGCTTCGGATGTAACTTTAAGAGTTACTTTATCTTATTATATTGAGCCAAATCCAGGAGACAAAGGGTATTCGACTAAATATTCGTATCAATCGTGTGCACTAAAGTTTATTCTGATAGATCCAACTGAAAATTTTGAAAATTTTAAAATTAGAACCAATAAAATTAATATTGATAAACTTAAAGAACAATTAGGAGTTGAAAAATTATCAGAAGGAGATTATGATAAAATGAAAGATACAAGATGGTTTCTAGGAGCAGATACAGTATTCAAAGGTTCTGTCCATAGTAATTACTGGAAAGGTTCAGCTGCGGAAATTGCTGTGTGCAATAAGTTAGCAATATTTCCATTAGCATCTGGTTGGTGGAAGCAGTTAAAAAAACAAAATAAATTTAATTCACAGGTTCGCTACTCATTAGTAGTTTCAATTGAAACTCCTGAAAACTCAACAGACATTTACACTTCAATTGCTAATCAGGTTGCTGTCCAAAACACTGTTAAAATTGGTCTTTAGCATGTGTAAAAACCAGTGATATTGACCACCTATTTTCAATTTAAATTGACCATCTAGTTTCGGTTTAAATTGACCACCTATTTTCGGTGCAAAGTGAGCACCTCCATTTATTTCAAAAAACTACTTTTTT
>NZ_JBIPCM010000017.1:0-5747 GCF_044007415.1 Flavobacterium sp. FlaQc-28
AAAAAAGATGATCTGTAAAGAATCTGTTATCAGTGAGTTAAGAAAAAGTTTGAAAAAAGATCAAAAAAACTTGGTAAAAAGGCTTGTATAACTGAATAAAGGTGGTACTTTTGCACCCGCAACAGCGATAAACGTTCACCGAAATACTGACAAGAAGTTTAATTAAAGAGAAAAGAAATTTTCGAAAAAAAGATTAGAAAAAGCTTGTGAGAATGGAAAACGGATATTACATTTGCACCCCGCAAAATGTGGAAAGTTATTTGAAAGACTGGTAAGAGAAATGAAAAAATGAGACGAAAAAAAAGTTTCAAAATTTTTTAAATTTTTCTTGCGAGAAACAAAATAAATTTTTAGTTTTGCACCCGCTTTGAGAAACAAATTAAGGCGGAGAAAATAAAGAAATACACGTTCGTAGACATATTGAATTGACAGCCGTTTTGAAAGAGATTTCAAAACAAATAAAATAAGAGTAATAGAGTCGTAAGATTCGAAAAGAACCGATAGATATTCATCGCAATATAATATTAAAATATACGATGAAGAGTTTGATCCTGGCTCAGGATGAACGCTAGCGGCAGGCTTAACACATGCAAGTCGAGGGGTATATGTTTTCGGATATAGAGACCGGCGCACGGGTGCGTAACGCGTATGCAATCTACCTTTCACAGAGGGATAGCCCAGAGAAATTTGGATTAATACCTCATAGTATTATTGAGTGGCATCACTTAATAATTAAAGTCACAACGGTGAAAGATGAGCATGCGTCCCATTAGCTAGTTGGTAAGGTAACGGCTTACCAAGGCAACGATGGGTAGGGGTCCTGAGAGGGAGATCCCCCACACTGGTACTGAGACACGGACCAGACTCCTACGGGAGGCAGCAGTGAGGAATATTGGACAATGGGCGCAAGCCTGATCCAGCCATGCCGCGTGCAGGATGACGGTCCTATGGATTGTAAACTGCTTTTGTACGAGAAGAAACACTGCTTCGTGAAGCAGCTTGACGGTATCGTAAGAATAAGGATCGGCTAACTCCGTGCCAGCAGCCGCGGTAATACGGAGGATCCAAGCGTTATCCGGAATCATTGGGTTTAAAGGGTCCGTAGGCGGTTTAGTAAGTCAGTGGTGAAAGCCCATCGCTCAACGGTGGAACGGCCATTGATACTGCTGAACTTGAATTATTAGGAAGTAACTAGAATATGTAGTGTAGCGGTGAAATGCTTAGAGATTACATGGAATACCAATTGCGAAGGCAGGTTACTACTAATTGATTGACGCTGATGGACGAAAGCGTGGGGAGCGAACAGGATTAGATACCCTGGTAGTCCACGCCGTAAACGATGGATACTAGCTGTTGGGAGCAATCTCAGTGGCTAAGCGAAAGTGATAAGTATCCCACCTGGGGAGTACGTTCGCAAGAATGAAACTCAAAGGAATTGACGGGGGCCCGCACAAGCGGTGGAGCATGTGGTTTAATTCGATGATACGCGAGGAACCTTACCAAGGCTTAAATGTAGATTGACCGGTTTGGAAACAGATCTTTCGCAAGACAATTTACAAGGTGCTGCATGGTTGTCGTCAGCTCGTGCCGTGAGGTGTCAGGTTAAGTCCTATAACGAGCGCAACCCCTGTTGTTAGTTGCCAGCGAGTCAAGTCGGGAACTCTAACAAGACTGCCAGTGCAAACTGTGAGGAAGGTGGGGATGACGTCAAATCATCACGGCCCTTACGCCTTGGGCTACACACGTGCTACAATGGCCGGTACAGAGAGCAGCCACTGGGCGACCAGGAGCGAATCTATAAAACCGGTCACAGTTCGGATCGGAGTCTGCAACTCGACTCCGTGAAGCTGGAATCGCTAGTAATCGGATATCAGCCATGATCCGGTGAATACGTTCCCGGGCCTTGTACACACCGCCCGTCAAGCCATGGAAGCTGGGGGTGCCTGAAGTCGGTGACCGCAAGGAGCTGCCTAGGGTAAAACTGGTAACTAGGGCTAAGTCGTAACAAGGTAGCCGTACCGGAAGGTGCGGCTGGAACACCTCCTTTCTAGAGCCTCAAATGTTAGTGCTTGCACACGTTGAGGAAACAAGATGATTATTTATAGGATTCTGAATTTGAGATTGTATTACTCTTGCTGTTAATTTAAAAAATAATGAAAAATTAAGTAAAACAGAGTCTCGTAGCTCAGCTGGTTAGAGTACTACACTGATAATGTAGGGGTCGGCAGTTCGAGTCTGCCCGGGACTACTATTTAACTTAAAAAAAAAGGAAATTCTAGATGCTGGGATTCACCAAAAGAAATTAGATAAGAATTAAGGTGTCTAAAATCTGAATTCAAAAATCTAAAATTGAAAATGGGGGATTAGCTCAGCTGGCTAGAGCGCCTGCCTTGCACGCAGGAGGTCAACGGTTCGACTCCGTTATTCTCCACGAAATAATTGACAATTATCAATTGATAATTATTAATTGTTAAAGTTCATTGACATATTGAGATAAGAAAATAATAAAAAGTAGAAAGCGTTTTTTGTTATTTAATAACAAAAGACAAAAAAAACGGTCTCGTTTTAAGTAACGAGATTGGTACAATAAGCAAAATAAGGGCGTATGGGGGATGCCTAGGCTCTCAGAGGCGAAGAAGGACGTGATAAGCTGCGAAAAGCTGCGGGGACGGGCACACACCGATTGATCCGCAGATATCCGAATGGGGCAACCCACTATGTTGAAGACATAGTACACCGATAGGTGGGCAAACCCGCTGAACTGAAACATCTAAGTAGGCGGAGGAGAAGAAAACAAAAGTGATTCCGTAAGTAGTGGCGAGCGAACGCGGATTAGCCCAAACCAATGTTGTTACGGCAATGTTGGGGTTGTAGGACCACGACATTTTATGTACAAGGAACCGGAAGTTACTGGAAAGTGACGCCATAGAGGGTGATAGCCCCGTATGGGTAACGAGTATAATAGATAGTGGTATCCTGAGTAGGGCGGGGCACGTGAAACCCTGTCTGAATTTGGCGGGACCATCCGCTAAGGCTAAATACTCCTGAGAGACCGATAGTGAACCAGTACCGTGAGGGAAAGGTGAAAAGAACCGTGAATAACGGAGTGAAATAGATCCTGAAACCATACGCTTACAAGCGGTCGGAGCCCTTTCGTGGGGTGACGGCGTGCCTTTTGCATAATGAGCCTACGAGTTAACGTTGCTGGCAAGGTTAAGTGATTAAGTCACGGATCCGTAGCGAAAGCGAGTCTGAATAGGGCGCTTTAGTCAGTAGTGTTAGACGCGAAACCGTGTGATCTACCCATGGGCAGGTTGAAGCTGTGGTAACACACAGTGGAGGACCGAACCGGTTGACGTTGAAAAGTCTTCGGATGACCTGTGGGTAGGGGTGAAAGGCCAATCAAACTCGGAAATAGCTCGTACTCCCCGAAATGCATTTAGGTGCAGCGCTGATGATAGTTATATAGAGGTAGAGCTACTGATTGGATGCGGGGGCTTCACCGCCTACCAATTCCTGACAAACTCCGAATGCTATATAATGTTTCACAGCAGTGAGGGCTTGGGTGCTAAGGTCCAAGTCCGAGAGGGAAAGAACCCAGACCATCAGCTAAGGTCCCCAAATATATGCTAAGTTGAAAGAACGAGGTTTGTCTGCCCAGACAGCTAGGATGTTGGCTTGGAAGCAGCCATTCATTTAAAGAGTGCGTAACAGCTCACTAGTCGAGCGGACGAGCATGGATAATAATCGGGCATAAGCATATTACCGAAGCTATGGATTTACAGTTTACTGTAAGTGGTAGGGGAGCATTCTAACAGGGTTGAAGGTGTATCGTCAGGTATGCTGGACTGGTTAGAAAAGAAAATGTAGGCATAAGTAACGATAATGCGGGCGAGAAACCCGCACACCGAAAAACTAAGGTTTCCACAGCTATGCTAATCAGCTGTGGGTTAGTCTGGTCCTAAGGCGAACCCGAAAGGGACAGTCGATGGCTAACGGGTTAATATTCCCGTACTACTAATTACTGTGATGGGGTGACGGAGTGATGAAAGCGCCGCGAACTGACGGAATAGTTCGTTAAAGTACCTAGCTATAAGATCTATAGGCAAATCCGTAGATTTTGGTGAAATACGATAGTACTCGGAGTCTTCGGACAAAGAGATAGTGCGCCTAAGGGCTTCCAAGAAAAACCTCTAAACTTCAGGTAATTAGTACCAGTACCGTAAACCGACACAGGTAGTTGAGGAGAGAATCCTAAGGTGCTCGAGAGATTCATGGCTAAGGAATTAGGCAAAATAGACCTGTAACTTCGGGAGAAAGGTCGCCAGCAGCAATGCTGGCCGCAGTGAAGAGGTCCAGGCGACTGTTTATCAAAAACACAGGGCTCTGCAAAATCGTAAGATGAAGTATAGGGCCTGACACCTGCCCGGTGCTGGAAGGTTAAGAGGAGATGTTATCTTCGGAGAAGCATTGAATTGAAGCCCCAGTAAACGGCGGCCGTAACTATAACGGTCCTAAGGTAGCGAAATTCCTTGTCGGGTAAGTTCCGACCTGCACGAATGGTGTAACGATCTGGACACTGTCTCAGCCATGAGCTCGGTGAAATTGTAGTAACGGTGAAGATGCCGTTTACCCGCAGTGGGACGAAAAGACCCTGTGCACCTTTACTATAGCTTAGTATTGACCTTGGATAAATGATGTGTAGGATAGGTTGGAGACTATGAAGCGGCGTCGCCAGGCGTTGTGGAGTCATTGTTGAAATACAACCCTTTGTTTATCTGAGGCCTAACCCCGCAATGTGGGGGACAGTGCTTGGTGGGTAGTTTGACTGGGGTGGTCGCCTCCAAAAGAGTAACGGAGGCTTCTAAAGGTTCCCTCAGTACGCTTGGTAACCGTGCGTAGAGTGCAATGGCATAAGGGAGCTTGACTGAGAGACATACAGGTCGATCAGGTACGAAAGTAGAGCATAGTGATCCGGTGGTTCCGCATGGAAGGGCCATCGCTCAAAGGATAAAAGGTACGCCGGGGATAACAGGCTGATCTCCCCCAAGAGCTCATATCGACGGGGGGGTTTGGCACCTCGATGTCGGCTCGTCACATCCTGGGGCTGGAGAAGGTCCCAAGGGTTGGGCTGTTCGCCCATTAAAGTGGCACGCGAGCTGGGTTCAGAACGTCGTGAGACAGTTCGGTCTCTATCTACTGTGGGCGTTAGAAATTTGAGTGGATCTGATTCTAGTACGAGAGGACCGAATTGGACTAACCTCTAGTGTATCTGTTGTCCCGCCAGGGGCACCGCAGAGTAGCTACGTTGGGAAGGGATAAGCGCTGAAAGCATATAAGCGCGAAACCCACCACAAGATGAGATTTCTTTTAAGGATCGTGGAAGATGACCACGTTGATAGGCTATAGATGTAAAGGCAGTAATGTCATAGTCGAGTAGTACTAATAATCCGTAAGCTTATGTACACCCTTTTCCTCTCTCGTTGAACAAACGAGAGAGGGAGAAACTTTCTAAAAATAGTAAATAAAAGTACTTTTCTTTATCTCAGTATGTTAAGATATTTTTTTTAATTATCAATTGTTAATTATCAATTGTCAATTAAAAAAGTTGCCTAAAGCAACTAACAACCTTAAGGTGGTTATTGCGGCGGGGCTCACCTCTTCCCATCCCGAACAGAGTAGTTAAGCCCGCCTGCGCAGATGGTACTGCAATTTTGTGGGAGAGTATGTCGTCGCCTTTCTTTTAA
>NZ_JBIPCM010000018.1:0-2622 GCF_044007415.1 Flavobacterium sp. FlaQc-28
TTGGGTATTCCGGAGCAAACTGAACAGTTCATTCCGGAGTAAAGTGAAC
The DNA here is from genome assembly GCF_044007415.1 of Flavobacterium sp. FlaQc-28. NCBI lineage: Bacteria > Pseudomonadati > Bacteroidota > Flavobacteriia > Flavobacteriales > Flavobacteriaceae > Flavobacterium > Flavobacterium sp. FlaQc-28. The sequence continues at coordinate 50 of NZ_JBIPCM010000018.1, forward strand.
AGTCCATTCCGGGCAAAGTGAACAGTCATTCCGGAGCAAAGTGAACAGTTTATTCTGGGCAAAGTGAACAGTTATTTTAATGATGATTTTTAGCCCTACTTTGTGATCAAATCACATAAGTATGGCCAATAAATCAATAGGATCAGTTATGATACGAGAAATCATTAGAATGAAAGCCAACGGTCTTTCCAATAGCCAAATATCTCTAAGTCTTGGAAAATCAAGGACAACTATCGTCAAGTATTTAGGGGCTATTGAAAGTTCTGGCATAAGTATGAAAGACCTCTTGGAACTTAAAGAAGCCGACTTATCTGAATTTTTTGAATTCTCGGATGATTTAAACAGTGCTACAAGAGAACATATTCATCTGGATTTATATGCCTTTTTTCCTTATGTGGAGAAGGAATTAAAGCGTGTTGGGGTTACGCGTCAGATTCTATGGAATGCCTATAAAAGTAAGTACCCGCAAGGGGTCATGTATACTCAGTTTTGTGAACATTACAGTAGGTGGAGTAAGAAATCCCAAGGATATATGCCTACTATCCATAAGGCTGGAGAGAAACTCTTTATCGATTATGCAGGAAAGAAACTCCATATCATCGACCAGCAAACTGGTGAAATAAAACCGGTGGAAGTCTTTGTAGCCACCTTGGGTGCAAGTCAATATACTTATGTAGAAGCTTCTTATTCACAGCAGATACCCGATTTTATCAATAGTGTTCAAAATTGCCTGCTTTTTTTTGGAGGTGTTCCTGCCTGTATTATCCCGGATAATCTAAAATCAGCCGTCACCAGGTCCAATCGATATGAACCCCATATAAACGAGCAGTTTGCTAGCTTCGCCTCACATTATGATACTTCAATAATGCCAGCAAGGGCTTTAAAGCCTAAAGACAAATCTCTTGTAGAAGGAGCTGTAAATATTAGCTATACTCGCATTTATGCTGTTTTAAGGGACCGGGAATTTTACAACATCATTGACTTGAATCTGGCTATAAGAGAGCTTCTGGAATCTTATAACCAAACCCCTTTCCAGAAAAAACAGCACAGTCGAAAAATTTTGTTTTTAGAAATGGAAAAGGAAGCTTTGCGCCCCTTACCACTAGAGCGATATGAACTAAGAGACTATAAAATGGCAACCGTACAGAAAAACTCTCATGTCTATTATTCAACCGACAAGAACCATTACAGCGTTCCCTATACTCATATTGGTAAAAAGGTTAAAATGATCCTTACCCACAATACAGTGGAAATCTATCAGAATCAGACCCGTATCGCCTTGCATGCACGAAGCCGAAAAGCCTTTCATTATACTACTGTAAAGGAACACATGCCAATGAATCATACTTACACAAGCGGCTGGAATCCGGAATATTTTATCACACGTGCAGAAAAAATAGGCCTTTGCGTAAAGGAGTGTATCGAAAAGATTTTAGATAAAAAACAGTATCAGGAACAGAGCTACAAAAGCTGCATAGGAATACTTAATCTTGGACTGAAAGCTGGAAATGAAAGGCTTAACAATGCCTGTAAACGTGCCCTAAAGCATGAAGCTGTAGGCTATATACCTATCAAAAATATTTTGGAAAGAGGACTCGACAAGGAAGAAGAGCCTGATTTATTCCATACCGTAATTATAGAACACGACAATATCAGGGGAGCAGATTACTATTGCTAAGACTCTCTAAAAATCAAAAGAAATCCATTTAAAAACAAGTCAAATATGAACACTAGTGCCACAATAGAGAAGATGCATAAGATGCGTCTACACGGGATGAAAAGAGCTTATGAATCTTCCTTCGAGACCAGAAACCAAGATACTTTTACCAATGATGAATTTATCTCATGGCTTATAGAATCAGAAGACAACCATCGCAATAATAGCCGCACAGAGCGACTACTTAAAAATGCTAAGTTCCATTATCAGGCTTCTTTGGAAGAGATGACTCATACAGCAGATCGAAATCTTGACCGCAATCTTCTGACACGTTTATCAGACTGTTCTTTTATTGATCGAAATGAAAATATCATTATCACGGGCTGTACAGGGACAGGAAAAAGCTTTTTGGCAACAGCTCTGGGATACCAGGGATGTATGAAAGGATACAGAGTACTTTATTATAATCTAGGGAAACTTTTTCAAAAGTTAATGCTGGCTAAAGCCGATGGTTCCTATATCAGAGAACTCATTAAAATCGAAAATTATGATTTACTAATCATTGATGACTTTGGACTACAGGCTATCAACAATGATAAACAGATAATTTTAATGGATCTCATAGAGGACCGCAATCAAAAGAGAGCTACTATTTTTTGTTCACAATTACCAATAAAAAACTGGTATGAACTAATAGAAGAAAAGACAATAGCTGATGCTATTTTGGATCGAATTATTCACTCAGCAATACGTTTTGAACTTAAAGGCGAATCCATGAGAAAAAAAATGAAAAGCAGTAAAAAATTTACCTAATTTTAAACCAAGAAAAACATCAGTAAAATAACTCTTCATTTTCTAAAGAATAAACTGTCCAGTTTAAACCGGAATTAGGTGTACACTTTCACCGGAATAATCA
>NZ_JBIPCM010000019.1:0-2558 GCF_044007415.1 Flavobacterium sp. FlaQc-28
GAAAATTTTCTGCTGAAGAAAAACCAAAAGGGAAATGAAAAGTCCGAAAAAGAAATCTCGAGAGAAAAACAAAAAAACAAAAAAGAAAAAGATTGAGAAGTAAACTAGGGGCGGGGCGCGCGATTTTTGGGGCTAAATAGACTTGTAGGTTGATTTGTTTTGTATTTATAGTAAAATGTACCGCTAAAAAAAAACAATGCCTTAAAACACCCTTAAAATCGATTTTTTATTTTTTTAGCGGTTTTTTAAATCGTTGGAGTTTCTTTTTGGGACCAGGGATAAGGTTTTCTTTTTCGGACTTTTTTTTGATTGTTAGGGGGGGATTTTTAGGACGTTTTTGGTTTAAAGTTAGAGTAAGCAAGAGGGAACGACGATAAACCGTAGTTCTAAATATAAAGTACTGATTTTTAATGCTTTATGTTTTTGTAATTTTTTAAATGCGTGCTATAAGTAGTAATGATTTTAGTAAATATTTATTTTTAATTCCGCAACGTATTAATAATAAGCAACTTAAATAAATTTAATTTACTAAAACATTTACTAAACGTGAGTGCTCTTAGCACGCATAAGGACAATTTTAGCCCCTCCCCCAGTGTTTACAAAACAGTCCGAAAAAGAAGAAATAATAATTTAGCGAGGTGTGTTTTGATACGTATAAAAAATTCAAATCTACGATTTTCAATTTTTTATACGTATCAAAACGCCTCGCCCTTCGGGAACAAAAAACTCCGAAGTCGTTTTTATAAAAAAAAGACACTTTCCTTGATGTTGGAAAGTGTCAATATTTGTAAATTATCGCTTCGCTATCCTCATTTTTAGAAAAGGTTTTTTGAGCTGCAGAAAAAACCTTTTCTAAAAATCGAGGGAACTATTTACTCCTCAATAAATTTTTTATTAGTAATTGACAACAGTATTAATTCCATTTGTCTATTATGACTTTCAATTGATTTTCTATGATATTCTAATTGTTCTTTGAGAAAAGAATATTCTACCAAGCGCTTATGAAATTCCTCATATTCTTCTCTTGTAAATTCCTCGACAACTGTGTCGAATTCATTCTCAAGATATTCAGATTTTAACACTTCTAGCATCTTTTCAGAGACTTGGTAAGCCCCGTTTTCTAAGCAAAAATAACTTTTCAAGTATCGTTCGACAGTCCTGTCGGAAACATTCAAAATTTTAGCAATTTCTTTGATTTTATACATAGCCTTTTTTCTTAAATATCCCCACCAAATAAGCAGCTCTATCGTCTATTATTTTCCCCTTTTGGATAGCTTCCAAAAGCTTGTTTTTTTCTTCAACAAATTGCTTCCAGTACTTAACCGCCCACAGTTCCGCTAAGTCATCCCGAATGCCTACAGCTTGTATATTTGCAATCTTCTGGAGAAGCTCTCCGTTCTTCTTTTGCTTTTCTATATCCCCTTTAAAATCAATATCCAATTGAAGTTGGAGATTAGGTTTTGAGAAGCCACAAAAGAGCTTAATGGTATCAAACGAACGCCCTCTCACCTTCAATAATTCATAATCAAAAACAATATCCGTATGCTCGTTTATTTGCCTTTTAGCCAAATCCAAAACCTTTTCTTTCAATTGGCTAACCTTTGTATATTGTTCAGGTTCTTTCCCTCTCGGGTCTTTCAATCCTAATATTTCTTTCAGTTCCCCGATGCTATATGTATGCCCCCCAGTTCCACGCCATTGGCAAGCCAAGGAATACAATCTTTTTGCATGCTTTGAAGTACAGGACAAGGCGGATTTTAACTCTAAAAGGGTGTAATTGTTTTTCAACTCGAAAAAGTAAGGGCGAGCGGGTTCATTTATAACCATATCAAAACTGCCAGTCCCATCGAGGTATTTAATTTCTGAAAACAAAACTATTTGTCGTAGTCCGTCAGCTTCTTCAATTTTAAAAACCCTAGACATCATCTCTTCGTTTGACTCCAGTAATTGTTGGTAGTTCCATTTACGACCAGTAATCAGCTCAATATCCTTAACCCGGATATTGTAACGCTTATTGGGAGCATCCGAATCATCAATACAAGCTAACAACATAAATAGCACATCTAATTGACAGGCTGAGTAATCAGTACGACCAGAAGTAATAGTATTATGCTGCTTAATTTTTTTCTCAGAGGGTAAGTTTTGCAATTTCATACAGCAAATATAATGAAAAACCACATATAAAAACCACCGATTCTAAAAAAGGTGGTTTTTCGCTTATAAAAGGTGGTTTTTCGCTTATAAAAGGTGGTTTTTCGCTTATAAAAGGTGGTTTTTCGCTTATAAAAGGTGGTTTTTCAAATCGTTAACCCCTGATTTTATTGGGGTTTCCGAGCGCCTAAATAATTTAAATCTTTTTAAAGTTTTTAAACAGTAGCGTGCGCGAGGAAATTTGACTTGTTTTTTCGGATTTTTATTTGGTTGGAATGGAGAAAATTTTCTGCTGAAGAAAAACCAAAAGGGAAATGAAAAGTCCGAAAAAGAAATCTCGAGAGAAAAACAAAAAAACAAAAAAGAAAAAGATTGAGAAGTAAACTAGGGGCGGGGCGCGCGATTTT
>NZ_JBIPCM010000020.1:0-2313 GCF_044007415.1 Flavobacterium sp. FlaQc-28
TAACATCACTTTTAACTTCTTTGAAAACAATTGGCAAGTTTCCATTACAATTGTCAGAAGCTTCCATATTAAATGGTTCTGGAACGGCATCACAAGAAACAGTACTATCTGATGGCAGATCACCAACGAAAGTTGGTTTTGTTGTATCCTGAATTGTAATTATTTGAGTAAATGTTTCAGAGATATTTCCGCAATCATCTTTTACAGTCCAAGTATTGGTGTAAGTACCTGCATTTCCGCATTCTTGAGAAGCTTTAAATTCACCGCTTACTTTATCAAGATTAGCCACATTAGTATCACATGCATCAGTTGCAGCAGGGAATAAGGCTTGAGCAGCTGCTAAAGCTTGCGCGTCGCTGCATTCTACTGTTCTGTTTAAGGAATCAGCTTCAGTTGACCAAGTTGGCGCAGCAGTGTCTTGAATTGTAATTGTTTGAGTGAATTTTTCAGAAATGTTTCCGCAAGCATCTGTAACGGTCCAAGTATTAGTATAAGTGCCGGCATTTTTGCATCCTTCGATTGCTTTAAATTCACCGCTTACTTTATCAAGATTTGAAACACTAGTATCGCAGGCATCAATAGCAGTTGGGAATAAAGCTTGGGCTGCTGTTAAAGTTTGCGCATCGTTGCATTCTATTGTTCTGTCTAAAGAAGCTGTTTCAGTGGACCATGTTGGTGCAGTAGTGTCTTGAATTGTAATTACTTGTGTAAAAGTTTCAGAAGTGTTTCCACAAGCATCTGTCACTGTCCAAGTATTGGTGTAAGTTCCTGCATTTCCGCATTCTGTAGAAGCTTTAAACTCACCTTTTACTTTGTCAATATTAGAAACATCTTGATCGCAAGTATCAGTTGCAGTTGGCAGTAAAGCTTGTGCCGCTGCCAAAGCTTGTGCATCGCTGCATTCTACTGTTCGGTCTAAAGAAGCTGTTTCAGTTGACCAAGTTGGTTTTGTTTTATCTTGTACATTAATTGTTTGACTTACTGGAAGTGAAATGTTACCACACTCATCTTTTGCTGTCCAAGTTCTTGTAACTGAATAAGAACCGGCACAGTTACCTTGAGTGGTAACATCTTCGTAAGTTAAAATCGGAGTATTACCACCATTATCAGTTGCGGTTGCCTGAGTAAATACAGGTAATGCTGGACAATTAATAGTAGAAGTTTCTGGTAATGGATCTATTATTGGTTTAATAGAATCTCCATCTATAATAGTTACCGTTTTTGTGATTGTACATAAGTTAGCGTCTTTAACAGTAACAATATATGTTCCTGCTTGAAGCCCAGTAGCTGTAGCTCCTGTTTGAATAGGAGTTGTATTCCAAGAATAAGTGTAAGGGCTTGTTCCTCCAGCTGGAATTACAGTTGCAGAACCTGTTGTGCCTCCACCACAAGCTACATTAACTTGCGTTGTAGTTGCACTTAAAGGATCTTGCGGCTGACCAATGGTAACTTCACATTTTGTAGTGTAACCTAATTTATCTGTAACTGTAACTGAATGCAATCCGGCAGTTAAAGCATTAGCAGTTGCAGTTGTTTCTCCATTATCCCATTCATAAGTATATTCACCATTTCCTCCAACAGCTGTTACAGTTGCTTTACCAGTATTACCACCGTAACATTTTACGGTTGCATCTTGTAAGATGCTGCAGGCTAATACATTTGGTTGCGTAATTTGTACCGTACATTCTGTAAAGCAGCCATTTGCATCTGTAACTTTTACACTATGCATTCCTGCGTTTAATGCTGTGGCTTTTTGTGTAATTTCACCATTATCCCATAAGTAAGTATAACCAGGAGTACCGCCAAGTACGGATACAGTTGCTTCACCATTACTTAAACCATTTGCAGTTACAGGTTTGTTTTGAACTACTGAACATGAAAGGGCTTGAGCCGGCTGTCCAATTACAATTGTTTCAACTGTAGTACATCCATTAGCATCCGTAACGGTAACTTCATAACTTCCATTGCCAATTGCAGTTAAATCCTGAGTCGTATTAGCAATAGCAATTCCTCCTTTTTTCCAAGAATAAGTATAAGCTCCAGTTCCTCCTGCTACAGTCAGATCAATGGCTCCAGTTAATTGTCCGAAACATTTTACATCCGTTTTAGAAGACACTGTTATAGCTAATGCCGCATTTGGCTGTCCAATTACAATTGTTTCAACTGCAGTACATCCATTAGCATCCGTAACGGTAACTTCATAACTTCCATTGCCAATTGCAGTTAAATCCTGAGTCGTATTAGCAATAGCAATTCCTCCTTTTTTCCAAGAATAAGTATAAGCTCCAGTTCCTCCTGCTACAGTCAGATCAA
>NZ_JBIPCM010000021.1:0-2079 GCF_044007415.1 Flavobacterium sp. FlaQc-28
GATTCAAAAAATAATCATTTCGCCTTTTATCGTTAGGATGTTTAGTTCTTATAATTATTTTATTTTTCTCCAATTCGTTGATCGCATTAATAACAGAACGTTCTGAAATATTTAATTTTTCGCCTATTGTAACGATATCCATACCTACATAGTTTTCATATGCAGAATTAGCAAAAAAAAGCATTAAAACTTTATTTGTAGCTGGCTTTAATTCGGTTGCAGCTAAAAAAGCAAAAGTTTGAAATACCATTATATTTGGAGGTAATGGAACTCTTTTTTTTCCGAAATTAACGCTAATAGTACTTGCTTCCGGCATTAAATTTTTAATGTCTTCAGCTAATTTTTTCTTATTTAAATCCATTTTTTACCTCTTTTTTTAGGTGAAATTTTCTGCATGTAAACATATAAAATTATCTGCAAATAACTGCACCTATTTTCGTAAAAAACAAAAAATAGGTGCAAAAAAACGACATGGTAGGTGCAACCAGCTTCACCTATTTTTTTGTTAACAATCTAGTTATCATATAGTTATATATATACCCTATTCTGTACTCATTACACGCGCACGTACCTATTATGATAATTGATGAATATTTATGCCCTCGATTTCTGTAAAATGTTTTTTTTGAAGCTAAAAAACTTTTACAGAAATGAGGATAGCGTAGCGATTTTTATAAACGACTTTGGAGTGTTTTAATTCCCTAAGGGCAAAGAGTTCTGATGCGTATCAGAACACACCTCGCTAAAATCAAAAAAAGAAGTGAATTATCCCTAAAATTATCCTTATGCGTGCTGAGAGCACATATTTAATTTACATGTAAGTCACTGTGTATTAAATAGTTAACGTTTTTAAAAAAAAATATTTCGTGCTAATAGCACGCATAAGGATAATTTTAGGGATAATTACAAGAAAAAATAACATTGAAAATCAGTACTTTAGGTTTAGAACAACGCTGCTGCGTCGTTCCCTCTTGCTTCCGCTAAAAATCCTTAAATTCAAACCTTAAAAACTACACTATGAAAGATTTTAAAATTGATGAAAAAGAAGAAGAAAGCACTAAAAACTTATTATCAAAAGAAAATCTAGAAATTACACAAAACAAGATGATTAAAATTTTTGTTGCTTTATCTTTCATCCTAGGATTATTGATATTAGGCTTGTATTTCGTTGTTTTATAGGCATAAAAAAAAACAATTCTCTGGAGTAAAAAGTCTGAAAAAGAAAAAAGCTATTTTAAGCCGTTTTAAGCCTTGTTTTTTTTTATTGGTATGTTTCGGTGTAAATTAAAAGTAAATCAATTTAACGCACTAAAAAGGCTTTCTTTTTCGGACTTTTTTATGGTTTGTGTGATTATTTTTTTATCTTTGAACTATCGGTGAGGGAGGACAAAGAGGCAACGTGAGGACGACCTTGAGAAGCACCAAATCCTGAGAACGAAGCAAGAGAGTATCCATGATCAAGGATGCTCTTTTCTTTTTTTAAGCTTGCTTTGTTCCAAAAAAGCTAAAAAAACCTAACACAAAGTTTAGTTCGATTCTATCTGTTTTCCCTAAAAGAATCTACAATAGCAGCTAAATGACTCATAAGTAATTTTACTTCGAATTCATCTTTATTCTCAAGTAGAATATTTGTTATTTCCCGAGAATCTTCCATATTTAAATCTATGTCAATGATGAGTTTACCTTCTTTATTTTCTATTTTTATCATCTTTGTGTTAGGTTTTTTTAGCTTTTTTGGAACAAAGCAAGTTAAGATTTCTTTTCTGTAATTTCTTTAATCTGGTCCGTTATATTTGCTTGATTGTCAATTAATTGCATATTGTTTTTAATTTCGTTTTTTTCTCTTATTTTATGATCTTCTTCAGAAATACCAAATAAATCTAATTGATTTGGAGGTATAATTTCTATCATTTTTTTTCTTGATTCAGCATTACCTTTCCAAGAAGTGAATGGATTCAAAAAATAATCATTTCGCCTTTTATCGTTAGGATGTTTAGTTCTTATAATTATTTTATTTTTCTCCAATTCGTTGATCGCATTAATAACAGAACGTTCTGAAATATTTAATTTTTCGCCTAT
>NZ_JBIPCM010000022.1:0-1090 GCF_044007415.1 Flavobacterium sp. FlaQc-28
GTTTTACTACTTCTAACTTAACAGGACCAAAAGGAACTGACGGAGCAAAAGGAGAAATTGGAGCGCAAGGTCCTCAAGGAACAGCTGGAAAAGGAATCACAACTACAGTTGATAATGGAAACGGAACGTTTACAATTACGTATACTGACGGATCAACTTTTACCACTTCAAACTTAACAGGACCAAAAGGAACTGACGGAGCAAAAGGAGAAACTGGAGCGCAAGGAGCAACAGGAACTGCAGGAAAAGGAATCACAACTACAGTTGATAACGGAAACGGAACGTTTACAATTACCTATACTGACGGCACAACTTTTACCACTTCAAACTTAACAGGACCAAAAGGAACTGACGGAGCAAAAGGAGAAACTGGAGCACAAGGAGCAACAGGAACTGCAGGAAAAGGAATCACAACTACAGTTGATAATGGAAACGGAACTTTTACAATTACGTATACTGACGGATCAACTTTTACCACTTCTAACTTAACAGGACCAAAAGGAACTGACGGAGCAAAAGGAGAAACTGGAGCACAAGGAGCAACAGGAACTGCAGGAAAAGGAATCACAACTACAGTTGATAATGGAAACGGAACGTTTACAATTACGTATACTGACGGATCAACTTTTACTACTTCAAACTTAACAGGACCAAAAGGAACTGACGGAGCAAAAGGAGAAACTGGAGCACAAGGAGCAACAGGAACTGCAGGAAAAGGAATCACAACTACAGTTGATAACGGAAACGGAACTTTTACAATTACGTATACTGATGGATCAACTTTTACTACTTCTAATTTAACAGGACCACAGGGAGTTGCAGGAACTGCTGGAGCAAAAGGCGATACAGGAGCACAAGGTCCTCAAGGAATTGCAGGAGTAAAAGGTGATACAGGAGCTAAAGGAGATACTGGAGCAACAGGTCCGCAAGGAGTTGCAGGAACTGCTGGAGTAAAAGGTGATACTGGAGCAAAAGGCGATACAGGAGCACAAGGTCCTCAAGGAATTGCAGGAGTAAAAGGTGATACAGGAGCTAAAGGAGATACTGGAGCAACAGGTCCGCAAGGAGTTGCAGGAACTGCTGGAGTAAA
>NZ_JBIPCM010000023.1:0-989 GCF_044007415.1 Flavobacterium sp. FlaQc-28
TCATTATTAGCATCATACCATTCGTCTTGTACACCATTTCCATTAACATCATACCAAACATAGTCTCCTAAGACAGGAAGTGTTGATTTTCCGTATTCAAAGTTATGAACTTGGAATTCACATTCTTTAAGAGTAGTAAAGAACAAGCTCGAGTCGACTGGGTACAATTGATAGGCACTATTTAAATTAGCATCTTGAACCTGAACTAAATAATCTCCTGCAGGCATTCCTGTGAAGCTGTACATACCATCGGCTCCAGTTACACGCAGTAAGATTGGCCCTGTAGTTGTACCTTGAGGAATTAATGTTACTGGAACATTTGCAATAGGAGTGTTAGTATCTATATTTATGATTTGTCCAGATATTTTCACTTTATAGTTTGGCTCAGTAATAACAACCGTTGCAGTTGCTGTACAAGTTTCATTTTCACTATTTACTACAGATGTTGCAGTAAGAGTATAAGTTCCAGCTGGTAAATTTGTGTTTCCAACTACTTCGTTATTTTGATTTGTAATAACTACAGTAGATCCAGGACTGCTGGTAACTGCAATTGAACCGTCGCTTTTTCCTTGGCAGCTTACATTTGTTGCAATACCGCTTACAGAAACTTTATTTTCAACTGTAAAGGTTTGAACTAATTCTGTTTTATTACCTGCACAGTCTGTTAAAGTATAAGTTCTAGTTAGAATATAAGATTCTCCATTACATCCAGTTCCTCCGTTATTAGTATCGCTTACTGTAATATTTACAGCTCCTGCGCAGTTGTCTGCCGCATCTTTTATGTCTGCTGGACTTCCTGCTGGAATGTCTGCAGCACTTTGTAGATTAGCAACATCTGATGGTGCAGTACCAGTTGGAGGAGTAGTATCTCTTACTGTTATAACTTGAGTATACGAAATTGAATTTCCTCCGCAGTCACTTGTTGTCCATGTACGAGTTAAGGTATATTCTGTACCACATTCGTTTTTAACATCACTTTTAACTTCTTT
>NZ_JBIPCM010000024.1:0-571 GCF_044007415.1 Flavobacterium sp. FlaQc-28
GGAACTACTGGAGCTGTAATATCTTTTAAAATTACTTTTTGAATAGCTGTTGAAGTGTTTCCGTTTCCGTCATTAAATGTCCATGTAACATCTGTTTCGCCTTGTGCTGTAATTGGAAATTGGGTTGTTGTAACTCCTGTGAGCATTCCTGCACAATTGTCTGTAGTAGTCGGCGCCGCTATAGTGTCAACGGAACATTCTGCTGTTACATTTGTCAAAGTTGGAACTGTTGGAGCCGTTATATCTTTTAAAATTACTTTTTGAAGGACTGTTGAACTATTCCCGTTTCCGTCATTAAATGTCCATGTAACATCTGTTTCCCCTTGCGTTGTAATTGGAAATTGGGTTGTTGTAACTCCAGTGAGCGTTCCTGCACAGTTATCTGTAGTCGTTGGCGCCGTTATAGTGTCAACGGAACATTCTGCTGTTATATTTGTCAAAGTTGGAACTACTGGAGCTGTAATATCTTTTAAAATTACTTTTTGAATAGCTGTTGAAGTGTTTCCGTTTCCGTCATTAAATGTCCATGTAACATCTGTTTCGCCTTGTGCTGTAATTGGAAATTGGGTTG
>NZ_JBIPCM010000025.1:0-468 GCF_044007415.1 Flavobacterium sp. FlaQc-28
CGCTACTGCCAACCTTACATTACTTTCGCAAGTTGTTGTGGCATCTTTTAGAACAGCGTAATAAGTTCTTGTGGTCAACGCTGTTGATGCTGTTACCACATTTCCTCCTGTTGAGGCATCATACCAAACAATATTTCCTGTTTCTGGACTTACATTAATGTTCGCAATTGTTGGTGCATTTATTAAACAGAAGTCTTGATCTGTATCTGTAATATTTGGCGTACCAGGATCTGATACATTTACTGCTACAGCTAATCTTACATTGCTTTCGCAAGTTGTTGTAGCATTTTTCAATGCAGCGTAGTAAGTTCTTGTAGTTAATACTGTTGCTGCTGTTACCACATTTCCTCCTGTTAAAGCATCATACCAAACAATATTTCCAGTTTCTGGACTTACATTTATACTTGCAATTGTTGGTGCATTTATTAAACAGAAGTCTTGATCTGTATCTGTTATGTTTGGTGTGCC
>NZ_JBIPCM010000026.1:0-362 GCF_044007415.1 Flavobacterium sp. FlaQc-28
GACAATTTGATGGAGCATTGGGAAGCGAAAGCAAAAGCGGTCAATAAAAACTAATACTATAATATATAGTACTCACAACCCGGCAGGTTTTTAAAACCTGCCGGGTTTATTTTTTATACATATATATTAAGTAGAGAAGTTGCTGTAATATATAAGAGTAAAAGCGAATATTCCTGTCTGAGCGAAGTCGAAGTTTTTTAGAGTTTGGGATTTGGGATTTTTAGGATCTTAATCCCGCTATCCGTTTCAATCTTTTGCTTCTATCGGGGTTGGGGCACGAGTTTCCAGAAGAAAATATCAAGAAAAATGAAATCAGAGAAGGAAAACGATGCTCGTTGGGATTAAAAATGGCAGAAGCGGTG
>NZ_JBIPCM010000027.1:0-355 GCF_044007415.1 Flavobacterium sp. FlaQc-28
TTGGTATGATGCCTCAACAGGAGGAAATGTGGTAACAGCATCAACAGCGTTGACCACAAGAACTTATTACGCTGTTCTAAAAGATGCCACAACAACTTGCGAAAGTAATGTAAGGTTGGCAGTAGCGATTAGTGTTACAGATCCGGGCACACCAAATATTGGAGATACAGATCAAGATTTCTGTTTAGTTAATGAACCGACAATTGCAAGTATTAATGTAAGTCCAGTAACAGGAAATATTGTTTGGTACGATGCTTTAACAGGAGGAAATGTAGTAACAGCAGCAACAGCATTAACTACAAGAACGTATTATGCAGCCTTAAAAGATGCTACAACAACTTGTGAAAGTAATGTA
>NZ_JBIPCM010000028.1:0-349 GCF_044007415.1 Flavobacterium sp. FlaQc-28
CGGTTGTTGTGTTGCCGTTTCGGTCATCAAATGTCCATGTAACATCGCTTTCGCCCTGCGTTGTAATTGGAAATTGGGTTGTTGTAGTCCCTGTTATCGTTCCTGCGCAATTGTCTGTTGTAGTCGGCGCGGGTAATGAATCAACGGAACATTCTGCTGTTACTGCTGTTAAAGTTGGAATTATTGGAGCTGTAACATCTTTTAAAATTACTTTTTGAACTGCGGTTGTTGTGTTGCCGTTTCGGTCATCAAATGTCCATGTAACATCGCTTTCGCCCTGCGTTGTAATTGGAAATTGGGTTGTTGTAGTCCCTGTTATCGTTCCTGCGCAATTGTCTGTTGTAGTCGG
>NZ_JBIPCM010000029.1:0-343 GCF_044007415.1 Flavobacterium sp. FlaQc-28
AATGTTCCGTTTGTTCCTGCATTTGGCTGCGCCTGCTCTGTTACTGAAACTGTCGAAACAGCATCAACAGTACATGGAGCTGTAGCCGCCACGGTGTAAGTATACGTTCCTGCTCCTGCGAAAGCTGGAGACCAAGTTCCTCCTGCATCTGCACTTCCGCCTAACTGAGCGAATAATGCCGCTGCTGTTACAGTGCTGCCTGAACAAATCGTCAATGTTCCGTTTGTTCCTGCATTTGGCTGCGCCTGCTCTGTTACTGAAACTGTCGAAACAGCATCAACAGTACATGGAGCTGTAGCCGCCACGGTGTAAGTATACGTTCCTGCTCCTGCGAAAGCTGGAG
>NZ_JBIPCM010000030.1:0-288 GCF_044007415.1 Flavobacterium sp. FlaQc-28
GGCTGCGCCTGCTCTGTTACTGAAACTGTCGAAACAGCATCAACAGTACATGGAGCTGTAGCCGCCACAGTATAAGTATACGTTCCTGCTCCTGCGAAAGCTGGAGACCAAGTTCCTCCTGCATCTGCACTTCCGCCTAACTGAGCGAATAATGCCGCTGCTGTTACAGTGCTGCCTGAACAAATCGTTAATGTTCCGTTTGTTCCTGCATCTGGCTGCGCCTGCTCTGTTACTGAAACTGTCGAAACAGCATCAACAGTACATGGAGCTGTAGCCGCCACAGTATAA
>NZ_JBIPCM010000031.1:0-258 GCF_044007415.1 Flavobacterium sp. FlaQc-28
GACCGTTATTGAGAGGACGTGATGTTAAACGATATTCTTATGAATTTGCTGATTTTTACATTATTGCAACATTTCCAAGTTTAAAAATTGACATTGAAGAATATCCGTCTGTGAAACAGCATCTTATGAGTTTTGGATATGATCGAATAAAACAAACAGGAGAGGCAGGGGCTAGAAAAAAGACTAGTAATAAGTGGTTTGAAACACAAGATAGTATAAGTTATTGGGAGGATTTTTCTAAACAAAAAATTGTGTGGG
>NZ_JBIPCM010000032.1:0-255 GCF_044007415.1 Flavobacterium sp. FlaQc-28
AAGAGAGATAACGCTCCCACATGCCATACATGGTTACGCCTGTTTTCTTTAATTCCCGTTCCATTTGGGGGAAAAACTCATAGACCTTTTGCATCCTTGGAGTCGTAACCTCTTCTGTGCTTTGGGAGAAAAGTGTGTCTAATTCTGCATCTGTTTTTTGATTAATCGATTCAAGGCTTAATCCAAGTACTTCAAATAAAGAGATGTATTTCTTTACTGTATTTCTGGAAAGAGACAAATACTTGCTAATAAACA
>NZ_JBIPCM010000033.1:0-255 GCF_044007415.1 Flavobacterium sp. FlaQc-28
AAGAATGTGAATTCCAAGTTCATAACTTTGAATACGGAAAATCAACACTTCCTGTCTTAGGAGACTATGTTTGGTATGATGTTAATGGAAATGGTGTACAAGACGAATGGTATGATGCTAATAATGACGGTGTTGTAACTAAAAACATCCCAGACGCAGAGGGTGCCATAGATTACAGTCTTTGGGAATGGATCGATTTTAATGGCGATGGAAGTTATGCTGGTCCAGCAAATGCGGGTGAACTAAATGCCGGTG
>NZ_JBIPCM010000034.1:0-255 GCF_044007415.1 Flavobacterium sp. FlaQc-28
GAGGTGCTGGAGTAGGATTCACAGTTACTGAAACTGACGTTCTTGTACTCTCACATCCTGCAGCTGAACTCTGGCTTACATAATAAGTATTAGTTGTCACAACAGTTGATGCTGCCAAAGCAGTTCCTCCTGTAGCAGTCGTATACCATTTAAGGTTTGATCCTGTTGTAACCGTTAAATCATTTATTGTTTTATTCTCTGATGAACAATATACTAGAGCTGAAGCTGTTGGAGGTGCTGGAGTAGGATTCACAG
>NZ_JBIPCM010000035.1:0-255 GCF_044007415.1 Flavobacterium sp. FlaQc-28
CACCGGCATTTAGTTCACCCGCATTTGCTGGACCAGCATAACTTCCATCGCCATTAAAATCGATCCATTCCCAAAGACTGTAATCTATGGCACCCTCTGCGTCTGGGATGTTTTTAGTTACAACACCTTCATTATTAGCATCATACCATTCGTCTTGTACACCATTTCCATTAACATCATACCAAACATAGTCTCCTAAGACAGGAAGTGTTGATTTTCCGTATTCAAAGTTATGAACTTGGAATTCACATTCTT
>NZ_JBIPCM010000036.1:0-255 GCF_044007415.1 Flavobacterium sp. FlaQc-28
TTGATCTGACTGTAGCAGGAGGAACTGGAGCTTATACTTATTCTTGGAAAAAAGGAGGAATTGCTATTGCTAATACGACTCAGGATTTAACTGCAATTGGCAATGGAAGTTATGAAGTTACCGTTACAGATGCTAATGGATGTACTGCAGTTGAAACAATTGTAATTGGACAGCCAAATGCGGCATTAGCTATAACAGTGTCTTCTAAAACGGATGTAAAATGTTTCGGACAATTAACTGGAGCCATTGATCTGA
>NZ_JBIPCM010000037.1:0-255 GCF_044007415.1 Flavobacterium sp. FlaQc-28
CAGGAGGAAATGTAGTAACAGCAGCAACAGCATTAACTACAAGAACGTATTATGCAGCCTTAAAAGATGCTACAACAACTTGTGAAAGTAATGTAAGACAAGCTGTAGTTGTAAGTGTTACTGATCCAGGCACACCAAACATAACAGATACAGATCAAGACTTCTGTTTAATAAATGCACCAACAATTGCAAGTATAAATGTAAGTCCAGAAACTGGAAATATTGTTTGGTATGATGCTTTAACAGGAGGAAATG
>NZ_JBIPCM010000038.1:0-255 GCF_044007415.1 Flavobacterium sp. FlaQc-28
AAGAGAGATAACGCTCCCACATGCCATACATGGTTACGCCTGTTTTCTTTAATTCCCGTTCCATTTGGGGGAAAAACTCATAGACCTTTTGCATCCTTGGAGTCGTAACCTCTTCTGTGCTTTGGGAAAAAAGTGTGTCTAATTCTGCATCTGTTTTTTGATTAATCGATTCAAGGCTTAATCCAAGTACTTCAAATAAAGAGATGTATTTCTTTACTGTATTTCTGGAAAGAGACAAATACTTGCTAATAAACA
>NZ_JBIPCM010000039.1:0-249 GCF_044007415.1 Flavobacterium sp. FlaQc-28
ATAAGATGCTGTTTCACAGACGGATATTCTTCAATGTCAATTTTTAAACTTGGAAATGTTGCAATAATGTAAAAATCAGCAAATTCATAAGAATATCGTTTAACATCACGTCCTCTCAATAACGGTCAATTAAAATAAGCTATTTTTACCCATAAAAATATGATATACGGATACATCAGAGTTAGTACTGATAAACAAACAGTAGAAAATCAAAGATTTGAAATCAATCAATTTGCGGTAAAACAAAAT
>NZ_JBIPCM010000040.1:0-246 GCF_044007415.1 Flavobacterium sp. FlaQc-28
TCCTGCAGGCATTCCTGTGAAGCTGTACATACCATCGGCTCCAGTTACACGCAGTAAGATTGGCCCTGTAGTTGTACCTTGAGGAATTAATGTTACTGGAACATTTGCAATAGGAGTGTTAGTATCTCTTACTGTTATAACTTGAGTATACGAAATTGAATTTCCTCCGCAGTCACTTGTTGTCCATGTACGAGTTAAGGTATATTCTGTACCACATTCGTTTTTAACATCACTTTTAACTTCTTT
>NZ_JBIPCM010000041.1:0-243 GCF_044007415.1 Flavobacterium sp. FlaQc-28
TTGATGCTGTTTCGACAGTTTCAGTAACAGAGCAGGCGCAGCCAGATGCAGGAACAAACGGAACATTAACGATTTGTTCAGGCAGCACAGTAACATCAGGATCATTATTTGCAGCATTAGGCGGAAGTGCAGATGCAGGAGGAACTTGGTCTCCAGCTTTCGCAGGAGCAGGAACTTATACTTATACTGTGGCGGCTACAGCTCCATGTACTGTTGATGCTGTTTCGACAGTTTCAGTAACAG
>NZ_JBIPCM010000042.1:0-232 GCF_044007415.1 Flavobacterium sp. FlaQc-28
CCTGCTCCTGCGAAAGCTGGAGACCAAGTTCCTCCTGCATCTGCACTTCCGCCTAACTGAGCGAATAATGCCGCTGCTGTTACAGTGCTGCCTGAACAAATCGTCAATGTTCCGTTTGTTCCTGCATCTGGCTGCGCCTGCTCTGTTACTGAAACTGTCGAAACAGCATCAACAGTACATGGAGCTGTAGCCGCCACAGTATAAGTATACGTTCCTGCTCCTGCGAAAGCTG
>NZ_JBIPCM010000043.1:0-227 GCF_044007415.1 Flavobacterium sp. FlaQc-28
CCGCCACAGTATAAGTATACGTTCCTGCTCCTGCGAAAGCTGGAGACCAAGTTCCTCCTGCATCTGGGCTTCCGCCTAATGCTGCAAATAATGATCCTGATGTTACAGTGCTGCCTGAACAAATCGTCAATGTTCCGTTTGTTCCTGCATTTGGCTGCGCCTGCTCTGTTACTGAAACTGTCGAAACAGCATCAACAGTACATGGAGCTGTAGCCGCCACGGTGTAA
>NZ_JBIPCM010000044.1:0-227 GCF_044007415.1 Flavobacterium sp. FlaQc-28
CCGCCACAGTATAAGTATACGTTCCTGCTCCTGCGAAAGCTGGAGACCAAGTTCCTCCTGCATCTGGGCTTCCGCCTAATGCTGCAAATAATGATCCTGATGTTACAGTGCTGCCTGAACAAATCGTTAATGTTCCGTTTGTTCCTGCATCTGGCTGCGCCTGCTCTGTTACTGAAACTGTCGAAACAGCATCAACAGTACATGGAGCTGTAGCCGCCACAGTATAA
>NZ_JBIPCM010000045.1:0-222 GCF_044007415.1 Flavobacterium sp. FlaQc-28
AAAACAAGTTTTATCAGTTAACAGCTCACCTCCATTATCAATGCCAAATCGCGGAAACTTGATTGACGTGTCTTTATGAATACGCATGGTTTCTGCCCACACAATTTTTTGTTTAGAAAAATCCTCCCAATAACTTATACTATCTTGTGTTTCAAACCACTTATTACTAGTCTTTTTTCTAGCCCCTGCCTCTCCTGTTTGTTTTATTCGATCATATCCAAA
>NZ_JBIPCM010000046.1:0-217 GCF_044007415.1 Flavobacterium sp. FlaQc-28
GAACGTATACTTACACCGTGGCGGCTACAGCTCCATGTACTGTTGATGCTGTTTCGACAGTTTCAGTAACAGAGCAGGCGCAGCCAGATGCAGGAACAAACGGAACATTAACGATTTGTTCAGGCAGTACAGTAACATCAGGATCATTATTTGCAGCATTAGGCGGAAGTGCAGATGCAGGAGGAACTTGGACTCCAGCTTTCGCAGGAGCAGGAAC
>NZ_JBIPCM010000047.1:0-208 GCF_044007415.1 Flavobacterium sp. FlaQc-28
GGCTGCGCCTGCTCTGTTACTGAAACTGTCGAAACAGCATCAACAGTACATGGAGCTGTAGCCGCCACGGTGTAAGTATACGTTCCTGCTCCTGCGAAAGCTGGAGACCAAGTTCCTCCTGCATCTGGGCTTCCGCCTAATGCTGCAAATAATGATCCTGATGTTACTGTGCTGCCTGAACAAATCGTTAATGTTCCGTTTGTTCCTG
>NZ_JBIPCM010000048.1:0-208 GCF_044007415.1 Flavobacterium sp. FlaQc-28
GGCTGCGCCTGCTCTGTTACTGAAACTGTCGAAACAGCATCAACAGTACATGGAGCTGTAGCCGCCACGGTGTAAGTATACGTTCCTGCTCCTGCGAAAGCTGGAGTCCAAGTTCCTCCTGCATCTGCACTTCCGCCTAATGCTGCAAATAATGATCCTGATGTTACTGTACTGCCTGAACAAATCGTTAATGTTCCGTTTGTTCCTG
>NZ_JBIPCM010000049.1:0-208 GCF_044007415.1 Flavobacterium sp. FlaQc-28
GGCTGCGCCTGCTCTGTTACTGAAACTGTCGAAACAGCATCAACAGTACATGGAGCTGTAGCCGCCACGGTGTAAGTATACGTTCCTGCTCCTGCGAAAGCTGGAGTCCAAGTTCCTCCTGCATCTGGGCTTCCGCCTAATGCTGCAAATAATGATCCTGATGTTACAGTGCTGCCTGAACAAATCGTTAATGTTCCGTTTGTTCCTG
>NZ_JBIPCM010000050.1:0-208 GCF_044007415.1 Flavobacterium sp. FlaQc-28
CAGGAACAAACGGAACATTAACGATTTGTTCAGGCAGCACAGTAACATCAGGATCATTATTTGCAGCATTAGGCGGAAGCCCAGATGCAGGAGGAACTTGGACTCCAGCTTTCGCAGGAGCAGGAACTTATACTTATACTGTGGCGGCTACAGCTCCATGTACTGTTGATGCTGTTTCGACAGTTTCAGTAACAGAGCAGGCGCAGCC
>NZ_JBIPCM010000051.1:0-208 GCF_044007415.1 Flavobacterium sp. FlaQc-28
GGCTGCGCCTGCTCTGTTACTGAAACTGTCGAAACAGCATCAACAGTACATGGAGCTGTAGCCGCCACAGTATAAGTATAAGTTCCTGCTCCTGCGAAAGCTGGAGTCCAAGTTCCTCCTGCATCTGCACTTCCGCCTAATGCTGCAAATAATGATCCTGATGTTACTGTACTGCCTGAACAAATCGTTAATGTTCCGTTTGTTCCTG
>NZ_JBIPCM010000052.1:0-201 GCF_044007415.1 Flavobacterium sp. FlaQc-28
CCTGCTCTGTTACTGAAACTGTCGAAACAGCATCAACAGTACATGGAGCTGTAGCCGCCACAGTATAAGTATAAGTTCCTGCTCCTGCGAAAGCTGGAGACCAAGTTCCTCCTGCATCTGGGCTTCCGCCTAATGCTGCAAATAATGATCCTGATGTTACTGTGCTGCCTGAACAAATCGTTAATGTTCCGTTTGTTCCTG